>NZ_CP076443.1:147500-1558665 GCF_018866345.1 Gemella sp. zg-570 | reverse complement strand
AAACCTGTGGAAAAATAAAAAATTTAATTTTTTTATTTTTTTTAAAAACTTTTTAAAAAATGTTATTTTAAATTTTAGAAAAAAATTTTTTAACAGATAATAAAAAATTAATATAAAATTATTTTGAAAAAATTTTTAACTTGATTTTTTAATAATATTGTGATAACATCTTATAGTTATTACATCTATCATATTAAATAAAACTCGAGGAGGATTAAAATGAAACGTACTTATCAGCCAAATAAGAGAAAACATTCAAAAGTTCATGGTTTCAGAGCTCGTATGAGTTCTAAAAATGGAAGAAATGTTTTATCAAGACGCAGAGCTAAAGGAAGAAAAGTTCTTTCTGCATAAAATATATGAAATATAGAGAAGTTTAGGATAAATTTTATTTTAAACTTCTTTTTTTATTTGTTGTGGTTGTAAAAACAAGTATAAACTGTTAAAATATATAACATAGAAAGGTTCACAAATGAAAAAAGAATATCGGATAAAAAAGGAAAAAGATTTTAATAGAATAATAAAAGAAAAAAAAAGTTTTGCTAATAGGCAATTTGTTATTTATTATAGTAAAAATAATTTAGAACATTTTAGATTAGGTCTGTCTGTTAGTAAAAAATTAGGAAAAGCCAACAAAAGAAATAAATTAAAACGTTATGTAAGGGAAAGTATAAAAGAACATAAAAATTTACTAAAAAATTATGATATTATTATAATTTTAAGAAAGGCAGCTATGGATATTACTTTTGATGAATTTTTAAAATCTATAAATCATATATTAACAAAAACAAATTTATTAAAAAGAGGTAAAAATAATGAATGAATATGTATATGTAGCTAGTAGTGTAGATGAGGCTATAAAAAAAGGTTTAAAAGATTTATTTTTGACAGAAGAAAATGTAAAAATAGAAGTAGAAGAAGCAGGAAACAATGGAATTTTAGGTCTGTTTAAAAAAGAAGCGAGGGTTAAATTAATTCCACTAGAACCTGAATATGATAAGGAAAAAATAAAAAATTCTCTATTAAAAACACAACCTAAAGTTTCAGCTGTTCCTAAAAAAGAAGTAATAGAAGAACCAGTAGAAGAAATAAAAGAAGAAGTTGTAGTAAAAGAAGAAAATAAAAAAAGAGAAGATTTAATAGTTTTAAACAAAGATAAAATAGTAGACTATATGACAAAAATAGTACATTCTATGGGGTTTGATACTGCAAAATTAGTCTTTATAGAAGAAGGAAACAAAAATTACACTTTGAGAATAACAGAAGTAGAAAGTACAAGTCTACTAATAGGAAAAAGAGGTAACACATTAAACAGCCTGCAGTTTTTAGCTAATAACTATGCAAAAAAATTCACAAAATCTTATTTTAGAATAAATATTGACTGTGATGAATATAGGGAAAATAGAAAAGAAACTTTAGAAGAATTGGCTATAAATATGGCTAAAAAATCTAAAAAATTAGGAAAACCAGTTCAACTTGAACCTATGACAAGTTTTGAAAGAAAAATAATTCATAATGCCTTGAGTGAAATAAAAAATGTAGAAACAGAATCTCACGGCAAAGAACCACATAGATATTTAGTAATAACAGCTAAATAGGAGTCGGTATGAAAAATGTGCTTATAGTAGAAGATAGTTTTTATTATTACAAAAGAGCAGGGGATATAGCTAAAGAATGTGGTTTAGAACCTTATTTTGCCTATACTGGAAAAGAAGGTATAGCAATGTATGAAAAAAAACAACCAGATTTTGTAATAATGGATATTTGTATGCCAGAGTTAGATGGTTTAGAAGCAACAAAAGAAATTGTAAAAAAATATCCAACAGCAAAAATAATTATCTGCAGTAGTGTTGGACATTTACCTATTTACAAAAGACAGGCTATAAATAATGGAGCAAAAGGATTTTTGAAAAAAGATTTTTCTAAAACAGATTTAGAAGAAATAATAGAAGAATTAAAATTATATTAAAGATAAGGGTGCAGAGAAAAATCTTTGTACCCTATTTTTATAAAAGAAGAAAGAGAAAATATTATGAGTGAGACAATAGCAGCAATATCAACAGCCCTTGGAGAAGGAGCAATCGGAATAGTAAGACTTAGTGGAAGTGAGGCATTTGCAATAGCAGATAAAATAATAAAACTTCCTAAAGATAAAAAAATTAAAAATATAGACAGCCATACTATAAATTACGGTCATGTAATAAATCCAGAAAACAAAGAAAAAATAGAAGAAATAATGCTTGTAAAAATGGCAACACCTAAAACTTATACCTGTGAAGATATAATAGAAATAAACTGCCACGGTGGAATAGTAACAATACAAAAAATATTACAACTATGTCTTGATAATGGAGCAAGATTAGCAGAACCTGGAGAATTTACAAAAAGAGCATTTTTAAATGGTAGAATAGATCTATCACAAGCAGAAGCAGTAATTGATTTTATTAAGAGTAAAACAACAGAAGCAAGTTTACTAGCGAATAATCAAATACAGGGAAGATTATCAAGTCTAATAAAAAAATTAAGGGCAGAAATATTAGATATAATAGCAGTTGTAGAAGTTAATATTGATTATCCAGAGTATGATGACTTAGAAATAGAAACAACAAAAACAATACTAGAAAAATCTGTTAGTATAAAAGAAAGTTTAGAAAATTTATTAGAAACATCAAAACAAGGAAAAATTATTAAAGAAGGATTGAATACAGCTATAATAGGAAGACCAAATGTTGGTAAAAGTTCCCTTTTAAATAATTTACTACAAGAAAACAAGGCGATAGTAACAGATATAGCAGGAACAACAAGAGATGTTTTGGAAGAATATGTTAATATAAAAGGAGTTCCGATAAAATTAATAGATACTGCAGGAATTAGAGATACAGAAGATGTGGTAGAAAAAATAGGAGTAGAACGTAGTAGAGAAGTTTTAAAACAAGCTGACTTAGTTTTGTTTTTAATAAATAGTAATGAAAAATTAACAGACAAGGATAAAGAATTACTAAAATTAACAGAAGATAAACAAACCATAATAATATTAAATAAATTAGACCTAGAAACAAAAATAGATATTACAGAAGTAGAAAGTTTAGGTTACAATCACCCTATCATAAAAACATCAATGACAACATATCAAGGAATAGAAGACTTAGAAAAAAGTATAAGAAATTTATTTTTTGAAGGAAAAACAAAACCAAAAGATGCAACATACTTATCAAATACAAGACAAGTAAACCTAATAACAAGAGCCTTAGAAAGTTTAAATGAAGCAATAAATGCAGCTCAAGCTGGATTAGAAGTTGACATGGTTTTAATAGATTATACAAAAACTTTTAATCTTTTAGGAGAAGTAATAGGAGAAAATACGAGCGAAGAATTAATAAATGAATTATTTAGTAGATTTTGTTTAGGAAAATAAATGTTTTATGTGAAACAAAAAAGTTAAAAAGTACAAAAAGGAGGAAAATATGTATAAAATATTAATAGTAGAAGATGATACTGTAATAGCAGAAAGTATAGCCAAATATTTAGAAAAATGGAATTTTCAAACAAAAATAGTAGAAAACTTTGAAAATGTAATAAGTGATTTTATAAATTTTTCTCCTGATATAGTATTACTGGATATAAATTTACCCTACTATGATGGTTATTATTATTGTGAAAAAATAAGAAAAATATCAAAAAAACCTATAATATTTATATCCTCTGCTAGTGATGATATGAATATAGTTATGGCAGTATCTGTGGGAGCTGATGATTTTATAGCTAAACCATTCAAATTAGTTATTTTAAAAGCAAAAATAGATGCCATAGTTAGAAGAACTTATAATTTTAATTCAGAGCAACAATTATTAGTCTATAAGGATATAATTTTTGATTTAAATAAAGATATAGTTAGCTACAAAGGAAAAACAGAAGAATTAACAAAAAACGAAAGCAAAATATTAAATTTATTACTAGAACACAGGGAAAATATAGTTAGTAGAGATTTGTTGATGAAAGAATTGTGGGAAAGTGATACTTTTATTGATGAAAACACCCTATCTGTAAACATAAATAGATTAAGAAAAAAATTAGAAAATATAGGAATAGAAAATTTAATAGTAACGAAAAAAGGTAGGGGCTATCTAATATGAAAAAAATATTGCTAAGTTATCTCAAAAAACAAATAATATTATTTAGCATTTTAATTATAAGTAATATTTTACTAATTTTTTCAACAATATTTTTATATGATGTAGAAACAGAAGCAGTATTATATCCTATATTTATAGAAGTTCTTATTTTGATTTTATATTTTTTATATGATTTTTCAATATTTTCAAGGAAATATCAAAATTTAGAAATTTTAAAAAATAATTTATATACAGAATTAAAAAAAATAGATAAAAGTGAAAACATAGTAGAAAATAAATATATAGATGTAATAAACAAGTTAATAGAAGAAAACAAAAAAATAATAGAAAAAAATAGGCAAGAAACAAAAGAAATAATAGACTACTATACAATGTGGGTTCATCAAATAAAAACCCCCATAGCAGCCTTGAGTTTTTTAATAGAAAATTCAGAAGATGAAAATAAAAAACAAGAAGAAATAGAATTATTTAAAATTGAACAGTATGTAAACATGGTAAATAGTTATTTAAGGTTGGATAACAATAAAAACGACCTAGTTATTGAAAAAATAAAAATATCAGAAGCAATAAATAATGTCTTAAAAAAATATGCAATCCTATTTTTTAGTAAAAACTTAAATATAGAATACACACAGATAGATTTAAGTATAATAAGCGACCAAAAATGGTTGGAATTTATTTTAGAACAAATAATAAATAATGCTATAAAATATTCAAAAAAACAAGGAGTTATCAAAATATACAGAAAAGAAAATAGTTTGATAATAGAAGATACAGGAATAGGTATATCAGCCGATAACTTACCAAGAATTTTTGATAAGGGTTATACAGGATTTAACGGAAGAAAAGAAAAAAAATCTAGTGGATTAGGTCTGTATCTTACTAAAAAAACAGTAGATAAGTTAGGATTTTTAATAGATATTGATTCGGAAATAAATAAGGGAACAAGAGTTAAAATAAGCTTTGATAAAGATATAATATTATAAAAAATTTTTTAAAAAAATAATCTTACATTTTTGTAAGATTGTTTTTTATTTTGTAAGGAAATTCTATGGAAAAGACAAAAAATTCAAGATAAAATAGAACTATAAAACAAATAAAAAATTAGTAAAAGGAGAAAAAATATGTTATTAGAAGTGAAAAATTTAAAAAAAATATATACAAATCGTTTTGGAGGAAGTGCAACAGAAGCATTAAAAGATGTTAATTTTTCCGTAAACAAGGGAGAATTTGTTGCCATAATGGGAGAGAGTGGTAGCGGAAAAACAACCCTTTTAAATATAATGGCTACTTTTGATAGGGAAACATCAGGAGAAGTAATTATAGACGGAAAAAGTTTAGCTACAATAAAAGAAAAAGATTTAGCTAATTTTAGAAAAGAAAATTTAGGTTTTGTATTTCAAGATTTCAACTTATTAGATAATTTTACTTTAAAAGATAATATACTATTGCCCCTAGTTTTAGCAAAAAAATCTTACAAGGAAATGGATAAAAAATTAGAGCAGGTTAGTAAACCTTTAGGACTTACAAAATTATTAAACAAGTATCCATATCAGGTATCAGGAGGTCAAAAACAAAGAGTAGCAGTCGCTAGAGCCATAATAACTCAACCAAAAATTATATTGGCAGATGAACCGACAGGAGCCTTGGATTCAAAATCAACAGAAAATTTATTAGATATATTTGAAGAAATAAATAGGGTTGGACACACTATAATGATGGTAACTCACTCAGTAAAAACAGCCAGCAGGGCAAAAAGAGTTTTATTTATAAAAGACGGAATAGTTTTCCATGAAATTTATAAAGGAACAAATACTTCAACAGAAATGTATCAAAAAATTACAGAGGCACTAAGTCTTATACAAACAGGAGGGATAGAAAATGACTAAATTATTTTATGGCAAATTAGCTTTTAATAATATAAAAAATAATAAAAGTTTAACCCTACCCTATATTTTATCATCTATGTTTATGGTAACCCTATTTTATATCATTACATCACTAAGAAATAATGAAAACATAGCAAAATTAAGAGGAGCTTCAGCAACGAAACAATTATTAACATTCGGACAAGTAATTGTAGCTATATTTATTACCGTATTTCTATTTTATACTTATTCATTTTTAATAAAAAAACGTACTAAGGAAATGGGTCTGTACTCAGTCTTGGGTATGACAAAAAATCAAATAATAAGAGTAATAAGTTTAGAAACTTTATACACAGGATTTATTTCTACTTTTTTTGGTTTAACACTAGGCATAATATTAGATAAATTAGCCTACTTATCATTTTTAAAACTACTGGGAGAAGAAGTAAAGCTAGGTTTTAATTTTTCGATAAAAGCAATAAGCATAATAATACTTTTATTTTCAATAATTTATCTACTAATAATATTAAAGGCAATTATAAAAATTAAAAGAATAAATATAATAGGCTTACTAAAAGATAATCAAAGGGCAGAAAAAGAACCCAAAGGTCGAATAATATTATCATTAATAGCCCTAGGTCTTATAGGATATGGCTACTATTCAGCTGTAACCATAGAAACACCCTTAAAAGCTCTTTCTGTATTTTTTTATGCAGTATTAGCAGTAATAATAGGAACTTACTTACTATTTACAAGTTTTAGTATTTTTACTTTAAAAATCTTAAAAAATAATAAAAATTATTACTACAAAACAAAAAATTTTATTAGTATTTCAAACCTACTATTTAGAATAAAAAGAAATGCTCTTGGCCTAGCAAATATCTGTATATTATCAACAATGGTTTTAGTAACTCTAGGTTCAACATCAAGCCTATATTTTGGGACAAAAGATTTAATAAATACATCTTATCCAAGAGATATAATGGTAGAAATATCTACCAACTCAAAAGCTAATAAAAATCAGCTGACAAAAGAAATAGAAAAAATAGTTGCAGAAAATAAGGAAATAAAAAAAGACCAACTAGATTACACATATATGGCAATAGCTGGAGCTAAAACAAAAGAGGGAATAGAATTTAAAGAAGCAAATTATTCTGACTTATCAAAAGCCTTACTAACAATATATATAACTTTAGAAGACTATAATAAAACAAATAATACCAATATATCTTTAGCAGATGATGAAATATTATTTGAAGACCCAAGAAACAAAGAAGAAAAATCTACATTTAGAGCAAACACGATAGATTTTAAAGTTAAGGCTAGGGCAGATAAAACTATTCAAGCTGCAAAAGCTCTTGCTAATATTACGGATACTTATTATATTGTAGTAAAAGATAGACAAGTCTTAGAAAAAATTAAACAAGAAGCCATTAATAAATTAGGAGAAGAATATGCAAGCAGGCTTACTTATAATAATTTATACGCATTTAATATAGAAAATAAAAATAACTCAGAAAAACTTGCAACTGCATTAGGTCAAATTTCAAAACAAGTAAACAGAAAAGAGTTTAAATTTGTAGAAGATGTTGGTGATAATTTTCAATTTATAGATATAGTTAATAAGGAAACAGCTTCAAAAGATATAAAAGGATTTGTTTCTTCATTTTACTTCATAGGAATAATAATAAGTGCTATTTTTATAATTTCTCAAGTAGTTATTATGTACTACAAACAAATATCTGAAGGATATGACGACAAAGATAAATTCAAAATTATGCAACAGGTCGGTTTAGAAGAAAAAGAAATAAAATCTTCAATAAAAGGACAAGTTTTACTAATATTTTTTGCCCCCCTATTAGTAGCAGCAAGCCATGTAATATTTGTATATCCATTTATTGAAAAATTACTAAAATTATTTAGCCTAACTAATACAAAAATATTCCTGTATGCTATGGGAACAACCTTTATAATCTTTAGTGTATTTTATATAATAATTTACACAGTAACATCAAGAACATACTACAATATAATAAAAGAAAAATAAACTAGGAAATTATTCCTAGTTTTATTTATGTTTTATAACAAGTAAAAATATGCTATAATTAAATAAAATAAGGAGGTAGAAAAATGAATATAACAAAATTATTTAATATAAAATATCCTATACTACAAGGTGGAATGACAATGATTGCAGATGCAAAACTTGCCTCTGCAGTATAAAATGCAGGAGGATTGGGAATATTAGCTTCTTCTGGAATGACTAGCCAAGAACTTAGAGAAGAAATAAGAAAAACAAGAGCATTAACAGATAAACCCTTTGCTGTAAATTTAATGCTTATGAATAAAAATATTCCAGAATTAATAGAAGTTATAATAGAAGAGGGTGTAAAAATTGTTTCAACAGGAGCAGGAACACCCAAACCCTATATGCCTACTTTAAAAGAAAATGGAATAAAAGTAATAGCAGTAATTCCTAACGTAAAAGTAGCTAAAAAAATGGAAGAATTAGGTGTTGATGCTGTGGTAGCTGAAGGAATGGAGTCTGGAGGTCATATAGGAGAAACAACAAACCTAAGTCTAGTTCCACAAATAGTAGATGCTGTAAAAATACCGGTTATTGTTGCTGGAGGGATAGCAGATGGTAGGGGTCTTGTAGCTACTTTTGCATTAGGAGCAAAAGGAGTTCAACTCGGAACTTTATTTTTAACTGCAAAAGAATGTTCAGTACCACAAGAATTTAAAGAAGCTATTATAAACGCCACAGACACATCAACATTTGTTGTTGGCAGACAAAAAGGTATTCCTTTTAGAAGTATAAAAAATGAAATTATAGAAAAATATTACAACTTAGAAATTTCTCAAGGAACAAGAGAAGAACTAGAAAAATTAAAATCAAAAGCATTGAACAAGGCTATCCTGCAAGGAAATATAAAAGAGGGAATAGTAATGTCTGGGCAAATAGCAGGTTTAATAAAAGAAGAAAAATCAGTAAAAGAAATAATAGAAGCTTTATTTAAAGAAGCAAAAGAAATTATTAAAAGCTTAGAAATTTAGAAAAATAATATTTTATAAAAAGCAAGCCAAAAATTTCGGCTTGCTTTTTTGTTTTAAAATAACAATAAACTAGAAAAAAATTGCAAATAACAGTATAATATATAATTGTAGTCTTATGTAAAAATTATAAGGAGAATTAATATGGTAATACAATGGTTTCCGGGTCATATGGCAAAGGCAACAAGAGAAATAAAAGAAAAATTAAAATTAGTAGATATTGTTTTTGAGCTGGCAGACGCAAGATGCCCTTTCTCCTCTCATAACAACTACATAGACGAATTATTAAAGGACAAAAAAAAAGTAATTATTTTTAACAAAATAGACTTATGCAACAAAAAAGAAACTGCTAAATGGAAAGAATACTTTGAAAAAAAAGGTTATATAGTAGCATATGCCGATTCAAAAAATTCTAACAATTTAAATGATATAATAAACAAAGCCCGTGAAGAATTAGCAGAAAAAATTTCAAGAATGGTTGATAAAGGAATAAAACCTAGAGTTATTCGTTCTATGGTTGTTGGTATTCCCAACGTAGGAAAATCAACTTTTATAAATAAAATTATTAAAAAAAATATAGCAAATACCGCCAACAAACCAGGGGTTACAAAAAAACAGCAGTGGTTAAAATTAAATAAAGATATAGAATTGTTGGATACACCAGGAATATTAATGCCAAAATTTGCCAACCAAGAAATAGGAAAAAAATTAAGTTTAGTAGGTTCTATAAAAGATGATATAACACCGCTAGATGAAGTAAGTTTATATTTAATAGAATTTTTGAAAAAAAATTATTTAGAAAATTTGAATAGACTATATAATATAGAAGTGGAAAAAGACGAAGATAACCTTATAATTATGGAAAAAATAGCAAAAAAAAGATTTAAGTTAATAGCTGGCGACTATGATTATGAGAGTACAATAAAATTATTAATACAAGATTTTAGAACTCAAAAATTTGGTTTAATAACTCTTGACAATTATGGAGAAATTTTTTCTGATGAAAATTAAAGAAATAAAAGAAATTTTATCAACAAGTAGCGTTTCACAAGAAACATTATTACAGTTATCACAAGACAAAAGAGTTGGAGTAAAAAATTTACTGGCAGCATATTATAAAGCAGAAAAAGAAAAAGAAATTTTAAAAGAAGAATACAAAAAAAGAACTATATATGAAGAAAAATGTTACAAGTTAGGATATAATTACATTTGTGGAATAGACGAAGTCGGTAGGGGATCTTTGGCAGGACCTCTTGTTGTCGCCTCGGTAATTTTAAAAAAAGATAGTTATTTTCCTGGTTTGTGTGATTCGAAAAAATTATCTAGTGCTAAAAGAGAAGAATTGTATAAAAAAATAATTTCTGAAGCTGTCAGCTATGCAATAGTAGAATTAGATAATTATGAAATTGAAAAATATAATATTTATTCAGCAACAAAGATAGCAATGAAAATGGCTATAAAAAAATTAAGTGTCAAGCCAGATTTTATTTTGGTAGATGCCATGCCTTTAGATGATTTAGAAACACCAAATTTTAGTATAATTAAGGGAGATGACAAGAGTGTTTCTATCGCTGCTGCTTCAGTAATAGCCAAGGTATGTAGAGATAACTTAATGAAAGAATATGCAAAAAAATATTCTTATTATGATTTTGAAAATAATAAGGGATATGGAACAAAAAAACATTTAGAGGGTTTAAAAAATCATGGTATCTGTGATATTCATAGACGAGATTTTGAACCCATAAAATCTATGATAAGGAAAAGAGGTTTGAAATGAACATAAAATTAATTAAAAAGAATAACAAGGAAAAAATAAAAATAACTCCACTAGGTGGTGTTGAAGAAATTGCCAAAAATATGTATTTAATAGAAATAAATGATGAGATGTTTTTATTAGATGCAGGATTAATGTTCCCAGAAGTTGAAATGATAGGAATAGATGCAGTTATTCCTGATATTACATATATAGTAAAAAACAAAGAAAAGCTAAAAGGAATATTTTTATCTAACGGACATGTAAGTTCCATGGGAGCAATACCCTATATTGTAGATAAAATTAATTGCCCTATTTTTGGTTCTAAGTTGGCACTAGAAATATTAAAAAATAATTTAAGACAGTTGGGTATAAAAAAACGTTTAAAATTTAACTATGTAAATAGTAAGAGTGCTTATAAATTTAACAATACAACAGTATCATTCTTTAAAACTACTTATTCTATGCCTGATTCTTTAGGTATAACATTAACTACTTCACAAGGGAATATAGTTTATACTGGAGAATTTAAGTTTGACCAATCAGTAAGTAGAGAATATAAGGCTGATATGTTTGAAATTGCAAAATTGGGACAAAGCGGCGTCCTTGCCCTACTAAGTGATTCTAGTAATGCCAACACAGCAGGTCATAATATACCAGAGCAAGAAGCGGCAGAACAAATAGATTCAGCCTTAAGTCAAGCCAACAAACGACTTATTGTAACTTGCTATGCCTCTAATTTTTTAACAATGACCCATATAGTAAATTCAGCCTTAAACCAAGGTAGAAAAATATTGCTACTAGGAGAAGCGATAAACAATTCAATAAAAACTGCCAGAAAACTAGGATACATGAAAATTGAAGATGAGAAATTTATAAAAACAGATGAATTGCAAAATTATCCTAAAAATGAAATATTAATATTATCTTCTGGAGAGCAGGGAGAACCGATAGAAGCAATAAAAAATATAACCGAGAAAAAAGTTGAAGGCATAAAGATAGAGCAAGACGACACGGTAATGGTAGCAGCAACACCCTCACCAACTATGGAAGTTATGTTATATGAAACTTTAAATTTGTTGGTACAATTAGGAGCTAATGTTGTAGCTTCATCAAAAAGATTACACGCTTCAAGTCATGCGACAAAAGAAGAGTTAAAATTAATGTTAAATATGCTAAATCCAAAATATTTTATTCCTGTTCAGGGAGAGTATAGAAATTTAAAAAAACATGCAGAATTAGCAGTGGAAACAGGAGTAGCAAGAGAAAATGTTTATCTATTGGAAAAGGGTAGCACATTAGAAATTCTTGGACAAAAAACACAAGTTTTAAAAAATAATGTTCCAGTGGGAAATGTTCTTGTTGATGGTAAGAGTGTTGGAGATGTAGAAGCTGGTGTTTTAAAAGATAGAAAAGTATTAGCTAATGAGGGTATTTTTGTTGCTTCTTATGCAATAAGCAGAAAAACAAAAGAATTATTAGGCAAACCTTGTATTCAAACTAATGGCTTTGTCTATGTTAAGAAAAGTGCAGAATTAATAAAAGAAGCGGAAGAAAGAGTGTCAGAATATATAGAAAATAATCCTATACGTTCTTTAAGAGAATGTTCTTTAATTAAAGCAGAAATTCGCAGTATGTTGTCAAGTTTATTATACGATAACACAAAACGCAGACCCATTATAGTAGTGAATTTCACAATAGTATAATTAAGTTAATAAAGGAAGTTTTTATGACAAGTGTAATAGCACACATAGATATGAATTGCTTTTATGCCGCTGTTGAGGAAAAGTATAATCCCTCATTGAAAGGAAAACCCCTAGCCATATCTGGTGTAGTTCGTGAGCGTAATGGAATAATTGTTACATCAAACTATGAGGCTAGAGCCTATGGTATAAAAACAACTATGAGAGTAGGAGAAGCTAAGAGGCTTTGTCCTACTCTTAAATTAATGCGACCAAATTTTGAATTGTATCAAGAAGAATCAAAAAAAGTTTTTGATTTAATAAAAACCTACACTCCTAAAGTAGAGATAGTTTCAATAGATGAAGCCTATATTGACTTGAGCGATTTAAAAGAACCTATAAAAGTTATGGCTATCATTCAAAGAAGAATATATAAAGAATTAGACTTATCCTCTAGTGTCGGAGTTTCCTATAATAAATTTTTTGCTAAAATGGCATCTAATATGAAAAAACCTAGGGGTTTTACAATAATAAACAGAAAAAATTATAAGGATATATTGTGGAATTTAGATGTTGGAAAAATGCACGGCTGTGGAAAATCTTCTGCAAAAAAATTAAGAGATTACGGAATAAAAACTATAGGTGATATAGCTGAAGCTAATGAAGTTATTTTAAATAGTATTTTAGGAATACATGGTTTAAGATTAAAGCAAAAAGCTAAGGGTAAGGATAATAGAAAATTAAAATTAAAGATAGATAGAAAATCCATAGGAAATTCTAAAACATATCCCAAAGATTTAGAAGAAGACCAAGAAATAACTAATGAAATAAAAAAACTTGCTAAAAAAGTAGCAAACAGGGCAAAAAACAGAAGATATGTTGGGAATAATATATCAATAATTATAAAGTTTAATGACTTTAAAAGTATAACAAGAAGTCAAAAAATTCCAAAATATACAAATGATGAAAATGAAATATATGAATATGCCTTAAACTTACTTTTGACAAATTATTCTTTTGATAAGGGAATACGTCTTTTGGGTCTTTCTCTTAATAATGTTATTAAAATGGATAGCATAAAAGAGCAGTTAGATATTTTTACAGATTATGCTGAACGTAGCTATATAAAAGTAAAACAAGTAATTCGCACCTTAAACAAAAAATATGGAAAAGAAGTAATAAAAGAATTAGAAGACTTAGAAAATTCTAAAAAAAATATTATTACAACAAGTTTTAGTAAGGATTTTTTAGACTAATAGGAGTTATAAATGAATATAAATATAAAAAATAGACTAAAAAAAGTTGCTGATTTTATAGAATATAGCAGATTAGCAGATATAGGAAGCGACCATGCCTACCTCCCTATATACCTAGTTAAGGAAAATAAAACAAATTTTGCTCTTGCTGGTGAAGTTGCAGAAGGACCGCATAAGAGTTCTATTAAGAATGTCGCAGAGCATGGGTTTAATAATTTTATAGAATGTAGAAAAGGTTCAGGACTAGATGTTATAAAGGCTGATGATAATATAGAAGTAATAACAATATGTGGTATGGGTGGTAAATTAATTGCCGATATATTAGAAGAAGGTAAGGAAAAATTACTAAGAGTTGAGCAATTAATATTACAACCCAATGTAGCAAGTAACCTAGTAAGAGAAAAATTAGAAAATTTAAATTACTATATTGTAGCAGAAGAAATATTAGAAGAAGATGGTCATATTTACGAAATAATAGTAGCCAAAAAAGGAAAAATGACTTTAACAGCGGAAGAAAAATTATTTGGAATTTTTTTACCACAAGAAAAAAATAAAGTTTTTATAAAAAAATATGAACAAGAATTAAAAAAATTAGATTATATCTTAAATGAATTAAAAAAAACAACAAAATTAAATAAAGATAAAATAGCTACTTTACAGAGCAAAAAAAATATGATAAAAAGTATATTGAAATAAAATATTAGGAGGCGAAATTGTGGAATTAAAAAATAAAAAAGAAGCTAAAGATTTAATGAATTTTACCGTAAAGCTAGGAAGATTGATGATGTCCTATGGTGCAGAGGTTTATAGGGTTGAGGATACGTTATACAGAGTTCTTGGAGCTTGCAGCAATATTCAAACTATTAATGTATTAGTTTCTTATAATTTTGTAATTGTGTCTTTTATTTATGAAGAATCTAACATGACTACAATGAGAAGAATAAGTATAGGTGATAAGAATCTTGAAAAAATTTCCTTAATGAATGATTTATCAAGAAGAATTGTTTCGGGAGAATGTCAAGATTTAGAACTAGCATTTGCTACTTTAGAAAATATAAGATATACTAAACCTTATAGTGATATAACGGTTGTTTTAGCCTTAATTATTTCAGCTCCCTTTTTTGCTGTAATGTTCGGAGGAACTTTTAAAGATAGTATATATTCTTGTATAATTATGGCAATAGAGGCTTATTTTTTGATATACGCTACTAAATATAAGGTTATGTTTTACTTGAGTAATTTTATAGGTGCTTTGTTGGCTACAGTTTTAGCTAATCTAGCAGCTTCAACTTTTCATGTGGTTAATCCACAATCTATAATTATTGTAGGACTTATGCCACTAGTTCCTGGCGTGCAAATAACAAATTCTGTGCGTGATTTTATGGCAGGAGATTATATGTCAGGAATTGTAGGAGCAATGGCGGCATTTTTTATAGCAACAGCAATTGCTTTAGGTGTAGTTGTTGGCTTAAGACTAAGTTAGGAGTAAGATTATGATAAATTTTTCTGATGATATATTTTATTTGATGATACAATTTTGCTTAGGATTTATAATCACTTTTGCTTTTGCAATATTTTTTAATGCTCCTAAAAAATCTTTGATTGATTGTTCGTTAATTGGAGCGATGGCTTGGCTTGTATATATTTGGGGTAGGAATTTAACAGGAGATATAGTTGTAGGCACATTAATAGCTGCTGTTTTAGTAGGTTTAGCTGCAGGTAATGCTTCGAAAAGATTAAAAATGCCAGCAACTGTTTTTATTTATACAGGAATAATACCACTGATACCTGGGTATGGTTTGTATTACACAATGCACCACATAGTTACAAAAAATTATATATTTGGGGCAAAGACTGGTGTTGATACCTTACTACAAGCAGGAGCTATAGCGATAGGAATATTATTGGCTTCGGTATTTTCTGATTCAATACGTAGGGTAAAGATACAAAGAAGAAAAAAATAGTTACTAGAATAACAAACAGTATAAAAATTAATATTTATTACAATTGTTAAATAAATATTTCATTTTTATTACAAGTATTGAATATCTTATAAAGAAAATATATAATATAGTTTGTATTAAAGTAACTATAAAATTGAGGAGAATTGTATTAAAGATGAAAAAATTAATTAAATTAACAAGTGGAGTTTTAGCAAGTACAGTATTTTTAACTAATTTCTCAACCCTAGAAATTGCAACAGCAAAAGATTTACCTCTAGTAAAAGTAGAGAATGAGAATGCTGATGTTAAAACTAAAGTACTAGAAAGAGATGGAAAATACTATTTAACTGTTGAAGCGGTCAAAGATGTTGAAAATATTTCTATAAAAGTAAAGGTTGGAGAAATGTCAAAAGTTTTCAAACATGCTAGACCTTTAGCTTTAGGAAAAAGTGTTGAGTTTGAAATAGAGTTGCCAAAATCTGTAACAAAAGCAAAAGGAAAAATATTACCAAACACAGAAGTTTTCCGAGAAACAGTAGAATTAAATGCAAATATTAACGGACACAAATTATCTGTAAGTGTCTCTTATGATTTAGATAGAGAAGTAGTAGAACCATTAACACCAACAGTAGAAGAACAAGATCAAGACGTTCCAGTACCTGTTGAGAAAACGGAAGAAGCTAAACCAGAGACGAAAGAAACTCTTGACCCAGAAGTAAAAGAAGAGGTTGTTGCGGTGCCAACAGAAGAAAGTTCAGAACCAGAAGTTGCAAGAACAGTAAAACCTGCAGAAGCAACACATGCTTCAGAAGTAGTGATACAACCTACACCACAACCAGCAACACCAGTTGTGAATGCAATAGTATTTAGTTCAGTTCCACAGCCAGCAACATCAGAAGTGGTTGAAGGTAACTTTGACCAAGCAGCAGCTGATGAAATTTTTAAATTGGTAAATGAATATCGTGTTGCTAATGGACTAAATGCTCTTGCACGTGATAACGATATTGCATCTGGAACAGAAGTAAGAGCAGATGAATTTGCAAAGCTCGTTAAAAGAGGTTATAAAGACCCAATGGAATTACACAAAAGACTAGACGGAAGAGAGTGGAAAACAGCTTTTGATGGATTGAAAATGGGGGATGTTGAAATTCTTGCTTATTCAAGAAACGGGGCTTCGTCTTTAGTTAATTGGTGGAAAAAATCTCCAGTACACAACGCAGTTATGTTAAGAGCTGGATTTAAATCAGTCTCAATTAAAGTATTAGTAAAAGATGGTCAATACTATGGGGTTCAAATTTTTAGATAAAAAATAAAGGTAGTATATATACTACCTTTATTTTTTATAACTATTACAAAATAATTAATAAATAATTTCATAATCGCAAATTACAATAGTAAGTTAGCCACCTCAGGCAAGTCATAAGGACATACATAATTAAATAATTTACGTGGATAACGATTTATCCATTGTTCAACAGCCGTTACTTCGTTAGGAGTAACGGTTGTTGTGCCTTTTGGGAACCATCGTCTAATCAATCGATTTGCATTTTCGTTACTACCTCGTTCATAAGAAGAAAACGGATGTGCGTAATAAATAGGACAAGTGATGGCTTCGTCTAGTCTTAAAAATTCAGAACCATTATCAGCTGTTAAAGAGCGAATTAAATAGTCTTGTTGAATAGACGTCAAAGCGGTATTCACACTTTGGGCCGTTTTATCAGGAATAAGACGAATGATTTCATAGCGTGTTTTTCTGTCTGTTAATGTCAATAACTGTTGTCCACGTTTCTTGTTTAAAATGACTAAATCAATTTCAAAATGCCCAATTTCTTTTCGTTCGTTAATCTCTTGTGGTCGCTGTTCAATAGAGAGGGCATTCGTTTTTCTTGGTGGTCGTTTTTCATTTGATTTTATTGGTTTAGTTTTTCTAGGGTAAATCAGATGTTTACGTGAAATACCTGCTATCCATCCTTTATATATCCATGTGTAAATTGTCGTAAAAGACGGCATATCTGGTAATTGACTAATCATTTCAGGGGAATATTTATCCATAATTTTTTCTCTGATTACATTTTCTTTTTCTACAGTCCACGTATCCGTTCTACCTACGGCTAAACGTAAATGATTATAATCATTCTGTGCTTTTTGAGCAGAGTATTCTTTAGTGCCACCATGAAAAGATAAATCAATCAGTCCGCGTTTAATTTCGTTATTAATAGTTTGGTGATTTTTGCCTAATAATCTAGCGATTTCTCGGTTACTTTTTCCTTCTTTTTTCCATTTTTCAATTAAATAACGCTCTTTTTCTGTAATGTGTTTGCCTTTTGTGTTATAATGTTCTTGCATCTCTTGGTATCCTTTTTTTGTAGTTACTAAAAGTATATCCTATGAGATGCTTTTTTTGTACTACTGGCTAACTTAATTATATAATTTACTAATAATTTCATAATGATAGAATGGGATAGAAATAAAAAACTTTATATGGTATAATATATTTTATATTAATTTATGTTTAAAATTTGTAAAAATTAAATTGTTTCTTGTGAAACTTTTAATGCTTAGAAGGATAGGAGAATTTAATGAAAAAAGAAATATACCAAGATGGAGCGGGGAACTTCTATTTTGTAGAGTATGATAAAAATAACAAACCCTATAAAGTTTATTGTGATAAGTACGGAAATCCAATGGAAGTTGAAGTAGAGATATATCAAGATAAAGCAGGAAATTTATATTTTATTGATTATGATAAAGCAGGAAAAAAATATAAGGTTTACTGTGATGAATATGGAAATCCAATAAAAGCTAATAATAACAAACAAGAAGGAACTAAAAAAACAAAAATACTTAAATTTTCATATGTAGTTTCTATATTTGCTATAATTATAGCTTTAATTGCAACTTATTTTGCATATCAGAGATTTTTTAATGACAATAAGCAAGCGAATATAAATTTATCAGCTTATGAGGTGAATTTTGTTACTAGTGGAAATGAGGGTCAAGGTAAGGCTAATATAGAAATTAAAAAAGTTCCAGAAGTTACAAATACCAAAGTTAATAATTCTGAATTAAATGAAGCATTAAAAAAACCTGAAATATCTTATAGTAAAAATAGTGACTTAAAAAATGGTGATAGGGTTGATGTTACTATTAAGCTAAAAGAAGAAGATATTAAAAAATATAATTTACATGTTAGTGGTGAATTTAAAAAGACTTATACTGTTAGTGGTTTAGCTGAAAAAGAAAAAGAAAATAAAGTTGAAGAAAAAGTGATTGAAGATAAGGTTGCAGAAGAAAATGCTACACCAGAAGAAAGAGTGGCTGAAGATACAGCACAGTCTGCTTCAAATGAAGTTGCAAATGTAGCAAGACCAGATACACAAGAACAAGAAGAAATTATAATTACTGAAGTTACACCTAGTTCAACAGTAGAAAAAGCACCGATTTATGAAGTTTCAAAAACAGTTATTCCAGAAATTGGTGTTAATTTAAGGCAAGAACCTAATGATACAAGTCTTATATTAGATGCAGTAAGACAAGGTTATGTTGTTCAAGAATTATATACTCTTCTTAATGATGCAGGGGAATACTGGTCTAGGGTAGTATATGATGGCAAAGAAGGTTGGATAAGGTCTGATTTACTTTATTAAATGAAAAACAATCAAATAAACTTAGAAAAACGAGCATATTTTTTGAAAATATGCTCGTTTTTGTGCAAAATATAAATAAAATGATTGTTTTAATCAAAAAAATTAATTATAATTTCTTTGTATGAGGGAAAAGTATGAATGAGAGAAGAAGAAAAATTTTACAATTATTAGAAGAGAAAAATATTGTTTCTCTACAAGAATTAGTTCTTGTTTGTGATGTTTCTGAAGCAACTATAAGAAGAGATTTAAGTTTATTAGAAGAAAAAAATTTAATTTTTAGAACTCATGGTGGAGCTGCCAAGAAAAATTCTACAAGAGGTCTAGAAAGTAATATTACTTCTAAAAAATCTGAATTTACTTTAGATAAAAAAGAAGTTGCTAAATATGTTTGTGAGAATTTTATAGAAAATGGGCAAACTATATATTTGGATTCTGGGACATCAACTTATGAGATGATTGACTATTTAAAAAATAGAAATATCAAGGTAATTACTAATTCTGCTTATCACTTAAGAAAATTGTTAGATAATAAGATACACACAATAATATTGGGTGGACTTATTAAACATTCAACCCAAGCTATAATCGGTATGAATGCTTATGAACAACTTTCTAAATATAGTTTTGATGTGTGTTTTATAGGTTGTAATGGAGTGGATTTGGATTTTGGTATATCTACGGCTGATGAAAATGAGGCTATATTAAAATCTTTGGCTATAAAAAATAGCAAAAGAAAATTTATTTTAGCAGATATATCTAAATTCGACCACAGAAAATTTTATAAATTTTCAAATTTTGATGAATCTACTATTGTAACTTATGAGGCACCTGAAAAATATCATAATCAATACAATATTATTAAAATTAAAAAGGAGGGATAGGGTGTATTACACAATAACATTAAATCCAGCTATCGATATGCTTGTTAGACCTGAGAAATTAGAACTAGGTAAGCTAAACAGAACTAATGAAGCAGAATATGTAGTTGGTGGTAAGGGAATAAATATATCTATGTTGCTGAATAATATAGGTAAAAAAACCAAGGCTCTAGGTTTTGTTTCTGGTTTTACGGGTGCTTTTATTAAAAGTGAATTAGAAAAGCAAGGAGTAGTAACAGATTTTGTTGAAACGGCAGGTAAAACTCGTATTAATATTAAATTAATAGCCGATAGCGAAACAGAAATTAACGGTCAAAGTAGTGGAATAACAAATGATAACTTAAAATCTTTTTATGAAAAATTAGATACTTTAAGTTCTTTAGATACAGTATTTCTTTCAGGAAATATAATTACAGGGATGCAAATAAGTGATTTTGTAAAAATTGCAGAAAAAGTAAAAAATCAGGGTGCTAAGTTGATTATAGATAGCAACAAAGATTTAGTTTTGGAAACTTTAAAATACAATCCATTCATTGTAAAACCTAATCAATTTGAACTGGGTGAAATGTTTGGTGTAGAAATTACAAGTATAGATGATATACTAGAGTATGCAAGAAAATTACAGGACAAGGGTGCAAAAAATGTCTTGGTTTCTCGTGGTGGAGAGGGAGCCTTGCTACTTACTCATGAGGGTGAAATATATACTGTTAATGTAGCAAAAGGAAAAATAGTTTCTACCTCAGCAGCTGGAGATAGTATGTTAGCCATGTTCGTTGCTAAATACGATGAAACAAAAGATTATAAAGAAGCCTTAAAATATGCTTCGGCAGCAGGTGGTGCAACATCATTTTCTGCTGGTGTTGGGAAAAAGGATTTAATAGAATCTTTATTGCCACAAATTCAAGTAAATAAAATTAATTAAAATCATTAAAATAAAATTAATTAAAATCATTAAAATAAATTTAATAAAAGGAGAATAAAATGAAATTAACTTCATTAATAAATTATGATTTAGTTCAATTTAATTTTAGTGCTACTGATAAAAAAGAAGCACTTGATAAACTAACGACTATGTTAGTAGAAAAAAATGTAATAGCTAGCAAGGATAGTTTTTTACAAGCCTTATTAGAAAGAGAAGCTCAATCTACTACTGGTGTTGGAGAAGCTATAGCTATACCTCACGCTAAGAGTGATGATTTTAAAGAAGCGACTGTAATATATGCCAAAAGTGATGCTGGTGTAGAGTGGGAAAGTTTTGACGGACTTGCAGCCAAACATATTTTTATGATATGTGCACCATCTGGTGGCGCTGATGAACACCTTAAAGCCTTATCTACACTATCTATGGCTCTTATGGATAGCGATGTTAAAGCTGGTTTAGAAAAAGCAACTAAGGCAGAAGATGTAAAAGAAGTTTTTGAAAAATTTGTTGCTAAAAATGAAGCTCCTAAAGCTGAAGAAGCAACAAAAACATCAGATGAAAAACCTTATGTAGTTGCAGTAACTGCTTGTCCAACAGGTATCGCCCATACATTTATGGCAGCTGAAAAATTAAAAGAAACAGCTAAAGAGTTAGGAGTAGATATTAAGGTTGAAACTAATGGTCAAATCGGTGTAGAAAATAAATTAACAAAAGAAGATATTGACAGAGCAGTTGGTGTTATAGTTGCAGCTGATAAAAAAGTTGAGGTTGCACGATTTAATGGAAAACCAGCTATTATAACAAAAGTAGCAGACGGTATTAATAAGCCTAAAGAATTATTACAAAATATAATAGATGGTAAAACTCCAAAATATGTACACAATGGCGATGTAAGTACAGATGAAGATACAGCAAACGAAAGTTTAGGACGACGTGCTTATAAACACCTAATGGAAGGTGTAAGTAACATGTTGCCATTCGTAGTAGCTGGTGGTATGCTTATAGCCCTATCATTTATTTGGGGGATAACATCATATGACCCTAAAGCAGATGATTATAACGCCTTTGCAGCTGTAATTTTCTGGTTTGGGCAGATAGCATTCTCTATGATGTTACCAATTCTTGCTGGTTTTATTGGACGTAGTATAGCAGACAGACCTGGATTTATTATTGGTGTGTTTGGTGGTATTTTAGCAAACCCAAGTATTCTTGGTCTAGCAGCAGGTAATGAATTACTTACATATACTCCATCTGGTTTCTTAGGAGCCTTAGTAGCTGGTTTCCTAGCTGGAGGAATTGTTCAAGTTCTTAAATACTTATTCTCATGGTTACCACGTTCTTTAGATGGTCTTAAACCAATATTTATCTTCCCAATCTTAGGAACATCACTTATGGGCACTCTTATGATTTATGTAATTAATGCACCTATGGCAAGCGTTATGGAAGGCTTAAAAGGATTTATTGAAGGTTTAAACGGTAGTGGTAAATTACTAGTTGGATTTGTTGTTGGTGCTATGATGGCTATTGACATGGGTGGTCCAATCAACAAGGCAGCTTATGTAACTGGAACAGGACTTTTAGCTTCTGCTGGAACATTAGGAAGTGATGTAATGGCAGCTGTTATGGTTGGGGGGATGGTTCCTCCTTTAGCTATCGCTCTTTCAGCAACAGTTAGCAAAAATATATGGCCAGCATCACAAAGAGAGGGAGCTTTGGTAAACTATGTAATGGGTCTTGCCTTTATCACAGAGGGAGCTATTCCTTTTGCAGCAAGTAATCCGTTGCGTGTAATTCCACCTTTATTCGTAGGGGCTGGAGTTGCTGGAGCTTTAAGTATGATATTCGGTATCGTATCAAAAGCACCTCACGGAGGAATTTTTGCAGTAGTAGCAGGTGGGGTAACAAATCCTGTAATGTACCTACTAGCAATGCTTATCGGTGCCGTAATAGGAGCAGTATTACTTATAGTTTCATTAAAAACAGTTAAAAAATAATTTTTATTGTAAAATATAATAGAAATTAACAAGAAAAAATTATAAAAAAATGAACTCTTTTGAACTGACCCCCAAAAGTTAGACCTAAAAACTAACTAAAGGAGGTCAGTTTTTTAATGGCAAAATATAGTACAGAATTTAAAATGAAAGTAGTAAAAGAATATTTAGAAACAAACATCTCATATAAAAATTTAACATATAAATACTCAATACCAAATAAAAGCATAATAATAACATGGGTAAATGCATACAAGACACAAGGATATGAAGGACTAAAAGTAAAAAGGAAAAATACACAATACACTTTGGAATTTAAGTTAAATGTAGTAAACTTGTATTTAAGGGGAGAAATGTCCTATCAAAGCCTAGCAAATGAACTAAAAATAAACAATCCATCAATAATAGTAAGATGGGTAAATGCCTTTAGAGAAAAAGACATAGAAGGACTAAAACCTAAAAAGAGAGGAAGAACTTCAAAAATGCCAAAGTTTCGTAAAAATTTAAAAGATACTAAAGTAGAGAGAAACTCATTAACACAAGCACAGTTAAAAGAAAAGATAAAGCAATTAGAAGAAAAAAACTATTGGCTTCAACTAGAAAATGATGTAATAAAAAAAAGATAGAATTGTCTCAAATGACAGATGCAGAAATAAAACAATTGCTCAAACAATCGAGGTCCTAAGAGACAAATACAAACTAAAAGACTTGTTAAAATACTTTCATCTTGCCAAATCAACATATATGTATTGGCAAAAACGTTTAAATAGACCGAATAAAGATATAGAAATAGAAAACAAAATACTCAACATAAGAAATGAAAATCCAAACTATGGCTACAGAAGAATAACAGCCATGTTAAAAAAATCAGGACTGATAATAAACAAAAAGAAAGTACAACGATTAGTTCAAAAGCTAAAACTTCAAGTAAAAAGTTATTCAAGAAAATCCAGAAAGTACTCATCCTACAAAGGAAGAGTTGGAAAAATATCAGACAACAAAATAAGAAGAAATTTCAAAGTAGAAAAACCATACACAAAAATAACAACAGACACAACAGAATTTAAGTATTTAGAAAAAGATAAAACAGGAACCTATCAAATAAAGAAACTCTATTTAAACCCATACTTAGATATGTACAACAGTGAAATACTAAGCTATGAAATATCAAAACAACCAACAATAGAACCAATCCTAAAAGCCTTAGATAGAGCAATAGAAATAACAAACAAAATCAAAGGAGAAAGAATATTTCATTCATATCAAGGCTGGGCATACCAAATAAAACAATACACATCAAAACTAGAAACTAATGGTATCATCCAATCTATGTCCCGAAAAGGCGACTGCTTAGACAACTCACCAATGGAAAACTTCTTTGGAATATTAAAACAAGAAATATATTACGGACACAAATTCTATTCATATAAGCAATTAAAGCAAACTATTAAAGATTTTATAAAATATTATAACGATGAAAGGATAAAAGAAAAATTAGGATACTTATCACCAGTAGAATATAGAAAGAAGAATACAGCATAAAAATTTCCTATCTTTAGGGTAGGAAAGATATAAAGAAATACCAGACTTAGCATTAATGCTTACTCTGGTATTAGGTACAACTTTATGGGGTAACCTTATTTTAGGGTTCATTTTTTTATGAGTAAAGAACAATATATACTAAAAAAACTAAATTTTCAATATTATTTAATATCTAATTAAATAAAGTTAAATTTTAAAAATAGCTTATCTAAAAATTTTCTTAATATAGTTGGCTTATAATAGAATTTATGTTTTGTAATAAAATTAATTTTAACAGAACAATTAATAAGAATTTTCTATTTATTATGTAAATGAAGAATTAATACCTTATTTAAATAAAATAATAGTTTTAAAAAATTAATTAGATAATTATCAATTAAATTTAGTTTAAATTTTTGATATTAAAAGAAATTTTTTATTATATTTTTTAAAAAAATGTTATAATTATAAATACTAATATAAAAAAGGAGATTATATATGCAAAAGAAAAATAAGTTTATAGCGGTTTTATTAGCAATAAATATTTTTATGTCGTCAAGTATGGTTTATGCAAGAGAAGTTCCACACGAAGCAAATATAGCATCATCTGAAAAAGATAGACCAGCTTACAAGTTGACGCTAGAGGAATATAAAAGCAAAAGTGGTTTAGAATTAGCCGAATTGGTTAGAGAGAAAAAAGTTACTAGTGAAGACTTGGTTAAACTAGCTTATGAAGTTATAGATAGTAAAAATAAAGACTTAAACGCTGTTATCACAACTCAAAGAGAAGAAGCTCTTAAGGAATCCAAAGAACTAGAAGATACAGGACAACCATTTTTAGGAGTTCCTATCTTAGTAAAAGGTTTGGGGCATACTACTAAGGGCGGAGAAAATACTAATGGTTTTGTCTTTAACAAGGGCAATATTTCAAAGTCAGATGGTTCTATGGTAAGAGAATTGAAAAAAATGGGCTTTATAGTCTTGGGGCAGACTAATTATCCAGAGTATGGGCTTAGAAATATCACAGATTCAAAATTATATGGTGCAACGTCTAATCCTTGGAATACAGATTATAATGCAGGGGGTTCATCTGGTGGATCGGCGGCATCTATTTCAAGTGGTATGGTTGCAATAGCAAGCGGTAGTGATGCAGGAGGATCTATTCGTATCCCTGCTTCTTGGACAGGACTTGTAGGATTAAAACCTAGTCGTGGTATGATTTATAATGCTAATCGTGATAGTAGAACACCTGCCGTTCATTTTCCACTAACTAAAAATGTAGAAGATGCTAAAGTTTTATTAGAGCATCTTCGTAATAAAAAAGCCACTCCTCTAAGAGTGTCAGATATCAAAACATTACCAATAGGATACACAGCTATTTCTCCAATGGGAACAGAGGTAAGCAGGGAGGCAAAAGAAGCTCTAATGGAGAGTGTTGACTTCTTTAAAGAACAAGGTTTTTCAGTAAAAGAAGTAGAGTGGGTAGTAAATGGTCGTGATATTATGCGTGATTATACATTGTTAAGTATTGCCAGTGCTGGTGGTTTTGGCAATCTTGAAAAAAAATTAGCAGAAAAAAACTATACAAAAAAAGATGTTGATCCCCTTGTGTGGGCCTTGTATATTACTTATAGAGATATGGATAAGAAGGAACTAAAAAAACAAGTTGACGAAGTATGGAAACGTGTAGCCACATATACAAACAAAATGGAAATGTTCCACAAGAATTTTCCGCTCTTGCTAACTCCGACAACAGCAACAACAGCCCCACTCAATACAGATATGTATATTGACAAAAAAGACCTAGAAGATATGTTAAATATTGAACAACTTAGTCAAGAAGAACGTTTAAAACTATTAAACAGACAGTGGGAGCCTATGCTTGTAAAAACACCATTTACCCAAATTGCAAACTTGACAGGAGAGCCAGCCCTTTCAATTCCTATGTATGTTTCTTCTAATAATCTACCTCTTGGTGTGATGTTGACAGGTTCTTGGGGGATGGACGATATTTTATTGGATATTGCTAAGATTGCTCAAGACAAGGGAAGATTTAATTTAAGAAGAGTACCTAAAAGTATACTAGATAATGATAATTATAAGCTGAAAGAAAATAATTTATCAAGTATAAAAGAATATGAAAAAGAAAAAATATCTAATAATTCTTTGGAAAAAACGGAAATAAAACAAAATAGCGATTTAGAAAAAGATACAGCAGTAAGAGGCAATTCAGTAGCAATTAGTAATGTTTCATTAGATATAGATAAAAACATACAAGATAATTTAATTAAGTCAGAAAAAAATATATTAAATAATAATTTTAAGTTAAAAGAAAACAATACTTCAAACATAAAAGACAATAAAAAAGAAGAAACAAGAACTGCTTCTTTAGATAAAAAAGAAAACAATTCAAAAGTAGATATAGAAAAAGAAAATAGCAAGCCTGCAATACCTAAAAATTTAAATCCTTATTTACTTATAGGAAGTATTTTTATTTTACTACTTTTAATAACAGTATTTTACAAAATTAGAAAAAAATAAAAAATAAAAAATAAAAAATAAAAAATAAAAAATAAAAAATAAAAAATAAAAATAATGTCTAACAAGTAGGCATTATTTTTATTTTTACTTTACAAAAATCAGAATGTATAATTTTTTATGATTTTCATAAAAGTTTAAAATTTTATTGATATTAAGAATAAAATATATTTCCATAAAAGGGAGAAACCCTTAGTATAAATAGGCTAAGGGTTATTTATGAAAAAATCTAAAAATATAAGTTCTAATATTATTATAGTTGATGAAACTTAAATTGACTTAAAACTAATAAAAAATTTTTATAATTAAATATTAAAAAACTCTTGACAAAAAGAAAAATTAAAATTATACTTATACTTGTATCTAAAACAAGAATAAGTTAAAAAGAAAATTTTTAAAAAGATATAAGATTTTTAATAAAGAAGAAAGGATAATTTATGGATACAAGATTTTCTGTTGCTTTACATATATTGCTCTACATTTCAGAAACAAAGAATGTGGCTTCGTCAGAATTATTGGCAACAAGTGTTAATACCAACAGTAGCCACATTAGAAAAATAATAGCACTGTTAAAACAAGCAGGCTTAATTGAAAGTAGTCAAGGTAAATCAGGATTTAGTTTGTCAAAAGATGTAAAGGATATTAGCCTAGCTGTTATATATAATTCAATTTATCAAGATAAAAAAATTCTAAATATTCACGGCCAAGCAAATATTGAATGCCCAGTCGGTGCAAATATAAAAGATGTACTAGACCCAGTTTTTGAAAGTTCAGAAAGAGCCTTTATAAAAGAATTAGAAAGTAAAACATTACATCAATTAATAGAAGATTTATATAAAATAGGAGAAAAAAATGAAAGTAGCAATACACACTAAATACAATAAAAATAATATCAAATTAGAATTTAAGGAAGTTTCAAAACCAGAAATTTCATTTAATGAAGTTTTAATAAAGGTTTTGGCAGCTGGAGTAAATCCTTTAGACAACATGATTTCAAGAGGAGAAGTTAAATTAATTGTTCCTTATAAACTACCACAGGTGGCAGGTAATGAATTTGTGGGTGTCGTAGAAAAAGTAGGGAAGTCAGTTTCAAATTTTTCGGTTGGTGATAGGGTATTTGCAAGGCTGCCACTAGAGAAAATCGGTGCATTTTCAGAGTATATAGCAGTAAATGAAGAAGCATTAGCCAAGGTGCCAGCCTATCTAAGCGATGAAGAAGCTGCAGCTATTCCACTAACAGCACTGACGATAATGCAGGCTTTAGATATAATGAACTACCAAAGCGGAAAAATAATTTTTATTTCTGGTGGAACTGGTGGTGTCGGAGGTATGGCAATCCCAATAGCCAAAGCCAAAGGCTTAAAAGTAATTACAAATGGTGATGGTTCAAATGCACAAAGAGTTTTAAATTTGGGAGCTGACCAATTTATAGACTATAAAAAAGAGGACTATAAAAAAGAGGACTATACAAAAATACTAAAAGATGTTGATTATGTGTTAGATACTTTAGGTGGGAACGAAACAGAAAAACAGATGAGTATTATGAAAAAAGGTGGTAGTTTAGTATCACTTCGTGCTATGCCAAATGGGTCGTTTGCTAAGAGAATGAATTTACCAAAATGGAAACAATTTTTATTCGCTCTAGTTGGTAAAAAATTTGATAAAATGGCAGAAAAATACGGAGTAACCTATAATTTTATTTTTGTTAAATCTAACGGTAAACAACTACAAGAAGTTGCTGATATATTTACAAAATTAGAAATTAAACCGTCTGTTGATACAATTTTTAAATTTGAAGATGTTAATGAGGCTTTAGACAAGATAGCAAATGGACGTTCAAGAGGAAAAACAGTACTAACATTTAAGGAGTAGGATAGATGACATATTTAGAACAGGCAAATAAATATATATTTGTAAATGGGGAAAAAATTGCATACAGAGAATTGAGTGCAGGAAAAAGCCCAATACCTTTAGTAATGTTGGTACATTTGGCGGCAACCCTAGATAATTGGGACCCTAAACTTTTAGACCTTGTTTCAGAAAAACACCACATTATAGTTTTAGATTTGCCAGGAGTAGGAGCAAGTACTGGTAAGGTAGCTGGCAGTATTCCTGCTATGGCAAGCCAAACTATTGATATTATCAAACAACTGGGCTATAAAAAAATAAATCTACTAGGTCTTTCAATGGGAGGTATGATTGCACAAGAAGTTGTAAGAAAAGATAAAAATTTAGTAGAAAAATTAATACTAGCTGGTACTGGCTCAAGAGGTAGCAAGGAACTAGATAAAGTAACAGGAAAAACTTTTAAATTTATGCTAAAGGCAGCCTTAAAAAGAGTTGACCCAAAACGCTATATTTTTTATAATCATGATGAGGCAGGCTATAAAGAAGCTATGAAAGTGCTGGATAGAATGGGAAAAAGAAGACCAGAGTTTAAGGATAAGGAAATGAATATACCTGGTTTTTTAGTACAATTAAAGGCTATAAAACTTTGGGGTAAATCAGAAGAAGATGACCTAAAATATATTACACAGCCAACTCTTATTGTAAATGGCGATAATGATATGCAGGTGCCGACTGAAAACTCTTATGATATGCATAAGAAAATTGCAAATAGCAAATTAATTATATACAAAAATTCTGGACATGGTTCAATTTTTCAATATGCAGAAGAATTTTCTAAAGACTTACTAGGTTTTTTAAACAATTAAATATAAATAAAGGTTTACTCAAGTATCTTAAATTAGATAAGCTAGAGTAAACCTTATTTTTTGGAAAAATTAATTTAATAAGTTGTGGGCGATTTTAATGTAATTTATTTAATAAAAATTTTGTATAAAAAGGAGAGACCCTTAGTCTAAATAGGCTAAGGGTTGTTTATGAAAAAAATTTAAATCTTTAAGCTTTGCTGCTATATTAATATTATATTTAATAAAACTTAAATAAACTTAAATACAGATAAAAAATTTTTTATCTTTTAGTTTTAAAATAAAATTTTATTAAAATTTATTTTTTTTGGTATCTAGTCTATAAAAATTTTGTTTGGATAGAGATTATTTAATTTTTTCTTTATTTTCTTTTATTAGGAGTTTTGCTGTTTCTAGGTTCATGTGTTTACTTTCTTGTAATTTTTCGGCTATTATTTCTACTTCTTCAGCTTTTGCCCCAGCTAAAAGGGCTAAGGATTTGGCGTGAAGTTTCATGTGTCCTTGCTGGATACCTACACTAACAAGGGCTTTTAATGCTGCAAAATTTTGTGCTAGACCAAGAGCTGTGATAAGGCTAGCCAATGTTTTTGCATCAGGATTTCCTAAAATTTCGTGGCTTATTTTGACACTGTTGTTAAGACCGATAGAACCACCGACACTGGCTATTGGCATGGGTAGGGTTATTTCACCAGATAAAATATTTTCGTTTTTATTAAATATCCAAGTTGACAAGCCCTCATAAGTTCCATTTCTTGTGGCGTAAGTGTGGCAGGCAGCTTCTACGGCTCGCCAGTCATTGCCGCTTGCAATTACGAGTGCGTCTATACCGTTAAAAATTCCCTTATTGTGAGTAGCCGCTCTATATGGGTCTAGTTTGGCAAATTTACTAGCTAATTCAATTTTTTTGGCTATTTCTTTTGCTTTTTCTATATCTTTATCAATATGCTGAATTTTAATTTTACAGCTTGCCGTAACCAAAGATTTTGTGGCATAATTTGATAGTATTGCCATAAGGGCAGAAGAATTTGTTAAATTTTCTAAGTAAGGTTTTATAGCTTCTAACATATTATTTAATATATTAGCCCCCATAGCTTCCTTAACGTCAACAGTAAGATAGACTACTAAAAATTTCACTTCATCATCTTCTAAAATCTTCCAACTAATATCGCAGGCTCCACCACCACGTTTTACTATTGAGGGGTGAGCCTCATTAGCTATTTGTAATAAATACAACTTATTTTCCTCAATTTTACTAGTTGCTTGTTCAAAATTTTCAACATCATATAGGGCGATTTGTCCAATCATTTTTCTATCTAAAATTTTTGTTTCAAAGCCACCAGATTTAGCAATTATTTTGCTGGCATTACTTGCTGCTGCTACAACTGAGGGTTCTTCTGTAACCATAGGTAGACTATATTCTTTATTATTAACTAAAATTTGTGGGACTATGCCAAAAGGTAGGGCAAAAGTTGCTATGTGATTTTCTGTCATATTGCCAGCAACATCTACATCTAAGGTAATATTTTCTAATAATTCGTGGCTGTGTTCATCACTAATTAAATTTAAATTTTTTAAAATTTCTATACGTTCCTTGCGAGTTTTTTTATAAAATCCTGTAAAAGTCATAGGCTACTCCTAATATTTTATTTTACATATATATTATCATAGTAAATAGTTTGTAACAATAAAAACTAGGTAGAAAATTAATCGCTACCTAGTTTTTGTTATATATTCTTTTGTGATTTTCAATTTTTTGTAGGGCAAATTTTGACTTGTCATCAAAACTAGCACTACCATTTTCATCTAAATCTATGGTTTTAAAAAATATTTCTTCGTATTGGTCAATATCAAGCCTAGTTCTATTTGCAAAATCACTTGTTAGTCTATTCTTTCTCAGTTTCAAATCAAAATCTTTTACAAGTGTAAGACTAAAAATTTCACAAACAGCTCCACTACCATAACTATATAGGGCTATATTATTTCCAGCTTTTAAATTTTTGCTGTTTTCTAGTAGTGAAAGGAGTCCTAAAAATAGGGAACCAGTATATATGTTACCAACACGTTGGCTATATAGTATAGAGGCTGTAAAGTTTGCTTCTAGTTTATTTTTTTTATCTTCTTCTATATTTGAAGTTATTGCTTGTAGTCCCTTAAGCCCTAATTTTGGATAGGGTAAATGGAAACAAATAGCAACAAAGTCAGAATAATTTTTTTTGTTTTTTTCTAAATATTTTTCCCATGTTGTCGTTAAACAATCTAGGTAGAGTTCCGTAGAAAATTTACCATCTACAAAGGGATATGGGCTGTAATTAGGTCGCCAAAAATCCATTAAATCTCTAGTTTGATAAACATTGTCGTTATTTATTAGGGCGATACTAGGATTTTGCTTTATTAACATTGCGACACTACCAGCACCCTGTGTAGATTCGCCACCAGAATTTATGCCGTATTTTGCAATATCACTAGCTATTACTAGAACATAAGAATTAGGTTTGCTAACTATGTGATTACGGGCAAATTCTAATGCCGCAGTAGCACCGTAGCAAGCCTCTTTTATTTCTACTGAACGGGCAAATTTTTGTATGTTAAGCAAGCTATGAATAAAAACAGAAGCGGCTTTACTCTGGTCAATACCAGTTTCAGTTCCTACTATAATCATGTCTATTTTTTCTTTATCTTCGTCTGTTAAAATTTCATAAGCAGCTCTGGCACCCAATGTTACTATATCTTGTGTGTGGGGAGCAATACTCATTTCAAGTTGCATAAAACCCTTTGTGAATTTTTCTGGTTCTACACCTCTTTTTAGGGCTAAATCTTCTATATTTAGATAATAGTCAGGCATAGCAAATCCAATTTTATCAATTCCAATATTCATAATTTATACCTTTCTTAATAAATATATTAATTCTTTTTAGATATTAATAGAGAAATTCCTTGACCGCCACCGATACAAAGTGAGGCAAGTCCTAATTTTTTGTTTTGTTTTTTTAATTCATGTACCAGGGAAACTAATATTCTAGCTCCGCTGGCACCGATAGGATGACCTAGTGCGATAGCTCCACCATTGACGTTGACCTTGTTTTTATCTATATCTAGTTCTCTAATGACGGCTATAGATTGGCTGGCAAAGGCTTCATTTATTTCAAACAAATCTATCTTATCTATTGAAATATTTTCTTTAGCCAATAATTTTTTTGTTGCATAGACGGGTCCTAAGCCCATAAGTTCTGGTTCTAGTCCTGAAGTAGCAAAACTTTCTATATATGCTAGCATTTCTATATTTAATTCTCTAGCTTTTTCTTCAGACATAAGAACAAGAAAAGCAACACCATCATTTATCCCAGAAGAATTGCCAGCAGTACCTATTCCATTTTTATCGAAGGAAGGTTTTAATTTTTCAAGTTTTTCTATTGTACTATTAAATCTAGGGTATTCGTCCGTATCAAAAATTTTAGTTTCACGACCGTCTTTTACTTCTAGGGGGATAATTTCATCTTTAAATTTATTATTTTTTATAGCATTTTCAGCCTTCTGCTGGCTTTCTAGAGCAAAAGTATCAGCCTCTTGTCTTGAAATATTATATTTTTTAGCAAGATTTTCAGCTGTAATTCCCATGTGATAATTATTAAATGCGTCAGTAAGACCGTCGTTTATTAAACTATCTACAAGTTCTATTGAACCCATTTTTGCTCCAAAACGACTTTGTTTACTTAGGTAGGGAGCTTGGCTCATAAATTCCATACCACCACAAATAACAATATCATTTTCTCCTAGCATAATGCTACTAGCAGCCAAGGTTACACTTTTCAAACCAGACCCACAAACCTTGTTGATAGCAAAGGCAGATACCTTATTTGGTAAACCAGCTTGTAGAGCAACTTGACGAGCAACATTTTGCCCTAAACCTGCCTGCAAGACATTTCCTAAAATCACTTCATCTACAAGGTTAGGGTTTAAATTAATTTTTTCTAAAGAAGCACGGATAACTTTTGCAGCAATTTCTGTAGGTTTTTCATCTTTTAGGCTTTTACCAAAAGAAGCAATAGCAGAACGTTGTGCTGAAACTATAGCTACCTTTTTCATTAAATTTTCTCCTGAAATTTTATAGTTTTATTATAGTTAGTATATTCTACTATAAAAAATTAATAAATTCAAATTTATAATATTAAAATAAAGAAGAAATTACTATAATTTTAAATTTTAAAAATTATATTTTGAAACACAATTAAAAAATAGCAAACATATATTGGTCGCTATATCAAATTGTTAAATAAAAAATTTTTATAAAATTTAAAAATAAAATATAAAACAATATATAACAGAATGTAACAGAAAACAGAAAACGACATGCAAGATCTGTGTTATAATGATAATAATTATCAATAAATTTGTTAGGTGTGTTTTTTATTGTTTTATTTACTTTGTATAAAAATCTTTCTAGCAAAATCATTGCTTTTTATATGATTATCGTTTATAAGTAACTGTTACAAAGTTGTTTTATTTTTCAAGAATATACTTGTTTTTTATTTCTGTATTATAATAAAAATTTAGTTTAAAGGTATAGAACACTACTTGTGAAAACTATTAATGTTTCAAGAAAGGAGAGAAAACTGGTTTACAAATTTAATTTTGAGAATATAAACATTCCTCTAAAACAATATCTAGGTGTACCATGTAAGCCTATAGTGGAAGTTGGACAGAGATTTAAAATATGAGAATTAATAGCTATCCCTAACGGGCTTGGAGCAAATATTCATGCTTCTTTATCTGGGGTTATTGAAGAAGTTACAGAATCTAATTTGCTCTTGAAGCTAGATGCTGAACAAAGTAATGATTATGTAAGACTTCCTGATACAAATGATATATTGTAAAGAATAAAAGATTCAGGTCTTGTTGGTTTAGGTGGGGATGGTTTCTCTGTTAGAATAAAATTATCTACTAAAATAGAGGGTGGATATATTTTAGCAAATGCAGTAGAGCATTAGCCAATTCTTTCTCATAATGTTAAATTTATGGAAGAAAAATCAGAAGTTCTTGTTCGTGGTCTGCAATATATGATGGAAATAACAGGAGCTACACAATCTTACATATCGATTAAAACAAAATATCGTAAATCCTTGCTTGCTGTTGGTAAAGCGTGTAAAGATGTACTTAATGTATCTGTGAAAATATTACCAGATATGTATCCAGCAGGTGATGAACGTGTAATTGTGCGTGAAGTTCTTGGAAAAGTTTTAGAAATTGGTCAATTACTACTAGAAGCTAATGCTGTGGTTTCAAATGTTGAGACTATTAGAAGAATAGGATAAGCCATAGAAGATGCAAAACCACTTATAGATAAAGATATAACAGTTGTTGGTGATGTACAACAGGAACAAGCTTTCTTAGATGTGCCAATTGGTTTGCCAATAGGAGAATTCATACATCATGCGGGAGGATATATTCATCCACATGGTGAAATTGTCAAGGGGGGATCATTCACAGGTAAAAGCACTACAGAAGAAGCATCTATTGAAAAAACAACAGAAGGTATCTTGGTAGCTATGCCTTACCCTACAGGTAAAGAAAAAGTATGTATACTTATTTGTGAATGTGGTGCAGGAGAAGAAAGACTTTGCGAAATAGTGGCTGGTATGAGGTATGAAGTTGTATATGTTGAAATCTGTAAACGCATGAAACCAGATAAAAACAGAAGATACCGTTGTGAACTTCCAGGTATTTGCCCAGGACAGGCTGAAAAAGTATTAAAAATGAAAAAAGACGAGGCTAATGCGGTAATAAACAGGTACATGTTAGGATTGAACTAACACTGGTACAGGAGTCGCTCCTAGGTTAGGAGTCGTAGTATACCATAGTATCGATCATGTACTTAGAGATGCTGGACACAAATTATACCGAAGCATTGTAAAAAAATAAATAAATAGGAGAACATGTAAATGTCAATTACAGAAGAAATCCTTAAAGCACTTAAAGCTGTAGATGATTATAATTTAGTAGTAGATACAATTCACTTAAAACAATATCTCCTTCCAGGTAACAAAAAAGTTGTTTTCGTTAAAGAAATTATGGGACAAGGTGCTATGCATGATAATCTAATTATGCCAGTAGAACAAATAGGAACATTAGGGGTAAAACCAAACGTAGACTTGGGTAACTTACCAGTTATGCTTGCTTCAACAGAAATTTTAGATGGTGGTATTCATGCCCTAACTTTTATCGAACCAACTTCTAAAGAGTGTTCAAGACACTATACCGTGAACCATTAGTATTAGAAGCGATGGCTGATGAAGAAATTGACTTGATAGGGATATTATTAGTAGGTTCTCCTCAAGCAAACTCTGAAAAATTCTATGTACCTAAACGTTTAGGTATTACTATCGAAGCTATGGGCGTAGATGGAGTTATCGTAACAACAGACGGATTTGTTAATAACCATATTGACTTTGGCTCTCATATAGAAGAAGCAGGTAGACGTGGAATTTCAGTAGTTGGTATGACATACTCAGCCCAACAAGGTGCTTTAGTAGTTGCTAATCAATACATGGATGCTATGGTAGATAATAATAAATCTAAACTAGGCATTGAAAAGCAAATTCTTTCAAATAATACGCTATGTAAAGAAGATGTTGAGTTAGAAGTAGAGGGTGTAGGAAAAGTAAAATTTTATATTTCGTTTGGAGGAAGTTTCTTTGCGATAATTTCAGCAGAGCAATTAGGACTTACTGTATGTCCATAAAATGCTTCTTTATTAAAAGAAAAAGCATTGAAATTACGTGATGCAGTAAATGCACAAATAGAAATACAACATCCAACATTATCACATATTAAGTCGGTTGACTTAGTTGAAATCTATGACAAACCAACGAATCCAGAAGCAACATATAAAAATGTTGTAGTGTTCGGAGATGGTAATATTGACCGTTCACCATGTGGGACAGGAACATCAGCTAAACTAGCTACTCTATACAAAAAAGTGAATTAAAAGTGGGAGAACCATTTGTATATGAAAGTATCTTAGGAACTATATTCAAAGGAAGAATATTAGAAGAAAAAGACTTAGCAGGTTATGTAGCAATTATCCCAGAAATCACAGGTTCAGGCTATATTACTGGATTTAGTAATTTTGTTTACTACCCTGAAGATCCGTTAACATATGGTTTCTTACTAGGATAAAATTTAAGAATATAAGACCATTAGGAACTAATATTTTTAAAGTTTTAATCTATGAAAATTATTTTCTAATGGTCTAAAAACAAAAAAGGAGATAAAACTATGAGTTTATTATTATCATTACAACTATTATTGGGGGCAGGTGCTGTCTACTTTGTAGTTATGTTATGTATTGATTTGTTAAAAAATAAAAATAATTTAGGGAAAGAAAATCCAATAGTAGCATTCCCAATTATGATGGCGTCTTGTGCTGGTCTTATGGCGATTGGTTCACAATCATTCATTAAAGAAGGAAAGTATACAAGAATAGGTTCTATCATGATAACAATTGGTGGATTACTAGGGGTTTGGGTTGCGTTCAAATTTGTTACTAACCTAAACTTAGAAATACTTACATGGGTAATCATTGTAGTAGTTATCTTTACAGGATTCTCAATGTTAAATAAGGGTTACAAAAAAGCAGCATAATATAATAATTAAAATACGAGGGATTTTCTCTCGTATTTTTTAAAAGGTGATATTTATGAAAAAATATTTGAGTTTAATTTTAATTTTAATTTTTTGTCTAGGATGCTTTTTCATAATTAAGAATAAATTTTATTCTAAGAATATAAGTAGTAATAATATTTCTACTGATATGTCAGATAAAAATAAGAAAAAGGATAGGGAAGCATCTTCTGAAAAATTAAAAAATGAAGATAAAATTGAAAATAAAACTGACAAAACATCAGAAACAAAAAGCCCTGAAATACCAAATTATACTGTTGTAGATGGTGTTAAGATAGGAAAAAAATTTGTTTTAGATGTTAATCAGCAAATTCAAAAAGAGTGGTATTACTGTGCACCGACTACGGTGAGTATGATACTTAGTGCCAAGGATAAAGATGTTGACCAATATACACTCGCTAAAGAAATGGGAACTTATGAACCTTTTGGAACTCATAATAAAGATGCTATCCGTATTTTGAATAAATATATGTTTGGCTATGAATATCCAGCTGACAATCAGAGTGGTTATAGATTAGAAAGTGTTAGTCTTGTTAATGAAGAAGTTTTAGCAACTTTTAAAAAACGATTAAAGAAAAATATTGAAGATGGATATCCCATGTATTACACTTTTGATATGTCAAAGGTATATGAAGGTAGGCAAGGTGAGCATAATGTAGTAGGCATAGGATACGCATTGACACCAGACGAAAGTGATATAGCCTTGCTTTATTATATAGACCCCTCTTATAAAGTGCAAGATGCTACTTATGGAGGTTTGAAAGTAATTACTCCTGAGCAGCTGCTAACAGCCATGTTGACATGTGAAGAACCAAATTATGCTTGGTAAGAATTACCTCTACTAAATTTAGTAGGGGTAATTTTTTATTTTTAGATTGCTAGGAAAGTATAATAATTATGGTTAATTTTGATTGTATAAATAAGGACTTGTTTATAAAAAATAAAAAGACGACTAAAAGTCGTCTTTAATAAAAGATATACACTTAAAAATAAAATTTTGTCGCAAAGGAGTTTTGTAATCAATGTATTAAAAGTTTATATTGATTACAATCATATAAAAACAAAATTATTACTTTCTATATTTATTTTAACATAAAGAATAAATTGTGTAAAGAGTGTATTTAAAAATTTAAAATTTTAATTCTAGGATTGTCAAATATATGTGATAAAACATTTATAAAGACAGCTAAGTTGAGTTTTTAAAATACTTCTTAAGTATTTCGTCTGGAGTTTTAAAATTTTAGTAAATTATATAGTTTTGTTAAGTTCTTCTAAAAATAAGGAAGCAGATTGTGAAAGTAATTTTTTGTTAGACCATATTATTTTCATTGGCGATGAGAAGCGGGGTTCAATTTCTTTAAAACATAAATCGCTTTGTTGGCTAACATCTACTAGCTTATTAAAGCACAGGGCATAACCTAAATTTTCTTTTACAAAAAGACTTGCATTATATAGAAGGTCATAAGTTCCCACAATATTTATTTTATCTTTCATTTCTTTTAGTTCGTTGGGCATTTCATCAGAAAATCCTTGTCTTGATATAATAAGGGGTAAGTTTGCAATTTCTGGAATGGTAATTTTTTCTTTTTTAGCAATAGGACTATCCTTTCTCATTAGTATTCCCCATATATCCTTGTAGGGTAGTTCTTTGTACTTATAATTTGAAGTGTCAACCGACTGAACAGTTATGGCAAAATCTAAAATTCCCTTGTCTAATTTTTCTGTAACAGTTTGATAATTGCCGCTATACAAATGAAATTTTATATTCGGATATTTTTGATTTAATGATTTTATTGTTTTGGCAATAGTAGTTATTCCATAAGATTCTGCACAACCTATATGTAATTCTCCCCCATTAAATTTATTCATTGTATGAAATTCTGCTGTCGTTTTATCCACTATATCTATTATATCTAAAGCTCTTTTGTAAAAAATTTCTCCTTCTGTGGTTAGCTGTATACTATGGTTTAGCCTATTAAATAATTTTTGTTGTAGTTCTTCTTCTAAGTCTTTTAATTGTCTTGATATTGTAGGTTGAGTAACATGTAAATTTTTGGCAGCTTTGGTAATATTTTTTTCTTTTGCTATTTCTATAAAATATCTTAAAACTCTAATTTCCATAACTTATTCTCCTAAAAATATTTAATTTATTATAACATAAGAAATACTAAATTACTATAACTAGATATAATATATAGGTATTTGCTATTTCTATTTTTAAATTTTATAATTATTTATAGGAGCAAGGCGGTATAAGATGAATTTAGAAAAATTTTTAGAATATATGGAGCAGGATAGGATAATAAAAGCGGGTTCTGAAATACATGAGTATATGCATTATTTATCTCAAGAAGCTATAAAAATTACTATGGAGATAAATAATAAATACCACAGCCAAGAAGAGATAAAAATTTTAATGGAGGAATTAACAGGAAGAAAAATTGATGATAGTTTTGTTCTTTTTCCTCCCTTTTATACAGATTGCGGAAAAAATATTCAAATAGGTAAAAATGTTTTTATTAATGCCGACTGTAAATTTCAGGACCAAGGAGGTATTGAAATTGGTGATGGTAGTCTTATAGGTCATGGAGTTGTTTTAGCAACAATTAATCATGAACTTAGTCCTGAAAAAAGAGGGAATATGCTAGCCTCTAGAATTAAAATAGGCAAAAATGTCTGGATTGGTTCTAACTCTACAATATGCCAAGGGGTAGAAATAGGAGATGGAGCAGTTGTGGCAGCTGGTTCGGTTGTTACAAAAAATGTGGAGAAAAATACTCTTGTCGGCGGAGTTCCTGCGAGATTTATAAAAAATATTAAGGAGTAATTTTGAAAAAGATATTCTTTTTACTGTTGATTGCAATATTCTTATTGTCAGCTTGTAATCACAGTTTCAATAAAAAAGTTGATACAAATTCAAATAATAATTCGGAAGAAAAAATAGAAATGAATAAAAAAATAGATAATTTAAAATTAAATGTAAAAATAGATAATTTTAATTTCACAGCAAAATTAGAAAACAATGTAGCTGTTAGAGACTTAATAAATTTATTAAAAGAAAAACCTATCATTATAGATATGCAAGATTATTCAGGTTTTGAAAAAGTTGGTTCTCTTGGTCAAAGTATAGCTAGTGATGATAAGAAAATTACAAGTCAAAAAGGTGATATTTTTTTATACAATAGTAGAGATATTGTAATATTTTACGGCACGAATACTTGGAATTACACAAAAATAGCAAGTATAGATGATGTAGGAGATTTAGAAAAAGCTATGAATAATAAAAATGTTAGAGTAGAATTTTTACTTATAAAATAAAGGAGGAATAATTTGTGGAAAATTTAAATTTAACTAGAGAGTGGGATAAAACTTTTGAAAAAAGTGTAGATATTGAACATAAAAAAGTAATTTTTGTAAATCGTTACGGAATTACACTTGCGGCTGATTTGTATAGCCCAAAAAATCAAGAAGAAAAACTACCTGCTATTGCAGTTTCTGGACCCTTTGGAGCGGTAAAAGAACAATCTTCTGGTCTGTATGCACAAGAAATGGTAAAAAGAGGCTTTATTACTCTTGCCTTTGACCCGTCATTTACTGGTGAAAGTGGCGGAGCTGTCAGAAATGTTGCTTCTCCCGATATAAATACGGAAGATTTTTCAGCGGCGGTAGATTTTCTTTCGGTACAAGAAAATGTGAATGCAGAAAAAATTTCTATAATTGGTATATGTGGTTGGGGAGGTATGGCATTGAATGCCGCTGCCATAGATACGAGAATTAAAGCAACTGTTGCCTCTACGATGTACGATATGACAAGGGTAATTTCAAAAGGATATAATGACCAAGTAGATGCTGAGCAAAGATATGAAATTCGTAAACAATTAAATGAGCAAAGAAGCCTAGATTATAAAAATGGAGATTACTTGCTTGCTGGTGGTGTAGTTGACCCGCTACCAAAAGATGCTCCTGAATTTGTAAAAAATTACTATGATTATTATAAAACTGCTAGGGGTTATCACAAACGTTCTTTAAATTCTAATAAGGGTTGGAATGTAACTTCAAGTATTTCTTTTATGAATATGCCAATTCTGCAGTATACAGATGAAATAAGAAGTGCCTGTTTAATCATACATGGCGAAAAAGCTCACTCTCTTTACTTTGGCAAGGAGGCTTTTAAAAAGTTAAGAGGGAATAATAAAGAACTTTTTATAATTCCAAATGCAAATCATGTAGACTTATATGATAGGTTAGATATTATACCTTTTGATAAAATAGAAGATTTTATCAGAAAAAATATTTAGAATATTTATATTAAAAATTTTATAAAAAATTTTCAGGTCAAAGCTGTCAACCTCCCCCTAAATACATCTAAAATCTATATTACTAAATTTAGTAGTATAGATTTTTATTTTTATAAAACACAAACATTATTTTTAAAAACCAAGAAAATTTTTATTTTTTACGAATATTATTTGCTAAAGAGATAAACAAGTGATATAATTAAAAGAAAATACGAATATTAATTTTAAATATTGAAATAAACAAAGGAGTTTACGAATAATGAAAAAAGTAGCGGTCATAATGGGTAGTTCTAGCGATTGGCAGACGATGAAACTTACCTGTGCTTTACTTGATGAATTTGGTGTAGACTATCACAAACAAGTGGTCAGTGCCCACAGAAGTCCAGACCTAATGTATGATTTTGCTAAAAATGCAAAAGATAGAGGCTTTAATATTATTATTGCGGCAGCAGGTGGGGCTGCTCATCTTCCGGGAATGGTAGCCAGCCTTACGACTTTACCAGTAATTGGAGTTCCTATAAAAAGTAGTAATCTAAGTGGTGTAGATTCTTTGTATTCGATAGTGCAAATGCCAGCTGGAGTACCAGTAGCTACTATGGCAATAGGAGATGCTGGAGCAAAAAATGCTGCCCTATATGTTGTTAGAATGCTTGCTTTAAGTGATGTTGAAATTCATAAAAAATTATTAAACTATATAGAAAAAGCAAAAATTCAGGTAGGAGTGATGAATAATGACCTTGTTTAAAACTATAAATCCGCCTGCTTGTATCGGAATAATTGGAGGTGGGCAACTAGGTAAGATGTTGTCAGTAGCTGCTAAAACTTTAGGTTATAAAACTATTGTTTTAGACCCGAGTGAAAATGCTTGTGCAAAAGGTGTGGCTGATGAATTTATTTTGGCAGACTATAATGACAAGCACGCTTTAAAACTTTTGGCAGAAAAAACAGACCTTATAACTTATGAATTTGAAAATATTCCGGCAACTTCTGTAAAATGGCTAGAAGAATGTGGAGGTTATGTCCCACAAGGCTACAATGCTCTAGCAATTTCTCAAGATAGGTTGCTAGAAAAAAATAAGTTAGTAGAAGCTGGTTTTGAAGTTGCCCCCTATAAAAAAGTAGATACAAAAGAAGAATTAATAGTTTCATGTAGAAGTCTAGGTTTTCCTTGCATTTTAAAAACTCGCTTTGGAGGTTATGACGGCAAGGGACAAGTAAATATTTTTAAGGAAGAAGATATAGAAGAAGCCTCAAAATTATTAAGTCTACCCTGTATTTTAGAAAAAAGACTTGATTTTGAAAAAGAAGTTTCGGCTGTATGTGTTAAGTCGGTGGCAGGAGATTTTGATATTTTTCCCATAGGAGAAAACAGTCATAAAAATAGTATCCTCCACATAAGTTTAGTACCTTGTCAAATAGAAAAATCTTTAGTAGATAAAATACAGGTTTCAGCCAAAAAGTTTTTTGAAAATTTTAATATTGTGGGAATACTGACCATAGAATTATTTTTGGTTGATGGGAAATTACTTGCCAATGAAATTGCACCAAGACCCCACAATTCTGGACACTGGACAATAGACGCTGCTAATATTAGCCAGTTTGAACAACACATCAGGGCAATATGTAATCTCCCCTTGTTGAAATCAGAATATTTACAAGCCAATGCTATGATTAATTTACTGGGTCAAGACTATGAAATTTTAATAAAAAATATTTCTGAAATAGGCAGTATATCGAAAATACATTTATACGAAAAAAAAGGTAATGCACATAACAGAAAGATAGGGCATTTAACTGTTTTGGATAAGGATATTGAAAATTTAAAGAAAAAAGTAAGAACAATAGAAAAGATATTAGATAAGTAAGTTAGTAGCTTAATAAATTATAAAATAAAATATAAGGAAGTTATTATGATAGATAAAAGAATTTTTGTTGAAAAGAAAAGTGGTTTCCAAGTAGAAGCGGAATCGCTACAAAAAGAATTAAATGAATTTTTAGGAATAAATATAAGAGAACTAAGAATAATAAATGTTTATGACATATTTAATGTAGATGAAGAGTTACTAAATCGTGCTGAAGAAAGTATTTTTGCTGAGAGAGTAACTGATAATATATATAGTGAGTTAGAAATTAAGGATTATAATCTTTACGCAGTAGAGTTATTGCCTGGGCAATTTGACCAGAGGGCTGACGCAGCTATACAGTGTTTTAATTTGCTTGAACCTGAAAATGAAGTTAGTGTTAAAAGTGGCAAGATATATTTATGGCAGGGGGCGTCTTTAGAAGCAGAGATTACAGCTATTAAGAAATATCTTTTAAATCCTATTGAATCAAGAGAAAAAAACTTGCAAGTCTTTGCCTTGGAAGAAAATTTATATCCAGAAAATGAAGTAGTCCTAGTTGATAATTTTACAAATCTTGCTGGAGATGAACTGAAAAATTTATCTACATCATTAGGTTTGGCTATGAGCTTAGAAGATTTACTACATATTCAAAAATATTTTAAAACTTTGAATAGGCAACCAACTTTAACAGAATTAAAAGTTTTGGATACTTATTGGTCGGACCACTGTCGACACACAACTTTTTTAACTGAAATAGAGAATGTGAGTATAGAAAAATCTTTTATTTCTAAAGCAATAGAAAAAACTTATGACTTATATAAGGATTTACGAAAAGAAGTTGGTCGTGAAAATAAACCAGAAAATCTTATGGATATGGCAACAATAGTAATGCGTCATCAAAGAGCAAAAGGAATGCTTGCAGATGTAGAATTTTCCGAAGAAAATAATGCTTGTTCTATCTTTGTTTATGTAGATGTGAACGGAGTTTATGAAAAGTGGCTGGTGCAGTTTAAAAATGAAACCCACAATCACCCAACAGAAATAGAGCCTTTTGGTGGAGCTGCAACCTGCTTAGGTGGAGCAATTCGTGACCCCTTATCAGGAAGGTCATATATTTATCAGGCTATGCGTATTACGGGTGCAGGAGATATTACAGAGCCTTTAGAAAATACTCTTGCTGGTAAATTACCACAACGTCTTATTTCAAAAACTGCTGCTCATGGTTATTCTTCTTATGGAAATCAGATAGGTCTAGCTACAACTTATGTAAAAGAGGTATTTCATAAAGATTATGTTGCCAAACGTTTAGAAGTTGGGGCAGTGGTAGGAGCAAGTCCATATTCTGCTATTCGTCGTGAAAGTCCAGCTCCAAAAGATATAGTGTTAATGATTGGAGGAAGAACAGGGCGAGATGGTATTGGTGGAGCAACTGGTTCATCAAAAAGACACAATAAAAAATCGGTAGAAGTTGCTGCATCTGAAGTACAAAAGGGAAATGCTCCAGAAGAACGTAAACTACAACGCCTATTTAGAAATAAAGAGGTAACAAAATTAATTAAAAAATCTAATGATTTTGGTGCTGGTGGTTTGTCGGTAGCTGTTGGAGAATTGGCTGACGGAGTTCATATATATTTGGACAAGGTTCCTTTAAAATACCAAGGCTTGACAGGTATGGAAATAGCCTTGTCAGAATCTCAAGAACGTATTGCTGTTGTTATTGAAGCTAAGGATGTAGAGAAATTTAAGGCTTATTGCTATGAAGAAAATATTGAAGTAACCCATGTCGCAGATGTAACAGAAGAAAAAAGACTTTATATGACATATGGAAATAAAGTTTTTGTCGATTTAGAACGTAGCTTTTTAGATACTAATGGAGCGACCGTAAAAACAAATGTTTTATTAAAAAAACCAAGTCTGCCAAATCCTTTTGTAAAAGAAAAAGTTATAAACTACAAGGAAGAATTACTGAATGTTATGCAAGACTTAAATGTTGCTAGTCAACAGGGGCTTGTAGAAATGTTTGATGCCAGCATTGGACGAACAACAGTTTTAATGCCATACGGAGGTAAATATCAACTAACTCAAGCTGAATGTTCTGTTCAAAAAGTATCTGTTCAAAAGGGAGATACAGATACTATAACCTTATTATCCCATGGTTTTAATCCCTACTTGGCAGAGTGGTCGCAATTTCACGGAGCAAGTTATGCAGTGGTAGAATCTCTTGCTCGTATAGTAGCAACAGGTGGTAATTGGCGTAAAATAAAATTTAGTTTTCAAGAATATTTTGAAAGACTGGGCAAGGTTGAAGAAAAATGGGGAGCACCTTTTTCAGCCTTACTCGGAGCTATTGAAGCACAAAATGAATTTGGCCTAGCTGCTATCGGTGGCAAGGACTCCATGTCTGGAACTTTTGAAAATATAACTGTTCCGCCAACTTTTATATCTTTTGCCTTGACAACAGGTAAGGTTCAAGGTGTCCTATCTCCAGAATTTAAAAATCTTAATTCTTATGTCTATGTATTGGAGCATAATCCCAAAGAAGATTTTACACCCAACTACAAGCAATTAAAAAATAATTTTGATATATTAGAAAGCTTGCGTGAAAGTGGCGACTTACTAGCTATTTCATCTGTCAAAGATAAGGGACTACTAGAAACTTTTGCAAGTATGTCCCTGGGTAATAAGATAGGTCTTGAAGTAGAAAATGAAGAGATATTAGCAAAATTAAATAGCCTATCTTACGGAACTTTTGTAGTTGAAAGTAGTAAAGCCTTAGAAAATAAAGAATTTATCTTTGTCGGAAAAACTAGGTCGGGATATATTCAAATAGCTGAGGAGAAAATAGATATTGACGAAATTATTTCAACTTGGCAAAAACCTTTGGAAAAAGTTTATCCAACTACATACAAGCATGAAAAAAATTATAAAGAATATGCTTTAAAAGACTTGCTTCAACCAAAAAAAGAAATAGTTACTTCTAGTAATATTTGTTTAGGTAAGGCAAAACCCAAAGTGGTAATACCTGTATTTTACGGAACAAACTGTGAGTACGACATAGAAAATTCATTTGTGCGTGCTGGTGCAGAAGTGGAAATATTACCACTAGGAACATTAAATCCAGAAATGTTTAGAGAGTCAATCTTAGGCTTAGAAAAAGCTATAAATTCAGCTCAAATACTTGCTTTGGCTGGTGGTTTTTCAGCTGGAGATGAGCCGGACGGTTCAGGTAAGTACATAGCCGTATTTTTACAAAATCAAAAAATCAGACAAGCCATAGAAAATTTACTATTGCGAGATGGGTTAATAATAGGTATCTGCAACGGATTCCAAGCCCTTGTCAAGTCTGGACTTTTACCTTACGGTCAGTTCGATAATGTTATAGAAACTAGCCCAACCCTATTTAGAAATGATGTAAATCATCACATTTCAAAAATTGTAGCAACAAAAGTTGTGGCCAACCATTCACCTTGGTTGTCTAATATGGAAATAGGAAGTATTCATAATATAGCCGTATCACATGGAGAGGGTTCTTTTAAAGTTGCAGATGATAGTTTGAAAATATTGATAGAAAATTCTCAAATAGCCCTGCAATATGTGGACTTTGACGGCAAGCCAACAATGCATCCTAATTTCAATCCAAACGGTTCAACTTTTGCCATAGAGGCTATTACAAGTAGAGATGGAAAAATTTTAGGGAAAATGGGGCATTCTGAAAGATATACAAAAGACCTTTATAAAAATATTAAGGGAGACAAGTTCCAAGATATTTTTGGTTCAGGAGTTAAATATTTTACAGACTAACTTACTAACAAACAAAGAGGTTCTGTTAGTTGGTATAAATATAGAAGTAAAAATATTAGCTAAGTGAAAAGAGAAAAAATATTTTATTGAAAATTAATTCTAGTTAGCTTCAATAAAAATATAAATTAAAAAATATTTTAAATAAAAATTAAAGAAGAGGAAATTATGGTTGTAAGAGGAATATTACTATATAAGGGTAAAGCGAAAGAAATTTATTCAACAGATGATAAAAATAAAATAATAATGAAATATAAGGATGATGCTACAGCATTTAATGGTTTGAAAAAAGATGTTATAAATGCTAAGGGAATTTATAATAATAAAATATCTACCTTGATATATAAATATTTAATATCAAACGGTATAGCTACTCACTGGCTAGAAACTTTAAACGAGCGTGAGCAACTGTGTGAAAAAGTAGATATATTTCCGCTGGAAGTAATAGTTCGTAACAGGGCAACAGGCAGTTTAACAAAAAGACTAGGTGTAAAAGAAGGGAAAATTTTTCAAGAAGCCATATTTGAAATGTCTTATAAAAATGACGAATTAGGCGACCCCCTAATTAATTCTGCCCATGCTCTAGCCTTAGAACTAGCATCAAAAGAAGAATTAAAAGTAATAAAAGAAAAGGCCTTGTTAATAAATAATTTACTGCAAGAATTGTTTGCTAAAATAGGATTTATTCTGGTAGATTTTAAAATAGAATTTGGAAAAAATGCTAGTGGAAAAATTCTTCTTGCTGATGAAATAAGTCCAGATTCTGTACGTCTTTGGGAAAAGGAAACACTAGAAAAGTTTGATAAGGATAGATTTCGTCAAGATTTAGGCAATGTGGAAGAAGCCTATGAAGAAGTTTTATCAAGATTAGAAAAATTACTTGATAAGTAAGGAGATTTATATGAAACAGTTAAATGAAGAATGTGGCGTTTTTGGTGTATATAATCATAATAATGCCAGTAACATCAGTTATTTCGGATTGCATAGTTTACAACACAGGGGGCAAGAAGGGGCTGGTATAGTAGTTAGTGATGGAGAAAAATTAAGGGGACACAGAGATTTAGGTTTACTGTCAGAAGTTTTTGCTGACAAAGAAAAATTACATTCCTTAGCTGGAAATATAGCTATTGGTCATGTTAGATATTCAACTTCAGGTAGCAACAGCATTCAAAATATTCAACCTTTTTTATTTCATTTTTTTGATATGAGTATAGGTATTTGCCACAACGGCAACTTAATAAATGCCAAAAGTTTGCGTAAGGACTTGGAAAAAGAAGGGGCAATTTTTCATTCATCTTCCGATACGGAAGTTCTTATCCACCTAATAAGAAGAAGTAAAAAGTCTACCTTTAAGGAGCAATTAAAAGAGAGTTTGCAGAAGGTAAAAGGAGGCTTTACCTATCTAATATTAGAAAAAGACACTCTGTATGGAGTGGTAGACCCTAACGAGTTAAGACCCCTAGTATTAGGTAAAACAAAATCAGGAGCCTATGTCCTAGCTAGTGAAACTTGTGCTATTGATACGGTGGGTGCAGACTTTATTTGTAATATAGGTGCTGGTGAATTGGTAATAATAAATAAAGACGGTTATAAAATAGAAAAATATACAGACAATACTACCGTTTCGATAGCTGCTATGGAATTTGTTTATTTTGCAAGACCTGATTCTGATATAGCTGGAATAAATGTTCATACAGCTCGTAAAAATACAGGTAAAATTTTGGCAAAAGAAGCTCCAAGTCCCAATGCAGACATAGTAATAGGTGTTCCCAATTCTTCCTTATCAGCAGCAAGTGGTTATGCTGAAGCAAGCGGCTTGCCTTATGAAATGGGTCTTATAAAAAATCAATATGTGGCTCGTACATTTATTCAGCCTACTCAAGAATTACGTGAACAGGGTGTTCGTATGAAACTTTCTGCCGTAAAAGGAGTTGTTGCAAATAAAAGTGTCGTTATAGTTGATGATTCCATAGTAAGAGGGACAACTTCTGCTAGGATAGTGAAATTACTTAGGGAGGCTGGAGCAAGAGAAGTTCATGTTCGTATCGCCTCACCCCGTTTGATATTCCCTAGTTTTTACGGAATAGATATATCAACGACACAAGAATTAATAGCAGCTAACAAAACACTAGAAGAAATTAGAGATTACATTCAAGCAGACTCTCTAGCCTTTCTAAGTGAAGATGGTTTGATAGAGGGGATAGGAATAAATTATGATGCAGCTTACAAGGGACTTTGTATGGAATGTTTCAATGGAGATTATTCAGCTGGGCTTTACGACTACGAAGAAGAATATTTGAATAATTTAACACCGATACAAAACGAATATTTGGCTAGTCATAAAAGATATTTTGATGACCTAGCAAAATAAATTGACTTTTATAGCAATAAAAATATTTTTATTGGCAGTAAGTTAAAGTTTTGTTGTGTTCATATTTTAAGAAGTTATTTAAAATGTTGACAAATACATTTTTATTAAGGAGAAAATAAATGGCAAGTGAACGATATGCAAATTCTGGAGTTAGTCTAACAGCTGGTTATAATTCTGTCGAAAGAATAAAAAAACATATAGAAAGAACAAAAAATAAGGGGGCAGTAGACTTTTTCGGCTCTTTTGGAGGAGTTTTTGATTTAACAAAATATGGCTATACTTCGCCAGTTTTAGTTTCTGGCACAGACGGAGTAGGAACAAAATTGATGTTAGCCTTTATGGCAGACAAGCATGACACGATTGGGCAAGATGCAGTTGCCATGTGCGTAAATGATATTATAGCCCAAGGAGCAGATCCCTTGTTCTTTTTAGACTATATTGCTTGTGGTAAAAATTTTCCAGAAAAAATAGAAGAGATAGTAAAGGGTGTAGCTGATGCTTGTGTTCTGTCAGAAGCGGCTTTAATAGGTGGAGAAACTGCAGAAATGCCTGACATGTATTCTATTGAAGATTATGATATTGCTGGTTTTGCAGTAGGAGCCTGTAATAAAGAAGATTTGATAGACACTGATAATGTAAAAGCTGGTCAAGCTATTATAGGCTTTGCATCTTCTGGTTTCCACTCTAACGGTTATTCTTTGGTGCGTAGTGTGCTTTTCAAAGAAAATAATTTTGATATTAATCAAACTTATGGCTTGAGTGAAAAATTAGGAAATTTATTACTAGAACCCACAAAAATTTACGTTAAATTAATAAAGGCAATCAAAGAGCAGGTTAAGTTGACAGGTATGGCACATATCACTGGTGGAGGATTTCATGAAAATATACCTAGATGTTTAGGTCAGTACGGAGCAAAAATTGATGTTACTCAAGTAAAAGTTCCAGAAATAATAGATTTTGTTATTGACAAAGGAAATATTGACAGGGCAGAAGCCTATAATATATTTAATATGGGTATTGGTTTTATAGTTATAGTTGCTGATAAAGATGTGGATAAGGTTTTATCTATTGCCAAAGAGCAAGGGGAAGTAGCTTATAAATTAGGTCATGTGGTAGAAAAACAAGGAGTAGAAATAAATGGTATCTAGGGTGGCAATTTTTTCTTCAGGGAATGGAAGTAATTTTGAAGCTATCGTCAAAGAATGGCAGGCTGGTAACATAAAAAATATGGCTATAGATTTATTGTTAAGTGATAAGGCAGATGCATATGTACTTAAAAGAGCCGAGAAATATAATATAGAAAAAGCCGTATTAACACAGAAAAATTTTTCTGACAAGGCATCCTACGAAAAGGAAATTTTAAAACTTTTAATAGAAAAAAATATTGATTTTATAGTTTTAGCTGGATATATGCGACTTATCGGAGAAACAATTTTAAATTCCTATGAAGGAAAAATAATAAATATTCATCCGTCAATACTTCCTGCCTTTAAGGGTAAAGACGCTATCCAAATGGCACTTGATTATGGTGTTAAGTACACAGGTGTTTCTATTCACTGGGTTGATAGGGGTATGGATACAGGAAAAATAATTGCACAAGAAGTAGTAGCTGTTGAAGATAATGATAACTATGAAAGTTTAGCAAAAAAAATCCATAAGATTGAACATAATTTATATCCAAAAGTTATTAATGAATTACTAAATAAATAAGCTAGAGAATATTAAAATTCTCTAGCCTATTTTATATTGAACCAACCGATATTTTTAATAATTTCTTTCACTAGTTTAGGAGGTAGTTTTAAATCTTCTAAATTTTTTAAATTTAATTTTTGTTCGATAGCTTCATTATTTTTTATTTTCAAGTTATTGGGTAGAATTATTTCTTTAAAAATTTTTGAATAACTACTTAACTCCTTTGTTTTACACTTTTAATTATACAAAAATACTTAAAATTCAATCTGACTGGCTAAATTTCTAGATAATTGCTATTGAGTAACTTATAAAATTGTAGTAGAATATTAGGAATATATTTAAAATTGTTAGAAAATTTAGCTGGAGGTAGCTCATGATTTATGTAAGAAAAATATGTATTTTTATTTTATCATTTATTTTAGTAGCAAATATTTTTTTTGTCAGTGCTTTTGCTAAAGAAAAAATTGTAGTTGGATTGGATCCGACTTTTGCACCCATTGGTTTTGTAGATGAAAAGGGGGAATTTGTTGGTTTTGATATTGACCTTGCAAAAGAATTTGCCAAAAGGACAGGCAAGGATATTGAATTTAAGGCAATAAATTGGGATACGAAAGAAATTGACCTTGATAGTGGTAATATTGACTTAGTTTGGAATGGGCTAACCCATACACCAGAAAGAGCTAAGGCTATGGAATTATCTGACAAGTATCTTGATGATAATTTAGTTTTAGTATCCTTGCAAGATAAAAAATATGAGAGTTTAGAAAGTTTAAGGGGTAAAAATATTGCTGTACAGGTAAATAGTAGTTCTGAAAAAGTGGCTACTGAAAAAAAAGACTTATTTAAAGAAATAAAATCTTATCCCGACTACAACCAAGCCATGTTAAACTTAAAAAATTCTTCTGTTGATGGAGTTTTGATTGACGAAATAGTAGCCAGATACATTTCAAAAAAAGAAAATATTAATATCTATGTGTCGAAAAATATTGTTGAAAGTGCAGATTTTTCTGTTGCAGCTAAAAAAGGAAATTTAGGCTTGATTGAAGAGATCAATAAATTTTTAAGGGAAGCTAAAGCAGACGGGACCATATCCTCTTTAGAAGAAAAGTGGTTAGGGGCAGACCCTAATACACAAGAAAAAGAAACTGCAACTTTTTTTACGATTTTAGACGGTATGTATAATACGGCTTATGTTTACTTTGTTACGGTATTTATTTCCTTTCCTTTAGCCATAGTTTTATCGAGTATCTACCTTAGAAAAAATCAACTCATCAATAAAATTATTTCTGTCTATACTTGGATTTTTAGGGGTAGCCCTTTGATGTTACAATTATTTTTCTTCTATTATGGCGTCTTTCCCATGTTGAAAATAAATGTGGGTGCAATTACTTGTGCGATTATTACTTTTTCCCTAAATTATCTAGCCTACATACTGGAAATTTTGCGTGGTGGTATCGAAAGTATAGACAATGGTCAGTATGAAGCTAGTTATATTTTAGGCTATACTACTTGGCAAAGGGCTGTTTATATTATTATACCCCAAGCTATCAGAATAACCCTGCCTAGTATTGCCAACGAGGCTATTGCCTTGGTTAAGGATACATCTTTAATAAATGTTCTTGCCATTACAGAAATACTACTGATTACAAAACAAATTGCCAACAGGACAGCCAGCATTACGCCCTACATCTATGCCTTTATTATCTACCTAGCCCTAAATGCAGTTATTGTTTTTGTATTTAATAGACTAGAGAAAAAATATGCAATAAAAAATTAGGAGGCCCCATGTTAAAGTTAGAAAATGTTAGTAAAGTTCTTAACGATAATAAAATTTTAAACAATATATCCCTTGAAATATCAGAAGGAGAAATAGTCGGCTTAATCGGAAAAAGTGGGAGTGGCAAGTCTAGTTTACTACGTTCAGTAGCTGGCTTGTCGGGTATAGATGGGGGTCTTATTACATACAAAAATGAAATCATAAGTAGCGAGCAGGCCTTTAAAGCAAAAAGCCCCTTGAGTAGTGAAATAGGTATGGTGTTTCAACACTTTAACCTATTCAATCACTGGAATGTCTTGGAAAATGTTTATAAAACTTTGGTATTAGTAAAAAAAATAAGCAAGGAAACAGCCCTACAAAAAGCAAAAAAAGCCTTGGAACAAGTCGGCTTGGCTAATTATTTTGACCGTAGCATAGGTCAATTATCCGGAGGACAAAAACAAAGGGTTGCTATAGCAAGAACTTTGGCAATGGAAAGCAAGCTAATTTTATTTGACGAAGCAACAAGTGCCTTAGACCCGGAAAGTAGTAAAGAAATAATGAAACTAATGATAGATTTAAAAGAAAAATACCTAGTTACCATGATAATAGTTTCCCATGAATTATCATTTATCCGAGATATTTGCGACAGGGTTTATTTTATGGAAAATGGAATTATAGTAGAAGAAAATAGGGCAGACATTATTTTCAGTAAGCCAAAAAACAAGAGAACACAAGAATTTTTAAAAGACTATATAATTTAAAGTAAAATTTTATTTTCTGTATTAATAAGTTTAGGTTTAAATAAGTAGTTATCTTAAAAAATTCACTTAGATATAAGCCAGTAGCAAAATAATTTTTTAGATTTTACTTAGAAAAATTATAAATAAAGGCTAGTTACAAGATAGTAGCTAGTTTTTTGCTATCAAAGACCCTAATATTTAACTTAAATATTGAGATGAATTTAGTAGAAATTAATTTAATAGCAAGAAGTAAAATTTAGAAATTTAGAAAAAATTTTATGGCATTTATTTTTGAATATACTATTTTAAATTTATATTTTGATAGCAACTATATAATGTAAGATTTTATCCTAGCTTTTTAAATTTTATGTTAGGGATATTAGCGTAAATTTAAAATTCACTTAGGCTATAAGCTAGTAGCAAAATAATTTTTTAGATTTTACTTAGAAAAAATATAAAATAAAGGCTAGTTACAAGATAGTAGCTAGTTTTTATTTATGTTAATTCATTAATATTTTTTTCTAATATTTCTTTATTGATAGAACCGGGGAATTGATAATTAATAGTTCCGTCAGAATTTATAAAAATATGAGTTGGAAATGAACGGATAGCGTAGTTTATAATAAATCTGCCGTTGTAGTCGAATAAAACTGGGTAGCTAATACCCAAACTTTTTACCCTGTCTAAAATAACATCTTTTTTATTGTCTTGTGCATTGACATTTTTAAATTCTGCATCGCTTGGCGAAGTCATTGACAATAACACCACATCATCTTTATTTTTTAATTTTTGATAGACTTCCTCTAGTTCTGGAATTTCTTTGATACACGATCCGCACCAAGACGCCCACATATTAATATAAACTTTTTTGCCCTTAAAATCACTAAGTTTTACCTCGTTGCCGTCAATATCTCTTGCTGTAAAATTAAAGACTTCTTTTTTGCCTGTCGTTTGACTTTTAGTAGTTTCAGTTTTTTGGCTAGGCTCTTGTGTCGCTGTATTTTTTCTTCCTTAGAGCAAGCCGTAGTTATTAAGGATAAAGTCAATAGAATTGGTATAATTTTTTCATTTTAAAGCTCCTTAAATAAAATATCTAATTACTATATTTTGGAAATAACCAGTTAAAATAGAAATACCTATAAGAATTAAGATTATTCCAGAAATAGTAACTGCGTATTTTAAAATATTTGTTTTCTTTTTTAATATATTCAGTATTTTTGTTGTAAAGATTGTCACAATTAAAAATGGTGGAATAAAACCCAGTGAATGTACTAAAATCATTATCATGCCCATTAGTCCTGTGTGGCTACTCGCATACAAAAAGACGCTGGCAAGTATTGATCCAATGCAGCTTGTCCAAGAAAAGCTAAATGTAAAACCCATAATAATAGCAACTAGGGGATTTATTTTTTGAAATTTTCTTTTCTTTAGAGAAAATTCTTGCTTAAAGAAATTAAAATTGATAAGTCCTATTTGGATTAAGCCCATACTGATAATTAGAATACAACTAATAATTTGAATAATTTTAATTTGTATGTTTAAAAAAGCTACTGATAAAGCAAGTAGCAAAATCTATAATAAAAAATGTTATAGCTATAACCATAATAAAGAAAAGTGAATTAATTATAGCTTTCTTTCTATTGAAAGTAATATTACCCCGAGCATCTAATTCTCCTCCCTTACTGAAAGCATACTTATATATGGGGATAATAGGTATAATGCATAGCGAAAAATGAAAGTAAATATCAATAAAAAGAGCTAGTAATTTTATATTTTGCAAATTCTCTAATCTCCTTTGCTTAAATATATAATAACAATCCCCTATAAAAATAACACTATAAAAGATGATTAAAATAAAGAAATAAATTTTATATATTTTTTGTAATATATTTAAAGAATACTTGCTATATCAAGCTTTCTTAAATTTGTTTTTGCAATACTATTTCAGAGGAATATCACTTTTATTACAAAGGTGTTACAGCTATTGCATTAATAAAAAAAGTATATTAGAATTTATATTGTAGTTAAGGATATAAATTATTTTTAACTTTTGTATTTTAAAAAATAAGATAAGGGATATTAATTTATAAAAAAGAAATTAATGATTAAAGGAGAAAATTTAATGGGAAGATTACAAAAATTTGTAGCAGGAACGGCACTTATATCAACTATAACACTAGGACTTTCTACAATAGCTGATGCTGATACTTACACAGTAAAATCAGGAGATACTCTTTGGGATATAGCACGTAACAATGGGACAACAGTTGAACAACTTATGAGAGATAACAATTTAACAAGTAGTTTAATCCACCCAGGGGATCAACTTACATATAATACTGTATCTGCTCAAGTAGCACAAGCAGAAGAAAATGGATTTTATACTGTTCTTCCAGGAGATTCATTATACAAAATCTCTCTTAAATTCGGAGTTTCAGTAGACGTTTTAGCAAAAAATAATAAAATTGCAAATCCAAACTTTGTTTTAGTGGGTCGTTCACTTAATGTAAGTAAAGAATTGTTAGTAACAGAAGAAGTTGCTCAAGCTAGTTCTGAAGAAGCTGTAGCAGTTGAACCAGTAATTGCACCAACTCCAGTGGTAGCACCGGCAGAAGAAGTTGTAGCCCCCCCAGCACCTGTGGTAGAAACTCCAGCACCTGTGGTTAGCCCAGTAGCAAATGTAAGTGGGAAGGGAGCAGCTATCTTAGCAGCGGCTAGAGCCCAAGTTGGTGTCTACCAAGACTGTACAATGTTGGTTACTAACTCATTAAGAAGTGTAGGAATTAATTTCCACGATTGGCCAGCTGGCTACTTAAGTTTAGGAAGTGTAGTTTCAGCAGAAGAAGCTCAACCAGGAGACTTAATTTACTATGCTGACGGTGGATACGGAGTGCCTCACATTGCTGTATATGCGGGTAACGGTCGTGCTATTCACGGTGGTTATAACTGGAATCAAACAGTTGAAAGCAGTGCTTATGGTGGCAGTGGAAGAGTATTTGTTCGCGTAGCTTAATAATAAACAAAAATCTTGTAACTTAGTTACAAGATTTTTTATTTTACCTAACAATAAAAAATAAAAGCAACTAAATTTCCCTAAATACAATAACAAAATAAATTATAAATTTAAATTATGTTATTAAAAAGTTATTTATAGTATAATACTACTAATAAGTCATAAGGAGTATTGTATGATATACATAGTAGGTCTTGGACCAAATGAAGAATATAGTATTAAGGAAAATATAAGAAATTTATTATTAAATACTAAGGCGTGCATTATTGCTAGAACAAAGGAACATCCAGCAATAAAATTTTTATATGATAACAAAATAAAATATGAAACTTGTGATATTTTTTATGAAGATAGTGAGGAATTTTTTGAAACTTATAACAAGATAGCAACTTATGTTTTAGATAGGGCAAAAGATGAAGATGTAATTTATCTTTTACCTGGTCATCCTATGGTGGCAGAATTAACAACAAAAATAATTTTGGAAAAAAGTGAAGAAGTAAAAGTTATAGGCGGAGAAAGTTTTTTAGATATTTGTTTTAATTTGGCTAAATTTGACCCAGTAGAAGGTTTTAGTCTGCTAGATGCAACAAATACTAATGCTTTTTCTAATGTTAATGCCAAGCAACATCTTTTAATTACTCAATGCTATGATGATTTGACGGCTGCAAATATTTCGGTAGAGTTAGATAGCTACTATCCTTATAATCATCAAGTTCTTGTCATGGAGCAAGTCGGTTGTGCAAATGAAAAAGTTTATAGGGCAGAGCTGGCAGAATTAGCTTCTGTGGTGGGTGAAGAAGTCAATAATTTGCGAACTATATATGTTCCTCCCTTTTTACAAGCCCTAGATACTAATATAAAAAACTATCTTCCTGACTACAAAGAAGGTTTAGAAAGTAACTCATTAATAGAAAATATAGAAAAAAGTTTAGAAAATATCAAAGTAAATAAGTCTGACGATAAAAAAATCACCTCGGAAATAGCCAATATTTTTAAAAATTTATTAGATTTTACCATAGTGGAAGATGCCTACATAGATATTGATGCTTTACTAGAAAATTTAAAAGGTAAAAATAATGGATAAGGTACTAGCTTTTTCAAAAAAAATTTTAAAAGAAAAAATTGATAAAAATAGTATCGTGGTAGATGCAACCTGTGGGAATGGCAATGATACTTTATTTTTGGCTAAAAGTTCGGCAAAAAAGTATATGCCTTTGATATTCAGGATATTGCCATAAAAAATACAAGAAATTTACTCTTAGAAAATAAGCTTAGTCATAAGGCTAGCTTGATAAGAGATAGTCATGAAAAGTTTGACAAGTATATAGATGAAAAAATTAGGGGAGTAATTTTTAATTTGGGCTATCTACCTAGGGCAAGTCATGTTATTACAACGCAGGGTGAAATTACAAAAAAAACCTTAGAAAAAATGCTGACTAGATTAGAAATTGGAGGGCTGATAGTTGTAATAGTCTACTGGGGGCATGCAGAGGGAAAAGTAGAAAAGGAAATAATTTTAGATTTTGCCTTTAGCCTAGACCAAAAATATTTTGAAGTCTTGAATTATCATTTTATCAATCAAAAAAATAATTCTCCCTTTTTATTAGCCATTGAAAAATTAAAGGAAGTTGAATGATATGCCGGAAATAGAAATAGAATTTAAAAATATGTTGAATAAAAAAGAATATGAGGCTATTTACAAATACTATAATTTAGATAAGTTAGGGACTATTAAGAATAGTAATTACTACTATGAAGATAGCAGGCAAAGCCTAAAAAATAATAATGCAGCCCTGCGTATTCGTCATACTAATAATAAAAGTGAGATAACCTTAAAAATAAAAGGAGCTAGATCTAATATAGAAATTAATGAAGTATGGGAAAATAAGGAACTTGTAGCAAGTTTGAAAGTTGCCAGTTTGCCAAGGCTGATAAAGGAAAAATTATTAGCCTTTAATGTAGACGAGGATTTAGTCTTAATTCAGCAGATAAAAACTATTCGCAAGGAAAAAGAAATCCCAGAGGGGCTTTTGGTGATGGATAAAACATATTTTTTAAAAGAGCTAGTAGACTATGAATTAGAATTTGAAGTTGCAGACTATGAACAGGGGAAAATTGACTTTGAGAAAATACTAGAAAAATTTTCTATTGCCTCTAAAGAAGCTAAACCGAAAATAGCAAGAGCCATAAATTATAGTAATGAAGTCAGCTAAAAATTTTAAAATTAGTTATAAATTTTAACTTTTTATAAATTATAATTGCTAAACTTATATTTATGTGTAATAATAATTATACGAATAAACGGAGGTTTATTTTATGAGATTGGATAAATTTTTAAAAGTTTCACGCATAATAAAAAGAAGAACCATTGCCAACGAAATATGCCAAAAAGGATATATCTGGGTAAATGGGAAAGTTGCTAAAGCATCTACTTCGTTAAAAGTAGGAGATAAAATTAGGATTTACTTTGCCAAAAAAGAAGTGGAATATGAAGTTTTAGAAATAAAAGACAGCGTCAAAAAAGAAGATGCAGTAAAAATGTTTAAATTAATTTCAGAAAAAGAAAGATTAGAATAAGGGGGGATAATCAATGTCTAAAGAAAAAATAAGAAAAGATGATAAAAACTTTAGACGAGATGTTATTAAGGCAAAAATGAAATACAGAAAAAGAAGAGCCTATATAATTTTATCTGTGTGCCTAGTCTTATTAACATTAACATTGGTTAGAACCTATTTCTACTCTAAGGAGAAAAGAAGGCTGGAAGAAACTCTACAAAATCAGGAAAATCAAATCAGCCAGTTGCAAACAGAAAATAAGGTAAATGAGGTTATAATTAATAAGCTAAAAGACCCCTACTTTATTACAGACTTTGTCCGTCAAGAATATGCCCTTAGCTATGACGGAGAAATTATTTTTAATTTGCCAATAGGGGAAAATTATCTTAAAAATGCCAGCAAGTCTATTATGTTTGACAATTTAGATGAGAAATTAGCCAATATAGACAAATCAAAGCAAATTAACGAAAGTATTATTAAAAAACCTGATGAAAAGAAAAATGATAAAAAATCAGAAAAAGAAAAAAAGAGTGATGAATAAAGGAAAATACTAATAATAACCTATTTATTGTTAGTATTTTTATATTTTCTTAAAAAAATTAGCCCCGTAATAATCTGCCAAAGGGTGATAGGATAAACTGTTAGGCGTTCAAATACAACCATGAGTAGTTGATTATGATTATTTATAGCATTTTGCATACCAAAGGCTGAACAAATTCCAAAAATTCCAAGAACTAGGCTAATGATTTTATATTTTTTTAGGTCTTTATCTCTTATGGCAAGTCCACTTAGAATTAAAGTTGAATTACCTGCTAAAAATGATAATCTTGCCCCTAAGCCGTGTAAGCCATCTTCTGAAGGAACACCACCTTGGAAAAGTCCGACTAGGATACTACCTGACATGAAAGTTATAGAAATCAGCAGTAAAATATAGCTAAAGGCTTTATTATCTTTTTTTACTATTTGGAATATTAGCAAGTAATAAGCAAGAAAGAAAACTAGTCCAGTAAATATAAAACCGAAATTCATAACCCAGGCTAAAGGAGAAAAACCTTGCGGAATATCTTTTACAAAATCATTTGGATAGACACCTAGTGAACTGATAAAGTTATAAAGGTAAACATCTTTTAGGGGGTAGCCTGTGCCGATAGCTGCGATAAATTCTGTTGTTAAATAGACAGCGGCATTTAATAAAAAAAGAATAGCCCCTGTCTTTTTAGAAAATAATTTATTCATATAACCCTCACTTCAATATAAATTTAATAATTTTTTAAAGATTAATTATATAAAATATATTTAACTTAGTAAAGTTATAAATACTATTTGCTGTTTTGATTAGGAAAGGGTAGCTTTAAAAGGGTAAAGATTGAAATTTTAAAATGTGGAGAAAAAATTAAAAGATGCTAAATTTTAAACTAGATTAAGTAAATATTGAATTATATAAGAAATTTTCAAGCAGATAATATATTTTAATATAGGTTTTAGGTCTGTAAATGGGTGAAGATTTTTAGGGGAGAAGATATAAAAATTTTATAATAAATTTTAAAAATAGCTATAATTTTTTATAGGATTAAGAATTTGAAAATTGATATGGGAAGAGGTAATTTTTATTAATATTTTTTGCTATTAGCAAGGCTAGAATTATTAAAATAAATAATAAAACTTACCTAATAATTTAAATTTAAATATTATCTTTGGAAGCCTCAACTACATCATTATACCATATATTTTTAGCAAATAAAAGACTTGTTTTTTATGTTTTTTTTTATACTATTTGAACGTAAATAAAAAATTTTTATTTATTTTATGTAGTAGCAAATACATAGAAAAATCAAAATAGGAGCAACCGCACTAGTATTAAGTAGTAATAGGTGTGGATCTAATACATAATGTTAAGAAAAGAAGTATAATAATTAAGGTAATAATTAGAATACTAAATATTTTAGTTATTAGTTATTTTGTATATAAGATTAATGAAAATTTAGCTATTTGGACAATTCATGCAATAAATTTAATGTACTTATAATATTAAAATATAGGAAAAAAGATAATAAATAGTCGTTTTTTTATATTATATAAAATTATTATTGAATTAAAATATTAATATTTTATTGAAAATTTTTTGTGCTATCTTTTGGCTAGTATATGTACATAATACTAAATAATTAATAAAAGTAAGGGTTTCTCATGATTAAGATATTAAAATATGAGTTTTTGGCTAGCATGTTTTCTGCAATAACTTTATTAATACCTGTTACTCAAGAGGCTAGCGTAGGCGGGAAAAATGCTTTTAATTTAAAAGAACCAGCTCCAGTAACTGTTACTGAAATAAGTTTATGTATCAACTATTAATGGAGGTGAAATTCTACATCAAAAAGCTAAAAGAATACAAGTATATTATTCATCTTTAAGTTCTACACCCTTGGAACTACTATTATTCTGAATAGTCTGAAGAATACGATACTTTGATTGGAGGAAACTTAAAAATATATTCAGTGGTGCAAATAAATGATCATAAATATCTAGTAACATTTAGCGGTTATATACATGATTAAGTAAAATAAAGTAATAGTTAGAAATGCTAATTATTAATTTTTTAGACGTGCAAGAAAATTTTAAAAATATTATAAAATAAAAGAAGACCTGCGAGTCTTCTTTTTTAATTAGATAAGCTGAAAATTTTTTATAATTTTTAAGTGTTATTTACTTTTTTAATAAATGTAATAAGTAATTATAATTTCTTAAAAATTTTATTATTTATATCTTATAAACTCATTTCATAAATTTTGTAGACACCTTCTTTTGATAGGGGCTGCATTGTTCCTACTGGTCTAGCTATTGCATTTACTATACTAGGTATATCTTCTTTTTGAATATTTTTTTCTGTTAATTTTGTAGGTGCTCCGATTTCTTGCCAGAAGTTTTGTAATTTATTAATACCTTCTAGGGCTATTTCTTGGTCTGTTTTACCTTCAGTATTTACATCGAATACATTGACAGCAAATTTTTTGAATTTGGCAGTGTGGTTTGGCATAACATATTTCATCCAGTTAGGCATTAGAATAGATAAGCCCTCTGCATGTGCTATGTCAAAAACGGCACTAACTGCGTGTTCTAAACCGTGGCTAGCCCAATCGCCGTCAAAGCCCCAACGTAATTGACCGTTAAGTGCTATGGTACCTGCCATCATGATAACAGAACGGGCTTCATAATCTTGGGGATTTTCTAAGCATTTAGGTCCGTAGTGAATAATTTGTTTTAAAACTCCCTCCATCATAGCATCGTGCAAGTCGCTATTGTCAGCTTCGTTAAAGTATTGTTCACAGATATGGCTCATCATATCAACTATACCATTCACAGTTTGGTTTTTTGGTAGTGTGAAAGTGTAAGTTGGGTCTAAAATAGAAAATTTAGGAAAAACAAGTGGCGAAGCCCAGCCAACCTTTTGCTGTGTTTCTAAATTTGTTATAACGCTACCTGCATTCATTTCTGATGCTGTTGCTGCAAGTGTTAATATCGTTCCAAAAGGAGTAGCTTTTGTAGGAATATGTTTTCTTGTTACTATATCCCAAGCGTCACCTTCATAATGAGCCGCTGCAACTATAAGTTTTGTGCAGTCGATAACAGAACCACCACCTACGGCAAGAACAAAATTAATATTATTTTCTTTTATCAAATCAGCGCCTTTTTGGGCTGTAGTCACACGAGGGTTTGGTTCCACTCCGTAAAGTTCTACAATATTAAAATCGGCTAATTGCTTAAAAATTTTATCGTAGATACCATTACGTTTAATACTTCCACCACCATAAACAAGTAGCACGTTTTTTCCGTAGTTAGCAATTTCGCTAGCTAGATTACTTATTTGATTTTTTCCGAAAATAATTTTTGTTGGATTTTGAAAGACAAAATTATTCATAATATAAAACTCCTTAATCAAATTTAATAGTGTAACAATTTTAACATAATGATTTTTTTATTACAAATTTATAATTTTCAAAAAAATTTTTAAGTTAATTTATATAAAAAAAGACGACTTTTTAGTCGTCTTTTTTGTTTAAAATTATATACCTATACATCAACATTTTACTTCAATAAATATAAATAAATATAAATATAAAATATGTATACGAATATTAATGGTAATTTATACATGGGAATGTGACTATATTTATTATATGTTATTTTTTCATAAATAAATGTTGTCATAATTATTAAAGATGATATTAATATATAATTTTTTATATTGTCTATATGATTGTGTATATTAATCATTAAGCAAAAAAGACTGATTAAAGTACCATTATATTTGTAGATTATAATTTCTTTTAAGGACATGCTACAGTACTACCTATTGCATATGCTAAACCTGTAAATGCAGATAATCCAGCTCCTACAGGGCCTCCTATTAAAAGACCGTAAAATGTAGAATGTGCTAGTCCTACCCAAGCAAATACATTTCCACATGCACTTCTAAATAGGCTATCGCCATTTAACTTGGAATAATATTGTATTTCTTTAATGGAATCATTTATTAGTCCTTCTCCATTTTCTTTAATCAATCTATCGTTTAATTTTGATATATATTCATTTATATCTTTAGATGTTATATTACTTCTTATATTATTCAATCTAATATCTAAAGATTTATCATAATAAAATGAAAAAACATATATATTATTTTTTTTATTAAAACTAATATAATCCTTTATTATTTCACCTTCTTCAATTACTTTCTCATTAAAGAGAATTTCATTCTTTTCAGCCTTAGCCACATTATTATAATTATTAACTAAAGCAGAAATAGGTGTAACTAATAGACTTGAAGCTAAGATTGCCGATAAAAATTTTTTGTGTCCCCTCATTTTTATTTCCCCCTTTGTTTTTTTATTTAATATATTTATTTGCAACTAAATATATTTTAAAATTATTTTTATATGATGGTTAGTATAAAAAATTTTAATTTCAAATAAAAAATAAAAGTTACTTAGTCATTGTTTTTGTATGCTTTTATAATATTTTTTAATTTATTTATTATAAGAATTGTACATAGTATAATATAGAAATTATATGATATTTTTTTAATAAGTATAATACCTATAAAAAAATTATTTATTATAAATACTATATTCAATAAAATAAAGATATAGAAAATTAATTTTTTAGTCAAAGCAATCATTCAGTCCTCCCAAACCAAAAAATTCCATAAAAGCTGCTTTCGCCTCGCCAGGCATAGAATTAGCAGTTTCTGTAACGGCCAATTTCATTGCACCCCATTTATTATTTTTATAACTTCTATAATTGTTTATTAAATATTTATATCTATTGTATATATTAGAAGCTACCGTTTGCAAGCCCCCTAGTGCTTTTGCTCCTTGTTTTAGTTTTAATATTTTAGACCAAGGCAACAAGTTTACTACTGCAGTACCTATACCATAGACGCAAGACCAACTTCTGTAATAACTTTGAAATTTAATAGAATCTCCTGTCGCTATAAATTCACCAAATCCAAAGTCCTTCCCTTTGTTTTCATTTAACCATTTTATGCCTTCTTCAATTGTTCCTTCTGCTACATTCATTGGCATTTTATCTAATAGTTTAATATATTTTAAATCTTTATTTAAAAGATTTTCTTCTGTATTATTTGCTATATTAACATAGGCTTTTGATATATTATTGTTTTGATGAATTAAGTGTGAAATAGGTGTAACTAATAGACTTGAAGCTAAGATTGCCGATAAAAATTTTTTGTGTTTTCTCATTTTTATTGCCTCCTTTATTTTTTTATTTAATATATTTATTTGCAAGAAAATATATTTTAAAATTATTTTTTACTAAGATATATATTACACCTTAATCATAGCATATAAAACATTATAAAACAAGGAAAAAAAGACTGAAAAACACCGCTATATTCATGAAAAACAGCCATCTGTTTAATTAAGATAAAAATATAAATAATACAGAAAAAATAATATTATATTATAAAAATTAAATAACTGAAATACTAAATTAAAATTATATAATACAACTTTAAAATTAAACTGTATTAATTAAAAAATTTTTAGTTTATATATTTATAATATTTAAAATTTTTACAAATAAAATTATTTTTTGTTTAATATTAAAATTTTAATTTTAGAATTTAAAAAAAGACGACTATTTGTCGTCTTTTTCTATTTTGTATATAGTTACTACTAGTATTTTTATAATAAGCATATTAATTAACAGAACTAATAACAGAAATATATCATATAGTCCGTATCTATAAGGAACTTGAATGTCATTTATTTGATAAACGTATAAAATTATAGTTATTATTGGTAATAATAATGTAATAAATAATGTTATTTTTAATATTATTTGTTATATTTTTTTGTTTAGAATAGTGGAACTATTTTGCTCTTTTTCTTTATTTGCTATCTGACTTGAATGGGTATCTGATATTTTATTATTTTTATACTTCTTACCATTTTTTATTATATATGTTGTTAAAATTATCATGTATAGACTAATTACGAAAAAATCATATCTATCGTACATTATTTTATAAATTATAGCATATATTATTGTGAAAGTTGTAAAGTATATATGCCATTTATAATAACCATTTAATTTTTTAAACCATTTAATCATTTTAATGTCCTACACACCTTAAAGAATGCCAAGCGAAAATTCCTGCTAGCACCCAAGGACTTCTTTTGGCGGCTTGTTTTGAAACCCTTTTTAGTATAAATTCAGCTAATTCTGTCCATGCTTGTCTTTCTAAAATGCTCGCTCCTAAAGTTCCTAGCTGAACGACTTTGCCTATTTCATCCATAATTCTATCTTTCATGCATATGTACCAACTTCTAAAACTAACAAAAGAATTATTATTTATTTCATTTGCTTTTTTCTCTAATTCTATTATAACATCATCTGAAATTCCTTTTATCTTTTTAGCTTCTTCCTTGTTTATGAAGTATTTACCATTTTGGTAACACACTACTTTTGTAAAGAAAAATTCTAATTCTTTAGCAAATTCATTTATTTCTTTTTCAGTGGGTTCATAATTATTTAATGTTTTAAGTTCATTAGCCTTAGCCACATTATCATAATTACTAACTAAAGCAGAGATTGGTGTGATAATTAAGCTAGATGCTAACACTGAACTAGCAAATTTTAATTTTCTACTCATTTTAATTATCCTCCTTTGGTGATAAAATTTTAATTTTGAAATATTGTGATCACTTCTATTTACACTTTTATTATATCATTAAGAATATAAGAAAACAAGGTCTATCTTTTTTAAAAAATACATGGTATAATTAGGAGGGTTACGCTTGCAAAATAAAGAAATTATTTCTAAAAAATAATAAAATTATTTTTTCTGTTTGATATTAAAATTTGAGTTTGAGAATTAGAAAAAGACGACTAAATATTTTCGTCTTTTTCTATGTTGTCATTTTTTATTTTTAATAAACTATTTTGCAAAAAATATTTAGTTAGGAGTAAAAATTTTTTTAAAATATTTTTTACTATAATTTATTGACAGAATTTTTTATAAAAAAATCTGTCCTAACATTTTTTAATTTTTTATCAATATATTTTTTACAAAAAAATTCTCTATAAATATTGAAATACTTATAGAGAATTATAATAAACCTAAAATTTATTTTGTCAGATACTATATTTTAAAAATTAGTCATTAGAAGTTTCACTTGCTTTTTTAAATTGTGGCAGTTCACCATTAATATACTTAATTTCATTATTCTCTTCTGTAAATTCTGAGATATTAAAAGTTTTTGTTTGGCCATTTTTATAGACATCAAATGAATTTCCAAGTCTAAAGACATCACTTGCATCAAGATTATATGCTTTCATTAAAAATCTTTGAATTTTTTTCACATCAAGTTTTATTTTAACACGCAAATATTCTTCTTTATTGTCTGGGTGATTTACTATATATTTCATAGTCGCAATTACATCTTCTGCTGAATTATTACCAAAAGTTCCCTCTTTAACTTTTTTAATTAGGTCTATTAGACTTTCAGCATGATAGTGGTCGCCATGCAACCAGTAGAATATATTTTCTGTAGCACCGTTAGAACCAAAAACTGCTGAAGTAGGATTTTCTAAATTACCAAAATTAGTCATGGCTTTTAGGTTGGTAGACAGATAAGGAATTACAGATTCTACTAATCTTTCTTCAACATCTTCATATCTGATAATTTCATTTTCGTTTAAATGTACATCATCTAAGTCGTCATCATCTTCTAATATGTATTCAGCGTCGGGATAATGTTCTTTTGGATTTGTTTTAACAACAGCAACTTCTTTACTGCCTGCATATAGGTGCCAGTGGTCGCTATGGTCAACTATTTTTGTTATGCCACTTGGCCAAGAAATATTTTCTGTTGGTTTATCGGAAACATTATTATTTTCTTTATCCTTGTCTGCATAATCTCCTATACCAGAAAAAATATCTGATGGGTCAGCATAAGTTATGTATTCTTTCTTATCAGCTGTGTAGATATGATAATGGTCATTATGTTTTAAAATTTTTGTAATGTTTTTTAAGGCTTTTATTTCATCGGCTGACAAGACGCTGATAAGTCCAGAGTGTTCATCTTCTTCAGGTATATTATTTACAGAATTTGAATTGTTGTTATTGGCTGAATTATTATTTTCTGAACCAGCAGAACTAGAATTATTTTCATTTACCGAACTTGAATTACTATTATTTACAGAAGCAGAATTATTTTCACTTACTGAATTTGAATTACTATTATTTACAGAAGCAGAATTATTATTACTTTCAGAATTTGAATTTTCAGCTGGCTTGTTATGATTTTCATGGCTTCCTGCATAGACACCAAATTCAGCATTAGGATACAGGTGTCTAGGGTCAGAGTAACTAACAAATTCTTTGCCGCTAGCTGTATAAATATGGTAGTGGTCGCCATGTACTAATATTTTTATTACTTCATCTTTATTTTCTTTATTTTCTTCATTTATGATTGGATTACTCACATAACTTGTTGTAGGATTTGCAACTGGAGAGTGCGAACCAACATATTCTTCAATAGCCAAATTAGAAAATAGGGAACTTGGATTTTCGTATGTTAAAAATTCTCGCCCATCACTCGTATAAACGTGCCAGTGGTCGCCATGTACTTTTATAGAAGCAATATTCAAACCTTTTAATTGATTTAATGACACGACACTAACCAAAGAAAAATTATTATCGTTAGTCTTAGTTGGGTCAGTATAAGTTATATGCTCCTTACCATCTTTAGTAAAAATGTGCCAGTGGTCGCCGTGCTTAATTATTTTTGTAATATCTTCTTTTTTAACATTAGGACTGTCTATTAATACTTCAGTAGTATTATCTTTTACATACTTTTTATTTTTTTCTACATAATCAGTCTTATTATTTTTTACTTCATCTTCATTTTTTTTATTATTACCACAAGCAGATAATAACAAGGTAGATACTAAAACCATATTAACTACTAAAAATTGTTTTTTATTTTTCATATTTTACTCCTTTATTTCTTTTTTATTAAAATAATTACTATCAAGCAGATAACTGACAATAATACAATCACTGAACCAGGTTTTAAGTTGTAAAAATAGGAAATAAATAATCCTAAATATACAAAGGTCATTGATAAAATTATTGACAATATCAAGGTGTTTTTATAAGTTTTTGCAATTTGCATAGCACAGATTGTCGGAATAATAAGCAGTGATGATACTATTAAAGAGCCGATAGTTTTTGCAGATACAGAAATTGCTGCGGCACTCAGAACCGTTACTATAAAATTTATAAATTTCACATTGATACCTAAAATTTTTGCATTGCTGACATCAAAAATTATTAAATATAATTTTGTATAAATAAATTTATAAGTTAGCAAGACAAGTAAAGAAATAACTATAACTATATAAAATTCACTATCACTTATTGTTACAATAGAACCAAAAAGGTAGGAACTTATCGAGTTAGAATTATTGGTAAAGCTGGTAAAAATTCCTGCCAAACCGATAGAAGTTGCTAAAATTATGACGGTTGATATTTCTTGATAGGATTTTAATTTATTTCTAATAAATTCTATACTTAGCCCCGCAACAATACAGGCTATAATGGAACCGAGCAAGGGATTAATACCCAAACAAAGTCCTATGGCAACACCAGCAAGAGATGAGTGGGCGAGGGTATCACCCATGGCTGACAATCTTTTTAATAAAATCGGCATACCAACACAGGGAAGAATAATAGCTAACAAGCCACCAACAAGGAAGGCTCTACGCATAAAATCATAATAAAATATTTCCATTAACATCTCCCCAAACTCTCTTTAAATTTTATTTTTTCTAATCTTTGACACTGACAATTTTTTATTTGTAAGATGTAGTCAACATAATTAACTATTTCTTCAATATCGTGGGTTACTATAAGTATCGTTTTATCTTCTCTTGCCAAATTTTTTAAGAGGGCAAAGAGTTCCTTAGAAAATTTTTTATCAATATTTGATGTTGGTTCATCTAAGATAATTAATTTTGCTTCCTTAATTAAGGCTAATAATATTGCCACCCTCTGCAACTCGCCACCAGAAAGTTGACCAAGAGATTTTTTTGCTTTTTTTTCAAGGTCAACTATCCTTAAATAGTCTTCAACATTCTGCTTTTTTTTCAAAAATTTTAAATGTTGCTTGATGACTTCTTCCACAGTAGTAGGTAAGTGGCGATAATTCGCTACTGAATTTTGGGAAATATAGGAAATTTCTTGATAATGTTTTTTTTCTTCTACATCATTTTCAAAAATTTTTATCCCGCCACTTGTAGCTTTTAAGTTATTTAAAATAAGTTTTAAGAGGGTAGACTTGCCGACACCATTTTCTCCGACAAGGGCAACAAATTCATTTTTGTATATTTCTAAATTCAGATTTTCAAAAATATAATTTTTACTTTCCTTGTCATAAGTAAAATCTAAATTTTTTATTTCTATAACTCTATTCATCAAAAGAACTCACCAAGGCTTCTAAATTCATTTCCATTAACTTTATATAACCCAGTTTAACTTCATCATCTGTCAGATTTTCCATAGTGTAGAGAGTTGAAGTTTTTGTATTAGTATTTTTTGCTAGGGTTTGGGCTACTTTTGGCGTTGTTTTACCCTCAAAGAAAATAGTTTTTATATTATGTTTTTCTACAAAATCGGCTATTGTTTTTAATTGTTTAGCAGATGGTTCATCTTCAGGCGATATACCAGTTATAGCTACCTGTTTTAAGCCGTAATCATTTGCCAAATAATTAAAAGCTGCGTGCGAAACTACAAAATATTTTTCTTTATTCTTAACTTTTGCTAATTCTTTTTCAAATTTTTCATCTAGTTGTTTGAAATTTTTACTTGCTACTTCTAAATTTTTTTTGTAGTAAGCTTCATTTGCTGGGTCAATAGATGCAACTTTTTTATAAATTGTATCAAGTTCGATTAAAGCATTTTTAACACTTAACCAAGTGTGCGGATTAATACTAAGATGTTCATTTTTTGAATTTTCTTCAAGGCTACCACTTTCTAAAAGTGTCAATCCCTGTGATAAGTCTAAAAATTTATCATCTTGCTTGCTAGCCATTTTCAAGTCATCAATAAAATTTTCCATGTTAGCCCCATTAAAAATAATTAAATCTGCTTTTGATATTTCTTTCATATCCTTTGTTTGCAGTTCAAAATCGTGAGGTTCTTGATTACCCTTGATAATATTTTTTATTTCCATCTTATCCCCAACAATTTGTTTCGTTAAATCATAAACGGGAAAAAAGCTCGTATAAATAATTTTTTTATCAGAACTTGGTTGACTTGTGCTGGTATTTTTAGAGCAGCCAACCAGTAAAAGACTGACGCTAAGTAAAATACCCATAAAAATATTTAATTTTTTTTTCATATAAATACCCCTTTTAAAAATATAAATCGTAATGATTACTATTTTAATTCAAAAAAATATAAAATGCAAGAAAAAATTTAAAATAAAAATTTTTATGAGTAAAACAAAATTTCAAAATAAAAAAATTTATAAGTAAAGAAATTTAAAAAAAATTAATTTTTAAAATTCATAAAATAGTTAATCGCAAATATTCCAGTTTAAAATATAATTTTTAAAATTTCTCTGCTATAATTAAAGAAAGAAAATTATTTTAACAATAAGGAGAGTGTTATGAAAAAAAATTTTTTAAAAAAACTACTGAAGATAAAAAATCAAACCAAAAATACCAAATTAATAAGGAATTAATATTTGTTTTACTTGTTTTTACCTTAGGAGCAATAGCCGTTTTATGTGTGCCATTATTGTTTTAAATTTTTATTTAAAAGAAAGAGTACATAGCTATATCTTTTCTATTCAAGAAAATATATTAAAATTGATGACAAGCAATACAATCTGTATATAATAATGAATTATATTTTAAAATACTGGCATATTTAGAACAAGATTTTAGTAGTTAGATACAAGTAATTTATGAAGCAAGAAATATATTAATTTTTGTATATAAATCTGAAAAAAATTAAGTAAAGTTAGTTACACTAAAACAGTTTATTTATAAAAAATTTGTCTAGCTATATTGACAAAAATAATCAGAAAATTTATAATTATTTTACGACAATATAATTTTAAAAATAAAATACATGGAGAACGATTATGACTAAAGGTAGAGAATACGTAAATAATGTTTTTGCAAAAGTAAAAAAAGAAAATGCACACGAGCTAGAATTTTTACAAGCGGTAGAAGAAGTTTTTGAATCACTTGTTCCAGTTTTCGATAAATGTCCTAAGTACATAGAAGAAAATATTTTGGAACGTTTGGTAGAACCTGAACGCATAATAACATTTCGAGTTCCTTGGGTTGATGACAAGGGCGAGGTTCAGGTAAATCGTGGTTATAGAGTTCAATATTCATCAGCCATCGGTCCATACAAGGGTGGACTTCGTTTCCATCCGTCAGTCAATCAATCAATTATAAAATTTTTAGGTTTTGAACAAATTTTCAAAAATTCCCTAACTGGGCAAGCTATCGGTGGCGGTAAGGGTGGTTCAAATTTTGACCCTAAAGGCAAATCTGATAATGAAATAATGAAATTTACTCAAAGTTTTATGACGGAGTTGCAAAAGTATATTGGACCAGACATTGACGTTCCAGCTGGCGATATTGGTGTTGGAGCTAGAGAAATTGGTTATATGTTCGGACAGTACAAACGTCTTAGGGGATATGAAAATGGAGTTCTTACAGGTAAAGGTTTAACATATGGAGGTTCGCTGGCTCGTAAAGAAGCTACTGGTTACGGAACAGTTTATTTTGCGCAGCAAATGTTAAAAGCAAAAGGAGAAAATTTTGCAGGTAAAAAAGCTATCGTTTCTGGTTCAGGTAATGTTGCAATTTATGCCGTAGAAAAATTATCGCAACTTGGTGCAAAAGTAATAGCAGTATCAGATTCATCAGGTTACGTTTATGACGAAAATGGAATTAATTTAGCAACATTAAAACAATTAAAAGAAGTTGAACGTGCAAGAATTGTAAAATATACTGAACACCACCCAACAGCAAAATTTGTGCCAGTAGGGCAGTCAACAATTTGGAGCTTAAAAGCAGATTTAGCCTTCCCTTGTGCAACACAAAATGAATTGAATAAAGAAGATGCAGAAACTTTAGTAGCTAATGGAGTTCTTGCAGTTGCAGAAGGAGCAAATATGCCGTCTACCTTAGAAGCAGTAGAAGTATTCCAAAAAGCTGGCGTACTATTTGGGCCAGCCAAGGCAGCCAACGCAGGAGGAGTTGCAGTTTCAGCACTAGAAATGGCGCAAAACTCTAGCCGACTTGCTTGGTCATTTGAAGAAGTAGACAAAAAATTATATGCTATTATGAAAGACATTTACGAAAATTCTTCAAAAGCTGCCGAAGAATTTGGACAAGCTGGCAATCTAGTTTTAGGAGCAAATATTGCAGGTTTCCTAAAAGTTGCAGAAGCCATGTCAGCACACGGAGTAATCTAATAACAAAAAACAATACTTAGAAAATGAGTATTGTTTTTATTTTTAATTTTAAATAATAATTTCTAAGTAATTAATTTAGCTGTTGCTACTTAATATTAAAATGATAAATTTAAAAATAATTTTTATGGTATTTAAAAATTTAATTTGAAAAATATTTTAAATGAATTAGTATTTTATTTTTTAAATATTTAATTTTGTAATTTTTTAATTTAAATTAGAAAAATTTTAAATTTATTTTTATTTAAGATTTGTAAATTTTTACAAAAATTTTTCTAGTTAAATAAAAATTATTTTTTCTTATTAAATTAAAATAATAAATTTAGTAAAAAATATTTACAAGATATTTTAGAAACATTTATTATTTTATTGCATTTATCTAAAATAATTGATATAATAAACGTCGAGTAATTTTAATTACTCCTTACTCTCTTTTTAGAAGGGAGTCGCAAAGACCACAAGGAGGTAAAATACAATGAGAAAATATGAAGTAATGTTTGCTGTTCAACCACGTATTGATGAAGAGTCTAAAAAAGCTTTGGTTGATAGATTTGTAAATATTCTTTCAGAAGGTGCAGAAATTGCTGAAGTTAAAGATTTAGGTAAAAAGCAATTAGCTTATGAAATCGAAGACTTCTTTGATGCTTACTACTACTTAGTAGAATTAAGTTCAGAAAGTGATTCTTCTACAAAAGAATTTGACCGTTTAGCAAAAATCAATTCCGATATTATTCGCCACATCGTAGTAAGAGTAGAAAAATAAAAGAGGTAAACTATCTTGATTAATAATGTAGTATTAGTAGGAAGATTAACAAAAGATCCAGAACTTAGATATTCTAGTTCTAATATTCCAATGATTTATTTCACTTTAGCAGTAAATAGAACATTCGCCGACCAAAATGGTCAAAGGAATGCAGATTTTGTTAGCTGTGTTGTTTTTAGAAAACAGGCAGAAAATATGGCTCGTTTTTTAGCAAAAGGGAGCTTAATAGGTGTTATTGGTAGAATACAAACAAGAAATTATCAAGGAAAAGATGGTAATATGGTATACGTTACTGAAGTAGTTGCTGATAATATTCAATACCTAGAATCAAAATCTAATACAAATAGAATGCAAGATAATGGTTTTGGATCTATGAGCTTTAATCAACAACCGCAAAATAATTTTTCTAGCTTCAGTGGAAATACGAATAATAACAATAATACATCAATGTATGATTTTATGAACGATAATTCATCATTTACAGATTTTGGAGAAGATTTCCCAAGCAATCTTGATGATGACTTTATGCAGGATGTAGTAAATCCTTTTAAAGAAGATTAATATAGGAGGGCAATTTCAATGGCACAATTTAACAATCGTCGTAACAATATGCGTCGTCGTAAAAAAGTATGTTACTTTACTAAAAACAACGTAGAAACAATCGACTATAAAGATACAGAATTACTTAAAAAATTCATATCAGAACGTGGAAAAATTTTACCACGTCGTGTAACTGGTACTTCTGCTAAGTATCAAAGAATGTTAACTACAGCTATAAAAAGAGCACGTCACATGGCTCTACTACCTTATGTAGTTGATGAAAAATAATAATTTTAAAAACACCAACGAAAATACCTTGGTGTTTTTTATTTTTTATAAATTTTATTTTTTGAAAAATATTTTTTAAAAAATTAAATAAAAATATCATCAAGAAAAAATAAAAAAAATTTACGCTTATGAATTAAACAATAAAATAAAAAAGACAACCTAAAAGGTTGTCGTGCGATACCAGTAGTCGGGGTCGAACCGACACGAGTTGCCTCGCTGGATTTTGAGTCCAGTGCGTCTGCCAATTCCGCCATACTGGCAAAATATTATTCTAATATAATATCACAAACTATAATAAAAATCAATGATGATTTTAGTAAAAAATTAAAGTTAATAAATTAAGATGGCAAGGTATAGGCTAAGGTTAAATTAACAGCATAAAAATAAAAAAAGAAAGTTTTAAAATGAAACTAGCCTCCTAATAGAATAAAAAAACAAAAAAATTTTTCATAAATTTTTTTTGTTATATTGCAAATGACATATTAGTATAGTATAATTATAAAATAAGATGATTATGGAAATAGAAGTTATTTTTATAAGGGAGTGTGAGTTCTGGTGGTAGTTACTTTATTTACATCTCCTAGTTGTACTTCTTGTAGAAAAGCAAAAGCGTGGCTAGTAGAACATAATATAGAATTTGAAGAGAGAAATATTTTTTCTGAACCCTTGACAATAGAAGAAATCCAAAATATTTTGTCAATTACGGAGCAGGGAACAGAAGATATTATTTCAGTAAGGTCAAAAACATTTCAAAAATTAAATATTGATATAGATACATTATCTATGAATTCTCTATATAAAATTATTCAGGAAAATCCTGGTATGTTGAGAAGACCTATTCTCGTTGACGATAAAAGGTTACAGGTTGGATATAATGTGGATGAAATAAGAAGATTTTTACCCAAAGAAGTTAGAGAGAATCAATTAAAAGAGATAAAAAAATATGGTTATTAAGCAGGCTAATTTTACCAGCTAATAATTAAAATTTACAAGGGTTGATTTTGTTATCAGCCCTTATTTTTTTGATATAAAATATAAAATTAAGTAAGAGGTAGTATGGAAAAAGAAAATAAATTTATAACAGGAGAAATTCATTTTTTAGAATTAGTAGAAAAAAAATCATCATCATTAGTTTTTAAAACTGAAGACGGAAGAGAGGTTAATTGTAACGAGTCAGACCTTGAAAGTTTAGATGGGTATGAGGTGGGAGAAGAATATTCAATGTTTATCTACCCATCACGCAGTGGCAAATTATTTGGAACTCCTAATATACCAGATGTAATTTATGGAGAATACGGATTTAGTAAGGTAGTAAAAGTTGCTGATGATTATGTAGGTTTGGATATAGGATTTTCAAGAGAGATACAATTACTGGCAGAAGATTTACCAAAATTAAAATCTGTTTGGCCAAAAGAAAGTGATGAATTATTTATAACTTTACGTCGAGATTACAGCGGTCAACTTTTTGCACGTTTAGCAACAGAAACGATAGTAGAAAGTTTATATACAAAAGCTCCCAAAGAATTATTTAACAAAGAAATTGAGGCATATCCTTACCGTTTAATGAAGGTAGGAACATTTCTTTTATCAAAATACGGCTACAAAATTTTTGTTCACGAATCGGAAAGAAAAACAGAGCCACGCTTGGGTCAACTTGTTTCTGTAAGAATTATTGGAGTTAAAGATAATGGCGAATTAAACGGGTCATTTCTACCACGAGCCTATGAAAGAATTGACGCAGACAGCCAAGCCATACTAGACTATATCGAAAATAATAATGGCTACTGTGAATTTATCGATAAAAGTTCTCCAGAAGAAATAAAAGCAATATTTGCCATGAGCAAGGGAAGTTTTAAAAAGGCTGTGGGCAGATTATTTAAAAATAAAAAAATAACAATAGAAGAAGACGGATTATACAAAAGAAAGGGTATATAAAAATGAAAAAAACAAAATTAGATAAAAATATATTATTAGGTGGTATTGTATTAGACCATGAAAAATACCAAGTAGTTCACATGAACTTAAAAAAAGGAAATCAAACAGACAATTACAGTAACAATAGAAATATTTTGATTTTTAATGTTAGTGGGAAAATATCTGTTGCCAAAGAAGACAGTGTAGAAATTTTAAATGAATTTGAAATGCTAGAAATTCCAAAAGATACTATGCACATTATAACTTGTATAGATGACGCTCAAGTAGTTATCTTTAAAATATAAGATAGGTTCTATATGAAAATACACTTTTTAGGAACGGGAGCAGGTGTTCCGTCTAAATATCGTAATACACAGAGTATGGTTTTTAACTTTATGCAGGAACTTAAAGAATGTTGGCTGATAGATTGTGGCGAAGCAAGCCAGCATAAAATAATGGACACAAGCATAAAACCATCAAAAATAAAAAAAATATTTATCAGTCATCTACATGGCGACCACATATTTGGCTTGATAGGTTTCCTATCTTCTCGTAGTTTTTTATTAAATAATGACAAGAGCGATTTAACTATTTTTGGTCCCAAAGGAATAGAAGATTTTGTCAATTTTAATATGAAGATAAGTAATTCAAAATTAAATTACAATATTACCTTTATTGAATACCAAAATGAAGAACGTATCTATCAAGATGACAGAGTTCAAGTAGAAATTTTTCCTCTTGTTCATACCGTTCAAAGTTACGGTTTCAAAATAAAATTTAAAAATCAAAAGGGAAGTTTAAAAGTAGATAAATTAAAAGAATGTGGTATAATGCCAGGTAGCATTTATAAAACTATAAAAGAAAATGAAGAATTTGAATTTAATAATCAAATATACAAGTCAGCAGATTTTTTAGAAGAGGACAAAAAAGGAAAAACAATTACACTTATTCCTGATACGGTATATTTTCCAGAACTAATAAACTTTATACAGGGAAGTGATATAATAATTTCTGAGTGTACATATTTGAAAGCAGAAGAATTAGATTTAGCAAAAAAACATAAGCACTTAAATATTATTAATATATATAACTTTTTAAATTATATAGAATTTGATAAAATATATTTGACACATATCAGCTCACGCTATGACAAAAAAGATATAATAAATATTCAAGAAAGTCTAAAAGAAAAACAAATATTCATCGCTAATGATTTAGACGAATACGACTTATAAAATTTATAAAGAGGTGTAAGTATGACTAATTTAGAAGAAAAAACAATAAATAAAACAACTATTTATAATGGAAAAGTATTAAATGTTGAAGTCCACGATGTCAAATTGCCAGATGGAAGTCTATCTAAGAGGGAAATTTTACGCCATAACGGAGCAGTTGCAATTCTCGCTGTTACCGACAAAGAAGAAGTTCTTATGGTAGAGCAATATAGAAAGGCTGCTGAAATAGTTACCTTAGAAATACCAGCTGGCAAGGTAGACCTAGGAGAAGATAGATTAGAAACTGCCTTGCGTGAACTAAAAGAAGAAACTGGTTATCAAGTAGCCAAAGAAGAAATAAAAAAAATATGTGATACACATGTTGCTGTTGGTTATAGTTCAGAACTAATTACAATTTATTTTGTAGACAACCTAACAGATGATAAATTGGGCAATCTTGCCCTAGATGAAGATGAATTTTTAAATGTAAAAAAATATAAACTAGATGAAATTTTTACTTTATTAGATAATAATACCATTACTGACAGTAAAACAATCATAGCTTTACAATGGTTAAAAAATATAAGGGGTTGTGTTAAATGACTATCTATAAAGATATAATAAAGACTTTACAAGAATCAACCTATAAACTAACACCACAAAGAGAAGTTATAGTAAAAGTTCTTGTAGAAAATAGCAAAGAACATCTTAGTGCTGAAGAATTATATTTTATCTTAAAAGAAGTTAATCCAGATATCGGTTTAGCAACAGTATATAGAACTTTAGATATATTTTACGACTTAAATATCTTAGAAAAAATAACATTCGGCAATGGTATTGCAAAATATCATCTTCGCCAAAAAGTAACACCAGGTATGCACCACCATTTAATTTGTACTTGTTGCCATGGCGTTCAAACAGTTCAAAATCCTATATTCAATAAACTCATAGCCTATGTAGACAAAGAATATGGTTTTGCAACTCAAGACAACACCATAGCAATTTACGGAACTTGTAGTAAGTGTAGAGAAGAACAAGGTAGCTAGTATGAAATTAGAAAAAATTGATAAATTTTTATTGCTAATAGCTAACTTAATTTTTGCTATTTACATATTTTTAATAGCTGTCTGGGTAGGTTCTTTTAGAGAATATGCTTCAACAGATTATTTAAGAGCAAAATTAGTTGCTCAACTAAGAGAACAAACTAAAATGACAATGGATAGTGCAAATGTTTCTACTAAAGACTTGAATTACATAGTAGAAATTATGGGTAAATTATCCTATTTATACATAGGAGTATTTATATTACTACTTGTGTTTATAATATTTTTACAATTTAAAAGTAAAAGTCGTTATATCTTTGGCTATGTTTTACTCATATACACAATACTCATTACCATATTTACCTTAGGAATATTGTTTATTTCCACTATAATTTATTTTTATGTAGGCCTAAAATTACTACTTAGAAGTCGGCAAACTTGATGTGATAGAACTTGCTAAAACAAATTCTTCCCTATTAGGTATTCTAGGCTTAGCTAGCCTACTAATTTTACAAAAAATAAAAAATATAAAATAAGAATTTTTAGAGACCATATTATAGTCTCTTTTTTTGAACTTGTATTCTATCTATATTTATAATAAAATACTATTGAATGGAGAATATTTTATGATAGTTTATTTTTTAGCAATATTATTTTTACTATTATCAAGTTTTATAAAATGTCTTGTCGATAGCAAGTTAAATAAAGAATTTTTTTATCGCAGAAGCCAGTGCTGTAACTGTAATAAAAAATTAAATTTTATCGACCTAGTACCAGTACTTAGCTACATATTTTTAAGGGGAAAATGCAGATATTGCAACTATAAAATACCAACAGATGTATTTCTTTATGAAGTATTTGCCCTTGTTATTTCAATAATATATCTGGCGACAGTAGACAAAGTTTTGTTCTTAAATTTTTTTGATTATTTTACAGTAATGTTATTAATTTTTATTGCAATAGAAGATATAAAAAAATTTGAAATAGATGAAAAATTACAAGTTATTTTATTAGTTACTAACATAGCTAATATATTTTCAAAAAATAATTTTAGTAATTTGAAATATAGTATCTTGCTAGTAATAATGTATCATATAATTTATTTTATTTTAAAAAGTGGTATAGGTTATGGAGATATTAAATTATTTTCTATTTTGTGCCTCACTTTGAATTTTTTTGACGGGCTGTATCTATTTTTATATACATTTATTTTAGCTGGCTTTTTTAGTATATACTTAATCCTTGTCAAAAAGATTGATAGAAAAACAAAAATCCCCTTAGCACCCTATATATGTCTAGCCTATATTATAGTTTTAATAAATGGAGAAGTTTTGTTATGGTAAATAATATAAAAATTAAAGATTTAGATTGTGAAGATAGACCGAGAGAAAAATTAAAAAAATACGGAGCTAGTAATCTTTCTGATAAAGAATTATTAGCCATATTACTTAGAACAGGTACGCAAAAATTAAACGTTATAGAATTGGCAGAAAAAATATTAAAGGATATTGGTGGCATAAATAATTTACGCTATGCAACCTTTAATGAATTGCAAAAACATAAGGGGATAGGTCAAGTCAAGGCTATAAATATTTTAGCAGGTTTAGAATTTGCCAAGAGAATTTTTACAGAAGACATATCAGAAGAAGTAGCCTGCGACAATCCACAAGTAGTAGCAAATTATTTTCGACATAAACTATCAACTTTAAAACAAGAAGTTTTTATTGCTGTCGACCTTAATACCAAGGGGAAAATTCTTGAAGAACGTGAAGTTTTTAAGGGAAGTTTATCATCTTCTTTGATACACCCAAGAGAAATATTTAAAAATTCTGTAAGAAATAGTGCTGCCAGTATAATTTGCCTACATAATCACCCGTCTGGAGATGCCAGCCCATCCAGAGAAGACATTAAAACCACATATAATTTAATAGAAGTTGGTGAAATATTGGGAATAAGTTGCTTAGACCATATAATTATTGCCAAAAAAGGATATTGCAGCTTGATAAAGGTGCTTAATATCTTAGCCAAAGAAAAAATTTCATTAGAGAATTTAAGCAGTGAAATATTAGAAAGAATATTAAAACAATATAATTTGGTGGAAAGTTATACATAAATAAAGAGAATAAATTAATTTTCTAGTAGGTTTTAAATTATTTGAGATAAAGTCTATTAAAGAAAAAGGAGAAAAATATAAAAAGAAAAACTTATATAATTATAGTTTTATTCATAAATTTTATACTAGGTGTATTAATATTTATACTTGTTAATACTAAGTATGAAAATTTAATAATTCTTGGAACTGTCGCTATACTTTTCTTGCATTCAGCTTATTTATTAATTATAAAAAAATTATAATTTATTGGCAGGTATGTAAGAAGGAGAATTTGAACGAAGACAAAACATTATAGAGGAAAAAGTTAAAAATGAAAAACTTTCCTGAATTTTAGGGTATATTTTTTTATTTTTAGAATTAGTTTTTTACTTTTAGCATATTTAAAATTTTGCTGAAATAAATTAGTTATTAGTAAAAATATATAACCAAAAATAAAAAATAAAATCTTTAAATATTAAACATTATAAATTCAAAATTTTAAGTGATTAAGAAATTCTTTGTAAATGATATAAACAATTTCAAAAAATAATGTAATATATATGCTATAATAGTGATAACAGAAAATTATATTTTAGTTTTTCATAAAATAAGAGCTTGATATGATTTTCAAAAATTAGGAAAGGATTTATTTAAAATGATATTAGAATTTCGTAATGTTCATAAAAGTTTTGGAGATACGCAGGTTTTAAAGGGTGTAAATTTTACAGCTAAGAGCGGTATAGCTAACGGATATTTGGGACGAAATGGTAGTGGTAAGACAACGAGTTTCAGACTTTTGTTAGATATTTTTAGGGCTGATAAGGGAGAAATTTTGTTAGACGGCAAGCCTATAGATAGAAAAAAATTAAAAATTGGTTATTTGCCAGAGGAACGTGGTATGTATGATGGTGTTGGTCTGGTTGAGCAGCTAGTTTATTTTGCCATGCTGAAGGGTATGGATAAAAAGACTGCAAAAAAAGAGGCGAAACGCTGGCTAGATTTTTTTGAATTAGAGGATAATAAAAAACAATTAAAAACTTTGTCTAAGGGTAATGCTCAAAAAATTCAAATTATTCAGTGTGTGATTGACGACCCAGATATTTTAGTTTTAGATGAGCCTTTTAGTGGTCTTGACCCTGTCAATGTCGGAAAGTTAAAAGAAATTATTAATGATTTTTTAGCCCGTGATAAGCTGGTTATTTTTTCTTCTCATCAAATGCCAGTTGTTGAAAATTTCTGTGAAGATATTAATATTTTAGAAAAAGGTGAAGTGATTTTATCTGGAAATCTTGAAAATATAAAAAAAGATTTGGGAAATGGTAAAATGCTACTTAGTGTTAGAGAATTAACTAGAGAGCAACTATTAGAAGCTATCTGTTCTACTGCTATCGATGTTGAGTGTAGTTTAGAAAAAGATATGGTTTTATTGGATTTTAAATCAGCAGAGGCTAAGAAAGAATTGCTAATTTATATAGGTGATTTAGGATTTAATATTGAAGAGTTTAGCTTGTTTAAGCCTAGTTTGGAGCAAATTTTTGTAGAAAGAGTAGGAGGCAGTGATGAGTAAACTATTAACAGTATTTAATTTTGAATTTAAAAATTATTTCAAGAGAAAATCTACCATAGTAGTATTTGTTATTTATTTTGTTATAGCTTTTGGAATAACTTTTATTCCTGCTATAATTAATGGAGATAGTTTTGTAAAAAAATTATTTTCTGGTGAAGATAATAGTAATTTTCAGCGTAGTGCCTATATTGTAAAAGATGTAGCTATTGATAAAACTTATTTAAAAGACGCAAAGGAATATTCTAACAGAAGTCAGCTTGAACAAGATATTAAAGATGAAAAAATAGATGAAGCTATAATTTTATCTAATGATAATTATGAATATTTATCTAAGTCTAATAGTCTTACTCTTGGCAATACAGAGTTTAATAGGCTCTTTGATAATTTTGTTAGACAGTACGCTTATCAAAAAAATGGTTTAGATTTTTATAAGGTCGCAGAGGTAGAAAAAAATATTCCTAAAGCAAAAGTAACTGCAATTAGTGCAAAAGGTGATGAAGAAAATAAATTTGTTAATGTCAGCATTATTTATTTTTTATCATTTGCTCTGTATTTTATGATACTTATGTTTGGAAGTGTAATGGCTAGTAATGTAGCACGTGAAAAAACTAATCGTGCTATGGAATTATTGGTAGTAACTGTTAAACCGACAATATTAATAGTTGGTAAGGTGCTAGCATTTTCTTGTATAGCTGTAACCCAAATATTATTAATGTGTGTTTCCTTATTAGCTGGTTTGAAATTAAATTTACCAAATTATTCAGAAGCTACGAAAATACTTGTTAGTAACCTAGATTATAGTTTAATTTGGGTATGGGTTTTATTCTCCTTAACAGGTCTAGTTATGTTTATGTTTTTATTCTCAGCATTTGCATCTTTAGTAAGTCGTATCGAGGAAGTTAATACTGTAATGATATTTCCTACTATGATTTTTATCTTTGCTTTCTTTTTAAATCTTTTCACTATGAATGACGCTGGCAATGGAAAATTTGTTGAGATATTATCATACATCCCCCTAACATCTTATTTTTCTATGGTAACCCGCTATGCTTTAGCAGAAGTTAGCATGATTGAGTTGTTTGCATCTTATGCTATACTTTTAGCAACAACATTTTTAATAGCTCTTATTTGTATAAAAGTTTATCGCAATGCAACTTTAAGATACGGTAAAAAACTTAGTTTCTGGAAAGTTGTTCGTAATAAATAATAATTTTAAAAAGTTTAGTCTTATACTGTTAAGATTAAACTTTTTATGTTATATTTAAGAAATTATATAGTAAAGAGGTAGTTATTATGACAATTTTAGAACCGACTATTCATGCAGCAAAAATAACTTATCAAGTAGAAGCTATGCGACTTGTGAATAGTAATAAAAAAGTGATAGTAAATTTTTTAGACCTACAAAAAAAACTTGGATTTTTTCCAAAAGAATTAGAATATATTAGCAGTTTTTATGACAGCAAAACAGGAAGTAGCGGAAGTTTTTTTGAAGATAGAAAAAGAAATAATTATATTTTAGCCTATACCGGTACTAATCCCTATACAGATTTTCAAAAAGATTTTGAAACTGACCTTTACAGTATTGCACTGGGTCAGGGTAGACACTACCGAGCTTGTATTAATTTTTATAAAAAAGTTAGGGACAGGTATGGGGATAATATTATTTTAACTGGGCATTCACTTGGTGGCAATATTGTTCAAAGGGTGGCAGTTGAATTTAACGTAAAAAGAAGTGTCATCTATAATTCTGCTCCACTTTATATAGAAAATGGTGTCGAACTTTTTATGGACGTTAGCCCGGAAAATAAAAATTTATATCTAAAAAGATTGAGGCGATACAAGAAAAATAAACTTGCAATAGAAAGTAAAATTGCTGATTTTTCAGGAGAGATTTTACATTTTTCTTCTCAAGATGATATTTTAAATCGTATTATGGCAGTTTTAAAAGATGAAACGGTATATTGCTGTAAAAATTATATTTTAAAAAATGCAGGCAAGCATTCCTTAAAGGCAATGATTACAAATTCGCAGCAACTTATCTGTAATATTATTGAGGGCAAGGAATATGAAATTTCTGCTTTGGCAGAAAATTATTCTTTGCCGAGCAAGCTAGAAACAAAAAGTATGTTGCAAGTGGCTAGTAATGGCGACTTATCTTTAGAATATTTTGCTAGTATGTTTATAGGTTCTAGTGGTGTTTTGAATTTGGTCGGGACTATTGGTCAAGATGTAGATATTAGTAAATTTATTAGATACTTACTTTCTAAAATAGAATAATAGCCATTCCGATTTAGTTGTAATATATAATTTTATATTTTACTTAAAACTTTTTTATTACGATTTGTAAAATTTTTGGAATAAGGGTTTTAAAAAGTAAATCGTAATGATTTCTTTAAAAGGAAAAAGTATTGACAGAAAATATAAATCGTAATATAATAAAGATCCAATAAAAATAATAATTAGTAGGAGGAAGAAAATATGGAAAAATGTAAATGTGGTTGTGAAAAAGTAGGTTGTACTTGCCAAGAAAAATGCGACTGTGGTTGCCAGAAGGCGGCATAAAATTAAGACTATGATTATTTTTAATCATAGTCTTTTTTATTATCGGCAAATGAGATTTTTAGTTATCAGCGAATAATATTTTAATTATCAGCGAATAATATTTTAATTATCAGCGAATGATTTTTTAATTATCAGCGAATGATTTTTTAATTATCAGCGAATGATATTTTAATTATCGACAAATGAGATTTTAATTATCGACAAATGAGATTTTAATTATCGGCGAATGATATTTTAATTATCACTAAGTAAATTTTTAATCCAGCTACTAGCATTGGCTAAATCATTTTTGTCAGGGTGAGCTTTAGAATCCTATAGCCATTAGAGCATAGGTTGGTCTATCTTATGAATAAAATTCGGTTCTCGCCATGTTAAAAATTTGAAAACTATTAATATTTTGGGGTCTATTTTTCCTTGACAGATAAAAGTTGTTAAAATTTCATTATCTTTTTCTTGCATATATTTTAAATAGTTGTCTATGGAATCTTTTGCGTGATAGTGGTAATTTGGCAGACCGCAAGTCATAAAGAGGGCAACTTTTTTCTTCTCAATTTTTTGTTCTGCAATAAATTTTTGCATATTTTTATTGACTGTAGCCTTGTCGACCCAGCAACCCAAAATATATAAATCATAGTCAGTCAATGTTTTTTTAACTTTTCTAATGTCATAAATATCTACTTCATACCTATCTTTTATACTTTAATACATGGCTAGAGCAACTTTTTTTGTATTTTTAGTTTTTGATGAATATGCTAGTAGAATTTTCATTGCTATACTCTCCCTCGACCTACTTATTAAATAAATTATAGCATAAATTTTTTGTCGGGTAAATGATAAACATTATCAAGTATTTTAAAATTTTTATTGTGATAAGTTAAAAATTATTTTAATTATTTAGAAGATATATAAGATTTACGATAATATTTTTTTAATATTCGAAAAACTATTACAAAATAAATTGTCAAAAGTACATTATTAATTTTAATATAATTTAACTTACACCGCAACTTTACTAGGAAAATTTTGAGCATATATTTAATATTTTAAAAATATTAGCTTTTTTTATAGTTTACTTTTAATTTAAAATATTTATTTTATTATTGATTTTTTAATTTTATTTTGTTATTATATTATGTAGAAAGGAAGATTTTAGATGATGAATATTATTATAATTTTACTTGTTATAATTATTTTGCTTTTACTGTTTATTATTTTCAGCAATTTTAAAAAAAATAACATAGAAATATTTGGTGATGATATGCTTGCAAATATTATTATAATCAGTGGAATTATATTAGGAATGGTAACAACAATTTATCATATAATGAAATATTAAAAAAATTTTATAAAATTCAGAACAGTATTTTAATAATTATTATTAACCTAGTTTTAACTTATATTTTAGGATAAGGCTATATGCTGTCAAGAGATTATTAGAAAATTATTAAAAGTTGTAGAATATGTTTAGTAAATAAGCTAGCCTATAAATAATTCAAACAAATTATTACCCTAAGACTAAATAATAAAAATTATTCTGGCGGCAAAAAAGAAAAATCTAAGTATTATATTTACAATATCGAAGAAAATTAAAAAAGAGTGATACTAAAATCGCTCTTTTTTGTTTGGAATTAGCAAAGTTTTTTTGTTGTTAATTTTTTGTTATAATTAGGTATAATATTTTATATTGATTATATGAAATAAAAAATTTAATTTGGGGTGAGTTTTTGAGATTTTTAACGAATGAAGAAGTAAAACAAGCTAAAAAAAATATTGATGTGGTAAAACCCTACAAGACTACCAAAGAAATTATTTTTTCAAATGTCTTTACCTTTTTTAATGGTATGATTTTAGTTTTAGCATTTTTTGTAGCAACAACTTTAAGATTTGAAAATTTACTTTTTGTTCTTGTTATAGTAATTAATACTGTTATAGGAATTTATCAAGAAGTAAAATCGAAAAACGCCTTAGAAAAACTTAGTCTGATAAGCAGGGCAAAGTACAAGGTTAATAGAGATAACAAGGTTCAAGAAATAGATATATACGAAATTGTTTTGGGAGAATATCTAAACTTAAATCTTGGCGACCAAATTCCTTGTGATGGAGTTTTGATTGCTGGAGAAATAGAAGTAGATGAATCTTTACTTACTGGTGAAAGTGATAATATTTATAAAAAAGTTAATGATAAGCTTTTGAGTGGAAGTAATATTGTCAGTGGTAGTGGCTTGATGAAAGTTACGGCAGTAGGAGAGGATAGTTATATTAATAAGTTGGCTCAGGACAGTAAAAAGTTTAAAAAATATCCGTCTAAGTTAAGAGATTACTTGAATACAATTTTGAAATATATTTCTTTTTTATTAGTTCCAGTTGCTATTATACTGTATCTAAGAGGTAAGTTTATTGGTTTAGACTATGTAGATATAGTTTTAAATAGTGCAGGTGCCTTGGTAGGTATGATACCAGAAGGACTAGTTCTTTTAGTTAGTGTTTCCTTGGCTGTGTCTGCCTACAAGCTGACAAAAAAGAAAGTTTTGGTACAAGAATTATATTGTACAGAAACTCTGGCTCGTATAGATGTTTTATGTTTTGACAAAACAGGAACAATCACGACAGGAAATATGAATGTTGTAGCAATAGATGAATTAGCAAAAGAAAAATTATCTAGCTATCTAGCCTATTTTGATGATGAGAATGCAACATCAAGAGCCTTAAAAAAATATCTGAGACTAGAAAAAAAATGGCATGTAATTAAAAAAGGAGCATTTTCTAGTAGGGATAAATTTTCTTACATTCAAGTAAAAGATGAAGGAACATATTTTTTTGGAGCTTTTGAATTTTTGGATATAAAAGAAAAATTAGCAAGTAATTTTGAAGAATATAAAAATAATGGTTATAGAATTTTAACTTTAGCATTTAGTAAAGACTTTATAGATAAGCCTAAAGATACAGAGTTAATTGGCAATGTAGTTTTATCTGATGAAATTAAGGAAAATACAAAACAAACTTTTGATTATTTTAACAGTCAGGGTGTAGACATAAAAATAATTAGCGGCGACAACCACAAGGCAGTTTTGGGTGTTGCCAAAAAAGCTGGTTTTAATAAAAATGCTCTGGCAGTAGATATGACTAAAGTCAGTGATGAAGATTTTGAAAGTGTAGTTTTAAATAATCAAATTTTTGGTAGGGTTAGTCCTAATCAAAAAGAAAAAATGGTTGAGATTTTACAAAAAAATGGTAAGACGGTTGCCATGAGCGGCGATGGTGTTAATGATGTTTTGGCACTAAAAAAAGCTGATATTAGTTTTGGTATGAAAGAAGCGACAAGTGCAGTAAAAAGTGTGGCTAATATAGTTTTACTAACTGATGATTTTGGAGTTTTTTATAATATTCTTATGGAGGGACGTAGGGTAATAAATAACATTCAAAAGGTGGCAGCCCTATTTTTAACAAAAACATTTTTTTCAATTTCTTTTGCCATATTGTCGGTAATATTTGCAATGAAATTTCCTTTTATTCCTATTCAATTTACAGTTATTTCTGCACTAACTATAGGAATACCCTCATTCTTTTTAACCTTTGAAGAAAATAAGCAAATAGTTAAAAATAATTTTATGAAAGAAGTTTTGACTAATGCAAGTTTGGCTGGGAGCATTCTTGTTGGAGCAGTCTTGCTGGTCAATATTTTTCAAATTAATTCAAGTATAGCCTTTATATTAGCCCTACTTAATGGACTACTTATGGTTTACAGGGTAAGTTTACCCCTTAATAGCCATAAAAAATTATTATTATATCTTTTAATTTTAGGTGGGGTCTTGGGTGTTTGTGCCAATATTTTTATTTTAGAAAAATCTTTTGTTAGCCTTACTCTTAAAGATATTATTTTATTACTTATTACATTTATTTTTGTAGTAACTTTGCATTTGCTAACCCTAAAAAAACAAGTTAAGTATGATATAAAAAAATAATTTTGCTAGCTATTAATTAAAAGAAAATTTTTATTTTATTAATTAATTACAAGCATTAATTTATAAAATTTTAGTAATTAATATAAATAATATGTATTTTAATTTTAATTTTCAGAAAAATTTTTAAAAAAACTATTGACGAAATTTTTAAATTTTGTTATACTCTCCCTAACATAAAATAACACGTTGATAAGAAAAGTAAAAGTGGCAGATTTTCCAGAGAGTCTTCGTTTGGTGCAAGAAGATAAAGATAAAACTTTGAAAATGGTCTTTGAGTGTTAGTGGTCGAATATTTTAGACTGCTACGGGCAAGCCCGATATAGCTTCGGAGTATAATACTATTTTAGTACGTACTTTAGTGAGATGATTTTTTAATCAAATCAAGGTGGTACCGCGTATATTAATAACGCCCTTGAACAAGTTTATTCTTGTTTGAGGGTGTTTTTTAATTCTACTTTTTCTTGGGCGTTTATTTTATAAATAATAATAAAGGAGAATTGTAATGGCAGATTTACTTAATATATACAAAATTTTAAAATCAAGAAAGTGGGTTAATCTTTCTCATCAAATAGATGAAAATTCCCCACACTTTCCAGCTCTACCCGTTTTGGAAAAAGTAGACTTGTTCACTTTAGAAGATGGCTTTCACGTGCAAAAATTTTCTGTGGTTGGGCAGTACGGTACGCACATAGATGCTCCTATTCACTTTGTCAAAGGTGGAAGATATTTAGATGAAATAGCTTTAAAAGATTTATTGTTACCCCTATATGTAATTGATAAGTCAAAAGAAGTTGCTGAAAATAATGATTATGAAATAAGAAAACAAGATATTTTAGATTTCGAGTTAGAGTACGGAAAAATTTTGCCAGGATCGTTTGTAGCCTTTAGAAGTGATTGGTCAAAACGCTGGCCTAGTCAAGACAAGATAAGAAATTTAGATGACAAAGGCGTGCAACGCACACCTGGCTGGTCAAGAGAAGCCTTGGAATTTTTAATTCATGAAAGACAGGTCAAGGCTGTTGGCCATGAAACTTTGGATACTGACGCAGGTTTGACAGTAGCTAAAAAAGGATTTTTATATGAAGAATATTACCTACTAGAACAAAATATTTACCAAGTAGAAGTATTAAATAATTTGGACAAGTTGCCAGCAGTGGGTGCCTTAATATCTATTGCATATCCTAACTGGAAAGAAGCAACAGGTTCACCCGTCAGAGTAATAGCAATATTACCTGAAGAAGAATAAAATATAAAAAATATTATTAAAAAATTATTATTTAAGGAGATTTTAAAAATGACAGAAATAAAAAAATGTAATTGTAATTGTAGCGGACATAACGCACCATTTAGAGCTGACCATGTTGGTTCCTATTTAAGACCAAAAGAATTGGTAGAAGCTAGAGAAAAATTTTCTCAAAATTTAATCACAAGAGAAGAATTAACACAAGTAGAAAACAAGGCAATTAAAGAATTGATAGCCAAACAAAAAGAAGTAGGACTAAAAGGAATTACAGACGGAGAATTTCGTCGTGCTTATTGGCACCTAGATTTCTTTTGGGGATTAAATGGAGTAGAACACACGCAAGCTAAAATAGGTTATCAATTTCATGATGAAACAACAAAACCAGATTCAGCTGGCTTGACAGGAAAAATTTCTGGAGAAAATCACCCCTTTATAAATCATTTTAAATTTGTTAGAGATGAAGTTGGTAAAGACGCAACACCACGTCAAACTATTCCAGCACCTGCACAATTTTTTAGAGAACTTATAAGAGATGCAGAAAATACAGCAAATACTTTTAATGTTTATCCAGATAAAGAAGAACTTTTCAGAGATATTATAAAAGCATATAAGACGGTTATATTTGATTTATATGAAGCTGGTTGCCGTAATTTACAATTTGATGATTGTACTTGGGGAGCTTTGTCAGATGATAACTTGCTGGGAAAAGTAGCAAACGCTAATTGTCAAAGTATAGAGGAAGTTAGAAAAGATTTATCCGCTGATTTTATAAAATTAAATAATGGAGTTTTAGAAGGCTTGCCAGAAGACTTGGTAGTAAATACACACGTCTGTCGTGGTAACTTCCATTCTTCTTGGTTCTGTCAAGGTTCCTATGACAAGGTAGCAGACACACTATTTGCTAAAGAAAATGTAAATGCTTATTACCTAGAATTTGATACAGATAGAGCTGGTGGATTTGAACCTTTAGCAAAAGTTACACCAGGTAAAAAAGTTGTATTAGGACTTTTAACATCTAAATCTGCTACATTAGAAAATAAAGAAGAAGTAATAGCAAGAATAAAAGAAGCAGCCAAATACGTTCCACTTGAAAACTTATATTTAAGCACACAATGCGGTTTTGCTTCTACTGAAGAAGGAAATATTTTAACTGAAGAAGACCAATGGAAAAAAATTAAACTTATCCAAGAAATAGTTGCAGAAGTTTGGGGAGAATAAAAACAGATTTTATTTTTTAAAAAAATATTGTATAATATAGAATTTAAATTTAAAAATTAGGAGAAAAGTAACGAAAAAATTATTATAAATTTTATTTACGCTTATATTATCAGTTACACCTGTAGGTTGCAGTTCTACTTCAACTTCAACAGACACTAAACAAGAAAATAATTCAACTTCAACAAGTAATAAGCAGGAAGATAATTTTCAAATAAAAACCTTTAGTAAGCAAGATGAATTAGTAATTTCAGAATTAGTTTATGTTCATCAAGGATATAGGCTTCTAAAACAAACTGCTAGGAATACAATTAATTATAAGCAAGCAGATCTTTTAAAATAAGATATGTAAGCTAGAATAAATCCTCTAGCAGAACAATATAAGGGAATTTCTGGAATAACTCATAAAATAGAATATCTTGATGATGTAATCATAGAAAATTTAGAAGTAGACTATGCAAAAATAGATGTAGCTAAATCAATACAAGGACTAATTATTGACGGAAATACTAAAAATATAATTTTAGCTAAGAGTTAAGAATTATTATAAAAAGAAGGATATTTAGAGAAAAAATAGATAAACAAAAAAGCTAAGTAATTTTTTACTTAGTTTTTTATTTTGAAATTTGTGTGGATAATTTATTTTAAATTTTTTATGCTATTTTATTAAAACTATAAATTTTTGAAAGCTCTAATTTATTTATTATATCAAATATTTTGAAGAAATACAAGTCTTGTTTTTTTCTTTTTTATTTATTATAATCGGGATGTAGATAAAAGTATATACTTTAAAACAATTAATAATATTTATAAAAGGAGGGAAATATTATGAATAAAAAAATAAAAATAGCAAGTGCTGTAATTTCGGCTAGTTTATTAGTTTCTCCCATTTCAGTATTAATTAATCATTATGATAATGTGGCTAAGGCTAATAATTATTCAAATTTAAATATAGGAAAAATGCTATATTTAAATAAAAATGAACAATATGTAGTTGTTAATAAAAATGACTATTTTATTACAGAATATGTAGTGGATAATAAAAAAATTTATAGCGTTATTTTAAAAGGTAAAGAACATTTAAGTAAAGATGAAAAAGAAAAATATTTAAATTTAGCAAAAAAAGATATAGAAAAATTACCTCAAGATAGAGCATTCCCATTACTTGTAGTTATAACAATAGTTGCTGGATTAGCGACTGTCGTAGGGATATCGAATGATATATATAAAACTTATTATAAACCTGATATAGATGAAGTTTCAAGAGCAGAGTCTGTTCAAAATGGTTGGATTAGTATATCTAAAGATTATAAAACTATGTGGTTTTATAAAGAAAATGGAAATTTCAAGAGCGGTTGGCATTGGGATGATTATTATGATGGATGGTATTTTTTCTATGATATAAAATTTAGTTTTTTCTTAAGATCTGATGTTTACGCTTCATTAATGTATAATCCCAGATTTGAAAATAGTCCATGGTTAAAAATAAACGATAAATGGTATGAATTTGAAGATGGAGGAAAATTAATTCAATATTCTGGTTGGCGAGAATATAATGGTAAATGGTTATATCATTTACCAGGCGACTATGGGGCTGTTGCTGGTCAAGGTTTGTATATAGCTGGGACATGGTATGATTTTGATGAAAATGGGTATTGGGTGTAAAAATGGAAAATAAGATATCATTATTATTAAACTCTGTAACTACTTCATTTTCCACTATAACATTAATAGGAGCATATCTTTTGTACAAAAAAAATAAAGAAAAGTCTAATATTGAAAAGACTTATAAAATAATATTAATTTTGATATTATTAGTAATAGTAATGTCAACTATATTTCTTATAACTTCATACGTATATCAATTAATGAATATTGGATATATTTTTAGTGATAAAATATTTGAAAGATTTCTATTAATAATATTATTAATTAATGGAATAATTATATTAACACTAATATTAATTACATATAAACAAAATAGAAAATATTAATAAACAAACCTAGTTTCTTAATATTTTATAAAATTATAATTATGTTTATTCATAAAGGAGATTAGATTTATGAAAAAAATATCTTATTTAATTAATTATAATGGGATGAATAATTAAAAAATATTGCAGACACTACTTCACTCACAGTATTGTACATATATTAAATTTTGTATGAATATTTTATTAAAACTCTAAAATTTTTAAAACCCTAATTCACTAATTATATCAAATATTTTGGAGAAATACAAGTCTTGTTTTTTTCTTTTCTATTTATTATAATTGGGGTGTGAATAAAAGTATATACTTTAAAACAATTAATATATTCATAAAAGTAGGAAAATATTATGAATACAAAAATAAAAATAGCAAGTGCCGTAATTTCGGCTAGTTTATTAGTTAGCCCAATTTCTACTTTAGTTAGCGGTTATGATAATGTAGCTAAGGCTAAAGATAAGACTTTTAATGAGAATACAATTAATAACGAAAATAACTCTTTTGAAATAGAAATTAACTTCTCTGAAATAGACATAGAAAGAGAACTTTATAATGCACAGATAAGATTAAATAAAAACTTAATATCTCAAGAAGAATATAATTTAATTGAAATGATACTAAAACCAGAAATAAAAATAAATCCTTATTTAAGGAGTGCATATTATCCAGAAACTAAAATTGGGTATATCAATTACTGGGGTGTAAAACATATGTACGAGAAAGGATTACGTTATGGAAAGCTAGCTGAAACTTTATCTTCTATTGCATTTGGGTTGATTCCTGGTGTAGGTTGGGGACTTTCAGCAATTTCAATAGCTGCTACTTATGGGGGATATAATTACTTAGAAAAAGTAGTTCAACAGGCATATTGGCAAGGAAAAGGAATAGATATATATATATTATCAAATACACACAAGTATAATGAGTTTAAACAAAATAAGATTAGAGGTTATTTGATGTGAACAAAATAATAAATAAATATGATATAGTAATGTTTCTTATTCTTACCAGTATATCTTCAATAATATTAAAAAATAAATATGGAGTTTCTATAATTACGTTAATTATTTCTTGGACAGTATTACTTATATTTATGCTTATAGGTAGGTTTTTAATTATAAAAAATAAAAAATAAAAAATAAAAAATAAAAAATTACTAAAATATTTAAAAATAAGTAGACAGTAGAGAATACAATATTTTTTAATATTATTATTATTATTTTTATTATACCTGTATTGTATAATTATTTTATTATTCATAAAGGAGGTTAGATTTATGAAAAAAATATTTTATTTAATAATAACACTTGTATTAATTCTAACGGGATGTTCCAATTTTAAAAATAATGAAAAAAAATATCAATATGATATAGGGATTGTCGATAAAAACAAAATACTTCTATTTGAAGAAAAAAATAATGAATTAAATTTAGTAGACACTAAAGAGAGGTCTGGTAAGTATGGGTTCTTAAATTATGATTATATAGATTTGGATAAAAACCTGCTTATAAAAACTACAGTTATAGGAAAGCATGCTCTTTTGGCAAATATAGATAAGGATACTTTAGATATTAACTTAAAAAATGATAGTAGCGAACCCTATACATTTACTCACTACAAGGATAAAATCTATGCAACAGATGTTTTTACGGATAGATTTAACATTTATGAATACGATATGTCCTTTAAAGAATTGAGAAAAAAAGAAATAAAAAGAAGTGGTATCAATGTTACTAATGACATCATAGTAAAAGATGATATTATCTACTTGTTAATAGGTAATGTAGTAGAGAAACAAAATAAAAATATATTATTAAAACTAAATATGGATTTTGAAGTGCAGGAAGAAATAGATTTGAATTATGAAAATGGTGCTTATATGAGAATGGTTATGGATGATAATTATATCTATCTTAGTCAAAATTCTGCCGGCTTAACAGAAAGTAGAGAGCCGAGAGGTAGTAATAAAATACTAAAATTAAATTTAAAAAATAATAAGCAAGAATTTATAACTTTAGACTATAACTACCCCTTATATATGCATCAAGATGAAAAAAATTTAATAATAGAACATTACAATTTATATGTTCCCAGCCATGTTTTCACCATATACAATAAAAGAAGTGGCAAAAAAACCATCATAAACTTCCCAAATGAAAAACCTGGAGATGGAAACAGTCCATATTTTGCTCAAGATAAAAATAATTTTTACTTTTTATTTGAAAAAACAATATATAAATATAACAAAGAAACTTTTGCTGAACAAATATATGATTTATCTAAATTTAATGTAGAAAAAGCAAATGTGATGATTAAAAAAGACGACAAATAGTCGTCTTTTTTCTAAATAAATTCTTTTCTTATGAAGAAATTTTAAAAAATAATTTATTGCTAGTTAAATTTTATTTTAAAAATAATATTTTTGTTTTTAAATTTTTGATTGGTTAAATATTTTTCAAATAAAACTTTCAACTAGAAAAAACATTTTTATAATTTAAATTTATATTTATCTAAATTCCTTTGGTAAGGGTTTATTGAAAAGAGAAATTTATTATGTTTAATGAAAGTAAGAGATTGTAATTATATAGTAAATTTTAGGAGATAAGATAAATGAAATTACATAAAATTCTTTCGATGATAGTATTGTCAGCAATATTTTTAACTGCTTGTTCATCAAGTGGCAACCACCACAATTAGTCAGATTCTTTATGTGAATATAATCATTCTGCAAGTACAGAGCATTCTTTTAAAAAGATGTCAGGGAAAAAGAAAATATGTTGTTGTTTATACTAGGTCGATGGGATAATATTATTTTAGATAATATCAGTTATACTTTTGAAAAAGGGAAAAATACGCATTTCTTGCTTTGTTAGGTTCTGGCAAGTCAACGCTCTTAAAATTATTATTAAGAATTAATATTTCTAATGATGATAGTGTAAAAATTAATGGGATAGATATAAACTTAATAGATGATATGAAATTAATTAATAAATTTTCCTGCATAGACCAAAACGTTTTTGTTTTAAGTAAAGTATATTTAATAATATAAGTCTACATAATAATAAGTATTCCAAAGAAGAAATAATTAAATTAATGAAAATACTAGGACTGTATCATTTTATTGCCGAAATCGATAATGAAAATTTTATAAAAGAAAATGGAAGTAATCTTTCTTTAGGGTAAAAACAAAGAATATCAAGAGCAAGGCTTCTTATAAGAGCTTGCCAGCCAATATTAGCGGATGAAATGTTTCCTAGTTTAGATAATAATAATGCTTTAAATATTGAGAACTACTTATTAGAGTATGAAAACTTAACCCTTACCTCTATAACTCATAAAATAATGGCAGAAAGTCTAAGAAAATATTAGAAATATTAGTTTTAAAAGATGGCAAAATAATAGAGTGTGGTTCTTTTGAATATTTACTTAATCAAAAACCTCACTTTAAAAAATTATACACAGTGGAAAATATATAAAATTTTCTTAACAAAAAAGATGACTAACAAGTCATCTTTTTATTTTAGCAAGATTATATTTATTAGTGCTAAATTGCAGAAAATATTGCGATACTAGATGCAAACCAATTTAGTAGGTAAATAAACTATACTTTGATAATTAAACACTTTCTATGTTTATTTTTAGCACAATTAAATTTTATTTAAAATCTTTTATTAAGATTTTAGTATGAATTTTTACTTATAGACTTTGTTTATTTTCTTTTACAAGCTAGAAGTAAATTAATTTATTCTCTTCTAGTATTTAATTAACAATAAATTAAACTAATCGATATTTTAAAAGTTTTAAATACTATTTCACTAAAGCTAGAATAATTTCTAATTATTTTTTCTAGCAGATAGTATTTCAATTTTCAACTAACTTTTTCAGAATATTAACTGAAAAAATAGAAAAATAATTTTTATTTTTATTTGAATATAATTTTATATTTGATATTAAAATTTAATGAAAGCAGAAAAATTTTATATTTCTAGTGTTTTGACAGTATCTTTTAGTGAGTAGATAACATCTTTTCTTTCTATTATAATATCAATTTTTTGGGAAAGATTTTTATTATTTTTAATATTTGTTAAGAGTTCGCTACTCGGATTTATTGCCACAGGATTTCCAACCCGGCTAAGCATTTCATAATCTCCGTTAGTATCGCCATAAGCGTAGGAATTTTCTAAGTCTATTTCATAGGTCGCTATAAGTTCATCAATCATATTATTTTTACTCTGCGAATCCCACATAGGAATTACCTTACCAGTAAAGATATTGTCTTTTATAATATAGCCGCTACCAACGCTTAAAAAAACTTCGTGTTTTTCTCCCATTTTTTCGACCAAAAAGTCTGGACTACCCGAGATGAAAAATACTAAATGCCCTTGTTCTTTGTGTTTTTTAATAATATTTCTTGTATACTTATAAACCCTATCAGCCTTTAATTTTATCACCTGCTCGGCAACAAAATCTAAGGTGCTTTTTTCAAGGCCAGTTATTGCCTGAACATATTTATTAGATAGTTCAAACAAATAACCGTCGTAGTCATCTTCCCTATTGTCCCAAGCCTGATACAAGTGGCGAATGTCGTTTACCCAAATTTTATTGTCCAATATTTCATATTTAATTAATTTTTTAAAGTGTTCTGTCATCAAGGAATCACGATAAAGAGTTCCATCTATATCAAAAAAAGCTGCTATTTTCTTTGCCATGGCTACCTCCTTTTAAATTTTTCTTATCTTATCACATATATTTAAAATAAGCAAATAAAGAAAGCTACTATTATTTAGTAAATAGGGATTTGTAATAAAATAATTTTTTGCAATTAAAATTTCTTAGACAAGATATTACATCTTGAGATTTTTAAAAACTTTAGCAAGGTAAAAAATAGTTTATAAATAGAGAAATATGTAAATTTAATTTGTATTTTAATAAAGTAAAAAAATTGTTCAAAAGTATAAATTCAAAAATCATAAATTTAAAATAATTTTAAGTCTTTTTTGTTTTTGTTTATATATTTTTACTAATAACTAATTTATTTCAGCAAAACTTTAAATATGCTCAAAGGAAAAGAAAAAATTTAACAAGTAAAAATGTTATATATGCTAAAATATAAATATTTATGTTAAAATAATTTTATAAAATTAATAGGAGGTTATTATGACAATTTTACCAAATTGTCCAGAATGTAAATCAGAATATACTTATGAGGATGGGGCTTTATTTGTCTGTCCTATGTGTACTTATGAATGGACTGCAAATGATATAAAAGAAGACGAAGAAAAAGTTTATAGAGATTCTAAGGGAAATATCTTGCAAAACGGAGATACAGTAACAGTAATAAAAGATTTGAAAGTAAAGGGAGCCTCATCAGTTTTAAAACAAGGAACACGAGTAAAAAACATTCGTTTAGTGGAGGGCGACCACGATATAGACTGTAAAATTGATGGTTTTGGAGCTATGAAATTAAAATCAGAATTTGTTAAGAAGATATAGAATATAAATAAAAAACATGAGAAATATTATTAATAATATAAAAAATTTTTTAAATATACTATACAAAAAATCAAATAAAAGTAGTGATAATAAAATAATAAATTATCCTAAAATATATATATATAATGAATAAACAAACAGATTTAGACTATATAGAGAAACTTATTTTTGATTTAAATAAGGAAAATTTTGGTATAAATTCAGATGATTTTGAATTTTTACTTGATGAAAATTTTAGCTCTAAAGAAAATCTTTTTTAGGATATAAGGCTATATTAGTAATTACAGAATCTATGAGTCTTGAAGGTCGTACACTTATTAAGCTCTATTGAACTAAATTAATTCTAACTCCAAAAAATTAGGTATTAAGGCTTCTATTGAAAAAGCAAAAGAACTAACAGAAAAATACGAAAATGCAATTATTTTAAGTCAATTTGATAATCCTGCAAATCCAAATTATCACTATAAAACAACTGCAAAAGAAATTTTAGAACAAGTACCTAATGTTGATATTTTTGTTGCTGGAGTTGGTACTGGTGGAACATTTACAGGGGTAACTAAGTTTCTAAAAGAATCTAAAAAAGATTTATTAGCAGTAGCACTTGAGCCAGCAGAATCACCAGCAATTTCTAAAGGTGAAGCTGGAGTACACAGAATTCAAGGTATAGGCAGAGGTTTTGTTCCTGGTAATTTCAACAGAGAATTAATGATGAAATTTTAACAAGAACAAGTGAATAAGCTATTGAAGAAGCTAAAAACTTTATGCTGACAAGAGGCATTGGTCTAGGTATTTCATCAGGAGTCGTAATATTAGGAGCTAAGCGTGCAGACGCTAAGTACCCAGAAAAAACAATAGCTAATTTTACCAGACGGAGCAGAAAAATATTTCTCAATGTATGAATTTGAGGATTTAAAATATATTAACTAATTAGGTAATATAACTATTGGAGAAAATAGTAAAATATCTACTAATCTTGTTGTAAAAAAGACGTTCCTAAAAATTCAGTAGTATATGACCACAGATCAATAGTAAAATTACAAAATGAAAATTAAAAAACTGGTTAATGGATTTAAATCCACTCATCAGTTTTTATTTACTATATTAACAACTTCTGGAGCAAAAATATTTTTTTCAATACACTTAAGTCTGCCGTCTTCATTTCTTTCAAATAAGGTTAGATTATCAGATTCTTGATGTCCTACAAGTAAAAATTTATCATCTGAAGATAAATTAAAATCTCTAGCCACACTACCCAAGGTATCAACAGTTTGAATATGATTTAATAAGCCATCATCTTCAATTTTAAATGCTAGTAAAACATCTTTTCCTCGGTTGCTAGCATATAATTTTTTTCCGTCCTTAGTAATGCGTATAGCTGCTGCCCATTTTTTTTCATCATTTTCTACTAGGGAGATACCATCCTTTTTAGTAAAACTTCCATTAACTTTATCAAAATTTAATATTTCTATGCTGGCATTTAGTTCACATATCAAGTAGGCTATATCTTTTTGAGGATGAAATACTAGGTGTCTAGCCCCGCTTTTTTCTGTTGCCTTGTAGGTTGCGACCTTAAGTAATTTTTTATTTTCTATTTTATATGTTATTAGGCTGTCAGTTCCCAAATCGCAAGCTACAATAAATTTTTTATCAGAACTAAAATTGCTGTAATGTATGTGGGATTTTTCTTGAGAACCTAATGAACTTTTGCCTTCATGAATTATTTTATCAAGTAAAATTATTTTGTCCTTATTAATTTCATACAAGATAAGACTAGCTGTATGGTAATTAGCTGTTAGTAAAAAATTATTTTTTTCATCATAGGCTATGTAGCAAGGTCCAGAATTTTCTGAATGATGATCGGCTATTTTTTTACCATTTTTAAAATATGTAAGTCCTCCTAAAGATTCTTTAGTAGAAACGGTAAAAATATTTTCTTTGCTAGTTACTAAATATGTAGGATTATTTACTGAATATTCTAGTTTCAAATCAAATAATTTTTTATTTACTTTATCAAGTTTTATAGAATAAATTCCTTGACTAATTCTTTTGGTATAAGTTCCTAAATAAAATTTTTCAATCATTAGCTACCTCTAAAATTTATTTTATCTAATTATATAATATTCTAGCTTATAATTCTAATTTTATATTTAAAGTATTTTTAAAATTTAATAATTATTTTAGCTTGAAATTATATTCTAAAATTTTAAAAGAAGCCTTGGATCTTAGCTTGATAACTTTTTTTTATTTTGATACAATTTAATTAAAAGTATAGTAAGGATAAGTGTAAATGACAAATCATGATTACTTTATGAGCATTGCTTTAGAAGAAGCTAGACTTGCCTACCAGAAAGGAGAAGTTCCTATTGGTGCTGTCTTAGTTGTCGATAATAAAATTATTGCTAAGGCACACAATACCAGAGAAACAAGCCAGCAAGCCCTAAATCATGCAGAAATTTTGGTGATAAATGAGGCTTGTAAGAAAATAGGATTTTGGCGACTTGATAATAGTTTTTTATATTCTACTGTTGAACCCTGCGTTATGTGTAGTGGAGCTATAATTCAAGCTAGGGTAGAAAATGTTATTTACGGCACAAAAGACCCCAAAAATGGTTGTTGTGGTAGTATAATAAACTTGGTAGAAAGTAATCTTTTTAATCATAGGGCTAAGATAATTGGCGGTGTCATGGAAGAAGAATGTAGTTATATTGTAAAAAAATTTTTTAAAGAGCTTAGGGAAAGAAAATAAAATTTAAGATAAAAATAGAAAATGTAGTAAAAAATTTAATAGTCAATTAATTTATTCTTGTCATAAGTGTAAGGCTAACTCATATATAAAGGAAAAAAGTTTAGTTTTTATAAACAAGCACAGTTAGGGTTTTTCAACAAAGGCTTATATGCATCTAATAGCTAATTATAAACCTACTAAGTATAGCGAAGAACTATTTAAGCCTAGGGAAATAATATTTAATGCTACTTTTTATAATCATATAACATTTTCTAAGGAAATAAGGGCTGAAGATATCGAAAAATTAAAAAATATAAGTATTGAATTAGAGATGATTGTCGCCAAGGTTAAGAAAGGATAAGTTTTATAAGGAAGTGAGTAGGTATGTATATTGTATATGATAAAAATAATAAAATTTGTAATGCAATAGATGAGGAGATAAATAGAAGGGATAAGTATTATTGTCCCCTGTGCAAGAGTGAAGTTATTTTTAAAAAGGGAAGCAAAATCCAATCACATTTTGCTCATGTAAAAAATAGTGAGTGTAGTTTTGAAAATTATAAAAAAGAGAGTAAGGAACATTTAGAGGTAAAGAAAAAGTTATATCAACACTTTAAAAATAAATATAAAAATGTCCAAGTTGAATATATTTTTAAAACAAATGATAGTTTACAGATTGCAGATCTTTATTTAGCCGATAAAAATATTGCTCTTGAATACCAGCGTTCTATCATACCCTATACTTTATTGGCAGATAGGACAAGGGGATATTTAGATGCAGGAATAAAATTAATTTGGCTAATAGATGTTAATAAATTTGTTAAAGAGATTAAAAGAAATAATGATATAGTGTATATAAAGTATTCACCTTTTGTAGATAATTTTTTAAACTATCACAAGGGGGCTATTTTTTTCTATGGTTTTGATAGGAATAGGGATGAAATTTTATTCTATCAACTTTGGGCTAGCAGTTTAAAAAAACATAATGCGATTTGTAAAATTAGTAGTTGTAAATTATCTAATTTTGATTTGCCCCTAAATTTTACTTTTTCTAGCAAAAATTTAACAACAAAATTTTATCCGACCGATATAGAAAATTATGTTTATAGGCAATTAAAATTTGATAAAACTGTAAAAAACAAACTTTTAAGTTTATTCTACAATCAAAGAATTGCCCTTAATAAGATACCAAAAATTATTGGTCTTAATCTAAACGAGCAACTATTATTAAGAAGCCCCTTAATCATGTGGCAGGGACAAATGTTTAAACTTTATAAGCAGGGAAAATCATATCAAGAAATTTTAAAATACATGCTAAACTATATTACTTTTATTGATACTATATATATTAATGATTATGAAAAATTAAGGATACTAAAAAAAATAATAGACTGGTATTACACAAAATTACAAAATTAATTTAAGAGGAGGGGAAAAATATGGATAGGGAAGAAATCTTGCAAAAGAAATTAACAGATGAAGAAAAAAAGATAATCTTATCACTAATAGCCATTGAAAATATAACAACATTAAGGATACACAAGGCACTAAAAAATGTAAAAAAAATTGAAGATATGGCTAGCCTAGACTTAAAAACTTTTACATCTTATTTTGGCAAGTCTTGTGAAGAGGCTTATGATAAATTTCAGTATAATTTAAGCTTTAACTATGAAAAATATTTTAATTTTTACGGAACTGAATATATTTTTTATGACAGTGAATACTATCCGAAAGAATTATTTAGATTATATGATTTTCCTTTTGTAATTTTTTATAGGGGCAATAAAGACTTGCTCCTGTTCAAAAGAAAAATTTCCATAGTGGGGACAAGAAATAATACAAAATATTCTGAGAATGCCCTTGATGTGATTGTGCCTTTTTTGGTTGATAATAATTTTGTTGTGGCAAGTGGTCTTGCAAGTGGAGTAGATAGCATAGCCCATACAAAAACCATAAGAAGCAGGGGCTATACAATAGGGGTAATAGCTCACGGTCATAATACAATTTACCCTGAAAGTAATAATAAATTGTATGAAATAATGAGAATAAAACATTTGATTATATCGGAATATTTTCCTACTGCCAAAATTAGAAAATACAGATTTTTAGAACGTAACAGAATAGTTGCAGCCTTAGGTTGTGGTTTAATAGTTACAGAAGCGGGTATAAAAAGTGGAACTTCTAGGACAATAGATTTTGCTCTTGATATAGGTAATGCAGTATTTTGTCTGCCTGGTAGATTTGGAGATAAGATGAGCTTAGCCTTGAATGAACATATTAGAAGCGGAGCAATTATGCTAAATAAGTTGAAGGATATAAAAGATGAATTTAATCTTTAAGCAAGTATATTAAAAGTTATAACTTAATAGAAATAAAAAATCTAGTTTGATATTTTAATCGACTAGATTTTTTATTGAAATTGATTTTTGTAAAGAATTTGTAACATAAAAGTAATAATCATTATATTTAATTGTAATTTTTATTTGTTACAATGTAATAGGTGAGGAGTAAGCTTATGTTATTTGATACACATGCTCATCTTAATGATGATGCTTTTAAAAATGATTTAGAAAAAACAGTTAATAGGGCAAGAGAGGCTGGAGTTAAACTGATAAATATTGTCGGTTTTGACGATAAGAGTATAAAACGTGCCTTAGAAATTGCTGAACTTTATGATGAAATGTATTTGACTGTGGGTTGGCATCCAGTAGAAGCCATAGACTTTACAGAAGAAAAATACAATATGATAAAAGATTTAGCCTTAAATCATAAAAAAGTAATAGCTATTGGTGAAATAGGTTTGGATTATTACTGGGATAAAAGTCCCAAAGAAATTCAAAAAGAAGTATTTAGAAAACAGATAAAATTAGCAAAAGAAGTTAAAAAACCAATAGTAATTCATTGTCGAGATGCCATGGCAGACACATTAAAAATATTACAAGAAGAAAATGCTAAAGAAGTCGGAGGAATAATGCATTGTTTCTCTGGTTCTGTTGAAAGTATGAAGATAGCATTAAAAGAAAATTTCCATATATCTTTGGCTGGTCCGGTAACATATAAAAATGCAAAAACTCCGAAAGAAATAGCAAGATTGTGTCCATCAGATAGGTTATTACTAGAAACAGATTGCCCCTATTTAACACCAAGTCCATACAGGGGGAAAAGAAATGAATCTTCTTACGTTAAATATGTTGCACAAGAAATTGCTGACTTGCGAGAAATGTCTTACGAAAAGTTGGCAAGCCTAACCTATAATAATGCTTGTAATTTATTTAAAATAAAAAATAAAGAGAGGTAACAATGTCAAAATTTAAAAAAGTAATAGCTTCTATTTCTGTTATTACTGTATTATTCTCTGGAGCTTATATAACTAATGATGACTATAGAAAAGTTGCTTTAGCCATACATGCAGATGATTCGGTAATTGAGGTTAAAGTTAAAAAAGGAACTGTTAGGGAAATACTAGAAAGTCAAGGAATAAAACTAAATCCTACTGACAGGGTAGAACCATCTTTAGATTCAAAAGTTAGTAACAATGACGTTATAAAAATATTTAAGGCTAAAGATATTCTTATACAGGATGCAGACAAAACAGAAGTCAGAAAAACTACTTATACAAAAGTAGAGGATATTTTAAAAGAATTAAATATTAGCTTGGGTCAGTATGACATAGTAAGTCCAGAAAAATCATCTGACGTAAAAGCTGTCGATACCATAACTATTACAAGAATAGAAAAAGAAAAAACTACTTCAATAGAAGAAATACCTTATACTAGGAAAGAAGAAAAGAAATCTACACTAAAAGCAGGTGAAAGAAAAGTAGTAACTCAAGGTAAAAATGGAAAAAAAGAAATAATAAGAGAAGTAGTAAAAGAAAATGGACTTGTAGTTTTTGACGATATAGTTTCAGAAAATATAATTACAGAAGCAATAGAAGAAGTTGTCCAAGTTGGTTTATTATCATCTACACAAAATATTTCTAACAATTCTAGTTCAGCACTGCCTGTTCAAAAAACTTCTTATAGCGGTAGAGTTTTATCAAATGGAAATAGGGCTGGAGCAACTGGAGAATATGCAGCTCAACAAATGGCGGCAAAAACTGGAGTTCCAGCAGCAACTTGGGAATATATTATAGCAAGAGAATCAAATGGAGATCCATCAGCCCGCAATCGTTCAGGAGCGTCTGGTCTGTTCCAAACAATGCCTGGCTGGGGGTCAACCGCTACTGTTGAAGATCAAATCAATGCAGCAGTGCGTGCATACAAGGCTCAAGGCTTAAAAGCATGGGGAATGAGATAAGTTATACAAGTAAATTGCTTGTATAACTTTTTTTCTTTTTAATAGCACTGATGAAAAATATTTTAATTTTTTTGTTAAAATAATACCTAGTTATGTCAATGACAACATAAAATAAAATTTCTAGCAAGTTAATTAATATATCTAGTATGAATAAAAATTTATACTAGATATTTTTATTTTTAGAAAATAATATTTAAAATAATTTAAAGAATAAAATTTATAAATTAATTTTGTAAAAGTAAACAATTTTTTTGTAAGATAATAATAAAATTTAGCTGGATAAAAAATTCAAACTAAATTTTTTATTTTTTATAAATTAAACTAAAAATTTTTTATCAAGAACAAGCAAAAATTAATTTTATAAAAATCAAATTTTAAAAAGTAATTAATACAAAAATTCTATAATACGGAAGAACACAATTAAATTGTTAAAAAATACTTTTCTATGTTAAAATATATATAATTAATTTCTGAAAGGATATAATAATGAATAGTATATCTATACTTGTATATTTAAATGCAGGTGGTGAGCATGGGAAAAGTTCAGTTGCAAGACTGCAAGCTACCTGCAATCAAAGAAATATAGATTTTAAAGTTTATACAACAAAATATCCAAAACATACTAAAATATTAATACAAGAAATTGCCTTGAAAAATAAATATAAAGAAAATCATAGAATAGTTGTTGTCGGTGGAGATGGTACTCTTAATGAGGCTATGTATGGTCTTCATAGTCTTAAAGAAAAAATACCTATATCATATTTTCCATCTGGAACTGGTAATGATTTTGCTAGATCCTTAAAACTTACAGCCGATGCAGAAAAATTTATTGATAATATTTTTAAAGTTGATTTAGAAAATCTTGAATTTATAGAAGTAAGTAATGAACGGGGGCTTGCCTATGTAGCTATGAATGGTATGGGTATAGGTTTTGATGCCCTAATTTCACATCTAACCAACCAAGATAAAAAGAAAAATATTCTTAATAGGGCAAAAATGGGAAAAATGATTTATATTTCTAAGATACTTGCTGCTTTTAGAAATAGAAGTGTTTTTGATGCTGAAATTTCTGTTGATAATAAAGAAGTTTATAAACACAAAAATATTTTATTTGCGTCATTTATGAAAAATCAATATTTTGGTGGTGGAATAAAAATAATTCCTGACGCCCATAAAAATAGTGGTTTGATTTATCTGGCTTTGGCAAAAGATATTTCTGCTAAGGATATTTTAAGACTACTACCCCACGTTTTAAAAACTGGAAAACATTTTGAAAAAACTCCAAAATTCACCAAAATTATCGGCAAGGAATTCACTATAAATGTGTCTGGTGAAAATTATTTGCAGGCAGACGGAGAAACAGATAAAATAAAGGATACTAAATTTAATATCAAGCTAGCAACCTATCCATTTTATTTAGTGGAGGAATAGTGCTTATGAAAGAAAATATTAAGGCTGTAATTTTTGATTTGGACAACACCCTGTATGACTTTAGTAAATCCTGGTTAAGAGCAAATAGAGATATGTATAATTATCTAAACTTATCCCCATATGCAAGTTACGAAAAATTTTTTGCAATATTTAAAAAATACAATGAAAATATATTATCCGATATTTCTCAAGGTAAAACTAGATTAAGACACTTACGATTTTTAAGAATTATGGCAACTATGAAAGAGCTAGGTCTTAATTTTACAGAAGAAGATGCCCAAAAATATTATGAAAAAATGTTTGAATTTATCTTGGCAGATATTAGAGAAGATAAAATTTTAACTAGCAACCTAACTAAATTAAAATCAAAATACAAAATTTTTCTTCTTACTAATGGCATAGCAAGAGAGCAGAGATTAAAATTAGAAAAAATGAAAATTTTAGATATTTTTGATGGTATTTATATCTCTTCTGAAACAATGCTAAATAAACCAAATAGTCAGGCTTTTTTACAAATAATTGAAAATCATAATTTAAGGGCGGAACATACACTCATGGTTGGTGATTCTTTTTATCATGATATTGTTCCAGCTCAAAAATTAGGCTTGCAAACTTTTTTTATAGAAAAAAAGTGGCACCTATCAGATGAAAATTATACTTATGACTACAAGGGCTACAAGACGAATAGAATCAATAATGTATTTTCTAAACTCTTAGCAAATTAGATATTTGCCTAACTCTTGAAAAAAATTCTAATATAGGGTAGAATTAATTTGCTTGTATAAAAGTTACTTTAATTAGGAGGAGAATATGGAAAAATTTCATTTAATAGGAATAAAGGGTTCTGGTATGAGTCCCTTGGCACAAATATTACATGATATGGGATATTACGTTCAAGGCTCAGATATTGAAACCTATTTTTTTACACAAAAAAAACTAGAAGATAGAAATATAAAAATATTAGCCTATTCTGAAAAAAATATTGAAGAAGGACTTACCATAATTTTAGGAAATGCCTTTAATGAAGAACATATAGAATATGTCAGGGCAAAAGAATTAGGACTAACAACCTACACATATAGTGAGTTTTTAGGAAAAATAGCAGATAAAATAAAATCTATCGCAATCACGGGTGCTCACGGTAAAACTACTACAACAACAATGGCAAGCACCATCTTTAAAAATGTAAAAGACATTTCCTACTTAATAGGAGATGGCACAGGGCTGGGTAAAAAAAATTCAGATTTATTTATCTTTGAAGCCTGTGAATACTATCGTCATTTTTTACATTATAGACCTAATTATGCGATAGTAACCAATGTTGATTTTGACCACCCAGATTATTTCAAAGATGAGAGTGATGTTTTAGATGCTTTTCAATCATTTGTAAATCAGGTAAGAGATGCTGTCGTTTACTGTGGTGATGACTTGTTAGCGTCAAAACTAAAATCTTATTCAGCCCAAATGATTTCTTATGGCTTTAAGGATAGCAACGACTATCAAGTTAGAAATTTAGAAACTTCTGAAGAAACTAGTAAGTTTGATGTTTATAAGCACGGTGAATTTTTCGGAAAATTTGTTATGCGAGTTTTTGGACTTCATGAAATTAGTAATGCACTTGCTGTTATAGCTATGGCTGATATAAATGGCATTCCACTAGAAAAAATGCAAGAAGCGGCAAAAAATTATAAAAATGCCCAGCGTCGTTTTATTGAATATAAATTTAAAAATAATATCATAGTTGATGACTATGCTCATCACCCAAGAGAAATTGAAGCTACGATAAATACGGCACGCAGAAAATATAAAGATAAAAATGTGGTAGCAATTTTCCAACCCCATACATTTACTAGAACTGAAGCATTTTTAGATGGCTTTGCTCAGAGTTTACGCAAGGCTGATGATGTTTACTTGTATCCAATTTTTGCTTCGGCAAGGGAAACGAGTGGTAATGTAAGCATAGAAGATTTGAGAAAAGTAGTAGATGAGAATGCGAAAGTTATAAGAGGGGAAGAAGATTTTTCTACCCTATCCAAATTAGAAAACTCTGTAATTTTATTTATGGGAGCAGGAGATATTAATAAATATCAACAAAAATTTTTAAAATCATTAGACAATTAATAATAAAATAATAGTTAAAAGGAGAAATATTATGCCGGATATAGATTGGTTAAATATTGCTTATGCAGGTATATTTTTAGCAGGAATAGGAGTTTTAGCGATGGGCTTTAGTGCGGCAAGAACTCTTAGAACACTTAGAAAATCAATAAAGACAACTACCGAATGTGTAGAAGATTTAACAGCCATGGCTGATGATGGAATAAAATTAGCTAAAGATTTGAATGAAACTATTAAAAAAGTAGAAAAAAATATTGAACCTATCATGATAGAAACAAATATACTACTTCAAAACACAAATCTTTTAGCAGAAGATATGCAAGAAAAATCAGAAAAATTAAATCCACTTTTCGACTCGGCAGAAGGATTCGTAAAATCGGTAAATACTTTACAAAATTCTGTAACTAATATGACTAACAATGTTACAAGTTTTAAAAAAGAAACTGATGAAAAAATAACTAATGCAGTAGAAAAAAGCAAAGAGAATGTAGAAAAAGCAAGCGGACTTATAAATAAATTTTTGAAAAAATAAAAAAATTCTAGGGTAATTACTTACCTTAGAATTTTTATTTTTGTTAGGAGTTTTAATAAAAAATAAAATTTTAAAAACAAAGAAAAATCCAAAGACAGTATCATTTAAAACGTTATAAAATCTTACACACTCGGTAAATAAATCTTACAAACATTTGCAGAAAAGATATTTCTTAGATAAAATATTATTAAATTATTTTCTGAAAGGAGCAATACTATGATTGAATTGAAAATGAATATGATACAAACAGTAGGATTGGCAGTGATAGTATTATTAGTTGGAAGAATACTGAGAAAGCAGGTTAAATTTTTTGAGAATTACTGCATACCTTCACCAGTAATAGGAGGTTTTTTATTTGCCATTATAAATTTAATTTCCTACAAGGCAGGATTTTTATCCATAAAATTTGATATTACTTTACAAAGTTTTTTTATGACAATTTTCTTTACCAGTGTAGGCTTTAATGCCAGTTGGAAATTATTAAAAATCGGTGGAAAGAAAGTTGCTACTTTTTTAATAGCGTCAATAGGCTTAGTTATTGCTCAAAATATTACGGCGATAGGTGTAGGCAAGTTGCTGGGCTTGAATGCTATTTTATCATTAATGACAGGGTCAACACCTATGACAGGTGGGCATGGTACTTCTGCTGCCATAGCCCCCCTAGCAGAAAATTTAGGTGCTTCTGGAGCTAGTACGGTAGCAATAGCGGCGGCAACATTTGGACTGATAGCCGGATCTAGTTTAGGAGGCCCCTTGGCAAATAGGTTAATAAAAAAACATAATATAGCTATCAAGCCAGAAACAACCAAAGAAGAAAAATTAAAAAATGATGAGTTTTTATTTGGTATTAATAATAAAATACTTGATGGAGAAAAATTTACTAAGGCATTTTTTATTATTCTAGTTTCCATGTTTATTGGTAGTTATGTGTCTATCTTTCTAAATAAATTTTTAAACTTTCCTAGTTACATAGGACCCATGCTGGTAGCGGCCCTGCTTAGAAATATAAGCGACCATACTGATAAATTTAACCTGCACTATGAAGAAATAAGAATTTTAGAAGATGTTTCGCTAAATTTATTTTTAGGTATGGCAATGATGACTTTAAAACTTTGGGAACTGACAGGCCTCGCCCTTAGCTTGTCCCTACTTTTAATTGCTCAGGTCTTGCTAGCTTATCTTTATATTTATCACATAACATTTAGACTTATGGGGAAAAACTATGACGCCGTTGTGCTTTCGGCTGGACACATGGGCTTCGGACTAGGTGCAACACCAAACGGAATTGCCAACATGCAAAGTTTTAGTGATAAATACGCTTATTCCAATGTAGCATTTTTTGTTCTGCCCATAGTCGGAGCCTTGTTTATTGATTTCTTCAATATTTCCATAATAAGTTTATTCCTATCTTGGTTGCAATAGATTTAATATTTATAAATTTACTTGCCCTGCTTAGAACTTTACAAGCAAACTTATATTTGCTAAAATCAAATTAATAATATTTGTGGAGGAAGAAAAAATATGGGGAAAATATCAAGAAGAATATTACTAGGAGTCGTTTCAGCCTTGGGTGCTTACTACTACAAAAATCCGAACAAGGCAAAAAATCACAAAGATTTATTGGTAGACAATATTAAGCAAGGGCTTGAAAAAATAAAAAACAAGGATGTAGCAGAAGTAAGCCAAGAAGAGAAAAATGAAGCTAAGGAAAAACTAGATAATTTAATCTCTGCCTTTGATATTAAAGAAGATCTTGTAAGAGAAGATGAGAAAACAGGGCAAGAAGATACAGTAATCGATGGACAAGCAGTAAAAGAACAAGAAATATTAATTCCAGAACAAAAAGAAAATGTTTCGACTGCTGAATTTGTAATATTAAAAGATGGACTAGCAGACCAAGAAGTAGAAAATATCTTTGATGAAGACTTAGTAGAGGGAGCATTAGGACAAGAAAATATTTCAGCACACGAACCACTAGTAAGCAAAGAAATATTAATTCCAGAGCAAGAAAAAAATATTTTAGAAGAAGCAAACCTAGAAGTACCAGAAGCAAATATTTCTAATGAGCAAGCCCAAGAAATTTCACAAGAAGAAATTTTAAATGAAATAAAAATTAGGGAAGTTGGTGGAAATATCTTAGAAGAAGTTGAAAAAAATAGCCTAAACGAAGAAGCAATTGCTGAAATTAGCCTGCAAGACACGGTAACAAATCTCGATAACTCAGCCCTAAAAAAAGAAAATAAAAGTATAGGAATAGCAGAAATAAAAGAAAAAATAATGAAACGTTCAGAAAGAGAAATTCATTTCTCTAACGAAACAGAAGAAGCAAAAGAAAAAACTAAAAATGCACTAGAAACAATAGTTTCTCTATTTTCATCAAAAGAAAAATAAAACCAGAAAATATTTTCTGGTTTTTTATTTATGAAATTTTATTTTAATTTTACTAATATTGATAATCAATAAAAGATTTATTAGAGAAACAAAGCAAGTTATACCTGCAATATTAATATCCATATACAAGGCAACAAAAAATCCTATAATGGCATTTACTACACTAATTAAGCCTGATAAGACAAGCATTTTAAAATAATTTTTTGTTAAAAATATGCTGGACATGGCAGGAGCAACAAAAAAACAAATTACGGCAATAGAACCTACCGAATTAAAAGAAATTATACAGGTAGTTGCCACCAAAACAACAGAAATTAATTTTAATACTCTGGTATTTATTCCCAGTAATTTTGCTTGTGTTGGATCGCTAAGATATACTTTTAACTTGTAATAATTCAAACCGATAAAAGAAATATTTAGAATTAATATTATGGCTAATTCTAAAACTGATTTTGCTATGGAAAAACCAAAAATTTCAGTTCTATTCAAAGAAGTAAAAAGAATTTCTCCCATAAGAACAATATCAATATCCAAGTGGGCATTTCTAACAAACATAGTTATTAAAATTACGGCTATGGAAAAAAGTAGGGGAAAAATAATTCCAGTAGCAGAATCGTGATTTATTTTTTTAGACGTATTTATCCAATCTATTAATAAAATAGTTAGTAGGGCAAAAAGTGCTGCTCCGATAATTAATAGGGGAGAATTTAAGTCTGGATTAACAAAAAAGGCCAAAACAATTCCTAAAAGAACAGAGTGTGATAGGGCATCTGTTAGCATAGATTCATTCCTTATAACTAGAATAGTTCCCAAAGAAGAACAAGCCAGACTTGTTAAGATTAAGGCAATAAAAACTTCTAACATTTTTTCTTCCTCCCTCCACTAAAAGTTGGTAAAGATTTAAGAGCTAGTGATGTTAAACAAATAATAGACATTATCACAATAATAGCTGGGCCCGTTGACAAACCAGAAATAATTGATGACAGATAAGAACCTGTTAGGGCAGCAAAAACACTTGACAAAATAGAAATTATCAAAGCCCTAATATATGTTTTAGACCATATTATGCCCGTAACTGCTGGAGCAATCAGAAAAGAAGAAATTAAAATAGCACCGACAACTTTTAAACCGACTGCAATAATACTAATCATCATAAAATTAATTAGATGTTTTAAAAATTTCACAGGCAAACCAGAAAGCTTAGCCAGGCTATAGTCCATAATATAAAGTTTAAAATTATTATAAAATAAAATAAACACGACAATACACATTGAAGCAACAATAGAAATCATAATAATATCATTATATTTTATAAAGGCCGCTTGCCCGAATAAATATTTTTGCAAACCTGCTTGTGCAGATTTTGCTGAGAATGACTGCGTTAAAGTTTTTAAACTTATACCCAAACCAAAAAATGACGATGAAACTAGAGCTAAGGCATTAACTTTTGTATGCTTAGAATGGTCGACGATATATTCTACTGTATAGTAAGACAAGTAGCCAGAAAACATTGCTCCCAGTGTCATTATTACGGGATTAAAAGAATTGAATATAATAAATGCAAAAATTAATCCGGGATAACTAGAATGTGCCAGGGTGTCGCCAACTAAACTTTGACGAGTAAGAACAGATACAGACCCAACCAAAGCCGCAGCAATAGCTAATAAAGACGTACCTATTGCAATAGTTAGGAAAGAATAATCTAACAAAATAGACATACTAATTCACTTCCTTATCAAAAGTAAATATTTTTGAATCTACTGCAGTATAAGTTTTTTTATAATTTTCTTCATTAAAGGCTTGCTCTACACTCCCCTGAGCTATCACATTTTTATTTATCCAAATAACATAGTCAAAATATTTACTCACGCTAGATAAATCATGATGAATAACTATACAAGTTTTATTATTTTCTTGAAATTCTTTAAGACTATTCATAATAATTTCTTCAGTTTTTATATCTACACCAGCAAGGGGTTCGTCCATAATAAAAATATCTGCCTCCTTGGTTAAGGCTCGTGCAATAAATGCCCTTTGAGCCTGCCCACCAGAAAGCTCACTTATATGCCTATCTTTTAAGTCGCTTATTTTCATTTTTTCCAAAGCAGAAATTGCAATATCCTTGTCTTTTTTACCAGGAATTTTTAAAAAATTTTTTATGTTTGCATATCTTCCCATTAAAACAATATCAAAAACATTTGTAGGAAATTGTGAATTTATTTCGCTACGTTGAGCAATATAGGCTATCCTATCAACAATAGTTTCTTTATTTATATCCTTGCCGAGTATTTTTAATTTATCATATTTTGCTTTTTCCAGTCCCAGTATAGTTTTTACCAAGGAAGATTTTCCAGCCCCATTAGGTCCTAAAATTGCAATTCTTTTTCCCCTGGGAACTTTTAAAGATAAATTATTTAAAGCCTTGTAACCATTAGGATATATTAGGTTTAAATTTTTTATTTCTAATACATAATCATCCATAATTTTACCCCTTCTCTAATCTTAGATACAGAAAAAAGGAGTTTCCTCCTTAATTTTCTGTAATTATTTTTATTTTAAATCTTCTATTTTAAATTTTCAACAATTAAGTTAATATTATGCTTATACATTTCTATATAAGTATCCCCAGCTTGCCCTTGAGGAGCTAGTGAGTCAGAGAATAACTCTTGTCCTTCGCCCGTAACAACTTTTACATTATGTCCTCTTGCTGCGACAGCCTCTTTTAATTTTTCCATTCTTTCAGGGTTGGTAGTAGATTCTGAGAAGATGGCCTTAATTTTTTTCTCGATTATTAAATTAACTGTTTCTATCATGGCCTTATTATCAACCTCTGATTCGGTAGTAATTCCCTGTGGTGCTTCTACCTTAACATTATATTTTTTGCCAAAGTAAGTAAAGGCATCGTGTGGTGTAATTAAATATCTAGATTCAGCTGGAATTTTATCTAATTCTGTTTTAATCCATTTATCCAATTCATCAAGTTTAGCAAGATAATTTGTCGTATTAGTTTTTACTAAATCTGCTTGGTCTGGAAGTAGTGTGCTTAATTCTTTAGAAGCAGCCTCTACTGCCATTTTGTAAAGGTCAATATCAAACCAGAAGTGAGGGTCAAGAAGCTTAACTCCGTCTTCTTCCATAGTATTGATTTTATCTTTTGGAAAATCTTTACTAACTGCTTGCCCCCTACTTTCTAAAGCCTCAACCATTTTTCCTTCAAAATGTAAACCATGATATAAAACTAAATCAGCATCTTTTATCTTTTTCAAATCGCTAGCCTTAGCAACGTAAAGATGTGGGTCTTCTCCAGCTGGAATAATAGTTTCAATATTAACCTTATCACCTACTAATTCTTTAGTCATATCTGCCAAGAATGAAGTAGTTACCGTAACAGTTTTTTTGTCAGTTTGTGTATTATTTGTTGATTTACTAGAACAAGCTGTTAAAGTAAAAACTAAAACTAAGCAGATTGCTATAATTTTTTGTAATTTTTTCATATAATTTACTCCTTATTTTTTGTTAAGTATGATTAACTACAATGTTAAGTATACATAAAAAATTTTTTTATGTCAATAGTTTATTTAAAATTTTTAATAATTTGACTAAAAAAAAATAATAAAATATAATAGCACAAAAGGAGATAACTATGACACCTAATAAAGAAGATTATTTAAAATGTATTTATAACATAAGTATCAGCAAGGAAAAAGTTACAAATAAATTAGTTGCAGAAATTATGAACGTATCAAAACCAGCAGTTACTGAAATGTTAAGAAAATTAGTAAATTCTAAGCTAATAGAAAAAGATAATTCTAAAGGCTATACTCTTACAGAAGAAGCCCTGATTTTAGTTTCTAATGTTGTGCGTAAACATAGACTTTTAGAAGTTTTTCTTTTAGAACATTTAGCCTATCCAACAAACAAAGTTCATGAAGAAGCAGAAATATTAGAACATGCCGTATCCGATTTTTTTATTGACAGTTTGGATAAAATGTTAGGTCATCCTAATAAGTGTCCTCACGGCAGTATAATTCCCCAAAAAAATATTATTCTTGAAGATGATATAATCTTATTGTCAGAAGCCCTGCAAGGAAAAATTTATTATGTAAAAAGACTATCTGCAAAAAAAGAAATAGCAGACTACTTATTAGGTGAAGGAATTAAATTAGGTTCAAAAATTATTATAAAAGAAAAATCAAGTTTAGGAAAAATTATCAAGTTAGAAGTTGACGAGCTTACTATAAGTCTTAGCGACCATCTAGCTAGCCACATTTTTTTAGCAACAAATAATTTATAATTTATTATTTGTCTTGACAACAAGCCTAAATTATTATAATATTTAGAAATAACAAAAAGTAACAAGAGTAATAAAGATTTTATTTTAAAAAATATTAATTTTAGAGAATCTGGTTCGTCGGCTGCAAGACTGGATAATTAATTTTAAAATGAGCAACACTTTATTATCACAAAAAATATTTTAATGAGGTATCAATAAATTTTGATATAAATTAGGGTGGCACCACGAATTATTATCGTCCCATATAAGCACTAGCTTGTATGGGATTTTTTATTATTAATTAAAAAATTAATTTTACAAGTTAAAAATTTTGAAGAAAAAATTCACAAAAATATTTTAATTAATTTCAAAGAATATAAATTAAAAAATTATGGAAAAAAGGAGAGAAATTGCATGAATAATATAATAAATATGCCAAGGGGTACCCAAGATATACTCCCCCTAGAAGCAAAAAAATGGCAGTATGTAGAAAATATGCTTAGAAAAATAAGTAATAATTTTTGCTACGACGAAATTAGAACACCAATTTTTGAATCGACAGAACTTTTTGCTAGGGGAGTGGGAGATACTACCGACATAGTTCAAAAAGAAATGTACACATTTTTAGACAAGAGTAATCGTTCTTTGACCTTGCGTCCGGAGGGAACTGCGGGGACGGTACGTTCTTACATAGAAAATAAACTTTTTGCAGAAGTAATTAAACCTCAAAAATTATTTTATATGGGTCCCATGTTTCGTTATGAAAGAAAACAAAAGGGCAGATACAGACAGTTTGTGCAATACGGAGTGGAAGTTATCGGCGAAGAAAGTCCTAAAATAGATGCAGAAGTTATCAGTCTAGCTTATAACATTTACCCTTATTTCGGTTTAGAAAATATTAAAGTCAGCATTAATTCTTTGGGCAATCCAGAAGAGAGAAAAGCCTATAACGAAGCCTTGGTAAAACATTTTGAACCCTCTATTGATGAATTTTGTAGCGACTGTAAAAATAGATTGTATAAAAATCCAATGCGTATCCTAGATTGTAAAATTGATGCGGGGCATAAACTTATGAAGACAGCACCAAAATTATTAGATTTTCTCGGTCAAGAATCAAAAAATTATTTTGATGAAGTGCTTAAACACTTAGACAGCTTAGAAGTAAAATATGAAATTGATCACAATTTAGTGCGAGGCTTGGACTACTACACACATACAGCCTTTGAAATTATGATAGACAATAAAGAAGTTGAATTGAAAACTCTTTGTGGTGGTGGTCGTTATAATGGTCTTGTAGAAATGTTAGGTGGGCCTGCTGGGGAAAAAGGTATCGGTTTTGCCCTGAGTATCGAACGTCTATTACTGGCACTAGAAACTGAAAATATTTCTTTACCCTTAGAAGATAATATCGATATTTTTGTAGTTTCTATGGGAGAAGAAGCAGGTAATTATGCAGTAAAACTTACAAATGATTTACGCTTGGCAGGTTTTAAAGTTCAAAACGACTACTTCGATAAAAAAATGAAAGCACAATTAAAATTAGCCGACAGATACAAGGCAAGCTTTACAATAATTATTGGCGAGCAGGAACTAGAAGAGAAAGAATTAGTAGTAAAAGATATGGCAAACTTTACACAAGATAGGGTAGCCATAAATGAAGTTATAAAATATTTAGAAGAAAGAATTAAAGGAGAATAAAATGTCAGCATACGGAAGAACAGAATATGCAGGTCTTATCGACGAAAGATTTGTAGGACAAACAGTAACAGTAAAAGGCTGGGTAGCCAAGAGAAGAGATTTAGGGAATTTAATTTTTATTGACCTTCGTGATAGAATGGGAATTGTACAATGTGTTTTTTCAGGAGAAAAAAATGAAAAAGCTCATAAGATAGCCGACAGCATTCGTAATGAATATGTAGTTTCTATCGAGGGGCAAGTAGTTTTACGTAAGGCAAAAACAATCAACGAAAAAATCCATTCAGGTAAGGTTGAAATTATCGTAACTCATGTAGAAATTTTATCAGAAGCAAAAACTTTGCCATTCGTACTAGACGACGCTTCACTATCAAGTGAAGAATTAAGAATGAAGTACCGCTACCTAGATTTACGCCGTACAGAATTAGCAGATGTAATTAACCTACGTTCAAAAATTACCAAAGCAAGTCGTGATTACTTAGACGGTAATAATTTTATAGACGTTGAAACACCAATTTTAACAAAATCAACACCCGAGGGAGCAAGAGATTATTTAGTACCTAGTAGGGTTCATCCAGGAGAATTTTACGCCCTGCCTCAATCACCTCAACTTTTCAAACAATTATTAATGGTTGCAGGTTTTGATAGATATTATCAAATCGCCCGATGTTTCCGTGATGAAGACTTACGTGCCGACAGACAACCAGACTTCAGCCAAATAGATATGGAAATGAGCTTCATGTCGCAAGATGAAATTATTGCTACCATCGAAGGACTGATTGCCCACGTCATGAAAGAAGTAAAAGGAATTGACGTAAGTCTGCCATTTGCAAGACTAGATTATGACGACGCAATGGAACGTTTTGGTTCTGACAAACCAGATACACGCTTTGGTATGGAATTAAAAGACGTGAGTGATATCGTAGCGACTAGCGATTTTAAAGTTTTTTCTAACGCAGTAGAACAAGGCGGAGCCGTTAAGTGTATAGTTGCCAAAGGTGTAGCCGACAAATATTCACGAAAAGATATTGATAATCTTGCATCCTATGTCGCAAATTACGGAGCTAAGGGACTGGCATGGCTTAAGGTAACAGAAGAGGGACTTAACGGAGCAATAGCAAAATTCTTTACTGAAGATGTAGCAGCAGAATTAGTAGAACGCACAGAAGCAGAAGTAGGAGATTTAATTTTATTTGCCGCCGACAGTAAAAAAGTATGTTACGCTTCACTGGGAGCCTTACGCCAAAAACTTGCTCGTGATTTAGACCTAATAGATAAAAATAAATTTAATTATCTGTGGGTAGTCAACTGGCCCCTACTAGAATTTGACGAAGAAAGTGGACGCTACAGTGCAGCCCACCACCCATTCACCATGCCAAAAGAAGAAGACGTTCATCTGCTAGAAAGTTCACCAGAAAAAGCCTACGCCCAAGCCTACGACATCGTCCTTAACGGTTATGAATTAGGTGGAGGAAGTATTCGTATCTTCGACAAAGAAATTCAAAAATCAATGTTCAAGGCTCTAGGCTTTACAGAAGAAAGTGCCAATTCACAATTCGGTTTCCTACTAGACGCCTTTGAATACGGAGTACCACCACACGGAGGGTGTGCAATAGGTTTAGACAGATTTGTAATGTTGCTAGCCAGCAGAGAAAATTTAAGAGATACAATCGCCTTTCCAAAAACAGCCAATGCTTCTTGCCTAATGACACAAGCACCATCACCAGTCGACCTAGAACAATTACTAGAACTAAACATTTCAACCCTAAAAAAATAAGAAAAAAACACCAAATTTTTGGTGTTTTTATTTTGGGAAAATTTAATAAAATTCTATTTTATGATACAATAAAAAAAATAAGACAGAAAGGAAAAACCATGGCAAACATATCACAGCAAAAAAGACAGAAAATGCTAGAGTTTTTAAATAAACTAAAAGAGGAACATCAAGATGATGATAGTCTAAGAGCTTTGGGAGAAATTGAAACAGCACTTAACGAGAAAAAATACGGTCTAGTCTGGGAAAAACACACAGAAAAAGTAGATGAAATGTTAGAACACAACATACCCGTATTCTGTGAAGATGAGAATAGAAAAATCACAGTAAAAGAAAATGAAGTTTACAATTTTTTATTAGAGGGGGACAATCTCCACTCCCTAAAACTTCTTGAAAAAACACACAAGGGTAAAATTGATGTTATCTATATCGAAATGTAAGTTACAGAAATGATACAATAGGAATGCTTATATTAAGGGCTTTTATTCAATTAAGAATAGAAGGCTTATTTTTTATCTAAAAATAGCATAAAATCTAAAAGATAGAGTTTAGGTAGGTGCATACTTTATAACGAATAAAAAGGTCTATCGTTAAATGTTGCACATAGTTTATTAATTATGTGAAGTGTGCTGTATTGCTGAAAAAAGGGGCTCTAAAGCTACTTGATACTAAAGGTTTTGTTAACTCTTTTTTGGCTTTAAACCATTGTGTCTATTGGCTTAGTGAAGTTGATAGAATGGTTACAAGGGGAGGTTATGGAGAGAGGGGAGATTAATCAAAAAAATTGAAAAACTCCGAAAGACATGGTAATATAATTCTGATATAGCAGAAAAACATATTCATACAGGAGTAATTAATGAGTGTTAGATATAATAAATTATGGAAAATTTTGGTAGATAAAAAATTAAATAAAACTCAATTTAGAGATACTGTTGATATTAGTAATCAGACACTATCAAAATTAAGCAAAAATCAATTTGTTAGTTTAGAAGTATTAGATAGGATATGTGATGTTCTTAAATGCAATATAGGTGATATAGTTGAGCATATATCAGAGAAAGGTGTAGAAACAAAAAAAGCGGAATTAAGAGTGGTTAGTCTATTTTCTGGAATCGGTGGTTTTGAGAGTGGAATAGATTCCTCAAATATATCTGCAAAAGTTGTTTTTGCATCAGAAATTGAAAAATTTGCGACTTTATCATATCAATCAAATTATCCAGATCATATGTTAGTGGGGGATATAACAAAAATTCACGAAACTGATATACCTGATCATGATATTCTTGTGGGGGGATTTCCTTGTCAAGCTTTTAGCATAGCAGGAAAGCGAAATGGATTTAAGGATACACGAGGAACATTATTTTTTGAAGTTGCAAAGATATTAAAAGAAAAAACACCTAGAATTGTTTTGTTAGAAAATGTTGAAAACTTAATAAACCATGATAAGTCAAATACAATACGAACTATATTGTTGACTTTAAGTGAATTGGGATATACTGTTGATTTTACCATATTGAATTCTTCTGAAATGGGGGTGCCACAGAATAGGTCTAGAACTTTTATTTTAGGTATAAAAAATTTCCCTAGTGAACCTTATAAAGAAGATTTTAGAAGTCAAAAAATTAGTAGCTTAAAAAAAGAATTGAATTTGGATGATAATTTTAATGGTTTTAATTTTTTTAACGATTTAAAGTCTAATAATGAGGATAAATATATAAAAGATATATTAGAGAATAGTGTAGATTCAAAATACTACTTTGACAGTAAAAAAGTCCAAAATTACATAGATTCTTTGGAAATTCCAAAAATAAATTCTGAGAAAAAGATAATAAAAGTATTTGATTTTCCCAAAGAAGTTCATAATGATCAAGAAAGACAGAGAAGAGTACATTCTATTGAAGGAATTTCTCCTACAATTTTGGCGAGATCGGATACTACAAAGATACTAGTTGAAGTTGATGGAAAGTTAAAAGTAAGAAAATTAACACCAATTGAAAATATGCGCATTCAAGGCTTTGATGAGGCGTTTATTGACAACATAAAAAACATTGGTATGAGCGATACACAGATGTATAAACAATCAGGTAATGCAGTTAGTCCACCAGTAATTTCAGAAATATTTAACCTAATAAACGATTCAATACTTCATAAAAAAAGGAGATAGTGCGATGAAAATTAAATTTATTGATTTATTTGCAGGGATAGGTGGATTTAGACTTGCATTAGAAAAAAACGGTGGTACTTGTGTTTTTTCTAGTGAAATAGATAAATTTGCTAGTGAGACGTATTTTAATAATTTTGGAGAATTTCCATCAGGTGATATATTTAAAATAAAGGATGATGAAATACCAAATCATAACATTTTATGTGCAGGATTTCCTTGCCAACCGTTTTCTTTAGCAGGGAAAAGACTTGGTTTTAATGATGTTCGTGGTACACTTTTTTTTGAAGTTGCTAGAATATTAAAATCTAAAAAACCGGAAGCTTTTATTTTAGAGAATGTTGCGGGGATTGTTAGTCATGATAATGAAAAAACATTAGAAACAATTGAAAATATATTAACAGAGTTGGGTTATAAATTTTCTTGGAAACTATTGAATGCAAAAAATTATGGAATTCCTCAAAATAGAAATAGATGGTATTGTGTAGGGGTCAGAAACGAATTTGCCATTGATATAGACTCTGTTTTTCCAGAAAAAATCAAACTAAGTAAAACTTTAAAGAATATAATTGAAATGGAGATAAAAGATTCGCATATTGTATCAGATACAGCGATAAAAAACATAAGTAAGCATGTTAATTCATTTTTAGAAAAATCAAATAACATAATATATAATGAGCCCATTATTGCAAATAATATTAGACCTTCCAAGGTATCTTTTAGCGCTAATGGGATATCACCTTGTTTGACTGCAAAAATGGGAACAGGTGGGAATAATGTACCAGTCGTTGTTGAATTAAATAGAAAATACACTATTACAGAATGCCTAGCTATTATGGGGTTTCCTTCTAATTACAAAATAAAAGATAACTATAGTCAGAGTTACAAACAAATAGGTAATAGTGTCGTAGTACCGTTAATTGAATTAATTTCAAAAAATTTATTTAAATCACTAGAAATACTTTTACAAAAACAAGCGATGGAATAAATTTATACCATCGTTTGTTTTTATCAATTTGGTTTGATAGTTATATAGTATTTTCCTTTACTTCTACCAGATCCATTATCAATATGGTATGGCATTAGTAATTCTTTGCTTAATTTTCCGTGCGAAAATAAAAAAGATGTATAGTAAGGAGGATTGAACCACCCTTTGCCTTGGAATAAAGCTTCCTTAAGGTCTATATTAGCATCGATAACTTGTTTGATTTCATTTTTTACCAATGTTGTTAATTTACCTAGAGCACTATAGTCCAATATACTCGTTACATTTATTTTATAATATTCATTGCAGAACTTGATATAATTTTCTATATTTACATTTAAATTATTTGCAATAGTAGGGTTTTTATTGACTTGTTTTTTATCACAATAAAATATCAAAGTTGCAATTTTATTATCGATTTCATCAATATATTTAGTGAAAGCATCTTTGAAATTCGTAACCGACATTTTAGTAATTGTATAATTTTTTGAATCTTTTAGTTTTACTGATATACCCGAGTTATTTAATATTTCATAGTTAGGTATTAGTTTTAAATCCTCTTCAGTTAGTTGATAGTCATTTTTTAGTAGTAGATTCCTATCAATTGGCGTACAGGTTCTAATTATATAATTGTCAGATTTACACATAACTTTCTTTTTGGCGTTTTTTGAAAATTTATGTCCAACAACTTTAATGACATAGTAGTGATTGTTAGTGTCTAAATTGAGATCTGCACTCAAATATTTCCAAAAGGAATGTGATTTGTTTTTATTTAGTAGTTTAGAAAAACTGAATTCTTCAATATTTCCCTCGAATGTCCCCATATTGTTGGTATTTTGTAACATTAGGTTTGCAAGATCGTTTTGTATATTTCCATATTTAAGTTGAATATATCCACGTTTTTTTTTGCCAGAATCAGTTCCTTTAAGGTCGGCATTATAAGTTTGGAAAGACAATCTACCAACATTAAAGGTGCTTTTTTCTATTTCATTTTCTAGGTTAAATTCTAGTAATTTTGATTGCTTAATCCAGGATCCATGACGTTCATTTCCATGATAGATATAATGTACTTCCTTTCCTACTTTGCCAAAAAATAATGCACGTCGTATTATTGCTTCTTTATTATTGGTCAATAAATTTTGAATTTTTGTCCATTTATCTGAGAATAATATTTTGAACTGAGTGGTTGAAAATCTTCCAATGACGTTACCTTTAAGATCTCTTTTTATAGGTGCAGTTCCGTCAATTGTACCATCTGCCCAAATTAATAATCGTAAATCATTGTATACCGATTCATCGCAGTCATTAACACTATTTAAACTTTTTAGCCAATTTATAAAAGATTCAATATCTTCCTGATGAACACTGTTTCCATTTCCAATTTTTGTACTAATACCAAATGTACTATCTTTTATATGTATATAAAAATCAGGTTTTACATTTATTTTTTTGTTTGAAACGGGATCAAGCTCTTTAGTGGCAATTTCTGAGGTAATTATCGTATTGTCAGAAATTGAAATTTGATTATCCGAGCAAATACTTAGTATAAATTGTTTTAAATGAGATGATAATTCTTGTAAAGATTTGTTATTTAAACATTTTACTAAAATTTCTTCATTTGAAAAACCATGTGAATTATTTCCTGTAATGTGCATACTCATTTAATTTTCCTCCTTGTAACTTTCCATAATATCTTCGAGTCTGCAATCCAAAGCGTTGCAAATTTTCAGCAAAATATCTGTTGTAATATTTTCTCCTCTTCCTAATTTTGCAATAGAAGAAGGACTGACACCGCTGACTTCCATTAGTTCTTTTTTGTTCATTCCTTTGTCAATTAGTAGTTTCCATAATTTGTTATAGCTAATTCGTAACATCAATTTCCTCCTGTTCTAGATATAAAAAGCCTTGTCTTCCAAAATTAGAGAATTCAATAATATTTGCATTTTGAGTATCCATATCTTTGAAATGTTCGGCATTTTCTACAATTATTAACTGTCCAGATTTATACGATTGGGTTAAGTAATTGAATAAACCTATTTTCATTAAATCACTTTGATCTTGGTATATTTCTTCATCTAGACCTAGAGTAGGACTATCTATAATTAAATAGTCGATATTATGGTCAGCATATTCATTCATATATTCTTTCAATGATAAAGCTACTATACTATTTACAAAAGATCTATAACCATTCCCATTGTTTTGATGTTTTTTCAATCCATTAATACGTACATCAAAGTCTTTTCTATTAAATTCAACAGTTGAAACATCGGGATAATTACAACTTGATAAAAGACTTTTAATTATATCTCCTAGACTATCGTAAAAATTACTTGAGAAATGCTCTTTAGGATGGTACTCATTTTTTTTATCAGTAGTTTCTTTTCCAAAATCTTTTAAATCTTTCTCATATGAAGAAATGTAATCATCAATAGATTTCAGATTTTCTTTGAGATTACTATATTTTGTGTATAAAGAGAGTGTATTTTTTATACTATCCACTTGTGGTTGTAAAGTGCGTTTGATATGACTTTTTATTTTCAAGTACTCGTTATTTAAGTTTTTTAAAGTTTCTTTTTGAGATTCAATTTCATTACCTAAATCAAGCGTAGTTAATTCTAGAGAATGAGAGTGTTCTAAAATATGACTAAGTTCAGCCTTTGCAGATTCAATATATGAGTGATTACCTTCTATTTTAATTTCAGAATCACAGAATGGACACAGTCCACCATTAGAATGAGCATCCAGTAATGTGCTTCCTTCTACAATTAAAGAAAGACGCTTGATATCTGAAATATATTGTTCTCTCAAATTATTATATCTATCTTTGAGTACGTCATTTTCAATTAATTCATTCTGTACTTTAGAAATATCTTCTAAAATAGTATTAGCTTGTGTATTATATTGATTGATGATTGTTTCAGATATTTCGAGTTCCTTAATTAAAGTTGTCATCTCTTTATTTATATCTAAGTTTTCGAACTCTGATAAGTTTTTTACCAATATATTTTTTTGTTGAACTAAACTATTTACTTTAAGAGCTACATAATCGTTAAGGGCAGTATTTTTTGCTTCTTGTATTTCTTTTGTTACATTAGCGTCATAACTAGAAAAATCTTTTGATGATAATAGATAAATTAAGGAAGACAAAAACGCAGTCTTGCTAGTATTATCCATAGAGAGAAGTATAGACTCTTTATTACTAATGTTTGTTTGAGAAATATAATTAATATCAGAAATAGTTCTCCATGTAAGAGAATTTCGCACAAAATCTTTATTTTTTATAACATTAACAGGAGTATTTATACCTATTAAGTACAATAATAAATCGGATAGATACATCTTTTTGTCGCTACGTTTACTAGCGTTTAGATAATAATCTCCATCGTTAATAGTTGGGATTGTTGAAGTAATATGTACTTTATTTGTATTAAAATTTCTGGAAATGATAATTTTACCTTCTGGGTGAATAAGAGTGAGTTGAACATTATCATAACCATGAGTTTTAGAAAAAGGGAGATTTTTACTACCTAGACAATAGTCAATAGAATCGGCAATGCAACTTTTACCCGTATTAGATGGTCCAATAATGAAATTTATATTTGGAGAAAACTCAATAATAGCATCTTTTCTTAATTTTCCTGTAGCTCGTATTTCTTTTATATAAAACGACACTAAAGTATACCTCCTTCCAATTTTATAGATTTTTTGCTAACTAATTGTTGTAACTCAATATCATTTTTGTGATGAAAGTTTTTATAAATTTTTTCAGCTAAGATAATGTATTCATTTTTATATTCTGATTCAATTGAGTTTACAATGTTAATTCCGTTATTATTAATGGCGTAGACGAATCCATGTTCAGTCGATGTAGCTGTTATTAATCCTTTTTGTATCAAGATTTGTAATCCTTTTTTTGTAAAAGTTCTTCTTAATGATAATTGACTAAATGCTAGTGAAGAATTACCATGTAAATTATGAAGTGCAATATTGAATATTTTTGAAAAACAAACCATAAAATCATAAAGATATATCCGTTCTAACGAAATAGGAGAGGTTTGAACAGATAGCATCAATAATGTGCGTAGACTGAATTCTGTAGGAGTATTAAATATTTTATTCATCTATTGTCACCCACGATCTAATTACATTATCATTTACTAAAACATGACAGATACCTCTTTTTTCTAAATTTCCTATCAATCCAATGATATTTTTTAATGTTGAATTATCTAAAGTAATAGTAGTAATTTTTTCTAATATGGCATTTAGTCTCTCTAATCCAGTAGTATAATGATTTAGGTATGTCATTTCGATACCACTAAATGCATCTTCTTTCAATATCTCCATCTGATACTCTCCGTCATCAAATACATCTCTAATAGCGCGTTGTTTTTGCTCTAACGCAAAATAAGATTTATTTTGTGTTTCATAGTGGTTTTTTAAGTTAGGTAGAAGAGAATTAATGTTTGATGAAGTAATATCTATGTTAGTAATCTCAGAATATAACTCATAAAGGGCTTGTACATATTTTTCATCTTCACTACTTATATTAGCATCTGGAGAAATACTGATTGGTATACTTATATCCACTCCAGATATAGTTATGGTATTTTTATACTTATTATATCTGGCTTGTGCAATAGGAACTAAAGGTTTATTATTTGAAATTTCTAAATTATTAATTTCTAAATTTATCACCCCACCATTACTTGCATTGAAAAAATTATTTGTAACTTGTGGTGTATTCTGTTTATTCTCTTCTAAGGTATTTTGAATATATTCATCATCAATAGGTTTTGTTGACGCTACTACATTCATCTGGGAAGAAGATGAATTAAACATATTATTAATGTCATCTTCAGATAAATCAGTTAATTGAATACTATTAAATCTATTTCCTAAGGCGTCATTATTAAATTTCCAAATTCCTTGGCTAGACTTTGAATGCCAACTTAGGAATGTTGGTCTACCTAAGCTATTATCTGTTCGATTTTTCAATATAAATAGAAGGATGCTAAAAAGAAATATGGGAAGACATACATGCTCAATTTGAGGAAAATTTTTCTTTTCTATCTCTTGATTAATATCAATATCAAAATGCTCTGTATCAGATATTTCTATATCTAGTATTATGGTTTCCAATAGTACTTTAGTTAGCCATTTTCTTTTATCTGTTCCTAAATAATTATTTATTAACCTAGAAATTCGAGAAAGAATTTCTAGGTTATTTTTGTTTGAAGCAAATGTTGATACGTTCTGAAAATTATCTAATTCAATGTATACACTTTTAAAATCTGAACATTGCTTATAGTTACTTGTAGCTTTTTTTATTGTGTTTCCCATATGTGAAGTATCATCACCAGTTAAAACATAATTTAATGCGTGCATTAGATCAATTTCACGTAGATTGTCGGTTCCACCTTTCAGTTTATCTCTTGCTTTTTGCCGTGGTTTTCTAGCAGGTAAAAGTAGTGAAAAAAATATACCTCCTGTAAGATAAGGAACATTTTTAGTCATATTTTTTCCTCCTTTCTTAAATTAGTAACGCCCAGGTACCTTAGGCACCTCAAAGTACATTTGACTAGGACTATATCTACTATAGGGTAGTATATGTAGAAACAATTAATTTCATTTATTGTAAATATTATATCAAAATTGAAGCAAAAAATATATTCAATAGTATAAGAAAATTTTGTTTTTAGACAAATAATTACAATAAAAGATAGTTTTCTACTTATTAATATTCCCTTCTTAGCTCATCAATTAGCTACTGATGACTGGCAGCGAAGAAGGGAAAACAAAATTTAATAGTATCAACCTAGCCAGTTGGTTGATCTGAAATGAGGAATTCATTTTATGATCAACAACAATAGGAAATTCCACTGGGTTCCTCATTTCCATTATGGAAAGAGAGGTAACCAAAAGTGGTTAATAAAAATTACATTGGGAAGAAAACCCCACAAAACAAACGCACTACATACAAGTATTATGTAACAGAAAAGACAGAAAAAGGTGAGTGGAAAACAAAAGTTGTATGTGAAATCAAACCAGATGGCACTGAAGAAACAGAGATTTTAATAGATACTCTTCATAAAATGGACGATGCTGAGATTTACAACAATATCAAAAATAAACGCAAGATTTTAAATAATAAAGAGAAAGCAGAAAAGAACAAGTGGGAAAAAGAACATCCAGATAAAGAATGGGACTTTAACTACACACAGTCGTTAGATGCCATAGAAGAAAAAGGCATTCAGTTAGACAAAACATCAATTTTGGCAGTATCAGATAATATAGAGCTTGATGAAAACGTTGAAAAGCTTAAGGATGCAATGCAAAAACTGACACCTAAACAAAGAGAACTGATTCAAAAAGTATTTTATGACGAAATTCCCCAAGTGGAAATCGCAAGACAAGAGAATGTCTCTCCATCTGCGATTCATAATCGCCTACAAAAGATTTTTAAAGCAATACGAAAAAATTTTGAGTAGGGGGTTCATTTTAGCAACTTTTCTTTGCCTATATATGTGAAGGGGTTAAGCCTTTCAAAAAATATATAGGAGGATAGTTGCTATGAACTTAAAACATAGAGTATGTATCAACGTAACAGATAGTGGTGGCAACAAGAAAGCGGTGCTACGTGGTGGTATGCGAATTATACCACGGAAAATAGCACAGTGGCTGTTTGGAGAAAATCTTGAGATTTTAGTCCTAACACCTGGTCAAAGCGTTGAATCGGTAGAGATACATGAAGTGAAGAAAGGAGAAGATAGGGATGAGTAAAACGAAGTTGTTGCTAGACGTAGTGGAGAATTTGCGAAATTTAGCTGATAGTCTTCAAGATCTACATGACGTAATGGTTAAACCACTAAATGTTGAAACAGTAGGTGCTATAGAAGAAAAAAATAAAAATTCAGAAAAAACGAAAGTCTCTCTTGAAGAAGTGCGTGGTTTACTTGCAAAAAAATCTAAGGAAGGAAAGTCTGCGGAAGTAAGGGCATTAATTCAAGGGTATGGTGTGGTTAAGTTATCTGAAATAAATACATCTGACTATGAAGATTTATTTAAGAAAGCAGAGGTGTTGTAGAATGACTGAAAAACATGCGGTTTTAAGTCCATCGTCAGCACATCGATGGATTACATGTCCAGGACTTCCACAATTAGAAAAATTTTTTGCAAACAAGACAAGTGAAGTAGCACATGAGGGAACACTCGCACATGCTGTAGCAGAAAACAAATTAAGAAAAGCACTCGGTATGAAATATAAGATGATTCAAGTATCCGACATAGATATGGACGCATATACAGATGATTATGTAGCCTATATCTTGCAGGAACTGGAAAATATCAAGCAGTCAACAAAAGACCCCGTAGTCTTGGTTGAAGAACGTTTAGATTTTTCAAACTATGTACCCGAAGGTTTTGGTACCGGTGATTGTCTGATTATCGCAGATGAAAAACTCTATATTATTGATTTTAAATATGGAAAATCTGTACAAGTTGATGCAAAAGATAATCCACAAATGATGTTGTATGCTCTAGGCGCTTTAAATCTCTATGATGCACTATACGACATTAAGGAAGTCACGATGACCATCTTCCAACCGCGAAAGTTTCATATTTCAAGGGATACGAAATCAGTAGACGATTTGTTACATTGGGCGAATACAGAGTTAAAAGAAAAGGCTGAATTAGCTTTTAAAGGTGAAGGAACGATTGAGTATGGACCTTGGCTACAATTTAGTAACTGTAATGCCGTACTAAGAGTTAGGAAAGACTATCATGATAAACTCAAACAATTTCAACTAGCGTCGCCACATTTATTAACCGATGCAGAAATAGAAGAAGTGCTAGAACACGTAGATGACTTAGTTAAATGGGCAACGGAGATAAAAGAATATGCAACGAAAGTCGCAATAGAAACTGATAAAGAGTGGTCTGGTTACAAGTTAGTAGAAGGACGTTCAATTCGTAAATTTAAAGATGAAGAACAAGTCGCAAAAATAGCACAAGAAAATGGTTATACGAACATTTATCGTCAAAGTCTAATTACACTGACGGATATGCAAAAGTTGATGGGACGAGATAAGTTCAATGAGTTATTAGGAAATTACATTTATAAACCACAAGGTAAGCCTACTCTTGTGCCAATAACAGATAAAAGAAAAACATTCATTATGCATAATGCAAAACAAGAATTTAAGGAGGAAAAGTAAACATGACAAATAAGTTAAACAATACAAAGGTAGTAACGGGAGTAAACACACGATTTTCATATTTTAACGGTTGGGAGCCGGTGTCTATCAATGGAAGTAATCCAAAGTACAGTGTATCGGTTTTAATTCCAAAGGATGATAAAGAAACAATCACAAAAATTGAAAAAGCGATAGATGTTGCGATTGAACAAGGAATTGCTAAATTTGGAGGTAAAAAACCAAATAAACAATCGATAAAATTACCACTACGTGATGGGGATATTGAACGAGAAGATGAGGCCTATAAAGGACATTATTTCATTAATGCTAATTCAACAACAGCCCCACAAATCGTAGATAAAAATGTAGAACCCATTTTAAACCGTGAAGAAGTGTACAGTGGTTGTTATGGGCGAGTATCGTTAAACTTCTATGCTTTTAACTCTAATGGAAATAAAGGAATCGCCTGTGGTTTAGGGAATATCCAAAAATTACGAGATGGAGAACCATTAGGTGGTAGAAGTAATGCGGCTGATGATTTTAGTACAATAGAAGATGATGAGTTTCTAGCTTAGGAGGATAAAAAGATGAGTGAATTTTTAACAGTAATGGCTTATGTTTCAATGATTTTATGGACGTTATTTGGATTATTTATGCTTTATACGTCTGTACGTGATGATATTCGCAACGAGAAAAAACGTAAGGAGGAAAAACAATGATTGACATAGTAAATGGCTTACTTGTCCTACTCCTAGGTGTATATATTGGTGAAATTGTCATTAAGCGACTAACTGACTTATACATTGAAATTAAAGACAAATTCGATAAGTAGATGACAATGGGAGTGGAGAGATTCGCTCCCTTTGTTTGATTGGAGATAAAAATGAAAATAGAAAAACTCAGTATTGATATTGAAACATTCTCTAGTGTTAACCTCGCAAAGTCAGGAGTGTATCGTTATGTTGAGTCAGATGATTTTGAGATATTACTATTTGCTTATTCGATTAATGATGAACCCGCCAACATAGTGGATGTCGCCAGTGGAGAGAAGATACCGCAAGGAATAGTTGATGTGCTAAAAGATAACACGATAGCTAAATGGGCATTTAATGCACAGTTTGAACGTATTTGTTTATCACGTTATCTAGGTTTGAAAGCTGGAGAATACTTAAACCCGATGAGTTGGCGATGCACGATGATATGGTCTGCTTATATGGGGTTACCATTATCGCTTGAAGGAGTAGGTACTGTACTAGGATTGGATAAGCAGAAATTAACAGAAGGCAAAGACCTTATTCGTTATTTTTGTGTACCGTGTAATCCTACTAAGTCAAATGGGCAAAGAACAAGAAATTATTATTATCATGATGAAAAAAAGTGGCAACAGTTTAAAGAATACAATAAGCGAGATGTAGAAACTGAACAAGCAATACAAACTAAGCTAAAAAAATTTCCAGTACCAGATTTTATATGGGATGAGTACATCTTGGATCAAAGAATCAATGATTGCGGCATTTTAGTAGATAAAGAGTTTGTCAAACAAGCAATCAAAACAGATGAAAAAGTGCGAAATGAGCTTTTATTAGATTTACAAGAAATAACGGGTTTAGATAATCCAAATTCAGTAGTTCAATTAAAAGAGTGGTTATTATCTAAATGAATAGAAGTTGAAAGTTTGGATAAGAAATTAGTTATGAAATTAGTCAAAGAAACAAAAGGTGAAATTGCTGAAGTATTGGGTAAAAGACTACAACTTGCGAAGTCATCGGTTAAAAAGTATCAAGCAATGAATAATGTAGCTTGCGAGGATAATCGGTGTCGAGGTATGTTTCAATTTTTGGGAGCCAATCGTACAGGACGGTTTAGTGGTAGATTGGTTCAATTGCAAAATCTACCACAAAACCATATGAAGGATTTATCTGAAGTAAGGGAACTATTCAAACAGAAAGACTCTAACTTAGAGTTACTTTACGATGATATTCCTAAAGTGTTATCAGAGTTAATTCGTACAGCGTTTATTCCATCAAAAAATAAAAAATTTTATGTAGCGGATTTCTCAGCTATTGAAGCAAGAGTGATTGCATGGCTTGCAGGAGAGAGTTGGCGTGAAAAAGTGTTTAAAGAAAATGGAGACATTTACTGTGCTAGTGCTAGTCAGATGTTTGGTGTTCCAGTTGAAAAGCATGGTGCAAATAATCATTTAAGGCAAAAAGGGAAAATTGCTGAACTTGCTCTTGGTTATGGTGGGTCGATTGGAGCCTTAACGGCTATGGGAGCATTAGATATGGGATTAGCTGAAGAAGAGTTAAAACCACTGGTTGATGTATGGCGAGAGTCTAATCCAAATATTGTTGATCTTTGGTGGAGTTTCGATAAGGCTGTAAAAGATGCGGTGAAAGGACGGACAACAACTAGAAAACATGGAATTGAGTTTAATTGTAAAAGTGGGTTACTTAGAATAACACTACCTAGTAAACGTCAACTAACCTACATCAAACCACGAATTGATATGAACAAGTTTGGTAGTGAGTCAGTGACTTATGAAGGAGTAGGCACAACGAAAAAATGGGAGCGAATTGAAAGTTATGGTTCTAAGTTTGTCGAAAATATCGTTCAAGGAATTGCCCGAGATATTTTGCTATATGCGATGAAAAATTTAAGTGATTATGACATAGTAGCCCACGTACACGATGAAGTAATTATTGAATGGGATAAAAACATAAAGATCGAAGATATTATTCAAGTTATGAACCATGTACCTGACTGGGCTAAAGGTTTGATGTTAAATGCAGACGGATATGTGTGTGATTTCTATAAAAAAGATTAATGTGGGAAATTTTTTCTCACATTTTTTTATTAAGGGGGTTCATTTTAGCTAAATTTCTTTGCCTATAGATGTGAGAGGTATAAGACCTTTTCAAAAGATAAAACTATAGGAGGTAGCTACTATGAAAGAGCTAATACCAAAAAACGAATTTGGCATTTTTGCCGACAAGCATGATATTGCACGAGTAGATAGTTTGTTTGTGGCTGAGGCATTTGGGAAAAACCACAAAGAAGTACTGAGGGATATTAGAAAAATGACTGAAGTAAATTCTGGACTAAGTGAAGAATTTGCTGAGCGCAATTTTGCGCTGGGGTCTTATAAAGATAAGCAAAATCAAAAAAGACCTTGTTACTACTTAACTAGAGATGGGTTCACGATGCTTGTGATGGGATACACTGGAATTAAGGCGATGAAGTTTAAAGAGTTGTACATTAAACGATTCAATGAAATGGAAGAGTTTATCTCGACATTACAGTCTGCAAGATATGAATTTCCACATTTAACTGAAAACATTAAACTCATTCATATAAATCCAAAACCATACCACTTCAGTAATGAGTGTGACTTGATTAACAGAGTAGCTTTAGGACAGTCAGCTAAACAATTTAGACTTGCTAACGGAATTGAAAAAGGAAAAAGTATTCGACCTTATTTAACAAAAGAACAGATTAATCTTGTTGAAGTTTTACAAAAAGTGGATGTAGGATTGCTTGTTGCTTTTTCAAATTATGAAGATAGAAAACGACACTTAGAGTGGTACAAAACAAAATGGGAGGAGCAAAACAATGTCAAAATCAATTAATCGAGTAATGAAAGAAAAAGGGACGGAGTTTAAACCTTTGATTTATATCTGCGCACCATTTAGTGGGAATGTAGAAAGGAATATTAAAAATGCAGTTAAATTGGCAGAATTAGCTTATCAAAAAGGTTGTATTCCACTAACTCCACACTTACTGTTTCCATTTATGGATGATGACAACAAAAAACATCTAAAAGATGCGATGTTCATGGATATTATCTTTTTAGGTAAATGTCAAGAGTTATGGGTGTTAGGAGATACCATTACAGAAGGTATGGAAAAAGAAATTCAAGTCGCAATGCAAAGACGTCAAACAATTAAACATTTTAATAATGATTTTTTGGAGGTAGCGTATGAATCTGACGATTTATTCATCTAATGATAGTGGGAATGCGAAAAACTGCGTATACCAAACGTTGCATACAGTACGTAATGCTGAAGAATTAAAACAAGCCGTTTTACATGACCATGTTTGTGCGAGGTTTAAAAACAATTATCGAAATAAGGAAAACTTTATAAGTAGTGATTGTGATGTGTTTGACTGTGATAACGAGCATAGCGACAATCCAAGTGATTGGATTTATCCAGAAGATTATGAGTTTTTACTAGACGGTGTGAGTTACGCAGTAGTTCCAAGTAGAAATAATATGAAAGATAAAAATGGAAGATCAGTACGACCAAGACACCATGTTTATTTTCCACATAAGTCGTTTAATAGTACTGAAGAATGTGAGAACTTCAAACGAAAAGTACAAGCAAAGTATTCTTTCTTTGATGCTAATGCACTAGACGCTGCACGTTTTATCTTTGGACATAATACGGATGAGATTGTTTGGTTTGAAGGGACTAAAACAATTGATGAACTATTGTTTGATGATGTGGATGTGTTTGAAGAAATGGAGTTACAACTACCTAGTATTGAAGAAGGTTCAAGGAATGCTACTCTGAGTCATATCGCAGGAAAACTTATCAAGCGATATGGCAATTCGGATACTGCTTATCAATTGTTCTTAAAAGAGGCAGAAAAGTGTAATCCACCATTAGAACAAGATGAACTGCGTACGATTTGGAACAGTGCAATTAAGTTTGGTCATAAGATAAGCAGTCAAGCAGACTACATTCAACCAGAACACTATAACCAAGAATTACAACTTATGCCCACAGACTACTCGGATGTTGGGCAAGCAACGGTTCTTGCTCGTGAGTACAAACATAAATTACGTTACTCACCTTCAACAGAGTATTTAGTATATAACGGAAGATTTTGGGAAGAGTCTAAACCTTTAGCCCAAGCAGTCGCACAAGAATTAACCGAGCGACAATTAGATGAGGCAACGATTGAAATTGAAAAGTGTTTAAAAGATTTAACGAACACTGGTGCTATGAAACTCATTATAGGAATAGGGGCTAAAAAAGCGAAAGAGCAATTTAATAAACTACAAAAACGTGCATATGAAAAATACGAGAATGCTTTGAATTATGAAAAGTATGCTATCAAAAGACGTGATAGCAAATATATTTGGTCTGCTTTGAAAGAAGTACATCCGATGATACAAATAGCACCTGTAGATTTAGACACAAATGAGTTTCTACTCAATACTCCAAAAGGAACAATTAACTTGCAAAACGGTAGCTTGCAAGCACATAATCCTAGTAATTTTATTACGAAACAGACAAGTGTAAGTGTATCAAACGAAAATGAACATATATGGCTAGAAACACTAAATACTATTTTTGTAAATGACCAAGATTTAATTGATTATGTTCAGCTGATTGTAGGTTTAGCTGCAATTGGCAAAGTATATGTAGAGGCACTCATTATTTCTTATGGCGAAGGACGAAATGGGAAGTCCACCTTTTGGAATGTCATTTCAAGAATATTAGGAACCTACGCTGGTAGTATCTCGGCAGATATTTTAACGAGTCAAATTAGACGAAACGTCAAACCAGAACTAGCTGAGGCAAAGGGTAAACGCCTACTAATTGCCGCTGAATTAGAAGAAGGAATGCGACTAAATACATCTAACATCAAGCAACTGTGTTCAACAGATGAAATTGCAGCGGAGAAAAAATACAAAGACCCATTCAAGTATGTACCAACGCACACCTTAGTCCTTTATACCAATCATCTACCAAAAGTTGGAGCAATCGATAAAGGGACGTGGCGACGTTTGATTGTTATTCCGTTTCTAGCGACTATTGAAGGCAGTCAAGATATTAATAACTATGCTGATTATTTATATGAAACCTGTGGCAGTGTAATACTTCAATGGGTTATTGATGGTGCTCAGAAAGTAATTAAAGCAAACTATCATCTAACCTTACCACAAATCGTGCAAGAATCTATTGAAACCTATAAGAAAAATAACGATTGGTTAGGTTATTTTATTGAAGAGTGTTGTGAAATGGATAAGGCTTATACTCAAAAATCAGGAGAGTTTTATAGTGAGTATCGTGCGTTTTGTGCACGAAGTGGGGAGTATGCACGAAGTACTTCTGATTTTTACACAGCATTGGAATCAATTGGAGTCGAGCGTAAAAAGACTAAACAAGGTATTTTGATTTATGGCTTACGTTTGAAAAGTGAGTTTTTAAACTAAGGTGCAAGTCATAGAAGGTCATATACAGTACTTTTTCTATAGTATAAAAATTTTTAATCTATATAAAAGTATAGTATAAGACTTTCTACAACCTGCAACCATATAAGTGGAGGTATTAAGAAATGCTAGAAAAAAGAGTAGAACAACAATTAGTGAAACAAGTAAAAGCTAAAGGTGGTTTATGTTTAAAGCTAAATAGTCAGAGTATGAGTGGTATTCCAGATAGGTTAGTTTTGTTACCACCAGGGAAAATAGGTTTTGTAGAAGTGAAGCAGAAAGGAAAGAAACCAAGACCACTTCAAATACGAAGAATGAAACAATTGATGGAGTTAGGTTTTTACTGTTCGCTCATGGATGAGATAGAACAAGCTGGAGGTGTAATTGATGAAATATGTGCCACATAGTTATCAAGAATATGCTAAAGAATTCATTGTGAAGAATAAGGTAGCTGCTTTGCTACTTGAAATGGGTTTAGGCAAAAGTGTCACAACACTAACAGCTATTGATGAGCTTATATACGATAGATTTGAAGTGAGTAAGGTTTTAGTTATAGCACCGCTTAGAGTAGCGATTAGTACATGGCCAAGTGAAATCAAAAAATGGGAACATTTAAATAGACTAACTTACTCAGTGGTAGTTGGAACTGAGAAAGAACGCTTGTTGTCTTTAAACAAGAAAGTAAATATTTATATCATTAATCGTGAAAATATAGATTGGTTAGTGAACAAAAGTAGAGTAACGTTCGATTTTGATATGGTAGTCATTGATGAACTGAGTTCTTTTAAATCATATCAAAGTAAACGAGTGAAAAGTTTACTAAAGGTTCGACCGTACATTAAACGCATAGTTGGTTTAACAGGAACACCAAGCAGTAATGGTTTGATGGATTTGTGGGCTGAGTTTAGAATACTTGATTTTGGAGAAAGACTGGGTCGATATATTAGTCACTACCGCAGCACATACTTTGTTCCCGATAAGCGAAATGGTGCAATTGTATATAGCTATAAGCCACAAAAGAATGCTGAAGAACGAATCTATGAAAAAATTTCAGATATTACCATTTCAATGAAAGCCAAAGACCATCTGAAGATGCCGGATTTAGTCATGAATGAAGTAAATGTAGAGCTGAGCAATAAAGATAAAACAAAGTACGAAGAGTTTAGAAAAGAAATGGTTATGCAAGTAAGTGATAGGGAAATTGATGCTGTAAATGCTGCAAGTCTATCCAACAAACTACTACAGATGGCGAGTGGTAGTATTTATGATGAAGATGGAAAGTTTTATGAAATCCATGATAAAAAATTAGATGCACTGGAAGACTTAATTGAAGGAGCAAATGGGAAGCCAGTGCTAGTGGCGTATTGGTTTAAATCAGATAAAGAACGAATTGAAAAAAGATTCAAAGTAAAAGAAATCAAAACAAGCGAAGATATAGCTGAGTGGAATAAAGGGAACATTCCAGTAGCACTCGTCCACCCAGCAAGTGCAGGGCATGGTTTGAATTTACAACAAGGCGGCTCTACTTTGATTTGGTATTCACTCACTTGGTCATTGGAGTTGTACCAACAAACCAACGCACGGCTTTATCGTCAAGGGCAAACACAAACAGTGGTGATTCAACACATTATCACTAAAGGCACGATAGATGAAGATGTCCTAAAGGCATTGAAACGAAAAGATAAAATACAAACGGCACTGATGAATGCCGTGAAAGCACAGATTGAGTAGAAATTCTATCGAGAATTTACCTCAAAGTAACAGGAGGTAAAAGACATGAGTGCAGTGAATATACTAAATCGAGTAAAGGAAATAGAGAAAGAGATACAAATCAAACAAAATCTTGCGATGAGTTATCGACAAATCGCAGAAGGCTTACAATCTCCAAAGTATTCAGATATTCCTAAAAGTCCTAATCGTAAGCGAGAGCCGATGGCAGATGCATTGAACAAAGCGATGGATTTGGAAAATGAAGTCAAAGAATTAGAAAAAGAAATTGTATCAGTGAAATCAACCATCTTTCATGTGATTCAGTTAGTGGAAAACAAGGAGCAACAGTTGATATTACTGGAACGCTATATACATGAACAACCGTGGAATAATATCATCAAGAAGATTAACTACTGTCGTTCGCGTGTTTTTGAACTTCATAACGATGCCATAGTGAGTTTTTATAGGGCATATGATAACTTCGGACTCGAACGGACTTCAGTGGACTCGAGTGGACGTTGAAAGACTAGTAGTCTTTATGTTATGATATACTTGTCAAAATAGAATAAAGAGAAGCCTTGAAGGAGAAATCCGACAGGGCTTTTTTCATACCCCAAAGGAGAAAGTCATGCCGAGAAAACCAAAGCGACCGTGTTCATATCCAAGTTGTCCGAAGCTGACGGAAGGACGATTTTGTATGGAACATGAACGACAAGAGAATAAGCGATACGAACAGTATGACCGTAATCCAGTAGTCAGAAAACGTTACGGCCATAATTGGCGAAAGATACGTGCCAGTTATGTTAAAGCTCATCCTTACTGTGAACGATGTTTTAAAGAAGGTCGTATGAAACGTGTAGAAGAAGTTCATCATATCAAGCCACTCGCTGAAGGTGGTACACATGATACAACTAATTTAATCTCGCTTTGTCAGTCTTGTCACAGTAAAATTCACGCACGAAATGGAAGTCGATGGAATAAAAAATAGTCACTCAAGTGAGTGACTAAAATAAATCTGAATGCGACCCTGTATCGATCATAGTTAAGGTTAGAATATCATTTTCTATTAAATAAATTAAAAGCCAATCTGGTTTGATATGACATTCATGATATCCAGCAAAATTACCTGTTAACATGTGATTCCTATGTTTTTCTTCGAGAGGAATGCCTTTACTTAATTTTGTGATGACATCCTCTAATAAACTAAGATCATAGCCTCGTTTCTTCATTAGTTTATAACTTTTTTTGAATTTATTGGTGTACTTGATATGATACATTATTCTTCATCCAATGCTTTAAATAAATCTTTAACAGATGAATAACTTGGTACATTTGGGTCTTTAGAAATTTTTCTTGCTTCTTCCATAGCATCTAACGTTTCTTGATTATACTTTGGAAGTTCTACTGTAAAAGGTAAACCTCCACGTAGAACGCATTGACGTAAGAACATATTCACTGCACTAGACATATCTAAGCCAAGTCTCGAAAATAATGCGTTGGCATCTTCTTTAACAGTCGAATCGATTCTAATTTGAGTTGGACTTGTAGCCATAATTAATACCTCCTTTAATCAAGTATAATTATACTACAAAAACAACACATTGTAAACCGATGTGGTGACTGATGAAAGGGTAGGGGGGAGTTAAATCTCTAAAAATGATCCGATCCAACAACGGGTGCCTCCCATCACGCACAAAAATAGCGAAATCAAAAGGGTAATAGGGAAAAATCAAAAATAAAATAAAGTGAGGTGATAGAAATGCCGACAAAATCAAACAATATCGGAGGACGTGGTGGTAAAAGAATCGGTGCAGGAAGAAAGAAAAAAGCCACAATTGAAAAATATAAAGAAGGAAATCCTAGTGGGAGAAAACTAGAAATATTAGATATTCCTGAAATTGAAGGAGTCAGCATGCCAGAGCCGCATGAGTTTTTATCCACAATACAAAAAGATGGTACAAGTCTTCAAGCAAAAGAAATTTTTGAAGAAACCTGGAAATGGCTTCATGAAATCGGAGTTGGCAGGAAAGTTCCGATCCCATTTCTTGAAAGATATGCCATGAGTAGTGCTAGATGGATTCAATGTGAAGAGATGACAAGTAAACTAGGTTTTTTATCGAAACATCCAACAACAGGCAAACCGATTCCGTCTCCATTTATTAATATTGGCATTAACTATATGAATCAAGCAGTACGGCTATGGAATGAAATCTTTCAAATTGTTAAAGAAAACTGTTCTACAGAATTTGATGATATTACACCTCAAAATGATATGATGGAGCGTTTACTACGTTCTAGGAAAGGATTATAAATATGATTGAAAAAGTAAACCCACAACACCCAGACAAGATTGCTGATCGCATTGCAGGGGCAATTGTGGACTTAGCCTATACAAAGGAAGATGAACCAAAGATTGCAATTGAGGTATTGATTGGACATGGTAAGTGTCATGTCATTATTGAAACCACAGTCACTCTAAAGAAAAAAGAGATTATCCCAATTATTGAACGCATTGCTGGTAAGATATCGTGTGATATCACAATTGAAAAACAAGATGAACATTTGGCAAATAATCAAAAAGAGAAAATGCGATGTGGTGATAATGGTATCTTTAAAGGTGTTCCACTCACAGATGAACAGAGACGACTATCAGATATTGCACGAAACATTTATAGACAATACCCATTTCACGGCAAGTATATTTTAGACAAAGAGAAACTAATCATCTGTCAAAGTAATGCCTATACGCAGTTTTTACAAAGTCAATTTCCAAATGCCATCATCAATCCGTTAGGTGATTGGACTGGTGGTACGGATGTAGACACTGGTGCTACTAACCGTAAGCTAGGCAGTGATATGGCAGATTCAATAACAGGTGGTGGTTTACATGGTAAAGATTTATCGAAAGCAGATGTATCGGTCAATATTTATGCTTTTTTAAGAGCACAACAGGTAAATGAATCTGTGTTGTTCTCTTGTGCTATTGGCGATGAAACGATTGACGGTATACCGTATGAGGATATTGTCAACATCGCAAAAGAATATGTAGACTCCGTTGGCGGTTTTGAAAAACTAGCCGAATGGGGTCTTTTTTAGAGGTGTGATATGAACAAAGAAGCAACCTATTATTTAGCTAATATTCATGACCTTATCCCTTATGCGAACAATGCAAGGACGCATTCAGATACTCAAATTGCACAAATTGCTTCCAGCATAAAAGAGTTTGGGTTTCTTAATCCAATTATTGTATCACGTGATCACACAATTCTCTGTGGACACGGTCGTTATTATGCCGCACAAAAGTTAGGTCTTGAAAAGATACCATGTATAAAAGAGGAACATCTAACGGAAGCACAAAAGAAAGCCTATATTATCGCAGATAATAAACTAGCACTTAACGCTGGGTGGGATAATGACCTATTAACCATTGAGTTATCAGAATTACAAGGGTTAGACTTTGATTTAGACTTACTTGGATTTGATGATAAAGAATTATCCAAACTGTTTGATGATGACAAAGAGACTCAAGAATATGACTTTGATGTCAATGACGAGTTAACGAAACCAACGATCACACAATTCGGTGACATTTGGCATTTAGGCAAACATATGTTAATTTGTGGTGATTCTACCAAAGAAGAAACTTATAAAAAGTTACTCGGAGATACTAAAGTCAATCTAGTGGTAACTGATCCGCCTTATAATGTGAACTATGAAGGTAGTGCAGGAAAAATTAAAAACGATGATATGGAAGATGGAGCGTTTTATCAGTTCTTGTGTGATGCTTTTACGCAAGCTGAAAAGGTCATGGCACAAGATGCAAGTATCTATGTGTTCCATGCGAATACGGAAGGCTACAATTTCAGAAAAGCATTTAAAGATGCAGGATTTTATTTATCAGGGACGTGTATTTGGAAAAAACAGTCACTTGTTTTGGGGCGAAGCCCTTATCAGTGGCAACATGAACCCATTTTGTTTGGTTGGAAACAAAAAGGTAAACATCAATGGTATACCGGTAGAAAAGAATCCACGATTTGGGAGTTTGATAAACCAAAGAAAAATGCAGATCATCCAACGATGAAACCCATCGAGTTGATGGCTTATCCGATTAAAAATTCAAGTATGACCAATAGTGTCGTGTTAGATATGTTTGGTGGTAGTGGCTCTACTTTACTGGCGAGTGATCAACTGGGTAGAATCTGTTATTCCATTGAACTTGATGAAAAATTTTGTGATGTGATTGTAAAACGATATATCGAACAAGTCGGAAAGTCGGATGATGTGTATGTCGTCCGTGATAATAAGAAAGTATCATACGATGATTTAGTAGGTGATGAAAATGCGTAAGCTAACAATGGGAAGTTTGTTTTCAGGGTCAGGAGGTTTTGAACTCGCTTCAAAATTGTCTGGTATTACACCGATTTGGAATTCAGAAGTCGAACCGTTTCCTGTGCTTGTCACTAGGAAGAATTTCCCAGAAGTCAAACAATTAGGCAATATTCAACATATCAACGGCAAAAGAATACCACCAGTAGATATCATTACTTTTGGTAGTCCTTGTCAAGATTTATCTATAGCAGGCAAAAGACAAGGGTTGGACGGTAAACGGTCTAACCTTTTTTATGAAGCGATTCGAGTAATTAAAGAAATGAGGAAGGAAACAAATGGTAACTATCCACGATTTATCATCTGGGAAAATGTCCCAGGTGCCTTCTCAAGCAACAAAGGAGAAGATTTCAGATGTGTCCTTGAAGCCATCTGCCACATCAAAGACATACAGACATCTATCCCTAGACCTTCAAAATGGGAAAACAGTGGCGACATCATGGGTGGAGCATTCTCTCTTGCATGGCGAGTGTTGGACGCTCGGTATTTTGGAGTCCCCCAAAGACGCAAAAGAATCTTTCTTGTCGCAGATTTTAATGGCAGAAGTGCCAGTGAAATATTATTTGACGAAAAAAGCGTGCCAAGGAATATTGAAACGAGCTCAGATGAGAGGAAAACAACTACCAAAAGAATTGGAAGACGCACTACGTTGTGCTTAAACGACCAAGGTGGAGAGCGTATGGACGTGACCGAAGATTTCACAGCCACACTTCGTGCCAAAGGGAATCGAGCCCCGTATGTGTTTGAAAATCACGGACAAGATAGTCGATTTAATGGACCACTTGACGTATCCCCAACATTGGGGGCAAACCTTGGTTTAGGGGACAATAATCAACCATTGGTAGTGGATGCCAAAACTTACGACATTCGTTTGACAAGCGAAAACACACGCAATGTCAGGGCGACTATTTACGAAACAGATACCTCAAGAACGATTGATACTGGAGGCAACAATCTAGACAGAAATCAAGGTGGATTAGCTGTGGTGTATTCCACCAGTAAAAACTCACACCATACAATCGCTAATGTGAATGAAGTTGGGACGCTTGTGGCAAGTGATTATAAAGATCCACCAACCGTCATGGAAAGAAACTTAAAGGTTCGTAGATTAACACCATTAGAGTGTGGTCGATTACAAGGCTTTCCAGATGACTGGTGTAAGGATTTAGCGGTTCTAGAACCTAGTGAAAAAAATATACGGCTTTGGAGAGCTGTCTTTGAAGAACATCGACTCATCAATGGCAAAAGCAAATCGAAGTCTGATAAACAAATTAAAAAATGGCTATCCAATCCATATTCGGATACGGCTCAGTATAAAATGTGGGGAAACGGTGTCGCCCTTCCATGTGTCGTTTATCTGATGAAAAAAATCTTCGAAATAGCGAACAAATGACTTGATAAATAATCGGTTTAGAGTGATATATAGTGTAACGAAAATACAGGAGGTTAATTCTGATGACACAAGCATTAAACGAAAAATTATACGAGGTTGCAGAAAAGCATATTTTTTCTTTAGAAGGTAGAGGCGATTTAGTACCTAGAATGCGAGATAACGATGACTTTTTGGATGTTTATGTGATGAGTTTAGAGAAACTTTTAAAAGAAGTCTATGAGTTGGGAAAAGCAGATGGAAAAAATGAAAAATAACATTGAGAAATTAAGATTGGAGTACCAAAACGGTACTCGAGTGAAACTTGTTAAAATGGATGACAAACAAGCACCACCTATTGGTACAAAAGGGACTGTGTTAGGAGTAGATGATATTGGCTCTATTATGGTTTATTGGGATAATGGTAGTCGATTGAGTGTCGTATTGGGTGAAGATTGTTGTATGAAACTTGATGATTAAAAAAATTGAATCATTATGAGAAATAATCAACATAAGACTTGATATTCATAGCGTTTAGAGTGATATATAGTGTAACAAAACAAAAGGAGAAAACACCATGTACAGACATACACAAGAAGCACTCAACGGATTAAAAACAGAAATAAAAGCCTGTAAAAAATATGCAGATTTAGCTACTCAACAAGCACAAAAAGGAAACGTAGGCAATGCGATTCAATTTTTAGAGATTGCCCAAACGGCAAGGACGTGTGCCAAGCAAGCACATGAAGCCTTATGGGATTTATCAAAAGGGCAACTAAGTGATGAAGCATTTGATCGTTTTTGCGAAGCAGAAACCCTAAGTCAAGTGATAAACAAGGCTTATAAAGCCATTCAACAAGCAAGAACTTAAGAAAAACGGATCGGATAGGGGTTTATACAAGTTTGTCACTTTTATTGAAGAAGATGAAAAAGAATGTCGTAAAATCATTCTAAATAGTGAAAAAATCACTTGATAAATAGTTGTTTTAGAGTGATATATCGTGTAAAGACATGAAAGCGAGGAAAGTAACATGACAAGATTTGAAAAACATTTTAACATGATACAAACTGACCCATTTTCAGCAAGAGAGATTTTAGAAGAAAGACAAAAGGAACTGAATCGTTTAAAAAACAAACGAGACTGTTGTAAAAATGGATTTAGATGGCAATGTATCACACAAGAATTAGAACAGCTAGAAAAAGAATATCAACTTTTAGATGAATTGATTTAGGAGCATTGGCTCCTTTTTTGTTGGGAGGACAGAACATGACCTATAAACCAAGTCCGTTTAAATTAAAGACATCAACCTATAATAAAGAGTTTGCTGACTATGCCGTCAATTTTATTGAATGTCTATCGCATACTAAAGGCACATGGGCAGGGAAGCCATTCAAACTTCTTCAATGGCAAGAACAAATTATCCGTGACTTGTTTGGCATTGTTAAACCAGATGGGTATCGACAGTTTAACACGGCCTACATTGAAATCCCTAAAAAGATGGGTAAGAGTGAGTTAGCGGCTGCTGTTGCATTATTACTTTGTTGTGGGGACTTTGAGGAACGTGCAGAAGTCTATGGTTGTGCAGCAGACCGACAACAAGCAAGTATTGTCTTTGAAGTAGCAGCAGATATGGTACGAATGTGTCCTGCTTTAAATAAACGTGTGAAGATTTTAGCCTCACAAAAACGACTTGTGTATTTACCAACCAACAGTTTTTATCAAGTCTTATCAGCTGAGGCTTACTCCAAGCATGGTTTTAATATCCACGGTGTGGTGTTTGATGAATTGCATACACAGCCCAACAGAAAACTCTTTGACGTCATGACCAAAGGGAGTGGAGATGCACGGACGCAACCTTTGTATTTTTTGATTACCACAGCTGGTACAGATACCCATTCGATTTGTTTTGAAACGCATCAAAAAGCAAAGGACATCTTAGACGGACGGAAAGTCGACCCTACTTTTTATCCTGTCATTTATGGGGCAGACGAGAGTGATGATTGGACAGATCCAAAGGTGTGGCATAAAGCCAATCCATCATTAGGAGTTACTGTACCCATTGAAAAAGTCAAAATGGCTTGTGAATCGGCTAAACAAAATCCAGGAGAAGAGAATGCCTTTAGACAATTAAGACTCAATCAATGGGTAAAACAAGCAGTCCGTTGGATGCCGATTGAAAAGTGGGATGCGTGTGCGTTTAACGTCAATGAAGCAGACCTTGAAGGACGAGTGTGTTATGGAGGCTTAGACTTATCTTCTACAACTGACTTGACTGCGTTTGTATTAGTCTTTCCACCAGAAGATGAAGACGATAAATATGTGATACTACCATACTTTTGGTTACCCGAAGATACCATTCCGTTAAGAGTTAGACGTGATCATGTGCCGTATGATTTATGGGAGAAACAGGGGTATGTTGAAACGACAGAAGGGAATGTCGTGCATTACGGTCATATTGAAAAATTTATTGAACGATTAGGTCAAATATTTAACATTAAAGAAATTGCCTTTGATCGCTGGGGAGCCGTTCAAATGGTACAGAATTTAGAGAGTATGGGATTTACCGTTGTACCTTTTGGACAGGGATTTAAAGATATGAGCCCACCCACTAAAGAATTGATGAAGCTCACACTTGAACAAAAGATAGCTCATGGGGGGAATCCTGTTTTAAGATGGAATATGGATAACATTTTTATTCGAACAGACCCAGCAGGAAATATCAAAGCAGATAAGGAAAAATCAACAGAAAAGATTGACGGTGCGATTGCGACTATTATGGCATTGGATCGTGCGATAAGATGTGGAAATCAAAATACAGAAAGTGTTTATAATGACAGAGGCTTGTTATTTATTTAGTTTTAGTTTTATGTTATATTTTATATAAAATTAATTTGGAGGAAAGATTATGTCTTTTAATAAACTAATTTCTAAGTATAAAGAAAATGTCGGAGAAATTAAAGATTTTGATGAATTATTGAAAATAGAAGAGTATAACCCATGGACTTCAGAAAAAGTGAAAGACTTGTCTTTGAAGTTCATAGATGACCTAGAAAATGATTATCGAGACTTTTCATGGTTAAATATATAGGAAGGATTGTGTGAATTAGAGTCTAATCAATATAAAAATCTTCACTATGGTATACCAAATCATGTTCGAGGTAATATTGATATAGTAACATTATTTTTATGTTTAGTAAATCCAAATATTCCACTAAAGGATAAAAAAAGAGAGGTAGGTGCATATTCCTATTTTAATGAAGCAAAAGAAATTAATAGTGAAGATAGTTCGTTAAATATTCTTGGAGAAAAAGAAGAATATTTAAAAAAATATATAAAAGATCATATTATAAATATCGAAACCGAAAGTAGCATTCTATATCAAGAATTAGAAAAGATAAAGAGTACTTGTTCAAAAGAAGACGCATATTACTTATCACATTATTTTTCGCATGTTTGTTTTAATTACTTAGAGAAAAAGCAAATACCTGTACAAAAATTTATAAGTAATTTGAATGATGAAGAGTGGGAAAAGTTAAAGGATATGTCTAAGTTAATTGTTAATCTTGAAGCTTTTCCTTTTAGAAGTAAGAATCCAGGTTTTACGAAAAGTAAGAAATCTAGTTTTACAAATCATATCGTTTCATCAAATACAAAGGTTGGTATGTTAAGTGCAAGGATAATTATTTGGCGTATTGTCAAATATTTAGAGAAGAAAGATAAGGAAGAAGGAAAAGGAGAAGTAAAACCTATATTTATTTTTAGAAGATTTAATACTGCATGGCTACCTTCTATTCGAAATGTTTTATTATTATATTTGAAATTCAACAAAAATGAATGTGATGAATTAATAAAAAAATTTCATCAAGAATTTTTCTTAACTATTAGCGAACAAGAGTATGATAGACAAAGTGGTTTTGTTGGGAAATATATATGTAAGAATAACGATAAACTAACTGACAAAGAATTTGAAAAGATTTTCAACGAAACTTTAAGTAAAAAGTAGTATAATATCATAAGGTCAGCATTAAGCATCTCATTAGAGGTGCTTTTTTAGTATTCAAATTTAGGAGGTATGTATGAATTATTTTATGAAATTATTTAAATCTAGAGATAATCCTAAAAATAGATTAAATGGAAGTTCCTATAGTTTTTTTATGGGTGGAAGTTCTAGTGGAAATAGAGTAACAGAAAGAAGTGCAATGCAGATGACAGCTGTATATTCATGTGTGAGAATATTATCAGAAACCCTCGCTAGTTTACCACTACATATATACGAAATAACAGATTTAGGAAGTAAAAAAGCAACCAACCACTATTTATATAACTTACTCCATAACGAACCTAACAATGAGATGACAAGTTTTATATTTAGAGAAACATTAATGACACATTTATTATTATGGGGGAATGCATATGCTCAAATTATTCGTAATGGGAAAGGTGATGTTTTAGGACTTTACCCACTAATGCCAGATAAAATGAAAGTTGATAGAGATGAAAATAATACAATTTTTTATGAATATACAACAAATGATGGAAAAGTAAAATTAACCACACAAGACGTATTACACATACCAGGATTAGGATTTGATGGCTTAGTAGGTTACTCACCAATAGCTATGGCTAAAAATGCAATTGGTATGGCTATTGCAGCTGAAGAATACGGGGCGAAATTTTTTTCTAATGGAGCGACACCAAGTGGAATATTAGAACATCCTGGTACAGTAAAAAATGCAGAGATTTTAAGGAAAAGTTGGACTAGAGGATTTTCAGGTAAGAATAACCATAAAGTTGCGATACTTGAAGAAGGTATGAAATATACTCCTATTTCAATAGCACCAAATGAAGCACAGTTTTTAGAAACAAGAAAATTTCAAATAAATGAGATAGCTAGAATTTTCAGAGTTCCTCCACACATGGTAGGTGATCTTGAAAAGTCTAGTTTTTCTAATATTGAACAACAATCTCTTGAGTTTGTTAAATATACGCTAGATCCTTGGGTGAAACGTTTTGAACAAGCTATGACTAGGAGATTACTTAAAAGTGATGAAAAGAAAAAATATTATATAAAATTCAATGTTGATGGACTACTTAGAGGAGATTATCAAAGTAGGATGAATGGATATGCAACAGCACGTCAGAATGGTTGGATGAGTGCTAATGATATAAGGAGTTTAGAAAACTTAGATTTGATATCAGATGAGGAAGGAGGAAACTTATATCTAGTCAATGGTAACATGTTACCACTTAAAAAGGCTGGTTCTTATGCAGAGAGATTAACAGATTATAAGGAGGAAAACACAGATGAAAAAATTTTGGAATTGGAAGACAGTACAAAATAATAATGATAAACCACCAGAGAACATATTATTTTTAAATGGAACAATAGCTGAAGAATCGTGGTTTGATGATGAGGTTACTCCACAGATTTTTAAAGAAGAACTAATTAAACATAGTGGAGATATTACTGTATGGATAAATTCACCTGGTGGAGACTGTATTGCAGCCGCACAAATTTATAATCTCTTAATGGAACACAAAGGAAATGTTAAGGTGAAAATTGATGGGATAGCAGCTAGTGCTGCGAGTGTAGTTGCTATGGCAGGAACAGAAGTTATTATGAGTCCTGTTTCAATGCTTATGATTCATAACCCTATGACAATTGCATATGGTAGTACAAGCGAAATGCAAAGAGCTATAGATATGTTAAGTGAGGTTAAAGAATCAATAATTAATGCTTATGAAATAAAAACGGGATTATCACGAAACAAAATATCAAAACTTATGGATAATGAAACATGGATGGATGCAAGAAAAGCAGTTGAACTTGGTTTTGCTGATTCTATCTTAAAACGAGATGAGATTCAGGATATTGAGATTCCAAATGTTAGTATGCTTTATCAAGAAGCAACAGTTCAAAATTCAATGATGAATAAAATCAAAGAAACTTTTAAAAACGTAAACGAAGAAAAAATAGAAGCTGATTCGTTAATAAATAGATTAGATTTAATAAAAAACTGGAGGTAAGAATTATGAATAAAAAAATACAAGAATTAATTGAAAAACGCGCTAAAGCATGGGAAGGTGCAAAAGCCTTTGTTGAGAGTAAAAAAGATAGTGATGGGCTATTATCAAAAGAAGATGTTGAAACTTACAACAAGATGGAAGAAAAAGTTAAAAACTTTACTTTTGAAATAGAGAGACTTCAAGAGATGGAAAATATGGAAAGAGAATTATCAAAACCAGTAAATGATCCGTTAATCTCAAAACCAATGGTGTCTGACAAAGAAGATAAAATCAAAAAAAATCTTCAACACAAAAAAGCAATGATAAAAGCACTACGATCTAATTTTAGACAAATTGAAAATATCCTACAAGAAAAAGTAGATACTGATGGAGGATATTTAGTTCCAGATGAGTATGATAGTAGATTAGTTGATACGTTAGAAGAAGAAAATATTATTAGAAAATTATCTCAGACTTTAAAAACAAATGGTGGAACCTATTTAGATAAAGTATCTACGATTAAAGCAGATGATGTAATAAACTTAGTTCATGCTTTAAAGCGTCCATACCGAAAAAATGCAGTTTTTATTACAAATGATAAAATAATAGCTAATATCAGAAAACTAAAAGATAACAATGGTGCATATATTTGGCAACCATCATACCAATTAGGAGAACCTGATAAATTAGCAGGATACCCAGTGTATACTTCAGCTTTTGCACCAGAAAATAAAATTGCTTTTGGTGATTTTAGCTATTATAACATAGGTGATAGAGGTGCTCGTTCATTTAAGGAACTCCAAGAATTATTCGCGGGTAATGGTATGATTGGATTTGTAGCTAAAGAAAGAGTTGATGGTAAGCTAGTATTACCAGAAGCAGTTCAGATATTACCAATCAAAGGATAATATAAACTATGGAACTAAAACTTGAACAAGTTAAAAACTATTTGAGAGTTGATACAACAGAAGATGATGAGTTAATCTCATCACTTTTGTTTACAGCTAAAAAATTATGTTTAGGAATACTAAGGGTGAGTAGTTTTTCAGAGTTAGGTGATGAGCATGATTTTGATGAATTTAAAATACCGATATTATATACTGTTGCTTATCTTTATGAACATAGGGAAAATGCTGATTTTAGAGAATTAACACTAATACTTAGAGCGTTATTATTTAATCATAGAAAAGAGGAGTTTTAAGATGGATATTGTAGAACTGGATACTAGAATTACTTTTCAAAAGGTAGTTTTAGAATTTGATGAATTGCATCAACAATTAGAAACATGGAGTGATTTTTTTACTTGTTGGTCTAATTTAAAATTGGTAACTTCAAGTGAGGTAGAAAGACATAGTGTTAATAGGAGTTCAGAAGTAATCTCTTTTGTAGTTAGAAAAATGTTGGAATTAAAAGAACTTAATACGTTAGAATATAGAATAAAGTATAACAATAAGTTTTTTGACATATTAGAAGTAGATGTGTTCAGTAAAGATAAAAAGTTTTTAAGAGTTAAGGGAGTTAATAGCTATGACTAAGAGGACAACTATTGATTCACTTGCTGCGGAGATAACAAAAGGCTTAAAGGAATATTCTAAGCTAACTGAGGAAAGTTTAAAAGGTGCAGTAGTTGAAGTGAGTAATGAAGTTAGAGATAAAATAAAAGAAGGATCACCTAAAAAAAGTGGAGATTACGAAAAAAGTTGGAAAGTGACAAAAGAAAGAGAAACAGCACACTCTATACAAACAGTAGTTCATTCAAAAAATAGATATCAATTAGCACATTTACTTGAATTTGGACATGCGAAGAAAAATGGAGGGCGTACTAAAGCAATTCCACATATAGAGCCAGCAACAAGAGATATTAGCGAAAAAGTATTAGAAAGAATAAAGAGGGATTTATCGTGAATAAAAATGAAGTATGTGAAATGTTATATAAGCTAGAAATTCCATTTGTTTATAGTCATTTTAAAGAAGGAAGTGCTCCAAGATTACCATTTCTTATATATTATTATGACGGTGAAAATACTTTTAAAGCAGATGGAAAATTATATTATAGTGTAAAAAATTTAATTATAGAAATATATACAGAGAAAAAAGATTTTAAATTAGAAAAAAAGATAGAAGATCTTTTACAAACTTATTCTTTAATCTATACAAAAGACGAGGTATGGATACCGAGTGAAGAAATGTATGAAACAATTTATAAAATGGAGGTTTAAGTATGGAAAATAAAGTAAAATTTAATTTGTCTCATGTTCACTATGCAAAATTAACTGAAGGTGATACAACAACTTATGAAAAACCAGTACCAATTCCAGGTGCTGTAAAAATTAGTTTAGAACCTAATGGAGAACCAGAAAGTTTCTATGCAGATGGAGGATCATATTACACAATCAATAACAATATGGGATATGACGGTGATCTTGAGATTGCAATGATTCCAGAAAGTTTCAGAAAGGATATTCTTCAAGAAAAAGAAGATAAGAATAAAGTTCTAGTTGAAGATTCAGGATCAGAAACAAAGAACTTTGCACTACTTTTTGAATTTGATGGAGATCAGAAAAAAATACGTCATGTACTTTATAATTGTTCAGCAGGTCGCCCAAAAATTGAAGGTCAAACAAATGAGGAATCAAGAGAAGTACAAACAGAAACACTTTCAATAAAAGCAAGACCTATCAAATAAGGACTTGTGAAGAGTAAAACTGGTAAAGAGACAACAGAAGAAACATATAAGAATTGGTATCAAACAGTGTATATGCCAACACATGAAGGAGAAATGTAATGGGAGTTATTAAAGATATAAATGTAGATGGAAAAGTTGTAACATTTAAAGCGTCAGCAGCGATACCTAGACTTTACAGAATGAAGTTTAGTCGTGATATTTATAAAGATTTGCTTATATTAGATAAGATTAATAAGAATAAAGGAAATATCGATATTGAGAGTTTAGAAATATTTGAAAATATCGCATATATTATGGCTTACCATGCAGATGATAAAATCTCAAATGATGTAGGTGAATGGTTAGAACAGTTTGATACTTTATCTGTATATAAACTTCTACCAGACTTAATAAAATTATGGGGTATAAATGTTAAAAATATGAGTACATCTAAAAAAAAGCAAAAGAAACTGAGCGGACGTTAAATACCGCTCTTTTTTTACTGCGTTCAGTTGAATTAGGACTTTCAATGAATGATTTATCTGAGTTAACAATAGGGTTAGTAAATGATATGTACATTGAAAAAAAAATGATAGTTATAACTATAAAGTAATAGCGACACAAGAAGATATGGATAATTTTTAGGAGGTGATTGTATGGCAAGTAGAATAGCAGGTATTACTGTAGAAATCGGAGGAGATACTCTTAAATTAAAACAAGCATTAAGTGAAGTTGAAGGTAAGATTAAGCAAACTCAAAGAGAACTTAAAGATGTTGAAAGACTATTGAAACTTGATCCACATAATACCGAATTACTTACTCAAAAACAAGAACTCTTAAATACAGCCATAGAAGAAAATAAGAAAAAACTAGAAACATTAAGGCTCGCTGAGGAACAAGCTAAAACTGCACTCGCAAATGGAGATATTTCAGAAAAGCAATTTGACGCATTAAAAAGAGAAATTATTGCGACTGAACAAGAACTAGATAAATTCACAGAAAAATTAAAACACACTAATAGTTCGATGCAAGCTACACTTAAAGAAGTTGGAGGTAAATTCAAAGAGACTGGAGAGAAGATATCTTCAGTAGGCACAAATCTATCAAAAAATGTGACAGCACCAATTGTAGCAGTTGGAGCTGCAGCAACATTAGCCTTTCGTGAAATTGATGAAGGATATGATACGATTATCAAAAAAACTGGAGCAACTGGAGAAAGTTTTGAGGGGTTAAAAAATGTTGCGGATAATATTTTTAAAAGTTTACCTGTTAGTATGAGTGATGTAGGTGTTGCGGTGGGAGAGGTTAACACTAGGTTTAAAGTCACTGGTGATGAGCTTCAAGAACTATCTACTTTATTTCTTAAGTTCGCAGAGATAAATGAAACAGACCTAAATACCGCTATAGGAATGACAAATAAAATAATGCTTCAGTGGGGTATTGACGCTAAGGAAACTGCCAATGTGTTAGGATTAATAACACAAAAAGCACAAGATACAGGAATAAGTGTTGATACTCTTATGAACGGAGTTCAGCAACATGGAGCAATCCTAAAAGAAATGGGGTTAAATCTAGGTCAGAGTATTAACTTACTTGCACAATTTGAAGCAAATGGTGTAAATGCAGATCAAGCGTTAAGAGGTTTTAGAAAGGCAGTCGCAGCCTACACTAAAGATGGACTTTCTATATGGATGAAGCCCTTAAGAAAACAATTGAATCGATAAAAAATGCAGGGAGTGAAACTGAAGCACTAACGATTGCGACTAAGATTTTCGGAACTAAAGGTGCTGCAGAGATGACTAGGGCTATAAGAGAAGGTAGATTTTCTATAGATGATTTATCAAAAAGTATGTCTGAGTACGAGGATGTTGTAGACAAAACATTTGAAGGAACAGAGGATGGTATAGATAAATTTAAAGTAGCTAGTAATAACGCTAAGCTAGCATTAGGTAGTTTAGGAGAAACAATTTCTGATGTTTTAGGTCCAATTTTACAAGGGATCGCTACAGTTTTTGGAGGTATAGCAACTTGGTTGAATAGTTTAAGTCCAACAGCTAAACAGATAGTCGTAATAATTGGGCTTATAGTAGCTACGATAGGTCCACTTTTAGTAATAATCGGTACAGTCATTGGTTCTATAGGAAATTTAATAACGGGTGTTGCAACAATTTCTGGTGCTTTTAGTGCGATGAGTGGTGTAATGGCTGGTTTATCTGGTGCGATAGTACAAATGCTCGCTATAATAGCTGCGGTTGTAACATTGATATCTATAGGTAGTTATTTAAAAGATCATTGGAGTGAAATAAAAGACTTTTTTATAAATCTTTGGGAAGGGATAAAAACTTACTTTTCAGAAACATGGACGGCTATTAGTACTACTATAACCGTTGTGTGGGAAGTTATTAAAAATTATTTTTCAACAACACTCACAGCTATTAGTCTTATATTTACAACTGCTTGGGAGGGTGTTAAAACTTATTTTACAGAACTTTGGCAAAGTATAACCTTAGTAGTGACTACAGTTTGGGAGAATATCAAAACATATTTTACAACTACCTTTACGGCTATTCAAACTATCTTCACAACCGCGTGGGAGAGTATAAAAAATTTCTTATCAACAACTTGGGAAGTAATAAAAACAATTTTCCAAACAGTTCTTGATGTAATAAAAAATATCATTACAAGTTACTGGGATTTTGTATTCCAAACTACAAGTACAATTTGGAATAGTATAAAAGATTTCTTATCTACTATATGGCAAAATATTAGTAATTCTATAAATACGATAGTACAAGCAATTAGTGATTTTATAAGCACCTCTTGGAATAATATAAAGAATGTTATAAGTAATATTTTAGATGCTATTTTTAACACAGTTTCAAATATCTGGAATAATATTTATTCAACAATTTCTAATCTTGTAAACTCAGCTTATTCTTGGGGGAGTGATTTAATTTCAGGGTTAGTACAAGGTATAAAAAATAAAATTAGTGCAGTAGTAGACGCAGTAAAAGGAGTAGCTGATACCATTTGGAGTTATCTACACTTTAGTGTGCCAGAAGTAGGGCCACTTACAGATTATGAGGATTGGATGCCAGACTTTATAAAAGGATTGTCTAAAGGTTTAGATAGTAGTAGAAGTCTTTTGAAAAACTCGGTATCTAAGTTATCAAATGATTTGGTGATAAATCCAGCTTTAAAAGGATTCACACTTCCAAGAGTGAATGCAACATCAGGTATAAGTAGTGATGATTTAAACAAATTAATTCAAGCTATAAATATACCACACGAGACAACTGGTGATATAGTTATCCCAGTTTACTTAGGTGCAACATTACTTGATGAAATAATAATAAATGCACAAAACAGACAAATTATAAAATCAGGAGGAAGGTAATATGAAAAAATCATATATAAAAATTAATAATGAAACAATACCAACTCCTAATGAGATAGACTTTGAGTTTAGAGATATAGAAGGTAGTAGTAGCGGAGTTACCGAAGCAGGAATAACACATAGAGACATTGTAAGGGAAAGTGTGATATCTATATCTTTGAAACTAACTCTAACAAGCCGGTATCTTTTAAAGTTATCAAAAATGTTAAAACAAACTACAATACCAGTTAAATATTTCGATCCTTATTCATTAGAAGAAAAAGAAATAAATACTTATTGTACAAATTTTAAGGTTAGTCTTTTAAATAAAAACGGTAGTCTTGGAATTTGGGGTGTTAGTTTTAAATTGGAGGAATACTAGATGTATCAGACAAGTGTTAACTTCAATAAAACGATAAAAAATAAAAGTAGAAAGTATTTTTGGACAGGAGAGGTAGTATTAAAAACTGGAAAAATAATAAAATTTGATGATAAACACATCCTTAAAGATAGTTGCTATATAAGTAATTCATGTTCAGGAAGTAATGAAATAGAACTAGGTTCTGTTTACGCTGCGGAGATGGGTATTACCTTGAAACTTGATGAACTAAGAGAAATAACATTAGACGGAAGCATTATAAAACTATATTTCAACTTAGTCTTGGAAAATAATGAAATTGAAAAAATACCACTTGGAATATTTGAAACAACTGAAGCTAATAGAACGAAGAAATTTGTTGAAATTAAAGGTTATGACTTTATGGTTAAGTTTAATAAAACTCTGAGTTTTAAAGAAACATCTGGGACTATTTATGAACTTCTAGAATTCTCTTGTAAGAAGTGCAGTGTAGAACTTGGAATAAGCAAAGAAGAAATTGAAAAATTACCAAATGGAGTAGAAAGAGTTGGGATTTATGCCGAGCATGATATAGAAACGTATCGTGATTTAATTCACTATATTAGTGCAACTACTGCAAGTTTTGCGACTATAGATCGTTTTGGGAAGTTAATATTAAAAAGATTTAATACGAACTCAAATTATGAAATAAAAGAAATAGATAGGTATGAATTAAGTATTTCAGATTTTACAACTAGATATACTGCAGTACAAAGTACAAATCTTAAAACAAAAATATCAGAGTATTATTCAAAAGAAAATGACAATGCTTTAACTATGAATATTGGTGTTAATCCTCTGATGCAGTTAGGACTTCCTGAAAAACGAGTAAGGATGTGTAAAGCAATTTTAGAAGAGGTAGCTACATTTGATTATACTCCATTAGATAGTGTAGTCGTAAGTAATCCAGCTTTTGAAGTTGGAGACAAGATTACTTTTAAGGTTGGAGTTGAAAGTTATCATACTATAGTTACATCAATTGAGTATAAAATTCATGGAAAATATAGAATTAAGAGTGTAGGTAAAAATGCATTACTATCTAAAGGTAAGAGTAAACAAGATAAGAATATTCAAGGTATATTACAAACAATTGAGTCTGACAGAGTAAAGGTGAATGCTTATGTTAATGGAACTGAAATAAAAATAGGACAGAATTCACAAACAATAATTGATATAGAATTTGCATCAAGTAAAGAAACTGATGCTTTTTTTATCGCTACTGTGTTATTTGATGTTAAAAGTTTAAAAAAACATATTGAAGAGACTGTTACCTTAAAAGATGAAAAAGAAGAGAAGAAACTAACTTTGATTAGAGAAGTCGAGGAGGATCAAAAGCTTAATATCATATACTCATTAAATGAACTTACAATAAAAAATCACGTACCAAAGTTTATAGCTAAAGTAGGAAGTCAAATGGTTACGTTATTCTACCCACTAATAAACTTAAAAGAAAAAGTGATTAACAGATTTACTGTGGATTTCGAGTTAGAAAAAGGTAGTCTAGTTATTCCAATAGAGGGAATAAGTGCTGCGATCATAGGTAGTGCTTTAGGAGGAGATGTACCTTGGGACGGTAAAATAAAAGTAAATGAGAACTTAAGTAAATTAAAACTATCACATAGAAAACAAGTGGATTTAAGTGAAGGTAGTATAGATGTTGAAACTTATGATGTTCCTAAATATGAATTTAGTGATGTGATTATAAAAAATGATCTAAAACGAAAATTCGTATTTGGAAATATAACCGATAATGTAGAAGTGGAGGATAAAAATGAAAGGTAAGACAATAATAGAATTAACCGATGTTAAAACAAAAAAGAAAGAGGTTTTAAAAGATGATAACCTCGTAACAGATGTTTTAGAAAAGATTCTAACATTAAATCCCAATGGGCTACTTACAAATATTAATAAAGATACATTTTATCCAATAGTTGAAAAGATAGTAGGAGGAATCTTGTTATTTAAAGATAAAATAATAGAAGATAAAAATACTAGCTTTGTAAGTACAAGTAATGAATGTATTGGATATGCAGGACAAGTAGAAGGAGTTCAGGAAAATCCACTGCAAGGTAGTTTTAATAAGCAAGAATCGAAAGCAACGTCAAATGGTTATAAATTTGTTTGGGATTTTGGAACATCAAAAGCAAATGGTAAAATATCGAGTGTTTGTTTAACTAATGCCAAAGCGGGAGGTGGTTATTTTGGAACAAAGAGTGATGGTAAAACAAACCGTATAAAACTAGGTGAAGATAAATATCTTATTAAGGATACAGATACTGAGATGAAGAAAAAATATGTCAATGCAGTAGAAGCTAACTTCGAAGAAAATTATATAGTATCAATAGTTCCTGAAAGTGATCATCTTAGAATAATAAAATCAAGAGAACCACTGCTTAATTTTAGATTAAATGATTCATTATCATTTTTAGCTGAGAAGAATATAACAGAAACAAAGATAAAGTATAAGAAATCTTACGGAACATATGGAGTGTGTATTTATGTGGACGAAGAGAATTATTATTTATTGAAAACTAGTACTAGCGGAGGTAATACCAATGTAACTAAGTTAAAAATAAATAAAGTTAATAATTCTATAGAAGAAACTGAATTCACATTAGAAAATGTGAAAATAGAAAATATAGGCGCACACTCATTAGACTATGATTATTATAGAACTATTAAATCTGTATTGAGAGGAGGATATGTGTATGCAGTTAGTACAGATGAAAAATATGTTGTGAAGTTTGCGATAAATAACCCAGTAGATGTAACTAAAATAGAACCTAAGTTTACTCTAAAAACAGGATCAGTATCAAGACATACAACAGGATGTGGAATGTATATATTAGGAGATATGATAATAGGGACTAATTTTACTATTGATAAAAATGATAAAGTTACAGAAATAGCACAAAGCGATTTATCAACAATAGAATGCATTCCATTAGGCTATGGACCATTTTTACTAGGGTATTTTGCGAACGGAGAAAACTACGGGGATAAATACTTAAGAAAAATATTATACCTAATAACACCTTACGCAGCAACAATAAATAATTTATCGAAGACAGTAGAAAAAACGGCGGATAAAACAATGAAAATTACATATTATTTAACGGGAGGTAAATAATATGAATACATTATTAAATTATAAACTTATAATCTCAAGTATAGGTGGCGTTTTAGGAGCATTTTTAGGAGGTATGGACGGACTTATTTATGCACTTTTAGCATTTTCAGTAATAGACTATGTGACTGGAATAATGTGTGCAATTGATAAAAAAGAATTATCTAGTTCAGTAGGCTTTAAGGGAATAGCTAGAAAAATTATTATATTTTCACTAGTTGGGGTAGCTAACATACTAGATGTTTATAGTTTAGGTCATGTAGGAGTATTAAGAGCAGTGGTAATATTTTTCTACCTATCTAACGAAGGAATTTCAATACTAGAGAATGCCTCTAAATTGGGACTACCTATACCAGAAAAACTAAAATCAATATTAAGTCAACTAAAAGAAAGAGAGGAAAAATAAAATGAGTAATAGCCCTTTAGTAAATTATATAAATTTAAGTCCTAATCACAGTGGACTTAGAAACCATAAAATAGACACAATCACAATACATCATATGGCAGGAAATTTATCAGTAGAAACATGTAGTAATATATTTGCATCACCTAGCAGACAAGCTAGTAGTAATTACGGAGTAGATTCTAATGGTAGAGTTGGGATGTATGTTGAGGAAAAAAACCGTTCTTGGTGTTCATCAAGCGCAGCTAATGATAATAGAGCAATAACAATAGAAGTAGCAAACGATGAATATGGAGGGATATGGCATGTAAGTGACATAGCATTAGAAAAAACAATAGAACTTTGTGTAGATATATGTTCTAGAAATGGAATTAATAAATTAGAATATACAGGAGATACAACAGGAAACCTAACAAAACATGAGTGGTTTGCGAATACGAACTGTCCAGGACCGTATCTTGGCAGTAAGTTCCCCTATATTGCAGCTGAAGTGAATAAGCGATTAAGTGGGCAGTTATCGACACCTGTTCAACAAACCGATACGAATCTTGATGATGTGGCACGACAAGTTATCAACGGACAGTTTGGGAATGGAAATGACAGAATACAACGATTACGTGCTGCTGGGTATGATCCATTTCATGTGCAAGAAAGGGTTAATGTATTGCTTGGAAAAGGAACGGTGGCGAAACCAATACTAAAATCTGTTGATGAAGTCGCTAGAGAAGTATTGAATGGGAAATGGGGCAATGGCGATGCGCGCAAATCTGCGCTAGCAAATGCAGGATATGATTATAACCAAGTACAAGTTAAAGTTAACGAACTAGTGAGTGGAAACGTGACGCCATCTTTAAAACCAATTGATGTGGTCGCAAGAGAAGTCATCAACGGTCATTGGGGTAATGGACAAGAGAGAAAGCATCGATTAACCCAAGCGGGATACGATTATGATCACGTTCAACAAAAAGTGAATGAAATATTGAGTTAAATTTTTAAGGTCTATCGTAGATTTTTTAGTCTGCGATAGGTCTTTTTTTGTTTATGGGGGTTCATTTTGAATAAAATTCTTTGCCTATAGATGTAGGAGGAATAACGATGAATCAATTAACACAAACAAAAATTATCCAATTACGAAATCAAGGACTAGGTTATACAAAAATAGCTAATCAATTAAATATATCAGTAAATACGATTAAGTCTTTTTGCAGAAGAAACAATGTAACCATAGGGAATTTGCAAGATAATCATCTGACTAAAACTAAATGCGAACAGTGTCATGCCTATATACAACAAGTAAAAGGAAGAAAAGTAAAAAGATTTTGTTGTAATAAGTGTAGAAATAGTTGGTGGAATAATCATCTTGATTTAGTGAAACGAAAAGCCATCTATAAATGTAAGTGTCTAAATTGTAGAAAAACATTTGAAGTGTATGGAAATAAAAACCGTAAATACTGTAGTCATGAATGTTATATAGAGTATCGTTTTAGAGGCGTTCATCATGATTAAAATAGAGTATAAAAACGAAAGATTGTATCAGACAACAATGATGACACTAAAAAAATTACATCAACAAAAGTTAATTACTAAAGAGGAATTTCAAAAGATGGAGCAAATATTTAAAGAAAAATATCATCCTGAAATTAGTGTATTATTCTCGCAATTGACTTGACTTTATAGCCTTTTAGAGTGATGTATATAGAAACGAAGAAAGGAGTATTTCATGGCAAAAATTACCAAAATAAATACCAGTAAACTACTGATAAAACCAAAAATTAAAGTGGCAGCTTATGCGCGTGTTTCGATGGATACAGATAGGTTAAGACATTCATTATCCACACAAATTAGTTATTACAATAATCTTATTCAAGAAAATCCTGAATGGGAGTATGTAGGTGTTTATGCTGATTTAGGAATAACGGGTACAAGTATTGAAAAAAGAGTGGAATTTAAAAGAATGATGGAAGATTGCAAGCGAGGAAAAATTGATTTAATTCTAACAAAGTCAATCCAACGTTTTGCACGGAATACGGTTGATTTATTAAATGTAGTTAGAGAATTAAAATCTCTAGGAATTGAAGTATGGTTTGAAAAAGAAAACATCCAATCTTTGAGTGGAGATGGAGAATTGATGCTTTCGATACTTGCTTCATTTGCACAAGAAGAAAGTCGTTCTATTTCAGAAAATGTAAAATGGGGAACAATTAAACGTTTTAAGCAAGGCATACCTAATGGGAAATTTAGTATTTATGGATATAGGTGGGAAGGAGAACACTTAGTCATCATTGAAGATGAAGCAAAAATTGTTAGAAGAATCTATAAAGAATATCTTTCAGGAAAATCGAGACTACAAATAGAAAAAATGTTTGATGTAGAGGGAATTAAGACAAGAAAAGGTTATAGGTGGGTAGATTCTAATATCAAAGTGATACTCACTAACATTCACTATACAGGAAATTTACTTTTTCAAAAAGAATATGTTGTAGATCCAATTTCAGGCAAGACTAGAAAAAACCGCGGAGAACTTCCTCAGTACTTTGTTGAAAATACACACGAAGCGATTATTTCAATGGAAGATTTCAAAAAAGTTGAGACTGAAATGAAAAGAAGAAGAAATGCAGGGGCGATTGGTAATCCTTCTATTAATACGACTGCATTAACGAGTAAAATTAGATGTGTACATTGCCAAAAAAATTTCCAAAGGGCTATCAGAAACCAAAAAGAAGCTAAAGTTTATACTTGGTTATGTGCTAATCGAAAAGCGGGCAAAAAAGCAAATTGTCAAACAGGAGAAATTAGAGAAGGTATTTTAAAAGAGATACTCCAAGAGGCATTAGGTGTTAAAGTAATCGATGATAAGTTAATAGAAGAAAAAATAGATTACATTGAAATTATCAAAAAAGAGAAGATAATCGTTTATAAAAACGATGGGCATGTTCTTGAAAAACCTTACAGAGAAAAAGATAGAAGTTCATATTATACAAAGGAAATAAGAGAACAATTATCAAAACAAAGACGGGATAAGCATCAGTATAAAAGAACTTATAATGCAACACCATTTACAGGACTTGTTGAATGTGGTAAGTGTGCTAATCCATATCGTAGTCAAGGGCGCACTTTGACAACAGGAGTTTATGAAAGACGAATGTACTGTAATACGAAATCTACCATTTGTCAAAATACAAGTATAAAACAATATACTTTAGAAAGAATTATTTGTGATGTGTTAAATATCGAATCTTTTGATGAAAAGACAATGGATGATAAGGTACAACGAATTTTTATCAATGATAATAAAGTGACAATACTTTTGAAAAACGGTATTGAAGAAACAAGGGTGTATAAAGAAAAACGTCCGTTTATACCTTGGTCTGAAGAAAGAAGAAAAAATCAGAAACAAAATCCAAGAGTATGGACTGATGAAGAACGATTAAAACAAAGTGAACTGATGAAAAAGGTAAGGAGAGAGAAAAAATGGTCAACAAGAAAGTAACTACTATACCTGCAACGATAAATCCTTATCATTTCAAGCCAATCAATGATGTGAAAAAAAGAAAGGTTGCAGGGTATGCCCGTGTATCAACTGATAGTGATGAGCAACAGACTAGTTATGAAACACAGGTGGCTTATTACACAAATTACATTAAAGGTAGAGATGATTGGGAGTTTGTCAATGTTTATACGGATGAAGGGATATCAGCCACCACTACTAGAAAGCGAGAGGGTTTTAATAAGATGATAGAGGATGCATTAAATGGAGAAATCGATTTAATCGTCACCAAATCAGTTAGTAGGTTTGCAAGAAATACAGTGGATAGTCTTTCAACTATTCGAAAGTTAAAAGAAAACGGAACAGAAGTTTATTTTGAAAAAGAATCAATTTGGACATTTGATAGTAAGGGAGAATTACTTATTACTATTATGTCATCACTCGCTCAAGAAGAAAGTCGATCTATTTCAGAGAATGTCACATGGGGTAAGCGTAAAAGAATGGCTGATGGCAAAGTGACTATTCCTTATTCAAGAGTTTTAGGTTTTGAAAAAGGAAAGGAGGGTAACATATTAGTCAATCATGAACAAGCAGAGATAGTGAGACAAATATTCGGATTATTTTTACAAGGAATGACACCACATAGTATTGCGGTATATTTAACGAAAAAAGAAATTAAATCACCTGGAGGAAAAGATAGATGGAATCAAGGCACGATAAGACGTATGCTTTCAAATGAAAAGTACAAAGGAGATGCACTGCTACAAAAGGAGTTCACGGTAGATTACTTGAGTAAAAAAAAGAAGAAAAATGAAGGAGAAGTGCCACAGTACTATGTTGAAGGAAATCATGAGGCAATTATTAGTCCACCAGTATTTGACTTGGTGCAAGAAGAATTGAAAAAACGATGTGTTAAGAAAAGTACACGATACAGTGGAGTAAGCATTTTTTCAAATAAGGTAAAATGTGCAGAATGTGGAAATTGGTTTGGTGCAAAAGTATGGCATTCTACTAGTCTTTATAAAAAGAAAATTTATCAGTGTAATCATAAGTTCAAAGGTAGCAAGAAATGTAGGACACCACATTTAACAGAAGATGAAATTAAATTGTATTTTATCAAAGCGATAAATTCTTTGACAGCAGATAGAGAAGAAGTTATAGAAAATATTAAACTAGTTCAAGAAACTTTATGTAATATGGGTCATTTAAAAGTAGAGAAACAAGAACTTCATAATGAATTAGAAGCCTTAGTTGTACAAATTCAAGAGATGATTGATAGAAATGCCAGAGTAGTTCAAAATCAAGAAAGTTATCAAGTTCAGTACAATCAACTAATAATGAGTTATAACTTGAAAAAAGAACGCTATGATGAACTCGAAATACTTATGACTAAAAGGAAGGCAAAGTTTGAAAAGTTAACGGTGTTTATTCAAAACTTGGAACAAATAGATGATATCATAAAAGACTTTGATGCAAGCATGTGGGGAAGTTTAGTTGAATACTTAGAAGTAGATAGAGATAAAAAAGTAATAGTTGTTTTTAAATATGGAACACAAATAAAAATAGAAAATTAGTAAAATTCCTCGTCATTTGATGAGGAATTTTGTCGTTTATAGAAGGATATGGCATGCTCACCTGGATAATCTGTTTAGGTGTTTTTTAACGTTAAATAATGCACCCACTAGGTTCATCGTTAATAGGGTATAAAAAGACAAACGTTGAATTGTATCAAAAACAGCTCGGGAACAGACCCACCTTATAACACTGGGAATAAAGACTTCATTTATAACGACAGCTTTGTTGATAAAACAGACGGTTATTCACATAGCAAATGGCTATCCTTTATGGAACAAAGACTTGAAATTGCCAGAGAACTTTTAAGTGATGAGGGTGTTATTTTCATCTCTATTGATGATAACGAACAAGCACAACTAAAATTACTTTGTGATGAAGTGTTTGGGGAAGAAAATTATGTAGGACACTTTATTTGGGTCAGAAAGAAAAAAGGTTCTTTTCTTAATAAAAAAATTAGAAAAATGACAGAATATGTACTATGTTATACCTCTAATGAAAGAATAAAATTTTTTGGAGAAGATGCGTATTCTAATAAAATGCAACCTATTGTAAAAAGAACTAATTCATTAAAAATGCTTAAATTTTCTAAATACACCATAAAAACAAAGTTAAAAGATGGTGAATACAAAAAGGGAAAATATACTAGTGGTAACACAGGAGTTGAATTTTTAAATGATTTTATAGTAAAAGATAGTATTGTTATAAGTGAGTTGTTAGTGAATGGTCGGTTTGTGTGGACGCAAGATTTTTTAGATAACGAATTAAATCAAGGAACATTTGTAGAGTTATCTTCTAAATTTGGATTTAATGTATTACGACATAATCAAGATGAAAAATTTAAAACTCCATCAAGTCTGATAAATTCTGATAATGGGGTTGGTACAAATGAAGATGCAAGTGATGAGTTATCTAAGTTACTTAATTTGGAATTAGAAGATGTATTTAACTATTCTAAGCCAACATCACTAATAAAATATTTAATAAGTTTTATTAAAAAAGAATTCATTAATGCAACCATCCTCGACTTTTTCGCAGGGTTTTATGTCATAATTATGTTAGTGGTAAAAAGTCTAATAAAATCAAGGGTTTTAGTGATTCTACAAAATATTAAAACTCAAGTAAGTAATAATCTATGTGTTGTTTAGAGTCATATGATATTATATGATTGTAAACAACACATAGAACCTAAATAAGGAGGATATATGGAAGATAGTAGAATTGAATATAAAATTGATATTCCAGAAAAACAAAACAAACTAAAAGCTGAAATAGTATCTTTCTTAAACAGCGAAGGTGGAGAAGTTCATTTAGGAGTAAATGATGATGGTACTATAAATAGGTCATTAATAGAAAATAAGCAACAAGAATGGGAACAAATATTATCTAATTGGGTTGTTAATGCTTTTAGCCCTGATGCTACCAACTTAATTTATATTCATCCAAATGAAGTACCTTTTAAGATTAGAATATTAGAAGGTAAAGATAAACCATATTTTTATAAAGATGGTGAAGGTTTTAATTCTAAAGGTGTTTTTATTAGAGTTGGTAGCACAAAAAGAGTAGCTAGCTTTGATGAAATACAAAGAATGATTAGACAACATTCTTCAAATGATTTTGAATCAATAAGTATTGATAGAAATGATTTAACTTTTGAATATATTGAAAATAGATTTAAAGAAAAAGGTATTAAGTTTGATGTATATGCCTTATCTCTAATAGGTAAAGATAACAAATATAATAATGCTGCGTTACTTTTAAGTGATCAAAATCCAACAATTAGTAAATTTGCAGTATTTCAAGGAAGAGATGTTAGTGTATTTCTTGATAAAAAAGAGTTCACAGGTTCAATTTTAAAGCAATTAGATGAAATACTTTATTTTGCTAGTTTATCAAATAGAAAACGAATCACAATTTCAGGCAAACCTGATAGAGATGAATATTTAGATATTCCTAAAAGAGCTTTAAGAGAAGCGATAGTAAATTGTTATTGTCATAGGGATTACACTTTAAGTGGTGATGTAAAAATTGAATTTTATGATGATAGAGTTCAAATTTTTTCACCAGGAAGTTTACCTGATGGATTAACACTTGAAAATATAAAAATGGGTATGGTAGCTAAAAGAAATAAAATCATTGTTAACACATTGGATAAAATTGATGTTATTGAAAATTATGCTTCAGGAGTTAGAAGAATTTTTGAAGATTATGCAGATTTTAAAAAACAACCAGAATATTATATTTCAAATAATGGAATAATTGTAACATTGTTTAATCGTAACTATGAAGTTCAAAATGACACCCAAAACGACACCCAAAATGACACCCAAAAATTAATATTTATTAACAGAGGCGAACAAATCATTCAACTAATTAAAAATAATCCACAGATAACAGCAGATGAAATGAAAGATATATTGAGTTTATCAAAATCTACAATTAGAAGAGAACTTGCAAAACTAAAAAAAGAAAATAAATTAGAATATATCGGAAGTTCAAAAAAAGGTTATTGGAAATTAAAAAACAACTAAAAAAATATATAAACCAACGAAAGACAAGTAGATAAAGACTGCTTGTCTTTTTCTTTTAAGAGGAGGTAAAAATGAGTATGTATTTATTTGATGAACATCCAATCATCGCAAACAAAACACTTGCTAGAGAAATTGGATTAAATGAAGCACTAATATTACAACAAATAAATTATTGGATAGAAATAAACAAAAAAACTGGAAATAACTTTTATGAGGGAAGATATTGGACATACAATTCAATTAGGAAATGGCAAGAAAATGATTTTGACTATATGAGTTTTGATACTGTAAAACGAACTTTTGCTAAGTTAGAAAAACAAGGCTACTTACTAAGTGGAAATTTCAATAAAGACCCAAGAGATAAAACAAAATGGTATACATTAAATGATGAAAAACTTATAGAATTATATCAAAAAATAGAACAAAAGAAAAAAGAAGAAGAGCTAAAGATATTACAAGAAAATGTGGATAACTTTACAGAATTTAATACAATGCCCAATGCATTAGGGCAAAATGCCCCAATGGAAAAGGGCAAAATCCACCAATGCAATAGTTCAAATTGCACCAATGCATTTATGCAAAATGCCCCGATGCAATATGGCAATTTGCCCCAACCATTACCAAAGATTACTACAAAGAATACAACAGAGATTACTTCAGATATTTCTACAAATCCTTCCATCATTCCATTATGGACACAAACACAAGAAAAAAATATAGAGTATGAGGATAACAATATAGAAATATGGAAAGAAGGAGGGATGGAAAATAAAAAAAGTTATCATGACTATTTAGAAATACTTAGAAAAAACACATGCTATTATGATCATTTAGAAGTTGGTAATCATTACCGAGCAGAAGAGATAGATGAAATTCTGACAGTTCTTGCAGATGTTATGGTATATGACGATAATGACTATATAAAAATAAATCAAATAAATATGAAAGCTAGCGTTGTTAGAGAAAGATTTTTAGAACTTAGATATGATCATTTAGAACACTTGGTAACAATTTTAAAAAATCATGATACAGAAGTTAGAAATATCAGGGCTTTTATCTTAACAGCAGCCTATAACATTCTAACAACAATTCAATCTTACTATACCAATAAAGTGGGATTTGATTGTAATCACTGATAAAGGAGGGATAAAGTGATAAATGAAGAATTAACGCATAAGTTAATAACCATTGAAACGAAAATAACAAAAGCAACTGCAAGTGAAGTGATTAAAGCACTAAAACTTATCGTGGGTAAAGCAAATAAAAATAAAGTAAAGCTAGATAAATTTATTGATGATAAATTTAAATCAAATGCAAAACCACTAAGCCAAATGGTAAAAAAAGGACAACTTGAAAGTCTAAATATTTCTAAAGGAGAATTAAAAGAACTTAAAAAACTATTAAATCGTTATGGTGTTAATTTTTCTGTGATGAAAGATAAAGAAACTAAAGAATACTCAGTATTCTATCAAGCTAAGGATACAAAAGTCATGGAAAAAGCATTTACTAAGGCAATAAAAAATGCAGAGAAAAAACACGATAAGAAAGAATCGACAATCAAAAAAATTAAGGAATTTCAAGAAAAATCAAAAGCAATGTTTAGCGACAAAGACAAGATTAAAAATAAGCAGAAAGAACAGAGTTTGTAGTAGGAGGTAGTATGTGAAGATAGTTAATGCAATTATAAAAGATATTCAAAATTTATTTAAGATACAAGATAAAAAGGCATTTATTAAGCACAATATACCTTATCTTGTATTTTTTTATTTAGGAAATATCTTTGCAAGTCATGTGAATAGTTATCGTGGTGGAGATGTATTTGATAGGATATTTAAAGCAACATTAGAATTAAATAAGATGAGCTTTTTACCCAGTTTTGATATAATTGATATATCGATAGGACTAATTTTTTCAGTAGTAATCAAGCTAATAGTTTACTCAAAAGGGAAAAATGCTAAGAAATTTAGACAGGGTAAGGAATATGGTTCAGCAAGATGGGGAAATTCAAAAGACATTGCCCCTTATGTAGAGGAGAAGTTTGAAAACAATATATTACTTACGAATACCGAAAGACTTACGATGAATGGAAGACCATCTAACCCAAAATATGCACGAAATAAAAATGTGTTAATTGTTGGTGGTTCTGGAAGTGGTAAAACTAGATTTTTTGTAAAGCCAAATTTAATGCAGATGCACTCTAGTTACTGTGTAACTGATCCAAAAGGGACTATTGTACTTGAGTGTGGAAAGATGCTTGAAAATAATGGGTATGAGATAAAAATATTAAACACCATTAATTTTAAAAAGAGTATGAGATACAATCCCTTTGCCTATCTTAGAAGTGAAAAAGATATTTTAAAACTTGTGCAGACTATTATCGCTAATACAAAAGGAGATGGAGAAAAGTCTGGAGAAGATTTTTGGGTAAAAGCTGAAAAGTTATACTATCAAGCACTTATAGGGTATATTTACTATGAAAGTCCTAAAGAGGAAAAGAATTTCAATACCTTACTTGCAATGATTGATGCTAGTGAAGTTAGAGAAGATGATGAAACTTTTAAAAATGCGATTGACCTTATGTTTGAAGTTTTAGAAGAAAAAAATCCTAATCACTTTGCAGTCAAGCAATATAAAAAATACAAATTAGCTGCGGGAAAAACTGCTAAGTCTATTTTAATTTCTTGTGGAGCAAGGCTTGCACCATTTGATATTGAAGAACTTAGAAACTTAATGAGTGAAGATGAATTAGAACTTGATACATTGGGAGATAGGAAAACAGCATTATTTGTTATTATTTCAGATACAGATGACACTTTTAACTTTGTAGTGTCCATTATGTACTCTCAATTATTTAATCTACTTTGCGATAAGGCAGATGATGAATATGGTGGAAGATTACCAGTTCATGTTAGATGTTTACTTGATGAGTTTGCCAATATTGGACTTATACCAAGATTTGAGAAGTTAATCGCAACAATCAGAAGTAGAGAAATATCAGCAAGTATTATTCTACAAGCTAAATCACAATTAAAGGCAATTTATAAGGATAATGCAGATACCATTATTGGTAACTGTGATAGTGAATTATTCTTAGGTGGTAAAGAGGGAACAACACTTAAAGAATTATCTGAAAACTTAGGAAAAGAAACTATTGATCTTTACAATACATCAGAAACTAGATCAAATCAAAAATCATTTGGACTTAACTATCAAAAGACAGGAAAAGAACTAATGAGTAGAGATGAAATAAAAGTTATGGACGGTGGAAAATGTATTTTGGAGATAAGAGGGTCAAGACCCTTTTATTCAGATAAGTTTGATATTACTAAGCACAAGAATTATAGATTACTTGAAGATTATGATAAAAGGAATTTATTTGATATTGAATACTATATGAAGAGAAAAGGGAAAGTAAATTTGAAAGAAAATATCCTTGTTACAAGATTGTAATGGATTGTATTTTAATTAAATTATATTTTTACTGAATAAAATACATTAGACGATAGAATTTTTATTTCTATCGTCTTTTTTTATATCTATTTTCCATTTGTATTGCGATTAATAAATAGAGAAAACTCGCAGAGGAACTAACTAGTATTTCAAATGCCCCTCAATTTATATATACGAACAAAAAGCAGAAAATCCTAAAAAGGAGAGAAAAAATGAAAAGGATAAGAGCTCCAACAATAAAATTTAACATGTAATCTTAGACGAGTAGATAAGTGGTATCTAGTCGTTTTTATTTTTTAAAGAGAAAGGAATTTAAAATGAATAATGAAATGATTAATATCAATGCAAATTTAGTTGATGAAATTAAAACCAATACTTTTACAAAAGATGATAAGGAAGTAACAGTAGCTAATTTCACATTAGTGAAAAAATATGGTAGTGGAAAGGAATATATCAACTGTTCTGTATATGGAGAAAAAACAGAAATTACCAAAAATTTTAAAAAAGGTGATTTTATTCATGTCTATGGATATTACAAGGAAAACAAAAAAGCAGATAAAGTATATAAGAACTTTATCGTAAAATCATTAAATAAAATTGAAAAAGAAGAAAATAAGGAGGAAAAATAACATGGAATTTTTTACACAAGGAGTAGATGTTTTAAAGACTTTAGTCATTGCAATAGGTGCAGGTCTAGGAGGTTGGGGAGTAATCAACCTAATGGAAGGTTATGGAAATGATAACCCTGGTGCAAAATCACAAGGAATTAAGCAACTTATGGCAGGTGGTGGCATTGTCCTTATTGGATTAAAACTAATCCCACTACTATCAAATGTCTTTAATTAAGGAGTAATCTATGTTTGGGATATTCGATAAAATAAAAGAATTTTTCCAAGATATTTTTATCGGAATAATCCAGTCAAATTTAGAAGTAATGTTTGTCGATATAAATGATAAAGTAACATTTGTATCAAGTGAAGTAGGAAAAACACCTCAAAGTTTTAATGCTGAGGTTTTTTCCTTTATTAAAAATATCAATGATACTGTGATTATACCTATTGCAGGTTTAATTATTACAGCAGTTTTGTGTATTGAACTTATTCAAATGGTTATGAATAAGAATAATATGCATGATGGAGATAGTTTTGAATTTTTCAAATATATTATAAAAATGGCAATTGCAGTGTATTTAGTTTCACATGCTTTTGAATTTGCTATGGCTTCATTTGATGTTGCACAAAATTTAGTAGTAAAAGCAGCAGGAGTGATTAATACAAGTTCTAATTTATCATCATCAGAATTTATTTCGATGATAGAAGCATTGAAACAAAAAGAGGTAGGAGAATTGATTGCTATTGCCTTAGAAACATCACTTGTAAAAATGTTGATTCAAGGTGTATCTATTTTAATCACAATCATTGTTTATGGTCGTATGTTTGAAATTTATGTATATAGTGCTGTTGCTTCTATTCCATTTTCTACAATGGGAAATAAAGAATGGGGAAGTATTGGTACAAATTATATTAAAGGACTATTTGCTTTGGCGTTACAAGGATTATTCTTGATGATTTGTCTTGGGATTTATGCTGTTTTAATCAAAACAGTAAACATAACAGATATCCACACATCAACATTTATGATTTTAGCTTATACGATTTTGCTAGGTCTTATGATGTTAAAGAGTGGAACAATCGCAAAAAGTATTATGAATGCACATTAGGAGGAAAAAATGAATATAAAGAATAAAGAAAATATTTTATTAGGTGGAGTGGTATTAGGTTTAGTAGGTATAGTTGTTAATTGTATTAGGATAAGAAAAGTGGATGAAAAAGTAAATTATTTAGGAGAACATGTAGATACTAATTTTACTGAGTTTTCAAGCAAATATAATACATGTGTCGATTTACAAGATGAAAGATACCAAGATATAACAAATGATATGGAAGAAGTAAAAAACGAAATTATTGTTTGCTATGACCATATCGAAACATTAAGTAAACAATTAGATAAATCAGACAAGAAACAAGTTGAGGTATAGCTATGGCTTATGTAGGAATACCAAAAGACTTAAATAAAGTAAAGACAAAAATAGCTTTTAACTTAACAAAAAGACAACTGATAGGTTTTTGTTTAGCTGGTATTGTCTCTGTTCCAGTATATCTAAATACACGATCTGTACTTGGAAACGATATTTCTATGATACTATTGGTTCTTTTAGCTTTTCCGTTTTTATTTATGACTTTTTATGAAAAAGACGGTTTAAAGGCAGAAGAGTATTTTAAAGCCATGTATCTTCACCAATTTTATCAACCGAAAAAAAGAATAAAGGAAAGTGAATATATCAAGCAAAGAAAGGAGGAAATAAGAAATGCAAAACAAACAAAGAAAAAGAGTAGAAAAGTTAAATCAAGATCAAAAAAATTTAAATCGAAGTAAAAAAGATTTAAAAAATCTAGGTAAAGAAAAGAAAAAAGGAATTTTTGAAACAACATTTAATTTTTTCAAACTTGAAGATAAGAGATATACACTAGAAGATAGCATTCCTTATGAAATAATGTATGATGATGGTATTTGTAAAGTAAATGAAACAACCTATAATAAAATGATTTCTTTTGAAGATATTAATTATCAATTAGCACTTGAAGAAGCAAGAGATATGATTTTCAATCAGTTTGCTAACTTTTTAAATTCCTTTGATCCAAGTGTTAGCATTCAGTTTTGTTTTACCAATCAATTAGGTAGATTAAGGGAAATGGAGAAAGTTATTAATATTCCTGAAAAAGAAGATGGTTTTAATGATGTCCGAAGTGAATTTAGAGAAATGCTTAAAAATCAACTTTCCAAGGGGAATAACGGTCTGAAAAAAGAAAGATATATAATTTTTACAGTACATGCAGATTATTTCAAGCAAGCTAAGGTAAAACTTGAAAGACTTGAAATTGAAATACTATCACAATTAAAAGCAATGGGAGTTAGGGCAGAAAGTTTAGATGGCTTTGAAAGATTAAAGATTATGCATGATATGTTAAATGTTGGTAAAAGTTTTATGCCGACTTATGAAGATGTATCAATGGTACTTGAACAATCAAACGAAAAAGACAGCAGTAAGGATAGAAAGAAAAAACAATCCAAAGCCTATATTATTCCAAGTGCATTAGATTTTACACCTAAAGACTTTTTTAAGTTAGGTAGTCATTTAGGTTCTGCTAGTCATTTTATTATTATGGCAAGTGAATTGTCGGATAGAATGCTGTCTGAAATTTTATCTTTAGAAGAGAACATGTATGTTTCTATACACATTCAAGCACTTGATCAAGTAGAAGCAATCAAGATGATTAAAAGAAAAAATACAGATATTGATAAGATGAGAATTGAAGAAAATAAAAAGGCAATTCGCAGTGGTTATGATATGGATATTTTGCCATCAGATTTAATTACTTATGGAGAAGATATTAAAAGATTACTCAATGATTTACAATCACGAGATGAAAAGATGTTTATGGTTTCTTTTGTAATTTTAAATGTTGCAAAAAGTAAACAGAAGTTAGATGCTAGTGTAGAAAATATTGCAAGTATTTGTAATAGACATAACTGCCCACTTAAATTGCTTGATCATCGACAAGAACAAGGTTTAATATCTTCACTTCCACTTGGCATAAATCAGTTAAGTCTGAAAAGACAACTTACATCATCGTCAACAGCAGTCTTTATGCCATTTACGACACAAGAACTATTTATGAGTAGTGAAGCAAGTTTATATTATGGCTTAAATGCCCTCAGCCATAATTTAATTATGGCAGACAGAAAAAGATTAAAAAATCCTAATGGTTTAATTTTAGGAACGCCTGGTAGTGGAAAGAGTTTTAGTGCAAAAAGGGAAATAACAAATGCTATTCTAGTAACAAATGATGATATTATTGTTTGTGATCCAGAGGGAGAGTATGGCAATTTAGTTAAACAATTTAATGGAGAAGTGATTAAAATCAGTGCAAAAAGTAAAGACTATTTAAATCCATTAGATATTAATATGAATTATGGTGATGGTGATGCACCACTTAAAGATAAAGCAAATTTTATTATGTCGATGCTTGAACTTGTGGTAGGAGGAAGTGGTTTAAGTGCAGCTGAAAAATCAGTTATTGATAGATGTTTACCTAAGATTTATGAAAAATATTTTGATAATCCAATTCCAAAAAATATGCCAATTCTACAAGACTTATATAATATGTTAAAAAATCAAGAAGAAGTTGTAGGAAAAAAACTAGCAACAGAAATGGAAATATATGTAACAGGTTCTTTAAATGTCTTTAATCATCATTCAAGCGTTGATTTAGATAAAAAACTCTTATGTTTTGATATTAAGGAACTTGGCACACAACTTAAAAAAATAGGCATGCTTGTTATTCAAGACCAAGTATGGAATAAGGTATCAAAAAATAGAGTGGAGGGAAAAGCAACAAGGTATTATATTGATGAGTTTCACTTGCTTTTAAAAGAAGAACAAACAGCCCAGTATTCAGTAGAAATTTGGAAAAGATTTCGTAAATGGGGAGGTATTCCGACAGGATTAACTCAGAATGTAAAAGATTTATTGGCAAGTAAAGAAATTGAAAATATATTTGATAATACAGATTTTGTATTAATGTTAAATCAAGCAAGTGGCGATAGAGAAATACTTGCTAAAAAATTAAAAATATCCCCTTATCAGCTAAACTATGTAACTAATTCAAATGCTGGAGAGGGGCTTTTATTTTTTGGGAATACAATCGTTCCATTTATAGATAAGTTCCCTAAACATACTGTACTTTACAAGAAAATGACAACAAAACCTGAAGAAGTGGAGTAGATTATGAATAGAAAAGTATTAAGTAAAAAAATAAGAGATTCTACAACATCATTAAAAGATTTTAATGAAAAAAATATTGATAAACTAGAAATTAATTTTTTAGAACATCAGAAAGACTTTAAAGGTAAGCTAATTAGTGAGAATAAAAGATTTGATGAAAAGATAGAACATACAAAGACAAAATTCTTATCTAGTAATACAACTGATAAAAAACCAAAGAAAAGATTTTTAAGAAATAAAAATGATGATATTTTAGAATTTAATCTTAGTGAAAAGTCTAATTATAGTGGTGTTAAAAATAAGATATTAAATAGTAAAGAAACTAAAAATAATATAAACGATTTTACAGATAGTTCATTAGATAAAAAGGCATTACAGAAAAAATCAAATCAAAGAATATTCAAAGAAAATACAGACGCAAATGTAACTGAGGTTTATGATCCACTTAATAAAGACTTGGATAATGATGGAGTAATTGATCGATATGATAACAATATAAATAGTAGCGATTATTTTTCATCTACTTATGATGTCGAAAAAGAAAATAGTAAGGAAGTAATCACTCAAACAAAAAATAAAAGAAAAAATTATTTTAAAAATGAAATATTTACGAGAGATAAGAACAAGACACAAGGCGAGAAAGTTGAGGAAGTTCTTGCTAAATCTAAAGAAAGTAACATTGATCAAAGCTTTGGTGATGTGGATAGCTTGTTAGGTGCAAGGGACAAAAAATTAAAAAAGTTAAAAAGTAAAAAAGATAACTTACTAAATAAAAAAGTTCCTAAAGATTCAATACTGTATAAAGGTAATAAAAAGATGTTAGGAGCTATGGCAAGTAGTGCAGGTATATTATCAAGCTATATATCACATGGTAGTCATGAAAATGTAGGAGCAGAAGCTAGTGAGAAGTCTTTAGATAAAATATCTCAATCAGTGAGTTTAGTTAAAAGATTTTCAAGAAATCGAAAAAGTAAACTTTTAAAAAGGCAAGAAAGCAAAGTATCTAAGTTAAATAAACGAATACGAAAAAGAAAGTCTAAACTTGAATACAAAGATAAATTAAGTTCGCTAATTCATACTGATAGTTACAAACAAAAAACGATTTATAAAAGATTTATTCAAAGAAAACAAATGAAAAAACTAATCTATCAAAAATATGAAATCAGCTTTAGAGATAGAGTTAAAAAGAAAGTAAAAGATATTTTAGTTGCCTCTTCAAAATTAGTAGTTAATAATGCAAAGAAAATTGTTGGAGTATTAGTTGGTTTCTTAATTTTATTTATGATGGTATTTCAACTAATTTCATCTATAGGAGGAATGTTTGGAGGTACAGGAAATAATGTACTAGCAACAAGTTATTTAGCTAGTGAACCAAAACTTTTAGCAATCAATCAAAGCTATTCAACAAAAGAATTAAATTTAGAAAATGAACTTGAAAGAGTAGAAGCATCTAATCCAGGATACGATGAATATATTATTCACAATAATATTGATATTTCTCATGATACTCATCTACTTCTTTCTTACATCACATCAAGATTTGGAGAAGCTGAAAACATGAATGAAGTTGAAGATGAATTAGAAAGTTTATTTAAGGCTATTTATGATGTTGAGTACAAGGAAGAAATTGAAATAAGGTATAAAACAGAGTATTACACAACCATTGATGAAGATGGGAATGAAATATTAGAAAGTATTGAAGTTCCTTATGAGTATAAAAAGTTGATTGTTACTGTTAGTAAAAATGATATGAAAAATGAAATACTTTCTAGGTTACAAGGATATCCAGATAATATAAAACATTTTGAAATGTTGTATGAAACAAAAGGAAATATGTCTAGATTCTTTTCTGATGCCAATTCTCCTGTCTTTCCAAGTGGAGTAAGTAGTTTATATGATTTTGATGTTTCAGGAGGTGATTTTCCACAACCTGATCCAAATTATGTTGCTAGTTTAAATGGTGGTTACCCTGGTCAATGTACTTGGTATGTTTATAATCGTTTCTCACAACTTGGAAAACCAATTAAGCATAGTCCAATGGGTAATGGTGGTGAGTGGGCATTTTACGCACAAAATTATGGCTATTCAGTGTCAAGGAATGCAAGAGCAGGAACAGCAATCAGTTTTCCACCAGGAGTTGCAGGGTCATCGCCACAATATGGACATATTGCCTTTGTAGAAAAGGTGAATGAAGATGGTTCAGTACTTGTTTCAGAAATGAATGTTAAGGGAGAATTTATTATCTCAACAAGAACTATTTCAAAAGAAGATGCAAGTCAGTGCTACTATATTGATTATGGGTTGTAGAACAATAAAGGTCTATTATTTTTATTAAAAAATTGAAAGGAGAACTAATGGAAAAAAATGAAGCAAGATATATAAAACTGGAAAAAGAGGAAAGAAAACTCAATGCTAAAAAAGAAGATATTAAGCAAAAATTAGCAGAAATTCAAGAAGAGAAAAATAAAATTCAAGCAGATCATGTCAATGTTATTCTAAAAGAAGAAAACATTGGATTTTTTGATTTAATAAACATTTTAAAGAATAAGGAGAAAAAAGATGAAAGAACAGTTTAAAAAAATAATTCTTGTATTTACACTATGCTTTATGGCTATACCAGTAAGTGTATATGCAAGTGAAAAAAAGGAAGTAGAAAAAGACTTTACCATGGAGGTAAGTAAGGAAGATGTTACGAAAGAAAATTCCTTTACAGTTGATGTGGTAGAAGATACAAAAGAAAATAAAAAAGCAAATCTATCTGAAAAAGAACACTCTGAAAAAACAATTGATGAAGGAAATAAAGGAGTTACTAAGGAAGAAATGAAAGAACTTTTAGAAAGCTATTCTAAAAATTCAAGCAATAATAGCCCAATACTTGCAACTCCACAAAGTAAAGCAAGGGGAACATCAATAGAAAATGTCGGTGCTGATAATAAAGAATATCCAATTAGACGAGATATTGTCAGCAAATCAACTACTTCAAAAAGTGATAGTAAAAACAATACAACTCAGTCAAAAGAAAGACCAAGTAGTGATGCTAGACAGTTTCTAACATTTAAAACGAAAAGTGGCAAGGTATTTCATTTAATTATAAATCATGATCAATCTAGTGATAATGTTCAATTAGTAACTGAAGTTTCAGAAAGAGATTTACTAAATATGATAGAAACAAAAGAAATTAAAGAAATTCCAAAACAAGAAGTTAAACAAGAAACTAAAGAAGAAGTGAAGAAAGAACCTAAAAAGCAAGACAATAGCTTAGGTTCTTATTTTATTTTAGGTCTTGTCCTTTTAGGAGCATTAGGAGTAGGTTATTATTTTAAAATTATCAAACCTAAACAAGAAAAAGATTTTGATTTTGAAGAAGATGAAAATGATGATGAATTTTTCGAAGAAAATCAAGAAGAAGTAAAGGAGGAAGAAGATGAAAACATATAAAAAATTTTTAGCAGTAATGATGCTTGTAAGTTTAGCAACAACAAACATTATTCATAATGTTACACCAGTTTACGCTATTGAAAGTGATGAAGGAAGAGTAGCGACAGAAGATGAAACATACTACACAGCTAGTTTTCACTCACAATCATCTGACAACCATTTTGAGCAGTTAGGATTTGAGTTTGATTTCAAAATGATAGTAGGTTATACATTTGAACATAAATCAGATCATTCAGTAGTGAATAAAAGTATTACACTAGATAAAAATGATTTTATTCGTAGAGGGGATGGGTATTATAGGACTAAAAAACCATATAGCAAATATCTGTTAAGTAAAGAAGATTACAACCTTATTGGCACAGCTGTAAATGTGTTGTTATTAGATACAGACAGTAATAAAGATAGATATTTAGGATACGCCTTTCTTTCAGGAGAAATTGCAAGATGGAATGGTAATGATTTAAAAAGTCAAATTGTTAGAAATGTTGTAAGAATTTTGAATCGACATATTGAAAAAGTAACCATTGATTATGATGGGGAATTAAAGACTGAAGATAAATATAAAGTTATTGATAATATTAAAAAAGCAAATCCAAATATGAACGGGAATGCAAGTTACACAATAAATGGTGAATATATTGAGATTTCAAATATTGGAAGGGAAGTCCCTTTGAAAATAGCAATCGAAGAAAATGTAAAAAGAGTTAAACACACAGAGGTTATGACCGATTTAACTATGGATGACATTTCTAGTTTAGAAGAAAGTGTAAAAAAATTACAAGCAAGAATGACAACTTTAGAACAGGATTTATCAACTAAAGATAACTTAAATGAAGCATTACAAGAAAGAGTAGAGAAATTAGAAAAAGAAAAAACAATATTACAAGAAGAATTAGCGAATATTCAGACACTTTTAGATGAAAAAATAGGGAATATCGCTGATTTAAAAGCAGATATTGTTGAACTAGAAAAACGAATAACAGAACTTGAAAAAGAAGTTGTTAGTTTACAAGAAGACAAGAAAAATTTAACAGAAGAAAATACTACTCTACAAAATGAAAAATTAGAATTAGCAAAACAGATAGCTGAAAAAGATAAAATTATTAAAGAAAAAGAGGATAGAATTATAGAATTAACCAATGAAATAACTAGCCTAAATAATCAAAAAGAAATGCTAGCAAATGAAAAAGAAAATTTGGAAAAAGAAAAAGAAACTTTGCAAAATAGTAATGATATTTTAACTAATCAGCTTTTAGAAAAAAATAGCTTGATTAAGGAAAAAGAAGATGAAATAAATAAGCTAGCAAGTAAGATCTTAATTCTTGAGAAAGAAAAAGAAATTTTAATGGTTGAAAAAACAACATTGGAAGAAGAAAAAGCAAATCTACAACAAGAAAATAATATACTTAATCATAAGTTAGTCGAAAAAGAGGATATTATTAAAGAAAAAGAAGCTAAAATAAATGATCTTGAAAAACAAATCAAGCAACTAAATGAAGATGCACGCTGTTGTGTCAATCATGAAGAACTTGTTAGAATTACTAATTTAATTCAAGGTTTAGAGAATGAAGTTATTAAACTAAAAGATGACATAAAACGAACAAATGTTGATATGCCAAAGGATATTAAGATAGGTCAATGGTATCCTGAAACAATTATAAAATTCCCAACAAAAAGACAATATAAACACAATGATGATATTGATTTAAGTGGAATGGTTATTCGTTTTACAAAATATATTAAAGAAAATAATGAATATAAAATGGTTCATGAAGATATAGCATATGCAACATTTAAGAATGAAACACATGGGTGGGAGTTTAATTTAAAAACACCAAAGGCTATTTATAATAAAGATACCAATGGGAAAATGCAAATCAAATTTTCGTTTGTATTAAAAAATCAAGACAAATCAATGGAGTAGAGATTAGACAAGGCAGTTAAATCATTTAGCTGCCTTATATTTAGATAGGAGGAAATATGAAATTAGTTATTGCAGAAAAACCGAGTGTTGCAATGAGTATTGCAAAGGTGCTTGGTGTAAAAGATAAAAAAGATGGCTATATAGAGGGGAATGGTTATATTGTCAGTTGGTGTTTAGGACATCTTATTCAAATGGCAAATCCAGAACAGTATGATGATCAGTATAGTAAATGGAATATAGAGGATTTACCTATTATTCCAAATGAATATTTGTATGATGTTTCTAAAAGTACAAAGAAACAATATCAAGTACTAAAGAAATTACTCACATCTAAAACTATTAGTGAAGTAATTAATGCTTGTGATGCTGGAAGAGAGGGCGAATTGATTTTTAGATTAGTTTATAATCAAAGCAAATCTACATTACCAATAAAAAGACTGTGGATTTCTTCGTTAGAGGATCAAGCCATTCAAGAGGGTTTTAAAAATCTTAAAAGGGGAGAAAATTATAATCATCTTTACCAATCAGCCCTAGCTAGAGCAAAAGCAGATTGGTTAATTGGTATGAATATGAGTAGGTTATATTCTTGTTTATATCGCCAACATTATTCTGTGGGGCGAGTACAAACACCAGTGTTAGCTATGATTGTGGATAGAGATGAAAGTATCAAAAATTTTAAAAAGGAAAAATATTATGTTGGTGAATTAAATTTGGGAAGTTTTACTTTAAGTACAGGTAGAATGGATAACTATGAAATTGTAGAGGACTTAGTGTATAAGGCTATTGGCACTAATATCAAGATAACAGATGTTATTAAAAAGGAAAAAACAACAAGACCTGATTTACTCTATGACTTAACAACATTACAAAGAGAAGCCAATAGATATTTTGGATTAAGTGCAAAAGACACATTAGATATTGCACAAAAATTATATGAGCAGAAATTAATTACTTATCCAAGAACGGATAGTAGATATTTAAGCAATGATATGATTATAAGTACGATAAATTCAATTTTAGGTAAGTATGATTTTGATACAAGTAGAATTAAAGAGGTTTTCAATTCAGAAAAAGTAACAGATCACCACGCTATTATACCTACCTCAAGCAGTATGGAATATGATTTATCAAAATTAAATACAAAAGAAAAAAATATTTATGACTTAATCTTAAATAAAACATATGCAAGTTTTGGTTATCCTTTAAAAGAAATCACGACTAAAATTATCTATGTTTATGAAATTCAAGGAGATACTTACGAATTTACAACGAATGGGAAAGTTGTTGTGGATGAAGGATTTACAAAGTATTTAAAACAATATAAAAAAGAAAGTAAAGAAGAAATTTTACATGATGTAAATGTAGGGGATACTTTTGAAGTTATAAATAAGGAAATAAAAGAGAAGTTTACTAGTCCGCCTAAGCATTACACTGAAGAAAGTATTTTAAAGGCGATGGAGATTGCTGGAACTGAATTTATTGATAAAGAGGTTGAGGTAGAGCGAAAAGGACTAGGCACACCTGCTACTAGAGCGGGAATAATTGAAACATTAATCTTGAAGGGTTTTATAATTCGTGAAAAGAAAAATCTTCTAGTAACAGAAAAAGGCATACAATTAATTACAATAGTTGCAGATTTTTTAAAGAATGCTAATACAACAGCTATTTGGGAAATGAAATTGTACGATATTTCTATTGGGAAGTTTAGTGAACAAGAATTTTTAAAAGAAATAGAAGACACTATAAAATCAACAATACAATTATATGAAATAGTAAAAAAGAAAAGCGAGTAAGTATAAGAACTTAGTCGCCTTTTTGTTTGGAGGTGATAATAATCAAAATATTAAAAATTGTAGAATTATTTGGAGGTATTGGTGCAGTTAGAAAAGCTATTATTAATCTTCAAATTCCTTATAAAGTGATTGACTATGTGGAGATAGATAAAAATTGTGTAAAAAGCTACAACAAACTTTATCAAGAAAATTATCAACCTAAATCAGTGATTGATTATGAATTACCTAATGAAAAAATAGATATTTTAATGCACGGTAGTCCATGTCAAGATTTTAGTAGAGTTGGACTACAAAAAGGTGGAGAAAAAGGAAGTGGCACAAGATCTAGTTTGCTTTTTGAAACAATAAGAATTATTGAACATGCAAAACATAAACCTAAGTGGGTGATATGGGAGAATGTTAAAGGCGTCCTTGATAAAAATATGAGGGCTGCCTTTTTTTATTATCTTGCTGAAATGAATAGACTTGGTTATGAAACAAAATATCAATTACTAAATGCAAAAGATTTTGGAATACCACAAAATAGAGAAAGAATATTTGCGATAAGTTATCTAGGAGAAAACAATTTTGACTTTAATCACTTAGAGAAAAAAGAGAAGAAAGCTATCAACGAATTTTTAGAAGTTGATTGTAGTGATAAGTATATAGTAAAACAAGCGTCAATGTTAAAATATATACAAGATGATAAATCAAATAAAAAATTCAAAGGAAGATTAAACATAGTTCAAGAATTTTGTTACACAATATCAACAAAACAGATGAGAATACCAAATGCTGGCATCGTTGATTTAAAAAATGGCAAGTATAGATATCTAACTGAAAGAGAATGTTTTAGATTAATGGGATTTTCAGATGATGATTTTAATAAATTAAGAGAGATATATCCAGAAAAAGAAAATAAAACATCATCAATACTATATAAACAAGCAGGAAATAGTATTGTAGTAGATGTATTAGAAGCCATTTTAAAAGAAATTTTTAAAAATAAAATACAATTGCTAGAGTAGAGAAAAAGCACAAAAAATGGTACAATGTCAAAAGTGTAAAGACAATTTAATGCAAAATAAATAGAAAGGAGTAAATAATGGATTTATCAAACTATATTGGTGAAACAAGTTCTTATGATAAAAAAGTTATGTTAGAAGTAAAAAGACCCAAAAGTTGGTTAAAATCAGTTGTGGCATTTGCGAATACAAATGGTGGAAAAATCTTTTTTGGAATAGATGATAATGATAAATTACTGGGTTTAGAAAATGCCAAGCAAGATTCTGAAATCATTAGCGAAATAATTAAGACAAAACTAGATCCCATTCCTCAGATATCATTAAATATTGAAAGAATCTATAATAAGGATTTTATTATATTAAGTATTTTTTCAGGCAATGAAACACCCTACTATTTAATTGATGGTGCTAGTAGGATAGCTTTTATAAGAATTGGTAACGAAAGTGTTATAGCTAATAGTAATCAATTAAAAAATCTTGTATTAAGAGGAATAAACAAGACTTTTGACAGTATTTCAAGTGATATTAAAATTGATAGGGCATCCTTTAGTAAACTAAAAGCTGTTTATTACCAAAAAACGAAAAAAGATTTAGTTGATAGTGATTTAATTTCTTTTTCGCTTGTTGATGATAAGGGATATTTAACCTATGCAGGAGCATTACTTGCTGATGAAAGACTTGTTTATCAATCAAGAATTTTTGCGACAAGATGGAATGGACTTGATAAGGCAAATAGTCGACTAGAAGCCTTAGATGATAAAGAATATGAGGGTGGTCTTTTATATCTACTACAAAGTGGAGAAGACTTTATTAAATCAAATTCTAAAAAAATGTGGAAAAAGGGAAATGAAGCAAGAATAGAATATCCCGATTATCCTGAAATAGCAATAAGAGAAGCCTTGGTAAATGCACTAATCCATCGAGATTATAGTGAAATAGGTTCTGAAGTTCATATTGATATTTATGATGATCGACTAGAAATTTACTCACCTGGTGGCATGTTTGATGGGACATTGATCCAAGAACAAAATCCCTATCAAATTTCATCCAAAAGACGAAATCCGATTATAGCTGATCTTTTTAGTCGGATGAATTTAATGGAAAGACGAGGAAGTGGATTAAAGAAGATTTTAGATAATTATGAAATACAAGAAAACTATAATGAAACTTTAAAAGCAGAATTTCGTTCTACACAAAGTTCATTTTATATTATTTTAAAAAATCTGAATTATAAAGTGGCGATAAAAAACGGCGATAAAAAAACGGCGATAAAAAACGGCGATAAAAAAACGGCGATAAAAGAAAAACAAAAAGCATTAATTATTCAATTTGCAAATGAAGTTGAATATTTCACCATTAATGATATAAAAGAATTACTAGAACTTAAATCATCAAGAACAAGAGAATTATTATCTTTATTGGTATCAGATAATATATTAGAAGCTATAGGTGAAAACAAGAACAGAAAATACACTTTAAAAGATACAAACTAAAAATATGGATACTATAAGACGATAGATGAAACACTATCGTCTTTTTCTATGTAATAAAATAAGGAGGTAAAAATGAGAATAAATGATTATGAACATCTATTAAAAAAAATGTTAGAGGAAAATCTAAAAGATAGCGAAAGATATGTTGCATTACTTAAAGTTATTGGAAATAACTCGAAATATGATTTTAATAGTCAAGTCAGTATAGCCTATCACAATAAAGAGGCAACAGCTTGTGGAGAATATGATTTTTGGCAAAAAACATTTAATCGTGTTGTGAAAAGAGGGCAAAAAGGTATTCCGACTTTAAGGCAATTTGGCGAATATAAAAAGGTTGTTTATGTTTTTGATGTTTCTCAAACTGTTTCAAAAGATAGAAATGTTAATGAAATAAATCTTTGGAAGATGAATGCTGATTTAAGGAATGACACATTAGATAATATTTTAAAAAAAGCATACATGAATATAGATGAACACGATACGAGTATTTCAAAACTAAAGGAGGTCATTAAACAGTTTATTAATGCAAATTATTCAGTAATTGCTAATGAAATGAAAATAGAAGCCTTTAAACAGAATGATTTTAGGAACTTTTTGGAAGAAAGTTTATTAATATCTGTATCTGAAAGATTAGGTATAAATCATGTTCCTAAAGTTGAACTATTAAAAAATCATTTACAAGATTTTGATGAGATATCTTTTCAAAATTTAGGAGCATATTTAAGCACAATAAATAAAAATATCATAACAACCGTAATAGAAGCAGAAAAAGAAATTTTCAGATTAAATGAGCAGACAAAAGAGGCTGATAAGCAGTACAATATAAAAAACAAGGAATTAAATATTGAAAATCATACACAGATTAAAGGAGGAATAGAAGATGATGGACTTCGATCAAGCATTGGAGATGAACTTAATGGAGAAGAAAGAAAATTCATTTCAAGAGATGCCAACAACAGAGGAAATCTTAGAGAAGATAGTAGAATTGACAAGGCAAGAACTTTACAAACAAGCACCGATGAGTTTCTTTACCAAGGAGAGATTGAACTTTTTGATGAACTCACAAGAAGAGAAACATCAAATCATGTTACAACAGATGTATCAAGAGAAAACATTGTTGAAACATCTTATAGAAATTCAGACACAAGCAGAAAACTTTATGGAGAAAATGAAACCAGAGATGATGAAAAATATGGGGATAACAGAAGAGTTGAAAGTCAAAGATCAAATGCAGTGGGTAGGTCTTATGAACAACTTGAATTCTACCCTGAGGGAGATGACCTTAGAGGAGATAGTTTACAACTAGAGGAAGTAGAAAAAACTACTTCCTTTTTCTATTCCAAAGAAAATCCTAGTGAATTAATGACAGATGAAATGCTTGCAAGAGTACCAAAATTATATGGACAAGAAAAAGTAAAAGCATCTGAAAAGCAAGTACACGCAGCTTATTTTATTCCGTTTAAATCTAATTGGACTTGGTATATGACTGAATACGATAAGGATACTAAAGAAGCATTTGGTTTAGTTTTAGGTGGGGAAGCTGAATGGGGATATTTTTCTATTAAAGAATTAGAAGAACTTGGTGCTGAAAGACTTGTTTTAGAAGATTTCCCAAAAACTTTCAGAGAACTTAAAGATACAGAACTTAGAAAACAAATGAATGAAATAGAATTACAAATTGTATTTAACGGTGAATTAAGTTTTGAAGAAAAAGAAATTGATAATCTTGAAAAAACGGATATACCTGTTATTCATCATAAAAATGAGGATATAAAAGAATATATTTCAAGTGAATTAACACCGACTAGCTTATCTGTTAGAGTAGATAAAAAAGATTATGATTCACCTATTTTAAAAGAATACTTTAAGGATTTTGAGTTTAGAGATGGTAGGACATTAAAAGATTTTAATCCATTTAAAGAAGATGAGGATTTTTTTGACTTAATTCGTTTAGATTTCTTTAAAAATCATCTCGGAGAATATCGAGTTAGTTATATCAGTACAAATAGCTTAATGTATAATTCAGAATTAAATCCCTTTATAGAAAAGTTAGAAAAGGATATTGAGGCATTTAAAAACAGTAAAATTGCCGTAAAAGTAGGAACAGAGTTTATTTTATTATCTCAAAGTGATATTAAAGAAATTGAGTTAGACATACATTCTTCAAATGAACATGTATTTGTAGAAGGTAAACAATATCCGTTATATTCAGGAACTACCTTTGTTGAAAGCACAAAGGTGGATGGACTAATTGATAGTGGGGAATTTACTGTCTATAAAATTAATGAATATTTAAAAGATAAATTAAATATTGAGAATGTTTTTGAAGAAAAGCTACAAAAAGAAGATAATAAAGAAGGAAATAAAGACAATACAAAAGTTAATCATATTAACAATTTTGTCATTACTGAAGAAGTACAAGCAGAAAAACTAAGCCCAAGTGAGAGATTAAATCACAATCTTGAAGCTATTTCTATGCTTAAAAGAATTGAAGAAGGACAAAGAAAATTAGATACAACTGCTCAAGAAGTTTTAGCCAAATATGTTGGTTGGGGTGGTTTAGCAGAAGTATTTGACGAAGATAAAAAAGGACAATGGGAAGTTGCAAGAAATTTCTTAAAAGAAAATCTAACATCTAAAGAATATGAAAATGCTAAGGAAAGTACTTTAACGGCATTTTATACACCAAAAATTGTTATTGACGGTATATATAAAGGCTTAGAAAAAATTGGCTTTAAGGGTGGAAATATACTAGAACCTAGTTTAGGCATTGGAAATTTTATTGGTAATTTACCAGTAGAGCTGAACAAATCAAAAGTTTATGGAACTGAACTTGATTCGATTAGCGGGAAAATAGCACAGTTTTTATATCCAGAAAGCAATATAAAAGTACAAGGTTTTGAAGAAAGTAAATTCAGTAATAATTTTTTTGATGTAGCAATAGGAAATGTACCTTTTGGAGAATTTAAAGTAAGTGATCGTGAATACGATAAAAATAATTTTTTAATCCATGATTATTTCTTTGCCAAGTCTATTGATAAAGTAAGACCTGGTGGCGTAATTACCTTTATTACATCAAGTGGAACAATGGACAAAAAAGATGATACGATTAGACGCTATATAGGTAGTCGTTGTGAGTTGCTTGGGGCAATTCGATTACCTAATACAACCTTTAAAGGTGTTGCAGGAACAGAAGTAACAAGTGATATTTTATTCTTAAAGAAAAAAACTAGTGTTAAAGACATAGAACAGGGTTGGTATAATCTTGCTTATGATGTTAATGGAAATAAATATAATAAATACTTTGTGGATAATCCTGAAATGGTACTGGGAGAAATAAAAGAAGTTAGTGGGCGTTTTGGAAATGTCCTGACTTGTGAAGAAAAAGAAAATACAGATTTAAAAGAAATGCTTAAACAAGCTGTTTCAAATTTAAAGGGTGATTATGAAGAAGTTGACATTGAAGTTTTAAAAAATGTAGATAATGATATAAAAGTTATTCCAGCAAATGATGATGTTAAAAACTTTTCTTTTACTTTAGTGGAAGATGAAATATATTACCGAGAAGATTCAGTTATGGTTGCATATTTATTTAATGATAAAGAAAGAGAAAAAATAAAAGACTATATTGAATTAACATCAGTACTTAAAGAAGTGATTAGGCTACAAAAAGAAGATTACTCTGATGAAGAAATTAAAGAAGCCCAAAATAAATTAAATGAAGTCTATGATAGCTTTTCTAAAAAACATCAATTTATTAATGCAAAACAAAATAATAAATTATTGAGTAAAGATAGTCATTATCCACTTGTATCATCTATTGAAAAACTTAAAGAAGGAAAATTCAAAGAAAAAGGAGATATTTTCTATAAACGCACCATTAGAAAAGCAAAAAGTATTGATAAAGTAGATACAGTAGAGCAAGCATTAATTTTATCTGTTGCATCAAAAGGAAGAATTGACTTTGATTATATGTCAAGTTTATTAAGTGACATGAATAAAGATAGTATTATTAATGAATTAAAAGGGCAAATATTTTTAGATATTAAACTTTTTGACAAAGAAAATAATTTGTTTCCATTTAAAGAAAAACAAAAAGAAGAAAATTTTGCCTTTAACTATGTAACTGCAGATGAGTATTTAAGTGGAAATATTCGAGAAAAAATTGCTGTTATGAATGAATACATTGCTTATCATAGTAATGTTTTATCTTTTATATCTGACAAAGAAGCAGATAAGATTACTGAGATTAAAGAAGAAATATCCAAATTGACATTTCAAAAACAAAAATTAGAAGAAGTTATGCCAAAAGAATTAACAGCAAGTGAAATTAATGTAAGGCTTGGAGCAACATGGATTCCTGAAAAAGATATAAAGTCATTTATGGTTCATTTACTTAAAACACCTGGTTATGCTATGTGGGATATTAATGTTAGATATTCTCCATTTACAAGCGAATGGAATGTAGAGGGGAAAAGTGTTGACAGAAATAATGACCTTGCCAATTTAACTTATGGGACAAGTAGGGTAAGTGCCTATAAATTAATCGAGGATTGCTTAAATCTTCGTGATACAAAAGTTTGGGATCAAATTATTAATGAAGATGGTTCTAAAACATCGGTATTAAATAAAAAAGAAACGATGTTAGCTAATCAAAAACAAGAATTAATTAAAGAGGAATTTAAAAACTTTATTTTTGAAGATCCTGAAAGAAGACACAGACTTGAAAAAATATATAATGAAAAATTTAATTCAGTTGTTAATCGTGAATTTGACGGAAGTCATTTATTACTTGAGGGAATGAACTCTGAAATATCTTTAAGATCACATCAAAAAGATGCAATCGCAAGAAGTTTATATGGTGGGAATACCTTGCTTGCTCATGTTGTTGGAGCAGGTAAAACATATGAAATGGTGGCAAGTGCTATGGAAAGTAAAAGACTTGGAATGTGTTCTAAGTCTTTATTTGTTGTGCCTAATCACTTAACAGAACAAATTGGTAGAGAATTTATGCAACTATATCCAGCAGCTAATATTATGGTTGCGACTAAGAAAGATTTTGAACCACAAAATAGAAAAAGATTTATTGGTAAAATTGCAACTGGAGAATACGATGCAGTCATTATAGGGCATACACAGTTTGAAAAAATACCAATGTCTAAGGAATATCAAGAAAATCATCTTAAGGCTGAAATTGCTGAAATTATTGACTATATTGAACAATATAAATATAGTAGGGATCAAAATTCCACTGTTAAGCAGCTACAAAATACTAAGAAAAAATTAGAAACAAGACTTAAAAAGCTAAATGATGATTTTAAGAAAGATGATGTTATTACATTTGAAGAACTTGGAGTAGATAAGTTATTTATAGACGAAGCACATAACTATAAAAATTTATTCCTATACACTAAGATGCGTAATGTAGCAGGGATAGGACAATCTGAAGCACTTAAAAGTTCGGATATGTTTATGAAATGTCGTTATCTTGATGAAGTAACAAATGGAAAAGGAATTGTGTTTGCCACTGGTACACCTGTTAGTAATTCCATGACGGAATTATATACAATGCAAAGGTATTTGCAGTATGATGAATTACAACAAAAAGGACTACAACATTTTGATTCTTGGGCATCAACATTTGGTGAAACAGTTAGTGCAATTGAATTAGCACCTGAGGGAGATAAATACCGAATTAAAACAAGATTTTCTAAGTTTTATAATCTTCCTGAATTAATGAGTATGTTTAAAGATGTAGCAGATATAAAAACTGCTGATATGTTAAACTTACCTACACCAACAGCACATTATGAAACAATTGTAACTAAACCTACTGAAGAACAAAAAGAAATACTAAAATCATTATCTGAGAGAGCTGATAAAGTTCGTGATAAAAGAGTAGAACCTGAAGAAGATAATATGCTTAAAATAACTAATGATGGCAAGAAATTAGCATTAGATCAAAGATTAATTAATCCATTACTAGCTGATGATGAAAATTCTAAAGTGAATGTATGTGTAAAAAATATTTTCAGTATTTGGGACAAAACAAAAGAAAAGAAATCAACACAACTTGTGTTTTCTGACATGTCTACACCTAAAGGATATGGTGAATTTAATATTTATGATGATATTAAAAATAAGCTAGTTAATCTAGGAGTACCAGAAACAGAAATTGCTTTTATACATGATGCTAATAATGAAAAACAAAAAGATGAATTGTTTGCGAAAGTAAAAAAAGGAGAAGTAAGAGTATTACTTGGGTCAACACAAAAAATGGGAGCAGGTACAAATGTACAAGATAAACTAATTGCATTACATGATGTGGATGTTCCTTGGAGACCGTCTGACTTAGAACAAAGGGCAGGTAGAATTGTACGACAAGGAAACGAAAATAAAGAAGTAAATATTTTTAGATATGTAACGGAAAATACATTTGATAGTTACTTGTGGCAAACAATAGAGAATAAACAACGCTTTATTTCTCAAATTATGACAAGTAAAACACCTGTAAGGGTTGCTGAAGATGTTGACGAGAATACATTATCTTATGCAGAAATTAAAGCCTTAGCAACAGGTAATCCACTTATTAAAGAGAAAATGGATTTGGATGTAGAAGTAACTAAATTAAAAATGCTTGAAGCAAATCATAAATCAAATGTATATAAATTAGAAGATAGAATAATAAAATTTTATCCTAAAGAAATTACAAGACTTGAAGACAGAATTGAAAAATTAAAACTTGATATTCAAAATGTAGAGCCACTAGGAACTAGTGATAAAAAATTCACTCAAATGGAAATTAAAGGAATTACCTATACAGATAAAAAAGAAGCTGGTGAAAAGTTACTGGATACTTTAAAAACAATGAGGTTAAAAGAAAATCAAGTTATAGGTAAATATAGAAATTTTGATATTGAAGTTAGTTATGATAGTTTTTTCAATAGGTTTATTTTCTCATTAAATGGGCAATTAAAACATAGTAGAGAAATTGGAGAAAGTTCAGATGGTAATATCACAAGAATGGATAATGTACTTGATAAACTAAAAGATAAGCTAGAAGATTCTATCCAAAAACTTGAAGCAACAAAAAATCAACTAAGCAATGCAAAAATAGAAGTTAAAAAGTCTTTTGAAAAAGCAGAAGAATTAAAAGAAAAAACATTAAGACTTGCAGAAATCAATCGACTATTAGATTTAGGAGATGTAGAAGAAAAAGAAAATCTTAATCCACTACTTGAAGATGTCAAAAAAGCAATTATTGATTTTTGTAATAGAGAATATAATAGTGGTCTTAATTATGAAGATTTTGATAATCAATTTAGTGATTTAAGTAGAATTGGAATAGCATATACAGAAACGGAAGATTCGGCACATTCCATTCAATTTGAAGTAAATTTAAAAGACTATACTTACACACTTTATGTTGATGATACAGTTATTACTGTGGATAGTTTAGCTAAAGATAGAACAGAAGAAGATGTTTTAAAAATAATACTTGAAGATATGAAGTATGGAGATTTTAGTGAATTTGTGAGAGTAAATGAAGATGATTTATATACTAAACTTGGGCTTAAAATAGATGATGACGGAAACTTTTATGATCCACTAGAAAAAGACTTAGATAATGACGGTATTGTTGACAGGTATGACAATGACTTTAAAGATAGTGATTATTTGTCATCTACATTTGATATTGATGAAAAAGAAATAGTAGAGCAAAAAGAATCGACTTTAGGTATGATTGAAAAATTTAAAGAAAAGATTAGTAATGAAAATAATTCAACAGAATTAAAGCAAGAAAGAGAAAATGAAAGATAGTTTTAGGAGGAGCAATTGCTTCTCCTTGTTTATTTGAAAGGAGATTTACAATGAATTTTAAAGAAATGAAAAACACCCTTAACGAGATGATTAATAATAACTATGAGGACTTTGTAAAAGCTCTTATTAGTGTAGAAAAAGGAGTAAATAATCAAGAAGCCTTAAATAACCTTTACGAACAATTTATGGAAAATGATGGAATGAATCTACTACACGAAGAATTTGATTATATGATTGATGAATTAGCAAATAATGGTGTGATTAAAGAAAATGAAAAAGAAGTAGAACTTAATGTGTATGTTGGAAATATTGTGTCTGATGTTAAAGTTGAAGAAATAGAAGGAAAAAATGGAAAATTCAAAGTTGCAAACTTTAACATTGCAGTCAATGATGAAAGAGGTGAAAGTAAATTTATTAATATCTCAGCCTATGGAGAAAAGACGAAGTTTGTTGAAGATATGAAAAAAGGGGATTTTGTAAAAATATCAGGAGAAGAAAGATATTCAACTGATGAAAAAGGTAATGAATATCTTAATGTAAAAGCTATTTATTCTAAAGTTTTAAAAGCTAAGGTTCAAGAAAAAGAAACTGAAAACAAGAAAGTGTCAACTTTAGATGCTATTGCTAAATTTAAAGATAAGATTAGTAACGAAAGTAAAGTGGATGATAAAAAAGACAAAGGAGTTGAGTTGTAGAGTTGTGGCAGCCCTTAGGGGCTGTCTTTTTTATTGTCTAAGAAGAAATTTATATAAAAATATGGTATAATATGTATTATAATTACATAAAAGTGGAGTTAGGAGAATAAATTATGGAGTTTAACTATAATGGATTGTGGAAAATATTGATTGATAAAAATATGAAAAAGAAGGATTTAATAGAAACTATTGGAATTTCTCCTACAACAATATCAAAAATGACAAGAGGGGAAGCTATCTCATTATCTGTTTTAGGGAAAATATGTAAATCATTAAATGTTGATATAGGTGATGTTGTAAATTTAATAAAAACCGATGTTGAGGATAAATAAATGGATTTAAAAATCGATGTAAGTGAAGAGAAGTGGAGTAGAGAAATTCTAGAAATACTCTTGATAGACAGAACAACAAATACAAATATCATCTGGGCAACAGATGATTATGAATATCTAGGAAATTCTTATTATTCAAAATATCCTATACAATATCATCTGATTACAGGCAGTCTAGGGAATATTATTCAACCTAGAATATTAAAGTCTAAAGAAAATCAGATTATTAGAACAAAGTCTAAAGCAGAAGTATTTACGCCTAGTTGGATTTGCAATGCACAAAATAATTTGATTGACGCTGCTTGGTTTGGAAGGAGTAATGTTTTTAATGTTGAAACGGAGAAATCATGGGACTCAACTGTAGAAAAAATTATTTTTCCTAAAGAAAAAAATAAGTCATGGAAAAAATATGTAGATGAGAAAAGGCTAGAGATTACATGCGGAGAAGCTCCATATTTAGTAAGTAGATATGATACAGTTTCTGGAAAATATATAGAACTTAATAAGAGGATTGGAATTTTAGATAGAAAATTAAGAATAGTAAATGAAAATACTGATAATGAGCAAGATTGGCTTGAATGGAGTGAACGTGCATTTCAAAGTGTATATGGTTTTGAATTTCAAGGTGATAGCTTATTAATTGCTAGAGAAAATTTACTGGCTACTTTTTGTGATAATATGGAATTTAAATTAAATAGGTATCCAACACATAGAGAATTAATTAGAATTGCAAAAATCATTTCATGGAATTTATGGCAAATGGATGGTTTGACCTATACAATACCATTTAAAAAGTATGTATCTCCAAACGAACAGATGTCATTTATTGGCTTTGAAGAGGAATACATAGATGACTATTGTGTGATTAAAGATTGGAGGTCCAAGAAGAAAGTTATATTTAAAGACTTGATTGGTAAGGAGGTATATTAAATTGAGAGACAATAAAATTGAAGCAATAGATATATTAGATAGGATAATTGTTGGTAGAGTTGACCCTTATATTTACGCTTTTACAACAAATACTATTCCTAATTATTTAAAAGTAGGAGACACTTATCGTTCAGTTGCGAAAAGACTAAATGAGTGGAGAGTATTCTTCCCAGAACTAGAAAAACAATATGAAAGCAAAGCACTTATTGATGATGAGACATACTTTAGAGACTATTCCGTTCATAAATATTTAGAGGACGATTTAAAGAAGATAAGATTATTACCCTCTGATTTGGAAAATGATTTATATTATAGTAAAGAATTTTTTAAAGGAGCTACACCTGAAGATGTTGAAAATGCCATTAATGATATAAAGAATAATCATATAGAAAACACTGGTAAATATGAATATTACAGTTCAAAAAATAATCTGCCTCAAACTTTTCATTATCAGCGAGGAGATAATTGGAATTTACGACCAAATCAATTAGAAGCAGTAAATAACTTTGACAAAGCGATTAAAAATGGAAGAAAAAATTTGTTAATGTATGCAGTTATGCGATTTGGTAAATCATTTACTTCTCTTTGTTGTGCGTTAAAAATGGATGCCGAATTAGTGTTAGTTCTCTCTGCTAAAGCTGATGTTAGAGATGAATGGAAAAAAACAGTAGAAAGTGCTGGAAACTTCCATCAGTATATTTTCTTAGATGCAGAAGATTTATTGAGAAATGAAGAAATTATAAAAGATAAAAAGTCAGAAGATAAAAGAATTGTTTTATTTTTAACGTTACAAGATTTACAAGGTGAAACAATAAAAGATAAACATAAACAATTATTCGAAGAACAAATTGATTTATTAATAGTAGATGAAACTCATTTTGGAGCAAGAGCAGAATCATTTGGAAAGATACTAAAAGATGCTGGATATGATAAAAATGATGAAAAGAATTTTAAAAAAATATCTGACGATAGTATGGATGTACTTGATGCTAAGGAAGAAATAAAGAAAATTAATGCTTCTATAAGGTTGCATTTATCAGGAACCCCATATCGTATATTGATGGGAAGTGAATTTGAAAAAGAAGATATTATTTCTTTTGTTCAGTTTTCTGATATTGTTAAGGAACAAGAAGAATGGGATAAAAACAACTTAAATAATGATGATGTAAATGAATGGGATAATCCGTATTATGGTTTTCCGCAAATGATTAGATTTGCATTCAATCCTAATAAATCTTCTAGGCAAAAAATGGAAGCTTTAAGAAGAAGTGGTGTTAGTTTTGCTTTTTCCAAATTATTTGAACCTGTATCTATAAAAAAGGATAGTAAAAATAATAATCATAAAAAATTTCAAAATGAATCTGAAATAATTGATTTGCTAAAAGTTATAGATGGTAGTAAAGATGATGAAGACTTATTAGGATTCCTAGATTATGACAAAATCAAAGAAGGTAAAATGTGTAGACATATGGTTATGGTTTTACCTTACTGTGCTTCTTGTGATGCTATGGAAGAATTGATTACTACCCATAAAGATTCCTTTAGAAATTTAAATGATTATCAAATATTAAATATTTCAGGGGTAGATTCAAGTAAAACATTTAGAACTCCTAATGATATAAAAAATAAAATCAAGGAATATGAAACGGAAAATAAAAAAACTCTTACATTAACTGTAAATAGAATGCTTACAGGATCAACTGTAGAACAATGGGATACCATGATGTATTTTAAGGATACAGCTTCACCACAAGAATACGATCAATCTATATTTAGATTACAAAATCAGTATATTAGAATTTTGTCAAGTGAAAGTGGAATTATAAAAGAAAATTTAAAACCGCAGACATTGTTAGTAGACTTTGATCCAGATAGACTATTCAGAATGCAAGAACAAAAGTCACTAATATATAATGTGAACACTGATGAAAATGGAAATTCAAAATTAAGGGAGAGAATAGAAGAAGAACTACGTATTTCTCCTGTAATAGTGATGAATAATAACAAGATTAAGCAAGTTGATGCAACAAATATACTTGAAGCTGTAAGTTTGTATAATAATAAGAGAAGTGTTTCAGATGAAGTAGTCGATATTCCTATAGATTTATCAATTTTAGAAGATGACGAAGTGAGAAAAGCAATTGAAGAGCAGGGAGAATTTAATTCTAAACAAGGTTTAACAATAGATCCAAATCAAGGTGAAGGCGACGACTTGGATATAGATGATTCTTCAGATGATTCATCGGATACAAATAGTAATAAAGATAAAGATAATAAGTCATTCAAAGAAGAAAAAACTGATGAAGAAATTAAACGCTTAGAAGGACAAATAAAAACTTATTATCAAAGGGTGCTATTCTTTTCTTTCTTAACTAAGGATAATGTTGCATCTTTAGATGATATATTAAATGTTATACAAAAAGATGAAAATACTCGATTAGCAAAAAATTTATATTTAAATAAGAATGTTTTAGAAAAATTATCGTATTTAATGGATCCTTTTAAAAGAAGTAAATTAGATTATAAAATACAAAATATTTCAAAACTTGCTTCGGATGATAGTGTTAGTCCATTAGATAGGGCTTTAACGTCTTTAAAGAAATTTAACAGAATGTCAGAGTCAGAGGTGATAACACCAACCAGAGTTTGTAATGAAATGGTTGATCTTATCCCAGAAGGTGGATTAAGGAAAATAGTAAATGAAAAAAATAAACTTTTAGATATTGCAACTAAGTCTGGTGAGTATGCAGTAGCTCTATATAAAAGATTGATTAATGATTTAGGATTTTCTCATGAAGAAGTAAAAGACATTATTTACTCTATTCCTACCTCTTCTATTGCTTATGAATTTACAAGAAGATTTTATGAAATATTGGATTTAGATATTGATAACATTGCCATTAATTTTAATGCATATGACTTGGTAAAAAGTACATCTGATAATGTAGATTATGAAAAGATATGTAATTTACTTAAACAAAATAAAAAATTTAGGGAAATTGACTTAACTGATGAAATAAAGGCAGGTGAAAAAATAGTGAAGTTTGGAGCAATAGTAGGCAATCCACCTTATCAAGTTAGTGATGGTGGAGCACAATCGAGTGCAAAACCAATTTACCATCATTTTGTTTTACTTGGGAAGCAATTATCTAATACTTATACAAGCTTTATAACACCAACAAGATGGTTTGCAGGTGGAAAGGGATTAGATAATTTTAGAGAATACATGTTGAATGATAATTCTATTGTAGAATTACATGATTTTTTAACTCCAGAGGATGTCTTTCCAAACACAAATAATCGAGGTGGAGTATGTTATTTTATAAGTGATATTAATAAGGTAAAGCCTGAGGTTAAAGTTGTAACGAATAAAAATCGAGAAGTTATTTCTAATATCGACAGAAAACTTTTAGTGGAGGGTATTGAAATCTTTATTAGAGACAGCATTGGTTTAGAAATTATTGATAAATGCAAAGGTAATTCTATATCTGAAGAAGTATCATCGTTACGCCCATTTGGATTTAGGGGTTATTTTATAACCGATCCAAAATACAAAGATAGTTTAGAGGATATGATTAATCCAATTATATGTTATGGAAAAGGAAAAAAAATTGGATTTGTCGAGAGAGAATTAGTTGGAAAAAATACAGAATGGATTGACTCATGGAAAGTGTTTATACCTAGAGCAAATAACATAGGTACTGAATTAAATGATGATAACTTAAATGCTTTTGTAGCTAAACCAAATGAGATTTGTACGGAAAGTTACTTATCAATAGGAGCAAATTTGAATTTAGATAATAAATCTAGTTGCAATTTAGTAAAATATTTAACAACAAAGTTTGTAAGATATATGCATAGCCTTGCAAAAGCCAGTCAAGATGCTACATCTAAAACATTTAGATTTGTTCCTATACAGGATTTTAGTGATAAGTCAGATATAGACTGGTCAAAATCTATTGAAGAGATAGATATTCAACTATTTGAAAAATATAGTTTAACTGAAAACGAACGTAATCATATTAAAACTTCTATTAAGGAGATGTAATTATGAATGATTATTTTATCCTAGAAGATAATGTGCGAAATACATTTATGAGTGTTGTTTGGGCACATAAAATTCAAGAAAAACAGGCGGATATTTTAAGCAATAAGTATAAACGATATGAAGTTGCAAGAATAATCTGCTCTTCACTCACATCAGCAGGATTAATATCATTAATTTTTGTAGATGAGTTTTGGGTTAAACTGGGATCAGCATTACTATCTTTTTTAAGTGCATTTATAAGTATGTTTTTTAAATCCTTTGAATTACAAAACAATATACAAAATCATAAAAAAACAGCTGTAGAATTACTTATTTTAAGAGATAAATTTAAGGTACTGCTGATAGAAATTATGCATGCAAATAATAATATTGAAGAACTATTAATAAAATATACAGATTTGCAAAACTTGCTTTGGGATGTTTATAAAAACGCTCCAAACACTACTGATAAAGCTGTAAAAATGGCACATGAAGCTTTGAATGTTAAAAAAGATAATAATTTTACAGAAGATAAGATTGATATCAATTTACCGAAAAGTTTACAAAGGGGGAGGTTGAAAAATGATGAGAGTAAGAAAATATGACAATGTTATTCCTAAAGATGTAAGAGATGTTATTTCTTATAGATATAAAAGAATAACTAGAGCCATTAATAGAGAATTTTGGAAAACTGAAAGTGAATTTAATAATAGTATCTTTGTTGGTTCATATGGTCGTAATACAGCAATAAGTACGAGTGATATTGATATATTAGTCAAGCTACCTGAAAAAGAGTTTGATAGGTTTGATAGTTTAAGTGGGAATTCACAATCAAGATTATTACAGGCTGTTAGAAATGCAATAAAAGATAGTTATCCTAATAGCGAAATTAGAGCAGACGGTCAAATTGTTAAAGTACTTTTTAGTGATGGAATTAAATTTGAAGTTCTACCTGCGTTTAAAAATTGGAATGATAATTATATTTATCCAGATACTAACATGGGAGGGAATTGGCTATCTACAAATCCGAAAGCGGAACAAAGTGCAATAAAAGAAAAGAATAATTCCAGTAATGGATTGTTAATAGCTACTTGCAGGCATATGAGATTTATAAGAGATAACTATTTTAAGAGTTATAAGTTATCTGGAATAGTTATTGACAGTTTTGTTTATCATGCTATGGGTGATTGGAAATTTGTTAATTCAGGTGAAAGTTCTTCTGAACCAGGTACTTATGAAAGAGTTTTGCTAGACTATTTCAACAAGAACAAATATTATTGGAGAATTATTAAAATTAAAGCTCCAGGTAGTTGTGATGAAGTTGATTGTGAACATAGTGTAGATTGTTTAGAAAAAATTCTTAATTTCATGGTGAATTAATAATGAATAATGAAATTAAGAATATAGAATTTTTAGAAAAAATTCTTTTGAATGCTTTGGAAAGCCAGCGAGAAGATGAGTTTTTTGATTTCAAACTTAAGTGGCATGAAAATATAGAAGATTTAATCAAAGATATAATATGTTTTACAAATACAGTACATGATAAGGATTCGTATATTTTCTTTGGAATTAGTGATGAGTTTAAGGTTATAGGCATTAAACCCGAGGAAAGAAGAAAGCAGGCAGAAATTGTAGATACAATGTCAAAATTATATTTTTCTTGTGCTGAGAGACCTATATTTTCGGTAAAAACAATTAATATAGAAGATAAAATAGTAGATGTATTAGTAATAAAAAATATAAATAATACTCCTTTATTTCTTGATAAGCCATATGGAAAAATGAAGTCTGGATGTATATATTCACGAGAATTAGACCGAAATACTCCTAACAATGGAAATTCAACATTTTCACAGATAGAGAGACTTTGGAAGAAAAGGTTCGGATTTAATAAAACAAAAAAAGAAATTTTTTTTGATTTACTTGTAAATAAAATGGATTGGTCTTACATTGAACCAGAATATTACAACTCATATTTTCCTGAATTTAGAATTAAGATAGAAGATGGTTACGAGAATTTTAGTAACGCTGATGCTTTTTACTCTTATGCTGTGATTAATGAATCAACTTCCTTTTCGGATATAAAACTTCAATACAAGGGAGAAGTGATTGATCTCTATCAAGGAGTTACCTTAGATTCAGGGAGACTTTTTATTCCAACTCCTGAGTGGGGATTTATTTCTAATAGAACTCAATATTACAAAGATAATATAGTATATAGGTACTATTTAAAGGATAGTTTTAGATATAGGTTATTACAATTTCTGTATGATAGAAGTAACGAAGAGGCTAATTATGCTTTTAATAGATTTAAAGAAGTTATACTATTTTTTGAAAATAGTGAAGAAAGAGAAATATTTGAATCTTATATTCTCGCCAATTTAAATGAATTAGAAAATCTGAAGAATAATTCGAAAGATTTTGATTATATGTCTGATGATGACTTGAAAATGAAGGATTATAAAGAAAAATTAAAATATGGTCTTAACCTTAATATTTTATTAAATAAATTTAGAAAAACAAGTTAATTTTCTCATACCTGACAAACCACATCTCCATGCGGTAAAATATAGTTAAGAAAGATAGGAGGTGTATAGAATGATACCAGCTATAATTTTAGTAACATTATTATTCATTGGATTTTACAAGTTATTAGCATTATCTTCGCTTAAAATAACAGCATTTGCAGTTGATTTTTTGCTTATCTTTATATACACAACTACCTTTATGCATAGTGCAGTATCTGTGAAAATTTCAAGTGGTTATGTTGTTTATTTCTGGGATATAGTATTTGGAATTTTAGCAATGGGAATATACGGGTTCTTAATTTTATTGATACACCGACTTCTTCCAATTGTTAGTAAAGGACTAAATTACTTTATTACATTTATAGGTGTTTCTGTTACTATAAGACTTGCTACAAGTTTTGCAACATCAATTATAAATATCTTTAATTCAAATTTTAAACCTACAAATCACATACAGTTACTTAACAATGTAACGGCAGATAAAGTAGTGTATATTCTTATAGCAATACTAATTGCTATTCCAGTTTGGAATGTCAGAATGGAAAAACTAAATAGCTAAAATCAAAGACTTGGAGTTATAGTTCCAAGTCTTTATTAATATACTTATCATAGTTATTTTTTAATAATTGTAATTTGTAATTCAAATCATTTATAGAAGAATACTCAGCATATAAAGTATTCTTTTTTTCTTGTAGTACTTCAAGTTCTTTACATAATGTTTCTGTATCTGGCATTTTATCATAATTGTTTTTAAGAAGTTTTAAAGCATTTTTATATTCTTTAATTTCATTTGAGTAGTCATTTTTAAAAATAGGATTTTTTACATCTTTTTTATAAGCATCATAAATTTTTTTATATTGATATACTTTATGACTAGCTTCTACAATTTTATCGAGTTGAGTGAGTTCCTTGTCAATAATTTTCATTTCATCAAGTAAATTTTGTCTTTTCTCAAAATTATTTTTAATGTATTCATCAAGCTCTTTTTTACTATTAATACCAAGTTTTCTTAATGAAATGATAGAATCAGCCATTGTAGAAAGATTGTGTTTTGTTACCCAAATTTCATAACCTTTACTATTTTTAGCTTTTGAATTATTTTTAATATCAATAATTTTTCCAATAGATTTTTTAGTAGCTTTAATTTGCTTTTTAATTTTTGTTTTATTTGTATTAAGTATTCTTTCTTTTATTTTTTCTTCAGTATAATCTTCACCTATTGTCTTAGAACGAGTGTATCTTTCTTTATCTTTATACTTAAAAGCAATATGTTTTCCGTATTTTATTTCGTAGCCTTTTTCTTTCATTAGTTCTAAAAAGTTATTCCAAGTACTTGATTTAATAATTGAGTTATCAATATCAAATTGTAATTTTGATTTCCAAGAAGTTCCTTTTTTATTTTCTAAATATTGTTTATATGATTGTCCTTTAGCTCTTAGTTTTTTATATTTTTCATAAAACTCATCAATAATGATTAGGTTGTTTTCTTTGCACAATTCATCACTAATCGCTCTTATAGTATGGTAAGTTCTTTTATTACTTTGATAACATTTTCCAGTTTTAAAACCAACATTATTAAATATAATATGATTATGAATATGTCCACGATCAATGTGAGTAGTAAGAATATATTCATAGTTATCTTTTAGTAATTTATTACATAATTCTTTTCCAATTTTGTGTGCAAGTTCAGGACTAACTTCATCAGGAAGAAAAGATTGAATTAAATGTCTTGCTAGTACAGTTCCTTTTGTTTCATAAAAATTTCTAGTATTTTGAAATTGAATATAAGCAGTATCTTCATGACAATTAAAGGTCGATACAAGTATTTTGTCATCTGTTTTATTTTCGTTTGTAATGTATTTAATAGCAAGATTAAGTGTTGATTTTATAGGATGAATTTTAGTAATTGCCATAGTTATTCCTCAACATTTATCTTGTTTGTATTTTGTAAATAAGAGAGAATATCCAACACATTTTTAGAAGTCTTACTAATCATTTGTTTCATATCTTCTATATCAGTTTTATAAATCACACCATAAGTATTTGTGTATTTTGCAATCTGATTAATATTGTTTGTTGCATTAGAAAGTAGGTGCTGAATTTTGTAAAAAGGTTCTAAGTCGATAACGATTATTTCTTTTTCTAAGATTGATTTTCTGATAAAAGAAGCCATAGATGAGCATTTTGATAATCGTCTTTTTTCTTCAAAAAGTTCTTTTTCTTTATCTGTAAGACAGATTTTTAACTGAATTTTTCTAGTTCTATTTGCCATTTGTTTTCTCCTTTCAAAAAATATAGGGGTCTTAGGGTTCTCCCTAAAAGTAAAATTGATAACAAAAAAAGCAGAGCCTTAAAAGGTCTGCTTTATCAATTTTTTTCGTAAGTGGGTACACACTTACTGTGCTTGCTACAATATAATACAAGCTAAAAGCCATTAATTCTATAAAAGTATTATAGCATAAATCAAAAAATAAATCTTTTCTAAAGAATATGTTTAAATGTAATAAAATTTCGTTTTAATGTAGACATTTCACTAATTGTATGAGGAAGTATTGTAAAATTATAGTATAGAAAATAGTTAGGAGTATAACAACAATTCTCGCTAATTCCATACTAAATAATTAAAGTTTATCTGAGAAATTATTTCTTGGCGTTTTATTTTATGACCTATAATACCGTTGTTTAGTTTGCTTAGCAATAATTACTAAATATCTTATGACTAAAGGGAATCGGTCTTTAAGAAGAATTATTGTGTTTATCAGGGTTCGATTTTATTTAATCGCTCCCTTTTTTTGTTTTTTAGAAGTCTACTTCTGACAAGGAAGGGGGCTTTTATTGAATGAAATATTTTTTGATGCTTAAAGCTAAACTAACTATTCGATGTAGAAGCCCTCCTTTATTTCTTTTCAAAACAAGAGAAGAAATGGAGGAAAATTAAAATGAAAGACAAAAAAGAATATTACCTAAAAGTCAATGGTAAAAGAATTCCTGTAACAAGAAAAGTATATCTTGAGCATTGCAAAGAATTAAATAGAGAAAATTATTTAAAAAGGTTAGATAGAAAAAATAATTTATTGTATTTTTCTGAATTTGATAAAGAAAATGATAATTTTATAGATCATATAAAAGATAAGTCTGTTGATGTGGAAAAAATAGTTGAAGCCAAGATGAGAATAGAAGATTTATATAAGGCAATTTCCAAATTAAATGAGGAAGAAAGAAAAATAATTGATGCTATTTATTTTGATGAGAAATCAATGCGAGATTTAGCAAAGGAAAATAAAACGAATGTTATGAAAATCAGTAGAAAACATAAAAGTATATTAAATAAGATACGAAAATGGTTAGCTGATTAATTATTTCTTAAAGTGGTTATAAAAAAATAACCACTTTTTTAAATTTTTTTCAAAAAAAGTGTTACACTAGCCTCAAAAATTCACTTATACATATAGAGGGATAAAACTATTCTTCTAAAAATATTTAAATAGTTCATTGACAACTGAATAGACCAAAGTAGGACTTTATCTATTTATAGAGAATTAGGACTTACGCAATGACCTTTCTGCTTAAGGGTTTAAATGAATACTTGTATCTGTCTTATACAAAGGATAAAAGAAAGTGAGCGATAAATAGGAATACCTAAACATATAGTGTGGAAACTGTATGCAATGAAATAAATAGTGATAATGATACTTCAATACGTTGAGCTTCCTGTCGAGAAAAAGGGAGTGGTGAGATGCCAATGTAGCAACCAATGCACCTACTAATGTCAAAAAACTTAAATCTTATAAAGGAGATTTATTATGAAAAGTAAAAATAAATTATCAAAAGAAAAAGAAGAAAAAACTAAAGAAGAAAAAATTAGAGATAAAGTAAAAGTAAGTTTTTCTAACGGTAATAAATTAAGTCTAGAGGATATCATTGAAAATTATTTATGTGCAGCTTGTATTAAAATTTAATCAGATGACCTGACATAAATTATAGGGTGCGGTAAAATATTAGATGTAGAAGCACTTCCTTAATAGACTTTTACCACAAGATATTAAGGAGGTAATAAAAATGAGCAAATTAGCTTGTATGTATCTCAGACTTTCAAAAGAAGATGGAGATACAAATGAAAGTAATTCAATATCTAGTCAAAGACAGATTATTGAATTATTTGCAAAAAATAATGGTATTAATATTGTAGCCGAATATATAGATGATGGTTATACTGGATCTAATTTTAATCGTCCTGATTTTATTAGAATGATAGAAGATTTAAACAATAAAAAATTTAATATCATTATTGTAAAAGACTTATCACGATTTGGTAGAGATTATATTGAAAGTGGCAAATATCTACAAAAAATATTTCCTGAAAAAAGAGTTCGTTTTATATCGGTAAATGACAACTATGATAGTGAAAATGCTGATGTCAGTGATACACATCTAATTTTACCAATCCGAAATTTTATCAACGATAGTTATTGTCGTGATATTTCAATGAAAGTGAAATCTTCAAAAGAAATCAAAAGAAAGAATGGAGAATTTATTTCCTCATTTGCTCCTTTTGGTTACAAAAAAGATGACAATGATAAACACAAATTGATAATCGATAAAAATGTATCTCATATAGTTGAGAGAATTTTTGATATGAAAATTGAAGGGTATTCTTCAAAAGCTATTGCTGATTTCTTAAATAGTATTGGAGAAGTAACACCTGGTAAGTATAAAGAAAATACTTATATGAACTGTAATGGATTTTCTATAAAAAATGGAAAATGGGATGCGAAAATGATAAATCGTATTTTAGAAAATAAGGTTTATATAGGAATACTTGAACAAGGGAAAACAACAAAACTCAATTATAAATCTACTAGAATTGTAGATGTATCTAAAGATGACTGGATTGTGATTAAAGATAGCCATGAACCTATTATTAATAAAAGTATTTTTGAACTTGCTAATAAGATGATGTTAAGAGATTTGAATACCTCAAAACAAAAACCAAGTTTGCTTGCAGGTATGCTTTATTGCAAAGATTGTGGTTCATCTATGGTTAGGAGAAAAATAAAAAAAGCAAGTGGAGAAGACATATTTTATATTTGTTCAGAGAATAATAGAACGGGAAATTGTTCAAGACATAGCATAAAAGAAACAGAAATACTAGAAGCACTTGAATATGTATTAACAAATCATATAAAAGTTTATCAAATATTACTTGATAAAATTAAAAACATTGATTTTACTAAATTAGAAGTTAAAGTTGATGTTGCAAGTCTTGAGAAAGAAAAATCTAAATATGAAAAACTAAGACAATCTTTATATCTTGATCTTGAAGATGAACTTATCTCTAGCGAAGAATTTGAAAGATATCGTAAGAATTATCTATTAAAAATAAGAGAGATAGAAAGTCAAATTTCAAAGAAAAAAGAGATTGTAGAAGTCTTAAAAGAAAACATTTCAAAACTGTCTACGGATAATTATAAACAAGTGCAAGAAATTGATAGATTAACGCTTGTATCTTTTGTAGATAAAATTTTTATTGAAGAAGATAATCGTATTGATGTCGTTTTAAATAACTATGAAGAAGTAGAATTATTAAAACAAATTTCAGAGTCAGTAGATGTATCTGAACCAGAAACAAAAAAGAAAAATAGAATAATGAATTTTAGAAAAGCTCTACACGATTCACTTGTTGAAAGTAGACATGTATCTGTAGGAGGTGCGTAAAATGGGTAGAACATCAAAAAGACACCTTCAAACAGAAGTACTACAAGAAGCAAAATCAAGATTTAGAGCTGGTATTTATACAAGGCTTTCCAATGAAAGAAGTGAGGAATGGAGAAGTAAATCTTATTCTATTGAAACACAGACTATTGCTTGTAGGGAATATGCTTTAAAAGAAAATATCGATATTTTAGAAGTTTATACTGACTATGAATATAGTGGCACAAATTTTGAAAGACCATCGTTTATTAGAATGATGGATGATATCAAAAATAGAAGAATAAATTGTATCATCATAAGAGATTTATCAAGACTTGGGCGTGAATATTTAGAAATGGGTAGATTGATTGATAAAGTATTTCCATTTTTAGGAGTTAGGTTTATTTCTGTAAATGATAAGTTAGATACTTTAAATAACACAGATTCTAAGAAGTCATTTGAGATAACTTTAAAGAATATTATCAATGATTTGTATGCAAAAGACATTTCTGTAAAGATAAAATCTTCAAAAATAAATCGTGCGAAGAATGGATATTTTATTGGCTCTGTTCCACCTTATGGCTATAAGGTTGTTAAATTAAAAGAAGGACAGAAACTAGAATTAGATAAAAATACTTGTGGGATTGCTAGAGAGATGTTTGACCTAACTCTAAGTGGTTTATCCCAATTTGAAGTTGCTAAAATCTTTAATACCAAAGGGTATACAACGCCTATGGTTTATTATAAAACTGGAAGATTAAAAAGACTTCCAGATGATCCTGAATGGAGTAAGAGTAGCATTTCAAAGATATTAACTAAGCCTACTTATACTGGAAAATTAGTTCAAGGAGTTAAACAACAAAATCTTGCTAAAGGAATAAAACAACATTTTACAAATAAAGATGAATATATTGTTTTTGAAAATGCTCATGAACCTATCATAACGGAAGAAGAATATCAAAAAATATTAGAAGCTAGAAAAGAAAGAAAATATCTTAGCTATTTTTCTAGGAAGAAACATGATTTTGATAGAGATCCTGAAAATAGATTTAAAGGTAAGATTTATAGTTTCTATTCAGGAAAAGAACTTTATAGAAGAATGGTCATTTATGGTAAGAATAAAGATAAGTTTCATTATATCTTTAGAAACGAAAGATCTACTGGAAAGTTAAATGAAGAACCTAATATTCACATTGTTGAAAAAGTAATTGATGATAAACTAACTGAATTAGTTAGAGAATTTATAAGTAAAGATACTTGTCAGTCTAGTTTAGTAAATAAAGTCAATTCACGATACAAAAAATCTTTTGACTTATTAAATACAGAAGTTTTAAAGCTAACTAAAAAACTTGAAAGAGAAGAGATTGACCTTGAAAAATCATATGAAAAATATAAAGAAAGTAAACTGAGTTTAGAAAAATATCGATTAAAACGAGAAATATTCATTAATCACAGACAAAATTATCAAGCAGAGTTAGTAAAATTAGAAAATAAAAAGAATTTTCTAGAGATGGAACTTAAAAAAGCATTATTATGGATTGAAAACTTATATACTGCAAATAAAAGTGATAGATTATCTAGAGAATTAATAGAAGCTCTTGTTGATAAAATTATTGTAAAAAACAAAACTGAATTTGAAATAGTCTTTACCTTTTCAGTTCATTATTTAACTGGGGGTAATTATCATGAATAAAATTGCTCTTTACATGCGAATATCCATTGAGGAATTTGGGGACAGGCTAGAAAGTGAAAGTATTTCTAGTCAAAGACTTTTAATTACAGATTTTATTCTAAAAGATAGTGAGTTAAGAACATATGAAAAGATAGAATATATTGATGATGGGTATTCAGGAACTAATATAAATAGACCCAGTTTTACAAATCTAATGGAAAATGTGAAACTAGGAAAGATTAATTGCATTATCGTAAAAGACTTATCAAGATTTCTAAGAGATTATATTTTAATTGGTGATTATTTAGAAAATATATTTCCGTTTTTAAATGTACGCTTCATTTCAATTAATGATGGATATGATAGTTTTAAAGAAAAAGGAAATGGAACAGATTTAGATATTCAGTTTAAAAGTTTACTATATGATTTCTACTCAAAAGATGTTTCAGATAAAGTTAAAACATCTATGAGAATACAAAAGAAACAAGGTAAGTATTTGGGTTGGAGTCCGCCTTATGGATATATGAAAGATCCAAATGATAAATATAGAATTATTATTGATGAAGTAGTCGCTCCAGTAGTTAGAGAAATTTTTAAATTATATTTAGATGGATTATCTATTAGAAAAATTACCAAATTAATGAATGAAAAAGACTACATCATGCCAAGTGTTAGGAAAAAACAAATTACAAATATGGATTATTCTTATAATATACTTGACTATATGAATACAAAACCATCTTGGACTAATGGGACTGTTACCGATATTTTGATGAATGAAAACTATACTGGAACTTATGTATTTAATATGCAACCAAAATTAGAAGTAGGAGGAACTAAAGCAAGATCTCTTCCGAAAGAAGAATGGGAAAGAGTACCAAATAATCATGAACCTATTGTATCTTATGAAGTTTTTAATAAAGTTAGTGAACTTAAAAATAAAAATAGTTTTCTTAGAGGGAAGAATTCAGATTATGAATGGTATAAAAAATCGCCTTTACAATCATTTGTTAGATGTAAAAATTGTGGTCATATCTTAAATTGTCAGGTTACAAGTAGGAAGAAAAAAGATGGGAGTATTTATATTGTAACTTACTTTAGATGTCGCATTTGCCCACAAAGAGGAGAATCTCAAAACAGTGTTAGAGCAGATAAGATTGAAAGAAATATATTTAATTTATTAAAAGAACGATATAACATTGAATCAAGTAATACACAAAAACAAGAGTACGAAGCAAAATTTATTGCTGAAGATATTAAAAAGATAGAAGCTAAAAAAGATATATCTTATGAAAAATACAAATTGGGTAAAATATCTAGAGAAAAATTTATTGATACAAAAAACTTACTTGATAGTGAAATAGCTACTCTAAAAACTAAATTAAAAGTGTTATCTGAAAAAGAAATTAAGGAAATTAAGATTGATAAATTAACTAGAGATGTAGTTGAAAAACATATTGAGAGTATATATGTATATGATAAAGAAATTGTAGAAGTTAAATATAGGAACTAAGACCTTTGAGAGTGAGAAATCACTCTCTTTTTGATTTTTATTAGACATAATTTTTGATGACATTAATTTATGAAGAATTATATGTAATAAAAAGTGGCATACCCTTGACATCAGAGGGTTCTGGCACAACGGGGCATGCAGTAATGCAACTAAATAAAGAAGACGGAGGAAATCGTAAATATATTCTTTGCACCAATAATGAAAATAATATTTGCGAGGAAGTAACCTACCAAAGATTAAAAAATATTCAAGAAGACTTACCCCATAACTTAAAATACTTTAAAACAGAATTTATTTCTAAATATGAAAGTGATGAAGATGAAAAAACCATCTCTGAAAAAATGCTAGAACATATTAAAGAACTAATTGAACTTGAACATCATATTGAAATAGACAATAAAAAATATATTATTTTAGATGATGAAGATAAACTTGATGAAATAGTTAATACTATAAAAGAATATGGAAAACTATTTATTAGCTCGGGTATCTTCCTATCAAGAAGCCATCAAAGAATACTAGACGAAAAAAAGATAAGCATAACAGAAATTCCAGAATATTACTACAGAAGTGAACTTAAGGAGGTTGGCGAAATATGATTGGATTAAAACTTAAAGATTTTCAAGCATAAATTAAGTTCTAAGAAAAGAGATCGAAGAAACAGGAAATTCTATTATAACATCTAAGAATGCTATTGATTTTAGAAAGTTAATAGCTGATGTAGCTAAGTCCAAAGAAGCTGAGGACGAGGATAACAAATAATAATTAAAATAAACTAAATATAAACCAACGAAAGACAAGTAGAAAAGACTGCTTGTCTTTTTCTTTTTAAAGAGGAGGTAAAAATGAGAATAAATGATTATGAACATCTATTAAAAAAAATGTTAGAGGAAAATCTAAAAGATAGCGAAAGATATGTTGCATTACTTAAAGTTATTGGAAATAACTCGAAATATGATTTTAATAGTCAAGTCAGTATAGCCTATCACAATAAAGAGGCAACAGCTTGTGGAGAATATGATTTTTGGCAAAAAACATTTAATCGTGTTGTGAAAAGAGGGCAAAAAGGTATTCCGACTTTAAGGCAATTTGGCGAATATAAAAAGGTTGTTTATGTTTTTGATGTTTCTCAAACTGTTTCAAAAGATAGAAATGTTAATGAAATAAATCTTTGGAAGATGAATGCTGATTTAAGGAATGACACATTAGATAATATTTTAAAAAAAGCATACATGAATATAGATGAACACGATACGAGTATTTCAAAACTAAAGGAGGTCATTAAACAGTTTATTAATGCAAATTATTCAGTAATTGCTAATGAAATGAAAATAGAAGCCTTTAAACAGAATGATTTTAGGAACTTTTTGGAAGAAAGTTTATTAATATCTGTATCTGAAAGATTAGGTATAAATCATGTTCCTAAAGTTGAACTATTAAAAAATCATTTACAAGATTTTGATGAGATATCTTTTCAAAATTTAGGAGCATATTTAAGCACAATAAATAAAAATATCATAACAACCGTAATAGAAGCAGAAAAAGAAATTTTCAGATTAAATGAGCAGACAAAAGAGGCTGATAAGCAGTACAATATAAAAAACAAGGAATTAAATATTGAAAATCATACACAGATTAAAGGAGGAATAGAAGATGATGGACTTCGATCAAGCATTGGAGATGAACTTAATGGAGAAGAAAGAAAATTCATTTCAAGAGATGCCAACAACAGAGGAAATCTTAGAGAAGATAGTAGAATTGACAAGGCAAGAACTTTACAAACAAGCACCGATGAGTTTCTTTACTAAGGAGAGATTGAACTTTTTGATGAACTCACAAGAAGAGAAACATCAAATCATGTTACAACAGATGTATCAAGAGAAAACATTGTTGAAACATCTTATAGAAATTCAGACACAAGCAGAAAACTTTATGGAGAAAATGAAACCAGAGATGATGAAAAATATGGGGATAACAGAAGAGTTGAAAGTCAAAGATCAAATGCAGTGGGTCAAGTGTCAGCGCCAGGACAAATTGAAGCTGGTAAATTAAGAGAATTTATTAACGTGCTAGAATAAGAAAAAACAAGCCTTGATTAAAAATTTTTTCAAGGTTTATTTTTTATTGCAACGACTTATTTTTAAGTTAAAAATCTATAATACTAATTTTTTAGTTAGTTAAATAAAATTTAAGGATTAAAAACAGGAAACTAGCTAAAGATTAATAACTATATAAGAAATAAAGCTACTAAAAATTAATTTAGTAGCTTTTATTATATTAAAATTTTCTTATTATTTAGTTTTGATAAAATTAGCCCTAAATATTTTTTAAAATTTAAATTTCTTATCTAAATTTAGATTAAAAATTTATTATTCTAAATCTAATATCCAGTCTGTTAGCTTGTAGGCTTCTTTTGGTCCCATAGAATCTTGGTCGTAAGTGTATAATTTAGCACCAGAAGAGTGATATTTTTCTAAAATATCGTTAATATAATTCCAAGAAGCGACTATTTGATCCCATTGTGAAAATAGCATTCTGTCATTAACAAGGCAGGCGTACAATAATCTTTCATAGGCTTCAGGAGTATTCAAACGATTTTCTAAGATACAACTTTGGCAAAAATCCATAGAAACTTCCTGCAAGTCATTGGCTGTTCCTGGTTTTTTAGCGTTAAATTTCAAATAAATACCCTCTGTTGGTTGTATTTTTATAATCAACATATTTTGAGGAGCGTCATTTTCTGCCTTAAATTTAATTACAACTTGACTTTCTCTAGTTGCTAATTTTTTTCCTGTTCTTATAAAGAAGGGAACTTTTTGCCAGCGTTCATTATCAATTTCTACTTTTAAAGCAACATAAGTTTCCGTTTTTGAATCTGGTGCAATGTTACTTTCTTCTAAGTATCCGTCATATTGCCCCATAACTAAATTATCTTCAATATTAGTAATAGGTTTTAATGATTTTAATAATTCTAGTTGCTCCTTGTACATACTTGTACCTGTCGGTTTTTCCATGGCCACTATTGACAATACTTGTAGTAGGTGGTTTTGGATCATATCTTTCATAGCCCCACTCTTATCGTAGTAACCAGCACGAGTTCCGACTCCGACACTTTCTGCTGCTGTTATTTGGACACTTTCTATAAAATCTTTATTCCAAATTCCCTTGAATATAGCATTGTTAAAACGTACAGATAAAATATTTTGTATCATTTCTTTGCCGAGATAGTGGTCTATATGATAAATTTCATCTTGTCCAAAAAATTCTGCTAATTTATTATTTAGTTTAGAAGCATTTTCTAAGTTTGCTCCAAAAGGTTTTTCTATAATTACTTTAGCCTTGTTTTTACTGCAATATTTTTTTAATCCGTTAGTAACTGTCAAAAACATTTCAGGAGCTACTGCATAGTAGTATATATGTTCTTTAATTTCTTTATCAATATAAAATTCTTGTAACCTAGCATATTCATCTTCATTAGAAATATCTATTTTAAAATAAGTAATTCTTTGTGCAAACTCATTAAAAACTTTTTCAACATATTTTTTTCTCGAATGTTCCTTCATCCAACCACGAGCTATTTCTATATAGTCCTCTGTTGTGTAATCACGACGCCCCAGTCCGATAATTTTAAAATCTTCGTCTAGTTGATCAAGAACATGGAGATTATACATGGCTGGTAGAAGTTTACGATATGTTAAATCGCCACTGCCACCAAAAATTGTTATTGCCTTATTTTGCATTGTTTCCAACCCAATCATAGTGGAATGAACCAGCCTTGTCTGTTCTTTCAAATGTGTGAGCACCGAAATAATCTCTTTGGGCTTGGATTAGGTTAGCACCACTATTGGCAGTAGTGTAAACATCAAGATATGTTAAAGCACTACTTAGTGATGTTACAGGTAATGAGTTTTGAATTGCTAATATTACTACTTCTCTTAAACTAGCTTGATTATTTTTAATAGTTTCTTTAAAGAATGGGTCTAGGATTAAATTTTCTAATTTTGGATTGGCTTCATAGGCCTCTATAATATTTTGTAATAATTTTGCTTGGATAATACAGCCACCACGGAATATTTTAGCGATTTGTGAATAATCAAATGACCAATTATATTCTTTTTCGGCAGCCTGTAATAATTTAAAACCTTGTGCATAAGAAATTATTTTTGCTACAAATAAAGATTCTTTTACAATTTTTACTAAATTAGAAGGGTCTTTTACTACTTCATAAGCTTTACGGTTAAATATTTTTTCTGCATTAACTCTTTCATCTTTAAAGCTAGACATGTAGCGAGCATTTAGTGAGCTAGAAATTACAGAAATATCTATTCCCAAATCAACTGCCTGTTCTGTTGTCCATTTTCCAGTTCCTTTTTGTCCAGACTTGTCAAGGATTTTATCAACTAAAAATTCTTCTGATTCGGAGTCTTTCACCTTGAAAATATTTGCCGTGATTTCTATTAGGTAAGATTCTAGCTCTTCACTGTTCCATTTTTCAAAAATTTCTTGTAATTCTTGATTAGTAAATCCTCCTAAGTGTTTTAATATCATATAGGCTTCAGAGATAAGTTGCATATCGCCGTATTCAATTCCGTTATGAACCATTTTTACATAATGACCAGCACCGCCAGTAGAAGTATAACTACAACAAGCTACATTATTCACCTTAGCAGATATAGCTTCTAAAATTGCTTTTATTTCTTCATAGGCTTTTTCATTTCCACCTGGCATCATGGCAGGACCACGTCTAGCTCCCTCTTCACCACCTGATATACCTACACCGAAGAAGTGAATATTTTTTTCTGATAGGTATTCATATCTTCTTTGTGTATCTTTGAAAAATGAATTACCACCATCAATAATAATATCTCCATCTTCTACATATTCTAACAACTGTTCAATCACTGCATCAACAGCAAAGCCAGCCTTAACCATGATAATAAATTTACGTGGTTTTGCCAAACTCTTAACTAATTCTTCTAATGTTTTTTTTCCTTCTATATTTCTATGCGGAAATTTTTCAATCATTTCTTCCATAACAGAAGTTGTACGATTAAAAACTGCTACCTTGTATCCATTATCTGCTATATTAAGGGCTAGATTACTACCCATAACAGACAAACCGATTACTGCTATATTATTCATTGTTCCCTCCAAATTTATAATAATACGATTATACCACTAATACAAAATAATTAAAAATGAAATACTACTAAAATATAGGAGATTATCTAGGAAAGAAATTAAAAAAATTATTTGATAAAAAGATTTTGAAATAGGAGACTACTTAAGATGATTTTATAAATAATATAATGGTTTTATTTAATGAGGAAATGAAATTTAAAAAATACAAAGACTTACCGAGTAGGATTAATTTTTTAGTTCAAGACAGATTTGCTTTTGCAAGTGCTAATATTAACCTTGTAAAAATTATTATTCAAGAAGTGCAAACTTTAAGCCTAATTCGTAAAAAATTATTGCTAAGTTTCCAGCCAGTTTTACCAGAATTTATAAATATAATACAAGCTGTTTTAAAAAAAGACGATAGGGTAAATAAAGAACTTAGAGAAGATGTAATATTAAGAATTATCATCGCTCCTATCTTTACCTAGATTTTCCAAAGATATTTTTTTAGGAATTGCTAGACAAAAGGAGGAAAATGATTTAAAAATGATTGAATTACAAATTATGAAATTACTATATGAATAGAGATTGCTAACAACCTCTTTTTATTTTAGAAATAATTTAATTTTATTATAAAGTTTAAATTTATTTTTAAATTCTATTTTCTATTGATGAAGCTAATAAAAAAATTTATTAATTATTAAAGATTTTGTAATTAAAAATCATAATAAAATAAGTTTATTAATAAAAATTATTAGCTATTGTTATAGAGAAAATTTAGAAATTATTATAGCTATTATTCCATACAAAATATATTTTGCTATCTGATATTCCTAAAATAATATTTTTGTTAATATCTAGTCAGTTCAACAAAAAACACTGGGGATTTTCCAGTGTTTTTATTTTTACAGATTTATAATTTTCTAAAAATTTATTTATTTTCTATAGTTAGGGTAAAGGAACTACCTTTTCCAAATTCACTTTGCACACTTATTTGACCATTTAATTGACTTGCTAATTCTTGGGCTGTATAAAGCCCTAAACCATATCCTCCCGTATTCATATTTCTTGAAGATTCTACCCTATAAAGTAGGTTGAAAATTTTTTGCAAGTCGTCTTTCTTAATACCTTGTCCCTCATCTTTAACACTAATATTTAATTTCTTATCATCTAATTTAGCCTGTATCTTCAAGGCTGAACCACTTGGTGAATATTTTAGGGCGTTGCTTACAAGATTAACTAAGATACGCAAGATTTTGTCATAATCGCTAAAAATTTTAGCTGAAGTTGGTTCTACTTTAATATCAACTTGTCTATTTTCCTTATCTAATTTTAATTGAAATTCTGATAGGGTATCAATAAGTAGTTTATCAATAAAAATTACTTGTAGAGGTTTTTCTTTATTGTTTATTTTATTTAGTGTAACTTCATTTAAGGCTTCAACCAATTTATTTAATCTGTCAGTTTGTCTTCTGATTGTTTTTAGATAGTATTCTTGTTCATCTTTTAATATTATACCGTCTAGCATTCCCTCGATAGTAGCTTGAATAGAAGTGATAGGTGTTTTTATGTCATGAGATAATTGAGCAATCATGATATTTTTTTCCTTTTCACTATCTTCTAGGGATTGAAAACTTTCTTCTAACTTGCGTGTCATATCGTTTAAAGTTTTAGCAAATTCTTGAAATTCAATAGGATTTTTTATATTTTCAATAGTTTCAAAATTATTTTTTGATATACCCTCTATATGATTTGTTAAATATTCTAGCGATTTGAATACTTTTTTAATAAGTAGTCTACTAACTAAGGCACCTATTAAGCTGGCTGATATAGTTGTTAAGACTATAAAAATTTCTCCTTCTTCAGGGATAAGCATTCTGTTTATTGCCCAAATTAAGGCCAAGATAGTAATTATTGTAGATGTTAAGTAACCTATCAAAATATAATATTTTAATTTCATTATTTATACTTGCACCTCCAATTTGTAACCAAGACCCCAAACAGTTTTTATTGTTGGTGTTTTCTCTGTTGAATGTTTAGATATTGCACTACGTAAACCATGAATATGAACATTTAGGGTGTTTGTGTCGTCAATATATTCTTCATTCCAAATATTGTCATAAAGTTCTGTTTTTGAAAAAACTTTTTTTGGATTGCTAATAAAAATCCAAAGCAGGTCAAATTCTTTATTTGTTAAAGAAAGTTCTTTTTCTTCAATAAAGGCTTGTCTTGTTCTGCTATTTATTTTTAAATCTCCAATTTGTAAGTAGTCCTTATTTTTCTTTGTTTCTTTATTGCCATTGATACGGCGTAATATGTTATTTACTCGTAAGACTAGCTCACGCGGGCTAAAAGGCTTGCTTATAAAATCATCTGCACCTATGCTAAGTGAATAAATTTTATCCATATCAGAAGTTTTTGCTGTGATGAATAAAAATGGTTGGTCTGGTGAAATTTTTTGCACTTGACTTATTAGGTCATAGCCGTCCATAAGAGGCATCATTATATCTGTAATAATTAATGAAATTTCTTCTTTTTTAAAAATTTCTAAGGCTTCAAGACCGTTGTTGGCAATTTTTACTGTGTATCCTTCTTGAGTTAGATAACGACGGTTTATTTCTTTTATTTCAATTTCATCATCTACTAATAATATTGTTTTATTCATCCTACCCCTCCTTTATGAAAAATAGTGCTATACTTATGCAAGTATAACACTATTTTAGAAAGTCCTTCAAGTTAAGCTACTTAATTTTAAAAAATTATATTTGCTTATTTTTTAATTACTACATTTTAATTTTAAATTTTTTGTGTAAACCTAGTCCAGCTAATATAGTTAGTATAAAACTAACAATACCTAATGAATTAGAAGTTGTAGAACCTGTTTTTGTAAGTTTTTTATCCATTTTATCTGGCATTTTCATTTCATCTTGCATTGTCATTTTGTCAGACATAACCATTCCGTCTTTCATTTTCATTTCTTCTGACATTGACATTTCACCTTGTATATTCATTTTTTCAAGCATCTTCATATTTACTTTTAATGTAACTTTTCTGCTTGCAATTACATTTGTTTCGTCAGCTTTTCCATTTTTGTTGCCAAAAACTTCTACTGTTGCAGTGTATGAATTTATACCAGCAGCCTTAAGTGCTTCTAATAATTCTTTACCAGTCTTACCAGCTGCAACTCCGTCAAGTGATACTTTGTAGAAGTATTGACCGTTCGTTAATGTACTTAGAGGCAAGATTGGAGCATTCATATCTACACCATTATCAGACCAAGGAGCATCTTTAGCAGCCATAAGAAGTAGGCGAGTAAGCATTCCATCGCCACCAAATGCTTCAAATGGAATAGTATTATTTACACCAGCAAGGAAAGGACCCATAGCTTCTGAATCTGCATTTTCAACATAATAAGTAGGTACTTCTGTTTCTTCATTTATATTTTCTTCAACTGCTTTTATAACATCACTAGTAGGAGTTAGCCCATTAATAGTTACTTTAATTGTTCTGCTAGCAATAACATTACTTTCATCTGCTTTATCACCAATTTTTCCGAAAACATTGACATCCGCATTATAAGTTCGAGTTCCATTGTCTTTAAGCTTGTTTAACAACTCTTTACCAACCTTACCATCAGTTCCTTCAAGAGAAACTGTATAGAAGTATTCCATATCTTTTAAGTTTTCTAGGGGTGCTATTGCGTCATTCATATCTGCACCATTATCAGACCAAGCCACATCTTTAGATTTTTCAAGTAATAATCGAGTAAGCATTCCATCGCCACCAAATGCTTCAAATGGAATAACATTGTTTACACCAGCAAGGAAAGGACCTGTTCCATCTTCTTTTGCCTTTTCAAGGTAAGAGGCAGGAACTTCAGTTTCTGCTTTTATATTTTTCTCAACTGCCATTTTAATATCTTCTTTAGTAGCCTCTTTCATATTGGGTTGATTTTCATTCATAGGCATGGCTACTTCGCTGTTTGCAACTGGCATATTTTCCATCTGTGCAAGAGCATTATTTCCTCCTGCAAATAGTAAAAAGGCACTAGCTATTAAAACAGAAGCTACTCCTGCTTTAAATTTTCTAATTGAAAATATATTTAATTGTTTTTTATTTAACATAATTAATCTCCTTATATTTTATGATAGACTAAGTATAACAGATATTTATTAAGTAGTTTTTAGCTAATTCTTAAATATTTCTTAAGAATTAATTATTTTTTTATAAGGATTTAATTTTATCGTTACTTTTTAGAGACTTGCTAAGTATAATATTTTTTGTTTATTTATTTTGAAAATATTATATAGAAAAATTAAAAATTTAGTAAAAATTTTAAAAAATACTAGTAAATAAAAATTGAAAATTTATAAAATATAATATATGGAAGAAAATTTTATTTTTAGTTGAAGCTAATTTTTATAAATAAAATTAGGGGCTGTATGGTATTTAGAAATTTTATTTATAATATTTTATTATTAAAATAAAAGTAGGAGCTTAATTATATTTATTAAAATTTAATTATAAAGACTTAATAAGTGTTATATACAAATTTTAAAGTTAATTATTGATAATTTTAATGATAATAAAAAATGCTTGAATTTGAAATTTCAAATTCAAGCATTTTTTATATTTTAAAGTAAAGGTTTTCTATTTTTTAGAAAAATGACTATTTATCATTCTTTTTATATGGGAAGAGTATATATAAAATAATTATTGAGCCTATTATTATTGTAAATTTTATATATATATTTAAGTCTTTAACTGAATTATTTATTATATTAGTTAATTCTGGATAAAAAAATTGTCTAATAATACTTAAAGTTAAAAAAAATATTGTTATAGAGAAAAATAAAAATTTTTTTATGGAATTTTTTTTCATAGAATTTAAAAGGCTATGAACATAGCTGTTTTAGCTGTCCAGTGAGCAGATCCTCTACTAAAGCCACAATATTCTACTAAAAAATTCTCTATCCCAGTTTGTAAATCGTCTTCCCATTCTAATAAATAATCTGTTATCTCCGCTACGCTTTTTTCTCCAACTTTTAAAGAAATCCACTTAGCTATTTTTTTTATAACTGCTAATTTCCACCTGTCAGTTGGTTGATTATCCATTATCTCCTTATCTTTTAGTATTTCTAGTTGTTGTTTTTTAGTGAGTTTTAATTCTTTTTTTAGTTTGTTAAATTCTATTTTTTTATTATAATTTAATCTATTATATAGTCTTTGAAATTCGTCATTATTACTTAATTCAGCTGCTCTTACCACATTCTTATAATTATGAGTCAAAGCATAAATAGGAGTAATTAACAAACTAGCTGAAAGAACAGCACTTAATATTTTAAATTGTGTATTCATAATATTACCTCTCTTTGTAAATATTTATAATTAATAAGTATACTTATGAAATTTATTATAACATATTAAAATATAAAAATCAAGCCACAAACTTTAAGGGATATATGATATAACTAAATAATTACCGCTTTTAAAGGTTAGGTTTTTTATTTGAAATAAAAAATTTAAGAAGATAATGAAAAAATAAATGATGTAATTTAAAATAAAAATACAAGCATTTATTTTTAAAGTTATTCTATTTTGTATTTTTAGATAAATTCTTAATATTTAATCTTTTTTTCTACGCTTTTTTAATAATTTATAATTTGATATTATTCCTAGTAAGCACAATACTAACAAAATATTACATAAGATTTGAATCATCGTACTGCCCCCATTTCAAAGGTATCTCCAATTTTAAAATCATGTGATGTAATTTTAAGATAACCATAATTTTGATAAATCCTATCAACTAAAGTAAGCATGCTTTTAAATTTATTATTCATAAGGACTCCTCCTTTTATGAAATAAAGGTTAATATGCAACTGCAATAACAACACATTACTAAATAAGCATGAAAGTATATTTATATTATTCATTATAGCATACATAAAGAAAAAAACTGTTTTTATATCTTTAAAAAATAAATTAATGACTTCAAAAAATATGCAACTAAAAAATGGTTGAATTTCAAATTCAACCATTTATTTTGTTTGTTTTTTCTTGAGATTTTTTATATATTTTCTTACTATATTTGAGGTGATTGCATAGGTATACATAAATATTATAGAAAATATTAGAAAGTTAATATTTTCTTGAGTAAAAGACATATATTTAGATAATACATTTCTATAATATAGGTATGCAAATAATATTACAAATAAAGTTGTTACTATAAGGTCTCTTTTCATTTTATATCACTTCAAATCTTATTTTTTACTTTTTCAGCTTTTGCCACATTTTTATAATTATAAACTAAAGTAGAAATAGGTGTGATAATTAAGATAGATGCTAAAACAGCACTAGTAAATTTGAATTATTTATTCATATTAATTTTCTTTCTTTATGAGTAAATTATTATATTTTAAATAGCATTAGCTCTTTTATTTTCATTTTTATTATATCACTAAAATTATAAAAAAAACAAGAATTATCTTTTTTTAAAAAATATATGGTATAATAAAGGGTATTGCGATTTCAAAATTTAAAAAATTTTCAAAAAATTATTTTTTCAACTACTAATTTTAAAACTAAATTTTAATATAATAAAAAATGGCTGAATTTTAAATTCAACCATTTTTTATAATTTTTTTAGATAAGTTGGTTATTATTAATTTTAAAATTTATTTTCTGTAAAATTTATTTTGTTGGAATACTGGGTCGAAAGTTAGGTTTATTCCTAATTTTCTCAAGGTATTTTTATCTTCTTCTTTTAGCATTACAGTAGAATGAGCCTCACTACCTTTTAGATTTCCAAGTTCTTTCATTGCCTTGTTGGCATCTTTATTGTTCATAGCAGTTATGGCTAGGGCTATTAAAATTTCGTTGGCGTGCAGACGAGGATTTTTATTTTCCAGATGATTTATTTTTAGATTTTGGATAGGTTTAACGTATTCTGGTTCTATTAGTCTAGTTTCCTTATCTATGTTTCCTAATTTTTTAATTGCATTAATTATAAGTGCAGCTGACGGTTCAAATAGTTCCGACCTTTTTCCCGTTACTATTTCGCCATTTGGCAATTCTAATGCTAGGGCAGGAGAGTTAGTTTTTTCTGATTTTTCCCTAGCTATGTCTGTTACTTTTCTGTCGTTTGGAGTAACTCCAATTTCATTCATCAATAATTCTATTTTTTTAATTGCTTGTTTACTAACACGTTCTGCTTTTAAGTCAACAAGTGTTTGGTAGTAGCGACGAATAATTTCTTGTTTTGATGCTTCTATTGCATCTTCCTCATCAATTATCGAAAAGCCAACCATATTTACACCCATATCAGTAGGTGAAGAATAAGGTGATTTGTTTAAAATTCTTTCAAATGTACGATTTAAAACGGGGAATACCTCAATATCACGATTGTAATTAACGGCAGTTTTTCCGTATTTTTCTAGGTGGAATGGGTCAATCATATTAACATCATCTAAGTCTGCTGTTGCCGCTTCGTAAGCCAAGTTTACTGGGTGGTGTAAAGGTAAATTCCAGACTGGGAATGTTTCAAATTTTGCATAACCAGATTCAATACCTCTTATTTGGTCATGATAAAGTTGCGAGATACAAGTTGCTAATTTACCTGACCCAGGGCCTGGAGCAGAAACAACAATTAAGTTGCGTTTTGTTTCTATGTAATCATTTTTTCCCATACCATTTTCAGATATGATGTAATCTATATTTGTAGGATAGCCATCTATCGGATAGTGCAGGTAAGATTTAATACTATTTTTTTCTAGTTGCTTGCGAAAGTTATCGGCAGCACTTTGGTTTGCGTATTGAGTAATAACGACAGAACCTACATAAATATTAAGTTCATTAAATGTATCGATAAGTCTTAAAACTTCTTGGTCGTAAGATATTCCTAAGTCGCCACGAGCTTTAGATTGCTCAATATTATTAGCGTTAATAGCAATAACAATTTCAACCTCATCTTTTAACTCTTTTAATAATTTTATTTTATTATTTGGTTCATAACCAGGTAATACTCTTGCAGCGTGAAAATCTTCTAACATTTTCCCGCCAAATTCCATATAGAGTTTGCCACCGAATTGATTAATTCTTTCTAGTATATGGTTACGTTGTAAATTCAAATATTTTTCTGAATCGAATGCTTGTTTTTTCATAATATTTTTTCACCTCAAACAAATATTATAACAAAAATTTATCTATATTGGAAAAATTTTAATGTAAATTTCAATAAAACTTTATTATTTTTTTATAAAGTGATACAATACCAATAAATAGATTAGTTTATAAAATTTTAGTAATAAGTCTAAGAGGAAGAATATATGAAATTAGAAAAATTATCAGAAAGAAAAGTTATAAGAGATTCTATACACGGTTATATAAATATAGAATACAAAATTATTTGGCAGGCCATAGACACAAAAGAATTTCAACGTTTAAGACGTATTCATCAGTTGGGTGGAGATTTTCAAGTTTATCCAACTGCAGAACATTCAAGATTTACACATTCGCTAGGTGTTTATGAAATAGTTAGACGCATGGTTACAGAAATAAAATCCTTGCATGCAGAATTAAGTGAATATGACAGACTTGCAGTAATGCTTGCAGGACTTTTACATGACATAGGGCATGGTCCATTTTCTCACGCCTTTGAACAGGTAACAAGTCATAATCACGAAGACTATACAATAAAAATACTTTTAGGTGATACAGAAATAAATAAAATTTTAACAAAAGTATCTGCTAGTCTTGCTCAAGATGTTGTAGCTATAATTAATCATGAACATAAAAATGATTTGTTAAATCAGCTTGTATCAGCCCAATTAGATGCAGATAGAATGGACTATCTATTGCGTGATTCTTATTTTTCAGCGACAAGTTACGGTCAATTTGACTTGGAAAGAATACTTAGAACATTTAGGGTAAGAGAACATACTGACGGAAAAAAATATATAGTTACTAAAGAAAGTGGTATACATAGTGTAGAAGATTATATTATGGCAAGATACCAAATGTATTGGCAAGTTTATTTTCACCCAGTAGCCAGAAGTTACGAAGCAATATTTATTCAACTTTTCAGCAGACTAAAAGATATTTACAAGGAAAATAAAAAATATTTTAAAGACTTGCCTGTGATTATTCCATTTTTAACCAAAGAAGAAGTTACAGAAGAAGAATATTTTAAACTTGATGAAAGTGTTGTGCAGTATTATTGCAATATAATTCAAGAAAAAGACGATGAAATAGCTAAAGATTTAGCAAGTAGATTATTAAATAGAAAACTTTTTGAATATGTAGATTATTCAGAAGAAAAATTACTAGAAATAAAAGAGAAATTAAAAAAATATAATTTAGATGAAAAATATTATTTAAGAGAAGAAAATATAGAAAAAAGCCCCTACACGCCCTATACTGGGCAAAAAATTCTAATCGAAAAGAAAAACGGAGAGATTATAGCCCTAGAAAAAGCTAGTAATATAGTTGCTGCCATAACTAAGGGAGACACAAAAAAAGAGGGAACAATTTTCTATCCAAAACTAAATTAATTTTTAAGAAGATGATAAAATACGATAAAAATTATTTTTATTGTATTTTATTTTTTAGATAAAAATCTGCTATATAGTAATATTTATAAAAAATAAAAAATTTTTCTAGTAATAACTTTTGTTAAAAGTTTTTAAAGTATTTTACTAATGATACTAATAATAAATATGTAGTATCCTATCTTTAATTTATAGAAGAAAATAATTATAATCTTCAAGTGAATGATAATATTCCATATGGAAAAATATAGATAACTTTTAAAAGGTAATTTATTTATATCTAGTTAAAGTGAAAAAATTTCATCTTGTGTAAACATTATTTCACAAAACATAAATTTTAATAAATATCCTAAAATAAATGAAATTAATAAGGAATAATAAAAAATGCAAATTTTAAAGTATGGTGTAGAAATAATAAACTTCTAGTAAGTTATATATTATATTTATATTTATAAATATAATATAATAGAAATTTTAGAAAATAATTATAATTATAAGTATTAGAATGCTATATTTTTGTATATTAAAATAATTTTTCTGACAATTCAAAAAGTTATTGAAAAAAATATTGACTTTTTTATGAATATATATTAATATATATTTCATAAAATTTTTGAAATATAAAATTTTTGAAATATTATTTATTTAGGAGGTATTTATGTCAAAATTTTTAAAAAATTCTTATGTAACCATAGGACTAATGCTATTTGCCCTATTTTTTGGGGCAGGTAATTTAATATTTCCAGCCTTTCTTGGAGCCTATTCAGGAGAAAATGTTTGGCTTGCAATATTAGGTTTTTGTATTACGGGTGTTGGTTTACCTATGTTGGGGGTAGCGGCTATTGCTTATTCAGGTTCTTCTGATGTTGCAGATTATGCTGGACGTGTATCAAAAACTTTTGGTGTATTTTTTGCAGTTGCCCTTTATTTGTCTATAGGACCACTTTTTGCCATACCTAGAACTGGAGCAACTTCTTATTCTATAGGTATAGAGCCTATATTTGGAACAAGTCTTACTGTTAAAATTATCTACGCTTTAGTATTTTTTGGTATTACATATTTTCTAGCAATTAACCCTAGCAAAATTGCTGATCGTGTGGGTAAATTTTTAACACCTAGTTTGTTAATAGTTATAGGCATTTTGGCGACAGCGTCTTATTTAAAAGCAACTTCAGGCTATGGTACACCTTTAAATTCAGGTAAGGGAGTAGCTGATTCTTTCGCTGACACTCCTTTTGTAGCGGGGTTTATTCAAGGATATGGAACATTGGATACTTTGGCCTCTTTAGCTTTTGCAATTATAGTCATCAATGCGGCTAAATTATTTGGAGCGAAAACAGGAAAAGAAGTATCATCTATTACTTTAAAATCAGGTTTATTATCTGTATCATTACTTGCTGTAGTGTATATATTTATTGCCAGAATAGGAGCAATATCACAAGATTTGTTTTCATTACAAGGAGGAGCTTTAACTTATAAAGGAGATGCCATTTCAGGTGGTATAGTATTAAGTTTAACTTCTGATTATTTTTTAGGTAATTTAGGACAAGTTGTCTTAGCTGCTATAATATTTTTAGCATGTCTAACTACTTCTACAGGTTTAGTTACTGCTTGTTCTGAATATTTCCATAGATTAATGCCAAAATTTTCAGAAAGATTTTGGGTAACATTATTTACAATAATTTCAACATTACTTTATTTTAACGGTTTAACAAATATAATTAAATGGTCAGTACCAGTCCTTTACTTACTATATCCGCCAACAGTAATCTTAGTATTTATTACATTTTTAGATAAAATTTTTGATAGTAGAAGAGAAGTCTATGCTACTACGGTAGGGTTCACATTTGTCCCAGCCCTGTATGATTCTATTTCAACATTTTCTGCCCTGACAGAATGGTTTAAAGTTCCAGCAGGTGTAACAAAATTCTTTACAGAAACAGTACCTCTAGGAAATTATTCTCTAGGTTGGCTAGGATTCTCTCTTGTAGGATTTGTGGTAAGTTTTATCTATGTAAAAGTAGTAAAGAAGTAATTAAGTAAAAATTTTCTAATGTAAATTTTCTATCATTAAAAATTTAGAAAAATAATTTAAAATAAATATTTAAAAAATTATTTTAAGAAAAGATAATAAAAATATTTTTATTAATATTTACATATAAAAAAGATACGGAAATATTTCCGTATCTTTTATTTTTTCTTATTATTTTTACGCCATACCAAGTAAGAAATTATTATAAATAGTAACACGAGTCCTACATAAGAACTATAATCACTTATTATTTCTCCAGTATGGGGCAGTCTAGCTAATAATTTCATAAGAACTCCTTTAGCTTGATTTATTTTATTATGCTATTTCAGATTTTTCTTCTCTTGAAATTTCTTCTATTTTTTCTTTAGTTTCTACAACTATTGAATCAATATCTTCTTTATATTCTTTTATTTTTCCTTCGACATTGTCTTTTTTTACAATTTCTTTAAGTTCTTCAGATTTTAATGAAATTCTGCTGACTATATCCTTCACATCATTAATATAATTATTTAAGGCAGGTGTGATTTCTTCTTTTAAAATTTTTGTAGCTTCTGTTAGATTGTTAGTAAGTTCAGCTCCCTTGTCTTTAATAGCAAAGGCACTGTCTTTAATAGCCACACTGTCGTTAGCTAGTTGCTTACCGTATTCTACCGTATCATTTACCTTGTTATTTAATTTTTCTATATTTTCTTTGGTAACTCTTTCCAAGTCATTTTTCAGGTGTTCAGCAGATTCTGCTATACCATTTTCTTTTGTATAGTTCCACATACATTTTGTATAAGATATAGAATTATTAGCCTTTTCTTTTAAAATTTCTTTATGTTCTTCAGCTTTTTTTGGATTATCTAGATAGTACTTAACAGCATAGGCTCCAGCACCTAGTAATAGTAATTTTGATATTTTTACCACAATAAATTCCTCGTTTCATCTTTATTAAGTTAATTTATTATAACACACTTACTTAAAAAATAGTATAAAATAACATATAAAAAAATTTGGAAAATAATTTTTATTTTTTCTTAATATTTTTAAATTGTGTTATAATTATATAGATTAATATTTTTTAGAAATTTTTGAAAGGAGGCAGTATGTATAGAGATAATATAAAACCTAAAAAGGGAGATATTGTAAAAATTATTGCATATAAACATAATGGTTCTATTCACAGAATTTGGCATAAAAATACCGTATTAGAAGCTAGTGAAAAATTTGTGATACTAGCCAACCATAAAACATCTGTAACAGAAAGTGATAATCGTACTTGGGTTACTAAAGAAACAGCCTTTGTTTATTTTCATATAGATTGTTGGTTCAATATAGTTTGTATGCTTAGGGAAGACGGGATACACTACTACTGCAATTTGAGTTCACCATTCGCATCAGATGTAGACGGTATTAAATATATTGATTATGACTTGGATATTAAGAGATATCCTGACGGCAAGTATTTTTTATTAGATGAAGATGAATATAACTTACATAAACTTCAGCATAATTATGGGGAAAATATAGACAAGATATTACGATATAATGTCAATAAATTAAAACATTGGATTGACTACGACTTGGGACCTTTTTCTAAAGAATTTATCCATGTATGGACTGAAAATTATGAAAATATGAAAAAGCAGGTTTATTAATATGTTGCTAGGAAAGTTTACAGTAATAACTAGAAAAGATAAAATTTCAGAAGAAATAGCTTTGAAACTAAAAAATTTTTTATTAAAAAATAAGATGCAAGAAGATGAAACAAGTCCTGAATATATTTTTGTAGTCGGTGGCGATGGTACGGTATTAAAGGCTTTTAGAAAATACCTAGATATAATTAACAAGGTTAAATTTTTATCTATCCACACAGGACATTTAGGATTTTATACAGACTATCAAGCAAAGGACTATGAAAAAATTTTTGACGATATGCTCTCAAAAGAACCAAAAATTGAAAGTTATCCTCTTGTGGCAGTGGAAGCCTATTGTAAAAGTGGTAATTTATTAACGAAGAGTTACGCCCTAAATGAAATAACCTTAAATAATTCTTTGGGGACTACCTACATTGCAGAATTACTTATTGACGGCGAACATTTTGAAAATTTTCGAGGCGATGGAATTTGCATAAGTAGCCCAACAGGCTCAACAGCCTATAATAAAAGTTTAGCTGGAGCGGTTATTCACCCAGGGCTTGACGTTTTTCAAGTAACTGAAATAGCGGCATTAAATAATTTAGTGTATAGAACTTTAGGTAATTCTATGATTTTATCAAAAGATGAAAAACTTACTATTAAACCAAAGAAACAAGACAATAATCACAGATTAAGCATTGACCAATCTTTTTATAGCTATGACTCCCTATCTAAAATAGAAGTAACCCTATCGAAAACACGCAAAATTTCATTTATCAGATATAATCAAGTGAGTTTTTGGCAAAGGGTTAAGAGGTCGTTTATCGGTGAATAATTTAACTTTAAGATATGTGGTTAAAAAAGAAGAGATTTTACGAGATTTCCTACTAAGTAAAAATATTTCTAAAAAAACTCTTATTAGAATTAAATTTGATAAAGACGGCAGTATTAAGGTTAATAATAAAGAAGAAAATGTTAGATATAAACTTTTACTAGGAGATGTGGTTGAAATTACATTACCTAGTGAAAGTTTTTCTAGTCATATCCGCTACTTTTTTGATAAAATAAATATTTTATATGAAGATGAATATATTTTAATAGTAGAAAAAGGAGCAGACCTCCCCACAATTCCGTCAAGAAACTCCTCGGATAAAAGTTTATTAGAACAGATAAATGGGTATTTTGTAAAAAATAATTTTTCGACGATTCCACACATAGTTACTAGACTTGATAAAAATACAAGTGGTTTAGTTCTAATAGCAAAACACAGGCATATTCACTCCTTACTTAGCAAAATAGATATTGATAAATACTATCTGGCTTTGCTACATGGCAATAGCCCCAAAGAATTAATAATAGAAAAAAATATTGCTTGTGCAAGTAATAGCATTATAGAAAGAATAATAAGTCCTGATGGAGAATATGCAAAGACTTCTTTAGAAAGATTAGCCTATAATGAAAAATTTGATTTTACTTTGGTAAAATTCAAATTATATACAGGTAGAACACATCAAATAAGAGTTCACTCTAAGAGTATAGGACATTCACTTCTGGGAGATGAATTATATGGCGGTAAAAAAGACTTGATTAAAAGGCAGGCGCTACATTGTCATAATTTAATTTTCAATCACCCCATAACCAATAAAAAAATTAATATTAAAAGTGAATTAACTTATGATATGGCTTGCTTAATAAAAAACGTCAAATAAAAATTTGACGTTTTTTATTTTGCTCTAACTTAATTTTGTTAGATGTAATTTTTTGTAGTTAAATTTTAGTCTGCAACTTAATTTTTAAAATTTAGTAGAAATTATTTAAGAAAAATTATTTTTGTAATACTTAAATTTTATATGGCAAATTAGTCTAAGGAATTTTTATACAAATATTTAAAGGATATTATTTTTAATTTCCTTGAAACAAACTAATTTTTAAAAATTTCTTTTAATAAGACTTAAAAATATTTTTATTCTATTTATAATAAATTCATAAAAATAAGTCTAAGTTTATCATTTTAAAAAATTATTTCAATCAAGAGATTTTTATCCAATTTAATTTTTTATGAATTTAAGTAACCTTATTAAATTTTAAAAAAATAATCTCAATATATGATTTTAATTTCAAAAAAATTTATAAAAAATATTACTTCAAATAAATTTAAAATAAATTATTTTTTAATACAGGCTACTGTAAATAAGTAAAATATAGTTTTTAAAATAAAAGTCAAAAAAAATCAAAAAATTAATTTTTATCTATTGACTTTTTTTGACTATAATGTTAATATTTTAAATATGAATTAGCACTCATTGATTTAAAGTGCTAATTTATGAAGATAAGAAGGTGATTACTATGCTATTAGATAGGCAGATACTTATTCTTCAAACCATAGTAGAAAATTTTATTACTACCAATCAACCAATAGGTTCAAAACATATTTCAAAAGATATGAAATTCTCTTCTGCAACTATCCGTAATGATATGAGCAAGCTAGAAAAAGAGGGATTTATAATGAAGACTCACACGTCTTCTGGTAGGATACCATCAGAAAAAGGTTACAGGTATTATGTTGATTATATAAATACTGAGTATAAGCTAACAGACAAGGATAATAGTGTATTAAATTCTATTTTGACAGAAGATATTTATTCTGAAAAAAATTTTTTAGAAAAAAATGCAATAGTCTTATCCGATTTGACAGATTGTACTGCAGTTATATTAGCACCAACAAAAACCGACAAACGTATAAATAAAATAGAAGTTATTTTATTAAGTAGTAAGAGTATTTTAGTTATTTTAATTACGAATACTGGCGAAGTTCATCAACAAAATTATAAGATGCAGGCAGATTTTACGTCTGAAGAAATAGAAGAAGTTAATAAAATTTTAAAGACTTATTTTTACGATGTAGAAATGGCACAAGCCCATATATTATTGCACAGGGAATTAGAAAAATATTTAAAAGAGTGTGTTAATAATTATGACATGATAGTTATTGCTTTGAATAGGCTACTAAGTAATAAGATGAAAAAAACTATTGCACTTGGTGGGAAATACAATCTACTAAAACAACCTGATATAGATGATTTAGATAAATTAAAAGAGGTAGTTAGTCTTTTGGAAGATGATAAAATTATTGATTTAATAGATGAAAATGTTAAGTACAGAGAAACATCAATTAAAATCGGTAATGAACTTTCACTGGATAAAATTACTGATTTGTCATTGGTATCAAGTACATTTTCTAGCGACAAAGGAGAAGGGGTAATTGCTGTTTTTGGTCCAAAAAGAATGAATTACAAAAAGGTTATGACACTTATTAATTGTGTTAAAGATAACTTAAATAATAATTTAAAGTAATAGGAGGTAGAAATGACTACTGAAAAAAATGAAGAATTAAAAGAAGAAATTTTAGCAGAAACAGAAAATTCTGAAGAAATAAAAGACTTAGAAACTTTGGACGGAGTAGAAACTTCAGAAGAAGAAATAGAGGAGAGTGTAGAGCAAATTTTAGAAGCTAAGGTTTTAAAATTAGAAGAAGAAGTTAAATCTTCAGAAGATAAATATTTAAGACTTTATGCAGAATTTGAAAACTTTAAAAAAAGAAAAAACCAAGAAATAGAAACTAACAACAAGTATAAAAGTCAGAAATTAATATCAGAAATACTACCTAGCCTTGATAATTTAGAACGTGCATTGGCAAGTACTCAGGAAACTGAAGCCAATTCAGGATTATTAAAAGGAGTACAGATGGTATATGAAGGTTTGCAAAAGGCCTTATCTTCAGAAGGTGTCGAATTAATAGAAGCAACTGGAAAAGAGTTTGACCCTAATTTCCATCAGGCAGTAATGCAGGATAGTGATAGTCAAAAAGAAGAGGGAATTGTATTAGAAACATTCCAAAAAGGCTATAAGTTAAAAGATAGAGTTATTAGACCAGCCATGGTTAAGGTAAACTCTTAATATAAAATTAAAATAATAAGTTATAAAATTACATTTATAAAAATATAGAATTAAAATTTTGGAGGAAAAAATAAATGTCAAAAATAATAGGAATAGACTTAGGAACAACAAATTCATGTGTATCAGTATTAGAGGGCGGAGAAGCTAAAGTTATCCCAAATCCAGAAGGTAACAGAACAACTCCTTCAGTAGTAGCCTTTAAGGGTGAAGAAATTCAAGTTGGTGAAGTTGCAAAACGCCAAGCTATCACTAACCCTAATACTGTAATTTCAATAAAACGTCATATGGGAACAGATTATAAAGAAAAAGTAAACGGAAAAGAATATTCTCCTCAAGAAATATCAGCAATGATTTTACAAAACTTAAAAGCAACTGCAGAAAGTTATTTAGGAGAAAAAGTTACTAAGGCTGTAATTACAGTACCAGCTTACTTTAATGACTCACAACGTCAAGCAACAAAAGATGCAGGGAAAATTGCTGGTTTAGAAGTAGAAAGAATAATTAACGAACCAACAGCCGCAGCTCTTGCCTACGGTTTAGAAAAAACTGATGTTGACCAAAAAGTTCTTGTTTTCGACTTAGGAGGTGGAACATTTGACGTTTCTATTCTTGAACTAGGTGATGGAGTATTTGAAGTTCTAGCTACATCAGGAGATAATTTACTAGGTGGAGATGACTTTGACCAAGCTATAATTGATTATCTTGTAGCAGAATTTAAAAAAGAACAAGGAATAGATTTATCTAAGGATAAAATGGCTATGCAACGTCTAAAAGATGCCACTGAAAAAGCTAAAAAAGATTTATCAGGAGTTACTTCTACACAAATTTCATTACCATTTATTTCAGCAGGAGAAAATGGACCAGTTCACTTAGAAAATACTCTATCTCGTGCAAAATTTGATGAATTAACTCATTCATTAGTAGAAAGAACTTTAGTTCCTACCCGTCAAGCTCTTAAAGATGCTGGACTTAACCCGAGTGAAATTAACCAAGTAATCTTAGTAGGTGGTTCAACTCGTATTCCAGCTGTGCAAGAAGCAGTTAAAAAAGAAATGGGTAAAGAACCTCACAAGGGAGTTAATCCAGATGAAGTAGTTGCGATGGGTGCAGCTATTCAAGGTGGAGTTATAACTGGAGATGTAAAAGATGTAGTATTACTAGATGTTACACCATTATCACTAGGTATTGAAACAATGGGTTCAGTAATGACAGTATTAATACCGAGAAATACAACTATACCTACATCCAAATCACAAGTATTCTCCACTGCAGCAGATAATCAACCAGCAGTAGATATTCACGTGCTACAAGGTGAAAGACCAATGGCATCTGATAATAAAACTCTTGGAAGATTCCAATTATCTGATATACCGCCAGCGCCTCGTGGAGTACCTCAAATAGAAGTAACATTTGATATTGACAAAAATGGTATCGTAAATGTAACGGCTAAAGATTTAGGAACACAAAAACAACAAAAAATTACTATCGAATCTAGTTCATCACTAACAGATGAAGATATAGACAGAATGGTTAAAGAAGCAGAAGCAAATGCAGAAGCTGACGCAAAACGTAAAGAAGAAGCTGACCTTCGTAATGAAGCAGACCAATTAAGTTTCCAAGCTGACAAAGCACTAGAAGATGGTAAAGATAAAGTTGACCAAAGTTTCTTAGATAGAATCAAAGAAAAAAATGATGTCTTAAAAGAAGCTATTAAAAATAATGATTTAGAAGCTATGAAGTCAGCTAAAGATGAACTTAGCAAGGCAGTTCAAGAAATGACAATGAAACTTTACGAACAAGCAAATGCAGCACAACAAGCGGCTGCTGCTGGAGCAGATCAAAATTCTTCATCAGCTAATAACAATGACGATGTAGTAGATGCTGATTTCACAGAGAAAAAATAAATATAGTTTTAAATAAAATATGACTAAATATTAAGTATCTTATTTCAAAACGACTAAAAATATTTTAATAAAAATTTTCTAGCAATAGATGCTTTATAAAAAATTAGTTGAAAATTATTTTATAAAACTTTTAAAATATTTTGATAACAATAAGGGGAGCAGGCTACAACCTACTCCCTTATATAAGTATAACAGAGGTAGATAATGGCAAAAAGAGATTATTATGAGGTGTTAGGCATAAGCAAAGGAGCTAGCGACCAAGAAATAAAAAAAGCATATAGAAAATTGTCAAAACAATACCATCCAGACATAAACAAAGAAGCAGGTGCTGACGCAAAATTTAAAGAAATTACGGAAGCCTATGAAGTATTAAGTGATGAAAATAAAAAAGTCCAATATGACCAATTCGGTCATGCAGCCTTTGAACAAGGTGGTGCAGGATTTGGTGGTGGATTTGGAGGATTTTCTGGTGGTTTTTCTGGGGCAGATTTTGATGATTTAGGAGATATATTCTCTAGTTTCTTTGGTGGTTCTGCACGTAGAAGAAATCCTAACGCACCACGTCAGGGGGAAGACTTGTTACACAGGATGAATATTAGTTTTAAAGATTCTGTATTTGGAATTAAAAAAATTATCAAACTGCGTAAAGATGTAGAGTGCGACTATTGTCATGGAAGTGGGGCAAAAGATTCTTCTAGTGTAGAAACTTGTCGAAACTGTCACGGAAGTGGAGTTGAAACTTATGTTCAACAAAGTGTTTTTGGACAAGTGCAAAGTCAAAGAACATGTTCATACTGTAAGGGAAGCGGAAAAATAGTTAAAGATAAATGTTCTCATTGCTTTGGTAAAGGACACAACAATAAAGAAGTAGAATATGAAGTAGATATACCAGCAGGTATTAAATCTGGACAAAGAGTTAGATTGCAAGGTAAGGGTGGACCAGGTGCTAATGGAGGACCAGCAGGAGATTTATTTATAGAAGTAATAGTCCCTGAAGATAGCTATTTCCACAGAGAAGGTGATGATATTTATACAGAGTTAGAACTTTCTCCAGCCCAAGCAGCACTTGGAGCAAAAATAGATGTTCGTACCCTAACAGGAGAAATTGAACTGAATATTCCAGCAGGAACACAACATGGCAGAAAATTCAAGTTAGCTGGTAAGGGTGTTAATAATGTTATGGGCTATGGAACAGGCGACCACTACATAATCACAACAATAAAAATTCCTAAAGATTTAAGCAACAAAGAGCGTGAACTTTATGAAGAATTAGCTAAAATTCGTGGAGAAAAACATTCTTCGCAAGAAGGATTTTTTGAAAAAGCTAAAAGAAAAATAAATGAAGCCTTAGATGATTTGTAATAAAATTATAAATTAAGACTGACTTTAAAAATATAAAATAATTATTTTATATTATAAGTTTTACTAGGTTAAAAATAAAAGACAACTGCAAAGTTGTCTTTTTTATATTTAAAATTGCTAAAGTAATTAATATATAATATTTATTAAAAATAAAAATAAATATTTCAAACTTTTCATTTTAAAAAGCCTATTATATCAGCATTTTAATAAATCAAAATATTTTATCATCAATTTTTTTCATCAACGCACTTGACAAAGAGGCAACAAAAACTAAGTATTTTATAAATGGTTAATGATAAAAAATTTCAAATTAATAACTTTATAAATAACTACTGATAAAAATTTTTTAAATTAATAAATTTTATAATAATTAAAAAAATAATACTAATTACTTCTATATAAATAAAAAAGTCAAGCTAGTAAAGTCTTGACTTTTATTTTATTCTTTTATCTAAATCATAACATAGACTAGAAAATTTTATTTTTCTAAGAGAATTTTCAAAGTCTATTTGAATTTCATTAAAGATAGGATTGATAACATCTTTGACATTTGCTCCGACAGGGCAGTCTGTGTTTACATTGTCGTGGCTTAGAAATAATTTTTTATTATCATCTTCAATAGCTAAAAATATATCTAATAGACTAATATCCTCAATATTTTTAATAATTTTAGCTCCGCCAACACCTGCTTCTACAGAAATTATGCCAGATTTTTTAAGTTTTCCTAAAATATTTCTTATAATTACAGGATTTGTTGTTAAAGATTCTGCAATATAAGTAGATGTTACCTTGTCTACATTTTGAAATTTATAAATTGTAAGTAATATGTGTAATGTTATTGTTAATTTTGAAGAAAATTGCATATAAATCTCCTTTGTAGATACATTATAGCATAAAAAATATTTTTTTAAAAATATTAGTTGTAACTATTGACATTACAACTTAAAAATGATAAACTTTAGTTGTAACAAAAAAAATTACAACTAAAAATTAAATTTAAGGAGAATTAAAATGAAAGTAGCAGTATTAAGTTCAAATGGAAAAGTAGGAAGTCTAGTAGTAGATGAATTTTTATCTCGTGGTCATGAGGTAACAGGTTTTAGTCGTTCTGAAAATAAATCTAATGTAAAGAATTTTATTAAAAAAGATATTTTTGATTTAACAAAAGAAGATTTAGCAGGTTATGATGTTGTTGTTGATGCTTTTGGAGTTTGGACAGAAGAAGAATTTCCATTATTTACAAAAGTAACAAATCATTTATCAGAAATATTAGCTGGCAGTTTAGCAAAATTATTAATAGTTGGTGGAGCAGGTAGTCTTTATGTAGATTCAGACCATAAAGTTCAGTTATTAGACACTCCAGATTTTCCAGCTGAATTTTATCCGTTAGCAAAAGCAATGACAGATGCTTTAGCAGTGCAAAGAACTAAAAATGATGTAGACTGGGTATTTATTTCACCGGCTGCTGATTTTGTAGAAGATGGTGAGAAAACTGGACAATATATTATAGCTGGTGAAGTATTTACTGTAAATGAAAAAGGAGAAAGTATAATTTCTTATGCAGATTACGCAGCAGCCTTAGTTGATATAGCAGAAAGTGGTAAATATTCTAAAGAAAGAATTAGTTTATTAGGAAAATAAAAAGAGTAGGAAAAATTGAATTGTTTTAAAGAGTTGGATATAAAAAATCCAACTCTTGAATTTTAATTCAGTAATTCCTACTTTTTTTATAAATTTTTTGTTATTTTTTCTTGGATAATAGCAAATTCTTCTGGGCTAACTTTTTGTGGTGGCCATTTAACTTCTAAGTTATCAAAATTATTTTCTTTGTCTTTATATCTTGGTACTACGTGGAAGTGTAGGTGAAAAACACTTTGTCCTGCATATTCTTCATTGTTTTGGAAGATATTAACGCCGTCAGCGCCAAAACTTTCTTTTACTGCATTGGCAATTTTTGGCAATACTCTTCCTATGTGGGCAGCAGTTTCACTATCACAGTCAAAAATATTTCTACTATGTTTTTTTGGTATGATTAATGTATGCCCCTTAGTTATTGGGAAAACATCTAAAAATGAATATACATACTCATCTTCATAAATTTTGTAACTTGGTATTTCCTTATCTAATATTTTTTCAAAAATAGTTTTTTCCATAATTCTCTCCTATTAATCTAATTTTTCTAATGTTTTAGTTAGTAATTGTTTTAGATTACCACTAATTTTTTGGGCTGTTTTTAAAACGTGTTCGTGGTCGTGTTTGCGTTCTTGTATTCCAGTTGCCATATTTGTAGCACAAGCAAGAACTGCAACTGGTAATTGTGCATGATTAGCAGCTATAACTTCTGGTACAGTTGACATACCAACTAAATCACAACCCATGGTTTTGAATGCTTGAATTTCTGCACGAGTTTCAAAGTATGGGCCCATGAAAAATCCGTAAGTACCATGATGTAAACTTATATTTAATTCTTCAGCAGATTTACTTAGAGTTTCTACAAGTTTTGGATTAAATGGAGTAGTCATATCAACAAATCTTTGTCCAAGTCTGTCATCATTTGCTCCAATAAGTGGATTGTCTGTTACTAGGGATATAAAATCATCTAGGCAAACTATATCACCTTCAGAATAATTTGTATTTATAGCACCGCAGGCATTTGTTATGAATAGCCCTTTAATGTTCATAAATTTTACAACATAAGTCATAAAGGCAACATCTTTCATGCTGTGTCCCTCGTAGTAGTGTAGTCTACCATTAAGAACCATAACAGTTTTTCCAGCAACATTACCAAAAGTAAGTTTGTTTGCGTGTCCCTTAACATGACTTGATTTATTATTTCCTGGGAAGTTTGGAATGTCAGCGTAACTTAGTTCTTTTTGATTATCAAGTTCTAAAGAAATACCACTTCCTAAAACTACTGCATAATCAATTTTTTCTCCGTAAAAATCAGAAATAAATTTTGCAGTTTCGATAATTTTATCGTAATAAGTCATAAATTTCTCCTTAGTAGTTTAGTTTATATAGTAATTATAGCAAAAAAACTTTTAAAAATAAATTAAGTATATATAATTATGATTTTTTATTTTATAAATTTTTTTAATTTTTATTAAACTTGATAAAAATATACAATAAAATTATGTAAGGTAAATTAAATTAATAGGGGATTATTTATTATTTTTATATTAAGATAAACTGTTTTATTATTTTATTAATAAGGATAAAAACAGTTTCTGAAAAACGCTTGTACTCCCCAAAAAATTGTACTATATTTTATATATAAAAAATTAATGAAGGTAGATTTATTTTCATCAATAAAATAATTTCAGTGCTAGCTGTGCTGCTATCAGTAATATTAATATTCACAGCTTGCTCTTCTAAAAAGGGACATCATCTTCTAATAAAGATGAACTTAAAATAGGAGTGGTAACTGGAGAAGGTGGAATAAAATCAATAACCCTTATTAACAAGGGTTCTTTTTTTATTTTTAAAATCGTAAAAATTAGCGAAAAATAATAAAACTATAAAAAATTTTTTAAAAGTTAAAAGTATATAAATAAAGTCTTATATGATTTATATAGTTGCTATATTTTTAATTTTAAAGTAAGAGGATTTTATATATTAGATTAGAATAAATTATAAATATTACAGATTTAAAAATTATTTTTGAATATGATTACAAGACATAAAAAATATAATTTAGAAATATTGATATTTAAATATATTTATGTTATCATTCTTATATAAAATCACTCAAAGGAGAAAACTTTATTATGAAAAAAATAATTTCAATTTTAGCAGTAGCCCTGTCTGTTGCCTTAGTTTTTGTTGGTTGTTCATCTAAGTCTTCAAAAACTTCAACATCAACAAACTCAGGACTAAAAGTTGCTGTAGTAACTGACTCAGGTGGAGCAAAAGATAAGTCTTTTAACCAGAGTAATGTTGAAACAGTAGAAAAATGGACTAAGAGCAATGGTGCTACGGCTCAACAACCTATTGAAACTAAGAGCCAAGATAAAATAATTCCTAACTTAGAAACAGCATCAAAAGTTTCTGATGTAGTATCAATAGCTGGTTTCTATTTCGAAAAAACTTTACCAGAAGTTGCTAAAAAATTCCCTGATAAAAAATATATTTTATTAGATGCGGTGGTTGACCAACCAAACGTTGCATCATTTACTTTTCAAGAGAATGAAGCAGGCTACTTAGTTGGATATGCCGCAGCTTTAAAATCTAAAACTGGGAAAGTTGGGTTTATTGGTGGAACAAAAATTCCTCCAGTAATTAAATTTGGAGTTGGGTTTGTTCAAGGAGCTAAAGCAGCAAATCCAAACATTGAAGTATTCTATCAATACAGCGGTACATTCGATGATACAAATAAAGGTAAAACTTTAGCAGCAACAATGTACGACCAAGGAGCAGATATTATCTTTGCTGCGGCTGGTGGTGCTGGAAGTGGTGTAATTAAAGAAGCTCAAGAAAGAGCTATTAATGATATAAAAGAAAGTGGCGAAGTTAAACATTGGGTAATAGGTGTTGATAAAGACCAATACGAAGACGGGGTATTCAAAGCTAAAGATAAAGAGGGTAAAGAAGTAACTAAATCAGTTATTTTAACTTCAGCAGTTAAACGTATAGACTTAGCTGTTGTAAAAGCTCTTGATTCAGTTAAAGCTGGAACTTTCAAAGGCGGAGCAAGTAACACACAAGTTCTTACAATTAAAGATGATGGAGTAGGGCTTCCTGAGAAAAACCCTAACTTAAGTGATGATGTAGTAGCTAAAGTAAAAAAAGTAATTGAAGAATTAAAATCTGGTTCTGTAAAAATTGCAACAATTGGGGATGAACTACCAAACAAAGATAAAGTAAACGGAGAAGTATAATACTTCTAAAATATAGCAAAAACAGCTTGGGAATTTTCCAAGCTGTTTTTTATTTATATAAAAAATAAAACAACTATAATTTTTTAAAAGTAATAAAATATTGACAATTATAAGAAAAAACGTGTACATTTAGCCTAAAATATATTATAATTATAGAGTATAGAAAATAAGAGAGGTATTTATATGTATGCAATAGAAATGCTAAGCATAACTAAAAAGTTTGGTGACTTCTACGCAAATAAAGATATAACTATTCAGGTAAAGAAGAATGAAATACACGCACTCTTAGGAGAAAATGGTGCAGGTAAATCAACCCTTATGTCTGTACTTTTTGGAATGTATCACCAAGAAGAAGGAGTTATAAAATTAAATGGAAAAGAAGTTAATATAAAAGACCCAAAACATGCTAACGAATTAGGTATAGGTATGGTTCATCAGCACTTTAAATTAATAAAAAATTTCACGGTAGCTGAAAATATAATTTTAGGTATGGAAGAAGTAAAAGGTGGTAAAATAGACATAGAAACTGCCTCTAAAAAAATTCATGACCTTTCAATAAAATATGGTTTGGAAGTTAATCCAAAAGCTCTGGTTAGTGATATTACAGTCGGTATGCAACAAAGGGTAGAAATTTTAAAAATGTTATATCGTAACGCTGATATATTAATATTTGACGAACCCACTGCTGTTTTGACACCTGCTGAAATCGAAGAATTTTTAACTATTCTTAAAAACTTAAAAGCAGAAGGTAAAACTATTCTTTTAATAACTCATAAATTAAATGAAATAATGGCAGTTGCTGATAGATGTAGTATTATTCGACGTGGAGAATATTTTGGAACTGTGGAGATAGCAGAAACTACAAAAGAAAAATTAGCAAGTCTAATGATAGGTAAAGACCTAGAAATTATTAATTATGAACGCTCAATAGATGGAGTAAAAAAAATATTAGAAGTTAAAGGAGTTTTTGCTGACTCTGAAGAGAAAAAAAATATTTTACACGACCTTAACCTATATGTTCGTGAAAAAGAAATTTTAGGTATAGCAGGGATTGATGGTAATGGGCAACAACAATTTGTAGAAATTTTGAATGCCTTGCTAAAAACTACAAATGGCGAAATAATTTTTGAAGGAAAGGAAATTTCAAAAATTTCTACTGTAAAACGTAAGGAATTAGGCTTAGAAATAATAGCAGAAGATAGACACAAAGACGGTTTAGTACTTGATTTTAGCATAGAAGAAAATGCAGTTTTAGAAGACTACTACACAGCTAAGTATTCAAATAAAGGATTTTTAAGAAAAGCTACCATATCAAAATTTGCAAAAGAACTTTGTGAAAAATATGACGTGCGTAAAGCAGGTGGCGAAAAAATTTCAGCTCGTAGCATGAGTGGTGGTAATCAACAAAAACTTATAATAGGTCGTGCTTTAGAGTTAGAACCTAAATTATTGGTAACTACTCAACCAACTAGGGGGCTTGATGTGGGGGCTATTAACAGCATTCATAAAATGTTAATTTCTTATCGTGATAAGGGAAATTCTGTATTGTTAATTTCTTACGACTTGGACGAAATATTGACATTATCTGACAGAATAGCTGTTATTTATAATGGAAATATTATTGATGTTCTTGGTAATGATGAGAATGTAACTAAAGAACAGCTAGGTTTATTAATGGCTGGTGTGAAGAAGTAGGAAGGGGAAATTATGTTTAAAAAAGTTTTAATTAATGCAATACTACCTATTTTTGCTTCATTTTTATTAGGAGCTATAATTATCAGCATGATAGGGGCAGAACCCGTTGCTGTTATGGAAGTAATCGGTAGCGTATTTATAGACCAATCTAGCATATCAGAAATATTAGTATCTACTATTCCCCTTATATGTACTGGTTTATCTATTGCTTTTGCCTTTAGAACAGGTATGTTTAATATTGGGGCAGAAGGTCAGTTTATTATTGGTGGATTAGCTTCAGGTTTTGTAGCTATAATGATGCAAGGGGCTAATTTTTATTTAGTTCTTTTATCTAGTGTTTTAGCAGGGATTTTTGCTGGTGGTTTTTGGGCGGCAATTGCTGGTTATTTAAAATCAAGATTTAATATTAGTGAAGTTGTAGTTACAATTATGCTAAACTACATAGCACTTTACTTTGTTCAATTTTTTGTGCCGAGATATATTCGTGGTACAAATGATGTTATTTCAAAAACTATAGAACATACAGATGGAACAGGTTATTTAGAAAATAGTTTTATATTCTCTATTTTTGGCAATAATCGCCTAGGAACAGATTTAATATTAGCCCTATTAAGTTTAGTAATCTTCTACATAGTTATGGAAAAAACAGTATTTGGTTATGAATTACGTTCAGTAGGTTATAATAAACACGCTTCAGAATTTGTAGGTATGAAAGTAAATAGAAATACAGTTTTATCTATGTTTATAGCAGGAGGTTTTGCTGGCTTAGGTGGAACTCTTTATAATTTAGGACCTGTTGGTCAAGTAGTTGTTGGTACTACATTCCAAGGTTATGGTTATATGGGTATAGCCGTTGCTCTTATCGGTGCCAATACAGCTCTAGGAGTATTACTAGGTTCATTATTATTTGGTTTCTTAGCAGTTCTTACACCTCTCTTAGCCTTTGTAGGAATACCAAAAGATATAGCTAATATTTTAATAGGGCTTATTGTTTTATTTGTAGCCGCAAAAGCCATGTTTGAATCTAAAGTTTTAAGTAAAATATTTAAGAAAAACAAAAAAACGAAAGGAGAAAAATAGATGGATACATTTTTATCGCTATTAGACTCTATGTTACAATATACAGCACCAATTCTTATTGCGGCCATAGGTGGTTTCTATTCTGAAAAAAGCGGGGTAGTAAATATAGCTTTAGATGGTTTTGTTATATTCGGAGCATTTATAGTATCGTTTTTTGCAACTAGCATATATGCAGGAGAACCAACAGTAACAGACCTTATAATATGTTTAATTCTAGCTACTATTGCTGGTGGCTTGATGTCTTTAGTCCATGCATTTATAAGTATTAATTTAAAGGCTGACCAAACAATTTCAGGGACAGCTATTAACTTAATAACTCCAGCCATAGCATTATTCTTGGTTAATCACTACAACGGAACTTACGAATTACTTTTAAAAACAGGTTTTCCTCGTCATACAATAGTAGGAAAGTTGACTGTTTATCCAACAATAATAATAGCTGTAATATTAGTAATAGTTACTTATTATGTAATATATAAACGTCCATTCGGTTTGCGTTTGCGTTCAGTAGGTGAAAATCCACAAGCAGCAGACTCTTTAGGGCTTAGCGTATATAAATATCGTTATATAGGTGTAGTTATTTCAGGTTCTTTAGCAGGTCTATCAGGTGGAATTATTGCAACTACATTTTCTCAAGGATTTAACTCTTCAATTACAGTTTACGGCTTTGGTTATTTAGCCTTAGCTGCACTTATTTTTGGTAAGTATAATCCTATAAGTGTAACCTTAGCAGCTCTATTCTTTGGAGGAACTAAAGTTTTTGCAGAAAAAGTTTCTATTTTAGCTCCTAATTTGCCAGTTCCAGTTTCATTTTGGAATATGTTCCCATTCCTAGCAACTATTGTAGCATTGATTATTTTTTCTAAAAAATCATCAGCTCCAGAAGCTCTGGGTATTCCTTATGACAAGGGTCAAAGATAAAAATATAAAAATATAAAAATAAAAAGATTATTAATAATTAGCAATTTTTTTATATTAAATTATTATTGCGGAACTTTAGATATATTGTGAAATTTATAATAGAAAACTTGGAGAAAAAATTTCTTCAAGTTTTGTTTTTTATAAAATAATTTAATTGTAGTAGTAATAAGGGAGTAGTAAAAAATATTTTTTTCTTAGTAGTTAAAAATTCTTTTTGGGATATGGTAAGCATACCTTGTTACTAGTTACAAATTATTTTTCAAAACATCAATAAGCATTGGTTTAGCTACATTATTACTAGCTTCTTCTCCCAGTAGATATTGTAATATTTCTAAACCGAATAGGAGGGCAACAGCCGGACCTTGACTGGTAATAACATTTTCATCTAACACAACTGCTTTTGTGCTAGAGTAATTTTTGTAGTCAATATTTTTTTCAAAACCTGGATAGCAGGTAATATTTTTATTTTTAGTAATACCAGCTTCATTTAAAACTACGGGAGATGCACAAATAGCGGCAACTAATTTTTTATTTTCATACATAGTTTTAAAAAATTCTATTAGTTTATTATTATTTTTTAAATATTCAGCTCCGGGTAAACCTCCTGGAACAACGATTGCATCATATTCTAAAATATTTTTTATTTCTGAAATTTTTTTATCAGCAGTTATTTTTACGCCATGCGAGCTTGTTACTTGATATTCTTCATTTGCAGATATTAAATCTACATGCAAACCTCCACGTCGCATAACATCTAGAGGAGCGATAAATTCTAATTCTTCACTTCCATTTTCTATAAATAAGGCTACTTTTTTCGTCATATTTTTCTCCTATAATTTTATTTTTTTTTACAATTTTCTACAAAGTTTGAAAATAATTTTTTTGCTTCTTCATTATCATTTATTAATAATATTTCTGGGTGCCACTGAACAGCCATGATATATTGCTCTGGAATTTTTGATTCTACTGCTTCTATATAGCCGTCGCTACTAAAGGCTGTTGCGATTAAGTCTTGCCCCAAAGTTTTTATGGCTTGGTGGTGTAGGGTATTTACCAAAGTTGTCTTACCTAGTAATTTATAAAGTAAACTATCTTTTTCAATATTTACAGAATGGCTAGAAAATTTTGGGTGGGTTGTTTGTAGATGTTTGATTCTTGTTTTGTCAAGACTGTCTATGTCTTGGTGTAAATTTCCTCCCAAGGCTACATTTAAAATTTGCAAGCCTCGACATATTGCAAAAATCGGTTTTTGTAAAATTAATATTTCTTTTACTAACTCTATTTCAAATTCATCACGTGGTGGCAAAGTTTCTTTAAGGTTTGGAGAGGGTTCTTCACCGTAAAAAATAGGGCTAACATCATGACCACCCGATAAGACTAAACCATCTATTTCTTTGGCGTATTGTTTTGCTAATTTTTTATCTGTAATGGGTAGGAGAAATGGGCTTCCTCCTGCCTTGTAAATTCCCTCTATCGTTTCTAGGGGTGTATAGGCTATCTCTGTATAGCTTAATTCTTTTATTTGCTCATTTAGCTGACTTGTAACTATTCCAATAATTGGACGCATATCAATCTCCTTTTTATTTTGATAAAAAAGATACAAACTTAACAGCTTGTATCTTTTGAAATTATAACTTAAAGTTTATTTTTCTAACTCTAGTACTCCGTATTTACCGTCTTTACGCTTGTAAGCAACAGAAAATTCGCTAGTCTCTTCATCAAGGAATATAAAGAAATCATGTCCTATAAGTTCCATTTGTAAAATAGCTTCTTCTTTGTTCATTAAGTTGGCAGGAACTTTTTTAACTTTTACAAATTCTAATTTATCTTCTTCTGTAGCTTCTAACTCATTTGTTAGTAAGGCTTCAGATACAATTCCTTTTTCTTTACCTTTACGATTTATTCTTGTTTTATGTTTTCTCATTTGACGTTCTAACTTGTCAACTGCTATATCTACTGCTGCATAAAGGTCAGTATTTGTTTCTTCTGCACGAAGTGTAACTCCTTTTAAGGGAACTGTAATTTCAATTTTTTGATTACCGTTTTTATACACTTTAGCATTAGCATAAACATTTGCATCTAGTTCACTAGAGAAGTATTTTTCCAGTTTTGCAACTTTATTTTCTACATATTCTCTAATTGATGGAGTAATTTCTAGGTTTTCTCCTCTTACTTGATATCTTAACATAATTAAGCACTCCTTTCAAAAGTAGAAAACTACTTTTAAGGTCTTTTGACCCCATAATATTCTATATTTATATTATATCATTTTATGGAAACAATATCAATATTAATGAATGCAAAATTAGCTTGCTTTATAAATATTATTTTATCTTAATTAGAAATTTTTATTACTTTTGGCTAGGGTTAGAAATGAAATACTTATATGAGAATTAAAATTTTCAAGTTCCCTAGCTAGGGATAATAAAGTTTTGCCACTCGTAAAAATATCATCAATAATTAAAATTGATTTTACATTTTTTAAAAAATCTTTTTTATTATCTAGGATACTTACTTTGTGAAAATTTCTTTTGCTGTGTATTTTAGCCTGCTTTGGACGATAATTTTCACTAAAAATTTCTGTATAATTAATTTTACAGATTTGACATATAAGGGCTACATGATTAAAACCCCTTATGGCTTCTCTAGTTTTATTGGTCGGAGCTAGAGTGATTAAATCAAAATTATTATTTTTTATAAAATTTCTTAAAGACAAGCTAAATTTTTTTGCTTGTTCGGTATGCCCAAAATATTTTATAGCAAAAATTATTTCTTTTATATCCTCATAATTTGCAAGGTAGTAGTGAGTATAATTTATTTTATTAATTTTTACAGCTAAAATTTTTTTACATTCTTGGCAAATACTTTCTGAACTTTTAAAAATATTAGCAAAGCCTATTTTATTTTTTATATTTTTTTCACAAAAATCACATTTCATAAATTTTCTACCTTATATTTAATTTTCTATATTTGGCTAAGGCGTTCATATATCTTATTTCTTTTATTGCCAAAGTCATATTCTTCGTTTTTTTATCAGCAAAAAATATTATCTGCCCGCTTGTGTCATAATCTTTTCTGCCGACACGCCCAGCTATTTGAATAAGGGCTTCTTTGGTAAAGTGTTGGTGGCTAGCGTCAAAGACTAAAACATCAAGATAGTCAAAGGTTACTCCACGTTCTAGTATGGTGGTAGTTATTAGGATATTAAATTTTTTATTATAAAAATTTTCAAGAATTTCATTACGTTTTTCTTCCTTGCTACTCACAAAGGGTAAATTTAATTTTTTAGCAAGTTCTTTACCTGTTTTTATATCCGCTACAAATATTAAAGCCCGTCTGTTAGTAGATTTTATCTCAGCTATAAAATTTTCTAGCCTATCTTTTTCACAAGAAATTTTGGGCAGGGGCAGGAGGTGTTTGTGATAGCGAATAGGAATTTTAAAAATATCATCTACAAAATTTTTAATTTTTTTAGATGGGGTTGCTGATAAAAATATTATATTTGCCTTATCTATTAAGGATTTTTCAAGACCATATTCTAAGATGCTGTCGCTATTATAGGGGAAAGCATCAACTTCATCAACAATTACTAAATCGAAAAATTTGTAGTATTTAGTAAGTTGATGAGTAGTCATTATATAAATAGAAGAAGAGAGTAAAATTTTTTCATCGCCATGCAAAATATTTATATCTAAAGCAAAATCCTTTTTTATTCTCAGAGCAAGTTCTTTTACAATATCCTTGCGAGGTATGGCTATGCAAACTTTTTTACCGAGCTTCAAACTATAAAATAAAGTTTCGTAGATAATTTCTGTTTTTCCAGCCCCACACACTGCCCAAACAAGAGAGTTTTTTCCTACTTTAATATTTTCTAATAATTTTTTAGAAACCTTGTCTTGTTCAGAACTTAGAGATATATTTGGAAAGTTTAGACCGCTATAATCAATTTTATTAGGATAGTTAATAATAAATTTAAAATTTATATTATCACTAATACCCAAGTGCAAACATTTTTTACAGTAGGTAACTTGGCTGAAACTATTTTGATAACTGAAAAAATCTTTTTTATTACCACATTGCAAGCACTTATTATTTTTTAGGGTAAGTATTTTTTGCACATACTGGCTAGCAACTAAATAATGAATTTTAACTTTTTTAGCCAATAATTCCTGAATAGAAAATATTCTACCATTATATTTTTCTAAAAAATCATAATCTATTTGAGCCTCGAAATTTTGATTTTTTAATTCTAAAAATAAGTTGTCAATTTGGCTATCAAAAAAATCAGATTCTAGGTACTCACTATAAACATCATCTAAAATTTTATTTTTAATTTTTTCGTCATAACTACTGTAATAAGCACTATAAAAAGCGTGAATAAACTCACTATATTCATCAAAATACATAAAACCACTTCCTCTAGCCCAATTATACAAAATAAAAAATATTTAGTAAAACAATTTTAGGTTAAATTATGGTTAAAAATAATATAATAGTATTAAATTCTACTATTAAATAGCTAGGCTTATTATATAATTATCTTGAGATAAATTGACCTAAAATCTAGTAAATAGTATAATGTTGTAAATTAAAATTATTAAAGAAAGGAGTTTTAGCCATGAAGAAAATTTTTATTTCAGTTTTTGCTTTGTCAGTTCTTTTATGTGCTAGTGATTTTTCAAATAAGAATGCAAAAGCACAAGAGGTAAATTTTTTAGAAGCTAGGGATATATTACCAAATCAACTTAAAGATATTGTTACTTTTCCCCTGTTTCAAAAAGAAGATAATCAGGCTAAGTCTCCTGAATTAATTAGTAATTTTGATGACGGACTTAGCAAACTAGAGTTAAATTTACAATTACCTACTTATGACAAGGATAGCTATAAATTTTTGGTAGTTTATAGTCTTGATGAAGAAAGCAAAAAAAAAGAAATTTTTAGGTATCAAGTTAATAATTCAGGAAATTTGTCAATTACCGATTCTAAGATTTTAGGTCTGATAAAAAATAATATGAGTCTAATGTTTAGGACAGAAAGTTTTAAAATTAAAAACAATAAGGTTGTTGAAAAATTATATTCTCAAGACAGCAAGTACTACTACACACCAAGAGAATATAATCTGACTATTAAAGAGGGGGACAAGCTAGTCTATAGTAATAACATTATTTTCTCCGACTATGAGGTTGAAGATAATAAAGTTAATTTAAAATTTTCAGACTTGAAAAAATATTCTGTTGACAGATATTTTTCTTATGAAGCAAGTCAAATTAAAATAGACGGAATAAAAAATATTCTTGATAATGACAAACTACAAATTCCACTTTTTGCTAAAGATATAGTAATAGACCTTAGCCGAGTAGAAAATCAGTGGGCAAAAGTAAAAATTACATATCCGAGTATTTTAAAAGAAAATAATAGGAATCTTTATATAAAAAAAGGTTCAAGATTTTCAGATTTCAAAATAAATAATAGTAGGGAGCTTATAGAAGTTAAAACAGATAATGAAAATTATTCCTTTTTGTCTTACCGTATCGGCAGTCTAGATTTTAGAAATTATGAGGGAGTAGTTAATGATGACATTTTAGTAAAAGCCATTTATAATACTAAAATAAAAGTTCAAAATGATGACTTAGAAAAAGAATTTACTCTTGCCACAGGAGATAAACTTAGCAAGTTAGACCTGTCTGATTTCCAAAAAGAAAATTATAATATAGAAAATTATACAGTGATAGACGCTGAAACCAAGGAAGAAAAAATAGCAACTAAGCTTGACGATGTAGTAGTTGATAACAGTATTACTATAAAACCCAACTACAAAGAAAAAACATATAAGATAATGGTTCGCCAAGATGATTATAATAAACGTTTCGGCAGTGTCGATGCTAGCATTGAAAATAAGGATATAGAATGGAGTGCCACCAAACCAATAGGAGAACTTTTAGAAAAACTTAGGCCAAACATAAAAGCATCGGAGGGCTATGTTTTAGAATATCGTGTCAATAGAAAAAAATTAAATCCAGAAACTTTGATTAAAGAAGATATAACACTAGAAATATATTTCAAAAAAAATGAAGAAGACTGGGTCAATGTCAAGTTTGTTGGAGAAGGTATCGACAAATTTTTATCTGACGGCCAAGAAGTTTTAGCAGGCAGAAGAATTGACACTATAAACTTACCCAGCAGTCAAGGAAGTAGTAAAGAATTTTTAGGCTGGACTGCAAACCTTGATTATAAGATTGAAGTAGATGGAAAAATTTTAGTCAGAAACAAGGATTACATTTTAAAAAATATTGATCTAGCCCACGTTTTAACAAGCAAGGGACAAAATCTTATTTTTAATGCTCAATATTTAGAAACTTATAAAATTTCTCTTGAAACAAATGGGCAAGGAGAAATATTTGTTGCTAATCAAGATGGAAATGTGATTGACTGTAAACAAGGATTGAGTATAAAAAATATGCTGGCTGATAATAGGTTACTACTACTAGCAAATTCACATTTTAAATTTTCACATTTCACATCAACCCTACCTCTTACAGTTAAAAGCAAGGATGGGAGTAGTAGACTTGTAAAACTTGGAGAAAAAATTTCTTTACAAGAATTTGAAACTATCGTTCCAGATAAAAATTTAACATTTATAGCACATTTTGTACTAATCGGAGGTATAGAAGATAAGGATATTTTAAGCAATCATATATATACAGAAAATATTTTAAATTCAAGTTTTGAAAGAGATTATAGCAATCCAATATATAGGGCCTTAGGACCACTAAACTTTTTAAAATAAAAACTCTATTAGGAGATAACAATGGAAAATTATTTACAAAAAGCATTAGAGAATCAAGTTACTAATTATTTCATGTCGGTAGTGGATACAGTACTTGATTATAAAGATATGATGTTGGCTTACGATTGTGCCATTAAAGAAATTCGCACAAAGTTTGATATTCTAAATTCAGAATTTAAAATAAAACATCAACGTAATCCAATAAGCTCTATTCACTCTAGGTTAAAAAGCAATTCAAGCCTTATGGAAAAAATACGCCGTAGGGGAATTGCTACTGATGTAGAGAGTATAGAAAAATATATTGAAGACATAGCAGGGGTTAGGGTAATTTGTAACTACATAGACGATATTTATAAAATAGCAGACTCATTAATTCGTCAGAATGATGTTGAACTCTTAACTCGAAAAGACTATATTTCAAATCCCAAACCAAATGGTTACAGAAGTTTGCACTTAATCGTAAAAATACCAGTTTTCTTTGCAGACACTACAAAAGAAGTCAAGGTAGAAGTACAAATCAGAACCATAGCAATGGATTTTTGGGCAACACTCGAACATCAAATGCGTTATAAAAAAACAGAACTCGATGAAGCGGACAGTATAATTGAAGAATTAAGACAATGTGCAGAAAGCATTGCACAAACAGATATGAAAATGCAAAGCATAAGAGAATCAATTAATAATTTAAAAATAGAAAAAAGTCAAGAAGAAAAATTTATAGAAAAACTAAAAAAATTAGACATATCAATAATATAAGATTAGACAAAAGTCTAATCTTTTAGTTAGATTAAAAAAATTATATAAGAATTACATCATTTTTAAAATTTAAAAATTTTTATACTACTTAAATTATAAAAATATTAATATTAAAATTATTTCTGAGTCCATATCTATTAAAAAATAAAATATTAATAAAAATTTCTGTATTTATCTTTAAAGAGAAAATGCATATTTGCTATAAAAATAAAAATTATAAATAGATATTTTTGAAATATAATTTTAAAATTTATTTTATTTATTATATAGTAATGAAACAATAAAAAAGGAGTATTAAAATGAATAAATAGGAATTAGAATTATTATATAGTAGCAAGGTTGGGGCAATAGAAAAATTTTTTGAAGATAAGACAAAAGATATTAATGAATATGTTATATATATATATTATGCTTTTATGGCAGACAATACTTATCAGACTGTAAAGAAAGTTTACAGGTAAAAAATAGAAAATTCTGACAATCCAGAGGCGATAAAAATTCCTGCATATCTTTTTAATGGAGATGCAGAAATAATTGACGGTGAAATGTTTTAATATTAAAATTTAATATCTACTTTAAGGGTAAATTTTAATATTTTATTTAAGATTTATAATTTAAAATAAAACTAAAGTTTGATATTTATAATATTAAAATTATTAAGCAGTTAAAATAATAATTTAGATTTCTTGTAATAGGGTGAAAAATTTTATTTTTTATTAATTAAGTCTATCTTCATAAAATTTATATTTTTATAATCTTCAAGAAATAAAATTTAAAAAATTATTTCTAAAATATTAAAAATTTTTAAATTTAATTATTTTATATTTTTCCTAAGTTGCTGAAATTAAAAAAACTCTCCAAAATTTTGGAGAGTTTTTATGTTCTTTTTACTGGTCGTTTTCTAACTGGTGCAAAGTATTTTTTGAATGCTTTTTTAATATCTTCTCTTGCTACAAAGAAAAGCAGAGCAAGTACTAGGGCTAGTACTGCACTTGCCGTTAGTGACCTAAAATCTAAGTAGTGGATATATATTAAACTTGGCAGGGTACTATAAAAACCTATTGTTGTACTTCTTGTTATAAATGATATTAGCAGGAATCCTAGAATTAATACGAATACTAAATTTGGCGACAGGGCTAAGAGTGTTCCAACAAATGTTGCAACCCCCTTTCCACCTTTAAAGCCAAAAGCTATTGGCTTAATATGGCCCAAGACTACAAGCAAGATACAGATTGCTATAATTTTTGCTTCTGCATTGAAAAGTTTTAACATAATAACTATTAAAAAACCTTTAAATATATCTACTGTTGCTACAAATAAAAATGCTTTTGGGCCAAGTATGCGACCTGCATTTCTTGCTCCTATATTACCAGAACCATATTGTGAAAAGTCTTCTTTATATAAAATAGAAATTATTTTTCCACCCAGAACATTTCCCAGTAAATAGGCAAAGATAAAATATATTATATTAATTATCATAAAATTCCCTCCTTAGTGTTAAAGAATTTTTTCTTAAATGCTGTAAAAATTTCTGTTAATAAAAGTAAAAATCCTAGCAGAAATGGTATAACATAATAAGACAGTCTGTAAATAAGTATCGATGCGGCTACTATTTCGTAACTGAAACCTAAGCGTGCTAAACCTACTAAAACTAAAATATCAAAAGTTCCAACCCCACCTGGTATCATGGTTATAAGACCTGCTATTGATGCAATAACTATTATTCCAATAATTCTAAGTTCCTTGTCAAGTACAAAATCCTCCTCGAATGTGTAGAGAATTAGTAAAACTAAGAAAGCTGCATATATCCATTCAAAAAAAGAAATAATAGCAAGTTTAATAGATAAAAATTTATCTGTTTTTATTTTAGGTTTTCTTAAATTTATAAATAGATAGATAGGTAAGAATAATGACATGCTTATTAAAAAATAATAGAGACTAATATTTTTTGAATACAAATCTTCACCTGGTAAAAAACCTAAAATTACTAAGATGGATAATAAACTTATACCTGACAACATAGATATAATTATCATTCCGATAGCTACTACTAATTTTTTATTATCCTTTGAATAGGGCTTATACATATAATAACGCAAACCCGCTCCAATAAAACCGCCAAAACCTAAAATCATATTTAGGGAATTAGTCATAAAACTAATTTTAAAGATTCTTAGAGTAGATAAATTTTTGTGCATTGCTATTGCACGTAATACAAAAAAATCATACAGGGATAGTATTGCCATTCCAAATGTTCCTAGAAGAATAATTATTAAAAATTTTACCTCTCCCAAATCCAATATTAGACTTTTTACTTTTTCTAAATCTAGGGAAATAATTTCTTTTTTGAAGTAGGAATATATCATATAAAAAATAATTGAACCTACAAGTATTTGAATACACGCTTTTAGAATATTGGAATATTTATTTTTTTTATTAGTTTCCATTAAATATTCCTTATAATTAAATTTCCTTATTATGATAACATTTATTACTCTTTTTTTCAATCTTTCATAATTTTTGTAACAAAAAAGTAACCTAGCAAACTTAAATTTTTAAATCTACACTAAATATTATAAACACTAGATTTATTTGACTTTGAACTAGACATAATTTATAATAAAAAAATTAAAAATAAAATTTTAGGAGAAACAAATTAATGGCATTAACAGCAGGAATTGTAGGTTTACCAAACGTAGGAAAATCGACACTATTTAACGCAATTACAAAGGCAGGAGCATTGGCCGCCAACTATCCTTTTGCAACAATCGACCCCAATGTAGGAATTGTAGAAGTACCCGACCACAGATTAACAAAATTAACAGAACTTGTTACACCAAAAAAAACTGTACCAACTTCATTTGAATTTACTGATATTGCAGGAATAGTTAAGGGGGCATCAAAGGGAGAGGGACTAGGAAATAAGTTTCTTAGCCACATAAGAGAAGTTGATGCAATTTGTCAAGTTGTTCGTTGTTTTGAAGATGAAAATATAAGTCACGTTGCAGGTGGCGTAGACCCCATATACGATATAGAAGTAATTAATTTAGAATTAATTTTAGCTGATCTTGAGAGTGTTGAAAAACGTATCGGCCGTGTAGAAAAAATGGCTAAACAAAAAGACAAAGATGCTCTGCTAGAATTTGAAGTATTAAGCAAGGTAAGAGATATTTTAAAAGAAGAAAAACCAGCTAGATTATTAGAATTTGATAAGGAAGAAGAAAAAATAGCAAAAAATTTACATTTACTAACATTAAAACCTATGCTTTATGTTGCTAATGTGGGTGAAGATGATCTACTAGATATTGATAACAATAAATTTGTAAAATCTGTAAAAGAATTTGCCGCTGGTGAGGCTAGCCAAGTTATCGTTATTTGTGCAAAAATAGAAGAAGAAATTGCATCTTTAGAAGATGAAGAAAAGGCAATGTTTTTAGAAGAATTAGGCATTGAAGAAAGTGGGCTTGATAAACTAATAAAAGCCAGTTATTCTTTATTAGGGCTAGCAACTTATTTTACAGCTGGAGTACAAGAAGTTCGAGCTTGGACTTTTAGAAAAGGAATGCTTGCTCCAGAATGTGCAGGAATTATTCACTCAGACTTTGAGAGAGGCTTTATCCGTGCTGAAACTATAAGCTATGATGATTTACTAGAATACGGCTCTATGCTAAAAGCAAAAGAAGCTGGCAAAGTTCGCCTTGAAGGCAAAGAATACGAAGTAAAAGACGGAGATATAATGTTATTTAGATTTAATGTTTAAAAATTTATTAGTTAAAAAGATTTTTTCTGTAATATTTACTAGAAAAATCACTAAAAAATATATTCTTAAAATTTTAAAATTTCTTTTTATAATAATCGCCCCTATCTAAGGCTAAACAATTAACATCAAAATTAAATTTGTCCACAATATAGTCTAATAAGGACACATAAGGCAGACTATCGTCTAAATTTCTGCTGGGTCTAATAAATAAGCTTACAATAAAATTGTGTTTATCATGCACGTAAGTCTGGGCTAAGTCTATAAATTCTTTTCTTTATGAAGCCATACTAATAACAACTTTCTGGATTAGTCCTACTTTCTTTACTGCTTTTAGAGATAATTTTATGAGTCTAGTTAAAAAGTTTTTTTCAATAGATTCTCGTTGGCCCTTTGAGTGATTTTCTTTATAGGCATAGTTTTCTAGCCCCTTTTTCTTTTCTCTATTATAGCTCTTTTAAGTGTCTTATCGTATCAGATATTGTAATCTAATTATTAGCCTGCCATGACTCCTCTACACCTGGCTAAGCCCTACTACTTAAGGCCTGATAAAAAAAGACTGTTGACACTTTAATTTGTCAACAGTCTCAACTTTCTATAAAATCATACAACTTTATAGAAATTATTATTTTCTTTTAAATAAGGATTTTAAAGAAAGAAATGGTACATTTTTGACTATTTTATCATTACCTAAATATTCACGCATAATTTTTAATGCTTTACCAGCATCTTTGACGACAAAGTTAAAACTACCATTTTTCTTAGTGTCAACGAAAAAACCGCGAATATAACGATTATTGAAGTAAAGTTGAGCTCTTACCTTATCAATTTCTTGCCACGGAATTTGCACAAAATCATTCGGATTTTTTTCATAATAAAACTCAATTGCTTTATCACCAATTAAAATGGAACCATTTTTAGCTGTAATGCCACTGTGAAAAGAATTTGCTTTTGTTTTAAAATCTACTTTTGTATTTTGTGATGCCACCATTTCATATTATCCCTTCAGTCCTATAAAATACCTACTAAATGTCCTAAGATACCCACAATAAATAATCCGAAGATGATAATAATTGGGTTTACTTTTTTCTTCAATAACCACATACATAAGAAAGTTAATAATAAGGCTGCAAAACCTGGAACTAACTGATTCAAGTTATCTTGTAATGTTGTTACTTTTTCTGGAGAAATTGCTTTTCCGCTTGCCACTTCTCCTAAAATTCGTTGTAATTGCTCACTAGAAACGTTACCTTCTGGGAAATTCACATAGGCTCCTTCAGATAATGTTACTTTTGATATTACCGTTGGGAAGTTAATAGACGTCCAACGTTGTACTAAAATCCCCATAACAAACATCCCTAAAATAGATGCTCCTTTTGTAATAGTTTGCAATAAGCCACCAGATAAATCTTTTGTGATTTCTGAACCTTGCTTATATCCAAATTCTTGTGTATACCATAAGAATGATACACGAATAACATTCCATACAACAAAGAAGAATAATGGAGCAATAATAGAACCACCAATGGCCAATGATGCTGCAATCGCACCTAAAATTGGACGTACCGTAAACCAGAATACTGGGTCCCCAATACCTGCTAAAGGTCCCATCATACCGACTTTAACCCCTTGAATAGCAGAATCATTAATATTTGCACCATTTGCACGTTCTTCTTCTAGTGCTAATGTTACCCCTAAAATTGGAGCTGCAATATATGGATGTGTATTGAAAAATTCTAAGTGTCGTTCTAAAGCTGCTGAACGTTCTTCTTTTGAGGTATATAATTTTTTCAAGGCAGGGATTAAAGCATAGGCCCAACCACCATTTTGCATACGTTCATAGTTCCAAGAACCTTGTAAAAGTTGTGAACGAAGCATAACACTACGACGATCTTTTTTTGTTAATATTACTTTATTTTCTGTCATACTCTTACCCCTCTTAATAATCATTCAAAATATCGCCTAAAGGATCACCAGAAGCTTGTGAGCCACCTGAGCCATTTCCACCCTTTTTAGATAAATTCAAGTAGATAACAGCTAGTGCTAAACCGATAATACCTGTTGCAATCAAAGTTAATTCGTTTAACGGTGCTAATGCAAATCCTAGGAAGAAGAATGGCCATACTTCTTTTGTTGCCATTAAGTGGATAACCATTGCATAACCTACGGCTACAACAAATCCTCCACCTATTGCCATACCTTCAGTAAACCATGCAGGAAGTGAACCTAATATATTTTTTACTGTTTCAGAAGGTACAAACAGTAGTAATCCTGACGGTACCATTACACGTAATCCTTGACCTGCTAAGGCAACCAAATGCCACATTGTTACGCCTCTAAAATCACCATTTCTTGCAGCCTTATCCGCTTGATGAACAAGTCCAACAGAAACAGTTCTCATCACCATTGTCAGCACCAGTCCAACTGTTGCTAATGTAATCGCCGAAGCAATCGCTACTTGGCGTCCTGCTAAATCAAAAACACCTGCTTTTACATAAATAATTGCTGAAGCAACAGAAGCAAAGGCTGCGTCTGGTGCAATAGCAGCACCAATATTAGACCATCCCAATGCAATAAGTTGTAATGCTCCACCCAAAATAATACACTCAATTAAATGTCCCGTTGCTAATCCAACTAATGAACATGCAATAATCGGTTGATGAAATTGAAATTGGTCTAAAATACCTTCCATACCCGCTAAAAACGCTACAACGAGTACTAAAATTATTGAAATTAAATTAAAATCCATAAATTCCTCCTATTATAATGATAAGCCTTCAGATGCTTTATCAGAAATCAATTTAAATAAATCTGCTTGTTTATCTGCTGGGACTTTTCTAACATCAAATTTAACCCCTAAATCAGCTAATTTTTTATAGGTGTTGACATCTTCCTGATCAACTGATAAGGAACTACTAATAAGCACTTTTCCAACAGAGTGTGCCATAGACCCAATGTTTAATTCTTTAATATTAACACCTTGTTCAACAACCTCTAGCACATCTTGTGGATTTTCAAATAATAATAATGCCTTTGTATCACCAAAACGTGTATCTTTTGTAACTTCTACTAATTTTTTCAATGGAATAACATGTGATTTTACACCCGGAGGAGTAGCTTGTTCAATCAGCTTTTTGCGTAACTCATCTTGGGATACCTTATCAGAGACAACAATAATACGATCAGGGTTCGTTGTTTTTGTCCATGTTGTTGCAACTTGTCCATGTAATAAACGTGTATCGACACGAGCAAGGACAAATTTAATATTTCCATCACCTAGCACCGTTCCTTCAGGAATAGATCCTAGACCTTCTTCTTTTTGTGCTACTATTTGTTGTTCAACAACTGGTTGTAGTTTTTCAGGTGTTACTTTTACAGATTCTTGAGATTTTAAAAGAATCGCTTTAGCAATATCATGGGCTTTTGTCATTGTAAGACGACTTGCATAAATTTCGATCAACATGGGTAAATTTATTCCTGAAATAATCGCCCTTGTTTCTGGGGATTCTTCAAGCAAAATATTTGCCTGATTAAATGGACTACCACCCCATAAATCCACTAAAAATAATACCTCTTCAGTACCAAATTTAGCAATTGCTTTATGAAGTTTTCTCTTTAAATCTTCAGGACCCTCGTTGGGCATAAATGTAACTGCTTCGACTTTTTCTTGTTCACCAAAAATCATTGCCGCAGATTTTTTTATTCCTAATGCAAAATCCCCATGGCTTGCAATAATAATACCTACCATCAAAATACCTCCTTTAATTTTTCTTCTGAAATCATAAATAATTTCTATATTTATAATATCAAAAAAAAATATAAATGTAAATGCTTTTTTAGAAATTTGATCTTCTAAAATGCTAAAAGATGAGATAAAAATAAGAGAGCAACATAAAATCACTATAAAAATGGATTCAGAAAATGCTTGTTTTTATTTTCTGCAAAGTTGATATATTAAAATTCTATTAAATCAAGCTTTTATCCATTTTTTTCAAATTCTATTTTCAAAAAATCTTTATCTAGTAAAAATCCCTTTTAGTCTAAATGTGCCATTTTTAAATATATCTATGTATTTATAGCAAAAAAGCAAGTAGTTTTAACCTACTCGCCTATTTGGTTTGGATGCAATTAGTTCTAAATCTCCAGTCAATATAATTTTTTGTGTGCCAAATGGTAAAATAAATGAATGAGCTAAAGAGAGCTGATACTCTCTCTTATTTATTCTCATTTTTCCTGCTCCTTTTATTACAGTTACCAAATAATAGCCCTCGTCTAAGCAAATGGACATTTGTCCAGCTACTTGCCACTTCCAAAGACTAAAATAATCATTGCTCAAATAATGGTGGACATAGCCATCTTCTATATCCTGTCTAGTGTCTTTCAAAACAGGATATTGATGTGGAAATCGTGTTACATCTAAGGCTTGTTGAATATGTAAATCCCTTTTACGCCCCTGTTTATCCAGCCTGTCATAGTCATATACACGATAGGTTGTATCTGAATTTTGCTGTGTTTCTAATATCACAATACCTTTTCCAATTGCGTGAATGGTACCATGAGGCACATCAAAAAAATCACCAGCTTGAACAGGCATTTCAATAAATAAATCCTTCCATTCTTGTTTTTCAACTTTTTCTTTAAACTCTTCTTGTGTCTTAGCTGTATGGCCATAAATGATTTTGGATCCTTCTTCTGCTGAAATCACATACCAGCATTCTGTTTTTCCTAATTCTCCCTCATGTTTCAAGCCATAAACATCGTCGGGGTGGACTTGAACAGATAAGTCATCACTAGCATCTAAAATTTTTGTAAGCAGGGGGAAAGGCTCCTCTACCTTACCACCAAAATAATCTGGATATGTTTGATAAAATTTATCCAATCCCATGCCTTCAAACATTTTTGGGTAGCTAATTATTGACACGCCCTTCGGATGGGTGCTAATGCTCCATGATTCTCCTATTTTTTGACTAGGCAAGTTGAGACCAAACTCTGTTTCTAATTTGTTCCCGCCCCATATTTTTTCCTGTAAGACAGGCTTTAAAAAAATTACTTCCTTATTATCTACCATAAAGACCTCCACCTTTTTCTAATAATTTTTTGTAATAGCCTTTCCTCATCTTTACCCAAGTAATTATATCATTCCCAAGCTTTTTTCAAAAGTATTTTTATCTTAAAATGACAAAAGAAAGTAATTACTAGCCATATTTAGTAGTTTCTACTAAAGTATTATAAAGAGTATGAGCTTAAATTAATTACAATATTTATCTATTTAGCACAAAAATCTCTAAATTAGCTAGTGTTAAAATGCTTTTCAATAATAAATCCATGTGCTATATTATACTTAGCCCTAGTAGAAAAAATTAAATTCGAGAAAATAAAGTAACAACCAAGGAATTAAGAAATAATGAAAAGATATAAAAAATATAAGCAAGTAAATTTGCCCTGGTTAAAGGAAGTGCCAGAGCATTGGGAGATTAAAAAGGTGAAATTTTATTTTGAAATTACACGAGGAAGAGTAATTTCAAAAGATGAATTAGACGAAAACGGTAAGTATCCTGTATTTTCCTCTCAAACTGAAAACAACGGAATTATGGGATATTTAAATACTTATGATTTTGATGAAGTAAATTGTATAACATGGACAACTGATGGAGAAAATGCAGGAACAACTTTTTTAAGAAGTGGTAAATATAATTGCACAAATATATGTGGTATTCTATTTATAAAAAAAGAAAAAATTGAAGAAATAAACTTAGGCTATTGTAATTATATTATTGGTTTAGGAAATAAACATACCCGAAGAAAAGATATTAATGGCTATAAAATAATGAATAATGAAATGAAAAGAAATATTATTCTTATACCTCCATTACAAGAACAAACTCAAATATCTAATTTCCTTGATTGGAAGATAGGGGAGATTGATAGGTTGGTGGGGTTGGAGAAAGAAAAGTTATCAAAAATAAAATTAACTAAAAATAAAATTATAGATAGATTTATAAACTTAGAAAAAACAAAATCTATAAAGTTAAAATTTATTGGTTCTTTTATTAAAGGTAAAGGAATTTCTAGAGAAAATTTAGATAAAGAAGGAGAATATCCTGTAATTCTTTATGGTGATATATATACTAAATATAATTTTTCATTTTCTCAAATATCAAATAAAATTAATTATGATATATATAATATGTCAACAAAAATTTCTAAAAACACATTATTGTTTACCACAAGTGGAGAAACTAGGGAAGATATAGGAAAAACTGTACTTTATAGCGGGAAAGATAATGTCGCAATAGGTGGAGATATTCTTTCTTTTGTAGTCAATAATAAAGAAATTGATTCTAAATATCTAATGTATTATTTAAATTCTACTAAATCTCTTGAATATAAGTATATATATGGTAGAGGCGATATTATAGTTCATATTTCTGAACAAAAACTAAAAGAGATTAAAATCAAATATCCTAATATTGATATTCAAAGAAAAGTTGTTAATTTGATAGATAAAAAACTATCAGACATTGATAAATTTATTCTAAAAACCACTCAGCAAATAAATTACCTACAAGAACTAAAACAAAGCCTAATATCTGATGTAGTTACAGGTAAAATAGACATAAGAGATATAGAAATACCAGAGAAATATAGGAGGGACTAAAGAAAAATAAAAAGAATTTTAGAAATGTAAAAAGAAGTATAAACTTGAAAATTTTAAAATTAAAAAATAAGAAAAAACACACTAAATAATTATTATACTATTTTTAAGTTTTTTTTGTTATAATTAGAGAAATTTTAATTTTAGGAGGAATATATGTCTGAACTACTTAGAAAAGATATTAAATTAGAAGAAACATGGGACTTAACAAATATCTATGCCACAGACGAAGATTTTTGGCAAGTCTTTAAAGAAGCGGAAGAGGCTTTAGTAAATATAAAAAATAATCAAAATAAATTAAAAAATAGTGCGGCAGACTTACTAGAAGTTTTAAAAGAAAATGAAGCCTATAGCCTGCGTATTCAAACCCTATTTATTTATGCCCACTTAAAACACGACCAGGATACTACAAATCCAGTTTATAAGGAAATGTATGCCAAAACTTATGACTTGTATGTGAGAACAGATACAGAGTGGTCATTTTTAAGTCCAGAAATAATGGAAGTTGCAGAAGAAAGATTAAATTCTTATGTAGATGAATTAGGAGAACTAGAACTTTATAAATTCACTTTGGAAAAATTAAATAAAAAAAGACCCCACACTCTAGACAAGGAATTAGAAAGAATTATCTCTATGGCAGGGAGTGCCTTGTCAGCTTCGCCAGAAACTTTTTCAGCCTTAAATAATACGGATGTAGATTTTGGAAGTGTCGAAGATAAAGACGGCAAAGTTTTACCCCTGAATTTTGGAACTTACGGCAAATTTATGGAAAGTAAAGACAGAGTCTTGCGTGAAAATTCATTTAGGGCAATGTATAAATTCTATAAAGCCCATATCAACACCTTAGCTTCTACCCTGTCTGGTACCTTGAAAGCTAATAAGTATTATGCAGATACCCACAATTACAAGTCAACACGCCATGCAGCCCTGTCAAATAACCACATACCAGAAGAAGTTTATGACAACTTAGTGGCAAGTGTAAATGATAGTTTAGAAGTCTTGCACAAGTACCACAGATTGCAGAAAAAAGTTGCCAAAACAGAAGACTTTAGGCTATATGACAGGTCGGTATCCATGATAGAGGGAGAACCACCAGTTTTCACATTTGAAGAGGCAAAAAATATAGTTTTAGAAGCTGTCAAACCTATGGGTCAAGATTATGTAAATGATATGAAAAAAGCATTCGATGAACGTTGGATTGATATAAGACCTAACAAGGGCAAACGTTCAGGCGCTTACTCATCTGGAGGCTATGCTACAAGACCCTATATTTTATTAAACTATGACGACACATTAAACTATGTCTATACCCTAATTCATGAGTTGGGGCATTCAATGCACTCCTACTACACAAGAAAACACCAGCCCCAAACTTATGGAAGTTATTCTATATTCGTAGCCGAAGTTGCATCTACTTGCAACGAAGCCCTCTTGTCAGACTACCTATACAAAAAATTCAAAAATGAAGGTAATCGTGATGCCATGTTGGCAGTTTTAAATCAAGAACTATCTAACTATGTAGGAACACTTTACAGACAAGTAATGTTTGCAGAGTTTGAACATTTTATGAATAAGACTTTACAAGAGGGAGGAGTATTAACAGCAGAATTATTAAATGAAAACTACCTAGCCCTAGTTAAAAAATATCACGGCGACGCCTTTGAATATGACGATGAAATTCAATACGAATGGTCAAGAGTACCACATTTCTACTATAACTACTACGTTTACCAATATGCAACTGGTTTTTCGGCAGCCCAAGCCCTGTCTAGTCTAATCTTAGAAGATAATAAAAATGCAGCCCGATATATTGAAGAATTTTTATCAAAAGGAAATTCTAACTATCCAATAGAAGTATTAAAAAATGCTGGAGTAGATATGTCTAAGCCAGAACCTATCCAAAGAGCAATTAAAGATTTTGCTAAAAAAATTGATGAATTTGAAAAAATTTATTTTGAAAAATAAAAAAAGAGCTACAAAATTTTGTAGCTCTTTTTTACTTGAAAATTATTTTATTATTCTTTTTATGCTATAATTTTATAAAAACAGGAGAAAAAAATTATGCCAGAATTGCCAGAAGTAGAAAATATAAAAATAGGATTAAAACCAAGCGTTGTAAATAAAAAAATAAGGGATATAGAATTTTCTGATCTTGTAAAAATTTCTCATGAGCAGGGGAAAAAAGCAATAGTAAAAGATGAATTAGAATATTTTAAAGAAAAAATAAGGGGAAAGGAAATTCTAAATTTAGAGCGTAGGGGAAAATATATTTATTTTACTTTAAATAAGGGATATATGCTTACACACTTTGGGATGACGGGAGCTTATTTTCTAGTAAATGATTTATCAGAAATTACAAATAAAAATTATTACAAGCACAGACATATAATATTTTATTTCAATAGCGGTGAAAAAATGGTCTTTAGTGATATTCGACGTTTCGGAGAAGTTAGGTATCTAGAAGACATATCTTCTTTCAAACCATTTGTTAATTTAGCACCAGAACCTTTTCATAAAAAGGCCCTAGAATATTTTTTAGAAAAATTAGATAGTAAGAGATATAGGGAACAAAAAATAAAGGCCTTATTGCTACAAGGAAGTGTATTTTGTGGTTGCGGCAATATTTATGCCTGTGAAGTTCTTTACAAAGAAAAAATCAATCCCGAGAAGTTGGCAAAAGATTTAGGCTTAGATGAAAAAATAAGCTTATTTAATAGCCTAGTTCATATATTAAAATTTAGTATTAGTCAGGGGGGAAGCACCGTATCTGATTATGTCCATACTGACGGAGCTAAAGGAAATATGCAGAACTTTTTACAGATATACGGGAAAAAAGTTTGTCCCCTAGGTCATACAACAGAAAACATAAGCATTAAAACTAGGTCGACATATTTTTGTCCAATTTGTCAAAAATAATGATAAAAAACTATTTTACTGTATAAAAAATAATAGTAAAGCAATTAAAAATATAACAGCTAAAGTAACAGATAATAAAATAGGAACCAGTCCTTAGAAGGCTTGCTAAAATACCTTTTCCCAAATTTTACAACCCCTTTACAAGTTTTTTCATAGATTTAATTAATAGAAAAGAGGAAATTACATATATATATCAGCTTTTTTGTCTTAGTTGTTATAGATTATTAGTTCACAAAAAATTCACATTTCTCTTTTACTAGTTATTGAAATGTGTACTTGTTTGATGTACACTTAAAGTGCAAAATAAAAAATAAAGGAGTGTGACAAAACAATGTCAACAACAACAAAAACTAAAAAAGCTTTTCTTGGTGGTCTTTGGGAAACAGAAGTAAACTTAGTAGATTTCATTAAATCTAACTACACAGAATATCGAGGAGATTCTTCTTTCTTAGCTGGACCGACAGAAAATACTAAGGTATTAGTAGAAAAGTTCAACGAATTAATGAAACAAGAACGCCTTGCAGGCGGAACTCTTGATATGGATACATCTATTCCATCAACAATTCTTTCTCACGGAGTAGGCTACATCGATAAGGACCGTGAAAAAATAGTGGGTCTACAAACAGACAAACCACTCAAACGTGCTCTTATGACTTTCGGTGGTATTAATATGGCTGTTGCTTCTTGCAAGGCTTACGGATACGAAGTTGATGAAGAGGTAATAAAAATCTTTACCGACTACCGTAAAACTCATAACCAAGGGGTATTCGATGCTTACACTCCAGAAATGAGAGCAGTTCGTAAATCGGGTGTTATCACTGGCTTGCCAGACGCTTACGGACGCGGTCGTATAATTGGCGACTACCGCCGTGTTGCCCTATACGGTGTAGATAAATTAATCGAATTTAAAAAAGCTGATTTAGCCTCTATCGGTGCAGACGGAATTATGACTGAACACATTATCCGTGACCGTGAAGAAGTAAACGAACAAATCAGAGCCTTGGGTCAATTAAAAGAAATGGCTAAAATTTACGGATTTGATATTTCCGAACCAGCTAAAGATGCTCGTGAAGCAGTTCAATGGCTATACTTCGGTTACCTAGCAGCAATCAAACAACAAAATGGTGCTGCCATGTCAATCGGTAACATTGCTACCTTCTTAGACATCTACATTGAAAGAGACCTACAAGACGGTACTCTTACAGAAGACGAAGCCCAAGAATTAATCGACCACTTAGTCTTGAAATTACGTTGCGTTAAATTCGCTCGTACACCCGACTACAACCAACTATTCTCTGGAGACCCAATCTGGGCAACTTTAATCGTTGGTGAAATGCTAGATAAAGAAAAATCACTAGTAACAAAAACAGACTTCCGTTTTATCCACACACTAGACAACATGGGTAACTCACCAGAGCCCAACTTAACAATTCTTTGGTCAACAAAATTACCTCGTGGATTTAAAGAATTCTGTGCCGAATCATCAATCAACCACAGTGCCATCCAATACGAAAGTGATGAATTATTAGCAGACTTCTTACAGACTTGTGATAAGTCAATAGCTTGCTGTGTATCTGGTATGACTACTGGTAAAGATATGCAATTCTTCGGAGCCCGTGCTAACTTAGCAAAAGCCTTACTATACACTATCAACGGTGGACGTGATGAAATCTCTGGAGCACAGGTTGGTCCAAAAACTGAACCAATCCGTGGTGAACTTAAATACGAAGAAGTTATGGAAAAATTTGATGTCTTTATGGAATGGTTATGTAAACTATACATCAATACATTAAACGTTATCCACTACATGCACGATAAATATTCTTACGAATCATTAGAAATGGCCCTACACGATACAGATGTAAGAAGATTTATGGCAACTGGTATCGCTGGCTTCTCAGTAGCAGTCGACTCATTATCAGCTATTAAATATGCTAAAGTTACACCAATCGTAGACGAAGAAACAGGCTTAGCCGTAGACTACAAAGTTGAAGGTGAATTCCCTACATTTGGTAACGACGATGATCGTGTAGATGCAATCGCAGTTGAATTATTAAAAGAATTCATGACAAAACTTAAAAAACATCCAGTTTACCGTGCAAATGAAACTACAACTTCAATTTTAACAATTACTTCAAACGTAGTTTACGGTAAGAAAACAGGTAATACTCCTGACGGACGTCGTGCTGGAGAACCATTCTCACCAGGAGCTAACCCAATGAACGGACGTGACCAATCTGGAGCCTTAGCTTGCTTAAACTCAGTAGCTAAATTACCATATGAATACAGCCGTGATGGAATTTCACTAACTGCCGCCTTTACACCAAATTCACTAGGTAAAAACCACGAAGACAGAATTACCAACCTAGTAGCAATGATGGACGGCTACTTCTTACAAGGGGGATATCACTTAAATACTAACGTATTTAACAAGGAAACCCTGCTTAAAGTTATCGAAGCACCAGAAGAATATCCAAACTTCACAATCCGTGTATCAGGCTATGCAGTGCGTCTAATCAGCTTAACACCAGAACAACAACGTGATGTATTAAGCCGTACAATGCACCAATTCCGCTAATTAATTATTGAAAAATTAAGGAAGGCTATTAAATCGAGCCTTCCTTTTTAAATAAATTTTTATTAGACATGTGAATTTTAGTTAATTATCTTAGTAAAAACTTATTTAAAATATAATTAATGCATGAGGAGGCTAATTTATGACACTTACAGAAAGGACAGAAATAAAAGAGTTAACAGGTCTGGTCCATTCCATAGAATCATTTGGTAATGTTGACGGCCCTGGTATAAGATTTGTAATATTTTTTCAAGGCTGCATGTTACGCTGTAAATATTGCCACAATCCCGACACTTGGAAATTACATAATGACAAGGCAACTAAATATACAGTAAAGGACTTAGTAAAAAAAATAGTTAGGTATCGCCCCTTTTTTGAAGCTAGTGAAGGTGGCGGAGTTACGGTAAGTGGTGGCGAATCTCTACTACAATTAGACTTTATTTTAGAATTATTTAGAGAATTAAAAGCAATAGGTATAAATACTTGTGTTGATACCTGTGGGGGATTTTATGTGAATGCAGCTTCCATGAATAAAAAAATATTAGAACTCATATCTCTTACAGACTTATTTTTAATGGATTTAAAACATATAGATGATGAAGTCCATACTAGATTAACCAAGAGAACCAATAAAAATATTATTCAGTTTACTAATTTTCTAAGTGATAATGGGGCAAAAATGTGGATAAGGCACGTACTAGTTCCTGAGTGGACAGACTTTGATGACGACTTGCAAAAGCTTAGAGATTATATAGATACGCTAAAGGGGGTAGAACGTGTCGAGGTATTACCCTATCACGATATGGCCAAGTACAAATATAAGGAACTAGGAATTGTATATGAGATAGACCACATCGAGCCACCTAGCCAGGATAGAATAGAGAATGCAATTAAAATTTTGGGTGCAAGATATGATTTAAAATAAAATATTTTAGCAAGCTACTTTATAAAAAAATAGTTAGTGAAAATTTCACTAACTATTTTTTTATTACTATTGTTGTTGTCTTGGTTGGATTTTTCCTGCAAGCATATTTGAGATGTAATTTTTAAGGTCTTCAGTGTTTCCTTTTACGTCATACTCTTCAAATAATTTTTTAAGTGCGTCCGTATAAACTTTTGAATCTGCTGAAATTGTTGCAACAGCAAGTTTTTCAACTAATTCAGATTTCATTTCCTCGTAGGTTAATTCTTTTGTATCTAGAACTTTAATAATGTGATAACCGAATGATGTTTTAACTACATCTGAAACCTCTCCTTTTTTAAGTGAGTAGGCAACATTTGCAAATTCAGTTACGAATGATGTGCTAGATTTAGAAGACCAACCAAGCTCTCCGCCTTTTGCGGCACTTGCCGTGTCTGTAGAATTTTCCTTTGCAAGTGTTGCAAAGTCTTCTCCAGCATTTATTTTAGCCTTTATTTCATCAGCTTTTGCTTTTGCTTCTTCATCGCTTAAACCGTTAGGAGCTGTTTCGCTTTTTACAGCAATAAGTATGTGAGCAATATTGTATTGTAATTTTTCTTTTTCGTATTCAGCTTTTATTTGGTCTTCGGTTACGGCTTTGAAGTCGTTAATCATATAAGCTTGGGCAAGGCTGAAATTTATTTCTTCCTTATATTTGTCAAGTGTGTAGCCTTGTTGTTTTAGGTATTCTTCAAATTTTTCTTTGCCACCGTATTGGGCTTGGATAGCGGCTACTTTTTTCTCTACATAAGACTTATCTAGCTTACCCCTATATTTTTCTAGTAATATTTTTTTTGTAGCAAGGCTAGTAGCGGCCTTAGATACTTGTTGACCGCCTATATAGTCAATTACATCTTTTTGGTTTACGTTACCAGCTTTTGTTGTAACGTATGTGTCTCCACCACCAGCTGAACAAGCAGTAAGACCAAGTAGGGACACCGATAGTGCTACTGGCAATATTACCTTTTTTAAGTTTTTCATTTTTTAAGTTTCCTCCTAAATTTAACTACATCTAAATATAACATATTTCATTAGTAAAGACAATAAAAAGTTATAATATGGGTGATATTAATTGAGCTATGGCTTCTTTCATTTTAATTGCTATACTGCGATTTTTATACTTTTCCTTTGTTAGCAGTTTTGATTTTTCCATGTCTTGTAAAAATAAATTTTTAAATTCTTTTGTTGTTTTCTTGTCAAAAATAAAACTATTAATTTCAAAGTTTAATCTAAAACTTCTGTTGTCAAAATTGGCGCTGCCCACACTGGTTACTTCGTCGTCAATTATTATTGATTTGGCATGTAAAAATCCGTCGGCATATTCGTAAATCCTAGCACCAATTTTTGCTAATTTTCCGACATGGGCATAGTTAGCCCAGTGAACGAACATGTGGTCGGGTTTTTCTGGTATCATTATTCTAACATCTATACCCGACAAAATAGCCATGGTTAGGGCGTCCATCATACTTTCATCTGGAATAAAGTAGGGGGACTGAATATAAATATATTTTTCTGCCCGATTTATCATGTGCAAATAGCCGTACTTAATTTGGTCTAGCTGGTCATCGGGTCCGCTGGTAACTATCTGCATGGCAACAGTCTTGTCTAATTTTTCATACTCAACAATCTTATAGTCATCAAGATTAAGATATTCATGTTTTTCATTTTTTAAAACTTGGGAGTTCCAGTCATCGATAAATCTTAAATTTAAAGATGAAACAGCCTGACCCACAATTCTAAGATGCCTATCCCGCCAATTACCAAATTTTTTGTCCCGTCCCAAATACTCATCTCCCACGTTAAAGCCCCCAGTATAACCAACTTTTCCGTCAATAACAACTATTTTTCTGTGGTTGCGATAGTTCATACGAAAATTTATTAGGGAGAAATTAGCCTTGAAAAAACTTTTTGTTTTTGCGCCTGCGTCTATTAATTTTTTAAGGGTGTATTTGTTTAAGGTTCTAGAACCTATATCGTCATAAAGAATATAAACCTTGACGCCCTCATTTAATTTTTTTATGAGTAGGTTAAATAATTCTTTGCCTATCTTATCTTTTTTCAAAATGTAGTATTGAATGTGGATATATTTTTTAGCATTTTCAATATCTTCGAATAATAATTTAAATTTTTCTTTTCCATTTGAAATTATTCTTATTTCATTATTGGTTGATAAAAAGGCCTGGTCTGATTGGTAATTAAGTTCTATTAAATTTCTGTTATTATAGGTTACAGGGTCGTCTTTTGTAATCTTGTAGGCTTCTTTCCGATTAAATAATTTTTTTTGAAATTCAATTTTTTCTTCTTTTGAATAGGGGAATATTTTTTCCCTATAAATTGGACGCCCCAGTAAAAGGTATAGAATAAATCCCAAGTAGGGGATTAGTAATAAAACTAAAATCCAAGACCAAGAAGAAGTGGCTCTTTCAAACTCTAAAAATATAATTGCAAATACAATGGCAATATTTAAGATATAAAAAAATGCTAAGGCGTTAAAACCACTGAAAAAATTAGTGAAGTTAGAAAAATACTCACCAAAACTTATATGTAGTGAATTTACATATGCCATAATGCTACCAACCCTTCCTTAAGTAAACTATAATTGCCTAAGCTACTTACAATTTTATAAAAAATATAGAAATTTAGCAAGTTTTATAATATAATAGTAATTAAGCAAAACAAAGGAGCAGATATGACTACTAATATTTTAGAAGAATTAAAAAATAAATTTGAAAATTTTGCCAGGGAATTAGAAAGTATTGAAGCAGAAAACCTAGATTTAAAAGAGATTGATAGACTAATAGAATTAGTTGAAGAATTGGACAATGAAATAAAGACAATAAAATAATTTTGATGAATTGAAGATTCTAAATGTTTTTTATTAAACTTTTGAATCTTTTTATTTGTAAATAATTGTAAAATTATATTTGAAAAAGGAGAATGCATGGCTAGAAAAATTTTATTAACAATAAAAAAAATAGGAATTAATGGCGAGGGTATCGGCTATTACAAAAAGAAAATAACTTTTGTAAAAGGAGCCTTGCCAAATGAAGTGGTTAATTGTGAAATTGAGGAGGAGACTCCAAAATATATTAGGGCAAAATTATTGAGTATCAAGGAAAAAAGTCCAGACAGGCTTGAGGCTGTGCGTCCTGAATTTTTAGAAAGTGGAGCCTACGGTCTAGTCCATGTAAATTATGCCAAGCAGTTAGACTTTAAGCGTGAAATTGTTATTGATGCCTTTAATAAATACCTAAATATAAAAAATCCAGAAAATATAATTAAGCAAGTCTTACCAAGCCCTAAACAGTATCACTATCGCAATAAAAATCAGTTTCCAGTGGCCATAAATAAAGATGGAAGAGTTGTAGCTGGTCTATACAAAGAGGGAACAAACGAACTTGTGGATATTAAGGATTGTATAGTTCAGCATGAAGACAGTAATAGGATTATAGAAGTCTGTAAAAAATATATAGCAAGATTTAAAATTCCCGTATCAATTTCAAAACGTTTTGAGGGTATAAAATATATTTCAACAAGAGTATCATTTTCCAATGGAGATATGCAGGTAATATTTGTTGCCAATACAAAAAATATTGCTGGTTTAGACAAGTTGGTAAGGGAATTAAAAAGAGAGCGCATTGTTAAAAGTATAGTTTTGAATATAAGAAATGAAAAAAGTCATTTGCTTATGGGAGAAGAAAATATAGTTCTTTACGGTCAAGACCACATCACAGAAAAAATAGGAGATATTGAATATAAACTGTCGGCTAATTCTTTCTTCCAATTAAATCCACTGCAAACTAAAAATCTTTATGACAAGGTAGTAGAATTTGCTGATTTGAAGAAAAATGAACTGGTCTTAGACGCTTTTTGTGGTGTAGGAAGTATAGGACAGTATGTGAGTAAATATTGCAAGGAAGTTTACGGCATAGATATAGTAGAAGAAGCCATAAAAAATGCCAAAGAAAATGCAGAATTAAATAATTTAAAAAACTGTTATTACGAGCTAGGTCATGTTGGCAAAGTTATGCCAAAATTGAAAAAAGAAGGTCATAAATTTGATGTAGCTATTGTAGACCCACCCAGAGCGGGGCTGGGTAATTTAGCCAAATATTTATTGACTGCAAATGCCAAGCGTATAGTTTATGTGAGCTGCAATCCATCGACACTGGCAAAAGATTTAAAAATATTGCTGAAAAAATACAAGTTGGAAAAAGTTCAACCTGTGGACATGTTCCCCCAAACAGCGAGTGTTGAAGTAGTAACCTTATTGACTAAAAGAAAGATATAAAAAACCTTATAAAATTTATTTTAAAGACAAGTTAAAATAGCCTACTTGTCTTTTTTATTAGTGGAAAGTCTTAAATTAAAAATGTTTTGAATATTTTTTTAAAGGAAGACCACATAAAAAGCAAGAACTATTAAAATAAATTATAAAATAAAAGAAACTTAAAAACATTAGCAATATTTTAATTTAGGCTGAAAATCTTGACAAAATCGGGGGGGGGGGTAGAATATAACTAAAACTACTAAATTTTTATACTATTTAAACGAATAAAATAAATAATTAGAAGAAATAAACATATATTTTGAAAAAATCATAGGAGGATATAATGTATCACAAGAAAAAAGACAGGTTTTCAATACGTAAATTCAAGATAGGAGTAGGTTCAATTTTCCTTGGATCTTTCCTCTTAGTTACGCCACAAGTTTTTGCCAGTGAAAAGGAAAATCCAGATACTCTAACAAGTGTCCAGCCCCTAGAAGAAGCAAGTGGGCCAGAAAATCCAACAAGCCCAAAAGCAGGACAGGCAAGAGCTAAAGAGGATAAGAAAGAGGACAAACAAGAAGACAAGGAAAAAGCAAGCGCCCTGCCAAGTGGGGCAGAAGCCAAGACAGGAGACCAGGCCTTAGAAAAGGGGGAGAGTCTGGAGTCGACTGCAGAAAAAAGCCCAGCCAATTTAGGCTCTGAAAATAAAAAAGCTGAGGCTGGAAAAGCTGAAAATAAAAAAGCTGAAGATAGAGAAGCAAGAGAAGAAAAAACAGAGGAAAAAGCAGAAGAAAAAGAGAGGCACATCACCATTGAAGACTTCAAAAACATGGAGCCTGAAGACTTAAAAAAGCTAACACTTAAAGACTTTGAAGACCTAAAGCCTAGTCAAGAGGTGGTAGACAGCCTATCAGATGAGCAACAAAAGGCTCTGCAAGAATCTGTAGCCTACCAGGAATACAAAAAGGCCAACAAGCCCCTAAAAAGAAGTAGAAGGCAGGCTAGTCCAGCTCCAAATAATAATGTTACGAATATTCGTGGGCATGAGTTTAGAAATAATGCGACTACTCTTCCTCAAGATCGTGAAAAAAGCAAGAAAGAACGTCATGGTTCATTTGTTAATGGGAACTTAGACAATCTTCCTGCCTCCCTGAATAACCTGGTTATGCCCAGTCGAGGAACTGGTAATGCTTATGCCGAAAGAGGTGGACAGGCCAAATATCTTGATATTAAGCCTAGTGATTTGACAGAAGACCAGAGGAATGCATTTGGCTGGAAACCCATAGCCCAAGATGGTTATGTAACTGTTATGGAAAACTACATGCAGTCAGCTTTTGATGGGGTATCGGTAAAACCCAATACAAAATACCTATCTCTTGGAAAATTTGCTGAATATTTTAAAAAACAAAATGCCCGTCGAGAAGTAGGTTATGAGGGATTTTATCAGGATGTTGATGTAAATCCAGGTTCAAAGTTTGTTTTTGGTTTTGAGGTAGCCGACTCAGCAAATTTAGTCATTGGTTCTAGTAATACGAGACATCCAGTACATATTAGTATACATTCTGTGGACGCCATGGGAAATGAGCAGGATGCAATTGTTCAGGATACAAAAATAAATCGTGGTAATCAAATAAAATTTGTTTCTATACCTGATAATGTTAATAAAATACGTATTAAAATGTGGGACGACTACTCTGCGGCTGATTGGACTCATAAGTATTCAACCATGCTAGCACGTAATTTTAGAGTTGTAAACCCTGGGGGAGTAACTACGGACTATGTCCCTACAACCAAGTATGCTGTTTCTGGTGGGGCGGCACATAAGGCGACATTCAACGGCGTAAGTGTTAAAGCCTTTGCCGAAGATGCTCCAACCAGGCTTGAAGGTTGGGTTGTTACGGCACCAAATAGTTCTGGATTAAGCTTTGCCGAAGCTGGTCCAAATAATAATAATAATAATGAGTGGAATTCTTGGACTCTTTCTGGGTCTAAGGGAGTAGCGAAAGGAACTCTTACACATGAAAATCCCAAGACTCTGAAGTTTGCAGTAAGTGTTCCTGATAATATTACGGAAAAGAAAGAGTATGAATTGAAGGGAACTCTAAAATATAAAACTTCAGCTACAGATTTTTCTGGTGTTACAGACGCTATAACTGATGTCGACCTTGACCCGGGTTTATTGGTAGTCCTACCCCAAGCCCTGCCAACTACGACTAAGAAGACCGTAGCAAAAAATGCAAGTCTTGGTAATCCAGAAGATTTTATTAGCAATAGAAGTGCTATCGAAGCAGATTCTATGAACAGGACGATCATAAATTACGCTTGGCAAACAGCCCCTGACACAGCAAATGCTGGCACTAACAAGACGGCTAGGATAGTCGTAACCTATAACTTTCCAGATGGTACTAGTGATACCGTAACTAAAAGTATTACTTATGACGTAACAGATAAGGACGACTTAATAGCAAAGGTAACAGAAGGAGATAATCTTAAAAGTCAAACTAAGTACACTTCAGCACATGAAAGTTTTAGGAATGCCTTCGACCAAGCCCTGCAAAATGCTAAACAAATTAAGGATAAACCAGATGCGAGTCAAACAGAGGTAAATGTGGCGGTAACAGCATTAGAAAATGCCAAAAATGCACTTAATGGTGAGAGCGTAAACACAGCAGTACAAGAGCTAGGACAAGCCCAAACAAATGCAGACACTGAAATAGACGGCAAAGCTGGCCTAGAAGACCAAGACAAACAAAAAGCTAAAGACGCAGTAGCTACGGCAACAAATGCAGCCATACTAGCAGCAGGGGCTGCAACAACAGATGCAGACTTAAACACAGCAAAAACAACAGGAACAGACAAAGTAAATGCAATAAAAGCCCTGGCAGAAAAACAAAACGAAGTCAATGAAGCAATAAACAACAACCCAGACCTAAGACCAGAAGACAAATTAGCAGCAAAAGAAAAAGTAGCAGCCGCAACAGCAGCCGCAATGGATGCAGTAAACAATGCAGCAAACACAAACGAAATAAACGCAGCTAAAACCCTAGGAGAAAACAAGGCAGACGCCCTAAAAGACCTAGCAGACAAACAAGGACAAGCAAATAAAGCAATAGACGGCAGTCAACACGTAGGTCCTGCAGACAAAGACTTAGCTAAACAAGCCATAGCAGCAGCAACAGCAGATGCAATGGGAGCAGTAAACGCAGCAGCAGATACAAACGGCATAAACGCAGCAAAACAAACAGCAACACCAGGAATAGACCTGGCCAAAGCCAAAGCAGCCGCAATAGAAGAAGTAGAACTAGCCAGATCAGACGCCAAAGCAGCAATTGAGCAAAATAACCACCTAAGCCCAGAACAGCAGCAAGCAGCCAAAGACGAAGTAGACCAAGCAGCAACTGATGCAATAAGAGACATCAACGCAGCAACAGACAACAACGGAATAAACACAGCCAAAGCAAGCGGCTTAACAGGAATAGACCTAGCCAAAACAAAAGCAGATGCAATAGATGCAGTAGAGGCAGCAGTAGAAGCAGCACAAGCAGATATAGACGGTGATGATCTCTTAAATACTGATGAAAAAGAACAAGTCCTAAATGCAGTAAAAGCAGAAGCAGCAAGAGTAGTAAATAGCATAAAAGCTCAAACAGACAAAAATAATATACCAGATGTAAAAGATGCAGGAATAGAAGATATTGTACTGAAAAAAGCAAAAGAATTAGCTAAAAAACGTGTAGAAAAAACAGCAGAAAACAAAGAACAAGCAATAAGAACCTCAAAAATGACAGACAGCGAAAAACAAGCTGCATTAAGAGATGTAAGACAAGCTAAACAAGATGCAATAGATGCAATAGATAATACACATACAAACACTGAAGGTGCAGCTAAACAAGCAGGAAAACTAGGTGAAACAAACATAAACAACGTCTCAACAGACTCAAGAGCAAAAACAGATGCTAAAAATGCAATAGATCAAAGTAAAGCTGACAAACTAAGAGATATAGACGGTCCAGGAAACAACCAAACAGCTGAAGAAAAAGCAGCGACAAAAGCAGAAGTAGAAAGACTGGCAAGAGAGGCAAAAGCCAATATCGACGCTGCAACTACAGACAGAGATGTAGAAATTGCTAAAACAAATGGAACAAGAGTTATAGAAGGCGTTCCAACAAACTCAGCTAAAAAAGACACAGCAGTACAAGAGCTAGGACAAGCCCAAACAAATGCAGACACTGAAATAGACGGCAAAGCTGGCCTAGAAGACCAAGACAAACAAAAAGCTAAAGACGCAGTAGCTACGGCAACAAATGCAGCCATACTAGCAGCAGGGGCTGCAACAACAGATGCAGACTTAAACACAGCAAAAACAACAGGAACAGACAAAGTAAATGCAATAAAAGCCCTGGCAGAAAAACAAAACGAAGTCAATGAAGCAATAAACAACAACCCAGACCTAAGACCAGAAGACAAATTAGCAGCAAAAGAAAAAGTAGCAGCCGCAACAGCAGCCGCAATGGATGCAGTAAACAATGCAGCAAACACAAACGAAATAAACGCAGCTAAAACCCTAGGAGAAAACAAGGCAGACGCCCTAAAAGACCTAGCAGACAAACAAGGACAAGCAAATAAAGCAATAGACGGCAGTCAACACGTAGGTCCTGCAGACAAAGACTTAGCTAAACAAGCCATAGCAGCAGCAACAGCAGATGCAATGGGAGCAGTAAACGCAGCAGCAGATACAAACGGCATAAACGCAGCAAAACAAACAGCAACACCAGGAATAGACCTGGCCAAAGCCAAAGCAGCCGCAATAGAAGAAGTAGAACTAGCCAGATCAGACGCCAAAGCAGCAATTGAGCAAAATAACCACCTAAGCCCAGAACAGCAGCAAGCAGCCAAAGACGAAGTAGACCAAGCAGCAACTGATGCAATAAGAGACATCAACGCAGCAACAGACAACAACGGAATAGACACAGCCAAAGCAAGCGGCTTAACAGGAATAGACCTAGCCAAAACAAAAGCAGATGCAATAGATGCAGTAGAGGCAGCAGTAGAAGCAGCACAAGCAGATATAGACGGTGATGATCTCTTAAATACTGATGAAAAAGAACAAGTCCTAAATGCAGTAAAAGCAGAAGCAGCAAGAGTAGTAAATAGCATAAAAGCTCAAACAGACAAAAATAATATACCAGATGTAAAAGATGCAGGAATAGAAGATATTGTACTGAAAAAAGCAAAAGAATTAGCTAAAAAACGTGTAGAAAAAACAGCAGAAAACAAAGAACAAGCAATAAGAACCTCAAAAATGACAGACAGCGAAAAACAAGCTGCATTAAGAGATGTAAGACAAGCTAAACAAGATGCAATAGATGCAATAGATAATACACATACAAACACTGAAGGTGCAGCTAAACAAGCAGGAAAACTAGGTGAAACAAACATAAACAACGTCTCAACAGACTCAAGAGCAAAAACAGATGCTAAAAATGCAATAGATCAAAGTAAAGCTGACAAACTAAGAGATATAGACGGTCCAGGAAACAACCAAACAGCTGAAGAAAAAGCAGCGACAAAAGCAGAAGTAGAAAGACTGGCAAGAGAGGCAAAAGCCAATATCGACGCTGCAACTACAGACAGAGATGTAGAAATTGCTAAAACAAATGGAACAAGAGTTATAGAAGGCGTTCCAACAAACTCAGCTAAAAAAGACACAGCAGTACAAGAGCTAGGACAAGCCCAAACAAATGCAGACACTGAAATAGACGGCAAAGCTGGCCTAGAAGACCAAGACAAACAAAAAGCTAAAGACGCAGTAGCTACGGCAACAAATGCAGCCATACTAGCAGCAGGGGCTGCAACAACAGATGCAGACTTAAACACAGCAAAAACAACAGGAACAGACAAAGTAAATGCAATAAAAGCCCTGGCAGAAAAACAAAACGAAGTCAATGAAGCAATAAACAACAACCCAGACCTAAGACCAGAAGACAAATTAGCAGCAAAAGAAAAAGTAGCAGCCGCAACAGCAGCCGCAATGGATGCAGTAAACAATGCAGCAAACACAAACGAAATAAACGCAGCTAAAACCCTAGGAGAAAACAAGGCAGACGCCCTAAAAGACCTAGCAGACAAACAAGGACAAGCAAATAAAGCAATAGACGGCAGTCAACACGTAGGTCCTGCAGACAAAGACTTAGCTAAACAAGCCATAGCAGCAGCAACAGCAGATGCAATGGGAGCAGTAAACGCAGCAGCAGATACAAACGGCATAAACGCAGCAAAACAAACAGCAACACCAGGAATAGACCTGGCCAAAGCCAAAGCAGCCGCAATAGAAGAAGTAGAACTAGCCAGATCAGACGCCAAAGCAGCAATTGAGCAAAATAACCACCTAAGCCCAGAACAGCAGCAAAGAGCCAAAGACGAAGTAGACCAAGCAGCAACTGATGCAATAAGAGACATCAACGCAGCAACAGACAACAACGGAATAGACACAGCCAAAGCAAGCGGCTTAACAGGAATAGAACTAGCCCAAACAAAAGCAGATGCAATAAGTGAAGTAGAAGCAGAAAAAGCCCAAGCTCACCAAGACATAGACAACACACCAGGCTTAAGCGACAAACAAAAAGCAGACGCCAAAGCAAAAGTAGACGCAGCCGCTAAAGAAGCAGAAGCCAACATCAACGCTGCGCCAGACACAAATGCAATAACACAACCAAAAGAAAATGGTAAAACAAAAGTTGAGCTAGAAAAAGAAAAAGCAGACGCAATAGGTAAAATAGAAGTAGAAAAACAAGCATCAAACGACGCAATAGAAGCTGACAACAACCTAGACAGAGATCAAAAAGACGCAGCAAAAGACAAGATAACAAAAGCTGCTAAAGAAGCAGAAGACAACATCAACGCTGCGCCAGACAAAGACGGAATAACACAACCAAAAGAAAATGGTTTAGAAAAAGTCAAACTAGAAAAGCCAAAGCAGATGCAATAAGTGAAGTAGAAGCAGAAAAAGCCCAAGCTCACCAAGACATAGACAACACACCAGGCTTAAGCGACAAACAAAAAGCAGACGCCAAAGCAAAAGTAGACGCAGCCGCTAAAGAAGCAGAGAAGCCAACATCAACGCTGCGCCAGACACAAATGCAATAACACAACCAAAAGAAAATGGTAAAACAAAAGTTGAGCTAGAAAAAGAAAAAGCAGACGCAATAGGTAAAATAGAAGTAGAAAAACAAGCATCAAACGACGCAATAGAAGCTGACAACAACCTAGACAGAGATCAAAAAGACGCAGCAAAAGACAAGATAACAAAAGCTGCTAAAGAAGCAGAAGACAACATCAACGCTGCGCCAGACAAAGACGGAATAACACAACCAAAAGAAAATGGTTTAGAAAAAGTCAAACTAGAAAAAGCCAAAGCAGATGCAATAAGTGAAGTAGAAGCAGAAAAAGCCCAAGCTCACCAAGACATAGACAACACACCAGGCTTAAGCGACAAACAAAAAGCAGACGCCAAAGCAAAAGTAGACGCAGCCGCAACAGAAGCAGAAAACAACATCAACGCTGCGCCAGACACAAATGCAATAACACAACCAAAAGAAAATGGTAAAACAAAAGTTGAGCTAGAAAAAGAAAAAGCAGACGCAATAGGTAAAATAGAAGTAGAAAAACAAGCATCAAACGACGCAATAGAAGCTGACAACAACCTAGACAGAGATCAAAAAGACGCAGCAAAAGACAAGATAACAAAAGCTGCTAAAGAAGCAGAAGACAACATCAACGCTGCGCCAGACAAAGACGGAATAACACAACCAAAAGAAAATGGTTTAGAAAAAGTCAAACTAGAAAAAGCCAAAGCAGATGCAATAAGTGAAGTAGAAGCAGAAAAAGCCAAAGCTCACCAAGACATAGACAACAAACCAGGCTTAAGCGACAAACAAAAAGCAGACGCCAAAGCAAAAGTAGACGCAGCCGCTAAAGAAGCAGAAGACAACATCAACGGAGCAGCAGACACAGACGCAATAAGACAACCAAAAGAAAATGGTAAAACAAAAGTTGAGCTAGAAAAAGAAAAAGCAGATGCAATAAGCAAAATAGAAGTAGAAAAACAAGCCTCACACGAAGCAATAGAAGCTGACAACAACCTAGACAGAGATCAAAAAGACGCAGCAAAAGACAAGATAACAAAAGCTGCTAAAGAAGCAGAAGACAACATCAACGCTGCGCCAGACAAAGACGGAATAAGACAACCAAAAGAAAATGGTTTAGAAAAAGTCAAACTAGAAAAAGCCAAAGCAGATGCAATAAGTGAAATAGAAGCAGAAAAAGCCAAAGCTCACCAAGACATAGACAACAAACCAGGCTTAAGCGACAAACAAAAAGCAGACGCCAAAGCAAAAGTAGACGCAGCCGCTAAAGAAGCAGAAGACAACATCAACGGAGCAGCAGACACAGACGCAATAAGACAACCAAAAGAAAATGGTTTAGAAAAAGTCAAACTAGAAAAAGCCAAAGCAGATGCAATAAGTGAAATAGAAGCAGAAAAAGCCAAAGCCCACCAAGACATAGACAACAAACCAGGCTTAAGCGACAAACAAAAAGCAGACGCCAAAGCAAAAGTAGACGCAGCCGCTAAAGAAGCAGAAGCTAACATCAACGCTGCAGCAGACACAGAGGCAATAAACGCGGCTAAAGCAACAGGAACAAGTAAGATAGTTGCAATAGAGGCTTTAGCAGAAAAACAAAACCAAGTAAATAAGGTGGTAGACAGCAATAACAACCTGGATGACAATCAAAAAGCGACGATAAAAGCAAAAGTAGCTGAAGCAACAGCGGCAGCAATGGATGCAGTAAATGATGCAGCAAACACAAACGAAATAAACGCAGCTAAAAACCTAGGAGAAAACAAGGCAGACGCCCTAAAAGACCTAGTAGACAAGCAAGGACAAGCAAATGCGGAAATAGACGCTAATACAAACGTAAGCCAAGCAGACAGAAACAAAGCCAAAGCAAAAGTAGCTGAAGCAACAGCAGCTGCAATGGATTCAGTAAATGATGCAGCAAACACAAACGAAATAAACGCAGCTAAAAACCTAGGAGAAAACAAGGCAGACGCCCTAAAAGACCTAGTAGACAAACAAGGACAAGCAAATAAAGCAATAGATGGCAGTCAACACGTAGACGGTGCAGACAAAAACTTAGCTAAACAAGCCATAGCAGCGGCAACAACAGCAGCAATGGATGCAGTAAATGCAGCAACAAACACAAACGAAATAAACGTAGCAAAAGCAACAGGAACAAGTAAGATAGCTGCAATAGAGGCTTTAGCAGAAAAACAAAACGAAGTAAATAAGGCGGTAGACGGCAATGGTTTATTAAATGCTGATCAAAAAGATCTAATAAAAACTAAAGTGTTTGCGGCTGTAAGCTATGCAATGAGCGACATAAACAAAGTAGATGAAATAGAAGAAATAGAGAAATCGAAAACTGCAGGTATGTCAAAAGTTGAACTAGAAAAAGCCAAAGCAGATGCAATAAGTGAAATAGAAGCAGAAAAAGCCAAAGCCCACCAAGACATAGACAAGAACACTAGCCTAACTCCTGATCAAAAAGACGCAGCAAAAGACAAGATAACAAAAGCAGCCAAAGAAGCAGAAGATAGCATCAACGGAGCAGCGAGTATAGAAGAAGTTAGGGCCGAACTAAATAAAGCTAAAGAAAAAGTTGAACTAGCCAAAAAAGAAGAAGAAGCCAAGGCGGCAGGAGAAAACGTAGCTAAAGCAATAAACAAGGCAGGTCTACTTGGCAATCCAGGACTAGGAGAACCTGAATTTAACATAGGAGCTGCAGCCCAACCTGAAGAAGAAGCAAATAACTTAGAACTTAAACCAGAAAATAACAATGCAAACCAAGCAAACGCCCAAGAAATAAAAGAAGGCAAGCTTGAAACAAATATTGACAATCTAGGATATGCTTCTACAGAAGAAAAAGAAGCTAAAAAACTTACTAAAGCAGAGCATAAAGGAAAACATGCAAGTAAGAAACTAACAAAAACAGGAGAGGCAGAGAAAAATACAGTAGTTTATTCAACTACAGCCCTAGGATTAGCCTTAATGCTTGCAGCATTAAGAAGAAGAATTGACAAAGAGTCAAAATAAAGTCTAGGAGAGCTAGGATTTAATAGGGTCATAAAATAATAAAATAATTATGACCACAAATAAAAATAAGAAGCCAATATATTGGCTTCTTATTTGCTATTTAGGCAAAAATTTTATTAAATTAAATATAAGTTTTTATAGAAAATATGAATTTTTATTTATTCTCCTCTTGCATTTTTCTTGCTTAATTCTTATTTTTTTAATAATTATTAGCTAATAATAGGACTAGATATAAGTTATCTAAACTTGGACATGTTAATTAATGTTTATAATATTATTTTTCATTAATATTTGACTAATATGTATTACTCTATTTTTATTATATAAAATAGTTATATTTTATTAGAAAGATAAGAAAGTTTTTTAAAAGAACTTATGAAAATTCAGTTAAAAAACAGCTTTAGTAAAAACCAAAGCTGTTTTTTATTTTATTTTAATTTTCTTCTTAAAGCATAAGCTCCTGCTAGCATAGATAAAACTAATAGGGGATAAGTTGAATTTTCTATACCTGTTTTAGTTAGTTTTTTACTTATTTTACTTATTTGTCTTCCTTGCCTGTTAGAAGTATTATTATCAGATAAATTTGAATTATCAGCCATATTTAAATTATTAGATAAGTTTGAATTAGCAGTTGGATCTAATTTACCCTCATTATTAACAGTACTATTATTTGCATATACTAAGGCGTACTTAGATAAGTGGTTGGTAGTGAAAGTTATAGTATCCTTATCTTGACTTGTAATAACTTTTTCTTCTAATTCTCCATTATCTCCTACATAGTAAACTTTTTCTATAGTTTTACCTTGTTTTTTAGGTGCTGTTATATTAATCTCGCCTAAAACATTTATTTTTGAATTGTTGTCTTTATTTTGAATTTCTATATCGTATAAATCATATTCCATATCAGAAATTTTTTCTATTTTTTCATCTAATTTTTTAACATGTAGTTTAGAATTTTTTGGTATTTTGTCCCCCCTAATAGTTACATTATTTACTTCATCTTTTATTGTTATGCCGTCTTCTTTTTCAAGATTTTCTTGTTCAACATTATATTTTTTAAAGTAGAATATAGGGAGTGCATCCTGATAACCTATTTCCTGATTTATAGATGCCATTACTGGCACAAAAACATTTATTCTAGTTTTTAATTTTCCATCAGCCTCAATATCATTTTTATCAAGAGGATAGCTAATTACTTTTGGATAAGCATTTCTACTTGGGAATGCCTTTTTATATATATCAATAAAGTTATCTATTTCATTTTCTGAGTAGTAGCTTAATATTGTTCCCTGCTTTTTACTTCCATTTTTATCATAGTAATAAAGATTTCCTAGGTAGCCTTGCTGTCCTGCAAATCTAAGTGGAGTAAATGTTAGCTCAACATGATACTCTCCATTTTTCACTACCAACTTAGCAGGTTTATTAACCGCTCCATTGGCCATAGATATTTTATCAGGAGAATAGTAGTTGAAGATAGTAAAATCTAAATTATATTCTCCGTCTGGAAGATTTTTAAAGTCAGATGTATAAATATTATTACTACTTGCTTCAGGCTCATAAGTATTGTTAATTAGTCTTGATATGTTGTAAATATCAATATCTGAAGTAGTATTTTTTTCTATTTGAGTTTTGATAACAAGTCTTGCTTGGGGTTTGGCTCCTCCCATGCCGTCATTACCTAGACGAACTACATATTTTTGTTTTGCATCCTTTTCTAATTCAATAATTAGTTTTTTGTCAAATAGGGCTGGCTTACCATTTAGCCCAGTATCTTCAAATTTACCTAGACTATACACATTTAATTCTTCTTCATCTAGTTTATCTTTAAAGATATCTAAATCAGTAAGATGGGCACGTATATTAAAAATAGTCATCGTTTTTAAGTTTACTTCTAAATATGTTTTATCTGGAGCAAAGATTAAACGAGCATTTTTATTGTCAAAGACCCCGCTAGCCATAGATTCTACTCCTGGGCGTGAGTAGTTTTCTATCATGTAGTCAATATCTTGTGTTTTATATTTGTATTCTAAATTGCTTAATTCCTCGTCTAAATTATATAATAGTTCCTGTAATTTTTCATTATTATCTAAGTTGTTATTGATTTCTGATTTTAAGGCTAATAATTTATTATATTTTTCTTGTGTTAATAATTTTTTTAAGATATCCTGGTCAAGTATTTCATTATTTGTAGCTATTTTTCTTTTTAAAAAGATGGTATTAGATTTGGCATTTTCAAGATTTTTTATTGCTCTGTCTATGTTTTGACCAGCTTTTATTAGATTGTATAATTTTATAAATTTTCTATTAAGTAGATTTTCTGCTTTTTCAATTTCTTGATTTAGTCTTATTCTTTCTTTGGAAATACTAGCACTTTCTAAAATTTGTTTAGCTTCTTCAACGCGTTTAGTTAATTTTTCTTTTTCTTTATCTAGGAGTTGCTTATTGTTAGCAGTAGCTATAATATATATGCCTTCTTGCTGGTTTACACTAAAGGAAAACTTAGTACTTGTTACTACTGTCGGAACAAGATTTAAGCTGCCATCTTCAGAATTATATAGATAAACTTGCTTATTAACATCTGAACTATAATTAGAAATATCTACTTTAAGCAGTGGATTTTTATCCTCTAACCAACCTCTTGGATAATCTGGTGTGTAAGGTTTCCCATCTTTTAGTAAAGAAATTTTTGTATAAGTAACATCATTTAAGGCAAGTTGAGCGATCTTGTCTTTTAGCTTCTCTTTTAAATAATCAGCTTTTTCACTTTGTACACTCACTTCATTAGTAAGAACATAGTTGACGTCAGATGATAACTTAGCATCAAAAGTCTTATCTGCTATATTTAATTTAAAAGGAATTTCATCTATGTAATGTTTAGAAAAAGGAAAGGTATAAGTTTGTGTATCTGATACTGGATTACCTTTAGCATTAAAGGCTTTTACTTTTAATGTTACATCTCCGCCATTTTCACTGAAATTTTTTATATCAGCAAGAGGCTCAATGAATATTCTATATAGACTAGATGGAAGAGTTAAATCGGAACTTTGTGAACGCAAATCAGCACTTGAAGAAGAATTTGTTGGTTCGCTACCGTCTAATGTATATTTTAAATATCTTATATCTGTATTTTGAATGTCTGGTCTTTCAAAATTTAATTCTAAAGAAAATCTACCGTCGGCTAATTTGAATTTTGTTCCTTGCTCAGCTGTATAGGGAGAAAAAAGTCTATCACCTTTTTTATAGTCAAATGGTAATTTTTTTTCTGAAAAATCTTTTTCAAAAGCTCCGAATTGACTTGCTCTTAAAAGTTTTGGACTATTATTTTTTGTACTTGCTAAGCTAGTGTCGCCATTTATATTTACTATGGCATATGTAACTTGTGTAGTTCCTGTATAGGCATTTAGTTGTGTTTCTCCAAAAATGTATATTGGCTTATCTTCATTAATAGGGATAGCAAGCTCTGATACTTTATAATGGTCGCCACTTTCTATAATTTTAGATGTCAATTTAGTCCTATTTTGACTGCCATCATAGTTATACCAAACATTCATTAGGCCGTTATCGTAAATATGGTTTACTCCCCATTTTTGCTGGCTATAGTATGTCAGGATTAATTCTTTTTTTCCATTATTTTTTTTGATTTTTCCTATTTTTTCAATAGCTCTCCTAGTAGCTGTTTTAAGAGGGGACTCATCACTTATTTTTAATGATACAAACTTTTCATTTTCACTACTTCGGCTAGCTGTATTAGCTTTATTTATAGCAAGATTAGAAAAATCAAAGTCAATAAGGGCGTCTTGCTCTCCATATTTGCCCATAACAGGCACATAAACGCCTATTTTACTGGTTAATTTTCCATCGGATTTTATAGCTGTTTTATCAATAGGAAATTCAAATTCTTTTGGATAGCCACTTCTATTTTGATACTTTTTTTTGTATTCATCAAAACCTGAATCTTTTTCTTCTGGTGAATAAAATGTTAGGGCACTTGCAGGACTTTTTTTATTTGCTGTATCGTAATAGAATAAATCGCCCAAGTATCCTTTTAGATTACTCACTTCTATAGGTTGAAATTTAATTTTAACCTTGTATTGTCCCTTGCTAACCGTTAATTTTGCTGGTTTTATCATAGCGTCATCAGCCATTGATAGCTGGTTAGAATTACTGGCATTTTTAACTGAGAATGTTAAATCATACTCTCCGTCTTTTAGTGTCTTATAATCTTTTACAAGACTTGAACTTTCTGTTGCGTAGGCAGTATTATATTTGGCTATCTGTGCTGAATAAAGACCAGTAGAAAATAACAAGGCACTAGCGAGGCTTAAAGATATTATTTTATGTTTTTTCATTATAAACTCCTTAAATTTATTTTTATTTTATAATAGAAATTTGAACTGAAAGTACTATTGAGAATAAGTCTCAATGTTTATTTTATCAAAAATGCAAATCTTGTTCAATTATTTTTTATTAAATTACCAACTAATTACAGCTTTTTCTTTTTCTGAAATATTAATTTCTAGTCCGTATAATTCGGATAAGAAATTTTCATCGTAAAAATTACTAGCCTTATCATTTTTTATAACTTTTCCATCTGCTATGGCTATGATATTATCACTATATTTCAAAGCTTGGTTTACATCATGCAGAACCATTACTATCGTTTTTTCATATTCTTTATTAAGTTTTTTTATGAGTTTCATTATTTCTTTTTGATATTTTATATCTAAGTAACTGGTTGGTTCATCTAGTAAAAGTATTTCTGTATCCTGAGCAAGTGCCATGGCTATAAAGACACGCTGTATTTGCCCGCCTGATAAATTTTCTACTAATTCATCTTTTAAATCTATTAAGTCAGTAGCTATCAAAGCCCTATTAATTTTTTCTAAATCAATTTTTGTGTTTTGGCTAAAAATATTTTTTTTGTGGGTCAGTCTACCATAACTTACAGTTTCATATACACTTAGTTGACTGGGTGCTATATTTTTTTGAAAGACAAGAGAAATTTTTTTTGCCAGTTCTTTTCTAGAAAAATCTTTAATATTTTTTTTATCAATTAATATTTGACCGGTAAAATTATTTTTACTTGCTGCAATTATTTCTAGCAAGGTACTTTTGCCACAAGCATTTCTTCCGATTATACTTGTTATTTTATTTTTTTCTATTTCTGTGGAAATATTTTTTAGAATACTTTTATTTTTTTTATAGGAGAAAGAAAGATTTTTAATTTCTATAATATTATTCATATTTCCCTCCTGTTTTTATTAAAATTAAAAAGCATGGTCCACCGACTACCAACATTAATATATCAGCTGGGATTTCTATGGGATTAAATATGCTACGTCCCAGAGTATCAAAACCTAAAAATATTAAAGCACCCACCAAGGCAGAAAAGGGTAGGGAATATATGTGATTTTTTCCGACGATTATTTTGGCAATGTGGGGAGCGATTAAAGATAAAAATGCTAGGACACCGACCACACTTGTTGCAATGGAAGCTAAAATTACAGCAAGTAGTGATATAGTAAATCTTAGTAGGTTTATATTAAGGCCAAGAGAGGCAATAACCTTATCATCTAAAAAGAAAATATTACAAACTTTTGCTAATAATAGGGCTATTACTATTGTTATTGGTATCCATATTAGTAGGAGTTTTACATCTTCCCAACTTTTAATACCTAAACTTGCTCTTGCTAGAGACTTGCTTGTGTTTTCTAAAAAACTTAAACTTGTTAAAAGTCCTGTAAAAAATGAACTTATGGCAATACCTATAAGTATAATACTAACATTATTTTTTATATTTCTAGCAAAAGCAAATATAAGTAGATAACCAACAATTCCACCGACAATTGCAAAAAATGATTTATATATTATGGCACTCGGACTTACTAAAAGCCCCAGATATAAAATAAGATTTGCACCGCCAGAAACGCCGACTAAGCTCGGGTCTATTAGGGGATTTTTTAAAGTCGTTTGTAGGAGTAAACCACTAACTGCCAAGGCTGCACCTACTAAGATAGCAATTATTATTCTAGGAAATCGCAAGTCTAATATGGCTAGAGTGCTGTTACTTGTCTTATTAAATATTAAATTAAAAATTTCTAAAGGACTAGCTTTTATATTACCAGTATTTATGGCTATAAAAATTGTTATAACCAATAATATTGTTGTGCTAACAAAAGCAAGACTTATTTTTTTGTTCATTGTGTTTTTCCTATTTATAGAATATTTTTTCTAAATCTTCTAAAGCGTCTGTATAATCAAAAGAAGCCGTCATACCAAAAATTTTTGAATTTAAGTCTATTACCTTATTATTTTTAACTGCGTAAAAATGTTGCCAAGCTGAATTATTTTTAAATTCTTCTTCAAACATTTGGTTTACAACTTCTGGTATGGCGTGGGCAGTTCTTAATATGTAATCTGGATTTTTTCCTAGAATATATTCTAAATTTACTTGTTCAAATTCTTTGTCGCTTGTGATAATATTTTCAGCCCCAGCTAGTTCTATTAAATTTCCCACATAAGAATTTTTTGTCGCAACAATATAAGAAGCAGGTAGCCCCATTAATACTAAAACTTTCGGTTTAGTTTTATTACTTATTTTTTTATTATATTCTATAAAAAATTTTTCTTTCTCTTCTTTTAAGATATTATATTTTTCTAGTTTCTTAAATTCTGTTGCTAATTCTTTTGTTACGGAGTAAAGACTGTCAACACTTCGTAAGTTGACATACTTGTGAGGTATTTTATGCTTTTCAAGTCCTTCGTCTAGCCAATCTTTCAAGCTATCAGGTGAATATAAGATGGTAGGATTAATTGTTTTGACAACTTCCATATTAGGATTCATTGCTATTCCTATTTGGTATATATGCTTATATCTTTCTGGCATTTTTCCTAGTCTTGTTGTTGGTACTCCAGCAAGTTTTATATCTAGTTTTGCCGCTATATTGGCCAGGGCAACAGAATTCATTATAATTTTTTTGCCTTGTTCTTCTTCTGATTTTTTACCACTATTAATTCCTTTTAGGTCTATACTTTCTTCAAAGGCTTTGTCAGCCGCATCTTTTTGCATAGCTTGATTATTTGTTTTATTGGAACATGATGTCAGGATTAAGCTAAAAATTATTAGTAGATAAATAAAAATATTTTTTTTCATTATTCTTTACCTATATTTTTCTTTTTACTTCTTAAAACATAAGCAAGTAGTAAAATAATAATTGCAAAAACACCTACGACTATATAGTAGATATTATTATTTTTTTCTTCGATAGCTTTCATTCCATCTACGCCACCTTTTTGAATAGTATCCGGATTTACTTCAACAAAGAAGCGAACAGGTCTGTTCATAGGTTCAACAAACATTTGCACCATTGCAGAAAAATTTTCTCTTGGCACTTCAAATGTGTAGTCGGCATAACTATCCTTGTATTGTTCAATGTGTGAACTTGTTTCTTTGGATTCTACTAACTTGTATTCGCCATTTTCCTGTAATACTTTAATAAAGGGTCCTTGTTCTTTATTGCGAGTTACCCAGTTTATTAAATGTATTCTTACGGTTGCGTATAATTTTCCGTCTTTTGTACGTTGTAGTTGGGCTTTTGACCAACGTTTTTCGCCTCCCGATTTTTGATTTTTTATGGCTTCTTCTAAATTTCCTGAATTATTATTTATGGGAGAAATAACTCCTTGGCTCATTCCCTGACCAATTTCTATATTCTTAGTTCCACCATCAGCAGTTACTCCAGTTAAGGGATTTAGGTATTGAGCAGTAATGTCAATCTTATAAAGTCCAACTTCTTTTGTTTTTACATCATTTTTGAAAAAGTCTGCCACTTGTTTTTTAGTAAATTCTGTTTTTGTTTCTTCTTTTTGTTTTTCTTCATCACTAGCTTTTTCTTCATCACTAGCTTTTTTTTCATCATCAGATTTTTCTTCTTGGCTAGTTTGATTTTTTTCTTCTACTGTATTTTCTACTATTTTATTTTCTCCACTATTTTTTTCTACGACTTTTGTTTCTTCATAGCTAGCTTCTTCTTCAGAACCTGATATTAAACTTGCCGCCTTCCAGTTAAATTTTAAAATTGCTTTTTGTGATGCGTCCCCTCCAATGATTTCATTCATAGCGTCGACACTGACCGAAACTCCGATTTTATCTTCTTTTTGTGCAGATCTGTAAAATTGTAGCAGGGCAGGGAAGGTGCTGACACCGCCACTCAAGTCTGTATCTTGATAGCTGCTTATAACACTAGCTTGACTTAAGCCACCAGCAAATAAAGGCCCTGAATAAACTGACATGCTTAAGAGATGACCCTTCAAATTCATAAAGTGCATTGGTATAAATTCTACAGTGTAGATTGAACCCTTGGCATTTTCTTCTACCTGGGCTATACTTGCAAGAGCATTGTTGCCCATGGATAATCTTCCTGAATTTTCAGCATGCCAAAGTTGCACAGGAACTTGGTAAATTTTTGAACTTGCACTAACTTTTTTTTCTGCTTGAAAGTTGAATAAATTTATTAGCAATAAGACTACTATTATTAATTTTAAATAAATATTTTTTTTCATTTGCCCTCCATATTAATTGATAATAATTTTCACTTATTAATTTTATTATAATACAAAATATATTAAATTGAAATAGTTTTCTAAAAAAGAAAAAATAATTCCTTATTGCTAAAGAATTATTTTTTCTTTTTCTTGAGATATATAATATTAAATAGAATAAAAATAAAAATTGTTAGAAAGTATATTAGATAGAATAGGAAAAATATGTGGATAACAAGAAATAATTTTTGAGAAAAATTTATAAAAAAGTAGTGGCTAATTAAAAATAATATGTATAATAAGCTAACTACAATAATTTTTTTCTTAAATGTTTTTGCAAATTCTTTGAATTTTTTTATTTTTTCTTTGGGATTTATTTCAAAATTTTCTTGCATAATATTTTCTCCGATTTTATTTTCAGCTGAATTATAGCAGAGAAAAAATATTTTTTCAAATTTAATTAAGTAAAAGTGAGTAATTATATTAATTTTCTGTTAAATTTAACTTTTGAAATAGCTAGTTTTTATTTTTTTTGTTATAATAAATACTGAATAAGTATGATTTGGAGATTATATGTTCTATACTGTAGATTTTGTAATAGGAAAACTAAAAGAAGATTTGCCCGAATTAGAAATTTTTGTCAGCAAGCAAAATGATAATAATTACTATATTTTAGATTTTAAGGGTTACAAGGCAAAAGTAAATATAGAAAATTTTTTGTTAAGACTAGATAATGAGCAAACAGAAAATAGTGATAGAAAACTCAATGATTTTTTATTAACTATCAAGAAAAATTTAATTTTACAAAGTCAGTTTGATGAAAAAGGTCTAACTAAAAAAGAAATTCTCAGCAGAGTTTATCCTGTACTTAGGGCTAGAAGTTTTGGCAAAAATAGTAAGCAAGATTTTTATACAAAAGAGCATACCAACGAAAGCAAAATTTTTTATTCTTTGGATTTTGAGGATAGCTATAAGATTTTAACAAAAGACTTGTTAAAAAAATTTGTCATATCATCAAAGGAACTTGAAGAAAGTGCCAGGGCTAATTTGGTAAAATTACCACTTAATTACAATACGGATATTGTGGCAGATAATATTTTTTATTTTTTAAATTCTAAGGACGGCTATGACGGTTCAAGGCTACTTGATGAGAAAGTTTTAAATTATTTTTATCAAAAAATCGGTGGTGATTTTTATATCGGATTGCCCCATCAAGACAGCCTAATTATAGCCCATATTAAAAATAAAAAAGGTTTAGAAATCTTGCAAAAAATGATGGTAGACTTTTTTACAGAAGGCCGTGTACCAATCACAACAATTACTTTTAAATATGACGGAAAAAATTTAGAAAGTTTATTTATATTTGTAGAATAGGAGAAGAAAATGTTATTTTTTTATAATAAGGAAATGTTGGGGCAAACACTATTAGTAACAATTAAAAATTCGGAGCAAGTATTTTACGAAAACAAGAAAAATATGGTCTTAATTCGTGATGAAAATAATAGTTTGGTCGGTTTGAATATTTTTAATGTTGAAAACTTAAATTTGACAGGAAGCGGCAATATAGATTTGACAGAAGACCAAAAAGAAAAATTACAGACACGTTTAGAAAAAAACGGAATAAAAATTGACCTAGAGGCCAACAATGATGAATTTTTTGTTGTGGGGCAGGTGCTAACAAAAGAAAAACACCCAGACGCAGATAAATTGTCTGTAAGTAGCGTAAAAATTTCCGAAGACCAAGTCTTACAAATAGTTTGCGGTGCTAGTAATGTCGCTGTCGGGCAAAAAGTTGTCGTTGCGACTACAGGTGCCATGATGCCGAGTGGTTTATTAATAAAAAAATCAAAACTTAGAGGCGTTGAATCAAATGGCATGCTTTGTTCTAAACGTGAACTAGGCTTACCTTATGAAGAGAGTGTCAAAGGAATACTGCTTCTTGATGACAATATAGAAGTAGGAAGAAAATTTAAAGAATTGAATTTATAAGTGGCGGTGAAAGTATGGTAAAATGGAAAAAGTTTTTTTTAGAAAATGACGAAAAAGAACATGAAGAAAATAAAAATATTGAAATAACAGAAGATATTGAAAAATCTGATGAAGATTTTGAAATTTCTGGTCAAGTAGAAGATATTTCAGAAGAAAATAAAACAGAAGAAAATGAAAATATAGAAGAAGATAAAAAAGAAATAGAAAAAAAAGAAGAGCCAGAGGGGCTTCTTGCAAAATTTGTAAATCTATTCTTAACACCAAAAGAAGACAAGGTAAAAGCTAGGGCAGAGGATAAGCCAGAAGACTATAAAACTTATTTTGAACGTCAAAAGAAAGAGCAAGTAGCCAAGGAAGAAATAGAAAATTCTCCTGCTGAAAATTCTCCTAAACTAGATGAAGTTAAAGAAGTAAAAAAGCAGCAAGAAACATCAGAAAAAACGGATATAGACTACTCAAAACTAGATTTACAAGATAGTTATGAAGGCTATGAAGATGACCTATTTGATGATTTTGAAGATGAAGAAATTTTAGAAGAACCTAAAAAGAAATCTATTATTGGCTATTTTAAGGCTAAATTATCCGCCTTTACCCAGTACGGCCTAAAAAAAGATGATGACACAGAACTTTTAGAAGAAGACAAAGCAGAAGAAGTAAGTAGCAAAAAAGAAAGTAAATTTTCTAAACTCATGACAAAAATGACAATTTCTAAAAAAGATGTTGAAGAACTTGATGATGAAGATGAGGACTTTGACCTCTTTGAAGAATTGGATAGGGTAGAAGAAAAAGAATTTTCACAAGAAAAAATTTCAAATGAAGCCATCCAAGAAAAATTAAAATCTATGGGTATAACTTCAAATGACGTTAAAGATGTTGACCTATTTTCAAAAAGAGAAGTTATAAGAGAACATCCAACCCTAGCCTCTGTAAAGGTACGTCGTATATTACAAGAGCATGAAATTGATAATTTAGAAAAAGATGTAATACTCGAGGAAAATAAAGACAGATTTACCAAAGAAACCTTTGAACAAAAGCAGGATTTTGAAATAGAAAAAGAAGAAGAAAAATCAGAACACAAGTCAAAAAATTTAGAAGAAATAGCAAGACTAAATAAGGACTTTAATCAACTTAATAGAAAAGAAGACAAGAAATCATTAGCCCAAAATCACCTAAAAGTAGAAAGTGATAATATTGATAGTGCAATAAATGAAATTAAAAAACAAGAACAACTAGCCTCAACTGACAACAAGGACTATACAATAGTTGTTGAAGAATGCGACTCGGAAAAAGAACGCCGTGATAAATTAAAATACACAAGTATTGATGATATTCTTGACGGTAGGGACGACTTGTTTGAAACGGATATAGAAAGAGCGGCTAAAAAGATAGTTGACACTAGAGTAGACGAAGAAGTTGCTGAAGAAGTAGAAAAATTTAGGCAAGATGTTCACAAGGAGAAAAGTTCAGAAGACTTAGTTGCTGACAAGGACAATAAAACGGCCTTAGATGAATTGATTTTAGAAACAAAACTTGTTGAAAAGAAAAAAGACAAAGAAGAAAATGAAGAAATAAGAAAATTAGAAAAAAATCTGGAAATACTAAAAGAAGAAAATGAATTTAAAGCACAGTTAGCTGCAGAATTTGAAGAAGAAATTTCTATCGAGCAAGTAGCAAGAGAAAGTGAATATAAATTTGAAGCTTATGACGACTTGAAACAAGAGCCAGAAGAAGATGATAAATTATCAGGCTACAGCGATTATAATTTAGACCCAGAAGAAATAGAAGCACTAACTATTCAAAATAAAATTGAAAGTGAAACAGAAAACACAAATATTGAAACACTTAATAAAGAAGTCAACACAGAAAGAGCCAGAAGAAAAATAAGTTTAAATATAGATGAATTTATAAAAGAAACTTCACCGGCAAAAGAAAATATACTTATTAGTCGAGGTGCTAAAAAAGAAGTAAAAAGAGAACCTAAAAAACAAATAGTTGACATTCAAAAAATAAATGGCGACAAAGAAAATTCAAGAAAAAATAGGACAAAACTATATACAGAAGATATGGATCTACATATTGATGGCAGAAATGCTATAATTGCTGGTGAGTATAGAACTAGGGATAGGGGTTATAGACCTGTTAGCAAGGAACAGATAGAGGGGAATATCCGCAAACTAGATGCCATATTTGAAAAATATTCTCATATAAAAATGCCGAGTGCAAGTTCGAAAAAAACAACCGATTTTGCAAAATTAAAGGCTGATGCTACGGCAAGCAAGTATAAGCCAACCCAATTTGTATCAGCCGTACATGGAACTAACATTCCGCAGAACACAAGCTACAACCTAGAAAGAAAAAAAAGAAGAGAGGCTTCAAAATACTTTAAAGAAATAGCATCTCAAGAAGAAACGGTTTGGAATATTGACGTTAGTAGTAGGGCAACAAAGGCAAAACCAAAAGTCAGAAGAACTAGAAGAACAAAAGCTAAAGAAGAATAAAAAGTATATCAATAACAAATAGGAAGCAGTAAAGAAAAATACTAAACAAGGCTAAAAAATAAAAAAACACCAAATTTGGTGTTTTTTATTTGGAAAATTCAATAAAATTCTATTTTATGATACAATAAGAAAAAAGACAGAAAGGAAAAACCATGGCAAACATATCACAACAAAAAAGACAGAAAATGCTAGACTTTTTAAATAAACTAAAAGGGGAACATCAAGATGATGATAGTTTAAGAGCTTTGGGTCAAATTGAAACAGCACTTAACGAGAAAAAATACGGTCTAGTCTGGGAAAAACACACAGAAAAAGTAGATGAAATGTTAGAACACAACATACCCCTATTCTGTGAAGATGAGAATAGAAAAATCACAGCAAAAGAAAATGAAGTTTACAATTTTTTATTAGAGGGGGACAATCTCCACTCCCTAAAACTTCTTGAAAAAACACACAAGGGTAAAATTGATGTTATCTATATCGATCCACCTTATAATACTGGGAATAAAGACTTCATTTATAACGACAGCTTTGTTGATAAAACAGACGGTTATTCACATAGCAAATGGCTATCCTTTATGCAACAAAGACTTGAAATTGCCAGAGAGCTTTTAAGTGATGAGGGTGTTATTTTCATCTCTATTGATGATAATGAACAAGCACAACTAAAATTACTTTGTGATGAGGTGTTTGGGGAAGAAAATTATGTAGGACACTTTATTTGGGTCAGAAAGAAAAAAGGTTCTTTTCTTAATAAAAAAATTAGAAAAATGACAGAATATGTACTATGTTATACCTCTAATGAAAGAATAAAATTTTTTGGAGAAGATGCGTATTCTAATAAAATGCAACCTATTGTAAAAAGAACTAATTCATTAAAAATGCTTAAATTTTCTAAATACACCATAAAAACAAAGTTAAAAGATGGTGAATACAAAAAGGGAAAATATACTAGTGGTAACACAGGAGTTGAATTTTTAAATGATTTTATAGTAAAAGATAGTATTGTTATAAGTGAGTTGTTAGTGAATGGTCGGTTTGTGTGGACGCAAGATTTTTTAGATAACGAATTAAATCAAGGAACATTTGTAGAGTTATCTTCTAAATTTGGATTTAATGTATTACGACATAATCAAGATGAAAAATTTAAAACTCCATCAAGTCTGATAAATTCTGATAATGGGGTTGGTACAAATGAAGATGCAAGTGATGAGTTATCTAAGTTACTTAATTTGGAATTAGAAGATGTATTTAACTATTCTAAGCCAACATCACTAATAAAATATTTAATAAGTTTTATTAAAAAAGAATTCATTAATGCAACCATCCTCGACTTTTTCGCAGGTTCTGGCACAACGGGGCATGCAGTAATGCAACTAAATAAAGAAGACGGAGGAAATCGTAAATATATTCTTTGCACCAATAATGAAAATAATATTTGCGAGGAAGTAACCTACCAAAGATTAAAAAATATTCAAGAAGACTTACCCCATAACTTAAAATACTTTAAAACAGAATTTATTGCTAAATATGAAAGTGATGAAGATGAAAAAACCATCTCTGAAAAAATGCTAGAACATATTAAAGAACTAATTGAACTTGAACATCATATTGAAATAGACAATAAAAAATATATTATTTTAGATGATGAAGATAAACTTGATGAAATAGTTAATACTATAAAAGAATATGGAAAACTATTTATTTCATCGGGTATCTTCTTATCAAGAAGCCATCAAAGAATATTAGACGAAAAAAAGATAAGCATAACAGAAATTCCAGAATATTACTACAGAAGTGAACTTAAGGAGGTTGGAGAGATATGATTGGATTAAAACTTAAAAACTTTCAAGCATAAATTAAGTTCTAAGAAAAGAGATCGAAGAAACAGGGCAAGCAGGGGAATTAGGCGACAAAAATCGAACCTAACAGATTAAGAAAAGAATACATAGAAAACTTAATTAAAATCTTAATATGCAATATAAAATAAGTATTACTAAAAAAAAGCTAGAAGACTATAAAATCTTCTAGCTCCTTTTTGTTTACAAATATTAAATTGCACTATAATTTATTGGCATATTTTTTACTAAGAATTTTCTTTAAAATTATGAGTAATACAAAATAAATTATTAGGCTAATTACTATACTTGCAACTAGGAAAAAGAAAAAATTTTCTGGAAACATTTTTATTAGATTTGACTCGGCAGGGTCTAGTAGCCATAGGTCATTGCTAAATAAAATTTCATGGAAACTTATCCAAAATTTAGTAAAATTTATACTTATGTATAGAGCTAGGCTAAAAATAAGTAGCATAAAAATTGCTAGCAGCCTATTAAATAATTTACTAATAATTTTTAAATAATTTTTTTTAAAAATAAATATATTGCTTATTGTCAAAATTATAAATATAAAAAATAGTAGATACATAATCTTGCTACTGATTAAGTAAAGATTTCTCACATCGACCATGTGGAGAATATCCTTATTAGTAAACCAGCTACTATCAAGGCTTGTATTATTTTTTAAATAGGCAAAAAGATTTTCAGTATAATTTAATAATTGCTCATTACTGACACCAAGCTTATGAGCTAAATTATTTTTCAAATAAAAACTTTTGTAGATAGGAAAGTAAAATGAAATTTTTAAAATAAAAAATAAAATACTGGCTAGGAATAAAGAAAATAATTGAAGAAGAACAAGCAAATTTTTTATAAAATTTTTCATAAACACCTCCTGGATTGTAACTATATAATAGCAAATTTTTACTACAAAATAAATTTTTTTATATTAATTTTAGGAAATATAGAAATCTATTAAAAAGGCTTAACTATTCTTGTAAAACTTGCCAAAAAACACAAGCTACTAAGCCTTGCAGACAATACTTTTATGAAACCCATCTATCAAAAATCCCCTGAATAAATTTCAGGGGATTTTATTTTTAAACTTAAAAATTTACTTGCCCAGCTAAAAAATTATAGTAAGTTCAGCAGAGAATAACATAGCCTATTTAAGCTATTTATAGTATAATTAAAAGTAAATTTTACAATGCCAAAATTTAAAAACATAAAGAAAGTAGAGGAAAACATATGTTAAGTAATACAAGCTACAACGCCCTAAAATCATTTATTTGGGGGATAGCAAATGACTGTTTAGTAGATGTATACGACCTAGGAGATTACCGAAAGATAATACTACCTATGTTTGTAATAAGAAGACTAGACGCAGTCTTAGAAGAAAAACACGAAGAAGTAATAAAAAAGAAAAAAGAACTAATTAACTTAGGCGTAAAAGACAATATGGATGCAGCCCTATTTCAAGTTGCAGGACAAAACTTTGTAAACAAGGCAGACTTCACCCTAAAAGACCTAAAAGGAGTTAGCAGAAGCAAAACACTCAAAGACGACTTTATAGCCTACTTAGATGGCTTTTCATCAAATGTTCAAGTAATCATTGACAAATTTCATATAAGAAATGAAATTGAAAGATTATCTCAGCAAGATAGGCTGGGCATGCTCATAGAAAAATTTGTAGATCCAAAATACAACTTTAACAACAAACCCGTTTTAAATGAAGACGGCACAGTAAAAATTGAAGCCCTAGACAATCATTCCATGGGAACCCTATTTGAAGAAGTAATAAGAATGTTCAATGAAGAAACCAATGTAACAGATGCTGGAAGACACTTTACACCAAGAGATATAGTAGAACTTATTGCCGACTTAGCCTTTATCCCTATTCAAGATAAAATCGACTCAACATCCTATAGAATATACGACGGGGCAGCAGGTACTGGTGGTATGCTGACAGTGGGAGAACAAAGAATATTAGAACTTGCTAGGAAGATAGACAAAAATGTTAATATAAACTTATTCGGTCAGGAAAACTCTGATGAAACCTATGCCATTGCCAAGGCGGATATGCTGGTAAAGGGTGAGGGTATACAGGCTGATAATATCCGATTCGGTTCTACAATATCACAAGATAGGTTTGCAGGAGAAACTTTTGACTTTATGCTATCTAATCCCCCCTTTGGGACTGCCTGGAGGTCAGACTTAAAAACATACGGAGTTAATAAAAAAGAAGAAATAATAGACAGTAGATTTGTTATTAACTATGATGAAAATCCAAGTTTTTCATTCCTGCCTGATATAGGAGACCCCCAAATGTTATTTTTAGCCAATAATATTAGTAAGATGAAAACAGAAACCAGGCTTGGAAGTAGGATTGTAGAAGTTCACAACGGTTCTTCCTTATTTACAGGAAGGGCAGGACAGGGGGCAAGTAATTTAAGAAGATATTTTTTGAACAAGACTTACTAGAAGCTATAGTCGCATTACCAGAAAATCTTTTCTACAATACGGGTATCGGAACATATCTTTGGATTTTATCCAATAAAAAAGAAGATAGGAGAAAGGGCAAAGTCCAGCTAATTGATGCAAGAAATATGAAAGAAGCCTTAAGAAAAAATCTTGGAAGTAAAAATTGTGAAATTCCAGGAGATATTAGAAAAGAAATAGTTAAACTTTATCTGGATTTTGATAAGGCTGATAAGGAAAAAAGCCTTGTCTTTGATAATAAGGACTTTGGTCATATTGCCATAGATGTACTTGTGCCATTAAGACTTAAAATGCTTGTTAGTGATGAAGCCCTAAATAGCTTAAAAGATTTTGACAAGTCCTTATATGAAATTGTAGTAAAAGTATTAGAAATAGAAAGTTCTAGCTTTAACAACTTTATGCAATTAGTAGAAGAAGAAGTTAAAAGTTCTAAACTTAAGTTGCCAGCAAAGGCTAAAAGGCTTATTCGTGATTTATTGACACAGGTAAGTGAAGATGGTGAAATAGTCCTTGATAGTAAGGGAAATCCAGAAAGTAATAAAGAGCTGAAAGATAGTGAAATAATTCCCCTTAATTATGAAGGGGGGATTGAAGCCTATCTTGAAAATGAAATACTGCCATATAAGAAAGATGCCTTTTTTGATATGAAATCAAAACAAATAGGCTATGAAATAAGTTTTACTAAGTATTTTTATAAGCCTAAAGAATTAAGAAATATTGATGAAATTATTAAAGATATTGAAGAAATAGAAAAGAATACTAAGGGATTACTTTCATCTATCTTGGAGGGGATTAGATGAAAAGATATAAAAAGTATAAGCAAGTAAATTTGCCCTGGTTAAGAGAAGTACCAGAGCATTGGGGAACAGAAAAAATTAAAAGATTATTTTATATCAGTAAAGATTTATCAACTAAAGAAAATCCAGTTATTTTATCATTAGCAAGGGATAAGGTAAAGGTAAGGGATATTTCAAATAATAAAGGACAAATAGCTGTTGATTATTCAAATTACAATAAAGTTGAAAAAGGAGATTTACTTTTAAATCCAATGGATTTATACAGTGGGGCTAATTGTAATATTTCTTATATAGAGGGAGTTATTAGCCCAGCATATATAAATTTAAGAAATAAAGTTAAATTAAATAAAAAATATTATGATTATTGGTTTAAAGCACAATACACTTCATTAGCTTTACAATCAGTAGGTAAAGGAGTGTCTAAAGATAATAGATGGACACTAACAAATGAAACTTTATTAAATTATGTTACTTTAACTCCCCCCCTATCTGAACAAAGCCAAATAGCTAACTTTCTTGATTGGAAGATAGGTGAAATTGATAGGTTGGTGGGGCTGGAGAAGAGGAAAGTTGAGAGATTGGGGGAGTTATATAGAAAAATATTAAATAATATATTTGATAATATTATTGGTGAAAAAAAACGATTAAAATATATTTTTAGTTTTGGTAAGGGTTTAGGCATAACTAAAGAGAACTTAGGAGAATATGGGTATAGATGTATTAATTATGGGGAGATACATGGCAAATTAAAGTTTTCTTTTAGTTCTAAAGATAAATTGTTAAAAGGTCTTTCAAATGTAGAAGGAATAACTATAACAGAATTTGCGAATCTTTCTAAGGGGGATTTCATTTTTGCTGATACATCAGAAGATTTAATAGGAAGTGGGAATTTCACTTTTTTAGAATGGTTAGAGAGTGAAGTATATGCAGGATATCATACTATTGTATGTAAACCAAAAATAAAATTCAATAGCAGATTTTTAGCTTATCAATTAGAAAGCGATTTATGGAGAACACAAATAAGAAAAGCAGTAAATGGGATTAAAGTATATAGTATAACTCAACAAATTTTAAAACAAACATCTGTAGTATTTCCTGACTTATCAATACAAGAAAACATAGTATCAAAATTAGATGGAATACAAGATAAGCTAATTGATATGAAAAGATGTACTGAAACCCAAATCACCTACCTTGAGCAACTAAAACAAAGTTTAATATCTGATGTTGTTACTGGTAAAATGGATGTAAGAGAAATAGAAATACCAGAGAAATATAGGAGGGAAAGTTGATTATTAGTATATCAAATAAAAATACTGATAAATTAATATATACACAAAATAAGAAGTGCAACCTAAAATTTTAGGTTGCACTTCTTTACTAATAATTTAAAAATTATTTAGCAGTTAGGGCTGCCATTGTAATGTAGTTGTAGGGTTTGTTGAAGTGTGGTAAGAAGAAGATATCTAATAGGGCTAAACGCTCAATTGTAACTTTTTCTTGAATGGCAAGAGAGAACATGTGGATACCCATTGACATATCTTCTTTACTTGCAATTTGACAACCCAAGACGACTCTTGTATTTTTATCATAAACTATTTTAATAGTTACATCGTGGTTATCATGTTCAATAAAGTCGGGTTTTTGCAAGTCAGAAAATTCTGTAACTACTGCATCATATCCAGCTCTTAGAGCTTTTTCTAGTGTTAATCCAGTTGATACCATTTTTAAGTCGTAGATGCAGATACCATTTGAACCTTGTATTCCGATTGTTTCCAGTGGCTTACCACATACATTGTGGGCTGCTACAAGCCCTGAACGCACAGCATTTGATGCTAAAGCGATGTAGTTAATCGCATCATCTCCTAATGAGTTGTCATAAACTGTGGCACAATCTCCTATAGCATAGACATCTTTTACGCTAGTTTCTTGATGGCGATTTATAACATAAGCACCATTTCTAAATAATTCTAACTTATCTTTTCCTAATTCATTATTCGGTCTAAATCCTACTGCTAGAATTACCATATCCACATCAAAACTTTCTTTATCAGTAACCAATCTTTCTACTTTTCCATTTCCTTGAATTTCAGTTACTGTTTGTCCGAATGCTAATTTAATGTTGTGGTCAGATAAATTTTTATTCATTAACTCTGTTAAGTCTTTGTCGTAGTAACCAGACAAGCAAGTTTCTGCAACGTCAACTAAGACAACCTCTTTGCCAATTCTTTCAAAGGCTTCAGCTAACTCTACCCCAATATATCCAGCACCAACTACTGCAACACGTTGAATTTCAGGATTTTCCAATTTATCAATTACTTCTTGAGCATTTTGGAATAATTTTACAAATTGAACATTTTCTAATTCTACACCTTTGATTGGGGGTATTATTGGTTTAGAACCAGTAGCCAATATTAATTTGTCATAGCCTTCTACATGTTTTCTTCCGTCTTTTAATACAACATGGACTTCTTTTTTGTCATAATCAATACTTTGCACGTCGGCTTCCATATTTACTTTAGCACCAGCTGCTTCTAATGTTTCTTTATTAGAATAGAATAATCCATCAGCCCCGGCAATTTGCTTACCAATCCATAATGCCATACCGCATCCTAAGAATGAAATATTGTTATTTTTATCAAAAACAACCACTTCATTTTCTTTTCCGTAATTACCTAATATTGTATTGATACACGCTGTTCCAGCGTGATTAGCTCCAACAACTACAATTTTTGCCATTGTTATAATCCTCCTATAAGTTATAATTATAATTATAATAAAAAAAATATAAAAAGTAAACAGAAAAAGCTTAAAAATAAACCTTAATTTGAGTTATTATTTTAATTTAAAAATTTTATATGAATTAAATATTTTTTAAAAAATTAAATATTATTCTTATTAAAATTAAATATTCTGATATGATATAATGCTTCAGAATTTATTTTAACAGTAAATTTATCTATTTAGTAAAATATTAAAGTAAAAATTTTAATAAGATTTTTTTATTAATTATCTTACTAAAAATTTAATTCTATAAAATCAGTGTGTTGAGCATTTGATTTTTTCTTAAAATACTTCTAAATATAATTTTATAAAAATAAAAATTTTTAATGCAATATTTATTAAAACTAAATAATCTGAATCTAAAAATAAAAATAAACCCTGGGAACTTGTCCTAAGGTTTTGAAATTTATATTTAAAAGAAGGCTATATACATAAAGTGGGCCAAGACACCTGCCACAAGACCGCCTATTGTATGTGAAATTATTGCTTTAGAAGATAATTTTCTTGCTCCTAATGCGTCCATCATACCGATATGCGTACTTAAGTATCCACTCCAGCACATACCCATTGCTGTAAATACTGCTATTTCGTTACCGCCTATTAAGCCTCTTTCTAAGAGACCAGGTACTAATGACATAGCTCCACCTACGGCTCCAAGGGAAGTTATTGGAAAGGCGATAGCTTCTGCACTTTGGAAACCGAAAAGTGGCTCTACAATAAATGAAATTTTATCTCCTATCCAGGGTAAGAGTTTAATCCCCTCATAAGCCGCACCTGTATAACCAGTTTTACCTGGACCAAAAGTTAGCATCATAACCATGGTACAAATTATAAGGACACCAGGAATAATTGCAAGTCCCAGCTCCACTCCTAACCTACCACCTTCTAAAAGGGTGTCAAGAACACGTTGAAAAATATTTCCTTCACGGACTTCACGATAATTAGCAGGGTCTTCATTAGCTTCTACTACTTCATCAATAAATGCTTCTTCCGCTTCCTCTCCATAATATTTTTTAGTTTGAATTAACATCAAGCGTACACTGACAATACTTCCTAAGATTGCTCCCAAGTCCCCTATTAGAGCAGGACCCCAAAAACCTGGACCTTGTGTTGCCATAAAGACTGTAACTATAAGCCCCATTCCAAATGTTGTTCCTAAGTTACATAAGGCTGGCACTTGATACTTTTTAAAAAATACTGTGAATTTTTTATCTTTTGCAAAAGGAATAATAGCAGGATTATCTGATAAATAGGTTGCTATTGCTCCTGTTACACTGGCACCAGGCAGTCCCCAAAGTGGTTTCATGAGTGGTGCGAATAATTTATTTATGAGAGCTATTACCCCAAATTCTGATAGTAGCATACTTAATGCTCCTGTTACTACGGCCATGGCCATGATGTAAAATACGGTATTTAGTAGTAAGTCATGAGCTGTTGCCATCATACTTTTGAACATATTTCCTAGACCCATTACATAGCTCATACCAGCAAATATTACAACTATAAGCCCAATAAATACAAATGTTTCGGTGCTTATAGCTTTCTTTTTCTTGACTTTTATAATCTTTGACATTTCAATATCCCCCTTTTTGAATGCATTATTAGAGAAATTATTACTTATTATATCACAAATAAAACAAATTGCAATTTTTATAGAACAATAAATTAATTGTATTATTTTTAAATCATTTTCAAATTACGGCACACTTAAAAAGCATGATTTTTATTGCTTAAATTAATCTTCTTTTTGGAATTGTAAAGCAACTTTTGTTTTAATTTATTTTTATTTATTAAAAAAAGGATATATCTAAGATATATCCTTTTTATTATTAACGTACTTCTTTAATACGAGCTGCTTTACCACGTAGGTTACGTAAGTAATACAATTTAGCACGTCTAACTCTACCTTTACGTACTACTTCAATTCTTTCTACTTTTGGTGTGTGAACTGGGAATGTTCTTTCAACCCCAACACCGTTAGAAATTTTACGCACAGTGTATGTAGCAGATATTCCACCGCCACGACGTTTAACTACAACACCTTCAAATTGTTGGATACGTTCACGTCCACCTTCGATAATTCTAACATGTACTCTTACAGTATCTCCTGCTTTAAACTGAGGAATGTCAGTTCTTAATTGTGATTTTGTAATCTCTGCGATTAATTTGTTCATTGTTTTCTCCTTTTTACAAAATGCTCGTTATTAACTCTTGTCAACAGAGGAACATCGTAATTAATGCCATAGCATCTTTAAAATTATAACACTTTTAAGAAGTTATTACAATAGCTTTTTATATTTTTTAAGAATATTTATTAAAATTTTTCTTTTTTAAAGTGTATAGTAAATAAAAAAATAAATTAAATAATTTTTTATTTCAAAATATTTTTTAAAAATTTTCAGGTAAAATATTTTTTAATAGTTTTTTATTCTTATAGAAAATCAAGATAATAAAAAATTATAATCTATAATTTCAAACAAAAATTTATAATTTAATTACTATCTTTTATATTAATTTTCAGCATCATTAAATGAATAGTTTTTACCATAATTATCCCTAACCATCATTTTATAATCTATTAGGTATCTTCTAATTAGAGAGTAGTCTGGATAAATTTCTTTTATGGCTTCATTTAATTCTTTTTCTGTAAAGGTTTCCTGCTTATTTTTTAAAAAGTCTTTTATTATTTCTAATACTAAAATTTTATTTTTTTCTTTTTTAGGTATTGTTGTTAGTTTTTTATCTTTAAAATATTTTATTTTTATCTCTTCCATTTGACTTGACCTTTCCTAATAAATAAGTTATTTGTAAATTTACTTTATTATAATATAAATAAAAATTTTTTCAACTAGGTAAAATAATTAATCTTATCTAGCATATTTTTTTTATAAAAATGATAAAACTTGATTTTATTTTTTTATATGATATAATAACAAAAGAATGTTTATTTCGGTAAATTTTTTTAATCTTAATTGGACTTAAAATGACCGTTAAGGTCGAAAAACGACCAACAAACTTTCTATTACTTAAGGAGCAAAGGAATGGATATTTTACAATTACTACATTTGCAAAGTAAACTTATTCCAGACTTGTTCGAAAAATTTAATAAGAGATATGAGTTGTTAATTTCTATTAAGGTTCACCAACCTATTGGTCGTAAATCTTTAATGGAAATAGTTGGGCTTACGGAAAGACAGTTGCGGACTGAATGTGAAATTTTGGCAAAACTGGGACTCATATCTAAAAGCACTACTGGTATGACTATTACGCCCGAGTGTGATGAATTTTTAGATGAATTAAAGGGAATATTTGCAGAAGACCCTTTTAAACGTGCTAGAAAAATTATTAGAGAACATTTCGGGATAAAAGATATTTTTGTAGTCAAGGGAGATTTTTCAAAAAGTGAAGTTACCAGACAAGAAATGGTACAATTACTTTTTGACAAGGTCAATAGAATTATCAGTAAGGATTGTGTAATTGGTGTTAGTGGTGGTAGCACAATGCAGTACCTAGCTAGCAAGGTTGATAAAACTTTTGGCTATGATAAGAATATAATGATTACGCCAATAAGAGGAGCTTTGACAATATCCAATACTGGTTATCAGTCTAATGATATTGCTACCCAAATGGCAGTTAATTCAAATCATAGATACCAATTATTACATGCACCGGATAATATCGGAAGTAGGACATTAGATGAGCTTTCTAAAGAGCCGATAATGATGCAGGTTCTCGATATTATAAGTAAAACATCTATTATTATTCATAGTATAGGTGAGGCTTATGAAATGGCTAACCGTAGAAAACTTGCCAAAGAAACTATTGAAATTTTAAAAACAAGTAATGCACTTAGTGAAACTTTTGGAAGTTTTTATGACAAGGGCGGAAAAATTATTTATAGCACCCACACAATAGGTATGAATATAGAAGATGTAGAGAAAGTGGCAGATATATTCACAATAGTAGGTGGTAAAGAAAAAGCCGAAGCTGTTTATAGTTATTTAAACAGTAGACCGGCTAATTCAACCCTTATTATTGATGAAGCAATTTGTAAAAAAATTTTAAAAAAATTAAATTATTTTTAGGAGGACTAAATAATATGACAGTAAAAGTAGCAATTAACGGTTTTGGACGTATAGGAAGATTAGCTTTCAGAAGAATACAAGAAGTAGAAGGAATTGAGGTAGTTGCAATAAATGACCTAACTCCAGTTAGACAATTGGTTCATTTATTAAAATATGATACAACTCAAGGACGTTTCAAAGGTGAAGCTTCAGAAGGCGAAGGATTTATCCTAGTAAATGGTAAAGAAGTTAAGGCATTTGCTCAAGCAAATCCTGCTGAATTACCATGGGGAGAATTAGATGTTGATGTAGTTTTAGAATGTACAGGTTTCTTTACTTCTAAAGCAAAAGCAGAAGCACACATCAAGGCTGGGGCTAAAAAAGTTGTTATTTCTGCACCAGGTGGAAATGACATAAAAACTATTGTTTACAACGTAAACCACGAAACATTAGACGGAAGTGAAACAGTTATTTCTGGTGCTTCTTGTACAACAAACTGTTTAGCTCCAATGGCAAAAGCATTACACGACAACTTCGGAGTAGTTCAAGGATTAATGACAACAATTCATGCTTATACAGGAGACCAAAATACACTAGACGCACCACACCGCGGAGGAGATTTACGCCGTGCTCGTGCCGCAGCTGAAAATATTATTCCTAACACAACAGGAGCTGCAAAAGCTATCGGTCTAGTGATTCCTGAATTAAATGGAAAATTAGACGGAGCGGCACAACGAGTTCCTGTATCAACTGGGTCAATTACTGAATTAGTAGCTACACTAGAAAAAAATGTAACTGCTGAGGAAGTTAATGCTGCAATGAAAGCTGCTGCAACTGAATCATTTGGCTACAACACTGATGAAATAGTATCTTCTGATATCGTAGGAAGTGAATTTGGTTCAATCTTTGATGCAACTCAAACAAAAGTTTTAACTGTTGGAGATAAACAATTAGTAAAAGTTGTATCTTGGTATGACAATGAAATGTCTTACACTTCACAATTAGTAAGAACATTAAAACATTTTGCAGGATTAATTAAATAATTAATTAAAAAACTTGATAAGATATAAGCTAAATGCTTATATCTTATCCCATATTATTTTAAAAAAGGAGCCCTTTTGATGAAAAAATCAATCAAAGACTTAGGAAATCTACAGGGGAAAAAAGTTTTAATCCGTGTTGATTTTAACGTGCCATTAAAAGATGGTGTTATTACAAATGATAATAGAATTACAGCTGCTATACCAACAATAAATTATGCCTTGGAGCAAGGGGCAAAAGTAGTAGTATTTTCTCATTTAGGACGTGTTAAAGAAGAGACCGATAAAGCAACAAAATCATTAGCACCAGTAGCGGCTAGACTAGCAGAAGTATTGGGGCAAGTTGTAAAATTCATTCCAACAACAAGAGGAGAAGACCTAGATGAGGCTGTTAAATCTTTAAAAAATGGTGAAATTTTAATGTTTGAAAATACACGTTTTGAAGATCTTGACGGTAAAAAAGAATCTAAAAACGATGAAGAGCTAGGAAAATATTGGGCATCACTCGGAGATGTTTTTGTAAATGACGCTTTTGGAACTGCCCACCGTGCTCACGCTTCAAACAAGGGAATTGCCTCCAACATAGGGGCAGGTAATTCAGCTTTCGGTTTCCTTATTGAAAAAGAATTGAAATTTATTGGAGGAGCTGTTGATAATCCAGTAAGACCTCTAGTTGCAATTATTGGTGGAGCAAAAGTTTCTGACAAAATTGGGGTTATTGAAAACCTATTAGAAAAAGCGGACAAGGTAATTATTGGTGGAGGAATGGCATACACATTCCTAAAAGCAACAGGAAGAAGTATAGGAATTTCACTTTGTGAAGATGATAAAGTAGAATACGCTAGCCAGTTACTAGAAAAAGCAGGAGATAAAATTGTCTTACCTGTTGATACGGTAGCAGTAAAAGAATTTTCTAATGAAGCACCTAGTCGTATAGCAACTGACGATATACAAGAAGATGAAGAGGGTGTAGATATTGGACCAAAATCTGTAGAATTATTCTCAGAAGTATTAAAAGATGCAAAAACAGTTATTTGGAATGGCCCTATGGGTGTATTTGAAATGCCAAATTTTGCAAAAGGAACTATTGGAGTATGTGAAAGTATAGCTAACTTAGAAGACGCTACTACTATTATCGGTGGTGGAGATTCTGCAACAGCAGCTATTCAACTAGGGTATGCAGATAAATTTTCTCATATTTCAACAGGTGGAGGAGCATCTTTAGAATACTTAGAAGGAAAAATATTACCAGGTATAGAATCGTTATCTGATAAATAAAAATTAGGAGAAATATGATGACAAGATTACCATTTATCGCAGGAAACTGGAAAATGAACTTAACTGTTAAAGAAGCAAGAGAATTTGCCAAAGAAGTAGCAGACAAAATACCAGCTACTGATAAGGTAGAAGCTGCTATTTGTGCTCCAGCAACTCACTTAGAAGCCCTAGTTTCTTTAACTGAAAATTCAAACCTAAATATTGGGGCAGAAAATTGCCACTTTGAAAAATCAGGTGCATTCACAGGAGAAATATCTCCTCTGACACTAGCTGATTTAGGTGTAAAATATGTTATATTAGGTCATTCAGAAAGAAGAGAATACTTTTTTGAAAGTGATGAACTAATCAATAAAAAAGCTAAAGCAGCATTTGAGCATGGTCTAGTACCTATTGTCTGCTGCGGAGAAACATTGGAACAATACGAAGCATCTCAAGCAGTAGATGTAATTACAAAACAATTAAAAGTAGATATAGCAGGACTGGAAAAAGACCAAGCAGAAAAACTTGTTATAGCCTATGAACCAATCTGGGCAATAGGAACTGGTAAATCAGCTACAAAAGAAGATGCACAAAAAATGTGTAAAGCAGTGCGTGATGTTGTAGCAGATATTTATGGTCAAGATGTTGCAGATAAAGTTCGTATTCAATACGGCGGTTCTGTAAATCCAACTAATATAGCAGAATACATGGCTTGTCCAGATGTTGACGGGGCTTTAGTAGGTGGAGCGTCATTGAAAGTAGATTCATTTGTTGCCTTACTTGAAGGTGGAAAATTAGCTTAATAAAATTATAAAAATAAAAATTATAGTATAAAAAATAAGGAGAACATATAATGTTACAAAAAAATTTCGATTTTATTTCAGAAGTTTATGCAAGAGAAGTATTAGATTCACGAGGTAATCCTACTGTTGAAGTAGAAGTTACAACAGAATCAGGAGCTTTTGGGCGTGCTTTAGTACCATCAGGAGCATCAACAGGGCAATATGAAGCTGTTGAATTACGTGACGGAGATAAAGAACGTTATTTAGGTAAAGGAGTTTCTAAAGCAGTAGATAATGTAAATGAAGAAATAGCTCCTTTACTAGAAGGAAATTTTGATGTATTTGAACAAGTAGCTATTGACCGTGCTATGATTGAACTTGACGGAACTGAAAACAAGGGTCGTCTAGGAGCTAATGCAATCTTAGGTGTTTCTTTAGCAGTAGCTCATGCCGCAGCTGACTCACTAGGACTACCTTTATATCGTTACCTAGGTGGACTAAATGCAAAAGAATTACCAGTGCCAATGATGAATATCGTAAACGGTGGTTCTCACTCTGATGCACCAATAGCATTCCAAGAATTTATGATTTTACCAGTAGGAGCTCCATCATTCAAAGAAGCCCTACGTTGGGGAGCAGAAATCTTCCACAATCTTGCTAAATTATTAAAAGCTCGTGGCTTAGCTACAGCAGTAGGAGATGAAGGTGGATTTGCACCTAAGTTCGACGGAACAGAAGACGCAGTAGAAACAATTTTAGAAGCTATTAAAAAAGTAGGTTTAGAACCTGGTAAAGATGTATTCTTAGGATTTGACTGTGCAGCTTCAGAATTTTACACTGACGGGCTATATGACTACACTAAATTTGAAGGTGAAGGCGGAGCAAAACGTACTTCGGCTGAACAAGTAGACTACTTAGAAGAATTAGTAAACAAATACCCAATCTTAACTATCGAAGATGGTATGGATGAAAATGACTGGGTGGGATGGAAATTATTAACTGAAAGAATTGGTGACCGTGTTCAATTAGTTGGAGATGATTTATTCGTAACTAATACTACAAAACTTTCTCAAGGAATTGAAAAAGGAGTAGGAAATTCAATCCTAATCAAAGTAAACCAAATCGGTACTTTAACAGAAACATTAGAAGCTATCGAAATGGCAAAACGTGCTAGATATACAGCAGTTATTTCTCACCGCTCTGGAGAAACTGAAGACTCAACAATAGCTGACATTGCAGTTGCAACAAATGCAGGGCAAATTAAAACAGGTTCTCTTAGCCGTACAGACCGTATCGCAAAATACAACCAATTATTACGCATAGCTGATGAACTAAAGGAAACACAAGTTTACGCTGGTAAATCAGTATTCTATAATGTAAGATAAAAAATAAAAATCCCCTAGTATACTTGATATGCTAGGGATTTTTTGCAATATCAGCATTGATAATATTCAAGAAAAATTTTAACAAAACAAGCAAATAAAAATTATATCAAAAAAATATAAGAAAATAAAATTTTTAATGCTTGACTACTAACAAAATAAAAAAGACAAGCAGAGAAGATTTTTTCAATAATCAAGAAAGGAAGAAAAAGGAATATATAATATTTATTGTGTATAAAAAATAGCTACTTAATATTTTTTAATTTTTATAAGAAATTATACTACAAAAATATATTATAAAACTTTGAAAAAATTTAAAAATTAAATCTTAATATAAAATAAAAAAATTAATTTTATAGAAATAAAATTTTTTAAAAATAAGGAATAAAAAATTTTTAAGATTCCTAATAGAATAAAAAGCAATTATTAAAATATAAAGTTAAAATAAAATCTAGCCAATAACTAGTTTATAAAAAATTTTTCTATACACATTTATAAAAACAAGGTTAAAACAAATTCAACCTAGCGTTCTGCACGCTGGGTATTTTTTATTTCCAATTTGACAAAAATTTTTTTGCCATACTTGCTCTTGTTTATAGTTAGCTTATAAATTATAATTTTTAATATATCATATTAAAATAAATTAAAGGAGATACTTATTATGAGTAACAAAAACAATAGCCTAATAGAATAAAAAGCAATTATTAAAATATAAAGTTAAAATAAAATCTAGCCAATAACTAGTTTATAAAAAATTTTTCTATACATATTTATAAAAACAAGGTTAAAACAAATTCAACCTAGCGTTCTGCACGCTGGGTATTTTTTATTTCCAATTTGACAAAAATTTTTTTGCCATACTTGCTCTTGTTTATAGTTAGCTTATAAATTATAATTTTTAATATATCATATTAAAATAAATTAAAGGAGATACTTATTATGAGTAACAAAAACAATAGCCTTAAAGTTTTCGTTCAAAAAATAGGAACTGCACTTTCTGGTATGGTTATGCCAAATATAGGTGCTTTTATTGCTTGGGGACTTATTACGGCTTTATTTATTAAAACAGGTTGGGTACCAAATGAAAATTTAGCTAAATTAGTTGAGCCAATGATTATTTATTTATTACCTTTATTGATAGCTTACACAGCTGGATATAATATTCACAAGCAACGTGGTGGAGTAGTAGCAGCTATATCTACTATGGGGGTAATAGTTGGTACAGGTTCAGTAATGTTCTTGGGTGCTATGTTAATGGGACCTTTAGCAGCATGGCTTATGAAAAAATTTGATGACGCTGTGCAACCAAAAATAAAAACTGGTTTTGAAATGTTAGTAAATAATTTTTCTGCTGGATTTTTAGGTTTCTTCTTATCAATAGCAGGATATTATGCAATAGGACCAGTCGTTAAAGTTTTAAATGACACTTTAGCTGCAGGAGTAAATGCAATAGTTAATGCTCACTTAATTCCACTAGCTAATATTTTTATAGAACCAGCTAAAATCTTGTTCTTAAATAATGCGATTAATCACGGAATTTTAACACCACTAGGAACACAAGCATCAAAAGAAACAGGAAAATCTATTCTATTCTTACTAGAAGCTAATCCAGGTGTTGGTTTAGGAATTTTAGCAGCCTATGTTATTTTTGGAAAAGGCGCCGCTAAGTCATCAGCTTTTGGTGCGGGAATTATTCATTTCTTCGGTGGTATTCATGAAATCTACTTCCCATATATTCTAATGAAACCAGCTCTAATTATTGCGGCTATCTGTGGTGGTGTTTCTGGGACAGCAACAATTCAATTCTTTAATGCAGGTCTTAAAGCTCCAGCTTCACCAGGTTCTATTATTGCAATTTTAGGTCTGACTGCTCAAGATTCTTATATTGGAGTTATTGCTGGTGTTACAGTTGCAGCAGTAGTAACATTTATAATTGCATCAATTATTTTAAGACGTGATACTAATATGACAGGAGATTTAGCAGCTGCTCAAGCTCAAGTTGCAGGAATGAAAGCAGAATCTAAGGGGCAAGAAGTTTCAAGTTCTAATGCACAATCAATTTCTTATGACCAAGTTGAAAAAGTAATTTTTGCTTGTGATGCAGGTATGGGTTCTTCAGCAATGGGTGCTTCTATACTAAGAGATAAATTTAAAAAGGCTGGACTTGATTTACCAGTAACAAATATGGCTATCAGAAATCTACAAGATGGAGAAAAAGCTCTGATAATCACTCAAAACGAATTAACAGCTCGTGCAAAAGGTATGAACTCTTCAGCCCTTCATGTATCAGTAGATAATTTCTTATCAAGTCCACGCTATGATGAAGTGGTAGAGCAACTTAAAAAATAGTAAGACTACATAAAAACTTTTTGGAAAGTTATCAAAAATAATTTTAGTAAATAAAATTTGTCAAGCTAGAAAATATTTACTAATTTTAATCTGAAAAGTTTTAGTCTTGTAATAAAAATGCTAGCTCTTATTTCTGAAAAAGAATTTACTTCTCGAGTTCAAGAAAAAATCAGCAGGCTAGTCATATATCATTATCCAATTTTTATAAACTTGGTAAAAAGTTAAAATAATTTCTAAAGAGAGGGTTTATAGCCTTCTCTTATTGCATTAAATTTATAATGAAATCTTAGAATTTAACTAAGTATATTTAATATGTTAGTATGTAAGTAGTTGAAACTATAATTTATAATTTTAGTAAGTTGAGAAATATTTTATGATATTAACAGAAAAAGAAAAAATAATTTTAAATATTTTCCTTAAAGAAAATAAGGAATATAGTATTAAAGACTTAGTAGCTTTAACAAAAATAAAAGAGCGTACTCTCTACAGAGAAATAAAAAATTTAGAGAAGTCTTTGGAAAATTTGCAGGTAAAACTATTAAAAGAAAAATCAAAATACAGATTGGTTGGAGACTTATCAAGTATTGATTTGTCAATTTTAGATAGTAGTATAGAGCAAATTTATTCCCATGATTTGAAAATTAATTTAATACTCTATAATTTGCTGATAAATGAAGAAATTTCTATTAAGGAAATATCCGAAAAATTATTTATAAGCTATAACACAGTCTTGTCAACCCTAAATACCATAGAAAAAATTTTATCAGACTATAAGCTAGTCTTGCTTAGAAAAAAGGGGCAGGGTCTAACTTTAGAGGGTAGCATAGAAGATAAGAAGATACTATTAATATCTATTTTTTGTAATGAAATAGATGATAATGAATTTTTTTATGTTGTTAATAATGATAATGATTATAGTAGGAATTTATTTATCAAGTTTTTAGATATAGATTTTTTAAGAACTTTATTTAATGAGAATAGGCAATTAGAAATATTTAAACTTTATACAGATTCTAGTATAAAAAAATTATTAATAGCTGTTGATGTAGCTGTAAAAATAGATAATTATAATATTATTGACAAGGAAATATTATCTGAAAATGAAAAAGATAATATTAATACTTTATTAGCTCTTATTTCTAAGTATAGATTGATAAATGACAAGGAAAATTTTATAAATCATATGGCAAAAATTTTAAAAACTTGTAAACTAATAGAGCAGGTTACCTATGTTAATGACAAGTATTCCTACACCTTAATTTATAAGGTGCATAGCCTGATAAGAAATGTTAGTAATAAGAGCCATATTGATTTTTCAAAGGATACAAACTTGGCAAATGGTTTAATAGCCCATATTGAATCAGCCATTAAAAGACATCAATTAAGACTTGTAGAAGAGAATACAGAATTATTAGATTTTGTACTGAAAAATTATAATGAACTTTATTTAATTATTAAGTCTGAATTATTAAAAGTCTTTGATGAAATAAATTTTAGTAGTGCAGAACTTAGTTATATAGTTATTCATTTTGCTTCTAGTTATGAACAAATATATCGTGAGAATTTTATTCGTGCCTTGGTGGTTTGTTCTAGTGGTATAGGTAGTTCAAGGATAGTGGGAAGTTTAATCAGAAAAAATATTCCTGAAATTAAAAATATTGAATATTCTACACCGGCAAAATTAAGAGAAGATAGCAAGAAAAATTTTGATATAATTATTTCAACCATAAGATTAGACGATGATATTGATTATGTTTTGATACCTACTATTTTAAGAGAAGAAGATGTAGCTAAAATCAGAAGTAAATTATTAGAAGCTCGCAGTTTTAAAAGTATTGCTTATGAAGAAGATGATGTATCGGCTATTAATTTTATAGAAAAATTAATGCCTAATATTTATCAAGCTGAATACAGTAAAAAAATAGAAAATATTAAAGACGCTTTGGGTAATATGCTGGCTTCACTAGCCTATACAGATAGGGTCAAATTAGGAATTTTAAATAATTTAGTAGATAGGCACATAAAAAGTTCTGTTGTAATACCTGAAACTAAGATTGTCCTATTTCACACCTTAGATAATAGTATTGAAGAACCTTTTATAAAAATAGTAAATTTAAAACAAGGTTTAGAAATGAATAATGCCCTTTACAAGACAGAAAATGTAGAATTATTTTTTATTATGGTCAGCCCAAATATTAGTGATTATACTGACTTGTTAGGGCAACTAAGTATAGCTATTTTAGAAGATGAAGTTTTTAAGTCAGCCCTATTTAGTAGAAATATAGAATTTATTAAAACAAAAATAGAATTAATACTGATGAAGTATATTGCAAGTAATAATTAATTTAACAAAGGAGATTAGAAAATGTTATTAAAAGAACAAGATATATTATTAGGTCAAGAATTTGCAACAAAAGAAGAAGCTATTAGAAAAGCAGGAGAAGTTTTAGTAGCAAATGGTTATGTAGATAGTGAGTATGTAGATGCTATGTTAGAGCGTGAAAATATTGTATCAACATATATGGGGAATTTTATAGCCATACCTCATGGAACAGATGACGCTAAAAAATCAATTAAGAATACAGGAATTTCAGTCTTGCAGATACCTGGTGGAGTTTCTTTTGCCAGTCCAGAAGACACAGAAGACAAGTTAGTATTTATTATTTTTGGTCTTGCAGGTAAAGACGGCGAACACTTAGAATTACTTTCTAAGATTGCAATTTTCTGTTCTGACCAAGAAAATGTTGTAAAATTATTTAGTGCAAAAACAAAAGAAGAAGTTATAAATTTACTTTCTGAGTAGGAGATATAGATATGAAAAACTTACATTTTGGAGCAGGAAATATTGGTAGAGGTTTTATAGGAGAATTACTAAATAAATCTGGCTACCATGTAACATTTGTTGATATTAATGAAGAAGTAGTAGAAAATTTAAAAAATCGTGATACTTATAAAATAAAAGTTTTAGATAATAAGGTAGAAGAAGTTATTATTGATAATTTTTACGGTCTAAATATTGCAACAGAAAAAGAAAAGTTAGTAGAATATGTAGGGAATGTAGAATTAATTACAACGTCTATAGGTCCTAATGTGCTACCTATTATAGCTAAAGATATAGCAGCTGGACTTAGTAAAAAATACAAGGATAATAATACAAAATTTTTAGACATAGTTGCTTGTGAAAATATGATAGAAGGAAGTAACTTTTTAAAAAATGAAATCTTTAAAAATTTAAGTTCAGAAGAAATTTCATTTGTTGAAAAATATGTAGGTTTTCCTAATTCTGCTGTGGATAGAATAGTGCCAGCCCAAAAACATGATGATGTTTTACTGGTAGAAGTAGAAAAATTCTGTGAATGGGTTGTTGAAGTTGATAAAATAAAAGTTCAAGCAAATAAAAATATTCAAGGTGTAAACTATGTAAAAGACTTAAATCCTTTTATCGAAAGAAAATTATTCACAGTAAATACAGGTCATGCTGCCCTGTCTTATATAGCTAGTTACAAGGGCATAAATTTAGTTTCTGATGCTGCTCAAGCTGAAGAAGTAAGAGAAAGTTTTATTAAAGTTTTAGAAGAAACAAGTGCCTTATTAGTTGCAAAATGGAATTTTGATACGGAAGATATGGACAAGTATCGTAAAAAAACAATCAAACGTTTTGAAAATAAATTAATTGTGGATAATGTAGCCCGTATCTGCCGTACACCTATAAGAAAATTAGGAGAAAATGAAAGATTTATAAAACCTATTAAAGAGTGTATCGAAAGAAACTTAGAATTTGAAAACTTAGCAAAAACTTGTGCTTATATCCTAAAATTTAAGGCTGAAGATGATGAACAAGCTCTAAAATTACAAAATCTATTAGCTAAAAAATCAGTAAAAGAAACTATAAAAGAAATAACAAATTTTGATAATGAACAATTTTTAAATATAATCGAAACTACTTACAAAAATTTATAATAGCAAAACATAAGAATATTATTCTTATGTTTTTATTTTTGGTAAAATTTTTAAATAGCAATATATTTATAAATAAAAAAATGGTATAATGTAAGTAAATAAGAAAAAGGATTTTAATAATGATTGAAAAGAAAATATTAATAGAAAAATTAATGGCTTTGACCTTTGCCGGTTTAACAATTTTTTATACTATTTATGCAATTTTACCATTTGCTATAACTTTATATTATCTTTATAAGTTAATGTATATTAGTGAATATATGAGAATAGAAGTAAAAACTGACCAGATAATTAAATTATTAAAAATAGATTATGTACTAACACCCATAGCATTTTTATTATTAATTTTTTTACTTGGAGTAAATAATCACTTAGAACCTGTGAATAATTTGTTTTATAGTCCCTTACTTTTAATTATAATTGCCTTAATATATATTGATTTGTATAGAAAAAAATTAATTAAAAAATCTACAAAAACTAGATAGGAAAGGAGTTAAAAAATATGACTTTAAAAAAATATTATCTTATACAAGCAGTAAGTGTTTTAACTATGATTATAATATTTGCTTATAATTTTCAAAATTTTGTTGAAAGACCAAAATATTTATTTATTATGCTATTTCCTTTATTCTTACTTAGTTCTTATGTAGCCTATAAGATAGACGTATTAAGAAGTGATGTAGCTAGCCATAAACTATCTAAACTAATATTGTTGGAGAAGTTTAGTTTAATCATAATTATTATACCGATATTTCTGATGAGTAGTAGTAAAGCAGTTACGAGCTATATTGTAGAAAATGGTATTCTTTTATATATTTTCTATGGCTTATTTGTTATATTATTATTTACTATATCTTACTTAAGAAAAAAGGAAGAAAAATTTTTAAGAAGACAACTTATGAAAAAGTTGTAACCTGTAGTAATATTAGATATAAAACAATTATCAAAAATTAGGCTAGGAAACACACAATATCTAGTGCTAGGACTTTATATTATTAGGAATAATCTTACTAACAAGAAAAATACAAAAATAATAAAAACTAGATTAATCTAGTTCTTTTTTTAATAATGTAAATGGTATAGAAGTATATTAATATAATTTTTAAATTTATGTAGATTTAATATTGATAAACTATTTTTTATTGAACTATTTCTTAATTGTTAATAAAATAAAAAACACTCCAACTTATAAAAATTAAGTTGGAGTGTTTAAATTATATTCTAATTAAAATATTATTTAGAATAGTTAGGTGATTCTTTTGTGATTTGTACGTCGTGTGGGTGTGATTCAATAAGTCCAGCAGCGGTCATTTTTATAAATTGTGCTTTTTCTCTTAATTCTTCTAAATTTTTAGAACCTGTATAACCCATACCTGCACGCAGACCACCTACTAGTTGGTAGATTGTTTCGCTTAAGGCGCCCTTGTATGGCGTACGTCCTTCTATTCCCTCTGGAACTAATTTTTTTCCGTCCTCTTGGAAGTATCTATCCTTGGAACCTTTTTCCATAGCAGCTAGTGAACCCATACCCCTATATGTTTTAAATCTTCTTCCTTGGAAAATTTCAAAATCGCCAGGTGATTCATCACAACCTGCCAGCATAGAACCGAGCATAACGACATGACCACCAGCAGCCAGTGCTTTAACAATATCACCAGAATATTTGATACCACCATCAGCTATAATGGCTTTTCCGTATTCTCTAGCAACACTTGCACAGTCATAGATGGCAGTTATTTGTGGGACACCTACACCAGCAATAACACGAGTTGTACAGATAGAACCAGGGCCGATACCAACTTTAACTACGTCAGCACCAGCTTCGAACAAGGCACGAGCAGCTTCTCCAGTAGCGACGTTACCTGCAATTATAGCTAGGTCTGTATAGTTAGTTCTCAATGCTTTTACTAGATTGATCACACCTTTTGAATGACCATGAGCAGTGTCTACGACGATAGCATCTACTCCGGCGGCAACAAGGGCTTCAACCCTGTCGAATGTATCGCCAGTAATACCTACTGAAGCGGCTACTAATAAACGACCGAAGCTATCTTTGGCAGAGTTTGGATATTTTGCTAATTTTTCTATATCCTTAATTGTGATAAGTCCAGATAATTTTCCCTTATCATCTATTAAAGGTAATTTTTCTATTTTATGACTTCTAAGAATGTAGCTTGCTTCGTCTAGGCTTGTTTTAGCTGGAGCAGTTATCAAATCTTCTCTTGTCATCACTTCTGAAATTGGTGTAGAAAAATCTGTCAAAAATCTTAAATCACGGTTGGTTAAGATACCTACTAATTCTTTATCTTCAATATTATTTACGATTGGAACACCAGAAATACGGTAACGTTGCATCAAGTCTTCAGCATCTTCTACCAGATGCTCTGGCGTTAAGAAAAATGGATTAGTTATAACGCCACTTTCTGAACGTTTAACCTTTATTACTTCTTCTGCTTGGTCCTGGATAGACATATTTTTGTGAATTACGCCTAAACCTCCCTCACGAGCTATGGCGATTGCCATTTTATGTTCTGTTACTGTATCCATAGCAGCCGATAAAATCGGAATAGATAATTTTAAATTTCTTGTTAAATTTACTTTTAAATCTACTTTTTTAGGTAGAATTTCACTGTGTGCAGGCACTAGTAATACATCATCAAATGTTAAGCCTTCTTTTTGGAATTTTGTTTCCCACATAATATTTTCTCCTATCTTTTATTTTTCATCATCAGCTAAATTAAATTTAATTTCTTCATTTTCTAAAGATGACAAGCGACATAGCGAACAAACATCAATATTTTCTTCTTCTAATAATTTACGCCCGTCTTGAAAACTTTTTTCTATTAATATGCCAGCACCAACTAATTGAGCTTCAGCTTGAGCTACTAATTTTGCTAAACCTAAAACAGCTTGCCCCTTAGCCAAGAAGTCATCAATAATAAGCACCCTATCTTCTTTTTTTAAGAAATCTTTTGATACTATAATATTATTTGTAACATTTTTTGTGTAACTATGGACTTCTGCTTGATAAAAACTATCTCTAACTAGGGTAGAGGGTAGGCTTTTTTTCGCAAAAACCATAGGTACGTTAAAAAGATTTGCTACAAGGATTGCAGGGGCGATCCCACTTGCTTCGATAGTAAGTACCCTTGTAACATTTTTTTCTTTAAAGTAATTGTGTAGGGCACTTGCCATTTCTATCATTAAGCTTGGGTCGATTTGGTGATTGATAAATGAATCAACTTTTAGTACATTATTCGGATAAACCTTACCGTCTTGTTTTACCATATTTTGAAGTAGCTGCATATTAATTCTCCCTTTTGTATAATTTATTTCTATCTATAATAACAAAATATCCTTTAAAACACAAGGTTTTACAAGAATATCGTAATTTTCAATTTTTTATTATAATTTGTCAATCAATTCTTTTATTTCTTTTTGGGAAAATTCGTATTTTTCATTGCAAAATGCACAGACTGTCTCTATATGTTCATCTTTTAACATATCTTCCAATTCCTCACGTCCAAGAGTAACCAGTGCTTTGGCATATTTTTCTTTTGAACAACTACACTTAAATTCTATTTTATTTTCTTTTAAAATTCTGTAATTACCATCAAAAAGTATTTTGACTATATCTTCTAATGACTTGTCCTCATTAATTAAAGTAGAAATTGGTCTTATATTTTTTAAGACTTCTTCCAGTTTACTTATTGTTTCTTCGCTGGCAAAGGGAAGAACTTGGATAATAAAACCACCAGCCGCAAGTATAGAATTATCTGTATCAACTAAAACTCCTAGGGATACGGCAGAGGCTACTTGTTCACTTTTTGCAAAGTAGTAGGTGAAGTCTTCTGCAATTTCTCCAGACACTAGGGGTGAGCTTGTCGTATATTTTTCTTGCAGACCCAGGTCTTTTATAATTATTATTTCTCCTTCAGTTCCAACCACGCCAGCAACATCAAGTTTTCCCTTGCCCTTGCTAGGTAGGTGGAGTTGCATATTTGTAGCGTAGGCACGAACTTGACCGTCTTCATTTGCTGTTGCTAGTATTTGTCCTATCGGTCCGCTACCCCGTACACGAATATCAACTATATCTCCGCTTTTTTGCATTGCTCCAATCATTGCAGTAGCTGTTGCAGTTCTTCCAACAGCGGCTATGGCAGTTGGGCAAGCATTGTGTCTTAATCTAATTTCTTCGACAAGTTTTGTTGTTCTTGTAGCGAAAAACCTAATTTCGTCATTAAGGGCTAAACCTCTTATCAAATAATCTTTCAAGTTTACTATTTTTCCTTTCTGATTTTATTAAAGTTTTATTTATAAAACTCTATAAGTAAGCTTTATAATTTTTACTGTAAAAGTCTAAGAAAATTTATTAGATTAATTTTTTAGATATTTATTTATAAATACTTTTATAAGGTTGTAGTCTATTATATTATAAATTTTAAAAATTGTTGTAAATTTTACCGTTAAAACTTACTAGAAAATTTTATTTTGAATTTAGTTTATAAAGTTCAATAATTCCTTTTAGGGTTAATTCTTCGTCAACTATATTTACTTGATTACTATATTTGGCAAATAATTTTGATAAACCTCCTGTTAAGACGACGTTGACCTCTTTTTTAATTTCTTTTTTCATATTGACAATAATATTTTCAAATTGACCGATGAAACCAAAAAATAAACCAGCTTGCATTTGGGATACTGTATCCATACCAAGTGCTGAGTCTACTGCTTCTATTTCAACACGAGGAAGTTGGGCGGATTTTTCATATAGGGCGTCAGCACTAATATTTATTCCTGGGCAGATAATTCCACCACGATAAACCATATTTTCATCTACATAGTCAAATGTTGTAGCTGTACCAAAATCAACAATTATGGCAGGCAAATAGTTAAAAACTTTTGCTCCGACTATGTCGACAATTCTGTCAGCCCCCAGTTTATCTGTATAAGGTTCTGGGACTTTAAGCCCTGTATTTATATTATTAGAAACGATAATAGCTTCTTTTTTAAAATATTTTTTACTTAGTAATTCCAAAGCAAATAACATGGTTGGTACAACGCTAGATATTATCACTCCGTCAAAACTTTCAAATTTAATATTTTTGTCGATAAAAAAATTTCTGATGATAACATAAAGTTCATCTTCTGTCTTTGTGCTATCGGTTGAGATACGCCAATAATATTTAAGTTGATACTCCTTGTCAAAAACTCCTATTACTATATTAGTATTGCCAACATCAAGTGCAAAAATCATTATATTACTCCTAAAATAAAATTAAATTTATTATAACACATAAATTAGAAATAAAAAATATTTTAATGTATTTAAAATTTCAAAAAATAATTTTTAAAAACTCTATACTAAGTAGATAGAATAATTTTTTAAAAAATGTTAATATTAATATAGATAGAATAATTTTTAAAAAATATAGGAAGAAATTTTTTATATTAAAATTGGTGGGGACTAGCGATTATGAATAAAATTATTGTAAAAAATTTAGTAAAAGAATATGGCGAAAATGAAAATAAATTTAGGGCAAATGATGATATAAGTTTTGAAATTAATGAGGGAGAATTTGTCGTAATATTAGGACCGTCAGGTGCTGGCAAATCTACTCTTTTAAATATTTTAGGTGGAATGGACAGGGCAAGCAGTGGTTACATAGATATATTTGGCAGTCAGATTACAAATTTTTCTGAAAGAGAATTAACAAAATATCGCAGGGAAATTATCGGTTTTGTTTTTCAATTTTATAACTTAATACCTAATTTAACAGTCTTAGAAAATGTTGAGTTGGCAAGTCAGATAGTAGAAAATCATAAGGACGCAAAAGAAGTTTTAGATAGGGTGGGACTGAAACACAGAAAAAACAATTTTCCCTCGCAAATATCAGGTGGCGAGCAGCAAAGGGTAGCAGTAGCTAGGGCCATTGCCAAAAACCCTAAAATTCTGCTTTGTGATGAACCAACAGGAGCCCTTGACCACAATACAGGAAAAAATATTTTAAGAATTTTGAAAGACTATGCAAAAGATGAGCAAAAAACAGTTATAGTAATCACCCACAACAGCACCATTGCCCAAGTAGCCGACAAGGTTATAGAAATATATGACGCAAAAGTTAGAAATATTATTATTAACGACAAACCAAAAAATATAAATGAAGTTGAGTGGTAGTATGAAAGTTTTAAATAAAGATATACTTAGAGAAATTTGGTCAACAAAATCAAAATTCATTTCTATTATGATTATTATGTTTCTTGGTGTATTTGTTTTTACGGGTTTAAAAGAAACTCCACCCACAATGAAAAATACGGTAAACAAATATTTCAAGGAAATAAATATGTACGACTTGAAGATAACTAATAATTTTTACTTGGATAGTAGCGATATAGAAGTAATAAAAAATTATAAGTGGGTAGAGGCTATTGAGAGTTATTACACTAAAGAAGTAGCCATGTCTAAAATGGAAGATAAAAAAGTCAATATCTATTCAATGCCTGAAAATATAGCCAAAGTTAAGTTAGTTGCTGGTCGTCTACCAGAAAATGATACAGAAATAGTCTTGACCGAGGCCTTGAAAAATAAATTTAATCTTAATGAAGAAGTAAGTATCAGTTATGACAACAAAAAAGATGAATTTACAAGCCTAGAATTAAAAAACAAAGTTTATAAAATTGTAGGTTTTGTTTATGGGGCAGATATGCCAGAAAGTTCTAGCAACAACTCTGCCAATGTGAATTTTTTTGCCTTTGTTAATAAAAATAACTTTGAAGCTGACAAGTATGCCGGTGTCAATATCCTCTTAAAAAATATTGACAGAAAAGATTTTACAAGAGAAGAATACTACACAGAAGTTAATAAATATCGTGATGAATTAGTAGAAATTTTAAAAATAGAACAGACTAAACACGACAAGAATTTTCAAGAAGAAAGTAAAAAAACTATTGCTGAAAATAGGGACAAGCTAGTCAAGGCTAAAAATCAATTAAGTCTTGCAAATGATAACTTAGAGGCAATAAAAAACTTTCTGCCAGCAGAATACGAAGCTAGAAAAATTGAACTTAGCAAATTTGAAAATGAGATAAAAGAACAGGAGGAACTTTTTAATCTTACTTCGGAAAAACTGGCTAAGACTCATTATCCACGCTTTAGTGTTAATAATATCAAGGGCAACAAGCAGTACGCCCAGTTTATCAACTCAACAGCTGGCTTAACCTCCCTAGCAAATATTTTTTCTATTTTCTTATTTGGCGTAGCAATCTTAGTCTCATTAACAAGCCTTACAAGGATGATTGAAGAGAATAGAAGCAACATCGGCACTTTAAAATCTCTTGGTTATGCTAATTCAAGTATTGCCAAAAAATATTATATTTATGGTATGTTATCGGCAGTTGGTGGTGGAATATTTGGAGTTGTTGCTGCCTACTTGGTTATTGTACCTATTGTATACAATTCTTACGCCCGTTTCTTAATTTTTCGCATCCCCCTAATAAGACCTGATATAAAAATTATAGTTTTATCAATTTTTATTGCGGTAGCCTGTGTGATAATTGCAGTTTATCTACCACTTAGAAAAATTTTACAAGAAAAAGCCGCCTACCTACTAAGACCCAAAGCACCAAAAAATGGTTCACGCATTTTTTTGGAACATCTAACATTTATTTGGAAAAGGTTAAGTTTTTTACGCAAGGTAACCTTTAGAAATATTTTTCGCTATAAGCTTCGTATGCTGATGACAATTTTTGGAGTTTTAGGTTGTCTTGCCCTCATGTTTTTAGGGTTTGGTATTCGTTTTGGTGTGCAAAATATTTCCTATGAACAATTTAATGTTATAAGCAAGTATGACCTTATAGCATCTTACAATCCTTATATAACTGCTAGTCAAAAAGAAAAATTGTTTGCTAGCATAGAAAATAATACAAATATTGAAGCCAGTAGCAAGATTAATATCAGTTCAGCAACCATAGAAAAAAATAATGAAATATTGGATAATGTAGCCATATTCACCATAAACAATGACTTAGAAGACTACTTCACCATAAAAAATAATTCTAAGAAGATTAAAATAAATGACAATGGAGTTGTAATAAATGAAAAATTAGCCTATCTTCATAACTTGAAAGTGGGAGATACTTTTAAAATAATTTTAAATGAAAAAGAATATAGTCTAAAAGTTGCGGCAATAAATACAAATTATTTTGGACATACAATTTTTATGACTAAAAATTATTACGAAAAAGTTTTTGCTGATACTTACACAGACAATAGTTTTTTAATTAAGGCTAATCACAATAAGGAGCAAGTAAAAAATATTATTAATGAAATTGAAAAAAATAATAATGTAGTTTATATACAAAATAATCTAAGCTATAAAGATTTACTAAATAATGTAGTTGAAGGAATAGATATTATAGTAGTAGTAATCGTATTATGCTCTACTGCCCTTGCCATTGTCGTCTTGTACAATTTAATTAATATAAATATTTCAGAAAGAATTAGGGAGTTATCAACCATCAAAGTATTAGGATTTTATCCTGCTGAAGTTACCTCCTATGTATTCAGAGAAATTTTTTACCTAGCCCTAATAGGAATTATCCTTGGAAATTTTGTCGGCAACATACTATACAGAGCAATTATTTTAGATTTAACTGCCCGTGATAGCATGTTTGAACCCACTTCATCTATTTGGGTATATATTATTTCTACCAGCATCACCTTAATTATAGTTTTACTGCTCATGTTGGTAATGCACAGTCGCCTAAAAAAAGTAAATATGATAGAAGCCTTAAAGAGTCTTGAATAAAAATGAGGATATTTCAAAATGTAATTAGCCACAATAATAAATATTTTATAAATAAATAATGTAATTGCTAGCATAAACATATAAAATATGTTATAATGAAGTTGATAAAATAAACAGATAAGGAGAAATATATATGAAAATTTTATTTGCAGGAGCAGGTGCTTTAGGTTCACGTTTTGCTTACATGTTACACAAAAATGGAGAAGATGTAACCCTAATAGATTCTTGGAAAGACCACGTTGAAAAAATCAAGACAGAAGGTCTAAAAGTAATCATAGATGACAAAGAACAAGGATATTTTAAAATCCCTATGTTCTATCCAGAAGAATTAACAGGTCAATACGACGTAGTATTTGTAGCGACAAAATCTATGCAGCTACGCTCCATGATGGAAACACTAAAACCATTTTTAAAACCAACAACAAAAATAATCTGTATCCTAAATGGTCTTGGTCATGTCGATACACTAAAAGAATATGTCGACCCAGAAAATATTTTAATCGGAGTTACAGTTTGGACAAGTGGTTTAGGAGGAGCAGGAGTTCTAAATGCTCACGGAACTGGTAAAACAGAAATAAAACAAGTTTCTGAACAAAGTACAGAAGTTGCCAAAGAAATTGTTGAAAGATTTAATAAAGCTGGCTTGAATTTACATTACTCTGATAACGTCTTCCAGTCAATTTGGCACAAGGCAGGCCTTAACTGCGTTTTAAATGCCTACTGTACAATTATCGACTGTAATATTGGTGAATACGGTTCTTACGCCCGCCATCAAGAATTAACAGATATGATTTTAAGAGAAGTAGTAGCAGTAGGACGAGCAGAAGGTGTAGATGTTAAACATGAAGTTATTTCGGCCAACATCAGCAGAATATTCCCAGCCGAATTGGCAGGCTTACACTACCCATCACTAACTCAAGATATGAAAAACGGCCGTTTAACAGAAATAGATTATTTAAACGGAGCAGTATCACGTCTGGGACGTAAACACAAGATAGCAACACCAGTTTGCGATTTAGCAACAGAATTAATCCACATCAAAGAATTTTTAGGTGGTAATAAATAATATTTTAATACTAAGTGGACAAGATAAAAATTATCTTCGCTATATTAAAATAAAAAATTAATAACACAAAAGACAAGCTCTTTGGCTTGTCTTTTTTATTTTCCTAGTAAGTAGAATTAGTTTATTATTTTAAATTTATAAGTTATTAAGTAAATTATTTTATTATTTTTTAATAATATAGTTTTTAAAATAAAATTAATTATAATAATCAGTAAAAATAAAATTTTACTACACCGACTAAAAAAATTAAAGTAGAAAAATTTTCCTACTTTTAAAAAGGTTACCAATATTGATATAAAAAAAATTATAAAGAAATATGATTTTTGTTTTTTTAATTTTTTATATTAAAATAAAATTGAAATATTATAAAATAAAATTTATAAATTTAAAAAGGAGGAGCAATCATGAACTTAGATAAATTACTTAAAATATATAAAATAGCTACTATTATTATAATTCTTCTATTAATTCTATTTTTATTTATACTTAAAATAAAAATTCCTAATTATAATTATATAACTTACTTTGGTTCTTTATGGACTAGTATATATTTAATACTTTCATACAAAAAAGAAAAATATAAAAAGTAAGGAAACAAAAAATAAAAAATATATTTAAAAATTTGTATTTACTTTTTCTATTTAAAAAACATATAATTTATAATACTTAACTTGGAAAAATAAAATCTGAGCTTATTACAGATAGAAAATTATAAAAATTTTATCCACCTTTGAGGTGAAAATTAAATTTTTAAGTTGTAACTACTAAAAATAATTTAGTTACTATGAGACTACATAAAAAATAAAATTCCAAACCATAATAATGGAGCTAGTGAAAAAATAAATTTACTAATTGTTTAAGTATTAAAATATAAATTACAAAAATAAAGCTGGTAAGTAGCCATAAAGATTTTTAAAAAGTTAAATTAATAGAAAATATAATTTGTAATTTACTTATTATAGTATAATTGTTATAATGATTAAGTAGTTTATTAATTTTAGCGACTAACTTACGAATATTTATTTTAAAATTTAATAATTTTATTATTTTTTCTTAATATTAAGTTAGTTTTTATAAATATAATATCATAGGAGATTTTTATGAATAAGCATGAATTTATTTTAGTCCTTGACTTTGGTAGTCAATACAACCAACTTATTACTCGCCGTGTTCGTGAACTTGGAGTTTATTCTGAACTTCATGACAAGGAAATATCAATCGAGAAAATAAGAGAACTTAATCCCAAGGGAATTATTTTATCCGGCGGTCCTAATTCAGTATATGAAGAAAATTCTATGACTCTTGATGACGAAATATTTAATTTAGGAATACCAGTGCTGGGAATTTGTTACGGAATGCAACTTATGCAGCACAAACTTGGTGGTAAAGTCGAATCAGCAACAAGTCGTGAATACGGAGCTCACCCAATTAATGTAAAAGAGGATGCCGTACTATTTAAAGATACGCCAAATACTCAAACTGTTCTTATGAGCCATTCAGACAAGGTGGTTAAACTTGCAGACGGTTTTGAAATAGTAGCATCTAGCCACAACTGCCCAATAGCAGCGGCACAAGACAAAAAACGTAATTTTTATTGTTTCCAATTCCATCCCGAAGTACGCCATTCAGAATATGGTTACGACTTGCTAAGAAACTTTGTGCGTAATGTCTGTGCTTGTAAAGCTGACTGGACAATGCAAGCCTTTATTGAAGAAAATATTGTAAAAATAAGAGAAAAAGTTGGAAAAGATAAGGTGCTTTGTGCCTTGTCAGGTGGAGTAGATTCTTCAGTAGTTGCAGCCTTATTACACAGAGCAATAGGCGACCAATTAATATGTATGTTTGTTGACCACGGTCTGTTGCGTAAGGGAGAAGCGGAAAGTGTAATGGAAACTTTTGGCAAAAAATTTGAAATGAATTTAATGAAAATAGATGCACGCGAAAGATTTTTATCAAAATTAAAAGGCGTAGCCGACCCAGAGAAAAAACGTAAAATTATTGGTAATGAATTTGTCTATGTATTTGATGAAGAATGTGCAAAATTAGATGACGTACCTTGGCTTGCCCAAGGAACACTTTATACCGACGTAATAGAATCTGGAACAAAGACTGCCCAAACTATCAAATCACATCACAACGTAGGCGGTCTGCCAGAAGATATGAAATTTGAACTTATCGAACCCCTAAATACCCTATTCAAAGATGAAGTTCGTGCCTTGGGAGAAGTCCTAGGTCTACCACGTGAGATAGTATGGCGTCAACCCTTCCCAGGACCAGGGCTAGGTATTCGCATTCTTGGAGAAGTAACCGAAGAAAAATTAGAAATAGTTCGCAACAGTGATTTTATCCTGCGTGATGTTATCGCAAAAAGAGGTTTAGACAGTGAGATTTGGCAATATTTCACAGCCCTGCCAAACATTCGTTCAGTTGGAGTAATGGGAGATGTGCGTACCTATGACTACACAGTAGTAGTTCGTGCTGTAACAAGTATCGACGGCATGACAGCTAGCTGGGCACATATTCCATTTGAAGTTCTAGAAGAAATTTCAGCCCGTATCGTAAATGAAGTAGCCCACGTAAATCGTGTAGTCTACGACATAACATCAAAACCACCAAGCACGATAGAGTGGGAGTAGAGCATAAATATTTTTAGTTACTTCATTTTAAAATTTAAAATTATTAATAACCTAGTTACTAAGGCTAGGTTATTTTTATTTTAAAAAGCTTATGAATTTTGGAAAGCAAAGAATAATATACAAACATCTTCTAAAACAATTTTACTTTTAAGGCAAGCTAGTTAAGTAAAAAGAAGTAGAATAAAACTCTTTTTTAATTAAAGTTGACAAAGGAAAATAATTTTAGTATAATGTTAGGTAAAAGCTAACAAGCATTTAATTTTTATTTATTATAAGGAGGAAAACATGGACGAAAGATTTGGAAAATTCGTTAGACAAAGACGAGAGGAAAAGAAGATTAATTTAAGGAGACTAGCTGAAATATTAGATATCGCACCAGCTTATATGAGTGATATTGAAAAATCAAGGAGATATCCACCCGACAGAGAAAAAATTGAAAAAATTTCTAATGCTTTAGAATTAAATCAAGATGAAAAAAATTATCTTTTTGATATGGCAGCACATGCAAAAGATAATACCGTATCTCCAGACTTACCTGATTATATTATGGAAAATGATATTGTAAGAGTGGCACTTAGGAAGGCAAGAGATATTGGTGCAGGTAAAGAAGACTGGGAAAGGATAATTAAATTACTTGATGAAATTGAAGAAAAGAAAAATAAATAATGCGATATAAAGAATATTAAAAATCACAATTTCATTAAAAGACTTAGGAATAAAAAAGTAACAAAAAATTCTGTCAGTAATCAAACCATGATTTATAGATTAAAAAATTTAAAAACATAAAGAAAGCAGAGGAAAACACATGTTAAGTAACGTAACATATAACGCCCTAAAATCATTTATTTGGGGGATAGCAAATGACTGTTTAGTAGATGTATACGACCTAGGAGATTACCGAAAGATAATACTACCTATGTTTGTAATAAGAAGACTAGACGCAGTCTTAGAAGAAAAACACGAAGAAGTAATAAAAAAGAAAAAAGAACTAATTAACTTAGGCGTAAAAGACAATATGGATGCAGCCCTATTTCAAGTTGCAGGGCAAAACTTTGTAAATAAGGCAGACTTCACCCTAAAAGACCTAAAAGGAGTTAGCAGAAGCAAAACACTAAAAGACGACTTTATAGCCTACTTAGATGGCTTTTCATCAAATGTTCAAGTAATCATTGATAAATTTCATATAAGAAATGAAATTGAAAGATTATCTCAGCAAGATAGGCTGGGCATGCTCATAGAAAAATTTGTAGATCCAAAATACAACTTTAACAACAAACCCGTTTTAAATGAAGACGGCACAGTAAAAATTGAAGCCCTAGACAATCATTCCATGGGAACCCTATTTGAAGAAGTAATAAGAATGTTCAATGAAGAAACCAATGTAACAGATGCTGGAAGACACTTTACACCAAGAGATATAGTAGAACTTATTGCCGACTTAGCCTTTATCCCTATTCAAGATAAAATCGACTCAACATCCTATAGAATATACGACGGGGCAGCAGGTACTGGTGGTATGCTGACAGTGGGAGAACAAAGAATATTAGAACTTGCTAGGAAGATAGACAAAAATGTTAATATAAACTTATTCGGTCAGGAAAACTCTGATGAAACCTATGCCATTGCCAAGGCGGATATGCTGGTAAAGGGTGAGGGTATACAGGCTGATAATATCCGATTCGGTTCTACAATATCACAAGATAGGTTTGCAGGAGAAACTTTTGACTTTATGCTATCTAATCCCCCCTTTGGGACTGCCTGGAGGTCAGACTTAAAAACATACGGAGTTAATAAAAAAGAAGAAATAATAGACAGTAGATTTGTTATTAACTATGATGAAAATCCAAGTTTTTCATTCCTGCCTGATATAGGAGACCCCCAAATGTTATTTTTAGCCAATAATATTAGTAAGATGAAAACAGAAACCAGGCTTGGAAGTAGGATTGTAGAAGTTCACAACGGTTCTTCCTTATTTACAGGAAGGGCAGGACAGGGGGCAAGTAATTTAAGAAGATATATTTTTGAACAAGACTTACTAGAAGCTATAGTCGCATTACCAGAAAATCTTTTCTACAATACGGGTATCGGAACATATCTTTGGATTTTATCCAATAAAAAAGAAGATAGGAGAAAGGGCAAAGTCCAGCTAATTGATGCAAGAAATATGAAAGAAGCCTTAAGAAAAAATCTTGGAAGTAAAAATTGTGAAATTCCAGGAGATATTAGAAAAGAAATAGTTAAACTTTATCTGGATTTTGATAAGGCTGATAAGGAAAAAAGCCTTGTCTTTGATAATAAGGACTTTGGTCATATTGCCATAGATGTACTTGTGCCATTAAGACTTAAAATGCTTGTTAGTGATGAAGCCCTAAATAGCTTAAAAGATTTTGACAAGTCCTTATATGAAATTGTAGTAAAAGTATTAGAAATAGAAAGTTCTAGCTTTAACAACTTTATGCAATTAGTAGAAGAAGAAGTTAAAAGTTCTAAACTTAAGTTGCCAGCAAAGGCTAAAAGGCTTATTCGTGATTTATTGACACAGGTAAGTGAAGATGGTGAAATAGTCCTTGATAGTAAGGGAAATCCAGAAAGTAATAAAGAGCTGAAAGATAGTGAAATAATTCCCCTTAATTATGAAGGGGGGATTGAAGCCTATCTTGAAAATGAAATACTGCCATATAAGAAAGATGCCTTTTTTGATATGAAATCAAAACAAATAGGCTATGAAATAAGTTTTACTAAGTATTTTTATAAGCCTAAAGAATTAAGAAATATTGATGAAATTATTAAAGATATTGAAGAAATAGAAAAGAATACTAAGGGATTACTTTCATCTATCTTGGAGGGGATTAGATGAAAAGATATAAAAAGTATAAGCAAGTAAATTTGCCCTGGTTAAGAGAAGTACCAGAGCATTGGGGAACAGAAAAAATTAAAAGATTATTTTATATCAGTAAAGATTTATCAACTAAAGAAAATCCAGTTATTTTATCATTAGCAAGGGATAAGGTAAAGGTAAGGGATATTTCAAATAATAAAGGACAAATAGCTGTTGATTATTCAAATTACAATAAAGTTGAAAAAGGAGATTTACTTTTAAATCCAATGGATTTATACAGTGGGGCTAATTGTAATATTTCTTATATAGAGGGAGTTATTAGCCCAGCATATATAAATTTAAGAAATAAAGTTAAATTAAATAAAAAATATTATGATTATTGGTTTAAAGCACAATACACTTCATTAGCTTTACAATCAGTAGGTAAAGGAGTGTCTAAAGATAATAGATGGACACTAACAAATGAAACTTTATTAAATTATGTTACTTTAACTCCCCCCCTATCTGAACAAAGCCAAATAGCTAACTTTCTTGATTGGAAGATAGGTGAAATTGATAGGTTGGTGGGGCTGGAGAAGAGGAAGATAAAAAAAATTGAAAAATTAAAAAATAGACTAATAAATAAATTAATAAAAGTAGAAAATGGAAATAAGATTAAAATAAAATATTTTTGCAATTTATTTGGAAGAATTGGTTGGCAAGGCTTAAATTCGGGTGAATACAGTGATAAGGGAATATTACTTATTACTGGAACTGATTTTAAAAATGGAGAAATAAATTATGAAACTTGTGTCCGAGTTCCTTATTTCAGGTGGGAACAAAATAAAAATATTCAGATAAAAAATGATGATTTATTGATAACAAAAGCTGGAACAGTGGGGAAATTGGCACTTGTTAAAAATTTAAAAGAAAAAGCTACACTTAATTCAGGAATTATGAAAATAGAATTTTTTAAAGACACTATTGTTACTAAAGAATATCTTTATTATGTATTAAAAAGTGATATATTCAAAGAATGGTTTAATAATTTAAATTTAGGTGTGGCTACAATAATTCACCTATATCAAAGAGATTTTTATAATTTTGAATTTTTTTATCCAGATATTCATACTCAAGAAAAAGTAGTTATAAAAATTAAAAATATAGAAAATAAATTTGATAACTTATTAGCTTATTTAGAAAGTCAAATTCAAAATCTACAAGAACTAAAACAAAGTTTAATTTCTGATGTAGTTACAGGAAAAATAGATGTTAGAGATATAAAAATACCAGAAAAATATAGGAATAATAGATAATTTCTATATACCCTAAAGGAGATGTAAAATAATGGAGAAAAAAGAAGTAAGAATAATGCTTGATATTTGGGCAGGCCCTATTTGGTGGTGCTATTATGATGAAAAAACAAAAACATATGATTATGGAATTGATATAATAAAAAATGATAAAGAAATAATGAAATTACATCAAGAAATACAAGATTTGTTTTCATCATACTACCATTTAGATAAAGATATAGATGATATGTTTGATTTTGAACAAGAAAAAAAAGATAAAGAAAAAATGCTTGCTCTATTTGAAAAATTAATATCAAGATTAAATGAAATAAATGACGGAAGTTTTGAAATAGATGATAGAGAAACTCAGAGAATAAGAAATTTATAATTTTATGAAAGGAGAATGATTTATGAAGTCAACTATGGATTTAAGCGAAAAAGGCTTAGAAACTTTAATAGTAAATCATTTAAGAAATGTTAATGACTTTGAAGAAGGTAGTAATTTTGACTACGACAGAAAATACGCCCTCGATTTAACTAGACTTTTTAGATTTTTAAAAGAAACTCAAAAGGAAAAATTAGAAGCACTTGCTATTAAAGATGGTAGTATCGAAAAAGAAAATTTTTTAGCCAGATTATCTAATCAAATTTTAGATAAAGGGACAGCTCTTCTTTTAAGAAAGGGTATGAAATATAAGCATCTTCATTTTGATTTATATATGCCACTTCCAAGCGTTTATAACGAAAATGCTAAGCAAATGTATTTTAAAAATATTTTTAGTGTAAGTAGACAATTAGCCTACACAGAAGAAGTTTCTAAAAAAGCCTTGGATATGGCAGTGTTTATTAACGGTCTGCCTATTATGACCTTTGAATTAAAAAATAGCTATACCCACCAAAACTATAGAAATGCCATAGAACAGTATAAAAATGATAGATCAAGTAAAGAAATTTTGTTCAGATTTAAAAAATGTTTTGCACATTTTGCAGTTTGTGATAGCGAAGTTTGGATGTGTAGTAAATTAGATGATAAAAAATCAATCTTTTTACCCTTTAATAAGGGTAATGATGGTGGAGCAGGTAACCCCGTAAATCCAAATGGTTTAAAAACTGATTACCTATGGAAAGAAATTCTTACTAAAAATATTTTATCAATTATCACAGAAAGATTTGTACAGATTGTTGATGAAGTTAATTCTAAAACTAAAACTAAAAAACAAAAACAAATTTTTCCAAGATACCATCAATTGTATTTGGTGATGAACTTACTTGAAGATAGCAAGAAAGACGGAGTAGGGAAAAGATACTTAATTCAACACAGTGCAGGTAGCGGAAAATCTAACTCTATCGCCTGGCTTGCCCACCAATTAACAGAACTTAGAAACGATGAAGATAAAAAAGTTTTTGATTCTATTATCGTTGTTACAGATAGGGTAAATTTGGATAAGCAAATAAGAAATACAATTAAACAGTTTATGGAAGTTTCGAGTACGGTAGGTTGGGCAAAAGATTCTAAAACATTAAGAAATTTACTTGAGAAAGGTACAGCTGTTATCATTACAATTGTGCATAAATTCCAATTTTTACTCGATACAATCAGCAGTGATTTAAAAACTAAGAAATTTGCTATTATCATTGACGAAGCACATTCAAGTCAGAATGGAAGTCTTGCATCAAAAATGAATATTGTTTTATCTGGAACTGAAGAAGAAAGTGAAGATATTGAAGATAAAATTATAGCCTTGATTGAAGGTAAAAAAATGGCTAGCAATGCAAGCTATTATGCATTTACAGCAACGCCAAAAAATAAGACTTTAGAATTATTTGGAAAACCTATGACAGATTACTTAGGTAATCCTATATTAAATGAAGATGGCACAAGAAGTTTTACAGCTCATTATACATATACAATGAAACAGGCTATTGAAGAAGGCTATATTTTAGATGTGTTGAAGAATTATACGACCTATAGTAGTTATTATAAGATAATAAAAACATCTGAAGACGACCCAGAATTTGATAAAAAGAAATCACAAAAATTATTGAGAACATTTGTGGAATCTAATGAATATGCTATAAGTAAAAAAGCAACAGTTATTGTTGATCATTTTCACAATGTAGTTTGTAAAAAAATGGGCGGGCTAGCAAGAGCTATGCTTGTAGCTAAGGATATTAAAAGAGCAATAGAATACTATTATGCAATTGACTCAGAAATGAAAAAAAGAAAAAGTCCTTATAAGGCTGTTATTGCATTTTCTGGAGAAAAAGAATACGGAGGAAAAATTTTAACAGAAAGTGGAATTAACGGTTTTGCAAGTAACGAGATAGAGTCAAAATTTAAGCTTGATCCTTACAGAATTTTAGTAGTTGCAAATAAGTTTCAAACTGGTTATGATGAACCCCTATTACAAACTATGTACGTGGATAAGATACTTACCGATGTAAAAGCCGTACAAACCTTGTCTAGACTAAATAGATTTTATCCTGGGAAATCAGAAGTTTTTGTACTTGATTTTGCCAACAAGTCAGAAGATATAGCTAAAGCTTTTGATACTTATTACAAAGGGACAATATTATCCGGGGAAACTGATATTAATAAACTTAATGATTTAACAGATAGGCTAGATGAATTTGAAATATATAATGAAGAAAGTGTAAATGAGTTTATTGAAATATTCTTAAAAGAAGATTATAGAAGTAAAATTGATAAAATTATTGATACTTGTGTAGAAAAATTTAAAGAACTAGACTTAGATGACAGAATTGAATTTAAGAGTAGTGCTAAAAGCTTCGTAAGAACATATAATTTTTTATCAGTCTTGATGGAAGATAGTAAGACCTATTGGGAAAAATTAGGAATATTTTTAACAAATCTTCTAGCAAAATTGCCCAAAGTTAAAACTGAAGACTTTTCTTACGAATTATATTCAAATATAGATTTGGATAGTTATAGGTTACAGGTTAAAGAAAATACAAGCATTTATTTAACTAATGCCGATTCAGAATTAAAACCACTTCCCGTACAAACGGCTGTAGGTATTCCTGTTCCAGACTTGGATAAGTTGTCTAATATATTAGATGAATTTCATAAAGTTTGGGGATCAGTCGAATTTACAAATACTGATAGGGTTATTGATGATATTAAAGAAATTCAAGAAGAAGTAAAAGAATATGAAAAATATAGGAATGCTATTAGGGGTTCTGATGAACAAAATGCTAAAGATGAACTTTCTAAAATAATAAATGAAATTATTTCAGGAAGAGTAACTTCAAATGTAGAAATTTATAAAGCATTTCACGAGGGAAAGAAGAATTATTTAAATCAATCATTTAATACTTGGTTAATAGATTTAGTCTTTAATGCAACTTATGATGCTATAAAAAAAGAAGTAGCTAGACAATAATTAAAATTTTAGGTGTACCAAAATTGGTATACCTAAAATTAAATTGACAAGTTAGAAAAAAGCTAAGATGCTTTTATATTTTTTAATTATATTACTGGAAATTAGCTTAAAAGTAATTTTATAAAAGGAAGGTGATTATTATAGCTAAGACAGTAGTCGATGATGGTTTTGTAGCATATCTAGTAAATGGTGCTGAATTTCATGGTAGATGGGAAATTCCTATAATTAAAAAAGATTTAATAGAGATTCCGAAGGATATTGTTCCTTTTGATAAAGTCAAGAAAATATCTGAAGAAGATAGGAAAAAAGTGTTTGTACATTTTTATATGCACGATCTTACTTTTAGGAGAATTTTATCAGATATAGATAAATATTTTCATCTGCTTAGTGATTTCGGAGGAATTATTTCTCCAGATTTTTCATTGTATATTGACATGTCTTTATGTTTACAGCTGACAAATGTTTATTTAAATAGAGCAGTTGGTTATTATTTTCAAAGCAAGGGTATAAAAGTCATTCCGAATGTTAGATGGGGTGATGAAAGGACTTTTGAGTTTGCATTTTTAGGATTAGAAAAAGAGTCGGTATATGCAATAAGCACAGTTGCTTGTATTAGAAGTTTGGAAGAAAAAAATAGATTTAAGAAAGGTTTAAAAGAGATGATTAAAAGATTAAAACCTAAACAAATTATTGTAAATGGAACAAGACCAGAATATGTTTTTAAAGATTTTTACAAGGATGTTGAATTTATAAATTTTGAATGCTGGACATCAAGAATGAAGCAAGGAAAAGTGAATGGGAACAAGTAGAAGTGGTTTATATTTAAATACAAAAGGAAGCAGGCGAAAAGTTAGTGATTATGCCTTAGTACATTCTAATGAGGGGACATTTAAGAATATAAATAGTCCTAATCCAAAGAAAAGTCCTTTTAGAATGGCAAGTGGAGGACACGGTGAAGATAACATTAAACTATTAAAAAATATGGAATAAAGTATAATATAGTAAAGACTTATCCAAATGGTGTTAGAGTTGGAAATGTAGAAGGCCATAAGAAAAAAGACAAAAGTAAAAATAACGGGCAAACATGGTTTCCAAAGTCGTGGGCAGCTAAAGATATACAAAAAGCTGGAGAACATGTAGCAGCTTTAAAGAGTAATAAGAAGGTTAAAGATGGTCATAATATGTATGGGATGTGGAAAGGTGTTAGAGTTGTTGTGAAGAGAACCAACGGTAAAGTATCTACTATTTTTTCTGATAACAAACAACCTATTAAAAGAACTAACAAGAAATAATAATTTATTAAATTTAAGAGGAGAAAAATAATGATTGAAACTAAAATAAAAGAAATACTAGAACAAAGACTTGACGAAGAACATTTTTACTATGTTGAATGTTGGAAAAAAGAAGTTGAAATTTTAACAGAAGATATAAATGAGACCATAGAATTTGTAAAAAATAAATGTGATGATTATACCTTGTTTTGGATGAGCGAAGTTTTTGAGGATATTATTGAAAAAACAAAAAGTAAAGAATTATTACAAGTAATATTAGAAAGAGCTAATAGAGTGATTGATGAAAATAATCGAAAAGAAATATTAAAGGAAGTTGAATATGCGAAAGGACACTTAATATAGTGTTTCATGGAGGAAATAAAATGTTTGATAAAGATAAATTCAAAGAACTTGCAAAAGAAAGAGAAAATACAGATTGGGATTATAAAATAGAAAAAATATGGAATGAAATGAAATTAATGATTTTAGAGAATGATGATTCTTTTAAGGAATTTATTGAGTATATGAAGATAGAAATGAGTGGAGATGAATATGGAACATTATCCGAGATTTCTGATGATATTTCTCAAGAAAAACCATCATATGAATTTATTGATGCATATAAATTTCTTGCAGAAAAATACCCCGAAGAAACTAAAAAATGGAATATAATATCTTTTATTGCCGATGCTGAAGAAATTGTAAAAGATAGCTTAGAAGAAAAATAATTATATAAAATAGTTATAGACATTTTATATAAAAAGAAAAAGTAAAATATTAATTTTTATAGTGGTAAAAAATAATGATTGAAGGCAAAATAAAAGAAATAATAGAACAAAGACTTGACAAAGAAGATTTTTACTATGTTGAATTTTGGAAGAAAAGTCGAAATATTAACGGAATATATAATTAATACTACTGAATTTATAAGAAATAAATTCAAAAATCGAGCGGTAGTAAAACATAAATATTTTTAATCACTTTATTTTAAAATTTCAAATTATTAATAACCTAGTTAGTAAGGCTAGCTTATTTTTATTTAAAAATTTTTTCATTAAACATCTTATAATTAATATGAAAAAAATTTAAAAATGATAAAATAAGATTATTACTTTTTAATATTATTTTAATATTAAAACAATTTAACTAAAATATAGAATTTTAAAATTAGGGTACAAAAGGAGATCAGTATGCTTGAAGATAATATAAAACATAATGAAAAGATTAAACCAAATAGTAATGAAATAAAAAACTAGAAAATAATTTTTTTCATACTATACTAAGCCAATATGCTAAAATCCTGCTTGTTCCAAACCTAAAGCCAAACCTCCTGCTCCTGCAAAAAGTTATATACTATTATATCTCTTATTCATTTTTAGAATTACCTCCTTATTTACAAAAGCAAAAGCTTGTTATAAATTATAATTCAATTAACTAAACATCTTTTGTGTATTTTTAATTATAAAATATTTAGCCTTAAGATTTATATAAAATTTATAACTAAATTAATTTTAAATTTTACAAGACTAGCTAGTGATCTATTCTTAATTTTATTACTACATATATTGTTATATTATAATAAAAAACTAAATTTCTATCAATCTTTGCAATTTACTTTTAAATTTTATCAAATCTACATAAATATTAAAAAATAAAACCACTATAAATAGTGATTTTATTTTAAATATAATTAATTTTTATAAGATCAGATAAAAATAATTTATCTAGCCTGATTTTCTAATTCAAATTTTAATACTACTGGATTGTGGTCGCTATTTTGAAAATCTTCATCAATAGTTTGAACAGATTTTACTTTTACATTATTACTTACTATAAACCCGTCTATTGTATAGGTATAAGTTCCCTTATTATTTTTATTGTAGGCTTGATTTAATAATCTTGCTGTTGGCTTAGTTTTATCGTAATATAATTTGAAATTTTTACTTAGGCCTTCTAAATCAAATTTTTTAGGTCGCCATAAATTTTCGGGTATGGAATTTAATTCTTCTTCTGTAATATCGTTCAGGGCTTGGTTAAAGTCTGCCCCTAAAATAATATAGTTGCCCTTAGCATATTCTTGTTCTAAAAATTCAAAAACTTTTTTTGTTTGGGCTAGCTTACCCTCATTATCACTGTCATAGGCTTCAAAGTGTACATTTATTAAAACTAAGTTTTTATCACTACCTTCAATCTTGGCATAAGAAGCAGTAAAAGCTCGCTTTAGATTTGCTACTCTTACTGGATAGCTAAAGGGAACTGGTAGTTGATACCTAGTTGAATTTTCTAGGCTATATTTAGAATTTGTATAAATTCCACTGTTAATTTTTCCTAGGGGTGGGAAGGGATAGGGAACATACTTGACCTTATAATTATAGGCAAAAGCAGCCGTACCTTGTAAATTTTTATTAAAGTAGTCTACTTGGTTAATGCCAAAACTACGTTTAGAATTTTCATCAACCTCTTGGAAAAATACCAGGTCAGGATTTTCTTTTATGGTTAAATTTTTTATTTTTTCTAAATTATTTTCTACGTGAGCCTTGTCTATGGGCAAAGAATTTGTGCCACCGTCCATAAAAAAATCTTCGTCCTTATCAAGACCAGCAAAACCAATATTCCAGTCTAAGACCTTGTATTCTCTGTTCAAGGAAAATTTTTCTTCACTCCTACCTGCTAAAGTAATTTTTTCTACATCAGCAGGTTTGTATTCTGTTAAGGTTAAATAGCCTACGCCACCAGCTAATAAAATTAATAAACTTAAAAATATAAAAAAAAGTATCTTTAAAAATTTTTTCATATATATCACCTCTTTTGAGAAATAATTATTCCAATTAATACTAATAGCATTCCAATAATTTCTTTTGTCGTAAGAACTTCACCCAGTATAAAAACACCACCGAGTGCGGCAACAACAGATTCTAAACTCATAATTAATGAGGCTGTGTGGGCTGGTATTTCTCTTTGCCCTATTATCTGCAAGGTGTAGGCTACACCACTTGATAAAGTTCCCAGGGCTAAAAGATGCGGTAGTACCAATATAATATCAGCCATTACAAAACCTTCTAAAAAATATCCTGTTATTAGACTTAGGATAGCAACAACAATTAATTGGCCTATTGATAAAAACATAGAATTTACTCTCACTGCTGAATAGTCAATAATAAGGATATGAACAGCGAATAAAAAGGCACTAATCAAAACTAATAAATCCCCGTATTCTAAAGTGAAATCTCCCTTAATAGATAAAAGATACAGCCCCACAACCGACATGACCAAACCTATTAGAAAATATTTATTAATTTTATGCCCTAAAAAAATTCCTATGATGGGTACTATGCAAATATACAGAACTGATATAAAACCTGCCTTGCTAGCCGTAGTGTGGGCTATTCCCAACTGCTGAATGCACATGGCAAAAAATAAAGCCAAACCGCAAGCTAGAGATAAAATTAGATTTTGATTTTTAAAACTTGCTATTTTAATTTTAGGATTTTGACTTCTGTACAAGTCTGGCAAGATGACAACTACTAAAATTAAAAATAAGAGGGCAATCAAGGCTCTTAGTCCTACAATCGTAAAACCGCCTAGCACCTTACTTGCAATATTTTGCCAAACAAAGGCCATACCCCAAATTATCGTAACTACAAGTAATAAAATTTTTGAAATAAATTTTCGCATAAACAGCTCCTAAATTTTTTCTAAAGGCTATTATAACATTTTATATTTTTTTTATCTAGGAAAAATTAAGGTAAAATTTTTAAAATTATATAATAATATTTTAGAAAAATTTATATTAATTTTATAAATACTTTATAAAAAGACTATTAAATAATCGTTTTTATATTAAAATTAATATTTTCATCTTTTTGAGCAATGAAAAATAAACATATATTAAAAATTTTCATATTTTTGAAATCAAATCCTAGTTTATAATGCCATATATTCTTTAATATAATATTTTATATGCTATATAAAAGATAAATAGAAGTAGTAGACTATTTAAAATATTAATAATTTATTCATAAGGGGAGGATCTTGGAGCTTGCTTTGACTAAAAAATTAATTTTCTATATCTTAATTTTATTGAATATAGTATTTATAATAAATAATTTTTTATAGGGATTATACTTATTAAAAAAATATCATCTATATTCTATATTATACTAGGTACAATTCTTATAATAAATAAATTAAAAAATATTATAAAAGCATACAAAAACAATGACTAAGAGGCTCTTATTTTTTATACTAACTAGCATATAAAAATAATTTTATTTGTAAAACTTTTAACTATTATAAAGATATAAACTAAAAAATTTTTTAATTAATACAGTTTAATTTGAAAAGTGTACTATATAATTTTGCTTTAATTTAATAGTCATGAAAACTTTATAATCTAATGTTAATTTTCCTGTATTATTTAAGTTTTTATCTTAATTAAACAGATGCTTGTTTTTCATGAATATAGAAGTGTTTTTCAGTCTTTTTTCCCTTGTTTTATAATGTTTTATATGCTATGATTAAGGTGTAAGATATATCTTAGTAAAAAATAATTTTAAAATATATTTTCTTGCAAATAAATATATTAAATAAAAAATAAATGAGGGAAATATGATGAATAATATAACTTTATTTTTAGGGGTGTTGTATTTTTATATCCAAGTTTTGTTTTATATATTAGGGATATATACATTTATAAAAATACTTATATATATAAAAAAAAGAAAAAAAGACGACAAGTAGTCGTCTTTTTTAATGAAAAATATTTTTAACTCCCTAAATATCTAAACTAAAAAATTTTTTAATTAATACAGTTTAATTTGAAAAGTGTACTATATAATTTTGATTTAATTTAATAGTCATGAAAATTTTATAATCTGATGTTAATTTTCCTGTATTATTTAAGTCTTTATCTTAATTAAACAGAGTGCTGTTTTTCATGAATATAGAAGTGTTTTTCAGTCTTTTTTTCCTTGTTTTATAATGTTTTATATGCTATGATTAAGGTGTAAGATATATCTTAGTAGTAAAATATTTTAAAATATATTTTCTTGCAAATAAATATATTAAATAAAAAATAAAGGAGGGAATAAAAATTAGGAAACACAAAAAATTTTTATCGGCAATTTTAGCTTCAAGTCTATTAGTTACACCTATTTCTGCTTTAGTTAGCAATTATAATAATGTGGCTAAGGCTGAGAAATTACCGTCATCAATAGATGAAAATTATATCATTAAAAAACTAGATAAATACGTTAAATTTAATAAAGATAAAAAAATTTTCGAATTTGATAAAGATAAAAATTTATCTTTGGAAGAACTTAATTTTTTAGAATCAAAAATTTCAGAAACAAATAAAAGATTAAATAATCTTATTATATCTGATAATGAGCAAATAAAATATTTATCTAAAAAAGTAAAAGTTACATCTACCCCAAATTTAAAAGAGGGAGCTTATCTTCGTTATGCTGAAGGTATAGACGCTATTGATTTTTATTGGTGGGGAATGGATATATGGTTATCTAAAACAACATTAAATAAAGCAGTTGCTACAGGAACAATAATTGCCGGTGTATTTATTTCTAGTGCTAGAATACTGGTAGCATTGCAAATACTAGGAGTTTGGACTCCTGTACCAGGTGGGATATATATGAAAGTTCATTATCCTTTTGGGATTGCAGAAGTAAGATGGCATGGATAAAAATATAAAAAACAAAATACTAATATTTTTAATACTAATATTTTTAATATTATTGGTTTGGATACTTCCTTTTAATAATATAATATATAGAATTGCATTATCTATAATAATATTAGTAGGTCAGTATATAATTTTACTATTAAAAAAGGATAAATAATTATACTATCATTCTATGTTAATAAATTCCTTTATATAAATTTTAAAAATAATTTACATAATATTTTATATATTACTATCACTAGCATTATTAATAAATACACTAATTATTATAAACAAAATAAAAGACGATAAATAGTCGTCTTTTTTCAATTTAATTTTATTTTCCTAACTAATAAAAAAATAATCTTATTTAAAACTTTTTAATACTAGTCTATCTTTGCCATATTATTAGTGTTATAATTAATCTTGATAGTTTTAAAATTATTTTTTACATCTAGCCACACACTTATATTCTAAAAAATAAATTTAAAATTAATTTCTACAACTTTTAAAAAAATCAGCAAATAAGAGGTGATTTTCTACGAATAAATTACACACTATAATTTATATAGTTCTAATTTTAACAACTTTAATATTATTATGGACACTACCATATAATGACATTAAAACAAAAATAATATTGTCAATAATGTTTATTGTACTTATGTTTTTTAGAAAATACACATTTGAGCAAAAAAATAAAAAAGACGATTAAATTTCATCTTTTTAGAATTTTTTACTTTATATATTTTAAAAATAGATTACCTTTTAATTATAACATAATTTTAAAAATAACACAAAGATATTTTTATAATTTTATGTGTAAGTTATTTTAAAAATTTTTCTTTATAGAGGACTTATTATGAAGAATAAAATAAAAAAATTTTTTATATACTCTTTCCTTATCAATACACTAGCTATTATCTTAGAATTGTCATATAGTTTTATATTCAAAAAAGAAATAGACCTATTAACAATGATACCTTTTTTAATAATTATTGCTAGTATTTTTATAATTTTATGTTCTCTATACATTAAATTTAAAAAGAAAAAAGGCAAGTCTTAGCATTGACATAAAAAATTCTCCTAGAATTTAAAAGTTCAAAGCTAAGCTGCCTTTTTTATTTAGCTATATCAACAACTTTTGCCGAAATTAAATTTTCCAAAACTGCTACTCTTATTTCTACCTGATGACCGACCTTGCCAGCTGATACGATAATAGTTTCTACATCAAGACATTTTTTATCAACAAAGGTTGGAAATGATTTTTTCATGGCAAGGGGAGAACAACCCCCCTTTTCATAACCCGTTGTATTTTTTAAATCTTTTAGGGGTAGCATACTCAGTGTTTTTACCCCAGCCTCTTTGGCTAATTTTTTAAAATCAATATTATCATCACTCATTAAAACTGCAACAAAATTATTCCCCTTGACGTCAGTTGTCAAAATAGTTTTGAATACCTGCCTATAATCTTTATTAATTATTTTAGCAACACCTAAACCAGTGCGAGCTTCTTGACTACTTGCATCAAATTCATAATGGTTATAAGTGATATTATGTTCATCTAAAAAACGCATTGCATTTGTTTTGATTTTTTTCTTTGCCATACACAACCTACTTTTTATTTTTTATATTTTTAAATACCCAAGTATATTGTAGTCTATAACTTAGGAAGAATAAAATTGTATCTATTATAATTTTTATTACAGTCTCTGAACCTGACGTCCACTTCCACAATAAATAAACTAGAAATGATGAAAGGAAAATTTTTGAAAGGGAAATAGTATAATACTTATAAATAGTTTTCTTGATATTCTTCTCCTGTTTAAAAACTAAATTCTTATTGATTAAGAAATTGATAAAGGATGAAATTGCCCTAGCTAAGAAAGTAGTTAGCAGTATTAATAGATAGCCTTTTTTTACACCCAAGAATACTAAAATCGTTAAAAATACCCTAAATAAAGAAATATCTACTAGAAAGGCACTTAGACTGGCTAGAGAAAATTTTAAAAATGGTAGTAAAATAACCTTGCAGATACTAATAAGGTCAAAAATTGGATTGAAATTTTTTTCTACATTAGAATAATTAAAGACTGTTTCTATTTCAATTTCTGTTATTTTAATATCTTCTGCAATAGCCTTAGTTAGCATTCTTGTTTCATAGTCAAAACGTTCGCCCTCTACATCAATCATAAGGGCAACCATATTTTTAGGTAGCCCTCTTAGAATTGTCTGAGTATCAGCTATATTTCTGCCATATAAATTTCTAAAGGCTAAACTTGTAACCTTATTAGCAAATTTTATTTTTTGGGGTAGACTAAAGACATTAAAATTTCTAGACCCTAAAACTAGGTTATTAGGATTTTTTTTCATTTCCAAGGCAACCTTGACAACATCTTCTACTATATGTTGACCGTCGGAGTCAGAAGTAACTAGACCGATATAATTATCTAGATTTGGTAAATTTAAAAAATAATTAAAGGCGTTTTTCAAAGCACGTCCCCTGCCTAAAGTTTTGGCATGGGATAAAACTCTACAATTTTTCATAATATTAAGTCTATTAAAAATTGCTTTTGTTTCTGCTTTGCTACCGTCATCTATAACCAAGACATCAAAAGAACCGTAATCTATTAACTCCTCCACATAGTCAATTAATGAACTTGTGGGATTTAAGGCTGGTATTACTACCAAGGTTTTTCTGTTATCATTATCCATTTTCTACCTCCTATCCACTATAGGAATTAATCACCTCGAATAAATAATCTCTTATTTCTTCGTTTGTTCCTGAATTAACAATTTCTTCAAGTTTTTCTAACTTACTATTTAATGCTTTTTCATCAATATTCAAAGTTGTATTTTTAAAAATCATATTGTTGGCAGTTTTTTCACTATTTTCATAGTCTAGGGACAACTCTTCATACATTTTTTCTCCGGGTCTTAAACCTATTTCTTCTATTTCTATATCTTTGTAGGGTTCTAAACCTGAAAGTTTGATTAAGTTGGTAGCCAAGTCAATAATTTTTACAGGTTCGCCCATATCGAGTAGGAAAATTTCTCCACTGCTTGCATAATAACCAGCTTGCAAGACTAATTGCGATGCTTCTGGTATAGTCATAAAGTAGCGAATTATGTTGCGGTGAGTTATAGTTATAGGTCCACCTTTTTTGATTTGCTCTTTAAATATTGGTATTACCGAACCGTTAGAGCCTAAAACATTACCAAAACGAACTGCTGCAAACTTAGTTTTATACTTGTTACCCTTAGCCTGTAAAATAATTTCTGTAAGACGTTTTGATGCCCCCATAGCATTAGTTGGATTAACAGCCTTGTCGGTAGAAATCATAATAAATCTCTCAACTTCTTTTTGAATAGCTATCTCCATAACATTTTTTGTTCCAAAAACATTATTTTTTATAGCCTCCTTAGGTCGTCTTTCCATGAGTGGCACGTGCTTGTGGGCGGCCGCATGAAAGACTACATCAGGTTTATACTTGTCAAAGACTTCTAACAGGGCTTTTTTATCACGAATGCTGGCAATTTCAGAAATATAATTTACCTCTGAAAAACTTTCGTCATGTGATTTTTTAAAATCAAAATTTCGCTCCAGCATATACAGGGCATTTTCATTAATATCTAATAAGATAAGATTGCTGGGTTTAAAATTAAAAATTTCACGAGCCAGTTGACTTCCGATAGAGCCACCAGCCCCTGTGATAAGAACATTTTTTTTACGCAAATATGACTTGATTTCATCTTGGGATAAATTTGCCACACCACGACCTAACAAATCTTCTATGGAAACATCATCTATGTGTCTAGTAATTTTTTCGCCCTCCAATAGAGACAAGCCAGATTTCATGACTTTAACTTGAATACTTTTACATTCTTTTAGGATGTTTAGGATTCTATTTTTGTCATATTTTGAAATAGAAGGTATTGCTAAAAATACCAATTCAACATTATATTTTTCTATTAGTTTAGCTAATTCATAAGTAGTACCTAAAACACTAACTCCATTTACGGTAGAATTTTTTCTATTGTCATCTACTAGCCCCACCACATTCGCCTTGAAACGATTATTTTTATTAAGTTCTTTAAGTAGAACATAACCAGCATCTCCTGCACCGATAATCAAAGTATTTTTATAACTTAGGGTATTAGTCTTATAACGTGAACTTTCATTAAGAGCCTTATAAAAAATTCTCATAAACATCATACCCCCAACAATTAATAAGGGAGCAAAAAATGTAAAACGCAAATTAGAAAAATATTCTGGAAAAATAAAATTATAAGCTATTGTACAAATAAAATCTGCAATAATAACAGAAATACAAATATTAATAATTTCTTTTACGCCGAGATAAGACCACAGGGCCTTGTTAATACCTGCCAACTTGAAACTAATTAGATAAACAATAATTGATATGAATAAAAAGTATAAAATATTCATTCCATAGTAACTTATCATATCTGGAATATAAATTGATCTATCTAAAAATATGGCTATGCAAGTAGCTAATACAACAACCATTAAGTCTAAAATTGTAATAATTGTAAATCTATACTGTGAATAAATTTTTGAATTAAATATTTTCTCCATACTAGCTCCATAAAGTGTTATATAAAGATTTTATCATATTGTAACCATCTTTACAAACTTATTTATATATTAGGTAATTAATATTTATTTTAAAATTTAATTTTGAAAGCTAAAATTTTAAATGTATATTTTTTAATTTCAAAAATAAGATAAGAAAATTTGAATTTATAAATATAAGATTTAAAAGAAGTATTTTTAAGGAAATATTTTATAAAGATTCAAAATTTCTATTATTCAATGTTATTTCATTGCATATTGCTTATAATTTGTTTATAATATGCTTATCTTAAATCAAAGAATTGCTAAAATATCGAGTAAGATGAGAAGATAAAAATTTTTATGCACATAAATAGCATGACAATTCTAGTTAGTAATTTTTAATATCTTTTTAGCAAAAATTAAAAATTATCTAGCATTTTATTTTTATATTTAGTAAACTATTTATTAAGCTAAAATTTTCTTTAATAATTTCTTATGTCTTATGAAATTATTTTTATAAGTACTAGCTAGTTCTATACTACAAATTTATTTTTCTGTTATTTGTAATATTGCTAGTTTTTTTCTTTTTATTAGAGAATAAAATAAGATGTAGAATATCTTTTCTTTGAACCTTGTACCTTTATTGAAATGAAAGGAATTTAAAATAAGTATGAAAAAATTTGATAGGCAGCTCAGCCGTTTTTCAATAAGAAAATTCTCGGTAGGCGTAGCTTCGACTTTATTAGGAATTAGTTTCTTATCTACTGTAGCACCAGAAATAGCACAAGCTGAAGAAATTATGCGTACAAATATAACATATCGTTATGTTAGCGAGGAAGAATTAACTGAAAGTGAGAAAAAGACGATTATAACTTCCTTGCCGTCAGAAAAAGTATCTGGAGATGCTATTTATTATATGGTTTATCGCCCAGATAAAAAAGAAATTTTACCAAAGATATGGCAAGACTGGTCTATAATAGTAGCAGGAGCAGGTGTAGCATTTTTGGTATGTGCATTTTATTGGCACCGCAAGAAAAAAACTTGGATTGCTACGGTTTTTCTTGTAACTAGCTTGGGGCAAACAGTAGTAATTCCAGAAGCATCTGCTTTAACTAGCAATTTGTTTGCCAATTTTACTCAAGAATTTTCTTTAACAAATGGAGAAATTTTACCAGAAACAATCAGAGAAATTGATGGTTATCGTTTTGTAGGTTATATTGTTGAAACAAATATTAATAAAGATATTGAAAAAGTAGGGCAAGCAAGCAAACCAAAAGAAGAAAACCCTGGAGAAAATAAGGAAGTTACACCCGAAAAACCAGCTGAAACGATAGCGACAGAAGAAGTAAGACCCAATGTTGTAGCAGAAGCAGCTAACCCAAAAGAAGACCTAGAAACTAATAAGGAAGTTAAACCAGAAAAACCAGCTGCAACGACAGGGACGGAAGAAGCAAGACCCAATGTTGAAGCAGAAGTAGCTAAAGCAAAAGAAGACCTAGAAACTAATAAGGAAGTTAAACCGAAAAAACCAGCTGAAAATATAGTGACAGAAGAAGTAAGACCCAATGTTGTAGCAGAAGTAGCTAAAGCAAAAGAAGACCTAGAAACTAATAAGGAAGTTAAACCAGAAAAACCAGCTGAAACGACAGGGACAGAAGAAGTAAGACCTAATGTTGTAGCAGAAGCAGCTAACCCAAAAGAAGAAAATACAGAAACTAATAAGGAAGTTAAACCAGAAAAACCAGCTGAAACGACAGCGACAGAAGAAGTAAGACCCAATGTTGTAGCAGAAGCAAGAAACCCAAAAGAAGACCTAGGAACTAATAAGGAAGTTGCACCCGAAAAAGCAACTGAAACGACAGGGACGGAAGAAGTAAGACCTAATGTTGTAGCAGAAGCAGCTAACCCAAAAGAAGAAAATACAGAAACTAATAAGGAAGTTGCATCCGAAAAAGCAACTGAAACGACAGGGACGGAAGAAGTAAGACCCAATGTTGTAGCAGAAGAAACTAACCCAAAAGAAGACCTAGGAACTAATAAGGAAGTTACACCCGAAAAACCAGCTGAAACGACAGCAACAGAAGAAGCAAGACCCAATGTTGTAGCAGAAGCAGCTAACCCAAAAGAAGAAAATACAGAAACTAATAAGGAAGTTGCATCCGAAAAAGCAACTGAAACGACAGCGACAGAAGAAGTAAGACCCAATGTTGTAGCAGAAGAAACTAACCCAAAAGAAGAAAAACCAGTTGCAACTGAAGAAGAAGTATCTCCTGCCCCATCTCTAGAGTCTGAAAAACCTGAATCTGAAAAACACCGTGAAGCTTTAAGCGAGGAAAAATTAACAGTTACGAAACCTTTAGAACCACTTGAGTTGATGGTAGCTGTTGATAAGTTAGATAAAGGCATACAAAAAGAAGTTGATACTAATAAAAAAACCCCAGCAAGTCTAGCAACCTATCAAGCGGCAAAAGAAAAAGCCCTTGCGATTCTAGCTGAGGCAAAGGCTGTCATTGAAGATCAAACAGCTAGTTCGGAAGCTATTACTCAAGCTAAGGAAAAAGCAGAGGAAAGCCTTAAAAAACTTGAAGAGGCAGAAGTGGCACTTGAAAATATGCCTAGCAAACCAATTTTGGAATTGCAGACATTGGAGAAAAAAGAAAAAGAAAAATCAGTTCTAGTGGAGTATCATTTAATTGACCCAGATGCTACATTTATTTCTGCAACTGCCCAAATTTATTCAGGAGATAAGTTGGTTAAAGAAGTTAAACTTTCTAAAGAAAATTTATCTGGAATTAAAATTTCAGGCTTAGACTATGATGTTGAATATCAACTAAAAACTACTTTTGAATATATAAATTTAGATAAAAATGCAAGTGAAACACTTTCAAAAGTTGAAACATTTATCTTAGAGCAAAAACAGATTGAATTGAAAAATTTAAGCAATTTAACACTCTACACTTATCGAAATGGGATTAAAACAAAAGTTATCAGTTTAGCAGAAGTTGGCTCAATTAATGATTATTTTGCTAGTTTTATATCAGAAAGTGGTAAGGAAGTTCAATTGCCAATCAAAGAAATTGTGGCTGAAGGTAATAGTTTTAAAGTAATAGCTAGTCACCCTAATCTTGTTCAGCGTAATGAGGAGGGCTATTATGAGGATAATTACAGTTTTACGGTTGCTAAAATCGCACCAGCACAAAATGGAATTTATACTTCTTTCAAAGATTTGATAAATTCAATAAACAATAATCCGAGTGGTACGTTTACTTTAGGAGCTGACTTGAATGCTGAAGAGATTGAAGATGCAGGTGCAAACTATGTAACAGTACCTTTTACGGGGACTTTAAACGGTTTACATGATGGTGAAAATTATACGATTTACAACTTGAAGGCACCTCTTTTTGATACAACAGAAAATGCGAATATAAAGAACCTTAATTTAGCTGATGTTAATATTCAATCATCAAAAGCTAATGTAGCTAGTCTTGTTAATCAGGCAAGTGGAACAAATATTGAAAATGTTGCACTTGCTGGTAGTATTACAGCTCCTCATAATGTAGCAGGCTTAGTTTATTCTGCCCAAACTAATACAAATATTCGTAATATTGACCTTAAGATGAAAATTTCCACAACAGCAACCAATACAGAAATGAAATCGGGTGGTGTGATAGGAATAATTGGCAATAGTAATCTTGAAAAAGTGCATGCTAATGTGAGGATTGATACGAAGGTAAAAGCAGAACAATATTTTGGTGGTGTTCTAGGTGTAGCTACAAATAATGTGAATATTTCCGATGTTTATGTTGAAGGGACATTAGCTAATAAAGGTGGTGGTCGGGTTGGAGCAATTAGTGGTAGTGCTGGGCGTGCAGTTCTTACTAGAATTGTATCGACGATTCCTGTTACGAATGGATCTACTTTAAATGGTTCAGGAGATGGAATTAGCGTAAGTGAGATTTATGGTCTTGAAGGAAAATCAACAGCAAATGTCAAGTCTAAAAAACTGAATTTGATTTCAGCAGAGGCTCTAGCCGAAAAGGTGAGTTCAATGGGCATAACAGCTACTTTATCCGATAAGAAAACGTCTCTTGGACAAAGCTCAAAAGTGATTGACTATAGTACTCTACCTAACTATGATTTAAATCGCGAAATAGCTTATCGCAATACTGAAAAACTCTTGCCATTTTACAATCGTGAATATATTGTTAAGCAAGGAAATAAGATTGATAACTCAAGTAAACTATTTACAACGAAATTGGTGTCGATTGTACCGATGAAAGATAAGGAAGTTATTGCAAACATTTATAAGAATAAGGATGCAATCAATCGTCTACTCTTGAATTATGCAGACGGAAAAGTCGAATATTTAGATATTACTCCAGCTTCAACTTTTGCTGATAATACGATTCAAGAATATATTATAAACGGCACAGAATTGCTTTATACGCCTGAACAATTTATAACAAACCCAGAAGAAGTTATCAAAACAGCCATGAAGAGAGTTGAAGGACTGAAATACTTTTCAGAAGATGTTTGGAAAGTTACTCAAAACCATCCTGAGATAGAGGCGGATAGTCCAAGTCTTAAACCTATTGAAAAATATCAAAATGATATTTTAGAAGTACTATATCTAAAAGATTCCTTTAAGAAAGTGCATGATCGTGCTCAAGATGTCTTTGAAGCGGCACTTGCTCAAAGTGTCGCTGGTGATTTTACAAGGGAACCTTTAAAAGAGCAGATGAAAGATTATATGAAAAAGAATGCTGTTGCGATTCTTGTAGGAGCAAGCTATCTCAACCGTCTTTATAATATTCAATTTGACCAGATGAATGTTGGGGAACTGGCAACTTTCTACCAAAATTTCTTTGGTAGGCAGGTGAATAGTTTGGAATGGTTAGCAAATCTTGGTCGTATGGGTAATAATGCATTGGAAATTAAGAATAATCCTGCAACCTATAGGAAGTGGATTGCTCCAGTGTCTGGTTATGCTAATTTACGTGAGTATTTGAGTGCTTATCGCACCCGTTTTACAGAACTAGATGAAAATGATTGGTTTAAGTCTGCGACTAAGGCCTACATCGTAGAAGTACAATCGAAAGAAGTGCCGAATGAAAAGTATAAAGTATATGACCAGCTTAATCGTATCGACCACCCCCGAATGATTTTGCCATTGTTGAACTTGACATCTGAGGGCATTTATATAATTAGTAATATGACTACCTTGTCATTTGGTATGTATGATCGTTATATGGACATGTCACTTAAAGACACGAATCCGGATAAATATGCCAGCGAACTTGAGCGTGTCAATAAATTGGTAGACTATTTTGCAAAAACACAAGGAGATCATTTTGATTTCTGGTATCGAATGGCTAGACCAGAAGTGAAAAATCGAATGTATAGTCGTGGTAATATGCCAATTCCAGTATGGGACGGGTACTACATTCCGCATTTTGGTAGAAAGCCTCTTCATTGGATGCCCAAATTTGGAGAGGGTGCTTCTAGTCGTATGACAGACTTCTTCGCACCAATTGGTAAATACTACCTACCAAACGGTGTTGGAGCTTATGCAACGGGGGATTTGGTTCACTATGTTATTGACAAGGCCCTGTCTCATTATGGGCAATCTGTTTTTACTCATGAAATGACACACAACATGGACGGAACGGTTTATCTTGGCGGGTATGGTCGTAGAGAATTCTTTGGAGCAGAAGTCTATGCCCAAGGCCTACTACAAGCTACTACTTCAGCAACGAATCAGATTTTCGCACTCAATACGAATGCAGATTATTCAGTAGTAGAAGGAGGAAAATACGCAAATAATCGTGTTCATAATTTATCCCCAGAACGTTTTAAAAGCCAAGAGGACTTAAAAGAATATCTTCAAGGGCGTATGGATGTGATTTATACCCTGGAAGCCTTAGAAGGAAATGCTTTAGTTAAACTTTCCAAAGCTGATCAAGCCCTGTTTTACAAAAAAATCGAACGCATAAATGATATCGGTGAATCGAGAATTCGTCAATTGAGGGCAGAAGATTTGGAATCTCTAACACTAGATAGCCTTGATAGCTTGGTAGAAAATGATATCTTACTTGGACTTCATGGACTTCACAGTAATAAAAATAAGATTAGCAAAAATGGTTACGACCTTGAACATTTATTCGTTGCAAATTATAGTGGTTTAACTAATCCGCATGGTTCTTCAGATAGTTTGAGCATTAAACGCTTGAGTAATGAATTATTAGCTGAAACGGGTTATGAAGGCTTTATTTCTTATCTGTCTAATAAGTATCGTGCAGAAGCAAGAGCCACAGGCAAGATATTTAATGATGAGTTTATTCTCAAGAAAATTACTAATGATAAGTTTTCAAACTTCCATGACTTTAAAAAAGCCATGTACAAGCGCCGCTTAGATAGGGTAGGGCAGTTGAAACCAATTAGCTTTATCTACAAGCAGCAAACATATACTGCAGATGAAGCAACTTTAAATAACTTGATTAATGCAGCCGTTCAAGCCGATTTAGCAGCCTTAAAAGCTAAGAAAGCAACAACAAATCTTCTTACACTAAAAGAAGCAATTTTCAAAGCCTATCTTTTAGATACTGATGATTTTAGAAGTTCAATTTATCAATAATTGTTTTAAGAAGTAAATAAATTTTAATTTATTATGCTTATACTTAGTTAAGTATTAATTTTTAAAATTTTTAATACTTAATAATAAATATTTGCTAAAATTTCAACTTAATATAATAAAAACGTAGAAAATTTTGATTTGCCAAAAAAATCTATGTTTTTATTATATGATTCTTATTTTTTGCTAGAAAAAGCATTTGAAAAATTTTATCCTATATAAAATAAGGCTATTGTATAGCTAATACTTATGTGTGGAAGACTTATGTCGCTTCTAGTGTTAAGCTTAGCTTTGTTGCAACTGGTATTTTAGGTTTAATAGAAATTAAGTGGAATTTAGGAATTTTAGATAAGGGAGCATATGTGCCTTTTTTGTTTGTATCTAGTACTTGTATAGTTTTTCTGCTAAAGCTATTTATAATATTGATTTTTTAATATTTATAAAGTTAGTATTTAATATATAAATTTAAATAAAATCATAAAAAAGTTCAAAAAACTAGGATTTTTGGAACGATTGTGTTATTATATTTCTATGTATTATTATTTAATAATAAATACTATAAAATAAGACTTTTTAAGTGCCTTATAATTTAATATACAAAAAATTTAATTTATAGATAAAAAGTTCCAAAAATCCTGTTTTTTTGAATGTAATTAAAAACATAAGAAAAAATTGATAATTAATAAATATAATAAGTTATTAAAAAGATAGACTTACAAACAATTAAACATAAGACTTTAAGGCTGTAATTATGGCTATAAGGCTAGCTAAGATAATTTTAATGCAAATCCTTGGGAAGTTAGTTTTGTAAAAAGCTATTTTTATACTTTAAATAGTAATTTTAGAGACCTATAAATAAAAAATATATAGTAGTTATAAAATTTTAATTTATAGAATTTGTTAAAAAAAGATATATAGCACTTAGTCAGACTAGGAAGATAAAAATATATTAAGGAAAAATAACTTAAAAGTCTTTACAAAAAATCTAAAAAATAATATAATGTATTAAATGTATTGAAAGGAGAATTTAAATGAAAAAATACACACTAAGAAAAATAGGAAAAAGATTGCTACCAGTAGCCTTTGCGGTAGCGCTAGGTCTAGGTGTAGATGAAGAGCTTAATAAGGCTCAGGCACAGGAAAATGCTGTAGAAACAAATGCAAATGCAGAAGAAAACACAGCTCTAATCAAAGAAGCAGTAAATAAACAAGCAGAAAAAACAAATAGGGTCAAAGAAGAGTATGATAAGGCAAAGGCAGAATTAGATAAGGCTAATAGGGAAGTAGCAGAAGCTAGGCAGCTAAAAGAAGAATCAAGCCCTGAAAATATAGAAAACACAAAACAAGAAGTAGCAGTTAAAGAAAAAGAAAAAGAAGCGGCACAGGCACAATTAAAAAGCAACCAAGCAGAAGAAACAAAAAAACAAGAAGCATTAAACAAGCAAAAAGAAGAGACAGCAAAACAAGCGAAAGAAGTAGATAAACAAAAAGCAAATGTAGAACAAGCTCAAAAAGAATTAAATAATTCAAATCCGCCTGAAATAGTAAATAAATATAATACGGTCCGAGATAATCTAAAAAAAGCACAGGCCAAATTAAAAGAGGCTACTGAAAACCTAAATAAAGCCAAAGAAGCTGATAAACAAAAAAGCAGTAAACTAGAAAGTCTAAAAACAAAACTTGATTCAGTTACAAAAGAAGAAGAAAAACTTAAAAAAGAACTTGAAAAAGCTCAAACAGAATACGACAAGGCTAAGAAAGAATTAGAAGAATTAGAAAAAGGTCTGGGCTATAATAGAATTGTCTTGTCAGATGAGTATAAAAAAGCAGTAGTAAAAGTGTATGATAAGAATCTTACAGAAAAAGAAAAAAAAGATGCTGAAGCAATATTAATAGGCCAAGCTGATAATCTTAAAGCCTCAAACAACTTTAAGCCTAATCCAAATGATGATAAAACAAAAATTAAAGATATAAATAAATTAACAAAAGATCAGGTAAAAGAATTATCACTCTTTGCAAGTGATATAATAAACGGACTTAGGGATCAACTAGGAGCAGTTCCTACAGTAGTAACATCTTCATCTATTGATTTTGCAATGAAAGTAACAGATGAAGTAAACACTTCAAATCATGACACATGGACGAATAGCCACAATGAAGCTGGAATAAAAAAAGTGGCTAAAGAATATGGTTTACCAGAAGGGCAATATTATGAAAATTGGGCAGGTTCGACTGATGTTTTAACTGAATATACCATGTCAGACTTGAAAAAGAGAATCTATGAATCTTTAAAAAATTTTATGTTTTCTAAAACAGAGTGGTATCATGCTACGGGTATAACTTCAACAGGAATATACAAGATAGAAAATGGGGGTAAATCATATCTTGGAGTTGACTTTGTAGACCACAAGTCAAATAATAGACATTATTACGGAGTGCACTTCTTAACAGTAGGAAGTAACTATCTAAACAGAGCAAATAATAATCATAATAAGAGTAATTTTGCTACAAATCCAGAAGCAAAAACAGGGGCAGAAAATTCTGAAGTTCCAGAGAATATAAAGAATAAAAGAAAAGAAGTAGCAGAAAAAGAAAGTGAAAAAAATAAAGAAGTAGCTAAATACAATACTAAGAAACAAGAACTAGAAGCAAGCAAAAAAGAATTTGCTCAATTAACAGCTAGTAACGATAAAACTGCTACAGCACAAGAGGAATTAGATAAAGAAACTACAAAAACAGCAGAGCTTAATAAAGAATTAGGTAACTTAAAAACAGAATATGATAAAGTAAATGAAGATATAAAAACAAAAAATACTAAGTTAGAAACAGAACAGGATAGTTTAGAAACAGCCCAAACCCAACTAGAAACAAAGAAAAAAGAAGAAGCAAAGAAAGCAAAAGAGCTAGAAAAAGCAAAAACAGAAGTAGCAAAAACACAAAAACAAATAGAAGAAATAACTAAACTAATACAAGAAAAACAAAACTATGTAGAAAAACTAAAAAACGCTAAAGAAATACTAACAAAAGCCCAAGCAACACAAAAACAAGCCCAAGAAAAAGAAAAACAAGCCCAAGCAAAATACAACAAAGAAAAACAAGAACTAGACAAACTACAAGAAAAACTAGACAAGATAGAAGGCAAATACGAAAGAGCCCTAAAAGCCTACCTAGAAAGCCAAAAAAGACAAGAAGAAAATAAAAACAAAGAAGAAAAAGACAAAGAGCCAAAAGCCCAACTAAAAAACAAAGAAATAACAGTAGACTTCAAAGAAAAAATAGGAGAAGGCTATGAACTAAGAACAGAAATAATAGAAGACAAAAAACTAACAGACCAAGTAAAAGAAAAACTAGCAACAAACGATATAAAAATCTACGACCTAAGCATATATAAAGAAGGGCAAGAAACAAAACTAAATGGACAAAGAACAGTAAAAATAGTAATAACAGAATATGCAGACAAAGAAGTAAAAGTATACCACCTAAAAGACAGTGGAGACTTAGAAGAACTAGCATCAAAAAACAACCAAGGAGAAATAACATTCCAAACAAACCACTTTAGCAAATTTGTAATAGCAGCCCAAGAAAAAATGAAACAAGCAGAAAAAACAAACAAAAAAGAAGAAACAAACAAAGAAGAAAAAACAACAAATAAAGAAAAACAAAAAGTAGACAAAAAAACCCAAACAAAAGCCAAAAAACTAACAAAAACAGGACTAGAAAACACAAGCTCTATAGGAATAGGCCTATTTATGTTAGTAGGAACAATACTACTAGCAAGAAGACAACAAAAATAAAAAAATAAAAAGAACTAGATTGATTTCTAGTTCTTTTTCTATAAAAAAATACAAACAACAAAATATTTTCAAGAAAAAGAAGATCTTTAAAACAATAAACTTTATTGACTTAGGACATAGAGATTTAATATTATAGAATTAGTAAATAGAAAAAACATGTTAAGCCTGGCAGCAGAAGATATGAAACAAGGCTTTACTATGAAAGAAGCTACTTATACTTGGGGGAAAGCCTTGTCTATGTATTAAAATGCTGCTAATATACCTATTAGTAATGATATTCTGTATAGAAGCATGTATTTTAAGTTATATATAATCTTGAATATTGCCAATGTAACCTGTGTAATAGATTCAAGTAACAAAGCAAGGATATTTTTTATTATGACTGGCATATTCTTATAATGAAGATTTTAAAATAATAAAAACTTATGTATAAAACTAAAATGAGTAAAATAGAATGTAGCATAAGAAGAAATAAGGAGGAACTGGTTAAAAAATTATACAATTTATATGAGCAAGCAAAAAGAAATTAATAATAAAAAATATCTGAGTTTAAATTATATAATTTAAAAATGAAGTGAAAATTAATTCACTTCATTTTATTTTATATCAAATTCTAATAATTTTTCCCTTGATGAAATAATTTTAAATTTACCATTTGTTGCTTCCCTAATCCAATTTAAAAATACTTCGTCTTCATTTTTTATTACAAAAATTTTGTAATTTATCTTGTCGCTATATATCACATCATCTACTAAAAAATTTGTTTTTGTAATTTCATACTCTATTTTACCATTAAGTGAATATTCAATTTCAAAATTTATTTCTAAAGCATTTTTTCTTTCTATTAGCTTAGCTTTTTTTATTGCTTCTATAAGGCCAGAAGAATAGGCACGAACAAGTCCACCTGTTCCTAATTTTGTTCCCCCAAAATATCTTATGCTAACAGCACAAACATTTTTTATATTATTTTTTAATAGAACATCTAGCATAGGAGTTCCAGCAGTTCCACTCGGCTCGCCGTCATCATTTGCTCTTGTTATTTCGTTGTTGTCGCCAAAAACAAATGCTGAACAAACATGGCTTGCATCATAAAATTTTTTCTTCATCTTTTGTATAAATTCTTTGGCTTCTTCTTGGCTAGATATTCTTATTAGATAAGTAATAAATCTGGATTTTTTTTCTATCAATTCATTGTCTACATTATTTTTAATTGTGATAAATTTTTTTGTCATTTTATCCCACCTATAAAATATTATTTATCCATTATAGCATATATAAGCAATTATATTAAAAAATATAATATTTGTAATAATAGTTTTTTTATATTATAATTAGTTTGTAATTTGTTACCTTGTAAACAAATTAATAATATTGAATGTTGAGAGAAAATATGGCTAGAATAAAATTAATTACTGACAGCACGAGCGACTTAACTCAAGAAGAAATTGAGTTTTACAATATAGCAGTTATACCTATGAAAGTTACTATTGACGGAGAAGATTTTGACGGCATAGATAATGAAGAATATATTTATCGTATGCGTGATGCCAAACAATTTTCTACCAGTCAACCTGCAGTAGGTTTGTTTATGGATGCATATAAAAAATGGACTGAAAAAGGATATGAAATTATATCTTTACATGTTTCTAGTGCTTTGAGCGGTACTTATAATACAGCTTTTTGCGTTGCACAAGACTATAAAGGAGTTCATGTTGTTGATACCATGACGGCTACTTGTGGTATGAAATATTTTATAAAAGATGCTTACGACTATATTAAAGAAGGAAAAAATGTAAAAGATATAGTAGAATTATTAGTAGCAAAACAGAAAAAAGTTTTGACTTATGTTACTATTGATAAACTTGACAACCTAGTAAGAAGTGGTCGTTTGAAAAAAACTGCTGGGCTTATAGGTAATTTCTTAAATCTAAAAATTTTAACAAAATTATTACCCGATGAGCTTGTTGTTCTTGATAAGGTAAGAGGCAAGAAAAAATTAGTTCAGGCCCTAATAAACGCCATAAAAAAAGACGTTGAAAATAAAAAAATTAAAACAATCAGTTTAGTAAATGTACTTTCTTATGAATATATAGACATGGTAAGAGAAAAAATGTTAGAAGTATTTGATTATCAAGTATTGGATAAAAATATTGTAATAACGACACCAGCTGTATCGACGCATGCAGGAGAGGGGGCTGTGGGAGTTATGATAGAAGTTGAATAAAAAAGAATTGTATTTAAAATACAATTCTTTTTTTATGAAAAATTTTATTTTTAAACAAGTTAGAATTTTAGAAAAAATTTTTATTAGTTTAAAAAAATAAGATGTTAAGCAAAGTTGAAAATTAAAAAATAAAAATTTCTATCAGATAATAATAAACAAAAAAATTTACTAAAAAATAAAAATACATTGTAAATTAATAAAATTTATAGTATAATTTCAAATATATTTATCTCTAAGATAAATATATTTTTATATGAGTAAAAAATAAAGTTTATTAATAAAGATGAGAGGACAAAATGACAAAAATAAAATTAATAACTGATTCAACTAGCGACCTAAGAAAAAGCGAAATTGAAAAATATGATATTGAGGTTTTACCAGTAAAAGTTACCATTGACGGGCAAGAATTTGATAGTATAGATAATGAAGAATATATCTATAAAATGCGAGATGCAAAACAATTTTTTACCAGTCAACCCTCGGTAGGTTTATTTTTAGAAGCCTATAAAAAATGGACTAATTTAGGTTATTCAGTAATATCTATTCATATTTCATCAGCAGTAAGTGGAACCTATAGCACAGCAGCATCTGTTGCCAAAGAATTTAATAATGTATTCGTTATAGATTCAATGACAGCCTCTAGGGGTATGCACTATTATATAGAAGATGCCTACAAGTACATTAAAGAAGGTAAAGATGCAGAAGAAATATATAAATTGCTTATTGAAAAACAAAATAAAATAATTACTTATGTTACTATTGACAGGCTGGATAACTTAGTAAAGGGAGGAAGATTAAAAAAATCTGCTGGCCTTATTGGAGGTCTACTTAATCTAAAAATATTAACAAAATTATATCCAGAAGAACTTGCTCCAGTAGACAAGGTTAGGGGGAAGAAAAGATTAATTCAAAGTTTAATTGAAAATTTAAAAAATGATGTGGCAGGTAAAGAAATTAAAAAAATTAGTTTAGTAAATGTCTTAGCCTATGAATACATAGATAGCATAAAAGAAGAAATAGCTAAAGAATTTAATTATAAAATTTCAGATGAAGATATTTTCATTACAACTCCAGCAATTTCAACTCACACTGGCGAGGGAGCCGTAGGAATAATTGTAGAAATAAAATAAAACATCTGCCTAACTTAAAAATATTTAAGCCAGTAGATTTTTAAATTTATGTGTTGTTTATTTTTTATAATAGTGATACAATTAACTAGCTAAAAATTGCTAGGAGGTTAAAATGTCATACGCATCTGAAATGAAAAAAGAGCTAACAATGATTAAAATAAGTAAAGATAAAGAATTTTTGTCAGAATTATCTGCTTTAGTCAAAATGAATGGAATTTTAACCATAGCAAATGGGAGGCTGAGTATAGGTATTCAAACAGAAAATGCAGCCATAGCAAGAAGAATTTTTTCTTTAATAAAACAATTTTACGACGTTAACATAAATATATCGGTAAGAAAAAAAATGAAATTAAAGAAAAATAATGTCTATATTTGTAGACTAGATGAGAAAGTAAAAGAAATTTTAACAGAATTATACATTTTAAGTGATAACTACACACTAAGAACAGACATAGCAAAAGAACTAACAGATACCGACGAAAAAAAACGTTCTTATTTGAGAGGAGCTTTTTTGGCTGGAGGTTCTATAAATAACCCCAGAACCTCAAGATATCACCTAGAAATATTTTCACAATATGCAGAACACAATAAAGAATTAATGAAACTACTAAATAGTTATGACCTCAATGCAAGAAGTCTCGAGAGAAAAAAAGGCTTTATTGTTTATGTTAAAGAATCGGAAAAAATCGCTGATTTTATAAATATTGTTGGAGCCTATCAATCCCTATTCCAATTTGAAGATGAAAGAATAGTTAGGGATATAAATAATTCTGTAAATAGAATGCAAAACTGCGATCTGGCAAATATGAATAAAATGGTCAAGGCTTCTAGCAGACAAGTAGAAGATATAAATATAATTGAAGAAAGACTAGGAATTGAAAATTTAGACGATAAGTTAAGACTAGTAGCAGAAGCAAGGCTGAAAAATCAAGAATTAGCCCTGAAAGAACTAGCAGAACTTATAGAAGACGGAAAATTATCTAAATCTGGTCTTAACCACAGGTTTAGAAAATTAGCAAATATAGCAAAAGAACTAAAAGAGGGAACTTATAAAAAGAATATCTAAAATAGATATTCTTTTTATAATGTAAAATTATCTAACACATATTTACTGAAAAATTTTTAAATTGTTATAATTATAAGTATAGTTTTTGATACTACTATTATGAGGAGAATAAGATGACTGAAAAATTAATTAATCTAATGGAAATAATAAATGATTTTATGTGGACCTATTTTTTAATAGGTTTAATTATTGTTGTAGGTTTGTACTTTACTATTAGCACTAAATTTGTTCAATTTATATATATAAAAGAAATGTTTAAACTTATAGCAGAAAAACCTATTAAAGATACTAAGGGACAACAAAAAGGCGTATCTGCCTTTCAAGCATTCACTATTTCAGCTGCGTCTAGGGTTGGTACTGGAACCATTGCAGGAGTTGCCATAGCTATTGCTTTAGGAGGACCTGGTTCAGTCTTATGGATGTGGATAGTAGCACTTTTTGGTGGTGCTTCATCATTTGCCGAATCTGCCCTTGCACAAGTTTATAAGGTAAGGGATAGAAAGGGAGTTTTTCGTGGAGGACCTGCCTATTACATGGAAAAAGGTCTTGGTCAAAAATGGATGGGTGTATTATTTGCCATAGTCATATCAATAACTTATGGTTTTGCATTTAACTCTGTACAGACTAACACAATAGCTCAATCTTTGGCAATTTATAATATAGATACGAAAATAGTAGGAATAGCATTATTAGTTTTAACTATATTTGTCATCTTTGGAGGGGTAACTAAGATAGTAAAAATTACTCAATGGTTAGTACCCATAATGGCCCTAATATATTTATTAATAGTCTTGGTAATTATGATTATTAATTTTGATAAAATTCCAGGTTTAATATCACAAATTTTTAAATCTGCATTCGGTTTAGAACAAGTTGCAGGAGGAACTATTGGTTTAGCTACTTCTATACTTTTAGGAGTAAAAAGAGGTATGTTTACTAATGAAGCAGGTTTAGGTTCAACACCTAATGCGGCAGCAACTGCTGATAGTACGCATCCAGCTAAGCAAGGTTTTATTCAAACTTTGGGTGTATATTTTGATACTTGTTTGGTATGTACAGCTACGGCCTTTTTAATTTTATTATATCCAGGTATAGAGTATGGCAATGGGAAGTTACAGGGTATTCAATTAACACAAGTAGCCTTAACTTCACAAATAGGTAGTATCGGAACAATATTTTTAATAGTTGCAATATTTTTATTTGGTTATAGTTCTGTTGTTGGAAATTATTACTACGGAGAAACAAATATCCAATATTTAATTCCTAAAAAATGGGCAGTAAATGTTTACAGGGTATTTTGTTGTATATTTGTCTATCTAGGAAGTGTTGCAGACTTGAATATTGTTTGGGGAGCTGCTGATATCACAATGGGAATTATGGCATTATTAAATCTTATTGCAATAGTTGGGCTATCTAGTGTAGTTTATGTAGTCCTTAAAGATTATGTTAAGCAGAAAAAATTAGGTAAAGACCCAGTATTTTATTTGGATAACCTACCAATTAAATTAAATAATGTCGATTGTTGGAAAAATAAACCAAAAGAAAATAAATAATTTTTTAACCTGACTTGTGTCAGGTTATTTTTTATTTTTAAAAAAGACTTTAAAAATTTCTCATAAATTAGTAAAATAAATTTAAGAATAAATTTTGGAGTAAAGATATGAATATTCTAAAAAAAAGACGCAGGGAGATTTTTAGCGAATCATCTCTCTTATTTGATGGTATTATAGTTGGTATTATGGCTGGCATAGTAGGTGTCATATATAGACTAATGATAGGTTATAGTGAAAAAGTTATATATTTTTTTGAAAATAATATTGGGTCAAATAAAATATATATTTTATATCTGATATTATTTTTGCTAGTAATGGGATTTTTATCTGCTTATATGGTAAAAAAAGAACCTTATTCATCTGGGAGTGGCATACCCCAAGTTGTAGCAGAAGTTACTGGTCGAATAGACACCAGACCTTTTAGAATTTTATTTTATAAAATGTTTGGAGGATTTTTTGCAGCCCTGGGTGGTTTGTCCCTGGGTAGAGAGGGACCTTCTATTCAACTAGGTGCAATGAGTGGAAAACTTGTCTCAAAATTATTAAGACGTGATAGTGTTAAAGAAAATTATTTATTAACTTGTGGCGCTAGTGCTGGTCTTTCGGTAGCCTTTAATGCACCACTTGCAGGAGTTATGTTTTCTATCGAAGAAATTCATAAAAATATTTCTAAAAAATTAGTTGTCAGTTGTTTTGCTTCGGCAGTAGTTGCTGATGTCATAAGTCAATATGTATTTGGTTTTGAGGCGATATTCAAATTTTCAAATCTTGCTAGCATAGAATTACAAACTTATATTTTTATAGCCATCTTGGGAATATTTTTAGGACTGTGTGGAACTTTTTATAATCTATTAATGAAATTTTGTTTAAAAATATATAATAAAATTACTCTTAATATATTGTTACGTCCACAAATAGCTATGTTTTGTTCTTTAGTAATGTTTATATTTTTTCCTATTGTATTGGGTAGTGGTCATCACTTGGTGGAAAAATTAATCTATACCACTTATGGAATTTTATTTTTAATAGTATTATATTTTTTAAAAACATTTTTCTCACTAATGTCTTTTTCGTCTGGAGTAGCAGGAGGTATATTTCTTCCAATTTTAGTACAGGGAGCGATTCTAGGAGCCTTATTTAGTAAATTTGTTGGAACAGAATATTTGTCAATATTTATTATATTATCAATGGCTGGTTACTTAACTGCCGTTGTAAGAAGTCCGCTAACTTCGATTATTTTAATTTTTGAAATGACACAAAAGCTATCTTATTTTTTACCACTGGCAATATGTTGTTTAGCCGCTTATTACACTGCTAATATTTTGGGAACTAAACCAGTTTATGAATATTTATTAGGAAATTTACTATCTAAGGAACATATAAAATTTGACGGAGAAAATGAAATAGAATTTGAATTAACTATCGAGGCAGATTCTGCTTTAATAAATAGAAAAATTTGTGAAATAGATTGGGGAAAAAATATTTTTGTTGCAGAAATAGAAAGAAATGCAAAACACATCTTACCTAAGGGAGATACGCTATTAAATCAAAATGACAAATTACTTATCAAGGCTACAAAGGAAAGTTCAGATGATTTTGTAAATAAATTTTTAGAAAAATAGTTGAAAAAGTAGAGAAGTAATAACTAATATGTTAGAATTACATTAAATACTTATAGGAATGTAGAAAAATATTAAGTTCTCCTGGTTTTGAAAAATTGCATCTAGACGACGGTGTAAAAAAGTATAATTATGGAGAAGCAAAATTCAAAAATATTTTAATGGCTAAAATAAAATCTTGATGAAATAAAATGAGAACCAAGGAATTAAGAAATAATGAAAAGATATAAAAAGTATAAGAGAGTAGACTTGCCCTGGTTAAGGGAAGTGCCAGAACATTGGGAGATATTACCAAATAAAGTCTTTTTAAAAAGTAAAAAAAAAGTAGTAGGAAATAAAGAACATGAATACGAATTGTTATCACTAACAAAAAATGGAATAAATGTAAAAGGGAATAATAACTTTACTGGAAAAATGCCAGAAACTTTTGAAAATTACCAAGAAGTTAATATTGGTAAATTAGTTATGTGCCTATTTGATTTAGATCAGTCAGCTGTATTTTCTTCTGTTTCTAAGTATAAAGGTAAAATTACATCCGCCTATGAAGTATTTGAAATAATAGGAGCAAACAAAAAATTTGTAGATTATTATTTTAGATATATTTTTCAAGATAGAAAATATAAAGTGTATTCAAAATCTGTTAGATATACCATAACAAAAGATGAATTTAAAAACATAAAATCTATTATCCCCCCCCTATCTGAACAAAACCAAATAGCTAACTTTCTTGATTGGAAGATAGGGGAGATTGATAGGTTGGTGGGGTTGGAGAAAAATAAAATTGAAAAGCTGGATGAGTTGTTGTTTAATAAATTAAATTCAATATATGATAACTTGAAAAATTATAATTTAGTAACATTAAAAAGAATTAGTAATGTGTATTCTGGAAAAGAAGTCGTAGATGAAATTAAAAAAAGTAGTTCTTCTTTTGAAGTGTATGGTTCTGGCCCTACAGCATTTAAATATACAAGTAATTATTTGTTTGATGGGAAATATATTATATTTGGAAGAAAAGGAACTATTGGGAAGCCTTATATTTTAGATAAAAAATTTTGGCTTGTTGACACTGCTTATGCTATTACAAATAATAAAAAAGTAAGTTTTGATTATTTATATTATATCTTAAGAATATTTAAGTGGGAAATATTTACCACTAATACAGTGAAGCCAAGTGTGGTTGCCGATGAAATTATTAAAACTAAAGTTAAATTACCTACAATTAAAATTCAGAAAAATATCAATAAAAAAATTAATATGTTAGAAAACAAAATTAAAATGTATAAAAGTTTAGTAAATCAACAAATCCAAAACTTACAAGAACTAAAACTAACATTAATTTCTGATGTAGTTACAGGAAAAATAGATATAAGAGAAATAGAAATACCAGAGGAATATAGGAGGGAAATTGATTATTAGACTTAGGGAAATAAATTAATTTTATTGTAAATTTCTAAGATAAAAGACAAAAATTTATAGTTTTAAAAATTATAAATAGCTAGTAAAAAAATGAGAGATTAGTTTCTCTCATTTTTTATTCTCCTATTATCTTAACTTCACGCTCTAATTTTACGCCACTATGTTCAAAAACTTTTTTTTGAACTAGAGCAATTAAGTTTTTATAGTCTTCACAAGTTGCATTATCTATATTTATCATAAAACCAGCGTGTTTAGTAGATACCTGAGCACCGCCGATAGTTAGTCCTTGACAGTCAGCGTCTTGAATTAATTTTCCAGCAAAATAACCCTCGGGTCTTTTAAAGACAGAACCACATGACGGATATTCAAGTGGCTGTTTATCCGAACGCATTTTATTTAAGTCCTCAACCCTAGCCATCATTTCTTTTTTGTTTCCAGGTTTTAGTTTGAAATAAACAGTTGTGATAATATCTTTTGTATCTTGGATAATTGAGTGTCGATATGAAAAATTCATATCACTATTTGAATATTCTTTATACTGCCCCTCTAGTGATAACGTTTCAACCCTTATTACAACATCTTTAACTTCACCGCCATAGGCACCTGCATTCATAAAAATTGCACCACCCACACTGCCAGGAATACCACAAGCAAATTCTAAACCACTCAATTCTTTTTCTATCAGAAAATCGGTCAGTTCTTTTAGAGTTAAACCAACTTGGCACCTAACTATATTATCTTCTAACAGGTCTATTTTATTCAGACCACTGGTAATTATAGTAAGCCCCCTAATTCCCTTATCAGAAATCAGAACATTAGAACCATTGCCCAAAATAGTTACATTGATAGAATATTTATTTGCAAATTCTATAACTTTTTTTAACTCTGCGACATTTTTTATAATAATTAAGGCATCACTTTTCCCACCAGTTTTTGTGTAAGAATAATTTTTTAGTGGCTGGTCATATTTAATAATACTGTCGACTAATATTTTTTCAAGTTCTTTTAGCATTTTTATCTCCATTTAATATTTTCTTAATAAAAATATCTCGTTTCTTTATATATTCTTTGCTATTACTTTTCAGATTAAAATTTTCTTTTTTAAAATTTTGATAGTCTTCAAATATTTTATTATTATTTTTTAATAAATAGTTAAAGAAAATAAAATTTTTATGTATGTCAGTATCTTTTTGCGCAATAAATAATTTTATGTTGTAATCCATTTTAGTAAAATCTTTTATTTTGCAGTAAGAAATAAATCCTTTTCCCTTATGAGCAAACCTGTGATAGCCCATATTATTCAATCTTTTTTCATCAAAATTATTTATTTCGTGTAAATTTTCTACCACGATTAAAATATCTATTATTTCTTCACCCAAAGAATTATTAATTGCAGTTGAACCGATATGTTCATAAGTGAAGCTAGGCATTTTAGGTATATCTTTAATTTTTTTAATTTCTTCTAAAAAATTATTTTTGAAAGAAAGATTATTTAATTTTTTGATACTTATATTTCTTTTCATGATAAATCTCTAATTTTATAATTTATATACATTTTATATTATATTTGTTCTTAACATAATTGTAAAGATAAAGTTACAATTATGAAATTGATTTTTTTTTCTTTTCGCTATACAATGGTATTAGTAAAAATATATAAAAATTAAGGAAATTAATTATTTATGAATAAAAAAAATGAACAGCTATCTAGGAGAGCAAGATATAAGAGTGTAGCACCTGGAGGTTTTGTTTCTAGGAATTATGTCAATGATAATGAAAATAAAAATAATAATTCTGATACTATACGCAGAACAGCTCCTAAAAGGTCAAGATATAATGAAATAGAAGAAGATAAAAATACTCAAAGAGTATATAAGAGAAACTCTCAAAATAGACCAGTAAATAATAATCTAACAAAAAAAGAAGATAAGAGAAATATAGCTAAAAAAAGAATTAGTAAACCAAATAAACCTAGAAAAAATAAAAAATGGCTTGCTGCATTAATAAAATATTGTTTGTATTTAGCTAGTATAGGTACAATAGCCCTGTTTTTAATTTGTGTTTATTGGATATACCAAGCACCAGAATTTAATTCTAGTCTACTTGACAATAATAATAGAACAATAGTTTATGACATTAATGATAAAGAAGTAGCGAAACTTGGGAATAAAATAGGGGACAATGCTGAAATGTCAGAAGTTCCTCAACAAATGCAAGATGCAATTTTAGCAACAGAGGACAACAGATTTTTTGAACATGGAGCAGTTGACTATAGACGACTTGTTGGAGCAATATTTTCTAACATCACAAGTGGTTTTGGGTCGCAAGGGGCTTCTACTATCTCGCAGCAACTTATCAAGAGAATATTTTTAGATGATAACAAGCATATTAAAAGAAAGGTTCAAGAAGCCTATCTGGCTTACAAATTAGAACAAAATTATGACAAAGAAACTATTTTTAATATGTATATTAATAGAATTTATTATTCTGATGGAGTATATGGTTTAAAAACAGCGGCAAATTATTATTACGGAAAAGAACTTAGTGCCTTGAGTTTACCCCAGACGGCATTACTTGCTGGGATACCGCAGCAACCAAACGGATATAATCCTTATGACCATCCAGAAAATGCAAAAAAAAGAAGGGATACTGTACTTTATCTGATGAAATATCACGGTAAAATTTCTGAAGAAGAAGCCAATGCCGCTGAGCAAGTTGATATTACAGACGGTTTAGTAAGAAGAGACAGTAGCAACAGATTTATTCTTTCTAGTGAATTTGATGAAAGTTTAACAGCTTATATGAGTCAGGTTGCTATGGAGTTAAGAAATAGTAAGGAATATAGAAATTATGACGGAGATGTATTAAATCTAGGTTTAAAAGTTTATACAAACTTAGATACTAATATTCAAAAATCAGTTTATAATTCTATGGCTAATAATTCAGTTGGAATAAAAAATTCTAGTGATATAGCCATGGTTGTTCTTAATAATGAAAATAGTGGAGTGTCTGCCTTGTACGGGGGACGAAACTTCAAATTCGGTGGCTTTAATTATGCAACACAAGCTAAATTACAACCTGGTTCATCTATAAAACCAATTTTAGCCTATGGGCCGGCAGTAGAATATTTAGGCTGGGCAACTAATCAAATGATTGAAGACAAAAAAATTCCTGGTTCAGAAATACAAAACTGGGATAGAAAATATCACGGCAATGTAACGATGAATTATGCTCTGATGATGTCCTTTAATATACCTGCAATAAAAACTTATCAAGCAGTTGGATTTAATAATATTAGAAAATATGCTAACAGTGTAGGACTTGAAGTTACAGACGATTCAATCACCACTCCTATCGGAGGAAGTGCTGACGGCTATAGCCCCCTACAAATGGCTGGGGCCTATGTACCATTTTCTAATGGAGGTTACTATGCAACTCCGAAAACTGTCAGAAAAGTTTTTGATAATGAAGGATTTGAAATTGCAAGTTTTAATTCTAATGATAGAAAACAAGTTATAAAAGATACAACAGCCTATATTATGACCTCTATGCTAAGAAATGTTATCAGCGGTACAGCGCAGTATTCAGCAGTTGGCGGTGTTGACATGGGGGTTAAAACTGGAACAACTACTTTTTCAGTTTCAGAAGCAGAAAAATTTGGTTTTGATGTAGACAATTATTCAAAAGATTCTTGGGTTATTGGCTATACAAGTAAATATACAATGGCAGTTTGGCAAGGTTTTGATACTATTGATGATAATAAAAAATTCATGACAAGTCAGGACAATGTAAAAACGCAAATGCTTTATAAAACTAATATGCAAAGCATAGCAAGACTTTATCCACCAAAAGCATTTACTGCACCTAACAATGTAGGAACATATAATGGTGGTTTGAAAGTTTTAACAAATGAAGAAAAATCACAATTAGAAGCCCAAGCAAGAAAAGAAGAAGAAGCTAAAAAAGAAGAAGAAAATAAAAAAGCAGCTGAAGCAGAAAAAAATAATAATAGCACTAATAATTCTAATAATAGAAATAATGATACCGCAACAATTAACAGTAGAAATACAACTAACAACTCAAACAATGGTGGCTAAAAATATAGTAGGCGAAAGCCTATTATATTTTTTATTATTTCTCCAAGAATATTTTATAAATACTAGAATAAAAAAACACTATTTGCTATAATAAACTTGAGGTGAGGAACTATGGAATATTTTAAGTCTAAAGACATAGTAGTGCTAATAAAAAAATATGAAATAATGGCAATAGATTGTTTTTATGATGAAATGGGAGCATTAATTTCTAAATTATATTGTTTGGATAATAATGAAATATTGGTTGATATAAAACCATCAAAAATTATAAATACAATATGTGAAATTTATAATAATGATGACTATATATCTTGTAGCAAAAAAACTAAAAAAATAATATTGTGTGATAAAAAAATTCCAGTTTTTATCAATGACGATTACGGAAGTATCTGGCTTCCTTTTGGAACGACAAATAATGATACTGATGGGAGTTTTTGGCTTAATATGAATTATATTTCTATTAATCCTCACACTGCTAAGGCAGATAAAAAAACAAAAAGATTAACTTTGATACTTGAAGACGGGCAAAAATTAGAACTTGATATAAATTATAAAAACTTTATGCTTAAATGGGGCGAAGGTGCTGCCCTAAAATATGAAATTGATAAAAATAAAAGAAGAATAATTGCTCAAAATCATTTTAACTATTAAAAAATTAATTTTTAAATTTCAAGAAGATAAAGAATCGGTAATAAGTTTATTACCGATTTTTATTTATTATTTTGTTTAATTAATAAAAAAACCTACCTTACAAAATGTGTAAGGTAGAAATAAGGGAGTAAATATGAAAAGTCTTTATTATAAGCTAGGGATACTTATAATAAAAGAACAATTGAAGTAATTAATTACTTCATATAACATTATAGCATAATTTTTTTAAAATACAAGTATAAAAATCAATTTTTTTAAAAAACATACTTTGAAAACGTTAATATAACAGGGTTAAGAGAAAAATTTATATTATTTATCTATAATTTTATTTTAATTACTTAAATTTTTAAAAAATGAAAATTGTAAAAAAAAAAATGTTTTAATTTTTACATATTTATTATTTTACTAATGAGTAATTTATCTATTTTTATTTTTAAAGTTTTTTGATTTGTATAAGTAACCATCCCAGCTTTTGCACCGGATATTTTTTTTACATATTTAATTAGGGTGTAGTCAACATTAACAAAATCTTCATTTTTAAATTTTGAATAATAGGCTGCTAACATGGCAGCTAGATTTATTAGTTCTTCCTTAGGATTATTTGAAAAAATAACAACATGGCTTCCAGGTATGTCTTTGGCATGAAACCACAGATAATTTCTTTTTGCCAATTTATTAGTTATATTATCATTTTGAATATTATTTTTTCCTATATATATAGGAGTGTTTTCGTAATTAATTACAGTATATTTAATATTTTTTTGTTTTTTGTTAATCTTATTTTTTATGTATTTATGTTTAACTAATTCTTCGTTTATTTCTTCTAAATCTGATATTTCAGCATTTTCTATTTGTATTTCTAAGTTTTCAAAATAATTTATTTCTTCTTTTGTTACTAGTATTTGCTTTTCAATGTTTTCTATACTTCTCTTATTTTTTTTATTTTTATTAAAATAGTTTTCTGCATTTTTTTCTATGGATAAATTTTCATCTAGGATGATTTTAATATTTTCTAAATTTTCATCATAAAAATTTTGCAGGACTACTTCTTTTGGTGTGAATTTTTTATAAAGATAATTATTTGCTAATAATAATTGCCCCTTTAATTCATTTAGATTATCTTTTTTTGCTTTTTCTAGTTCATCTTCTAAAATATTTATTTTATTTTTTAATTTTGTTATTTTATTTCTTACAAATAAATATATTTTTTTGTTATTATCTTTATTAGATATTAAATTATTTTCTAAGTAAACAAAGTCTAAGAGTTCAGAGTAGCTAGTAAATTTATTTTCCTCGCTAAAATTATTAAAATTGTAGTAGTAAAAATCTAATTTTCCACTATCTTTAAAGGCAAGAGGTTGATTATAATTATTAAATTTAGCACAGAAGTCTTTAAATTCAGCCAAGGAAGAAAATTGTTTACTAAGTAATTTTGAAACTCCGTAAAAATTATTTAGTAAAAATTTATTATTAAATTCTTTTTCGCTTGTTGGATATTCTTCAAAATTAAAAGGATTTATTTTTTTTGCTGTTGGAGGAAATTTATATTTTATTCCAGCCATTGTTGCCCTGCTGTATTCAATACTATAAGAATTTTTAATGGCTTCAATAATAGTATAGTCTTCATCAGTTAGAATAATATTAGAGTGTTTACCCATTAGTTCAAGGATCAAATAATAATTTTTTTCATATCCTAATTCGTCAGAATTTTTGAGTTTAATAAATATAATTCTGTCATTATTTTTTTGTTCAAAAGATACAATAAATGAATTGTTGATATATTTTCTTAATACTGTACAAAAATTAGATGGTGATTTTGGATTTTCATAGTTATTATTTGTTAGATGTATTCTTGAATTTTGTGGATGTATAGAAATAAGGAGTTTTTTATTGCTGAATTTTCTTATAGAAAAAATTAATTCTGTATTAGAAATATTATTTATTTTATTAATTCTTCCAGTTTTTAATTTTTCATTTAATTCATCAACTATTTTTTTGATAAAAAAACCATCAAATGCCATAAAATCACTCCTTAAAATTTTTCTATAAAATACTATAACATATATTAAAAAAATATAATATTAATAGGTTTAAATTTACTTAAATTTATGTTATGATAGTAGTCAAATAGTTAAATAAAAATTTGATAACAAAGGTGTAAAATGAGTGAGAAAGGGTTATTAATTGTTCTATCTGGGCCATCTGGTGTAGGAAAAGGTACAGTAAGAAAAGCAATATTTAAAAATGGTGTAGATTTTGAATATTCTATTTCTATGACTTCTCGAAACAAAAGATCTGGGGAGATTGAAGGAGTAGATTATTTTTTCAAAACAAGAGAAGAGTTTGAAGAATTAATTGAACAAGGGGAATTATTAGAGTATGCTAAATATGTAGATAATTATTATGGCACTCCTGTTCGTTATGTTCGTGATACAATGGATAGGGGAAAGGATATTTTTCTGGAAATAGAAGTTCAGGGTGCAGAGCAGGTAAAAAACAAAATACCAGAAGCACTATTTATCTTTTTAGCACCACCAAGTATATTGGATTTGGAGTGTAGGCTAAAGGGGAGGGGAACAGAAAGTGATGAAGTAATCAAAGAACGTATAGCTAAAGCACGAAAAGAAATTCAAATGATGTACTTATATGATTATGTTGTAGAAAATAATGAAGTAGATTTAGCAGTTGAAAGAATTAAAGCTATAATACAAAGTGAACACTTAAAACGTGAAAGAGTAGAAATGAAATATCGTCGTGCCTTATTAGAATTAGAGGAAGAAGAAATTTAAAAGGAGAAAAATAATGTTATATCCAAAATTAGATGTGTTGAAAAAACAAATTGATTCAAAATATATGTTGGTTTCTTTAGCAAGTAAAAGAGCAAGAGAATTATTTGCTCAACCAGAAACTGCAAAATTAGAAGAATATGTATCTCACAAAGAAGTAGGGAAAGCACTAGAAGAAATAGCTGCTGGAAAAATAACAGTTTTAAAATAGTGCCTTATATGATATAATAAGCTAGTATTTACTTTTGATGTGGTCGCGCCTAACGGTGAGGAAAGTCCATACTCGCACAAGCTGAGATGCTTGTAGTGTTCATGCTAAACAAAAAAATAAGTTTGGGTACACCCAGTGTAACGGCAGACAATTAATCCTAAGTACCTGGTATATGGATTAATAAATCTTGAAGGTGCCACAGTGACGTAGTTTTTATAGAAATATAAAAAGTGGAACGCGGTAAACCCCTTGAGCGAGCAATTCAAATTTTGGTAGAAGCACTTATTTCGTAGAAATGAATACAGAAATAGGAGATTTAATATCTAGACAGATGACCACAGCTATTACTTACAAGAGCATTAGTTACTCGTTATAGTAAGAGTAGTTACAGAATATGGCTTATGATAAAGTAAAATAACTAGCTTAAAAGACCCCTAGGGTCTTTTTATTATAAAAATAATTTTGTTAAATAAAAATTAGGAGAAATTTATGCAATATAATTTGGTAGCTACAAGCCCCATGGGTATAGAAGCGATAGTAGCAAAAGAAGTTCAAGATTTAGGTTATGAAACAAAAGTAGAAAATGGTAGAGTATATTATTCTGGTGATAAGAGGGCAATAGTGCGTTCTAATATTTGGCTGCGTTGTGCAGACAGGGTGAAGGTAGTAGTTGCTAAATTTCCAGCCTATACATTTGAAGAATTATTTGAAAAAACAAAGGCGATAGCATGGGATAAATTTTTACCAGAAGATGCAAATTTTCCAGTAGATGGTCGTAGTCATAAATCAAAATTATTCAGTGTGTCTGACTGCCAATCAATCGTAAAAAAAGCAATAGTAGAAAAAATGAAAAAAAGTTATGGTCTTAGTGGTTGGTTGAAAGAAACTGGAGCCAGATATAGACTAGAAATAATTATGCTAAATGATGAAGCAACTATTTTACTAGATACATCAGGCGAGGGTTTGCACAAAAGAGGCTACAGAGAAAAGCAGGGTGTAGCCCCATTAAAAGAAACTTTAGCGGCGGCCATGGTAAAACTAACTAATTGGAATGGTGAAGTTCCATTTTATGATTTATTCTGCGGGTCAGGAACTCTATTAATAGAAGCAGCCATGATGGCACAAAATATGGCACCAGGTCTTAACAGAAAATTTGATTTTGAAAAATGGCATTGGATACCAAAAAATCTTGTTTCAGAAGAGAGAAATCGTGCAGAAGAAATGATAGATTACGAAAAAGAATTAGAATTATACGGCTCTGATATTAATCCCAAGATTATTGCTACTGCCCAAAATAATGTAGAAGAAATAGGCTTGGCAGGAGTAATAGAATTTAAACAGATGAGTGTTTATGATTTTGTTGCAAAAAAAGAAGCTGGGTGTGTCATAGCCAACCCACCTTATGGCGAAAGACTTGGAGAAAAACAAGAAGTTGAAAAAATGTATAAATTTTTAGGTCAAGCCCTAAAAGATAAAGAATATTGGTCGCTATACATATTAACTTCCCATAAAATGTTTGAACATCTTTATGGTAAAAAAGCAAGCAAGAGAAGAAAATTATTTAATGGTTCGATAGAGTGTACTTACTATCAATACTGGGGCAAAAGGTTAAAAAATTATTAAACTAGCAAATTGACAAATATAAATATATAAATTACAATGTAATTAAAGTTATAATAGGAGGTTTATTATGCACCTAACAAAGAGTACAGAACAAGCAATATGTATTATGGTCATGCTTTATATGCAGGATAGAAGAATTTACTTAAATTCAAAAGAAATAAGTGAACGCCTAGATATCTCCCCGACCTATTTAAAAAAAATAATGAGAAAATTAGTTCTTAGTGATTTAGTTTTAGCCAATACTGGAGTAGGGGGAGGATATAAATATCGCCAAAATAAAGTGATAACACTATATGATATTTATAAGGCTATCAATGGAGAAGTTAATTTATTTGTTCTGCAAGCTGACTACATAGAAAAAGTTTTTAAGGGTGCAGAAAATATGACTTCAAGATATAAGGATTATCTAAAAAAAATAAATACGATAAATCTATCCTTAAAAGAATCTTTAAAACAAATAACTATTGAAGATATAATTAGAGATATATTAAAGAAAACTGCTGATATAAGAATAGACTGGAATAATTGGGAAGTAGAATTTGAAATATTATATAAAAAATTAAAAAATTAAAAAATTAAAAAATTAAAAAAGAGTTACGAAATTTTGCAACTCTTTTTTAAAGATTAAATTTTTATAATAAATTATTTTTCAATATTTATTAATTTGAAAAATTTATTAAATATTTCAAATGCAAGTGCAAGGAGTATAATAATATAAATTAAAGTTAGTAGCCACCACAATTTAGGTAGGTATATGGTATAGAAAACAGTTATTGTTAAAATCAAAGCAAAAACTAAAAGAAATCCAGAGAAAATTAGCCACTGTTTTAAACCAGTTTTTCCTCTTAACATTAGCTGTGTGATATTGCCCCAACCTGTGAATGGTTTTTCAAGGTCATTATTAAAACCGTATGTTTCGTAAGAAAGCGAAACGATTAAAAATGTTATTAAAGAGGTTATGAAAAATATTAAATCTACACCCAAGATTAAGAGAATAATAGAATAAACTAAAAGTGCTGGTAATATCTGTAAAATAATTGATAGACGATATTTAACTAATAAATATTGTCTTATATTAATAGGTAGTGTTTTTAAAAATTCATAATTTTTATAATCAACCGAGATTGATAAAAATGATAATGAACCATGGCCATACATGGCAATACCAAATATAATAGAAATCATAATAGCAGTCGGTATAACAGCCAAGCCCTCTTTAAAATAAGGATTGCCAATCAAGGCAATAATAAATCCTAAAAATAGCATAGGAATAAATAAAGGAGTTAGTAAAACTTGAGTTATAAGACTTCCATTAGAAAAACTTTTTAGTGTCATGCCTTTATAAATTTTAATAAGATTAATTTTTTCATTTTTATCAAGTTTTTTAATTTCTTTTTTAGGGCTAGTTTTTACCTTAATAATATCTTCAAAATAAGTTTTAATAACAAACTTATTAAGTAAAATCATAGCTATTACAAGTAATAATACAATAGCTAAGATTTTAATTAGTGAATTTGTTGCAAGAGGATTAGCTACGATATTAAATAAGAAATCTCCCTTGTAATCTTTTGCACTGACAATTGAATTGTCGAGAGCATTCATAGCACCATAAAATCCAAAAACTAACAAGAAGCTAATAGTTTGTATTCCAGTATTAAATGTTTTTTTGTACTTAATAAATAATTTTATTTTTGACAGGCTAGAAAAAATTAAAATTATTAGACTTATCCATAAAGAAAATAAGGCGACACTATATACCAAAATAAGAAGGACAGCTACAATATTAAAATGTGAAAATTGTATACTAGAAAATATATTTATTAATATGTAAGATAAAAATAATCCTATGGAATTTGATATTAAAGTTAATAATTTGCTAACAAATATTTCTTTTTCAGAAATTGGTAGTGATATTAAGCTTGAAGTTTCCTTATCTTCATAAAAAACCGAAAAAAATGGTTGTATGATAGTTATAGAAGCAAATCCTAGAATAAATATCGAAATTGACATATATTTATTGGCGGCGGCAGATAAATTATTCATTCCTAAAAAAAATGTTAAAAATATTAAAAGAAAAAATTGACCTAATAAAAAGTTAATAAATAATTTTTTTTGTAAATTTTTACCCTGTTTTTGAGCCTTAATTCTTTGTAGGTCAGTTTTTGCAGGATTTACATATAATAAATTCATTAAAAATAGATTTTTTATAATAGAAAAACGCATTTTACTCACCACTTTCTTCATTAATATTTTTAATCAAGTTTAGGTATATGTTTTCTAATGAGTCGCCACTATATTTTTCTCTTAGTTCAGAGATAGTTCCCACAAAAATTAATTTTCCTTTTGAGAGAATACCTATTCTGTCGCATAGATTTTCTGCAACTTCTAAAACGTGGGTTGAGAATAAAACTGTATTTCCTTTTTGGATATGTTCTTTCATTAAATTTTTCAAATCAAAAGACGCCTGCGGGTCAAGTCCTGTCATTGGCTCATCAAGTATCCAGTATTTAGGATTGGCAATTAAGGCACCAATAATAAACGTTTTTTGACGCATACCGTGTGAAAAAGAATCTATTGCAGAGAATTGTTCGCTCAACATATTGAACATACCTGCATATTTTTTTATTCTTTCGTCAGCTTCTTCTTTAGAAAGTTCAAAAACATTTGCAATAAGTAGCCAGTATTCTAAGGCTGACATGGTTAAAAACATATTAGGATTGTCAGGAACATAATAAATTTCTTTTTTACATTCAAGGCGTTCATTTTTTAAATTTTTATTAGCAAAATAAATTTCTCCAGAAGTTGGTTCGATAACACTAACTAATGATTTTATTGTTGTACTTTTTCCTGCTCCGTTGTGTCCTATTAAACCAAAAATTTCTCCGTCATTTATTTCTAAATTCAAACTGTCTAAGGCGATTTTTTCGCTATATTTTTTCGTAAGATTTTTTATATTTATCATAGTGCAACTCCTTTTAAATTTTTATGTAAAAAAATATATGTATTAATTGTAACATATTGTCAAGTATTTTCAACCATTTTCATAATTTATAAAAGTATATTTTAAAAAATAATATGATGTGCTATAATTATTTTAGAGTAAACTAAGGAGTTATGTTATGACTAAAAAAATTATACTTACAGGAGATAGACCGACAGGAAAATTACATTTGGGTCATTATGTTGGTTCTCTTCAAAACAGAGTAAAACTTCAGGCTGAAAAATATACGGAAATGTTTATAATGATAGCAGACCAACAGGCACTGACAGACAATGCAGATAATCCTAAAAAAATTATAGAAAATGTTACCGAAGTAGCCTTGGATTATTTAGCAGTTGGAATTGACCCAAGCAAAACAACAATTTTTATTCAATCACAAATACCTCAACTAGCAGAGCTGACAATGTACTACATGAATTTAGTTAGCCTAGCTAGATTGCAACGTAATCCAACGGTAAAACAGGAACTGAGTAGCAAAAATTTTGGTGAAAGTGTACCAACTGGTTTTTTAACTTATCCAATTAGTCAGGCTGCTGACATTACAGCTTTTGGTGCAACACACGTTCCAGTAGGTGAAGACCAAAAACCAATGTTGGAGCAAACTCGAGAAATAGTTAGAGATTTTAACAGAATTTATAATAAAGAAGTTTTAGTCTTGCCAGAAATAGTTTTACCACCTAAAAATCAGGGGCGTCTTATGGGTATAGATGGTAATGGTAAAATGAGTAAATCATTAAACAACGGAATTTATTTGGCTGACTCACCAGAAGAAATAAAAGCAAAAATTATGAAGATGTACACAGACCCTAATCATATTAGGGTAGAAGACCCGGGACAAGTAGAAGGAAATGTTGTCTTTACATATTTAGATATTTTTGATGCTAATAAGGAAGAAGTAGCAGACCTAAAAGAAGATTACACAAGGGGCGGGCTAGGAGATGTAAAATTAAAACTTCGTCTTAATGATATAATGCAAGATTTATTAGCACCAATCAGAAAACGCAGGGAAGAATTTGCAAAAGATAGAGATTTAGTTTATAAGATGTTGCAAGAGGCAAGCCAAAAAGCAGAAAAAATAGCAGCAAAAACTTTAGAAGAAGTAAAAGACGCTATGGGAATAAATTATTTTAAATAGAAAAATATTTAGTGTAGATAAAATTCTGCATTAAATATTTTTTTATTTTTTAATATTATACTTCTTGTTTTTTTATTTTTTCTGTGTTATAATCTAAATGTAAGCGAATTATAAATATAATGTACTTAATCTACTTTATTCAAAATATCTATATTAATACTATTCATAAAGGGGGATAAAATTATGAATAAAAAATTAAAGTTTGCAAGTGCATTTCTTGTAACTACTTTACTTGTTGAACCTGTGGTAACTTTAATTAATGATAATAATATTATATTAGCTAGAGAAAAAAATACTATTAATGAACAGATTAAATTAAAAAAATTTTTAAAATATAATTTTAATTTAAGCAACAAAGAAAGTGAAGATGTTATAAAATTTTTAGAAAAGATAAAAGAAGAAGGTTATAATAGTCCCGAAGCAAGAGAAAGAGGAAAATTTGCGATTTTAAGAGGAATATTCAAAGTATTTGTAAGAAATGTAGATGCAATACCTTCTAAAACAATAAGACGCTATATAGATACTCATGGATACAAAATAATTGAAGCAGTTGACTATATAGAAGAAACTTCTACAGCTGGTTTCACAATAGCCTTTGAATCAGCAGGAATTCCTTATCCTCAAGCTAGGCTTCTTGCAGAATTTGTAGTCTTTTTTGTATTGTAAATTCTATAATTATTTAGAGGTATAAATGAAAGACATACATTATAAAATTTTAGCGGCATTGTATTTTATAGTACCTATAAGTGCCTATATATATATTAACTACATTATAATAAAAGACTTAAATAATATTTCTACAATACGAACTATAGTATATATGTATATTTTGTATAAGGTATCGGAATTAGTATATTATGTATTAGATAGGATAATAAAAAACAAAATATATATTTTGAATATTACTATATCTTTGCTTGCGGCCACTTGTGTACTATATATTTTTTTTAAAATAAGTTTGAAAAGCATAGTAATATTTATATTGTTTAATGTTATTTTAATACATTTATTAACTAGAAGAGGCGAGTGATTACTCTCCTTTTTATTATATATAAATTTAGATGAAGTAAAAATACAAAAAAATTACTTTTATAATGTATAATAATAAAATACAAGGTAAAAATTAATAAATGGGAAAAATTTATTTGAAAAATAATTTATTATGTAAGATAATTTTTAAATATAAAATAATAGAATTTTGCATAAAAAACTAAGTATTAAGATAGTAATAATTAAAAATATTTTTAATATTTTTTATTCATATTTATTGCAGGTAGTCAAAATAAAAATCTTTTTTAGCTTTTTATTTATTAAAGTATTTTTTAATATTATAATGATTTTGGGAAGATTGGTCTAAGGATCATACAGATATGAAAAATAAAAAATTATTATCAATACTAACAATAGGCTGTCTATCTTTATCCCTAGTTGGGTGTGGCGATAAGGTAGGAAGTGTTAAAGATGGTAATGAACAAAAAATCGAGCAAGCATCTATAAAATTAGTGAATGCAGTTGAACAAGGGAAATATAAACTTGTTAGCACAGAAGAATTAAAAAATGGATTGATGCTAAGCAAGATATGATTATTGTAGATACAATGCCGAAAGAAAATTTTGAAAAACAAAAAATTCCTGGGGCTGCAAATGCAACTTTACCTCCTAAAATGGAGTATGTAAGACCAGAGCAAAAAGAGAATTTTTTAAAAGCCTTGGGAAGATATAAAAATAAAAAATTGTAGTTTATTGTGGTTTTGTAGGTTGTCTAAGAAGTCATGTAGTTGCAATGATAGCTAAAGAAGCTGCCTATACAGATGTTTATCGTCAACCAGGTGGCATTATAGCTTGGCAAGATGCTGATAACAAATAAAATTTTTTATAATTTTTATCACTGCACTTGTCAAAGATAATTTTTTATAAACTTATAAGCAAAAATTTATAATCCTTATGGATTAACTTCCATAAGGATTATTTTATTTATATATTTTCTAAAATTAATTTTCTTATTTCGTTTAGGGCTTCTTTTGCTGCTCTATCACGAATTCTATTTCTATCTTCGTTGAACTGACATTCTTTTACACTAACTTGCCCCCTATAGTATATACCTATGTAAACAAGACCTACTGGTTTGTCAGAATTTTCTACTGGACTAGCAATTCCTGTTGTAGATATGGCTATATCACTTTTAGTTTTATTAGCCAGACCAAGAACCATTTCATGTGCTGTTTCTTTACTTACGTTTCCAAATTTTTCTAAAGTTTCTTTTTTTACACATAGTGAATTAATTTTTGATTGATTAGAGTAGCAGACTAGACCTTCAATAAATGAGTTAGATATTCCTGCATTATCTATTAAGATTGAAGATAGGTAGCCACCTGTTACCGATTCTGCTGTTGATAAACTTATATTATTTTCAATTAATAATTTTGCCACCACATATTGAAGTTCGCTTTGACTTTCTGCTATATCTTCATCACCAATTAAATAAATAAATTCTCCAACTATATCTTCAATTTCTTTAATTTTATTTTCAAGCAGTTCATTACAATAATCAATATTATTTCCACTTGCAGTTACTCTGATTAAGACTTCACCAGTTTTTGCATAAATAGCAACAGTAGGATTAGTTTGCTCATCTAATATATTTTTTATTCTATCTTCGAGTAAAGATTCTCCAATTCCATACAAGCGAATATATTTAGATATAAATTTTTGGTCGCTTAATTTTTCTAGGTAGGGCTTTACAGATTTTATAAACATATCTTTCATTTCATGAGGAGGGCCAGGCATTAGGATAATACGTTTATTATCTTTTTCTAATATTATACCAGGAGCAGTGCCGCAAAAATTTTCTAAAATAATTGCTCCATTTGGTATCATGGCTTGCTTTTTATTATTCATAGTAAGAACATTATTTTTATTAAATTTTTGAACGTAATTTTTAATTTTTTCCCAAGAGTATTCATCAAGATAAAAATCACGATTAAAATATTCAGCCGCACATTCCTTAGTTATGTCGTCATCTGTTGGCCCTAAACCACCAGTTACAATAATTGTATCAGAACTATTGAAGGCACGGTCAAAAGTTCTTAGTAATCTTCCTTTATTGTCGCCAACAGTAGTATGTTTAAAAACATTGATACCTATGTTAGCTAATTCTTTAGAAAGATAAGTTGTATTTGTGTTGACAATATCTCCTAATAAAAGTTCTGTTCCAACAGATATTAATTCTACATTCATATAATAACCTCCAAACTTTATTTATTTTATTATACTCTTATTTTCAAGAAAAATAAATTCTAGAAATATATCGCAAATTACAATAGTAAGTTAGCCACCTCAGGCAAGTCATAAGGACATACATAATTAAATAATTTACGTGGATAACGATTTATCCATTGTTCAACAGCCGTTACTTCGTTAGGAGTAACGGTTGTTGTGCCTTTTGGGAACCATCGTCTAATCAATCGATTTGCATTTTCGTTACTACCTCGTTCATAAGAAGAAAACGGATGTGCGTAATAAATAGGACAAGTGATGGCTTCGTCTAGTCTTAAAAATTCAGAACCATTATCAGCTGTTAAAGAGCGAATTAAATAGTCTTGTTGAATAGACGTCAAAGCGGTATTCACACTTTGGGCCGTTTTATCAGGAATAAGACGAATGATTTCATAGCGTGTTTTTCTGTCTGTTAATGTCAATAACTGTTGTCCACGTTTCTTGTTTAAAATGACTAAATCAATTTCAAAATGCCCAATTTCTTTTCGTTCGTTAATCTCTTGTGGTCGCTGTTCAATAGAGAGGGCATTCGTTTTTCTTGGTGGTCGTTTTTCATTTGATTTTATTGGTTTAGTTTTTCTAGGGTAAATCAGATGTTTACGTGAAATACCTGCTATCCATCCTTTATATATCCATGTGTAAATTGTCGTAAAAGACGGCATATCTGGTAATTGACTAATCATTTCAGGGGAATATTTATCCATAATTTTTTCTCTGATTACATTTTCTTTTTCTACAGTCCACGTATCCGTTCTACCTACGGCTAAACGTAAATGATTATAATCATTCTGTGCTTTTTGAGCAGAGTATTCTTTAGTGCCACCATGAAAAGATAAATCAATCAGTCCGCGTTTAATTTCGTTATTAATAGTTTGGTGATTTTTGCCTAATAATCTAGCGATTTCTCGGTTACTTTTTCCTTCTTTTTTCCATTTTTCAATTAAATAACGCTCTTTTTCTGTAATGTGTTTGCCTTTTGTGTTATAATGTTCTTGCATCTCTTGGTATCCTTTTTTTGTAGTTACTAAAAGTATATCCTATGAGATGCTTTTTTTGTACTACTGGCTAACTTAATTATATAATTTACTTTTCTAGAAATATATTGAAAATTTTAACTTGTTAAAGTAAATAATATATGCTAAAATATAAGTATAAAACTTGAGTATGCGTGTGGCTCATTTATATTCGGACCTAACACTTTTTGTAAGGGAATAAGAATCTCTTGTTAGTATGGCATGCATTTCCTCCTTATGTGACGAACTGACTTCAGAAGGCAAGGCTATTATACCCACCTGATTATAGCAGGACCAATTTTTGTGAGATACTACGATACTACGGTTTTGGGACTAGCATTTGCTAGTCCTTTTTTAGAATCAAAATAGCTAATAATATATTTTAGTGTATAATTATTGAAGTTATTAAAAATTTTAGGAGATAATAATGCTAAATCAATTTTCACGTAATGAACTTGTTATAGGTAAAGAGGGATTAGAAATTTTAAAAAATTCTTGTGTTGGTATTCTCGGTATAGGAGGAGTAGGAACTTTTGCAGTTGAATCATTGGCTAGAAGTGGTATTGGGTCTTTTGTGATTATGGACAAGGATAATATAGACATAACAAATGTAAATCGCCAAATTCATGCGACAACCAAAACAGTAGGACTTAGTAAAGTAGAAGAAATGAAAAAAAGAATACTTGATATTAATCCTGAGTGTCAGGTTATCGCTATTCAAGATTTTTATACGGAAGAAACATTTGAAAAATTTTATAAGGAAAAATTGGATTTTGTAATTGATTCTTGCGATACTGTAAAATATAAAATACATCTTATAGAACATTGCTTAAAAAATAAAATAAGATTTATCTCCGTAATGGGGGCGTCAAACAAAATGGATCCAACAAAATTTGACATAGCTGATATATCAAAAACTTCTATTTGCCCACTTGCAAAAATTGTGAGATTACATTTTAAAAAATTAAAAATCAAGGGTAAAATTCCTGTTGTTTATTCAACAGAAAGTCCCCTAGTCCCAAGAGATGAATACACAGAAAAAATTGGTAATAAAAATTCAGAAATAAGAAAAGCACAAACGCCACCAACATCTAATGCTTTTTGCCCAGCTACAGCTGGTCTTATAGCGGCAAGTTATGTATACAGAAACCTATTAAAAGATATTTCATTTAAAACTATAGAAAAAAATAATTAAAATATAGTCAAAATATTACTAAAATTCATAGTAATTTTTCAGTAGTATTTTGATTTTTTTTATTATATTTAATATAATTGAAGTGTATATAAGTATTATTAATAATAATTTTAAAAATTAAAAGAATAATATGCTCAAATTACTAGTATAAATATTTTCTTTGTTACCATTAATGAAGATATAGTATAAGTTTAATAACTATTATTTTTTTAGGAGGATTGATTAGCATAGATATAAAAGAATTAATGATAAATATTTTAAATATGGGGATAGAAAGTAATGCTAGTGATATACATATTTATCCTAAGTCAAGCGGAAGTGCTTCTATAAAATATCGTATTAAGGGTTCTTTGGAGGAGAAATTAAATTTAAAAAATTCAGAAATAGATAGTTTAATATCTCTTTTAAAATTTAATGCCAGCATTGATATTGCCTTGAATAAAACTCCTCAGTCAGGAAGATTTGAATATAAGTACAAGGAGAAAAAATATTATTTAAGAATTTCAACTATACCACTTAATGAATTGTATGAAGGCTGTGTAGTCAGAATATTTACAGATGAACTAGCTGAAGTTAATTTTAGTTTATTTGAAGAAGATGTAGAAAGTATAAATAAATTATCAAAATACGCTAATGGATTAATAATATTTTCTGGACCTACTGGCAGTGGGAAATCTACATCAATGTACAAATTAGCACTAGATATTGCAAAACAAAATCGTCAAATCATTTCCATAGAAGACCCTGTTGAAAAAAATTTTGATAGCCTTATTCAAATGCAGGTAAATGAAAAAGCAGGAATAAATTATGACAATGCCCTAAAATCCATTTTACGATGCGACCCAGACGCTATTATGGTTGGAGAAATAAGAGATAGTTTAACTGCTAAGTATGTGATTACATCATCATATTCAGGGCATTTGGTACTGACGACGCTTCATGCAGAAAATTGTATCGGAGTAATAAATAGACTTGTAGATTTAGGAATATCAAAAGAAGATTTAAGACAGACCCTCTTATGTATAATTTCACAAAGACTTGTTAACTTAGGAGAAAAACAAGAACTTATAACAGAAATAATGCCTAAAGAGAAAATAAATTCATACATACTAAATAAAGAAATAAATTTCACATCACTAAAAGAAAAATTTGAAAAAGCATATAAGATTGGAAAAATTTCTAATGAAGAAAAAGAAAAATGGGGATATTAAAAAATTATTAGTAAAAGATGAAAAAATTTATTTTATAAGAAGACTGTATGAATTAATAAATCATGGATATATGCTAGAAGATTCAATAGAATTTTTAATGCTACAATATAGTGCTAATGATAACACCATAAATTATTTAAAAACAGAATTAGCAAATGGTAAAAAATTATCTTTTATTCTAAAAAAATTAGGCTATCCCAGTTCTGTCGTAACTAAAATGGAATTTGCAGAGCATTACGGAAGAATTGAAAATATGCTTTTAGAAATAGAAAAATATCTCCGTATCCAAAAAGAACAAAGAGAAAAAATAGTAAAAACAACTAGGTATCCCTTCTTTTTAACTATGACACTAATAATACTAATAACAATTTTTAATTTATTAGTAATACCCCAATTCCAAAATATTTACACATCAACAAATATAAAAATGGATATGCAGGTAAGTATTTTAATAAATATACTTTATTATTTACCAAAAGTATTGATTAGTTTAATTTTGTTAATTGCAATATTAATTTTATATTTAACATATCTTTATCGTTATAAGAAAGCTAGATTTTTAAAATTAATAATAAAGATACCTTTAATTAATAACTACTTTATATACTATATATCATATCAATATTCACAAGAATTAAGTTTATTTTTAATGAGTGGATTTTCTATGAAGACAGCATTAAATGAAATAATAAGCAAAGAGTATAATTATTTTTTTGTAGAATTTTCAAAAAAAATAGAAATTTCATTGGCAGCTGGCGATACTTTTGAAAGAGCAACAGAAAAAATTATATATTTAGATAAGTCCATGGCAAAATTTATAAATCATGGAAGAAAAAATAGTATGTTGGATAAGGAATTAAGTTTATATAGTGATATTATGTTAGATTCCTTTTTAAAATTAGTAGATAAACGTCTAAAAAAAATTCAACCAGTATTATTTTTTATCCTAGCCTTAATAATTATAGGTTTATATTTAGTTATATTATTACCAGTTTTTAATATGGCAAGTTCAATACGTTAAAAAGGAGAACAATATGAAAGAGAAATTAAGAAAAATATTAAAAAACAATAAGGGATTCACACTAATAGAAATGTTAATTGTCATTTTTATTATAGCTATCTTGTTGGTGCTTATTATACCAAACATAACAAAAAATTTAGATTCTGCAAAAGATAAAAGTTCGCAAGCCTATGTAAAAACAGTGCAATCTCAAGTTACAGCTTATGAACTAAATGAAGGGGACAGTAATGTTACTTTTGAAAAGTTGGTAGAAAAAGGTTATCTAGAAGGTAGTGCAGCAGAGGCCAGCAAAGCACCTAACGGCAAAGCAGTAATAATAGAAAATGGCAAAGTTAGATTGCAAGAATAATCAAGGATTTAGTTTTGTAGAAGTTTTGGGAGTATTATTTATAGTATGTAGTGTTATTTTTATTTTATCATTAAATCCAGTTGCGTCTTATGAAAAATACAAGGAAAAAGTGGCAGTCAATGAACTGATTTCTAATATCTATATGGTGCAAACAAAAAGTTTAACCGACAGTAGAACTAATTATATAGAATTTTTTGAGAATGCTAACGAATATAGAATGTATTATGACGGTAAATCAGAAACAAGACATATCTCAGAAAATGGAAAAACTGGCGTGGGCCTTAGGTCTTTACAATTTAGGTATCGCAGGGGGAATGTCAACAGGGCTAATACTGTTCTAGTAAATTTTCCTAATAGTAGATATGAAATAATAATACATTTAGAAACGGGATATGTAACATTAAATGAGAAATAACAAGGGCTTTACTTTAATAGAAATTTTAGCGGGAATATTTATTTTTTCTGTTATTTTAATATTTCTTGTACCAAATATAGTAAGAGAATATGAAATTTTAAAAAAATCTGAAGACAAGTTGATTATGAAAGAAATTTTATATGAAGAAATATTAATAAATAAAGATGTTGGAAGATTCACAAGAAATAATTATGAAATAACAATAGGAGAAAATTCTGCCAGTATAAAAAATTTAGATACAGGAGAAATAATTTTATATGAATAAGGTTAGAAATGCAGGTTTCACTTTGATTGAAGTTATAATATCTTTAGCCTTATTATCAATTTTTTTATTGTTACTTTCTGCTATTTTGACTTTGACCTCAAATATATCTAAAAGTTTTTTAGATTATAGTAATTATGAATATGCTATGATGCACAAAAAAATTTTTGAAATGTATGAAGATAGTGAGCAGGTAAGTATTGATAGAAATAAAATAAAATTTATAAATGAAAAATACGACAGACAACATACTGTGATTTTTTCCAACTCAAAAATTTACAAGCAAACTAAAAATCCTGGAGAAAAATTTTCTGCAGGCTATTCACTACTGCTAGAAAAAATAAATAGCTACCAATTTAAAAAAATATCAGAAGAAATAGTAAGTGTAAAAATCATAGACAGAAAAAATAAGGAACACGTATTAAAACTAAGATTAAAAGATGAAATTAAAGAAAGAGAAAAAAATAACAGTGATGAAGATAATAAAAAAAATCAAGATGAATAATAGTGGCGGTGCAATTTTAATATCACTCTTAGTCTTAGTTTTAGTATCGCTTATTATAGCAGGCGTATCAAATATTTATGTTAGTAAGGTAAGAAGTATAAAAAACTTAAATGATTATTACGATAAAAAAATAATAGAAGAATTAAATAAAAAAGAAGAATTAAATAAAAAAGAAGAATTAAATAAAAAAGAAGAATTAAATAAAAAAGAAGAATTAAATAAGAAACAAGAAAAAAGTAGCAAGTCTGATTAAGACTTTGCTACTTTATTTTTATTTGTGCAAATAGTGATGAACCTAAAATTAATGTTGCTCCTATAATTTGGTAAAAATTTAAACTTTCTCCTAAAAAAATATAAGCAAAAAAGAGTGCTGAAATAGGGTCTACATAACTAAGAAAGGCTATATTAGTTGTTGGTAGTTTTGCTATTGCTGAAAAATATAATAAGCAAGCAAGACCAGTGTGAACTACACCAAGTATTAATAAATAAGAAATTTCAAAATTATTTTTTGGTAATTGAATAGAATCTCCATTTATAAAAATAACATAAATAGCTAAGACTAAACTTGCTACTATCATTTGAACAAAAGTAGAATTATGACCATCAATTTTTGAAATTTTTTTATTGATAATTACTAATAGAGTGTAGCCTACTGCTGAAGCTAAGCCATATACAATACCAGCATTTGCAGAAATTTCAAAAATATTTATATTTGCAACCAAGGTCATACCCAGAGTAGATAACAAAATGCAAATAGCTTTGACCAAGGGAAAACTATCTCTAAATATAAGAGGTGAGATAGCTATAACTAGAGTAGGAGTAAAATAATATAAAAGGGTTGCTATACTAATAGATGTGTAACTATAGGCTTCAAATAAAAATACCCAATTTATTCCTAGTGCAAAACCAGATAATACTAATAAAAATAAATTTCTTTGTATATCTTGCAAATTTATTTTATTTTTTGTAAAAGTGAAAAGTAATATAAAAAATATTGATGCAATAATTGTTCTGAATAATACGATATGGCTACTTGGCATATTTATATTTTTAACCAATATACCAATGCTACCAAAAATTAAGAGTGATATTATATATTTTATATAATCTATTTTTGAATAATTCATTATTTCCTCATTAATAAAAAAGACGGCAAGCCGTCTTTGAATTTATTTTTAATTTCATTTTACTATAGGTTACCGTCTGCGGCATCTTCTAACATTTTTTGATCATTAGATATACTTACTTCATCATATTCAAAATCATCTTCATCATAAGAATAATCCATTGTAAGACCAATTCCTAAAGAGTAATCAGAAAAATCATCTTCTGTTCTATCCATAATTAACTCGTTAGAGTTGTAACTTTCATCAGCATAATCAGATAAAATTTCATTTTCATAATAAATTTCGGTATTGAAGTCCTGGGAATACTCATCGTCATCAGAAAAAATGAGGTGAGGCGACTCCAAATTAGATAAGTTTGTTGTATACATATAATAATCTCCTTTTAAAATAATATATATTTTTAAAAATTATATAATAAAAAATTTTTCTAAGCAAGTAAAAAGAAAATTTTATAAAAAGAGAGGTAAGACCTCTCATAATTTTATTTGTGTTTCATATATGGGAATAATAGAACATCTCTTATTGAAGGAGCGTTAGTTAGGAGCATAACCAATCTGTCAATTCCGATACCAAGACCACCAGTAGGAGGCATTCCATATTCTAATGATTCTACAAAATCTTCGTCCATTTCATAAACTTCTTCATTACCCGCATCTTTCTCGTCCATTTGAGCAAGAAATCTTTCTTTTTGGTCGATAGGGTCATTTAATTCACTAAAGGCATTTGCGTGTTCACGTTTTACTATAAATAGTTCAAACCTGTCTGTAAATCTGCTATCTTCCTTATTTGTTTTTGCAAGTGGAGAAACTTCAACAGGGTGTCCGTATATAAATGTTGGTTGAACTAATGTTTCTTCAACAAATGTTTCAAAAAATTCATTAATAATGTGTCCAACTTTCATATCCTTGCGTGTGTGTATTCCATGTTTTTTTGCCAAGGTGTGAGCTTCTTCATCAGTAATTTTTTGCCAAAAATCAATTCCTGTTATTTCTTTTATGGCATCAACCATATGAACTCTACGCCATTTTGGAGTTAAGTCTATTAGATGCTCGCCATAAGTAATTTTAGTTGTACCGTGGATAGTCTCACAAATATAAGCTATCATATTTTCAGTTAAATCCATAATGTCATTATAGTCGGCGTATGCTTCATATAATTCAATCATTGTAAATTCTGGATTGTGTCTTGTAGAAACTCCCTCGTTACGAAATGCTCGACCAATCTCATAAACTTTTTCAAGTCCACCAACAATTAGACGTTTTAAGGGCAATTCTAATGCGATACGCATAAATAATTGCATATCTAAAGCATTGTGATGTGTAACGAATGGACGAGCTGCTGCTCCTCCAGCTATGCTGTGCATCATAGGAGTTTCAACTTCTAAATAGCCTCTTTCATTCAAATAGTTACGCATAGTTTGAATGATTTTAGAACGCAGAATAAAAGTATCTTTGCTTTCCTTATTCATTATTAAATCAACATATCTTCTACGGTATCTCTCTTCAACATCTTTTAAACCGTGAAATTTATCAGGGAGAGGTCTTAATGATTTTGTTAGTATTTGAAAACTATTAGCCTTAACTGATAATTCACCAACATTCGTTTTAAATAAAATACCTTCTATTCCGACTATATCACCAAGGTCGGCAGATTTGAAAAATTCATAATTTTCGCCAACTCTATCTTGACGAACATAAATTTGTATTTGACCACCTAAGTCTTGCACGTGGGCAAAACCAGCTTTTCCTTTACCACGCTTTGTCATAACTCTACCAGCTATAGTAACAGAAATATTTTTTTCTTCTAGTTCTCCCTTGTTAAAGTCATTAAATTTTTCAATAATTTCATTTGTTAAATGTGTTCTTACAAATTTACTTCCGAATGGGTCGATACCGTTTTTACGAATATCTTCCATTTTTTCACGGCGGACTAACATTTGGTCGTTTAAATCTTCTGTGTTTAGATTAACATTTTCTCCAGTCATTAGATAATCCTTTCTTTAATATCAAAATAATAATTTTTACATAAAGGTTATTATATCATAATTTTATATACTTTTACAAAATAAAATTTTAGAAAATGTAATATGTAGAAAAAAGAAATGTGCTATAATATTTTTATTATAAATTATAAGATTTTAGGACTAGTTATGAATAATATAAAAGTTATATTTTTTGATATTGATGGAACGCTTAGAAGTTTTAAAACTAATGAGATAAGGTCTTCTAATAAGAAATATTAAGACGACTAAAAGAGTCTTGGATAAAAATATTTTTAGCATCCAATATAGCACCAGAAAGTTTATTTGGATTAAAAGAATTACTAGAATTTTATTTTGATGCTTATATTACAATTAAAGGATAGCTATGTTTGAATAAGAATAGAGAAATAATATTTGAAAATTTTATTTCTAAAGAAGATATTAAAAATGTTTTCCCCTATATCAATAAACAAAAAATAGCTTGTGATTTTGTAAAGTTGGATAGACGCTATGTAAATATAAAAAATGACAAAGTAAAAAACTTAAAAAGATTTAGGAGAAAGTCATAAATTTATAGAAGTTGATGGCATAAACATAGCCTTAGAAAATAAAATTTGTCAGTTAAATGTTTTTGTTGATAAGGGAGAAGAAGAGCAAGAATTTTTAAAATATATGTCTTCTTCTAAATCAGTACGTTGGACAAGTTGGTTTACAGATATAATAGCAAAAGATGGTGGCAAAGATGTAGGTATAAAAAAATTAGCAGCTTATTACGGAATTGATATAAAAGAAACTATGGCTTTTGGTGATGGTGGTAATGATATGGACATGTTAAAAAGTGTAGCACTTGGTGTTGCCATGGGTAATGCTAGAGATGATGTAAAAAAAGTTGCTGACTATATTACGGATACTGTTGATAATGATGGTATAGAAAAAGCCCTAAAATATTTTAAAATAATTTAAAAATAACTTGACAAATAATTTTAAAAGGCGTATAATTGTAAGAAATTAAATATTTGTACGTTGAAGAAGAGTAGTAGTTTATTATTTGATAAAAGCGAGCTAGTGTTGATGGGAGATTAGTATTAAAAATAAATGAACGCACTTTGGAGTAAATTTTTAAAATAAATTGGTAGTTCTGCCTTAAAGAATTTGAGTGGATATATTTTATATCAATGAGAGTGGCAACGCGGGTATTTCGTCTCTTACAAATCATCTTGGTTTGTAGAGAAGTACCTGCTTTTTTAATTTATAGTTTTGAATTAGTTTTATAATTTCTAAATTCAATAATCTTAAATTCTATTTTCATATATATTTATATCAATAAGAGTGGCAACGCGGATAATTCGTCTCTTACAAGTCCATTGATTTGTAAAAGACAATTATCCCTTTTTTATTTTAAAAAGAAAAGTACAAAAATAGGAGGTTAAAATGAAAAAAATATATTTATTATTTATATCTTTTATAATTTTAATAACGTTGACAGCTTGTAGCAACAAGAGTGCTGTTAATAAATTAGATGAAATAAAAGAAAAAGGAAAGTTGAGTTTAGCAGTTTCTCCTGACTATCCCCCTTATGAATTTTATGTTGCAGAAAATGGTAGTGTAAAAATTGTTGGGGCAGATATCCAGTTGGCTCAAGAAGTTGCAAAAAAATTAGGAGTTGAATTAGAAATTGTACAATTATCTTTTGACTCTTTACTACCAGCTTTAACATCTGGACGTGTTGATATGGTTATATCAGGAATGAATCCAAACAAAGAACGCCGTCAAGTAGTAGATTTTTCTGATATTTATTATGTTAGTGGTAGTGCATTTATAGTTAGACAAGATGACAAAGATATAACTTCAATAGATGATTTAAAAACTAAAAAAATAGGGGTTCAAAAAGGAACAATTCAAGAAAAAGCCCTGCTAGATGATTTGAAAATTTCACAAGAAAATATTCAGTCTTTAGCAGATGTTCCAAGTGTGCTTCAAGATTTAATAAATAAAAATGTTGATGTAGTATTTTTGGCTGAAGATGTAAGTCAAATATCCTTAAATAAATATCCGTCATTAAAAATTAGCTCTTTCAAATTAGAAAAAGATGCAGAATTAGACGGAATGGCAATAGCCTTTAGTAAAGGAAATAATGCTGAATTAATTTCAGCTGTTAATGAAGTTATAAAGAAACAAAATTCAGAAAATATATTTGCAAAAGAGTTAGAAAAATATGCAGCACTTGCAGCAAAAATTCAATAGTTAAGGAGAATAAAATAAATGTTTAATTTTTTATCAGAATATTATCAGATGTATATAGATGCTACAATAACAACTTTAGAAGTTTCATTTTTAGCATTGATAGTAGGTTTAATTTTAGGAATATTAATTTGTATTGCAAAAATTGGCAATATAAAAATATTAAAATGGTTAGCTAGTATTTATATAGAAATTATTAGAAATACGCCAATTTTAGTACAAATAATGATTATTTATTTTGCCCTGCCAGAAATAAATATTAAACTTTCACCATTTATGTCAGCCATAGTAGCCTTGTCAATAAATTCAGCTGCCTATGTAAGTGAAATATTTAGAGCGGGAATAAATGCAATAGACAAGGGGCAAATGGAAGCTGGACGTTCTTTAGGGCTTAGTTATGGTCAAACAATGAAATTAATTATTTTACCCCAAGCATTTAAAAATTCTTTACCAGCTTTAGGAAATGAATTTATATCTCTTGTTAAAGAATCGTCAATAGTTTACTTTGTAGGTGTTGCTGATATAATGTTTGCCGCCAATGCAATTAAAAATGCAACTTATCAAACATTTGGTCCTTACTTAGTAGCGGCATTAATTTATTTCATTATAACGTCAATACTTTCACAATTTGTAAAAGCACTTGAGAAAAAATTAGATAAATAAGGAGAATATTATGTTAATAGAAGTTAAAGATTTAAAGAAAAATTTTAAAAATGTAGAAGTCCTTAAAGGAATTAATTTTAAGGTAGATAAGGGAGAAAAAGTTGTAATAATTGGTTCAAGCGGTAGTGGAAAATCGACAGCTTTAAGATGTCTTAATTTATTAGAAATATCTAGTGGTGGAGAAATATTTTATAAGGGAGAAAATATTTTAGAAAAAAATTATAATATCAACAAACACAGAAGCAAGGTAGGAATGGTATTTCAAAATTTTAATTTATTCAATAACATGACAGTATTAGAAAATATAATATTAGCTCCTAAAAATTTAGGTTTAGATACTGAAGAAAATTTGAAATTAAAAGCTGTAAAATTATTAGAAAGAGTTGGACTGCTTGATAAAAAAGATGCTTATCCAAATAGTTTATCAGGAGGACAAAAACAACGTGTTGCCATAGCTAGAGCCTTAGCAAACGAACCAGAAGTTTTATTATTTGACGAACCAACAAGTGCTTTAGATCCAGAAATGGTAAAAGAAGTTTTAGAAGTAATAAAAGAATTATCTGCTGAAGGACTTACTATGATTGTTGTAACTCACGAAATGGGATTTGCAAAAGAGGTGGCAGATAAGGTAATATTTATGGACGGTGGCTACATTGTTGAAGAAGGGAAACCAGAACAAGTATTTAATAATCCAAAAGAAGAAAGAACAAAAGAGTTTCTTAGTAAAATTTTATAATTATTCAAACAAAGAGAGAACACAGTTTTAAAACTGTGTTTTTTATATTTTATTTAAAATACAAACTAAATAAATTGGTTTGTAAAATATAAATATTTATAGTATAATTTTTTAAAAGTCAATTTTAGTCAATGAGGAGGTTTATGCCTATGAATAATATGACTGATATAATAGAGCAATATATAAAACAATTATTTTTAGAAGCAAAAGATGATTATATAACCCTAAAAAGAAGTAATGTTGCAGAAAAATTTGACTGTGTTCCCTCGCAGTTAAATTATGTAATAAAAACTAGATTCACACCCGAACATGGATTTATAATAGAAAGTAAACGTGGGGGAGGAGGCTTTATTAGAATTACAAAAATAACACTCCAGAGTGATGATTATATAGATTATTTAATAGAAACTATTGAACAAGTAGAAGCAAAAGAAATTGATTATATTAAAATATTAAAAATATTAAAAAATGAAAAATATATAGATTACTTTGACTATGAAGTTATGAATAATTCTTTATCAATATTACAAAAAAATACATTTGATACACTTCAACTTCTCGATGATATAGATATTTTGACTACAAAAAAAATAAAACTAACAATGGACAAAAATTCAAAAGAAATGTTGTTGCAATTTTTAACAAATATAAAATACAGTAAGGAGAAAAAATAATGTATATTAGATTTAATGAATCAGCTCTTATGGTTCTTACAAATGCCAAAGAAGAATCTAAAGAATTTGGTTTAAAAGCAGTTGGAACAGAACATCTATTATTAGGTATTTTAGATATGAACAACACTTTAGCTTGTAAAATTTTAAACAAGTATGGAGTTAATTATCGCGACTTTAAAAGAGATGTTGAAAAATTTTATGAAGTAGAACTTAAGGGGACAGAATTTTTCAATAATGTAATGTTACGTCTTGATTATACAACTGGAGCTGTACAAACAATAGAAAAAAGTCAAGCTTTTGCTGATAATACTAGAAGTTTTGTAGTTACCAGTGAGCATTTATTATTATCTTTATTAAATCAAAAAGAAAGCACAGCTGTTAGAATATTAAGAGATATATTAATTGTTCATGTACAAGGATTAATAGAAGATTTAGAAACTTCATTAAAACAGAATCAAGGATTATTTTCAAAATTATTTGATACCTTTAGAAATATAGAAGAACAAGAAGACACTACTTCAAAAACAAAACTTTTAAATTCTTTAGCTAAAGACTTAACAAAAGATGCAGCAGATAAAAAACTTGACCCTGTTCTTGCTCGTGATAAAGAAATTACCAGAATGATAGAAATACTGAATAGAAGAACAAAAAATAATCCTGTATTAGTTGGAGAACCTGGAGTAGGGAAAACAGCGATAGTTGAAGGTTTAGCAGAACGAATAGTATTACAAAATGTTCCGAGTAATTTAATAGGAAAACGTGTTATGGTTTTAGATATGGCAACACTACTAGCAGGAACAAAATATCGTGGAGAATTTGAAGAAAGATTAAAAAATATTCTTAAAGAAATAGAAGAAGCTGGGAATATAATTTTATTTATTGATGAAATTCACACTATAATCGGAGCTGGAGGCTCAGAAGGTAGTGCTGACGCTTCTAATATTTTAAAACCTGCCTTATCGAGAGGATTAATTCAAGTTGTAGGAGCAACAACCATAGAAGAATATCGTAAATATTTTGAAAAAGATGCAGCCTTAGAAAGAAGATTCCAACCTATCAAGGTAGAAGAACCAAAAAATGAAGATACAATAGATATTCTAAAAGGATTGCGTCATAAGTACGAAGAACATCATAATGTAGAAATAACTGATTCAGCTATTGAAGCAGCGGTTAAATTGAGTAGCAGACATGTTACAGATAGATTTTTACCAGACAAGGCAATAGATTTAATTGATGAGGCAAGTTCTAAAGTTAAACTACGCAACTACAAATCACCAGAAGAATTGAAGCAATATGAAGAAGAATTAAATGCTTTAAATATAGAAAAAGATAATGCAGTATCTAATCAAGAATTTGAAATAGCGGCTAAGAAAAGAGATGAAATAAATTCTGTTGTAAGTAAAATAGAAAAATTTAAGGCAATATGGCAAGATAATCTAGCAAAACACAAAATTCAAATTACAGATGAACACATTGCAGAAGTTCTTGCAGCTTGGACAGGCATACCTGTTACAAAATTAACGCAAACAGAAAGTGAAAAATTATTAAATCTTGAAGAAATTTTGCATAAGAGAGTTGTTGGTCAAGATGAAGCAGTTGTAAGTTTAGCAAAATCAGTGCGACGAGCAAGGAGTGGATTTAAAGATGAAAATAGACCGATAGGGAGTTTTATCTTCTTAGGGCCTACTGGTGTAGGTAAAACAGAATTAGCAAAAAGTTTATCAGAGGCTCTATTTGGTTCGGAAGATAATATGATAAGAATTGATATGAGTGAATATATGGAGCCTCATTCAATAAGTCGTCTTATAGGAACTCCCCCTGGATATGTTGGTTATGATGATGCTGGCCAATTATCTGAACAAGTTCGTCAAAAACCTTATTCAGTAGTTTTATTTGATGAAATAGAAAAAGCTCATCCATCAATTTTTAATATTTTACTACAAGTCTTAGATGACGGAAGATTAACTGATAGCAACGGCAGACTTATTGACTTTAGAAATACAATTATAATAATGACTTCAAATGTGGGTGTTAATGAACTTAAAGACCAAAAATTTGTAGGTTTTGCAGGTAGTGAATCGATTAAAAATGATTACAAAAATATCCAAAATACAATGATGGAAGCATTAAAAAAACAATACAGACCAGAGTTTTTAAATCGTATTGATGATATAGTAGTCTTCAAATCTTTAGAAAAGGAAGAACTTGAAAAAATATCTTTATTGATGATAGAAGGTTTATCAAAACGACTTAAAGATAAAGATATTGAAATCAAATTAACTAGAAAAGCCCTTGATAAAATTATTGAAGATGGTAGTATCAAAGAATACGGAGCTAGACCTCTAAGAAGAAGTTTACAAAAAAATATTGAAGATTTACTAAGTGAAGAAATATTAAAAAATCCTGACTTGTCAGGGGCAGTAAATATAGATTATAAAAAAAATAAATTTGTTGTTAAACAAAAATAGGAATTGATATGGCAAAAAAAATTTCAACAAAATATGAATGTGATGCGTGTGGTTATCAAAGTATAAAATATTTAGGAAAATGCCCCAACTGTAATAAATGGGGCTCTATGGAAGAAGTAAAAGAAGTAAAAATCAGCGATAAGCACAGAACATATATGCCAGAAGAAAATTCTAAGGCAACTGTTGCGGTAGAAAAATTAAAAAATATTTCAACACAAGATGTACCTAGAACTCTAACTGATAGCAATGAATTAAATAGAGTTTTAGGTGGTGGAATTGTCCCAGGTTCACTTATATTGATAGGGGGAGATCCAGGTATAGGCAAATCAACCTTATTACTACAAATTTCATCTTATCTTGCTGATAAATCTGATGTCGTATATGTTTCTGGTGAAGAATCTGTAAGGCAGGTAAAGGTTCGTGCCGATAGAATGAAAGTTAGTACGGATGAATTATATGTCTATTCACAAACTGACTTAAATCTTATATATGAAATAATAAAAAAAATAAAACCAAAATTTTTAGTTATTGATTCTATACAAACAGTCTATAATCCAAATTTAGAAAATTCTCCTGGTAGTATCACCCAAGTTCGTGAGTGTACACAACAACTTATGAAAATTGCTAAAAATTTAAATATAGCAATATTTATAGTTGGGCATGTAACAAAAGAAGGAACGATAGCTGGACCTAAAATGTTAGAACACATGGTAGATACAGTTTTATACTTTGAAGGAGAAGAACACCACTTTTATAGAATTTTAAGAGCAGTAAAAAATCGTTTTGGCTCTACCAACGAACTTGGAATTTTTGAAATGCAAAGTTCTGGTTTAGTAGATATGGATAATCCTTCCCAAATATTTTTAGAAGAGAGAAGCAAGGAACTATCTGGTGCTTCTATAGTAGGAATTATGGAGGGGACTAGACCACTTTTAGTAGAGATACAATCATTAACTACACCTACAGCCTTTAATAATCCTAGAAGAATTTCATCAGGTTTGGAATATAATAAACTGGTACTGCTTATGGCAGTGTTAGAAAAAAAGGCGGCTTATCTACTGCAACAACAAGATGTTTATGTAAAAGTTGCAGGAGGAGTAAAAATAGATGACCCAGCTGTAGACTTAGGAGTTTTAGTAGCAGTAGCATCTAGTTTTAAAGATGTAGCAATAAATATGTATGATTGTTTTATAGGAGAAGTAGGTCTTACAGGAGAAATAAGGAGAGTCAGTAGAATAGAACAACGTATTGCTGAAGCTAAAAAACATGGTTTTAAAAGAATATTTGTTCCATACGGTAACAAAAAAGGTATAGAATTTCCAAGTGATGTGGAAATTCTACCTATAAGAAATATTAATGAATGTTTAGATATAATATTTAAAAATACATTTTAGTAAGTTATAAAGGAGGAAAAATATGCTAAGAAAAATTATAATAATAATATCTGGTTTAATAGGTATAACAATAGGGACACTTTCAGCTAATGCACTTATTAACAATAATATTTTTAATGATATTTTTAACAATACCATTCTTAGAATTATCACTATAACTGTTATTACACTGATTTTTATTTTAATGTCTTTATTATTTTCTGGTACATTAGTAGCAGTATTAAAAAGTGCTGAAGATAAAATAGCAAAAATTCCAATGTCAAAAGTTGTTTTTACAACTCTGGGTTTAATTTTAGGTCTATTAGTCGCAACTTTACTAACAACAGCAACGGTTTCAATAGTTTCTATATCTTGGTTAGCATCTATAATATCAGCATTTTTCTATGTGATCTTTGGTTATTTAGGATTTATTATAGGATATAGAAGAAGTACAGAGGTACTTAATATATTTATTTCAAAATTAATTACGCAAAAGCCAAAAAATGAAAAAAAATTATCTAAAAATATAGGTTTTTTAGATAAAGTAGTAGATACAAGTGCCTTAATAGATTCTCGCATACACGACATAGCCAAGACAGGATTTTTAGAAGGAAAAATAATTGTAACAGAATTTGTTTTAAAGGAATTACAATTAATTTCGGATTCAGAAGACCCACTAAAAAGAGCCAAGGGAAGGTTGGGACTTGATTGTGTTGAATATTTACAAAATATCAAAGAAATTGAATTACTTGTAGATAATTCATATAAGTATAAAGAACATTCACCAGTAGATGATTTATTAATTACTTATGCACATAAATATAATTGTGCAATCATAACAACAGACTACAATTTAAACAAGATAGCAACGGTACAATCAATAAGAGTATTAAATGTTAATGACTTATCGAATGCAGTCAAGCCAATTTTAAGTTCTGGAGAAAAAATTAATGTTCATATTCAACGTGAAGGAAAAGAAAATAATCAGGGTGTAGCCTATACAGATGACGGAACTATGATAGTAGTAGAAAATGGTAAAGAACATTTAGGAAAAAATATCGATGTTGAAGTTCAAAGTATTTTACAAACATCCTCTGGTAGAATTATATTTACAAAAATTATATAGTTGATTTTAAAGAAAATTTATGTTACTATATATTCTGTGTAAATAGGTAGGAGGAAGACTTATGCATACTTTTTTAATCGCATTATCAATAATAAGTAGCATTTTAATTATAATAGTTGTAATGTTACAAGAAAGTAAGTCAGGCGGTTTATCTGGGCTTACAGGTGGAGCAGAAGAATTATTTGGAAAACAAAAAGTAAGGGGAGTGGAATTAGTTTTACAGAGAATAACAGTAGTTCTTGCTTTTATTTTTTTCGTATCATTACTTTGCCTTACTTGGTTTAATATTTAAATATTATATTAAAAAGACCCAAAATGCTAATACATTTTGGGTTTTTCTTTTGCAGAAATATCAAGGAGATTATTCATGAAAGAAAAAATTATACAATTATTCAAAGAATACAAAATTTTAGATATAGAAAAAATCAAAGAAAAATTATACATAGAAGATTCAAAAAGTTTTGTAGACCTAATTAAAAATATAGAAGAACTTACAAGAAAAAAATTAATTATCCAAATAAAAAATGAAAAATTTATTTATACAGCAGAATCTTTAAATTTAGTTGGTACAATAAAAGTAAATACAAATGGTTTTGCATTTGTTTATTGTGATGAATTATTAGGAGAAGTTTATATATCTAAAAATTTTTTAAATTCGTCTATGACTGACGATAAAGTAGAAATAAAAATTGATAATTTTTATAGTGGCGATAAAAATTTAGAAGGAAAAGTAGTTAATATTTTAGAAAGAAATACAAAATACACAGTTGGAACATTAATAAAAGCAAAATTATTTTCTTATGTAAAAAGTGACGATAAGAATATAAATAAATACATTAAGATAAAAGATAATAATATTAAAAATTTAGATGAGGGTTCTAAAGTTTTAGTAGAAATAACAAATTATTCTAAGGAAAATATTGACGAACATCAAGGTCTTATAATTAAATATATAGGCCATAAAGATGAACCTGGAATAGATATATTGTCGACAGTTTACAAACACCAAATTCCTGTTGATTTTCCCGTAGAAATAAATGAGGAATTGGACAAAATAAAAGATGATGTAGAATTAGATAATAAATATATAGATTGTAGAGATGAATTAGTTGTTACCATAGACGGAGAAGATTCAAAAGATTTAGATGATGCAATTTCTGTTAAAAAAATAAGTAAGGGTTATAAACTTAAAGTTTTTATAGCAGATGTTAGTAAATATGTAACTGAAGAAAGTTTTTTAGATAAGGAAGCGCAAAATAGGGGTTGTAGTGTTTATCTTCTAGATAGAGTTATACCCATGTTACCTAGAAAATTGTCTAACGGTATTTGTTCTTTGAATCCAAATGTAGATAGATATACTATTTGTTGTGAAATTATTTTTAATGATAATGCTGATGTTGAAAATTATGATATTTATCCAGCCCTTATAAATTCAAAAGGTAGATTAACTTATAATAAGGTAAATGAAACATACGAAAATATTGAAGATAGCTTGCTAGAGTATAAAAAATATATTTCTATGTTAAATGTAGCTCTTGAATTATCAAAGAAAATTAGAAATAATAGAGAAAAAAGAGGAGCTATAGATTTTGACAAGGCAGAATCAAAAATCATAGTAGATGAAATGGGCAAAGTTCAAGATGTGATTTTACGAGAGAGGGGACAAGCAGAAAAAATGATTGAAGACTTCATGCTTAGTGCTAATGAAGTTATAGCTGAACATTTTTACTGGTTAGAAACGCCTTTTATTTATAGAATACATGAAGAACCTAAAATTGAAAAATTAAGACAATTTTTTGACTTAGCTACAAGTTTTGGATATAGGGAAAAAAAACTTAATATAAAAGAAATAGAGCCCTATGTTCTAGCTAATATGCTAGAAAAATTTAGGGGTAAAAATGTTGAACAGATGCTATCAACTATTTTACTTAGAACTATGAACCAAGCAAGGTATTCGAGTATAAATACAGGACATTTTGCCCTTTCTGCTAAATACTATACTCACTTCACATCGCCAATAAGACGCTATCCTGATTTACTAGTTCATAGAATGATAAGAAGTTATATTTTCAATGGAGATATTAGTTCTAACAACAAAGAACATTTTGAAAAAATTCTTCCTGAATTAGCCCAAAAAAGCTCCTTATGTGAGAAAAGGGCAGTAGACTGCGAAAGAGAAGTAGAGAGAATAAAAAAATGTGAATATATGTTAAATCACCAAGACCAAGTATATGACGGTATAATATCTTCGGTTACTAGGTTTGGCGTTTTTGTAACTTTAGCAAATATGATTGAAGGATTATGTCATATAAAATCTCTGGCATCTGATTATTTTGAATTTGACGAAAAAAATATTATGCTAATTGGTAGACGAACAAGTAAAATATACAGAATAGGCGATAGGGTAGGGGTTAAGGTTGAGAATGTTGATTTAGAAAATCAAAATATAGATTTTAAAATTATAAGGCACACAGAATTTTACAAAAAGAAAAAGAAAAATATAAAAACAAAAACAAAAATAAAAACAAAAAGAAAGAGAACATAGCCATGTCAGAAATAAAAATAATAGCCAGTAACAAAAAAGCTAATCATGATTATTTTATAGAAGATACATTTGAAGCTGGAATGGCACTTACTGGAACTGAGATAAAATCTATAAGAAGATGCAGAATAAATTTAAAAGATTCTTATTGCCAAGTAAGAAATGGAGAAGTATTTGCTTACAATATTTATATTTCGCATTTTGAAGAAGGAAATAGATTTAATCATGAACCACTTAGAGTAAGAAAATTACTTTTAAAGAAAAAACAAATATCTATATTATCAGAAAATCAATCTATTTTAGGTGTTAGCATAATTCCTCTAAAACTTTATATAAAAAATGGTTATGCAAAATTATTAATAGGCCTAGCAAAGGGTAAAAAAAATTACGATAAGCGTAATAGTTTAAAGAAAAAAGAAGCAAGTAGAGAAATAAATCGAGTTTTAAAGGAAAAACAAAAATATTAAATAAAAAACTTTTAATGAGAAAAATCATTAAAAGTTTTTTTATTATTTTAAAATATTTTTTGAAATGATTTTTTATATAAAATTTTAAAGAATAGTAACAATAATAATAACAATCTAATAGTTATTGATACATTATAATTAAAATTATTAATATAATAATTTTTTATTGTTATAATATAATTTAAAAATATATAAAATAATAAATATTAAAAAAAATTATAAAAACGCTTTACAAAAAATAAAAACTATTGTAAAATGTAAACATAAATTAAACGTATCCAAAAAAATTAAGGAGGAAAAATCCATGGATAAATTTACACAGTTATTACAGCCAGTAGCAGATAATATTTATATCTCTGCATTAGTAGCACTTATACCTATTGTTTATTACTTAGTAGCGTTGGCTGGATTTAAATTAAAAGCTTGGGTTACAGGCTTAACAACTTTAATAGTAGCAATAGTTATAGCTATTGTATTCTTCAAAATGCCAGCAGGTTTTGCTGTTATGTCATCACTACAAGGTATAGTTTATGGTATTATACCTATTGGTTGGATAATTTTGACATCAGTATTCCTTTATAAGATGACGGTAAAAACTGGACACTTTAACATAATACGAGACAGTGTTACTTCATTAACAGATGATCGTAGAATACAAGCATTACTTATTGCATTCTCATTCGGGGCCTTCTTAGAAGGAGCCGCAGGATTTGGAGCACCAGTTGCTATTACAGCAGCTTTATTAGTAGGTTTAGGATTTAAACCTTTGTATGCGGCTGGTATCTGTCTTTTAGCTAATACTGCACCAGTTGCTTTCGGAGCTGTTGGTGTTCCCGTAACTGCTATAGGTAACTTAACTACTTATGCTGATGGTAGTCCTATTCCAGCAACTGATATAGCTAGAATGATTGGACATCAATTACCTTTAGTTTCTATATTCATACCATTTTACTTAGTATTTGTAATGGCAGGATTTAAAAAAACAATTGAAATTTTGCCAGCACTGTTAGTTTCAGGCGGTTCTTTTGCTTTGGCACAATTTCTAAGTGCTAGTTTTATGGGACCTGAATTACCAGATATTGTTTCATCTTTATTTTCATTAATCTGTACAGTTATACTACTTAAATTCTGGAAGCCGAAGACTACTTGGAAGTTTTCAGATGAACCAAAACAAAGTATAACTCAGGTTAAACACTCTAATAAAGATATATTTATAGCTTGGGCACCTTTTGTAGTGCTTGTATTTACTATCTTTGTTTGGACTTTAGCACCTGTTAAAGCATTCTTTAAAAATTTTGTATTGCATCCAGCGGTACCATTAATTCATAATAATATTATTAACTCTGTATCACACAAGGCTGTTGCGGCAGAGTTTAAACTTGATATTCTAGGAGCGACTGGGACTGCAATATTAACAGCGGCTATAATCGGTAAGTTTATTATAAAAATTTCTTGGAAAGATACTTTTGCTACATTTGTTGAAACATTTAGAGAAATTAGATTAGCCTTATTAACAATTTGTTTCGTAGTAGGATTTGCCTATGTTATGAATGCTTCTGGTATGACTAATACTTTAGGAAGTGCCTTAGCAGCAACAGGAAAAGCATTTGCTTTCTTCTCAGCAGCTTTAGGTTGGACAGGGGTATTTATAACAGGTTCAGATACTTCAGCAAACTTACTATTTGCAAAATTACAACAAGTTACAGCACAACAAACAGGTATGGATCCATTATTAGCTGTGGCGGCTAACGCTTCTGGTGGTGTAACAGGTAAAATGATTTCGCCACAATCAATCGCAGTTGCAGCGGCATCTGTTGGTCTTGTAGGTAAAGAACCAGAAATACTAAGATTTACTGTTAAACACAGTATAATTTTACTATTAATGGTTTGTTGCTTAGTATACTTACAATCAACTGGACTATTAAGCTGGATGATACCAGTTCACCCATAAAATTAAATTTTTAGTACTAGCTAGAATTTTCGGGCTAGTATTTTTTTATTAAGATAATTTATTAAAATTTATATTTTACATTTTAAAAAATAAATTATTAATTGAATGTGATTTTAAAGTTTTAATAATGTAAAAATTAATATTTAAAAATTTTTAAAAATTATCAATTCAAATGTTTAATTAAAAAATTTAAAGTTAATTTGTTTTTGTAATTAAATAATATTAAAATCAATATTGAAAAATTTATTTATTAAACGTTAAGTAAAAAATATTAAAATAAAAATCTAGTAAATTAATATTATATATTTTAAAAAAATTTCTAGTTTTAATCTTTTAAATTAATTTTGAATAAAAAAATAAATTCTTGAAAATACTTAAAATATCTAACTTTCTTTGTTGACATTTACTATTAAATAATGTATCATAACTAGTGATATTGTTTATATATCTTCACGAGTAAGCCCCGGAAAACTTAGTCGTTACGACAGATTAAAAACAACATCTTAGGAGGAATTGACATGCGTCAAACTTATATGGCTAAGCCATCAACTGTAGAAAAAAAATGGTATGTTATAGATGCTGAAGGACAAACTTTAGGTCGTTTATCATCAGAAGTTGCATCAATACTTAGAGGTAAACATAAACCTACTTATACACCTCATATTGATACTGGAGATAATGTTATAATTATCAATGCTGAAAAAGTTGTGTTAACTGGTAGAAAATTAACTGATAAAATTTACCGTCGCCACACAATGCACCCAGGTGGATTAAAAGAAAGAACTGCTGGTATTATGTTAGAAAAATATCCAGAAGAACTTTTAGAATTATCTATTAAAGGTATGCTACCAAAAAATACTTTGGGTAGAGCACAAGGAATGAAACTTCACGTTTATCGTGGAGCAGAACATCCGCATGCAGCACAAAAACCAGAAAAATATGAATTACGTGGATAATTAGGAGGAAAATATTAATATGGCACAAGTAGAATACCGCGGTACAGGACGCCGTAAAAGTTCAGTAGCACGTGTAAGATTAGTACCAGGAACTGGGAAAGTAACTATCAACGATAGAGAAATGCGTGAATACTTACCATTAGAATCTTTAGTATTAGATTTAATGCAACCATTTGAAAAAACATCAACTACAGGAAACTATGACGTATTAGTTAACGTTCATGGTGGAGGATATACAGGTCAAGCTCAAGCAATTCGTCACGGAGTAGCTCGTGCTTTGTTGGAAGTAAACCCAGAATATCGTAAAGATTTAAAACCAGCTGGTTTACTAACTCGTGACCCTCGTATGAAAGAACGTAAAAAATATGGTCTTAAAGGTGCACGTCGTGCCCCACAATTTTCAAAACGTTAATATTACGTTAAATAAAACACCACATTGAAATACAATGTGGTGTTTTATTTTTGTATATAGAATTTAGTGTAATCCACACTAAATATTTTTTATTTTTGTGAAAATTATATTTAGAAAGTTTTAAGAAATAAAAAGTAAGTACTGAATAAACTAATTTCATAAAAACAAGTCAAGTAATAAAAACAAGATTTATTAGAAAAGTAAATAAAATATAAAAAATACTATTTGAATTTAATAATATATTAATCAGTTTATGTTTGCTAAAAAGTTTTATATCTTTGTTTTTTAAAAATAGCAATAAATTTTAAGTTAAAAAATAGTTATAAAAACATTTGCAAAAAACCATAAAAAATGCTATGATAAAATTAGGAATAAAAATATAAACATATAGGGAGAACGATTATGAAAAAATACACACTAAGGAAAATAGGAAAAAGATTGCTGCCAGTAGTATTTGCTACTGTATTAACAACTGGGGTGGCAATTACTAACCAAGTAAACGCACAAGATAATTTGTCAGAAGAAAAGGCACAAGAAAATACAGTGCCAACTAGAGAAGAAGTAAATAAACTAGAGGCAGAAAACAATCAAGCACAAGAAGACTATAATAAACAAGCAGAAAAAACAAATAGGGCCAAAGAAGAATATGATAAGACTAAAGAAGAACTTGATAAAGCTAATAGGGAATTAGAAGAAGCAAGCAAGTTAAAAGAAGAGTCAAAACCTGAAAATATAGACAAAACAAAACAAGAAGTAATAGCTAAAGAACAAGAAAAGCAAGTAGCACAAAAACAATTAACAAAAAAACAAGCAGAAGAAACAAAAAAACAAGAAGCATTAGACAAGCAAAAAGAAATATCAGCAGATAAAGAAAAATTAGTAGAAATAAAAAAGGCTGATGTAGCTGTGGCTCAAAAGGATGCAGAAAAAGCCCAAAGAGATTTAGACAATGCAAATCCTAGTCAAACAATAATTAATTATAATGAAGCCAATAAAAATGTGCAAAAAGCAGAATCGAAAATAGTCGAGGCTGCACAAAACCTAGAAAAAGCAAAAGAATTTGATAGAGAAAGACCAGAAAAAATAAAGAAAGCCCAAGTGGATTTTGATGCTAAGGATGTAGCTTTAAAACATGTTGAGAAAGATAAAAAAATACTTACAGATAAATATAAGGAAATAATGTCTCAATATGGTAACCAAAATACTGCAGAAGCAAAATCAAAAGTAGAACAGGCAGAAATTGCTAAAAAATTTATAGAAGAATTATACGAAAAAGGTTATGAAGCAAAAGTAAAAGCTAAAAAAGTTTTTGAAGAGGCTACAAATGAGCCAGAAAGAACACCGCAAGCCCATGCAGAAGTAGAAAAAGCAGTAGAAGAAGCTGAACAAGCTAAAAAAATCTTACTTAAAGCAAAAGAAAAATATGATAATATAGATGAAAATACAAGAAGTAAAAATGAGGCTTTAGAAAAGGCTAAGCAAGTTTTAGACTTAGAAAAACAACTATTAGAAACAGCCCAAACCCAACTAGAAACAAAGAAAAAAGAAGAAGCAAAGAAAGCAAAAGAGCTAGAAAAAGCAAAAACAGAAGTAGCAAAAACACAAAAACAAATAGAAGAAATAACTAAACTAATACAAGAAAAACAAAACTATGTAGAAAAACTAAAAAACGCCCAAGAAATACTAACAAAAGCCCAAGCAACACAAAAACAAGCCCAAGAAAAAGAAAAACAAGCCCAAGCAAAATACAACAAAGAAAAACAAGAACTAGACAAACTACAAGAAAAACTAGACAAGATAGAAGGCAAATACGAAAGAGCCCTAAAAGCCTACCTAGAAAGCCAAAAAAGACAAGAAGAAAATAAAAACAAAGAAGAAAAAGACACAGAAGTAAAAGCCCAACTAAAAAACAAAGAAATAACAGTAGACTTCAAAGAAAAAATAGGAGAAGGCTATGAACTAAGAACAGAACAAATAGAAGACAAAAAACTAACAGACCAAGTAAAAGAAAAACTAGCAACAAACGATATAAAAATCTACGATCTAAGCATATATAAAGAAGGGCAAGAAACAAAACTAAATGGACAAAGAACAGTAAAAATAGTAATAACAGAATATGCAGACAAAGAAGTAAAAGTATACCACCTAAAAGACAGTGGAGACCTAGAAGAACTAGCATCAAAAAACAACCAAGGAGAAATAACATTCCAAACAAACCACTTTAGCAAATTTGTAATAGCAGCCCAAGAAAAAATGAAACAAGCAGAAAAAACAAACAAAAAAGAAGAAACAAACAAAGAAGAAAAAACAACAAATAAAGAAAAACAAAAAGCAGACAAAAAAGCCCAAACAAAAGCCAAAAAACTAACAAAAACAGGACTAGAAAACACAAGCTCTATAGGAATAGGCCTATTTATGTTAGTAGGAACAATACTACTAGCAAGAAGACAACAAAAATAAAAAAATAAAAAGAACTAGATTGATTTCTAGTTCTTTTTCTATAAGGAAAATACAAACAACAAAACATTTTCAAGAAAAAGAAGATCATTAAAACAATAAACTTTATTGACTTAGGACATAGAGGTTTAATATTATAGAATTAGTAAATAGAAAAAACATGTTAAGCCTGACAGTAGAAGATATGAAACAATGTTTTACTATGAAAGAAGCTACTTATACTTGCAAAAAAGCCTTGTCTATGTATTAAAATGTTGCTAATATACCTATAGAAGAAATATAAATAATAAAAAATATAAAGGTCAAACTCTTTATATGCCAGGTTTGACTAGCGGTGAAATAGAAAGTCAAGTAGGTAAATTTGAAATAGCAGCCTCTGACAAATTTTTAAAGGAAGCTATAGGTGCCGTAAATTCAGAAAAAGTAGTTATAAAATTTACTGGAGAGCTTGGAGAATTAATTAATAAAAAAATTTCAGGAAGAAAATCACAAAATGAAATTACACTTTTTAAAACAGTAGGCAGTGCAGTATTAGATTTAGTTGTGGCAGAACTTATTTTAGAAAAAGCAAAAAATTCGAAGATAGGTATGCAAGTAGAAATTTAATTTATTATTCTTGAATTAAAATAATAATTATGATATTATAATAAAGTATTTTAAAAATATAAAATGCGATGAGCCGATAAGTAGGAGTTTTGCGTACCTAGGATACAGAAAAGAAATTGGTGGTTGAGAGATTTCTCCTAAGCAAACTTTGAAGTAGACGGTGAGCATCTTAGATGAAATTTGCAGTAGTCTTGGACGTGTTAGAGCGATAATCTAATAGAGAGCTAACTTATGCGTTAGAAAAAAGGTGGTACCACGGAGTAATTCGTCCTTTTGGATAATTTGCTAGGTTACCAAAAAAAAGATAATATATATAAAACTTAGTGAACAGTAGTTTACTAAGTTTTTTTATTTATAAAATATTTAGGAAAGGGGAAATGTATTTTTATGAATGAAATTTTTGATGATGTAGAAAAAATTAAATCATTCAATAAGGAAAAATTTTTAAATAAAAAAAATAAAATGAATGGATTAGATTTGTTAGAATTAGTAGAAGATGAAACTTTAAAAATAATTTTTTTTGACCCTCAGTACAGGGGGATTTTAGATAAAATGTCTTATGGAAATGAAGGTGTTAGTAGAGGGAAAGTTCGTTCTGAATTACCTCAGATGACTGATGATATAATTGAAAAATTTATAATAAATATAGATAGAGTCTTACTACCTAACGGTTATTTATTTTTATGGGTTGATAAATTTCATTTAGTCGAAGGAATAAAAAAATGGTTTTTAAATGTTAAGAAATTACATACAGTAGATATGATAACTTGGGATAAGAAAAAAATAGGTATGGGATATCGCTCAAGAAGAAGAAGTGAATATTTAATTGTTATCCAAAAAGAACCTAAAAAAGCTAAATCAACTTGGAAATTACATAATATACCAGATGTATGGGAAGAAAAAATAATAAAAAGTCATGCTCACTCTAAACCAATAGAATTACAAAAAAATTTAATACTTGCAACAACGGAAGAAAATGATATTGTAGGAGATTTTGCAGCTGGTGGATATTCTGTTTTTACTGCTTGTAAGGATACTAATAGAAATTTTTTAGGTTGTGATATAATTTATGGAGATGAAACAAATGAAAATTAGAAATGCAAAAGGACGAACAGACGGTAATTCGGGTTATACTAGAACTTTGGGAAATGAAGAATTAGGAAAATTAATATCAAAAGTACAGGCGACAGTTATCTCCAATGGAACTGAATTAGAAAGAATTATAGTAGATAAATCTAACAAAATAGAAGATATAGATTATTTTATAGAGCAAGCGATTATTTCTAGTATAGATAATGGCGTATATTTATGTACTAAAAAAGTTTTTAAAAAATCTAAAAAATATTCAGCTCCACTTAGAGATAAAGAACCAGATTTATTGATATTTATAGTAGAAAATAATAGAATTTGTAAAGTTATAGAACTAAAAGATGGTGATGCTTTTGATACTAAAAAATCTAGGGCAGAAAAAGAAAATTTAGAAGAATTTTCAATGAAGTTTGGAGCAAAAATACCTTTTGCAACAGATTATTATATATGCAGTTTTAACCAAGAAAATAAAGATGTTATAAAATCAGGATTTAAGGGAGTTTTCGATGAAGAACACATAATGACAGGTAGGGAATTATGTGAATTATTAAAAATAGATTATGAAGAAATAATAAATAAAAGAAAAAATGATATGGAAGATAATTTTGAATATTTTATAGATGAATTAATCAAAATATCCGAAGTAGTAGAAACTTTAAAAATGAAATTAAAATAAAGGAGAATTATTATGTCAGAGATGTCAACAAAATATAATCCCCAAGAAATAGAAAAAAATCGTTATTCTTGGTGGCTAGAAAAAGAAGTTTTTAAGGCTAATAATAAAAGCAAAAAAAATCCATACACAATAGTTATTCCACCACCCAACGTAACAGGTAAATTACACATAGGTCATGCTTGGGATACGACTTTGCAAGATATGCTAACTCGTTACAAAAGATTAAAAGGTTTTGATGTTTTGTACTTACCGGGTATGGACCATGCAGGAATTTCTACACAAGCAAAGGTTGAGGAAAAATTAAGAAAATCAGGAATTTTACGTCATGACTTAGGACGTGAAAAATTTTTAGAAAAAGCTTGGGAGTGGAAAGAAGAATATGCCAGCTACATTCGTGAGCAGTGGGCGAAATTGGGTCTTGGACTTGATTATTCTCGTGAAAGATTTACTCTTGATGAAGGTTTAAATAAGGCAGTTACAAAAATATTTGTTGACCACTACAATAGGGGAATAATATATAGAGGAGAAAGAATAATTAACTGGGACCCTATGCAAAGAACTGCCTTGTCAAATATAGAGGTAATTTATAAGGACGTAGAAGGAGCTTTTTACCATTTAAAATATTTTCTAGCTGATGGTTCTGGAGATTATTTAGAAATAGCGACAACTCGTCCTGAGACTTTATTTGGAGATACGGCAGTAGCAGTTCACCCCAAAGATGAACGTTATCAAAAATATATAGGTAAAACTGTTTTACTACCAGTTACTAATAAAGAAATACCAGTAATAGCAGATGAATATGTAGAAATGGATTTTGGAAGTGGTGTTGTAAAAATTACACCAGCCCACGACCCTAATGATTTTGAAGTTGGCAATCGTCATAACTTAGAGCGTATAATAGTTATGGACGAATCAGCTGTAATGAATGAACATGCAGATAAATATGCGGGCTTAGATAGATTTAGTTGCCGTAAGCAACTTATAGCTGACTTACAAGAAAGCGGGATATGTTTTAAAATTGAAAAACATATTCATTCTGTTGGTCATTCAGAACGTTCTGGAGCAGTAGTTGAACCTTATCTATCGAAACAATGGTTTGTTGCCATGAAATATTTGGCAGATAAGGCTTTAGAAAATCAAAAAAATGAAAATACAAAAGTAAATTTTTATCCAAATCGTTTTGAAGGAACTTTTGCAAACTGGATGGAAAATATTCAAGACTGGTGTATATCTCGTCAACTTTGGTGGGGACACAGAATACCAGCTTGGTACCATAATGAAACTGGAGAAGTTTATGTCGGTTTAACTTCTCCAAAAGATATAGAAAATTATACACAAGATGAAGATGTTTTAGATACTTGGTTTTCATCTGCCCTTTGGCCTTTTTCAACTCTTGATTGGCCTAATGAAGAAGCTGAAGATTTTAAACGTTACTATCCAACTGATTGCTTAGTTACTGGTTATGATATTATATTTTTCTGGGTTTCTCGTATGATTTTCCAAGGCTTAGATTTCACAGGTAAAAGACCTTTTAAAGATACTTTAATTCATGGTTTGGTACGTGATGAACAAGGACGAAAAATGTCTAAATCTTTGGGCAACGGAGTTGACCCAATGGAAGTTATTGAAAAATATGGAGCTGATAGTCTGCGTTATTTCTTAGCAACAAATTCTACACCTGGTCAAGACTTGAGATATTCTACTGAAAAAATAGAGGCTTCTTGGAACTATATCAACAAAATTTGGAATGCTTCACGTTTTGTTATTATGAATTTAGAAGATTTTAAATATGAAGATATAGATTTAAGTAGAGAAAAAACTTTAGCTGATAAATATATTTTAACTAAATTAGCACACACAATAAGTGATTACGAAAGATTATTTGAAAAATATGAATTTGGAGAAGCATCACGTATCTTGTATAATTTCATCTGGGAAGAATTTTGTTCTTGGTATATAGAAATTGCAAAAATATCATTAAATAGTCAAGATGAAAAAGTTAAAAATACTACGAAATCTGTTTTAGTCTATGTTTTAGATGCGTCTTTAAAAATGTTGCATCCATTTATGCCATTTGTTACTGAAGAAATTTGGCAGCACATACCACATACTGGAGAAAGTATCGTAACTTCACAATTTGCAGAAGTAAAAGAAGAATTAATATTTGAAAAAGAAAAAGCAGATATGCAGTTAATTCAAGATTTAATAACAGCAGTTCGTAACATACGAAGTGAAGTTAATGCACCAATGTCAAGAGAAATACCTATTAAAATTAAATATTTGAACGAGGAAATAAAAGATATTTTACTAAGTGGTAGTGTATATTTAGAAAAATTTGCTAAACCGAGTGAATTGATTATCGAAAAAGAAATAAATATACTAGAAACAGATATTAGTAGAATACTCCCTAATTTAGAAATTTATGTTTCTCTAGCAGACTTAATAGATATTGACAAAGAAAAAGAACGTTTAGAAAAAGAACTAGAAAAATTACAAAAAGAATTAGATTTAGTAAATAAAAAATTATCTAATGAAAAATTTGTTTCATCTGCACCAGAAGCTGTGGTGAATAAAGAAAAAGAAAAACAAATTATGTATCAAGAACAGTTTAACACTGTGAAAGAAAGAATACTTAGTTTAAATAATTTATAATAAGAATATTTGGCGTGGATAAAAAATTCACGCTAAATATTTTTTGTTTTTTTATCAGCTTGATTTCTAAAAATAAATTTTTTTAATTTTACTTAATAAAGCTCGAATATTTTTATTTAAAGTATATTTATAATTGATTAGATAAAATAACTTAGAAAGTAAAAATTAATTTTTAAATTTTGCTTAGCTATTTTTAGTAAACAAGTAAGGTTGCTTTTGAATTTTAAATATTATATAATAAGTTAATATTTTAATTTTTAAAGACAGTAAAATTCTTTGGAGAGGTGTAACAAATTAATGGAAGAAACATTATTTAGATTATTAACAGAACATGTTTATTTAATATTATTTGTTTCATTAATATTAGAATTTGTTGCTCTGCCTATACCAGGAGAAACAATGATGGTTCTAGCTGGAGTTATGGGTTATTACGGACACGCAAATTATTTATTTATGATAATTTCTGGCTCCTTGGGAACTATTATAGGTATGCAGTTATCTTATGAAATAGGAAGAAGATTAGGTACAAAGGCTATTGACAAGTACGGTTCTTATATCGGTTTAACCAAGTCAAGAATGACAGAAGCCAATAAATTTTTTAATAAGTATGGAAATATTGTAATAATTATTGCTTATTATCTGCCAGGAGTTAGACATATACTGGGTTATTTTTCTGGTATTTCAAGAATTGATGCTAAAAAATTTCATATTTATTCAACTTTTGGTGGTATTCTCTGGGTATTTACTTTTATAACTATGGGTTATATATTGGGTCCAAGTTGGAAGCATGTATTCTTTTTATTGCATAGATACGGTATAATATTAGTTCTTTTAGTAGCAACAGGTTTATTAATATATATTTTGTACAAGAAACTAGGTAAAAAAGAATTTTTCTTAGAATTAAAAGCTAAATTAAAATTTATAATTACATTTTTATTGCTAATTATTATTGTAAATATTTTAATATTAATAAATTATAGAAATATTAGAATGCTTGATGAATCTTTAATAATTTCATCTGCAATAATTTTTGTCTTAACTCTATTTATATTTATTAAATACAATATTAAAAATAAAACAAGTGAAAAATTATTGGTAGTTGTTGATTACCAAAAAGATTTTGTCGACGGTAGTTTAGGATTTTCAGAAGCTGAAAAAATAGAAGCAGTAATAGAAAATAAAATAAAAGATTATTTAGAAAAAAATCAAGATATAATATTTACATTAGACACTCATAAAGAAGATTATTTTGAGACTAGAGAAGGAAAACATATTCCTGTTGAGCATTGTAAAAAAGATACAGAGGGTCATCAGGTACATGGTCATATAAATCAATATTTAAATCAAGCAAAAAGAATTTTTGAAAAAGAAAGTTTTGGGAGTATAGACTTGGCTAAGTATATTTCTAAAAGTCAATATAAGGAAGTAGAATTTTGCGGCTTAGTTTCTAATATTTGTGTTTTAAGCAATATAGTTTTAACGCAGAGCTACCATAAAGATATAGAAATAAGGGTTGATTTAGAAGCAACTGCAAGTAACAAAGAGCTTGTAAATAAGACGCTAAAAGAGTATTTGCAGGCACTCGGTGTAAAAATATTATAAACTATTGACAAGATAAAACAAAAAATATATAATATATATGTTCTAAGACATGGCGGCTGTGGCGAAGTGGTTAACGCATCGGATTGTGGTTCCGACATACGCGGGTTCGATTCCCGTCAGCCGCCCCATTTAGAATTTATATGCTGGTGGATTAGCCAAGTGGTAAGGCATGGGTCTGCAAAACCTTGATCACCGGTTCAAATCCGGTATCCACCTTATAGAAAGACACTTTTAAAGTGTCTTTTTTTATTTGTAAAATTATACGGTTAGATAAAAATAAAAATTTGCTAATACAAGTAAAATTTTATATTTTAAATTATTTTTTAAAACACTCAGTGAGAAATATTTAAAATTTAAAATCTAGTAGAAGAAGTTAAAATTAAAAATAAATTATTTTAAAATTAAATTTTATCCAAATAATTTTATTAAAAAAATTTATTCTAAATAAAAATTTTTAAACTTTATAAATATTTTGAATTATAGTTTTGTATATGGTTGTTTTTGAAATTTATATTTGATATAATTTAAGAGTATTTATCAATGATAAATACATATTTATAATTTAGGAGGACAATTTATGTCATCTATATGGCAAGAAATTTTATTTACTTTCTTTGGAGGTTTAGGTCTATTTTTATTCAGCATTAAATATATGGGGGATGGACTTCAATTAGTTGCTGGAGACAAGATACGTAATGTCTTAGACAGATACACATCCACACCATTTAGAGGAGTTTTAGCAGGTATTTTTGTAACAATATTAATTCAATCAAGTTCTGGAACAACGGTAATTACGGTAAGTTTGGTTTCAGCAGGGCTTCTTAAATTAAAACAGGCTATTGGTATTGTTATGGGGGCTAATATTGGGACAACAGTAACTTCATTTATTATTGGTTTTAATATTTCTAAATATTCATTACCAATTATTTTTTTAGGAGCAGCCCTTTTATTTTTCACACGAAATAAAATGATTAATAGTTTTGGTCGTATTTTATTTGGTTTTGGTGGGATTTTTTATGCTTTGAAATTGATGTCTAGTGCAATGAAGCCAATGAAAGAAATGTCATGGTTTATAGATGTTTTTAACTGGATTGGTGATAGTGCATTTTATGGAGTATTAGTAGGTACTATATTAACTATTATTATTCAATCATCATCAACGACAATAGCTATATTACAAAATTTATATGCTGATAACTCTATACCATTAGACGCGGCTTTACCTGTTTTGTTTGGAGATAATATTGGTACTACAATTACAGCAGTTCTTGCAGTCATTGGTTCTAATTTAGCAGCAAAGCGTGTTGCGGCATCTCATGTACTATTTAATGTTATTGGGACTATTATTTGTCTTGTTTTATTAGCTCCATATACAGCTTTTATTAATTATGTACAAAACGCTTTAGGTCTAAATCCTAAATTATCAATAGCTTTTGCTCATGGTACCTTTAACATATTTAATACAATTTTGCAATTTCCTTTCATTTGGTTATTAGCTACTACGGTAACTAAACTTATACCTGGTGAAGATGAAGTTATAAAATATAAACCTCTACTTCTTGAAAAAACTTTAATAACAAGTGCACCTACAGTAGCATTAGGGCAAGTAAAAAAAGAGTTTGTTGATATGTTATTACTATCAAGAAAAAGTTTAGAAAATTCGGTTAAATATTTCTTTAGTAGAGATGCAAAACTTAATGAGAAAGGTAATACTTATGAAGAAGCTATTAATTCTATTGATGAGGAAATGACAAATTATTTAACCCTATTATTCAGGGAAAAATTAAGTCCAAAAGAAGGTACAGAAGCCTCTAATTTACTAGATAGTACACGTGACATAGAAAGAATAGGAGACCATGCCAAAGATATAGTTGAATCTGTAAATTATCAAATCAGAAAAAATATAAATTTTTCAGATACTGCAAAAAAAGAAGTTCAAGAAATGTATGAACAATCAGTAAGAATGCTTGAACTTACTGTAAAAAGTTTGGAAGAAAATAATAATATAGTAGCAAGTGAGGCTTTAGCAATTTGTGATAAGGTTTATTCATTAGAAAAATCTGCCCGTAAGGGACATACTAACCGTATGAAAGCAGGAGAATGTGATATTCCAGCTGGGGTAGTTTATATTGATTTAATTACACACTTTACTAGAGTTTGTGAACATTTAAGAAATATATTAGAGAAAAAACTAACAGGTTCAATTTAAAAATGAAAAATTATAAATATTATTTTATAGTATTAATATTATTAATTTTATTTTTAATATTAGTTTATAGAATGTATAAAATTCAAATGATATAAAATTAAACAAGTAGACTTTTATAAAGTTTACTTGTTTTTATATTTCTAGTCATTTACATTTATATATGTTATAATAAGTGGAATATCTTTTGGGAGAAAAGTAATGCTAAAATTTGAAGATGTATCTTTTACATATCCAAATACAAATATAGAAGTATTAAAAAATATTTCTTTTGAAATTTCTAAGGGTGAGTGGATAAGTATATTAGGAAATAACGGGAGTGGCAAATCTACGATAGCTAAGTTAATAACAGCTCAGTACGAAAAAAATAGTGGGCAAATTTGTTTGGATAATAAAATTTATAGTAGAGAAAATTTAGAATATATAAGAAATAATATCGCTATAGTTTTTCAAAATCCTGATAATCAATTTGTGGGAGCAACAGTTGAAGAAGATATAGCATTTGGTTTGGAAAATAGAAATATTGACAGTAAGCTTATGGATAAGATTATTTCTGAAGTATTAGATGTAGTAGATATGAAGGATTTTAGAAAAAAAGAACCCAAAGATTTATCTGGTGGACAAAAACAACGTGTTGCCATAGCCTCAGCCTTAGCATTAAAACCTAAAATATTGATTTTAGATGAAGCGAGTAGTATGTTAGACCCAGAGGCTAGAGAAAAAATATTAAAATATCTAAAAAAAATAAATGTAAACCACAATATAACGATAATATCTATAAGCCACGATGTAGAAGAATTAGTATATAGTGATAGTGTTATACTAATGAATAATGGGGCGTTAATTCAGAAAACTAATGTAGCAGAAATATTTAAAAATATTAATTTACTAAAAAAATATTCTTTAGAAATTCCTTTTTTATACAGATTAAAGCAAGATTTAAGTAAGTATATTAATAATAATATTTTTGATGTGAATGATAATATGGAGGTGACTATAAGTAAATTATGCAAATTGAATTTAACAAGGTAAATTTTACTTATAATGCAAAAACTCCTTATGGAAATAAAGTTTTAAAAAATATAAATTTAAAAATAAAATATAATAGTTTTACAGCAATAGTAGGAAAAACTGGTAGTGGCAAATCAACTTTAATTGAACATATTAATGGGCTTGTTTTGGCAGATAGTGGTTTTGTAAAAATAGGTGATTTAATATTAGAAAAAAATAAAAAAGGAAAAGCTAGAAAATTGTTAGAAAATAATCTAGTTGATATTAGAAAAAATATTGCGGTACTTTTTCAATTTTCGGAACAACAACTTTTTGAAACAAGTGTTTTAAAAGATATTATATATGGTCCGATAAATTACGGTTTATCAGAAAAGGAAGCTATTGCAAAAGCAAAAGATTTAATAAAATTAGTAGGTTTAGATGAAACTTATCTGGAGAGGTCGCCTTTTGAATTATCTGGAGGAGAAATGAGGAAGGTGGCTTTATGTGGAGTTTTAGCTCTTAATCCAAAAGTTTTAGTCTTAGATGAACCGACTATTGGTTTAGACTTTAAAAGTAAAAGTGAGTTCATGGAATTAATAGCAGATATTTACAAAAAAGAAAAGATAACTATTATTTTAGTAACTCATAATATGGAGTACGTTTTAGAATATGCCAATCATATAGTGATAATGGAAAGTGGAAAAATTGTAGAAGATATTGATGATAAAGAATATTTTATAAAGATAATAGAAAATAATAAATATAGTTTACAAGCTCCCGAGATGATAAAATTTCAAAAAAAAATTATGGAGAGGGGACTAAAACTTTCTAAGATACACTATAATTATGAAGATTTAATTCAAGACTTGTACAGCAGGGTGGGTTCTTATAATGAGTAATTATTTTACTAATAAATATATTCCTATGAATACAATAATTCATAATTTAGACCCGAGAGTAAAATTATTTTTTTCGATTGTTTATTTAATAAATATTTTTTTAGCTAGTAGCATTATAGAATTTTCAATATTATTTTTTATTTTATTACTTGTTAAATATTATTCAAAAATTAAGTTTGTATATCTATTAGCAAGTTTTAAATTAGTTCTAATCTTGATAATATTTACATCACTTATTCATTTAGTATTTAATAGCCAAGGGAATATACTTATTTCTATATTGGGTTTTAATATTTACACAGGAGCAGTAATAAGTATAATACTAATAAGTGTAAGATTTTTTTTAGTTGTTGCTTGGATGGTAATTTTTACGATAACTTGCTCATCAAATGAAATAACACATGCCATAGAAAAAAGTTTAAACTTTTTGAATAAAGTAGGATTGCCCATTTCATCTTTTGCCCTTCTAATTTCAATATGTTTAAGATTTATTCCAACTATTTCTGAAGAAACAAATCGCATAATTAATGCCCAAGTATCAAGAGGGGCTAATATTAATGCTAAGGGTATGATAAATAAAATAAAAAACTTTATTCCTATCCTAGTTCCTATTTTCGTAGCTACTTTAAAAAGAGCAGATGAACTTGCAACAGCTATTGAAGTAAGAGGATATGACCCGAATAAAAAAAGAAGTAAGTACAAGCAACTAAAATATAAAAAATATGATATTTTTGCCTATATATTAATATTTTTAATAACTATTACTATATATATAATATAGAATTTATTATGGAGAATTTTATGAAAACTGAGATAATAGATTTAAGAAATAATAGTGATGAAGAGATATTTAAAAAATTACAAGCCTACTATTTAGATAATAAATTGATAGCTATACCGACAGAAACCGTATATGGTCTTAGTGCTGATGCAAGTAGTGAAGCTGCAGTAAAAAAAATTTATTTTTCCAAGGGCAGACCTAGTGATAATCCCTTGATAGTACATTTTTATAAAATATCTCAAGTAAGTCCCATAGTAGAAATTAATAACACCTATGTAAAAAAATTAATTGATAATTTTTGGCCTGGTCCCATGACTTTGATACTAGCCTTAAAAAATAAAAACTTAATATCTAAAAGTGTCAGAGCAGGTTTGGATACTCTAGCTATAAGAATGCCAAATGATAATATTGCTAGAAAAATATTAAAACATACAAAATTATTACTCGCCGCACCTAGTGCCAATATAAGTGGCAAACCATCTCCAACAAAATTTGAACACGTCTATAATGATTTGAATAATAAGATTGATGTAATCATTAAGGGAAATGACTCTCATATAGGACTAGAAAGTACAGTTATAGACTGTACAAAATTTCCCTTTGTAATAGCAAGACCTGGCAGTATAACTTTAAAAGATATAGAAAAACTTTTAGGTGAGGGTAATATAGTTTATAATAAGGAAAATAATATGGAAAAACCTGCATCACCAGGAATGAAATATCGTCATTATTCTCCTAATGGAGATTTAATTATAGTAGATGAAAAGTTAGAAAATATTTTAGAAAAACTTAGATTAAAAAATAATAAGTTTGCACTAATAACTTATAAGAAATATAAAAATTTATTAAAAGATACACCTTTTAAGGTCAAATATCTTGCAGAAGATGAAGAAAATATTGAAGAAGCCAATAAAAATTTGTATAATATCTTAAGAGAATGTGATATTGAAAATATTGAAGAAATTTATATTTTAAAATTAAAAGAAACTGATAAAAATAAGGCTTTATTGAATAGAATAAATAAAGCTAGTAGTAAAAAATAAAGAATAGAGGTTAATAATAAATATGTCAAAAAAATTATATGTAGTAATACCGTGCTATAATGAAGAAGATGTATTATTAGAAACATCAAAAAGAATAAAAGTAAAAATTAATAATATGATTGCTGAAAATTTAATATCAGAAGATAGTCGGATAGTTTTTGTAAATGACGGTTCTGCTGATGAAACTTGGCAAATTATTGAAGACTTGCACAAGGAAGATGAATTATTTAGTGGTATAAATCTTAGTAGAAATAGAGGACACCAAAATGCCTTGTTAGCTGGTCTTATGACGGTCAAATCTTGCTGTGATGTTTGTATTTCTATGGATGCTGATTTGCAAGATGATATAGATGCTATGGATAAAATGACGAAAAAATATTTATCTGGTTGTGATATTGTATACGGAGTTCGTTCGGTCAGAACAACAGATACATTTTTCAAAAGATTTACAGCAGAAGCTTTTTACAAACTTATGGGGAAACTAGGAGCTAATACTGTTTTCAATCATGCTGATTACAGATTAATGAGCAAACGTGCATTAGAGGGATTATCAGAATTTAAAGAAGTTAATTTATTTTTAAGAGGTCTTGTTCCTATGATAGGGTACAAGACAGATATAGTTACCTATGAGCGTTCAGAACGTTTTGCAGGAGAAAGTAAATATCCCTTGTCTAAGATGTTGGCTTTTGCCTTTGAAGGTATTACTTCATTGTCAGTAAAATTAATAAGATTTATTACAATTTCAGGATTTTTAATGATTTTTGTTGCAATATTAGTGTTTGTATATAGCTTAGTAAGTTTTGTCTTTAGCGATGTGAGTAAGGGCTGGCCAAGTTTAATGATATCTCTATGGTTTATCGGTGGTATGATTATGATGTCTTTAGGTATTGTAGGAGAATATATTGGTAAAATCTACCTAGAAACTAAAGAAAGACCACGCTTTATTATAGAAAAATTCTTAAATAAATAGTTAGGTGAAAGATGAAAAAAGAATTACTAAGTAATATCTTGATAAAAATTGTAGCAAGTATATTTTTTCTACTTATGACTATTAATTCTATATTAGTATTTACTAAAACAGCAGTATTTCCTAAATACTATCAGGAAATTTTATATTATAAAAATGATAATGCTATTGTGAATATTATTTTATTAATAGTGTTCAGTATAGTTATATTAATTTTTAGTAAATATTTACAGAAAGTTATTAATATAAAAAGATTAGTATTATTAGTTATGATATATATGTTTATTCTTAGTTTATTATTTGCGATTCTAAGAAGAGATTATGTGCAGTTTGACCCCTTTAATGTTATTGCCCAAGCCAAAAATTTTATCAGAGATAATTATACAGGATTAGATAGGGGAAATAATTATTTATACATATATTCTCATCAGATAACAACAGTATTTTTATTTCAAATAATATTATCTTTATTCGGTATGACTACATTTATTTTATATATTATGCAGTGTTTTTCAATAAGCTATATAGTATTTATGTTATATAAAATTGCAGATATACTATTTAAAAATAAAGAAATAAATTATATTACGGTGATATTATCAGCTGTGTGTTTTCCTCTAATATTTTATGTTTCATTTTTATATGGTATTTTACCTGGTATGTTTTTAGCATTATTATCTTTTTATAATATTATAAAATACCTAAAAGAAGGATTTTGGTACAATCTTATTATAGCTATAATAAGTATTAACATAGCAATTTTATTTATCGGTAATAATTTAATAAATTTACTATCTATTTTCTCAGTTTTAACCATATATTTAATTAAAAAAATTGATAAAAAATTATTTTTGTTTATTATATATTCAATATTTTTTATGCTATCTTTTAAAAGTATCATAATAAATTACTATCAGACAGTATCACAAAAAGATATACCACAGGGTGTAAATAAAATAACTTGGGTAGCTATGGGTATGCAGGAAGGTGATAGAGAAGCTGGCTTCTTTAATGGGTTTAATTATGATATTATGACAGAAGAAAATTATGATAATAGTAAAATAGTTGAAATTTCAAGAAAATCTATTAAACAACGTCTAGCAGTTTTTAAAAATAATCCTAGCTATGCTTATGATTTTTATAGTAGAAAATATGAAAGTCAATTTATAGATCCAACTTTTCAGAGTTTACTTATTACGGCTCCGCAAAAATCTATTGAAGATAATTCTACATTTTTATTAAGGGTAAAAAATAAAATTGTTGAACAAATATATTTTGGTAATTTATCCAAGATATTATTTTATCTTATGAAAGTTTTTCAGTTATTTATTTACCTATTCACTTTAATTTTTTCAATAATTATTTTTAAAAGAAGAGATGAATTATATTTATTTATTCCCATATCTTTTATTGGTGGTAGTATTTTTCATATAATATGGGAAGCAAAGAGTAGGTATATTTTCCCATATTTTGTATTTTTAATTCCTTTGGCGGCTTGTAGTTTTGTTTATACAAAAAATTATCTTAAAAATATTATATTCAGAAAGGAAAAATACTATGAGTAAAATTAAAAAAATTATATTAGCATCAACTATTGCATTTATTTTACTTATACCTAATAATAGCTATGCATTAGGCAACTACATTCCTTTTCCAAACGCTAATCAAGAAGATAAAACAGAAGAGGTAATCTTTAGAGATTTAAACTTAAAAGAAGCCCTTCTGGAACATTATAAATTCCATATTGATAAGAATTATAGGGGAAATATTTTAACTAAAAAAATGATGACTGAATTTACAAGCTTGACTTTATCTTGGGCTAATATATTTTCTTTAGAAGGTTTAGAATATGCTATTAACTTAACTAGTTTAAATTTATCAAATAATTTTATTGAAGACATTACACCAATATCAAATTTAAAATACTTAAAAGATTTAAATTTGAATAATAATAAAATTAAGGTTGCTGATAAGTTAGCAAATTTATTACAATTAAAAAAGCTTGCTATCAGTAGAAATACTATATCAAATTTAGATTTTATCCCTAACGTTTCTTTAGAAGAATTAGACATATCATCTAATGGTATTTTAAAAAATGAATTAACTAAGGATGTTAATTTGTCATCATTAAGAGTTTTAAAAATTTCTAAAATGGGTTTGGATAATATTTCTTTTTTAGATAATGCCAATCAATTAGAAGTTTTGTATGCAGAAGATAATCAAATAAAAGATTTATCTCCCCTAAAAAATTTATCTAATTTAAAAATTCTTTATCTTGATAAAAATAATATTACAGATATTTCAGCTTTAAAAAATTTAGCAAATCTTGAAGAATTTACTGCTGAGAAAAATAATATAAAAGATATTTCATCATTAGATAATAAATTAAAATTACAAAGAATTGTTTTAAATGATAATTTAGAATTAAGAGATATTTCAAATTTAAAATCAGTAGAGAATTTGGCAAGTTTGTCAATTAACAATACTCAGGTTAGTGATATTAGTTCTTTGGTAGACTTAAAATATTTATATTATTTATCACTTGTTGGATCTAAGGTAGACAAGGATAAACAGGATGAATTAAAATTCTATAATGAAAATCCAAAAAAATTAAATAATATAGAGAAAAAATTAGAGATAATCAGCAATAAGACAGAAAAATATTTTTCTCTAAAAAATTATTTATTTATCTTCTTTATTATACTAATTACTTTTAGTGGAATAGTGAGTTATTGGAGAAAAAATAAATAATAAATAACTTGACAAGTATTATATTTAAAATTATAATATAAGCAACAATTAAATAACACCTCACTAAAGGTGAGGTGGAGGTCGCGAACTTTATTAGTAGGCATAAGTAGAGTGTAGAACTTGTTTAGGTGTGCCGAAAGGAATTTTCGCCGAAATGATATTTGTTACTACGCAGATATTGTTGGGGCTATACTTAATAGGTATAGAACTGTCATAGCTAAAGCTATGTTGAGCTACTGACTTTTAGAGGGGTGTTTTTATGCACAACTCTAGCTATTTGGTTGTGCATTTTATTTTTTAGGAGGTCTTTATGACAAAAAACGAATCAAATATTAAAAGAAGTCTTAAATCAAGACATATTACCATGATAGCCATAGGTGGTTGTATAGGAAGTGGTTTATTCATGACTAGTGGACAAGCCATCAGCAGTGCTGGACCTGGTGGAGCTTTATTATCCTACCTGTGTATAGGTCTAATGGTTTATTTTTTAATGACATCTCTAGGAGAGATGGCAACATATTTACCAACTACTGGTTCATTTAGTACTTACGCAACTCGTTATGTTGACCCGTCTTTAGGTTTTGCACTAGGTTGGAATTATTGGTTTAACTGGGTTATTACGGTTGCCGCTGATATAGAACTATCTTCCCTAGCTGTTAGTTATTGGGAACCTATGAGAATTTTACCAAGCTGGATATGGAGTATTATATTTTTATTAATTATCATTATACTAAATTCTTTAAGTGTAAAAGTTTATGGAGAGAGTGAATATTGGTTTGCCCTTATTAAAGTAATTACTGTTATTATATTTTTAATTATTGGTTGTCTTACAATTTTTGGAATTATGGGAGGAGGCTATGTTGGTTTTTCTAACTTTACATTAGGAGAAGCGCCTTTTGTTGGGACTGATACATCAACTTCTAGTAAAATGTTAGCGGCCTTAGGAGTATTCTTAATAGCAGGGTATTCTTTCCAAGGAACAGAATTAATAGGTGTTACTGCAGGAGAAAGTGAAAATCCAGAAAAAACTATTCCTAAAGCAGTAAAACAAGTATTCTGGAGAATATTAATTTTTTATGTTTTAGCAATATTAGTTATAGGCTTATTAATTCCTTATACTTCTGAAGACTTATTAGGAGCAGCTAGTAGCGAAGAAATAGCAAAATCTCCTTTCACTATTGTTTTTAAAAATGCAGGTTTTGCTTTTGCAGCTAGTGTAATGAATGCAGTAATTTTAACTTCTATATTATCTGCAGGAAATTCTGGCATGTATGCTTCTACTCGTATGCTTTATGCTATGAGTAAAGAAAAACAAGCCTTTGATATTTTTTCAAAATTAAATAAACAAGGAACACCGATTAATTCATTGCTAGGAACAACAATAGTTGTTGTTTTAGTTTTCTTAATTCAATTAACAAGTGCAAATGCTTATGTTTATATTGTTGCGGCTAGTGGTCTTACTGGATTTATAGCTTGGTTGGGTATAGCCATAAGTCATTATAGATTTAGAAGAGCTTACATAAAACAAGGTAAACAATTAGCAGGTTTAAAATACAGGGCTAAGTGGTTTCCCGTTGGTCCTATTTTAGCACTAATATTATGTATCGTTGTTATTATTGGTCAAGATACACAATTAATAACTCAAGGTATCGTTGATTGGGGTTCAATTCTTACAACATATATGGGAGTTCCTGTATTTTTATTCTTCTACATATATCATAAAATAAAATATAAAACAAAATTAATACCGCTTGATAAAGTAGACTTATCCCAAAAGTAATATAAATATTTCTAAAAAATTTATAATACAAAAAATATTATATAAAAACAAAAAAGAGTTTAACCTTTAAACTCTTTTTTGTTTTGCTCTTTTTTTTCTCCAAGTTTGTGAAGATAGTAAAACTATAAATGGAATAATTTCTAACCGTCCTAGTAACATAGACATAGATAATATTATCTTTGAAAAATATGGAATGCTAGAAAAATTTTCCATTGGTCCAAATTTATTAAATCCAGGTCCAACATTATTTAAGGTAGTTAAGATAGCTGAAAAAACTTCTTCAAAATCATTTAGTTGAAAAGATAATAAAATAGAAAATATAGAAAATACAATTATGTACAGTACAATATAATTTGAAATTTCACTTGTATCATTAATAACTTTATTATCAATTTTTAATGAAATTACTTTGTTTGGATTAATACATTTTTTTATGTAATTCTTTGTATTTTTTATCATAAACATTATTCTTGGAATTTTAAGTCCACCTGCAGTACCACCAGCACCACCACAAATCATTAAAAATAAAATAATTATTTGTGAAAACATTGTCCAGTTACTAAAGTCTAAATAAGTAAAACCTGTGGTTGAAATTATAGAACTTACTGTAAATAAAACATCTAGTAGTCTTTCATTAGGCAGATTTGCAGTATAGTATATATTAATGAATATGGCTATCGTAGCTAGTAAAATAATTATTAAAAATAATTTTAGTTCTTCATTTTTTAAGGCTTTAAAATATTTTTTTACTATAATTATATATATCAAATTTAGATTAAGTGAAAAGATAATCATAAATATTGTTATTATGCTAGTAACATAGTCGTTATTATAGTATGATATTCCGGAGTTTTTAGTAGAAAATCCTCCAGTTCCAGCAGTAGAAAATGTTAAGTTTATACTTTCAAATATGCCGATACCTGAGAACATCAATAGAATAAACATAATTATTGACAAGCCTATATATATTGAATATAGATAAATAGCTGTATTTTTTATAGAAGAAACTACTTTACCAAACATGGGACCTGCTACTTCTGCTTTCATAATATGTATATTATGAGGAGAGTGGGGTAAGACTGCTAGAGCAAATACTATTACTCCCATACCACCAATAAAATGGGTCATGCTTCTCCAAAATAATATACTCTTAGGTAATATTTCTATATCATTTATTATAGAAGAACCAGTAGTAGTAAAACCACTGACAGTTTCAAAAAAAGCGTCTATAAAATTAGTAATAGAATTTGAAAAAATGAAAGGTAGTGAACCCAACAAGGAATATATTATCCAAGTTATAGCGACTATAACTAAACCTTCCTTTGTGTAGAAATTTTTTTTCATTTGTTTTTGATTTGCAAGGAATAAAAATATATATGAAATAAGTATTGTAATAATTATTGTGTAAATAAAAGATAGGGTAATATTAAAATTTTCTTTATATATGACGCTACATAGAGTTGGAAATAATAGAAATATAGATAAAATTTTAAGAACCTTAGCAAGAACAAAAGATATAATTCTATAATTCATTACTTATCTCCTTTTATTAAAATGTCATCAAGTTCTTTAATATTTTGTTTATAGTTTACTATTACTATATTATCATTTGGAGCTATTATGTCATAACCGTTAGGGAAGATAAGTTTATTATTTCTGATAATAAAAGCAATAAGAATATTACTGTTTAAATTCAAATCTTTTAGTGCTATATTTGTAATTTTGCTATTTTCACTAACTTTAAATTCTATTAATTCAACTTGATTGTTAGCAATTTTATAGATATTTTCTATTAGGGAATCCTTACTACATTGTAAAGATTTACTATGTTTTGCAATAATATCTCCCACAATTCTTTTTGGTGTGATGTAAGAATACAAACCAATATCTTCAGCTATTTGCGTCAGAGAATTTCTATTAATCTTGGCTATGGCTTTGGATACTCCTAATTTTTTTGCATAAAGGCTAATAATAATATTTTCTTCGTCTAGTCCTGTAAGAGCAATGCAGCTATCAAATGTTTCTATACCTTCTTCTATTAAGACATCTCTATCGCTACCATCTGCTAATATAACATCTATATCTGGATAACAAGCACTGATTTTATTTGCTTTTTCCATATTAATTTCTACATTTTTAATATAAATATTTCCTTCTCTTAGTAAATCAATAAGATAATGAGTTAATTTACCAGAACCAATAATTAGAGATGATGAAATTTTATTGTTAATATTATCTTTTTTTCCTAGTAATTTATAAAATTGTTTTAAGTGTTTTTCATCAGCTGTGATGTGAACTCTATCACCAACTTTAAAAATATAATCTCCCTTAGGAACTATAACTTCTTCTTTTCTTTCTACAAGACATACTAAAGCAGGAAAATCAATAATTTTTTTACTGTCTATAAGTGAGATATTATTTAGAACACTTCCCTCTTCAATAGTAACTTCAATCATCTTAACCTTGTCTTTATAAAAAATTTCTATTTTATTTGCAGAAGGATATTTTAGCATATAGTTAATTTGTTTTGCAGCTTCGTATTCAGGGTTTAACATTAAGTCTATTCCCAAAGAATTTTTTAAAAATTCTTTTGTTTTTGTATATTCAGGATTTCTAATTCTAGCAATGGTATATTTAGCTCCCATTTGTTTCGCTGTAATGCAAGAAATAATATTTATTTCATCACTTGCTGTAACAGCTATAAACATATCGGCTTTACCTGCTTCTGCTTCTTCTAATATATTATAGTTAGCACCGTTGCCGGCTATGCCCTGAATATCATAAAGTTCAATTATTTTTTGAACTAATTTTTCATTTGTTTCTATTAATGTTAATTCGCTGTAGCTAGCTGATAATTCTTCACAAAGTAGATTACCAACTTTTCCGCCACCGACAATAACTGCTTTCATACAATTTCTCCTTAAAATATGACATAAAAAATTTAAAATAATTATATAACTTTAAAATGATATAGTCAAACAAATATTATGGCTACTACTTATACAAAAATATCTTGGTTATAATTGTGTTTTTAAATTTAGCTACTTATGATATAATTATATAGAATTGGAGGTATGTATGTTTAAATCATTATATAGAAAATATAGACCACAAACTTTTTCTGATGTAGTAGGTCAAAAACATGTTGTTTCGGTACTGCAAAGTGCCATAGTTCAAAAAAAAATTGCCCACGCTTATATTTTTTATGGTTCGAGAGGAACGGGTAAAACTTCTTTGGCAAAAATATTTGCAAATGAAGTGAATAATAATGCAGAATATTTAAGCGATAGTGTTGATATTATAGAAATTGACGCTGCAAGTAATAACGGGGTTGATGAAATTCGTGATTTAAAAGAAGCTATTAAGTTTTCACCAACTCAAAGCAAATACAAAGTATATATAATTGATGAAGTTCATATGCTAACTACCTCAGCTTTTAACGCCCTATTAAAAACTTTAGAAGAACCACCTGCCCACATAATTTTTATTTTAGCAACTACGGAAATACATAAAATACCTGCAACTATCTTGTCAAGGTGTCAAAAATTTGAATTTAAAAATATAAGTCAGGCTGAACTTGTAGAAAGATTAAATTATATAGCTGAAAAAGAAAATATAAGAGCAGAAAAAGATGCCTTAATAAAAATAGCACAGGTAGCCAAGGGCGGACTTCGTGATGCAATAGGAATATTGGAGCAAGCATCTAATTATAATTTAGAAAAAATTTCACTATCTGATATCTTAGCCCTAACCTCATCAGTAGGGGAAGAAGAAATACTTAATTTTTATAGATTAATATTGGAAAATAATAGCTCACAAGCACTTTTAGAATATTCTAAATTTCTAGAATTAGGCAAGGATACAAAATTATTACTTAGCGACTTAATAAATGTATCAAGAGATATAATAATTTATAAGAATATTAATAATAAAGATTTTTGTGAATATAGGGTTGAAGAACTTGCTGAAGTATTAAAAAATATTTCAACTGAAAGAATTTACAAAAACATAGAAGAATTAGCGAGTGCAGAAAATAATATAAGATTTTCAACAGAATATATTAGTTATATGCAGATATGTATAATAAAAATGTGTCAAACACCTGCTGAAAAAATGGAAAATAAGAAGTTAGATAATTCTAAAATAGAGCTATTAGAAAAAAGAATACAAGACTTAGAAGAAAAACTTAATAATATAAATCTTGCTAGTATAAATACAAATTCAAAAAATATAGATGATGTTGTAGAAAAAAACGATGTTGAAGACGAAGGAATTGAAAAACTAGACTCTTACTTTATTCCTAATAGGAAAAAAATAGAAAATTTAATTTTAAATTCTAACGACAAATTCACCATATATGCAAGAAATATTTTTTCAAAAATTCTTAAGGAAAGTTCGACTATTAATGGTGATATAAGTAATTTTTTAAAAAATTCTGACTTCTTATCTTCATCTAAAAATGGGGGTTTAATTGTTCTTAATAATTCACTTGATATTTTTAAAGTTAGTTCGGATGCTAAATATAATGACTATTTAGAAAATTCTTTTTCTAAGTTATTGGATGTTGAATATAGTATATACATATTACAAAAAGAACAATACGAATATTTATTAGAAAATATGAATATGAGTAAAGAAGAAAATTTAGAAGAAGAAAGTCTAGTCGAAGAAAAAAAAGAAAATACATTAAAAATAGAAAATTTATTTTCAGATATTATAGTTGAAAAGTAGCTGTTATTTCAGAAATAATACTATTAAATAAATGTTTTCTTTGTGAAAAGAAAAAATGAAAATCATTGACAATATAAAGAAATTTAACTAAAATTACATTATGGTAAAATTTAGGAGGGATAAACAAATGCGTGGTATGGGAAATATGCAACAGATGATGCGTAAAATGCAAAAAATGCAAAAAGATATGATGGATGCTCAAGAGGGGCTTAAAGATAAAATGGTTGAAGGAACTGTATCAGGAGATATGGTAAAAGTTATAGCTAATGGAGATGGTAAAATTTTAGATATAATAATAAAAGAAGAAATTGTAGATCCAGGAGATGTAGATATGTTACAAGATATGGTTATAACTGCAGTTAATGACGCCTTAGAAAAATCAAATAGATTAAAAGAAGAAACTTTAGGGAAATTTACTAACGGTTTAAATATTCCAGGACTTTAAGTATGAAATATCCAAAACCAATATTAGATTTGTTAAATAATTACATGAAACTTCCTGGTATAGGGAGAAAAACTTCAATAAGATTAGCATTTCATACACTAAAAATGAAAGACAAAGATATAGAAGAATTTGCATTAGCTCTAATAAATTTAAAACATAATCTTTGCAAGTGTACAGAATGTGGAAGATTAAACGAAAACAAAGTATGTGATATCTGTTCTGATAAATCCAGAGATAATAGTATAATATGTGTTGTCGAAAGCGACCAAGATTTGATGGCTATGGAAAATATGGAGCAGTATAGAGGACTATATCATATTTTAAATGGAGTAATTTCTCCTATGGATGGTATAGGACCAGCTGATATAAATTTAAAATCACTATTACACAGAGTTAAAAACGAAAATATTAAAGAGGTTATACTAGCAACTAATTCATCTCCTGAGGGGGAAGGGACGGCTAGTTTTATAGTTAAAATATTAAAAACAACAGATATAAAAGTGACAAGAATAGCGCAGGGAATTTCTTTTGGAAGTGATATTGTTTATGCTGATGAGCTAACTTTAGCTAGGGCAATATCTGGAAGAATAGAATTGTAAATATTAAATCACTATATAAATATTATTTTTAGGAGGGACGTAAATGTCACAACAATCAGTAAATGCGATTAAAGTTCTTGGTATTGATGCTATTAATAAGGCTAAATCTGGTCATCCAGGAATTGTAATGGGAGCTGCTCCATTATCTTATGCACTATTTAATAATCATATCAAGGTAAATCCAAAAAATCCATCTTGGATAAATAGGGATAGATTTATATTATCTGCTGGACATGGTTCAATGTTACAGTATGCACTACTTCACTTAGCAGGTTATGAAGATGTATCAATAGAAGAAATTAAAAATTTTCGTAAATGGAATTCTAAAACACCGGGGCATCCAGAGTTCGGACACACAAGAGGAGTAGATGCAACAACAGGACCTTTAGGACAAGGAATATCTACGGCAGTAGGAATGGCTTTGGCAGAAAGATTTTTAGCGGCTAAATATAATAAAGAGGGATATGAATTATTTAATCACTATACTTATGTAATTTGTGGTGATGGAGATATTATGGAGGGTGTTGCTTCTGAAACAGCCTCTTTTGCAGGATTACAAAAATTAGAAAAATTAATAGTTCTTTATGACTCGAACGATATTTGTTTAGACGGAGAAACTAAAGACGCTTTTAGCGAAAATGTTTGTAAACGTTACGAATCTTATGGCTGGAATACATTATTAGTAGAGGATGGTTCAGATGTTGCAGCAGTTACTTCAGCAATATCTCAAGCAAAAATTTCTAACAAACCAACTCTAATAGAAGTAAAAACAATTATAGGTGCTGGTTCACCTAATAAACAAGGAACAAACTCTGTACATGGTTCTCCTATTGGAGAAGAAGAAGCTAATTTATTTAAAAAAGAAATTGGTTGGCAACATGCACCATTTGAAATTCCGTCATCAGTTTATGAAGATTTCCAAAATTCTTTAATAAATCGTGGATTAGTTGCATACTCATCTTGGGTTAAACTTTATGAAGAATATAAAATTAAATATCCAGAACTAGCTCAAGAATTAGAGGCAGCACTATCAAGAAATGATATAGAGGAATTATCTAAAGCAAGTTTTAATTTTAAAGAAGTTGGAGAACAACAAGCAACTAGAAATTCATCACAAGATGCTTTAAATTCTATTGCTAATGTATTACCTACATTTTTTGGAGGTTCAGCAGATCTTTCTCATTCTAATATGACATTTATTAAGGGTGAAGGATTGCAAGATGACGAAAATAGATTATTCCGTAATATTCAATTTGGTGTTCGTGAATTTGGTATGGCGACAATTTTAAATGGTTTAGCTCTACATAGGGGAGTGCGTGTTTTTGGGGGGACATTCTTCGTATTCTCTGATTACTTAAAGGCCGCACTAAGACTTTCTGCTTTACAAAATTTACCCGTAACTTATGTATTTACACATGATAGTATAGCAGTAGGAGAAGACGGTCCAACACATGAACCAATAGAACACTTAGCATCTTTAAGAACAATTCCAAATTCTTATGTATTTAGACCAGCAGATGCAACTGAAACTCAAGCGGCTTGGTATCTAGCTCAAAAATCAAATACTAAACCATCATCATTAGTATTAACTCGTCAAAACTTGCCTGTTTTAGAAAATTCATCTTTTGAAAATGTAGCAAAAGGTGCTTATGTAGTTCATGAAACTTCTACAGATTTTGATACAATTATTATTGCAACAGGTTCAGAAGTTAATTTAGCTATTGAATCAGCAAAAGAGTTAGAAAAAGACGGTTGGAAACTGCGTGTGGTAAGTATGCCATCAGTAGAATTATTTGAAGAACAAAGTCAAGAATATAAAAATGAATTATTACCAAAATCTATTCGTCGTCGAGTAGCTATTGAAATGGGTAATACAGCATTGTGGTATAAATATGTAGGGTTAGACGGTTTAGTAATTGGTATTGATACTTTTGGGGCTTCGGCACCAGCAAGTAAAGTAATCGAAGAATACGGCTTTACAGTAGAAAAAGTTGTAGCCAGAATTAAAGAGCTGTAAAAATAGGTGTGAAATGGTATTTTATAGAAGCGGAGATATAATAAAGGCTAAAGTTACTGCAATCAAACATTATGGAGCCTTTATTCAAACAAAAGACGGTACACAAGGTTTAATTCATATATCAGAAATAGATAATAGTTTTATTGTAGATATAAATTATTATTTGAAAGTTGGAGAAATTATTGAAGTAAAAGTTTTATCATTTAGAGATGGTAGAATAAATGCCTCCCTAAACTTTAATAAGAATAGAAAAAAAATCTTAGGGAAAAATAATGAGAATTTGAATATTATTCAATTTAAGTATGGTTTTGAAACTCTAAAAAATAATCTTGAGCTTTGGCAAAAAAAAGCTGAATATGAAATTAGACAAAATAAAAAATAGTTGACAAGTTTAATATGAATATATTATAATGACTTCATATAAATTTGAAATTTAGGAATACTAGTAAAGTAAAATATTTAATAAGAGAGAGTCTGATGCTGAAAATGACTTAATATTTTTGTTAGTTGCTACCTAAGAATATATTTCGTCGGCAGAAAAGTCGTTATCAACACTGGAGTAGGTTTTATAAGCTAGAAAAAAGGTGGTACCACGTTAAATATGCGTCCTTGAACGAGAAGATAATTCTTGTTCAAGGATTTTTATTTTTAAATTTTAAATTTTAAAAAATATTTTAATAAAAAGGAGAGATAGCATGAAAAAATTATCATCATCACAAATTAGAAAAATGTTTTTGGATTTTTTTGAAGAAAAAGAACACATGGTTGAGCCCGGAGCATCACTAGTTCCAAATAACGACCCATCTTTACTATGGATTAATTCTGGAGTAGCCGCATTAAAAAAATATTTTGACGGTAGAGAAATTCCTGATAAACCTAGAATTACAAATTCACAAAAATCAATTCGTACAAATGATATTGAAAATGTAGGAAAAACAGCTCGTCATCACACATTTTTTGAAATGTTAGGTAATTTTTCTATCGGAGATTATTTTAAAGAAGAAGCTGTTTTGTGGGCTTGGGAATTTTTAACTTCTGAAAAATGGTTAGGTTTAGAAAAAGAAAAAATGTATGTAACTGTTCATCCAGAAGATAAAGATGCTTATAGAATATGGCATGATTTAGTAGGTCTAGAAAAAGAAAGAATTATCCGTATAGAAGGAAATTTTTGGGATATAGGAGAAGGTCCTTCAGGACCTAATACAGAAATATTTTACGACAGGGGAGAGGACACAGACAATACTGCACCAGCTTGTGAAATGTATCCTGGTGGAGAGAATGAACGCTATCTTGAAGTTTGGAATGTAGTATTCAGTCAATATAATCATAATCCTGATGGAACTTATACAGAGCTGCCTACAAAAAATATAGATACGGGTATGGGACTTGAACGTATTACATCTGTTATTCAAGATGTGCCAACAAATTTTGATACTGATTTATTCATACCTATTATTCGTAAAATAGAAGAAATTTCTGGAAAAACTTATAGAAGTAATGAAAATCAAGATGTAGCTTTTAAGGTTATTGCTGACCATATCAGAACAGCAGTATTTGCAATTTCAGATGGTGCTATGCCATCTAATGAAGGACGTGGTTACATTTTACGCCGTTTAATTCGTAGAGCTATAAGATATTCTAAATATTTAGATTTAAACTCTGCATTTATGTACAAACTGACACCAATTGTTGCAGAAATTATGATTGATTATTATCCAGAAGTTTCTAAATCTGTTGATTTTGTTCAAGATGTAATATTAAAAGAAGAAGAAAGATTCCATGAAACTCTGCAAGAAGGAGAAGCAATTTTAAAATCTATAGTAGCAGAAGTTCAAAATACAAGCAAAGTTATTCCAGGAGCAAAGGTCTTTAAACTATATGATACATTTGGGTTTCCTATTGAATTGACTGAAGAATATGCAGAAGAATACGGACTTACTGTTGATATAGCAGGATTTGAAGAAGAAATGGAAAAACAAAAAGAACGTGCTCGCAGTTCGCGTCAAGATGATTCATCTATGCAAGTTCAGTCAGACTTATATTCTAAAATACAAGGTGAGAGTGAATTTGTTGGATATAGCAACCAGGTTTCTAAGTCAAAAGTAATAGCTATAATAGATAGTGAAGAAAATATATTAAATTATTATAGTGATAAAGATGTAGTAAAAGTTATTTTTGATAAAACACCTTTTTATGCAGAAAGTGGTGGGCAAGTAGCAGATAGGGGAAGTATTGTTGGTAATAATTTTAAAGCAAAAGTTATTGATGTTAAAAAATTACCAGATAAACGCCATATCCATTTCCTTAAAATTATTGAGGGTCAGTTATTATTAAATAATGAATATGATTTATCTATAGATGTAACTTATAGATTTGATATTGAGAAAAATCATACAGCTACCCACTTATTAAATGAAGTATTAAGACAATTAGTAGGTAAACATATAAAACAAGCTGGTTCCTTAGTTACTGATGAAAAATTACGTTTCGATATAACACATTTCACAGCTTTAACACCACAAGAAATTTCTCAAGTAGAAAGAGTAGTCAATGAAAAAATTTGGGAGTCACTGCCAATAAGAACAAGTGAAATGCCAATAGCAGAAGCTCGTGCTTTAGGTGCACAAGCATTATTCGGAGAAAAATACGGTTCAATAGTTCGTGTCGTATCAATAGGAGATTACTCAGTAGAACTTTGTGGAGGAACGCATACAAACAATTCTTCAGAAGTTGGAATGTTTAAAATAATTTCTGAATCAGGAGTTGCCGCTGGAGTTCGTCGTATAGAAGCTATTACGGGTAAAGCTGTTTACAAATACTTGCAGGAACAAAATAATACTTTAGAAGAAGTTTGCAGATTGACAAAATCTAAAGAAACAACAGTTATAGAAAAAGTAGCTAGCCTGCAAAATGATTTTAAAAAATTAACTAAAGAAAAAGATAGTTTGCAACAAAAAATAGCTAATGCAGAAATAAATAGTTTATTATCTTCAGTTAAAGAAATTAATGGAGTTAAATTATTAACTACTGTTGTAGAATCAGAAAATATGAATCACTTAAAACAAATAGTTGATAATGCAAAAGATAAACTAGAAAATTATGTAATAGCATTTGCCTCAATTAATGATGATAAAGTAAACTTTGTTGTTGCAGTAGATAAGAATTTAACATCAAAATATCAGGCAGGAAAATTGGTAAATATACTAGCAAATGTTTGTGACGGTAAAGGCGGCGGTAGAGCAGATATGGCACAAGCAGGAGCTAAAGATATTTCTAAAATTAATGAAGCATTTTCTAAACTTGAAAAATCAATATAGTAGCTAGTTAATATTTAGTGTATAGAAAAAATACACACTAAATATTTTTTATTTCAAATATTTTAAAATTATTAGGATAGAAAAAATTTAGTGTTTATTTATGTTTCTAAAATTAAAACTAAAACTTTTAAGAAAATATAGAAGTGTGAACATCGAAAATAAAAATTTTTAATTTGTTATAACTTAGTGGTAATATTAAAAAAAGTGATGTATATTTTAAAATATTTGATATTTAGATTAATAAACAAAATATAAATTTTTTAATTTAGATAATATATTTAAAATAAAAAAAGTAGGAATTTATCCTACTTTTTTATTTTCTTAAATTATTTTTCAACTTTATAAATCCAACCAAATTTGTCTTCTACTTTTCCTAGTTGAATACCTGTTAATTGATTGTAAATAGCTTTTGTTCCTTTGCCAGTTTCAAAATTATTAACGACTATTTTTTTCTTGCCATCAAATAATTCCCCTACTGGAGATACAACTGCAGCTGTTCCTGAACCAAATACTTCTTCTAGTTTTCCATTATCAGCAGCATCATATAGTTCATCAATAGAAATTTTTCTTTCTTCAACATTTTCACCATTAGATTTTAATAATTGGATTATTGAATCTCTTGTAATACCTGGGAGAATAGAACCGTTTAATTCTGGTGTTACGTACTTACCGTCTATTTTGAAAAAGATATTCATAGCTCCAACTTCTTCTACATATTTTTGTTCTACTCCATCAAGCCACAATGTTTGTGCATAACCTAATTTTGCGGCCTTGTTTTGCCCTAAAAATGAACCTGCATAATTACCAGCAGCTTTGGCAAATCCAGTTCCACCACGTACTGCTCTAACATATTCATCTTCAACAAAAATTTTATTTGGCTCTAAGCCCCCTTTAAAGTAGGCTCCTGATGGTGAAAGTATAATCATAAATTTAACATTTGAGTTAGGTTTTACTCCTAAAAATTCGTCAGTACCGAACATAAATGGTCTAACATATAATGAAGTACCTTCTGCCGTAGGTATCCAGTCTTTATCTATTTTCAATAATTCTGTTAAAGCAGCTAGTGCAAATTCTTCATCTACTGTTGGTAAAACCATACGTTCAGCAGATTTATTTATACGTTTAAAGTTTTCCCAGGGTCTAAATAATACTGCGTCTCCATTAGCTATATATGCTTTCATTCCTTCAAAAACTGCTTGACCATAATGCAAAGTTGCATTAGCAGGAGATAATGAAAGATTTGCAAATTCTACTATTCTAGGATTGTGCCAACCCTCATTTTCATTCCAATCCATTTCAAACATATGGTCAGTAAATAATTTACCAAAACCAAGACTATTTTGGTCTGGTTTTTCTTTAGGATTTTTTGTTAATTCTATTTTTATATCTTTTACTTCTAATTTACTCATGTAATTCTCCTTTATTCTTAAATATGATAAATTAATTATAATATTTTAAGAAAAATATTGCAAGATTTTTAAGATGTTTTTTCAGAAAAATTAATATTATAAATTTATATTTCAAAAATTTACTTGATTTCTAATTTATATATGTTAAAATTGTTCCTATAGTTTTAATTTAATTCTATTATTACTAAATTTTTAGGAGGTAAATATTATGAAATTAAAAAAAAGTTTAGAAAATACTTTTAGTAAAGCCTTAGATATTATAAAAAGTTCTCCACTTAGAGAATTTGATGCTTATGCTTCACAGAGAGAAGGCGTTATAAAATTAACTTTAGGTGAACCAGATTTTGATACAGCAGATGTTATAAAAAAAGCAATTCAAACATCTTTGGACAACAACAGAACACATTATTCTTTGAACGCTGGAGTTTTAGAACTTAGACAAGCTGTAGCAGAAATGATGAAAGAGAAATATAATGTTGATTATACAGCTGACGAAGTTATAATCACTGTTGGAGCTTCTGCTGCGATAGAGCATACTATTTCTGCCTTAACTAATCCTGGAGATACAGTTTTAGTAACAACACCTTACTTTACATTTTATGATGGTTGCTCATACTTGAATAACTGTAATGTAGGTTATATTGATACATTAGAAACTGATTTTAAATTAACACCGGAATTATTTGAAGAAAATTATAAAAAATACGAAAATGTAAAAGCAATAGTTTTAAATTATCCTAATAATCCGTCTGGAGTTTCTTATACTAAAGAAGAATTATTAGAATTAGCAAATACTTTTAGAAAATATGATATTTTTATTATAAGTGATGAGATTTATGCTGATATTAGCTATAACTATAAGCACACTTCATTAACAGAAATTATACCTGAACAAACAATTTTAATAACTGGTTTATCAAAATCACACGCAATGACTGGTTGGCGAGTAGGTTTTATTGTCGCTCCACAAAAAGCAATTCAAAAAATTGTAGTTTATCATCTGTTTACAGTTTCTGGTATTCCGACTTTTATTCAAGATGCAGCAGTTGTTGCTCTTAAGGATAAAGAATCAAAAGAATATACAGAAAAAATGATAAAGACTTATACCGAGCGTCAAAAATATTTAGTTCCAGAACTAGAAAAATTAGGATTTAAAATTTCAGGTATTGACGGAGCTTTCTATGTTTTTGCAAGGATACCTAAAAAATATAGAACCATGAAAACTATGGAATTTTGTAAATTTTTGGTCAAGGAAGCTAGAGTTGGGCTTATTCCAGGAACAGCATTTGGAGAATCGTATGACGAATATGTCAGAATTAGTTATGCTACTAGTATTGAAAATTTAAAAGAAGCAGTTAAAAGAATTAGTCAAGTACTATAAATATAAAAAAACAGTGTCAAATTTAGTCGGCACTGTTTTTTAAATAAATGCTTAATAAATTTTCAACAAAACCTTGAAAAAGCATAACGATAAGTTTATAATTAAAGAAATGTTTAACTTAAAGGAGTTTTGTGATGAATTTTATAAAGAATGAAAGTTTATTTGATTTAAATAATGTAGGAAATCCTGTCTTGCTAGATAAATATATTTTTTATACTCAAACAACTACAAAAGAAGCAACAAATACTTACGAAACAAAATTATTTAGAATAGATATTAATACTAAAGCAATTACAGAATGGGGTAATGGGGGAAGTGTTTACACTAACTTAGAATTGTCGCCCAATAAGGATAAAATTTTATTTTTATCAAATAATACTAAAGATAAAAAAAATCAACTATTTTCAATGAGTTTGTCAGGTGGAATGGCAAAACAATTAACTTTTGAAAAAGAAGGAATAAGTAATTATATATTCAAAGAAGACAAAGTTTACTATCACACTTCTTCAAAACAAGAAGAAAAAGAAAATAAGTCAGAAGATAAAAATAATTTTCCAAAAGAAAATGTAATAGACAAGGTAATGTATAAGGCAGACGGAGTAGGTCTATTAGCTAGTAATTTGAAATATCAGTTTAAAAAATTAGAATTAGGTAAGTCTGAAGATGAAGTATTAATAGAAAAAAATGAAAATTTTACTATAAACTACATTTCAAAATGCGATACTTTTGCCCTTATGTCGATGTCAAAAAATATTTTTGATGAATGGCAGTACGGAAATTTAATATTAAAATATGATTTTAATACAAAAAAAGAAAGTAAATTATTTGATACAGAAGATAATTTTTATTTTGTTAATACTAATCCCAAAGAAAATAAAATTCTTTTTATATTGAACGATTTTTCTTATAAATTTGTAACACAAAATAATTTAGTCGTTTACGATTTAGAAACTAAAAAATTAACAAACATTACAGAAAAATTGGATATTGAAATAGGAGATCTCATAGTAGCTGATTTTCAACAAAGTATAAGTGGCGTTAATTTTGAGTGGCTTAATGATGATGAATTTATTTTTTCATCAACAGAAAAAGGAAAAATACTTTTATACACAGCTAACGTAAATGGTCAGATAAAAAATATATTAAATAAAGAAATTCATATCACAGGAAGTAGTTTTTGTGATAACAAAATAGCTATTACTTATTCTACTTTAAATTATCCGAGTGGTTTAGCCTTATTTGATATTGCAAGGGAAGAATTTACAGATATTTATAATCCTAACGAAAAATTTTTAAAAGGAACTAAACTTGCAAAAATTGACAGATTTTGGTTTAAAGCTCATGACGATTTATATATTCAAGGTTGGTATGTAAATCCTCTTGCTGTAAAAGAAAATAATCCTGCAATTCTTTATGTTCATGGAGGACCGCAAGTATGTTACGGCGAAAGTTTTTTTCATGAAATGCAGGTTTTAGCATCAAAGGGTTATGGTGTTATTATGTTAAATCCTAGAGGTGGAGGAAGTTACGGACAAAAATTTGTTTCAGCAATCTTGGGTGATTATGGTAATAATGATTTTAAAGATTTAATGACAGGTTTAGAATATGTTTTAGAAAAGTATTCAAGCATTGATAGAAGTAGAGTGTATCTTGCTGGAGGAAGTTACGGAGGGTTTATGACTAACTGGATAGTAGGTCATAGTAATATTTTTAAAGCGGCAGTAGCACAACGTAGCATATCGAACTGGATAAGTTTTTATGGAACAAGTGATATAGGAGCATTTTTTGTTGAATATCAACTAGAAAGAAACTTAAATAATATGGAAAAATTGTGGGCTATGTCGCCACTAGCTTATGCAAAAAATGTCAAAACTCCTCTGTTGTTATTGCATGGAGATGATGATTTACGCTGTCCTAAGGAACAAGCAGAACAAATGTATATAGCTTTAAAAAGAAATAATATTAAAACAAAATTAATAATTTTTCCGCAGTCAAGTCATGGACTTTCAAGAGAGGGACTGCCTAATTTAAGAATTGCAAGATTAAAAGCTATTCAAGATTGGTTTGAAGAAAATTAAAAAAGTTGGGAATGAAATTTCATTCCCAACTTTTTGTAAATATATGCAAATATTATTGAAAAATTTTTGTTAGACTTCTAAGAATTAAAAAATGCAAGCCTATAAGAAAAAAGTCAACAAAATAAAAAATAATTAGCAAGCAAGTTTTATATGCGTAAAACTCATCACTAAAAAACTGACTAGAAAAAAGTAGGAAGAAATAGATAATTTTATTTACGTTCCTTGTATTAGTTAAAAAATATTTGCGGCATTATTTTTTAAGAGTTTTAGAATTTTTGTCATAAAAAATTTTTTATATTATTTTTTCGGAAATTATATGTAATTAAATAAATTTTATAATTTTTCTAGGAATTTTTTATTATTTATTATAACCCTAGTGTGAGAACAGTCCGCTATTTTTTTCTTGTCATCATTTATTTTTTCGTAAGCTAAAGCGAAGAAAGTTATTATTTTTTCTTTTTTTATTTCTTTAATAGTAGCTTCTACTATAATTGTTGAAGAAATTTTTGATGGTGCTAGGTGATTTATATTAATATTACTACCGACAGAACCCAAATCTTTTTCTAAATATTTATTTAATAAGTCCTTGCAAGTTTCTTCTATGTAGGCGACTAACATAGGAGTAGAGAGAACATCTAAATCTCCACTTCCAATATTTTTGGCACTATGACTTATATCTACTATAAATTCTTTTGTTAATTTTTCATTTATGTTCATAATTTTACTCCTAATAAAAATTCACACTGTGTTCAATTAATTTTTTGTTTTTATATACAAACTTTGCTGAAAAGAAAGATTTTTTATCTATCAACCAGTCTAAAAAAATATAATCTCCTTCCCAAGTATTAATTTTTCTATTTTTTATATCTTCTTTTTTTATCCAAATCAAATCTCCCTCATCACAATTTTTTGTCATTTGACCAGAATATTTTTCTGCTGTAAAGACATAGGTATACCAATTAACACCTTGTTCAAAATCAGGAAAAGTTATTATTCCTCTTAGTGTCGGATTTGTTATATCTAAATTTGTTTCTTCTTTTACTTCACGAATAATACATTCTTCTGGACTTTCGCCATTTTCTATTTTACCACCTACACTTATGGTTAACCCCTCATGAACATCATTTTCTTTTTTATTTCTTGTCAGCATTAAAAATTCATCGCCATTATCTATATAGCACATAGCCCCTAAAGTATTTTTCATTTTAAATTCTCCTTAGATAAAAATAAAGAACTGTTTTCACAGCTCTAATTTAATATTATTTTTTATTCACCTTTATTAAACTATCTAAACCAGCAGCTCCTATTGCAAAAACAAGAGCAAGTATAGCACAGTTTTGTATAGTTAAACCTTGACTTACTCCGTTGCTACCAAGGATAGATGAAACTATAAATATAGCTATAAATGCGAATATAAATCCCCAGAATAAAGAAATTAAAAATTTCACAATATTACTCCTTTCTAGCTTATTAAATTTATTATATAATTAAAAAGAAAATATGACAAATATTTTTTAAATTGCTTGTAGAATTTTTATTTGCTCCAAAGATTTTTTTTATTACTCTTGGCTTGATTTTGTGCTTTTTTCAAAATATCAAGATATCTAGTGTCAGGTTCATAAACATATTTTATTTCTGCCAATCCTTCTTTTAACAATTCTTCTTGCACAAGTTTACCGTCTGCATAAACATAGGCTAAGGCTCTACCATATTTATCTAATTTTTGTTTGACATCAAATTCTAGTTCTACTTTTTTTGCATTTGCTAAAATTTTTCCGTTATATTCACTTGCTTCTGGACCATATTCTTGGACAGGAGTATTTTTTTTAACTGTTTCGGGTGTATCTATATTTAAGTATCTTACTGTCAAATCTTGTCCATTAAACTTAACTTTTATAGTATCGCCGTCTACTTTTTTAATAAATTTAACCTCATATCTTGTAGTATCTCCCTTTACATTTATTCCATTTATGTTTCCTGGCTTTACTTTGTCAATATTAACTACATCTGGATTTTTAAAAATATAAAAAGTGAAAACTAAAGCTATCGTAAAAATAAGTGATAATATAGCGTATAATTTTTTATTCATTTCAAACTCCTAAATTTTATTTCTAAAATATGATAACATAAAATTAGTTATTTTTCTATAAGTAGTAGTCTTGTATGCAACATTGAAAAAAAGCTGGGACTAGTATATAATATTATAGCTAGTAGAGTATATAAAAAGGTGAATTATATGACTAAGATAATTTTAAAAAATATGGAAGATACAGAAAAACTTGCAAGAATTTTGGCAAAAGAAACTGATGAAAAATTATTGCTAACACTTAGTGGAGATTTGGCTACCGGGAAAACAACTTTTACAAAATATTTTGCAAAACATCTGGGGATAAAAGATACAGTTAATTCTCCAACATTCAATATTCTTAAAGAATATACTACCGATAAAATTAATTTTTATCATATAGATGCTTATAGATTAGAAAATAGTGAAGAAGATTTAGGTTTTGAAGAAATTTTTTATGAAAATAATATTTGTGTTATTGAATGGGCAGAATTTATAGAAGATTTTTTACCTAGGGAAAGACTGAGTATAAAAATTCAATTTAATAATGACCTAAGAGAAGTTACAATTTTTTCTAAGGGTGAGTATTATGAAAAATTAGAAAGGAATTTAATTGAACAATGGTTAGCTTAATATTAGATGCTTCTAATGGTCATCTATCTATTGCTTGTTTTAGGAATGATACTTTGATTTCTGAATATAATATTGAATGCAAAAGAAACTTATCTGAAATTATTTTATTAGAAATAGATAATGTGATAAAAAAATCAGGTTTTACAAAAAATGATTTAACAGAAATAATAGCAACAAGAGGTCCGGGTTCTTACACAGCTCTAAGAGTTGTTTTATCTGTTGCTAAAAGTTTATCTTTTGCCCTTAACATACCAATAAAAACCTTATCTACACTAAGATTACAAAGTGTAGTAAATGAAAGTTACAACAAAGTTGTTGTGCCTTTAATTGATGGTAGAAGAGGTAACGTTTATGCGGTAGCATATTTAGATGGCAAAGAAATTTTAGAAGAAAATTACTATTCTATTGAGTTTATATTTGATTTTGTAAATAACTTAAATAGGGAAATTATTTTTGTTGGTAGTGATGTAAATAAGTTTGATTATTCTAAACTGAATGTAGATTATATTTTAAAAGATAAGCATACACTTGCTAAAAATTATATTTATGTAAAAGATTATGTACTAGCGACAGATTATTATAATGCCTTACCAAGTTATTTACGACTAACAGAGGCAGAAAGGAATTTAATTAATGATAAAAATAAATAAAGTAGGCGTAGAAAATTTAGATAGACTTTTAGAAATTGATAGTCAAAATTTTGATGACCCTTGGTCAAGAGAAATGTTTAAAAAAGAATTAGAACATGAAAATTCTGAATATTACGGACTTTTTAATGATGATGAAATTTTAGGATTTTGTGGTGGCTGGTATGCTGTAGATGAATATCAAATAAACAAAATAGTCATAGACAAACCACATCAAGATAAAAAATTAGGGCAATTATTTTTAATTTATATCATGCAATTATATGCAACTAAAAATGCTAAAAAAGCAACAATAGAAGTTAGAGAAAGTAATGCTAAGGCGATAAAAGTTTATACGAGGGCAGGATTTGATATTATCGGAAGGCGAGAAAATTATTATCAAAATAATAGAGAAAATGCTTATATAATGATAAGGGAATTTGGAAATGGATATTAATATTTTAGCGATTGAAACTAGTTGTGATGAAACCAGTGTCGCTGTTGTAAGAAATGGCAGAGAAGTTTTATCAAATATTGTTAGTAGTCAAATAAGCACGCATAAACAATATGGTGGTGTAGTTCCAGAAATAGCTAGTAGGCAACATATAGAAGTAATAATACAAGTTATTAGCCAAAGTTTAGAAGATGCGAAAATAAGTCTTGATAAAATAGATGCTATTTGTGTAACTCAAGGTCCAGGATTAATAGGTTCACTTTTAGTAGGAGTTAATGTAGCAAAAACTTTAAGTTATACTTTAGACAAACCACTTATAGCCGCTCATCACATAGCAGGGCATATTTATGTCAATAACATAGAAAATAATATTATTTATCCTTCTCTTGCTTTAGTAGTCAGTGGGGGGCATACAGAATTAGTCTTACTAAAAGATGAATTAGAATTTGAAATTATAGGTAATACACAAGATGATGCAGTAGGAGAAGCCTACGATAAGGTTGCTCGCCAGCTAGAATTAGAATATCCGGGTGGACCTAAAGTAGACAAATTATCAAAATTAGGAAAAGATACTTATAATTTACCTAGAGCAATGATTGATAGTGATGACTATAATTTTAGTTTTTCTGGTATGAAATCGGCAGTAATAAATATTATTCATAATGCAAAACAAAGGGGAGAAAATATAATTAAAGAAGACTTAGCTAAAAGTTTTCAAACAGCAGTGATTGATATCTTAGAAAGTAAAACCAAAAAAGCTATTAAAAATTTTAATATAAGGCAATTAATACTTGCTGGCGGTGTAGCAGGAAATAGTGATTTAAGAGAAAGTATGAAAAATTTAGCTAGTAATTTTGTAATAGAAATTTTAATACCTAGTATGGAATATTGTAGCGATAATGCGGCTATGATGGGGGCAGTAGGTTACTATTATTACAAAAATAATATTTTTGCAAATCCCTTATTACTCAATGCAAAATCAACTCTTAATTTAGAGGATATAAAAAATAATCAATATTAAAATTTTATTTTAAATAATTTATAGCAAATAAAAATTTAAGATAGTTAGAAAAAGTTTTTGAACTTTTAATTATTTTTAAAATTAATTATTAAAAATAATTAAAAATAAAAAATGAAACTATAAGATTATAGTTTCATTTTTTTATTGTCCTTATATACTTCATCAATAATAGCACCACCAAGACAAACATCGTCTTGGTAAAATACAACTGCTTGACCTGGAGTTACGGCACGAACTGGCTCATCATAAATAACTTTTACGGTATTATTTTCTAATATTTGTACTCTTACTTTTGTATCAGCTTGTCTATATCTGAATTTAGCCGTACAAGTAAAAGTAGTTTCTGAAATTTTATTTGAAGTAAATGATAGTGAACTTGCTAATAAACTATCAGAGTACAAAGTTTCATTGTGGAAACCTTGGCAAACGTAGAGAATATTTTTTTCTAAATCTTTGCCACATGCAAACCATGGTTCGCCATCAGTATCTTTAGTTCCTCCAATACCAAGACCATGTCTTTGTCCTATGGTGTAATACATTAAACCGTAGTGTTGTCCTCTTTCTACTCCTTGCAAGTCAACTATTTTACCTTTTTGTGCGGGCAGGTATTTACTTAGAAATTCTTTGAATTTTTTTTCTCCAATAAAGCAGATACCAGTAGAATCTTTTTTCTTGGCAGTAGCTAATCCTACTTTTTCTGCTATTTCTCTAACCTGCCATTTTTCTAATTCACCAATAGGAAATAAAATATCTTTTAGTTGATTTTGACTTAGTTGATTTAGAAAATAAGTTTGGTCTTTATTACTATCAAGACCTCTTAATAAGACTACTTCTCCATCTTTTTTTATTGTATGAGCGTAATGACCTGTTGCAACATAATCTGCTCCAAGGTCATAGGCGTAATCTAAAAATACTTTAAATTTTATTTCTTTATTACACATTATATCTGGATTAGGAGTTCTCCCTTTTTTATATTCATCTAAAAAATATGTAAAGACCTTATCCCAATATTCTTTTTCAAAATTAATGGAATAATATGGAATATCTAGTTGTTCGCAAACTTTAATAACATCTTCATAATCTTTTTCAGAAGTACAGACTCCATTTTCGTCTTTTTCTTCCCAGTTTTTCATAAATACACCGACTACATCATAGCCTTGTTCTTTTAGTAGGTATGCTGCTACGGACGAATCAACACCACCACTCATACCGACAATAACTTTTTTACCTTGCATTATTAACCTCTACTAATTATTTTTTCTTCTAGTATTTTTATTTTTTCTACTACTGTGTTTACATATTCTTTTTTTGTATCAAAACCTAAACTTATTCTTACAGAATGTTCAGCTCTTTTTTCATCAAACATATCTGCAATAATTTTACTGCCCTTTATATTTCCTGAACTACAAGCAGAACCTCCAGAAATATATATATTGTTTATGTCCAAATATGTTATAAGTCTTTGGGCTTGAATGTTTTTAAAATAGATATTTAATATATTTGGAAGAGAATTATTATGGTCGCCATTAATTTCAAAATCAATATTTTTTTCTGCCAATGATTTTAAGAAATAATTTTTTAATATTTGAATATTACTTATAGATTTTTCAGTTTCTTCTATACACTTTGCAAGAACCATAGCTCCAAAAATATCGCTTGTTCCTGAACGCATACCTTTTTCTTGTCCGCCACCAATTATAAAAGGATTGATTTTTTGAGATTTTGTATATAAAAATCCAAAATTATTTGTAGCACCTATTTTATGAGCAGAAACTGATGCAAAATCTAGGTTTAACTCCTGAACATCTATTTGTGTTTTGCAGTATGCTTGCACTATATCGCTATGAAATAAAATATTTTTTTCTTTGGCAATTTTTCCAATTTCTTTTATGGGTTGAATTATTCCCGTTTCATTATTTGCAAACATTATTGATATTAAAACAGTTTTTTCAGATATTTTTTCTTTTAATTCTGCTATATCAATAAGACCATTTTTATTTACTTTTAACTTAATTATATTGAAATTATTTTTTTTTAATTTTTCAGCATATTCTCTTACTGAAGGGTGTTCGACACTAGAAATTATAATATCACCACCACTAAATTCTTTTGCTACATGATTAAATACCATGTTATTTGCTTCTGTGCCACCAGATGTAAAAATTATTTTTTCAGAACTTGCATTGATAGAAGTAGCTATTTTTTTTCTAGCCTCTTCTAATAATTTAGCATTTTTTTTTCCTAATTTATGTGGGCTACTAGGATTTGCATATTCATTTTCTAAGATGTCAATCATTTTTTTATATATGTCAAAATGTTTTAATGATGAAGCTGCGTAATCTAAATATATATTATTCAAGCATACCACCTCGTTTATTATTTTCATTACATTGTAACATAAAAGTAATGAACACTCAATTTTTATAAATTTTATTGTCTTTATTAAGCCGAAATATTTTGACAGTAAAATTCTATTATATTATAATTATTTTAGAAATAGTAGGTGATAAATATGAAATATAATAAAGAAGAAATAATAGTTTTTATTAAAGAAAATATAAAAGAAATTTTCCTAGCCTTATTTACAAGTGTAATTTTTTCTGTAATCATATTTTTCTTATTTTTTAATAATAGCAAAAGTATAGATACCAATAAAAATATTAGCGAATATGTAGTAGGAAATAAGGAAGATTTAAAAAAAGAAGAAATAAAACAGGAAAAAATTTTTGTAGATATCAAAGGACAAGTTAATAAGCCAGGTCTTTATGAATGCGAAAATAATACTCGTATAAAAGAAGTAATTGATATGGCTGGAGGACTAACTTCAGATGCTGATATAAGTTCTGTAAATCTTAGTCAAAAAGTTCATGACCAAATGCTAATTTTAATACCAAAACAAGGGGAAGAAGCTCAGCAAAATTCTAGCGACAGTAACAAAAAAATTATAAATATAAATAGGGCTAGTAAAGAAGAACTTATGAAAATAAGTGGCATAGGAGAAACTAAGGCAAAAGCAATAATTGAATACAGAAAAAACAAGGGAATATTTAATAAAAAAGAAGATATAACGAAAGTAAAAGGGATAGGAAAGGGAACTTTTGAAAATATAAAAGATGAAATTGATGTTTAAGGAGAAATATTATGGAAGATAGAATTAGTTGGGACGAATATTTTATGGCACAAAGTCATTTATTATCGCTTAGGTCTACTTGTAGCAGATTAAGTGTAGGTGCAACTATAGTCAGAGATAAAAGAATTGTTGCAGGTGGATACAACGGTTCGATTAAAGGAGATGAACATTGTATAGACACTGGCTGTAAAGTTGTAGAAGGACATTGTGTGCGTACCATTCATGCAGAAATTAATGCTATTTTACAATGTGCTAAATTCGGAGTGTCAACAGAGTTTGGGACTATATACGTTACTCATTTTCCATGTTTAAATTGCACAAAAGCAATTATTCAAGCTGGAATAAAAGAAATTTGTTATGCTAATGATTACAGAAATAATGAATATGCCAAAGAATTGCTAGAAAAATCTAAAATAAAAGTTCGTAAGATTGAATACAATCCAAAATTAGTTGTTGAGAGAATGTTGAAAGAGTAAAAGCAAATGAAAAATTTTTTACTGGCTTTAGTAGCATTAGCATCTATCTTATTAAATATTAATAAAATTACATCATTATTAGTACTAGCCTTACTTTGTTTTTTAATATTTTTAAATAAAAAAGAAATAACTACTAAAGAAACTATAAAATTAATATTAGTTTTTTTAGTTTTTTTTATTAGAACAAATTTTATTATTTCAAATAATGTTTCAATCTTACAAAATTCAGAAAATGTAGATATAAAAATAGAAATTGTAGATAATATTTATATTAATGGAGACCATTTAAAAACAATAGGTTCTGTAAATGGAGAAGTTGTAAATATAAATTATAAAATAAAAAGTGAAAAAGAAAAAAATTATTTTAGGCATAATTTTAAGGGAGGACTTTTACAAACAAAGGCTAGCATTTCAGATATAAAAGAAAAAAATAATTTCTATTCATTTGACTATAAGACCTATTGTGAAAAACAAGGAATTTTTAAAAATATACAGATAGAAGAAATATTAAATATAGATGAAAAAGTTGATGGTATATATAAAAACATAAAATTATTGAGAAATAAGGCGATTAAAAATATAGAAGAAAATATTAAATTTGACAAACAAGGTTATTTTGAAGCCTTAATTTTTGGAGAAAAAAGTAATTTATCAAGAGAAGAAAAAAATAATTTTTCTAACTTGGGTATTAATCATTTACTGGCTATATCTGGTTTACATATTGCATTAGTAGTTTGGCTAATATACTTTATATTTAGAAGACTAGGACTATCAGAACAAGCAATAAATAAAATAATTTTTATATTTTTACCCATATATATTATCTTAGCTGGAGCAAGTCCGTCAGTTATAAGGGCAGTTTGTATGCTTCTTATTTATATGCTATGTATTAAGAAAAATATGTCTAGCATTAATTCTTTATTATTAAGTTTTGTAATAATGCTCTTATATAATCCGCTTTATTTATATAATTTAGGTTTTCAATTTTCATTTTTTATTACTTTTTGTTTGATAATGTCAAGTGATTTTATAAATAATTCTAAGAGTAATATAGGTAAAATATTTAAGATAAGTCTTGTATCTGGTTTAGCAAGTTTACCTATTTTAATATATAATTTTTATGTATTTTCATATATTTCAATTTTTAGTAATTTGTTATTCGTTCCATATTTCACCCTAATAGTATTTCCTTTAGTTATAATTAGCTATTTAATATCATTAATTTCTTTAGATTTATTTAATGGATTATGTGTTCCCTTATTAAATATAGTTTTTTATATTAATGATAAGTTAGAAGAAGTTTTTACTAAATTATTATTTATTATTAAAGTAGGACATATAAATAATTACACTGCTTATATAATTTTGATATTTGTCATATTAATATTGATATACTTAAATAAATATAAGTATAAAACATTTATTTTATTAACAACTATATTAATTTGCTTTTTATTATTAATTCCTAAATTTAATAATTTCAATAGAATAGAAAATTTAAAAATAGCCAATAGAGATGTAGCCTTTATAAAAAATAATAATATTTCTTTTCTTATAAATAGCTCGGCTAATCAGCGAAATTTTTACAGCGATTTTAGAAAAAAAAGAGAAGATTATGATATAATGAACGAATATAATTTATTATTTAATTATGAAGCTATTTATAGTGTAGATTTTCTAATACTAAGCAAGGATAAAAAAGCAGATATAGGTTTTGCTAAAAATCTTCTAGCTAAAAAACTTATTAAAAAATTATTAGTTACCCAGCAAATAGAAGATAAAGAAAGCGTAAAAGAAATAATAGACCTGGCAATTTTTTTGGATATTAAAGTAGAAATTTTAAAAAATAATAAGGTTTATAATATAGACGGATTAATTTTAGAAAATTTTGATGAAAATTTTAATTTTAAAATAATGTAAACAAGGAATAAAATTAATGAAAAATATATATATATTATATGGAGAAAATAAGGAGGCATTGCTAGATTTTCAAAATAATTTGGCAGAAAAATTTTTAGGCAAAGCTATTGATAATTTTACATATTTGAAATTTAATATGGAAACAACTAATATTTCAGACCTGTTATATGAATGCCAAAGTAGTGGATTTTTTTCAAATAAAAAAGTTATAGTGGCAGAAAATAGTATTTTTTTACAGACCAAAGCAAAAAAAATAAAATTTGAACATGACCTAGAAGCACTTTCTTCTTATTTGAATAATTTTAATGAAGAAATATTATTAATCTTTACTGTCCTAGATAAAATAGATAGTAGAAAAAATGTAGTAAAAAAAATAAAAGAAATAGGTGAAATAAAAGAATTTAAAGATTTTAAGGAAAAAGAATTAGAAAACTATATAATTACTTACTTAAAATCTAAAAAAATTAATATCTCAAAACACGATGCTAATTTTTTAGTTGTCTTTAGTAAAATGGATTTTGCAGGAGTAAAAAAAGAATTAGAAAAATTAGAACTCTATTGTTTTGATAAAAAAGAGGTAAGGAAAGAAGATATTGAAAATATAGTAATTAGAAGTAGGGAGTATGACGTATTTGCATTAACTAATGAACTATTCAAAAAAAATTATATAGAACTAAGAAATGTTTTTAATTCTTTGAAACTTAAAGGAGAAGAACCGATACTACTTTTATCTTTGATAGCCTCCCAACTTAGAGTTTATTATAAGGTAAAAATGTTATTACAGGAAAATTTTGCTCAAAAAGATATAGCAGCAAAATTAAAAATACATCCTTATAGGGTGGAACTTGCAGTAGAAGCGGTTTATAAATATAGTCTTGATAATTTAATGGAAACTATCATAATATGTAAAGAATATGATAAACAATTAAAATATTCTTATATGGATAAATATCTTGTTTTAGATTTGCTTATAAATAAACTCATAGAAAAATTATCTTAAAAATGTAAATATTAATTCTAAAAAAATTATTGAAATATAAAATATTATTTGCTATAATTAGATAGTTGTACTTAACAACATCTTAATTATTCGTAATTAAGAATATTAATTAATATTTCTTAGTAATATAAAATTGTAGTGGGAGGTGAAGATAGTGCCAAATATTCAATCATCAGTTAAGAGTGTAAGAAAAGATACAAAAATTAACGCTTCTAATTCATCAAAAAAATCTGAAATGCGTACAGCAATAAAAAAAGCTAAATTAGCAAAAGCTGATGGTGCTGATAATTCTGCAGAATTAGTAAACCTAGCTTTCAAAAAAATTGATAAAGCTGCTAAAACTAACCTTATTCATAAAAATGCAGCAGCTAGATATAAATCAAGCTTAAGCAAATAATTTTAAACCAATGCATTATTGCATTGGTTTTTTTATAAAAATTAAATAAATTTGAAACATAGGTCATATAATGGTATAATTTATTGAAATAGTCTATAATTTTAAAACTATTATTAAATAAAAACTAGGAGGAAATTATGAATAAAAAACACTTGGTAAATCTTGCTTTAATTGGGGTTGCAGTTTATTCATTAGCAGGAAAGAAAAAAGAAAAATATTCATCAAATGAACTAGAAAAAATAAATAGATATTCAAAATATTTAGAAGACAAAAACTTTGTTGTAGTGGATAGTAAAAAATATAAAAAGAAAAATAAAAAATTAAAAATTTCTAATCTTGTAAAATATTATCCTCTAGCAAAAAAAGTAGTTGAAGTTTTATTGTAGTATGCTGATACCAGATAAAAATTATTCTTTTGCTGAAGAAGAACCAAAAAATAAATTAACATTAAAAAAATTTGCAAAAGAATTATATTATAGAATTATGCACGATGAAATTTCTTTAATATCTGCTAATCTTAGCTACTATTTTATTTTATCATTGTTACCTATGTTTTTAGTGGCACTAGCATTAACACCATATTTTAATATCAATCAAGATTATTTATTGAATAAAATAGAAGCAATAGCACCTGGTGTTTTGGGAGAATATATTTTTGGAATGATTAGTGAAGTATTGAATAATAAAAATGATACTATCTTGACCTTAGGTATTTTATTTTCTCTTTGGTCGGCTTCCAATGGGATTTATGGTCTTATGTATGCTTTTAATATAGCTTTTAGGGTTAAGGAAGAACGTATGTGGCTTACAGTCAAATTTATTAGCGTATTTTTCACAGTAATATTAATGATAGCAATGTTTATTATGTTACTACTATTGGTTTTCGGTAGACAAATTACATGGTTATTATTTCACAAACTAAGTTTTGATGAAGGATTTTACAATTTGTGGAATTATATAACCTACTTAATTCCCTTATTGCTAACATTTTTTATTTTCACTGTTTTATATATGTTAGCAACAAATATAAAAATACCCTTTAAAATTGCTGTCAACGGAGCTTTATTTTCTTCTTTATCTTGGATTGTTATAAGTAAATTATTTGGATACTACATTGACCATTTTTCAAATTACATAAAAACATACGGCTCAATAGGTGCTATCATGTTGTTCATAATTTGGCTGTATTTTACAGGTTATATACTAATAATAGGAGCAGAAATTAATGCTATTTTATATAATTACAGAATAGAAGAAAGAAAATTTGAAGAAACACATATTAATATAAAGTAAGGAGAATTTTATGATAAAAAATATTTATTTAGCAGGTGGTTGTTTTTGGGGTGTAGAAGGTTACTTTCAACAATTAAAAGGTGTTGTAAAAACACGAGTTGGTTACAGTAACGGTAAAACTCAAGTAACAAATTACAAAAAAATTAAAAAAACTGACCACGCTGAAGTAATTTATTTAGAATATGACAATGAACTTATAAGTCTAAATGATATTTTAAGACATTATTTTAGAATAATTGACCCTGTAAGTATCAACAAGCAAGGTCCAGATGTAGGTAGACAATACCGAACAGGTATTTATTATATTGACGAAGAAACTAAAAATGAAGCTGAAAAATATATAGCAGAACTGCAAAATAATTTTTCAGAAAAAATTGCTGTAGAAGTAGAAGAAGTTGCTAACTATATAGACGCAGAAGAATATCATCAAAAATATTTAGACAAAAACCCTAACGGATATTGTCATATAGATCTAAGTTTAGCAAAAAAAAGTTTATAATAAAATCAAAATTAAAGGAGTTTACTTATGAGTGAAGTTTTAATATTCGGACACAAAAATCCTGATACTGACACAGTATGTTCAGCAATAGTATATAATAATTTAAAAAGATTACAAGGTATGGATACAGAAGCTGTTGTATTAGGTGAAATAAATGATGAAACAAGATATTCCTTAGAATATTTTAGAGTAGATGTACCAAGAATAGTTACAGAAGTAACTGAAGGTCAAAAAGTTATTTTGGTAGACCATAATGAGATGCAACAGTCAGTTGTTGGGATAGAAAAAGCAGTTATTAAAGAAGTTATTGACCACCATAAAATTGCAAATTTTGAAACGGCAGTTCCCCTATATTTCAGGGCAGAGCCATTAGGATGTACAGCAACAATACTAAAAAAAATATATGAAGAACAAGGTATAGATATTAATAAGACAATGGCAGGTTTAATGCTATCTGCTATTATTTCAGATTCTTTATTATTTAAATCACCAACTTGTACACTTAGAGACAAGATAGCCGCTGAAGATTTAGCTAAAATAGCAGGAATTAATTTAGAAGAATATGGGCTTGCAATGTTAAAAGCAGGAGCAAACACTAAAGATAAAACTATAAAAGAATTAATAGATGTAGATGCTAAAGAATTTATTTTGAATAATGATAAATTGGTTATTGCACAAATAAATACAATAGACACTAAAGAAGTTACAGACAGACAAAAAGAATTGGAAGAAACAATTTATCAAGAAATTTCTAATAAAAGCTTGTCAGCCTTCGTTTTTGTTGTTACTAACATTTTAACTTCTGATTCTGAAGTTTTAGTTTTAGGAGATAAAAAAGAAAAAGTTGCTTCAGCATTTGGAAAAAGTTTAGAAAATAATTTAATGACCTTAAAAGGTGTTGTATCAAGAAAAAAACAAGTTGTTCCACCAATCACAGAAGAGTTCAATAAATAGAATGGAGAAATATGAATAAATATCAAATACCATCTTTATTATCTATATTAAAAAGTATGTTAATAAATTTTCTTATAGTCTTGGCTTTTGCTGGATTCTTCAAACAAAGTTTATATATAGAAAGTCCGATATACGCTTTATACGGTGCTAGTTTAATAACTTTGTTTTATAAATTTATTAGACCTGTATTTTTATTTATGAGTATTGTACCAATAATTATGACTTTTGGATTTTTTATAGTTATAATAAATGCAATTATTATTTTGTTAGTTTCAAATGTTCTAAATCCACATTTTATAATTAGTTCTTTTGGTTCAGCACTGGGATTAGCAATATTTATATCAATATTCAATTTATTTATAAATAGTAGGGATAGAAAAATAATAATAAAGAGAATTAAGTAGGAGATTTATGGGAAGAGTTGTAACAAAAGATATAATAGAAAAATTAAATTTAGAAGTTATTACTGGTGAAACTTGTCTTGACAGAGAAATAGAATCTGCTGATATATCAAGACCTTCTCTGGAGCTAGCTGGATATTTTTCATATTACAATCCTACTAGAGTTCAAGTTTTAGGAGAAACAGAATTATCGTTTTTTAATCTTTTGAGTGAAAAAGAAAAAAAAGCTAGAATGAGAATGCTTTGTACACGAAAAACTCCATGTATAATAATTTCAAGAAGTTTAGATGTGCCAGAAGCCTTATTAGAAGCAGCTATTAGATATGGAACTCCAATATTAAGAAGTGATATGCCTACAACAAGGATTATAGCTAAGTTGACCTATATTCTAAGTAGAGAATTTGCTCCTGAAATTTCTGTGCATGGCGTATTTATAGAAGTATATGGTATAGGAGTTCTCATAACTGGTGAAAGTGGTATCGGCAAGAGTGAAATTGCTTTAGAATTAATAAAAAGAGGGCATAGACTTATTGCTGATGATAGGGTAGATATAAAAGAATTAGATAATGGATTTTTAATTGGAAGATGCGGTTCTCCTATAATAAAAAACTTATTAGAAATAAGAGGGTTAGGAATTATAAATGTTATGACTTTGTTTGGAACTGGAGCTGTTAGAGAAGATAAAGTCGTAAACTTAAATATTCATTTAGAATCTTGGGACAAGTCTAAAAATTATGATAGATTGGGTTTATACAATGAATATAGATTAATTCATAATACTAAGGTAGAAAAAAAAGTTATTCCAGTTAGCCCAGGAAGAAACGTTGCAATTATAATAGAATCTGCAGCTATGAATTTTAGATTAAATAAAATGGGTATAAATACATCTCAAGAGTTTGCAAATCGTTTAAAAGATGAAATTAAAAATAAAAAAGGAGATTAAGTTATGTTGAATATTTTTTTAAATCCAATAGCTTTTGAATTGTTTGGGCACCCAGTTTATTGGTATGGAATAATAATTTCTCTTACTATATTTGTCGCTTATTATGTGGCAGAAATAGAAGCTAGGAAGCTAGGGGTAATAAAAGATAAAATGTTAGACTTATTACTAATTGCTATCCCAGTAGCATTTATATTTGCTAGAGCTTATTATGTAATATTTAGATGGGATTATTACTCTCAAAATAAATCAGAAATAGTAGCTATATGGGACGGTGGTATAGCCATATATGGAGGTCTTATTGGAGGACTTTTAGTTTTAATATATTTTTCTAAGAGAAATAATTTAAAACTAATAAAGTTGTTGGACATTATAGCTCCTAGCTTACTTATAGGGCAAATGTTTGGAAGATGGGGAAATTTTTTCAACCATGAAGCATACGGAGAAATTGTAAACAAAGAATTTTTACAAAATCTACACATACCTGAATTTATAATAAATAATATGTATATAAATGGTAATTACAGACAGCCAACATTTTTATATGAAAGTTTGTGGTGCTTTATTTCATTTATAATTTTATTTAGTATTAGAAAAAAATTATATTCAGGTGAAGTATTTTCATTGTATATGATTTTATATGGGGTAGAAAGATTTATAGTAGAAGGTATGAGAACAGATTCTCTTTATATAGGTTTATTTAGAGTGTCTCAAATAGTTTCTATAATCTTTATAATTTTAGGAATTACGTATTTTATCTATAACAGACTAATAAATAAACAAGATAAATTATTATATATTAATAGTTAAATTTTTGGAGAAGATAATGGAAAAAATATATGATTTAATAATTATTGGTGCAGGACCAGCTGGGATGACTGCTTCTATATATGCAAGTAGAGCCAACCTTTCAGTTTTAATGATTGAAAAAAAATATCCTGGGGGACAAATGCTTTCTACAGCTGAAATTGAAAATTATACAGGCTACGAAGAAATTACAGGACCTGAACTTTCAGAAAAAATGTTTGAACATTCTAAAAAATTCGGAACAGAGTTTACATTTGGAGAAATAACAAATATTAGACTTGAAAATGATATTAAAATACTAATAGCTGGAGAAAAAGAATATAAGTCTAAAACTGTAATTATTGCAACAGGTACAGAAGCAAGATTACTTGGAATACCAGGAGAAAAAGAATTTTCTAGTAAGGGTGTTTCTTACTGTGCAGTTTGTGACGGAGCATTTTTTAGAAATAAAAATGTTGTAGTTATTGGCGGTGGGGATTCTGCTATTGAAGAAGCTTTATATCTAGCAAATTTAGTAAATAAAGTTACGGTTGTGCATAGAAGAGATGAATTACGTGCCCAAAAAATATTGCAAGATAGAGCTTTTAAAAAAGAAAATATAGAATTTTGTTGGGATAGTATAGCACTTGCCATAAAAGGAGAAAGAAAAGTGAATTCCATAGATATTAAAAATGTTAAAAGTGGAGAGATAACAAGTCTTGATGCTGACGGAATTTTTATATATGTAGGTATGATGCCTCAAACAAAAGATTTTGAAAGTTTAGGAATATTAGATTCTTACGGATACATTCCAACAGATGAACACTTAGCAACATCAATTCCTGGAATTTTCGTTGCTGGTGATGTAAGACAAAAAGAAATAAGACAGGTAGTTACTGCTGCTAGTGATGGAGCAGTAGCAGCCCAAAGTGCATATAAATATATAGAATTATCATAAAAGTAGTGTGTAAAAAACTAATTTTTAATTAATAAGTATAGGGAAAAATATAGTATATCATCAAATCGTTTTTTGAATATAGCCATAGGAAAGTTAGTTAAATTATGGAAAATAGGATTTGATGAAGCTAGAAAACCGACTGACATTGAAATAAAAAACGTGCTATCTTTAATAGACCTAGAAAATATAATTTTAAATGAAGATGAGTGTAGCATTTATTTAAGTAAAAAAAATATGGAGATAGATTTGGGAGCTTTAGCCAAGGGATATTTTGCTGATAAGATAAAAGATTATTTACTGGCTAAAGGAGTAAAATCAGGAATAATAGATTTAGGTGGTAATGTTTTAACTTTAGGTACTTCTTATAAAAATAATCATGGTTTCTGCTTAGTTGGCATTCAAAACTCTAAAGAAAACAGGGGTAATTTACTAGGAGTAATTCCTATTAAAGATAAGTCAGTTGTAACTTCTGGAATTTATGAAAGAGTATTAAATTTTAATGGAGAAAAATATCATTATATTTTTGATAGTTTGACTGGTTACCCCATAAAAAATGAAATTGCAAGTGTAAGTGTGATTGCCAATAAATCTTTGGATTGTGAAATATGGACAACAATATTATTTTCCTATTCAATAGAAAAAGCATTACATATAATTAATTCTATGAAAGATTTTGAATGTTTGATAATCGATAAAAATAATAAAATTTATTTATCAGATGGAATTAAAGATATATTTATAAAATTATAAGTATAAAATAATTCTTGACATTATTACTTGTTCTATGCTATTATTGTATAAAATTTAATATATATTGTTATAAAAAGAGGCCGCGATGACTAATTTAAAAGGTAGCATCGCCGAAGCAATATTTGCTGGGGCTACTATTGAATAAATGTAGCACTGTCAGATGAGAATGCCCATTCTCTTTCTTGGTGAGCTTTTTATAATAGGGCAAAAGGAAATAGAATATTTTTTAAAAAAGCTATAAGAACCTTTTGTTCTTCTAGCTTTTTATTATTTTAAGAAATAAAGAGGAAGAAAAAATGAAATTATTTAATGGAATGACGGTAAAAAATAATGAATTACACGTAAGTGATGTTAGTGTTACAGAATTAAAAAAAAATTATGGAAGTCCACTATACGTATATGATGAAAATTTTATAGAAAATACCTGTGAGATATTTTTAAAAAATTTTTCAAGTTCAAAATTTAATACAAAAATTTTATACGCTTCAAAAGCATTTTCTTGCTTGGAAATATATAGGATAGTATCAAAACTTGGACTAGGTTTAGATGTTGTTTCAATAGGAGAAATATTTACAGCAAAGAATGCCAGTTTTGATATGAGTAAATTATACTTTCATGGCAATAATAAAACTTACAGAGAATTAGAATTTGCAGTCGAGAATGGAGTAGAAAATATAATTATAGATAATGACTACGAGCATGAAATAATAAATGACTTGGCTAAAAAATATAATAAAAAAATAGATGTATTACTTAGAATAAATACAGGGATAGACGCACATACACACGAGTACATTAAAACTGCTAAAGACGATTCTAAGTTTGGTTATTCAATTTATGATGATAAAATATATTCTCTGATAAGAGATATAGCCAACCAAAGCAACTTAAATTTTAAAGGATTTCATTCTCATATAGGTTCTCAAATTTTTGAAAAAAATTCTTTTTTTGATGCGGTAAAAACAGTATTTGAATTTTCAAAATCTGTTGAAGATAAACTTAATATATTTATAAGTGTTTTAAATCTTGGTGGAGGATTTGGTGTATATTATTCTAAGGAAGATAATCCATTTTCTTTAGCGAAATTTTTACAAGAATATATACTTGTTATTGAAGAACAACAAGAAATTTTTGGTTTGAAGTTAGAAAGTGTAATAATAGAACCAGGGAGAAGTTTAATATGTAATGCAGGTAGTACACTTTATACTGTCGGTGGAACAAAAAAAACTTATTCAGGTAAAGAATATATTTTTGTTGATGGTGGTATGGGAGATAATCCGAGATACGCCTTATACAAAGCAAAATATGAATGCTGTTTAGCAAATAAGGTTAATGACAAGTGCGGTAATCTTTATACAGTAGCAGGTAAATATTGTGAATCTGGCGATATTTTAATTAATGAAATCAAGTTGCCAAAGGCAGAAAAAGATGATTTATTATTAGTATCTTCTACGGGAGCGTATAATTATAGCATGGCAAGTAATTACAATAGAATTACAAAGTTACCAGTTGTATTTGTTAAAAATGGCAAGCATAGATTGGTAGTTAAGGGTGAAAGTTTAGAAGATTTAATTAAAAATGATATTTAGGAGGTAGTTTTATGAGTATATATAGAGGAAGTGGAGTAGCCATAGTTACACCTTTTTTAGAAAATGGAAGTATTGATTATGCAACTTTTGAAGAATTGTTAGAATTTCAAATTAAAGAAGGAACAGATGCAATTATCGTAGCAGGAACAACTGGAGAAAGTGCTACAATGACAGACGATGAGCAAATAGCTATTATAAAATTTGCAGTAGATAAAGTGAAAAAAAGAGTACCTCTTATAGCTGGTACAGGTTCTAACAATACTAAGCATGCCGCTGAACTTAGTATAGAGGCAGAAAAATTAGGAGTTGATGCTTTATTAGTAGTTACTCCTTATTACAACAAAACAAGTCAAAAAGGTTTGATAGAACATTTTGAATATATAGCTAACAGTGTTAATATTCCAATTATTCTTTATGGAGTTCCAGGAAGAACGGGTCAGATAATGACCGCTGAAACAATTTCTCACTTATCAAAACATAAAAATATAGTTGCATATAAAGATGCCGTAGGTAATATTTCTCATACATTAGAAGTTTTAAATTTATGTGGTGATAATATAGATATTTATAGTGGCAATGACGATATAAATGTGCCGATAATACTAGCTGGTGGTAAGGGTTGTATTTCAGTTTTAGCAAATATTTATCCAAAAGCAACTCATGATATGTGTAATTTAGCTCTGTCAGGAGATATAAAAAATTCTATGCAGCTCCAATTAAAATACAATAAATTTGTGAATTTATTATTCTCAGAACCAAATCCAATGCCAGTAAAAAAATGTGTAGAATATCTTGGTTATGGAACTTGTAATTACAGACTTCCTATGACAAATATTTCTGATACTTTAGCTGATTTATTAAAAACTGAAATGGAAAGATTGAAGTAGGTGTCAAGATGAAAATTATTATAAGTGGTTATAGTGGAACTATGGGAAAAGTTTTGGTAGATTTCATTAAAGAATGTGAAGATGATATAGAAATAGTTGCAGGAGTTAGTAAAAATAAAACAAATACAGAAAATTTTTCAGAATATGAAAGTTTTGATGATATTAAAGAAAAAGCAGATGTCATAATAGATTTTTCCCATCACAGTTTAACAAAAAATTTAGTAACTTACGCAGCTAAATCAAAAACTAATGTAGTAATAGCTACTACTGGTCATGATGAGGAAGAATTATTTTTAATAAATAAATTATCTCAAGACGTTGCCCTTGTTTACAGTGGTAATTATAGTTTGGGAGTTAATGTAGTTTTAGAACTTGTCAATCAAGCCAGTAAAATGCTTTATGGTTATGATATAGAAGTTATAGAAAAACATCATAATAAAAAAGTTGATGCACCAAGTGGCACTGCAAAAATGATAGTAGATTCCATAAATAATGTATCGTCATTTAGCAGAGTTTATGGTCGTGAGGGAGAAAGTAAAAGGAAAGAAAAAGAAATTGGTATCCATGCAGTTCGTGGAGGAACGATAGTAGGAGAACACGAAATTATTTTTGCAGGAGAAGATGAAATTATAGAGATAAAACATACAGCACTTAGTAAAAAAATGTTTGCTAAGGGTTCTATTAAAGCAGCTTTTTGGTTAAAAAATAAAAAAACAGGAATATATTCTATGAAAGATGTATTAAATTTAAAATAATTTAGTTAAGGAGAAATAATAATGAAAACAACAGAAGAAATTATAAATTACATAGCAAACTCAGTTAAAAAAACTCCAGTTAAGGTCTATGTTAATTTTAAGGAAAAGGAAATAGATTTTCCAGCAACTTTGGAAGTTTACGGCTCTTGTAAATCTAAGGTTATCTTTGTTGATTTAAAAGATTGGCAAGAATACTATAAAGAAAATAAGGATAAGATATTAAATTTTAGAGTAGAAAATGAGACTAGAAATAGTGCAATTCCTATGAAAGATTTAACTAAGGTTAATGCCAGAATTGAACCAGGTGTTTCAATTAGAGAACATGCAGAAATAGGAGATAATGCAGTAATTATGATGGGTGCAGTCATAAATATTGGTGCTAAAATCGGTAAAAATACTATGATTGATATGAATGCAGTTCTTGGTGGACGTGCTGAAGTCGGAGAAAATTCTCATATAGGAGCAGGTGCAGTTTTATCTGGAGTAATCGAACCTGCTAATGCAACTCCTGTAAGAATTGGTAATAATGTTTTGATAGGTGCTAATGCAGTAGTATTAGAAGGGGTACAAGTAGGAGATAATGCTGTTGTAGCGGCTGGAAGTATAGTTACTAAAGACGTAAAAGCAGGTGATGTTGTAGCAGGCGTTCCAGCAAAAGTAATAAAATCAAGGTCGCAAGTTGCTAACGAGAAGATAGATATAATTGCAGAACTAAGAAACTTGTAAAATAGGTGGCAACATGAATATAGTAACATTAGAAATGTTAAAAAAATGGCGAAGAGATTTGCACGCTAATCCAGAATTATCAATGGAAGAATTTGAAACTAAAGAATATATAAAAAATATTTTATTAAAAAATTCCATAGAATATAAAGAAGTTTTGGCTACTGGATTAATAGTATCATTTAAAAGTAATGAAGAAAATAAGAAAGAAGATACTATAATTTTCAGGGCTGACATAGACGCTTTACCAATTCATGAAGAAAATAAAATTGAATTTAGGTCGAAAAATGATGGAATAATGCACGCCTGTGGTCATGATGGTCATACTGCCATGCTAATAGGAGCTGTATTAGAAACGAAAAATTATTATGAAAATAATAAGGTGAGATTTAATACTATGTTTGTTTTTCAACCAGCAGAAGAAACAATAGGTGGAGCTGGTTTATTAGTTACAGACTACAAAGATTATTTTTCAAAATATAATATTCTTGCAAGCTATGCTTTACATCTAAATCCTGATTATCCAGAAAATATTATAATTTCTAAAGAAAAAGAAATTATGGCTAGTGCCACTGAATTTAGGGTTGATATAAAAGGAAAATCAGCCCATGTCGGTTTGAAATACACAGGTATTGACGCACTAAATGTAGCCAGTATATTTTACCAAGAATTATTAAAACTCAACACATTAAACTTAAAAGCAAGAGATACTAATATAATTCATGTTGGAAAAATGTGGGGCGGAAATGCCTTAAATATAGTTGCACAATCAGCTAATTTAGAAGGAACAATCAGAACATACAAGACTAGTAATTATAATACTATCAAAGAAAATATATTATCCATAGCAGAGGGATTAGAAAAAATCACAAATACAAAAATAAGTGTAGATTTTGGTGAAGGCTATGACGCTGTATTTAATAATAAAGAAGAATACGAAATAATAAAAAAAGTTTGTAAAGCAGAAAATATAGAATATAAAGAATTACCTGAAGCCTATCTGTACGGAGAAGATTTTTCTGCATTTACTAAAATATCAACCATTAATTATAGTTTTTTAGGAATAAGAAATGAAGAAAAATCTTATGTATCGGGATTACACACACCGACATTTAACTTTGACGAAAATATTTTAGAAACTGGAGTTAAGTATTACATGGGGATATTAAAATACTATAATAAATAAAAAGAGGAATTTATGGCATTACTGGAAATAAATTATCAAAATATAATAAAAAATGTAGAGCAACTGAAAAATAATGAAAAAAAAATAATAGCAGTTGTAAAAAATAATGCCTACAATATGGGGCTTGAAGATGTAGTAAAAACTCTGTATAAAATTGACGTTAATTATTTTGCTACAACCAACATAAAAGAAGCAATAAAAATTCGTGAAATATTGGGTGAAGAAGTCAACATATTTCTATTTAATGCAAATTACGATTTTGATATTTTAGAAAAATATAATATTGAAGCAAATATTCCCAATATAAACTATTTAAAAACAAATTTAAAAAAATTAAAAAATATAAATCTACAATTAGAATTTTCAGGCTCTATGAGGAGAGCTGGTGCGAAAAATCTAAAAGAAGTTATAGATATAATAAATTTTTGTAAAGAAAATAAGTTAAAATTAAAAGGATTTTGGTCGCATTTTGCATTTGCAGATGAATTTGACGGTTTATATGAAGAAGAAAAAAAATTAGTTTTAGAAGTTTATAATTTTGCAAAAAAAATATATAAATTTGAGGTAGTTCATTTACAAAATAGTGCATCTTTTTTAAGAGATGGTTCTTTTGAAGAAGTTACACACATACGTCCAGGCATAATGATTTACGGTTCATATCCATATAATGTAAAAAATAATCCTAGTAAAATATCCTACACACCCTACCAAGCATTTTCCGTAAAAGCTAATGTAATAAATATGGTTACTTTAAAAAAAGGAGAATGTATAGGCTATTCTAATTCCTACATAGCTGATAAAGAAAAACAAGTAGCAGTAGTAGACATTGGTTATGGCGATGGAATACTAAGAGCAAGACTAACAGGAAAAACATGTTTGATAAAAAATAAAGAATACAAAATATTATCAACTATGATGAGCCATATTGTAGTTGATATAGATGAAAATATAAATATAGGTGATGAAGTGATAATTTACAGTCAAAAATTACCTATCTACAATTATAATAAATTTTGCAATTCTAATTCTGAACAAATGGCAGTTTTGAATTACAATAGTTTAAATCTAAAAAAAATATATTAATATTGAAAGGAATGAAATAATTATGAAAAAATCAAAAGTAGCAGTTTTGGGTGCAACTGGTATGGTAGGTCAAAGGCTTATAAGTTTACTAGAAAATCACCCATATTTTGAAGTAGTAAAACTAGCAGCATCATCAAAATCAGCTGGTAAATTATATTCAGAATTAATGGCTGACAGATGGAAATTAGAACAAAATCTTCCTGATTATGCTAAGGATTTTATTTTATATGATGTTTTTGATATAGATAATGTTGCAAAAGATGTTGATATGGTTTTTTGTGCAATTAATTTAGATAAACAATCTTTAATTAAATTAGAAGAAGATTATGCTAAAAAAGAAGTTATTGTTGTTTCAAATAATTCAGCTAACAGAATGAAAAATGATGTTCCGATGATAATTCCAGAAATTAATGCAGAACATTTAAAAATAATTCCATACCAAAGAAAAAGATTAGGAACTAATAAAGGTTTTATTGTTGTAAAACCTAATTGTTCAATACAAAGTTATGTTCCTGTTTTTCATGCTTTAAAAGAATTTGGAATTAAGGAAGCATCTATTTGTACTTATCAAGCAATATCTGGTAGCGGAAAAACTTTTGCAGAATGGCCTGAAATGGTTGAAAATATTATTCCATTTATAAGTGGAGAAGAAGAGAAGAGTGAAATAGAACCTCTAAAAATTTTTGGGAAAATTGAAGACGGAAAAATAGAATTGGATAATTCAATGAAATTATCTGCTCAATGTATAAGAGTTCCAGTTTTAGATGGACACTTAGCCTGCGTATCATTTAATCTTAATGAAAATCCAGGTTTAGAAGTAATAAAAAATAAAATAAAAAATTTCAAATCAGAAATTAGCAGCTATAACTTACCTTTATCACCTGAAACATTTATAAAATATTATGAAGAAGATAATCGCCCTCAACCTGTTTTAGATAGAGATAATGAAAAAGGTATGCAAATTTCTGTGGGTAGACTAAGAGAAGATACACTATTTGATTATAAATTTGTAGCTTTATCTCATAATACTATGAGAGGAGCAGCTGGAGGATCATTACAAACAGCAGAATTAATTAAAAAATTAGGTTACTTAGATTAGAGTTTAAATATTCATATATTAAATTTAATATATGAATATTTATTTTATAAAAATTATTTTTCAAAAAAAGTGTTGACACCAATTTGTATATGTGGTATTATTTTCTCTGTGAGTGTTTTATGCTCCTATAGCTTTTTGAAGCTTTAATTTTTTATTTTTAAAATGAACCACCTGGATGTGTGGGACAAGAAAATATTATAATTCAAGAAAGGAGGAATTCTAGGAATGCCTACTATCAATCAATTAGTTCGTAAGCCTCGTAAATCAAAAGTTGTAAAATCAGATTCACCAGCACTTAATAAAGGTTACAATTCTCAAAGAAAGAAAGAAACTAACATTTCTTCTCCGCAAAAAAGAGGAGTTTGTACTCGTGTTGGGACTATGACACCGAAAAAACCTAACTCAGCTTTACGTAAATATGCCCGTGTACGTTTATCAAATCAAATAGAAGTTACAGCATATATTCCAGGTATCGGACACAACCTACAAGAACACAGTGTTGTTTTAATTCGTGGAGGTCGTGTTAAAGACTTACCAGGGGTACGTTACCATATAATTCGTGGTGCTTTAGATACTGCTGGAGTTAATAACCGTATGCAAGGACGTTCTCTATACGGAGCTAAAAGACCAAAAGAGAAAAAATAATAACTTAAATAAAATTTGATATTATAAGAAAGGAGGCAACATAATGCCACGTAAAGGACCAGTAGCAAAACGTGATGTTTTGCCAGATCCAATTTATAACTCAAAATTAGTTACAAAACTGATTAATAAATTAATGCTAGATGGAAAACGCGGTACTGCACAAAGAATTTTATATTCTGCGTTCGATATCGTAAAAGAAAAATCAGGTCGTAATGCTATCGAAGTATTTGATGAAGCATTAAATAATATTATGCCTGTTCTTGAAGTTCGTGCTAGACGTGTTGGTGGTTCTAACTATCAAGTTCCAGTTGAAGTTCGTGCTGACAGAAGAATAACATTAGGATTACGTTGGTTAGTTAATTATTCTCGTCTTAGAGGAGAAAAAACTATGGAACAACGTTTAGCTAATGAAATATTAGATGCAGCTAATAACTCAGGTTCAGCTGTTAAAAAACGTGAAGATACTCACAAAATGGCGGAAGCAAACAAAGCATTTGCACACTACCGTTGGTAATTTGAATGTTAATATATCAGGTTATAAAATAGCTTGATATTTAACTTTTTATTAAATAACTTAATTATATGAAAGGAGAAAAATGACTCATGGCTAGAGCGTTTTCTTTAAAAGATACTCGTAATATCGGTATCATGGCTCACATTGATGCGGGGAAAACTACTACTACTGAACGTGTTCTATTTTATACTGGGAAAATCCATAAAATAGGAGAAACTCATGAAGGTGCTTCTCAAATGGACTGGATGGAACAAGAACAAGAGCGTGGGATAACTATTACTTCAGCTGCAACAACTGCTGAATGGAATAATAACCGTATTAATATTATAGACACTCCTGGACACGTAGACTTTACTGTTGAAGTAGAGCGTTCACTACGTGTTCTTGATGGTGCAGTAGCAGTACTTGACGCACAATCAGGTGTTGAGCCACAAACAGAAACAGTGTGGCGTCAAGCTACAACTTACGGAGTTCCACGTATTGTTTTTGTCAATAAAATGGATAAAACAGGAGCGGACTTCTTTTACTCAGTAGGGACAATACATGACCGTCTTCAAGCGAATGCACACCCAATTCAAATTCCTATCGGGTCTGAAGAAAATTTTGAAGCAGTAATTGACTTGCTAGAAATGAAAGCAATATATAACGAAGGACAAAAAGGGGAGGTAATTCGTGTTGCAGAAATTCCAGCAGAATATCAAGAAAAAGCTGAAGAATATCGTGAAAAATTAATAGAAGCAGTTGCTGAAACTGATGAAGAATTGATGGAAAAATATCTTGGAGAAGAAGAACTTTCTATTGAAGAGATAAAATTAGCAATCCGTCGTGCTACTTGTAAAGTAGAATTTTTCCCAGTAGTATGTGGTTCAGCATTTAAAGATAAGGGTGTTCAAGCAATGCTTGATGCAGTTGTAGAATACCTACCATCTCCACTAGATGTTCCAGCAATTAAAGGTATAAACCCAGATACAGATGAAGAGGTAGAAAGACATTCTTCTGATGAAGAACCATTTTCAGCTCTTGCATTTAAAGTTATGACTGACCCATACGTAGGAAAACTTACTTTCTTCCGTGTTTATTCAGGAGTTCTTTCTTCTGGTTCTTATGTTAAAAACTCAACAAAAGGTAAACGTGAACGTGTAGGACGTATTCTTCAAATGCACGCAAACTCTCGTAATGAAATTTCAGAAGTTTATGCAGGAGATATTGCAGCTGCTGTAGGTCTTAAAGATACTACAACAGGAGACACTCTATGTGATGAAAAACATGAAGTAATTTTGGAATCTATGGAATTCCCAGAGCCAGTTATTCAATTATCAGTTGAACCTAAATCAAAAGCTGACCAAGATAAGATGACGACAGCTCTACAAAAATTACAGGAAGAAGACCCAACATTCCGTGCTGGAACAGACGAAGAAACTGGACAAGTTATCATCGCTGGTATGGGAGAATTACACTTAGATATTATCGTTGACCGCATGCGTAGAGAATTTAAAGTTGAATGTACAGTTGGGGCTCCAATGGTATCTTACCGTGAAACATTCAAAACTTCTGCACAAGTTCAAGGTAAGTTCACTCGTCAATCAGGTGGTCGTGGACAATACGGAGATGTTTGGATTGAATTTACACCAAATGAGCCAGGAGCTGGATTTGAATTTGAAAATGCTATTGTCGGTGGGGTAGTTCCTCGTGAATATGTTCCAGCGGTAGAAGCAGGACTTAAAGATTCTATGGCAAATGGTGTCTTGGCAGGTTACGAATTAATTGACGTTAAAGCTAAATTATTTGATGGTTCATACCATGATGTCGATTCATCTGAAATGGCATTTAAAGTTGCGGCATCACTAGCTCTTAGAGAAGCAGCTAAAAAATGTAATCCTGTAATTTTAGAACCTATTATGAAAGTAGAAGTAGTTATGCCTGAAGAATATCTAGGAGATATTATGGGTGATATAACTTCTCGTCGTGGACGTGTAGGTGGAATGGAAGCTCGTGGTAATGCACAAGTTGTATCAGCTGAAGTACCACTTTCAGAAATGTTTGGTTATGCAACATCATTACGTTCAGCAACTCAAGGTCGTGGAACTTACTCAATGGTATTTGATCACTATGAAGAAGTACCAAAATCAATTTCTGAAGAAATTATCAAAAAAAATAAAGGATAATTAAAAAAGTTATACTTTTATAGTTGCAATTTAATCATTAAAATTATAAAATATAGTTATCATAGATGTACTCTATGTAACTTGTAAAAAATATATTTATTTCAAGGAGAAAATTAAAAAATGGCAAAAGAAAAATTTGACCGTAGTAAAACTCATGCTAATATCGGTACAATTGGTCACGTTGACCACGGAAAAACTACTTTAACTGCTGCAATAGCTACAGTTTTAGCAAAACGTTCTGGTAAAGGAGAGGCTAAATCATACGATGCTATCGATAACGCTCCAGAAGAAAGAGAACGTGGTATTACAATTAATACTTCTCACATCGAGTACGAAACAGAATCTCGTCACTATGCACACGTTGACTGTCCAGGACACGCTGACTATGTTAAAAACATGATTACTGGTGCTGCTCAAATGGACGGAGCAATCTTAGTTATTGCTGCTACTGATGGACCAATGGCTCAAACTCGTGAACACATCTTATTATCTCGTAATGTTGGAGTGCCTAAAATTGTTGTATTCTTAAACAAATGTGACATGGTAGATGACGAAGAATTATTAGAATTAGTAGAAATGGAAGTTCGTGAATTACTTTCTGAATACGGATTTGACGGAGATGATGTACCAGTAATTCATGGTTCAGCTCTTAAAGCTCTTGAAGGTGAAGAAGCTTGGGAAGATAAAGTAGTTGAATTAATGAACGTTGTTGACGAATATATCCCAACTCCAGAACGTGACAATGCTAAACCATTCATGATGCCAGTAGAAGATGTATTCTCAATCACTGGACGTGGAACAGTTGCTACTGGACGTGTTGAACGTGGACAAGTTAAAGTTGGAGATGTAGTAGAAATCGTTGGATTAACTGAAGAACCATCTTCAACAACTGTAACAGGAGTTGAAATGTTCCGTAAATTATTAGATTATGCTGAAGCAGGAGATAACATCGGTGCATTATTACGTGGTGTTGCTCGTGAAGATATCGAACGTGGACAAGTTTTAGCAGCTCCTAAAACAATTACTCCACATACTCAATTCGTAGCTGATGTATATGTATTATCAAAAGAAGAAGGTGGACGTCACACTCCATTCTTCACAAACTATCGCCCTCAATTCTATTTCCGTACAACTGACGTAACAGGTGTTGTTACTTTACCAGAAGGTACAGAAATGGTAATGCCTGGTGATAATGTAGCAATCAACGTAGAACTTATTTCTCCAATAGCTATCGAAACAGGAACTCGTTTCTCAATTCGTGAAGGTGGACGTACAGTAGGGTCAGGTGTTGTTACTGAAATTACTAAATAATTAAAATATTTACAAAAGGACTAGTAATATAGTCCTTTTGTTTTGTATTTAATAATAAATTTCTTATTGAAAAATTTTTAATTTAATATATAATTGTTATTAGATTAAATTTAAAGGAGAATTTTAATGACTAACAATGGAAGATTAAAACCTATCTTAGATGTAAATGAAAAACCAAAGTTAGCCTTATGGATAACGTTGAGTTTACAACATTTATTTGCCATGTTTGGAGCTACTGTTTTAGTACCAATTTTAACTGGTCTACCCGCTAGTGTGGCATTGGCAACATCAGGTATAGGAACATTAACTTATATTATTATTACGAGAGGTAAGATACCTGCTTATTTGGGGTCTTCATTTGCATTTATTACACCTATTATAGTTTTATCTACTTCTCACAATGTTCAAACGGCAATGCTCGGAGCCTTTTTAGCCAGTTTAGTTTATGGTTTTGTGGCTTTATTTATTGCTAAATTTGGGGTTAATTGGTTACTAAAATTATTACCACCAGTTGTTGTAGGACCTATAATAGTGGTAATAGGTCTTGGTTTATCACCAACCGCAGTAGATATGGCTATGAATAAAACTGTAAATGGCGTAAAAGAATATAGTTTAGAAAATTTTTTAGTAGCCTTATCTACTTTAGCTGTAACAATAATTTGTTGTGTTGCATTTAAAGGTTTTGCAAAACAAATACCAGTTCTGCTTGGTATAGTCTTTGGATATATAATAGCATGCATAGCTGGAATTGTAGATTTCACACCAGTAATAGAAGCTGCCTGGTTTAAAGTTCCAGAATTTATAATACCATTTGTAACTTACAAACCTGAATGGAATGTTGCCGCCTTGGCTATGGTTCCTATTGCAATAGTTACAATTAATGAACATATAGGACACCAAATGGTTTTATCAGAAGTAGTAGGTAAAAATTTTATTAAAGACCCTGGCTTACACAGGTCAATACTAGCAGACGGGATTGCAATGATGTTTGCATCACTTTTAGGTGGTCCACCAAGTACAACTTATGGTGAAAATATCGGAGTTTTAGCTATAACAAGAATATTCTCTGTTTTTGTTTTGGCGGGTGCTGCAGTTTTTGCCCTAGCTTTAAGTTTTATCGGTAAATTTTCTGCTTTAATATCAACTATACCTAATCCTGTAATGGGTGGTGTATCAATATTATTATTTGGAATTATTGCTTCTAGTGGATTAAGAATGCTAGTAGATGAAAAAGTTGATTTAAGCATTAATAGAAATTTAGTAATTTCATCAGTAATAATAGTATTAGGTGTTGGTGGAGCTATGTTGAAATTTGAAAGCATTAATTTTGAATTGCCAGCCATGGCTCTAGCAGCTATATCAGGAGTTTTATTAAATGCCTTTTTACCAAAAGAAGTTAAGTAGATAGTATGGAAGAAAATTTATTAAATTTTGCGAATATAATATTTTCTATAATTTTTATATTTATTACCAGTTATTTACTTTACAAAAATAATAATGGAATATATAAATATTTCTTTGTAATTTTTTTCACTATTGATGATACATCTTAGTTAAAATAATTATTTTATAAAATTGTGGACTTGTATTTCTATATTAAGTTCTGCATTTATAATGTATGAAATTAAAAAACTTTTAGATTTTAATAAAAAAGAAGAGTTATAATATTAACTCTTCTTTTATTTTTTTATATTATAAATAAATTTATAGTAAAAGAAAGAAAGCTGTGATAAAATTATTTTATAGTCTTGCTATGAGGTGGTTATATGAAAATTGCTATAACAGGAAGTATTGCTTGCGGAAAAAGTACAGTTACTAAATATTTACTAAAAAAAAAATATGTAGTAATTGATGCTGATAAAATTGGACATGATATACTTTTAGATTTTAAAGTAAAAGAAGAAATAAGAAATATTTTTTCAGAGAAAGTTTTTGACGGAAAAGAAATTAATAGAAAAAAACTTGGAGAAATAGTTTTTAATAGCAAAGAAAAACTTGCTTTGTTAAACAAGATAAGCCACCCTAGAATAAGGGAAATAATTATTGAAAAATTATCAAAAGAAAATGATCTAGTATTTTTAGATATGGCACTTCTTTTTGAAGCTAATTTTTTTGATTTGGTTGATAAAATTATAGTTGTTCATTTAGATTATGATAAGCAACTAGAAAGACTTATGACTAGAAATTCTTTAACAAGAAAAGAGGCTGAAAAAAGAATTTCCAGTCAGTTATCTTCTGACCATAAAAAGAATTTAGCAGATTTTGTAATAGATAATAATGGAAGTATTAAAGAAACTGAAGAGCAAGTTGATTATATTTTGAAAATTATTGAAGGAGAAGTAGATGACATTAAAAATTAATAATTTATCTGGTGGTTACAATAGAAAAAAAGTTATAGAAGATATAAATTTTGAAGTTCCGTCAGGTAGTATAACAGCCCTAATAGGATTAAATGGTGCAGGCAAAAGCACCACTATAAAACATATACTGGGATTATTAAAAGCTACTGAAGGTAGTATTTTTATAGATAATCTTAGCTTAGAAAAAAATTTGGAAACTTATAGACAAAGTATATCTTATGTTCCAGAAAGTCCTGTTCTTTATGATGAATTAACTTTGGAAGAACATATAAATGTTACGGCTATGGCTTATGGTTTGGATATGGATACTGCTTGGCAAAGAGCTGATAAATTGCTTAATTTGTTTAAGTTAGAAGATAAGAAAAAATTTTTCCCTATATATTTTTCAAAGGGTATGAAGCAAAAAGTTATGCTTATATGTGCTTTTTTAATAGAGCCTAACTTATATATTATTGATGAACCATTTTTAGGTTTAGACCCAATAGCTATAAATAGTTTAATAAAACTTATTTGTGATGAAAAAGAAAAAGGGAAAAGTATTTTGATGTCTACGCACATTCTTGCTACTGCAGAAAAATATTGTGATAATTTCGTTATTATTCATGAAGGGAAGATATTAGCATCTGGAGATTTAGAAAAGCTGAGAAATAAATTTAATATGCCTGCTGCTTCCTTAGATGAAATATATTTATCAATAACAACTAAGGAGTAAGTATGGGTAATATAAAAGAAATTTTAAGATTAAGAATAAAAAAAGAAAACGAAAAAAGAGCTAGTTACAGGAAGTATATTTTTAATTCTCATCTGGTTATGTTTTTACTAATATTAATAGGGGCTATAATGTTTAATTATTCAAATTGGCTAAATAAGGCGAGTAATTTTGAACTATATTCAGTTTTATTTTCCTTGCAATTTTTAATGGCATATTTGCTTACTACTTTAAAAGTAAAAACATATATAAGAGAAGCAGATTCAATATTTATCTTACCTCAAGAGATTAATTATAAAAAAATTATTAATAAATTAATTTCTGGAACAATTATAACTAAGTTATTTATTAGTATATTTTTTATAAGTGTAAGTTATCCTATAATAAATAAGCTAGAATTTTCGATTTTTAGCTTCTTATCATATTTTTTATCTATTTTTATAACAATAATATTTTTTACTATCTACAAATATTATAAAGTTTTTTATGATAATCTTGATATGAAAGATATGCTTATTATGTTTTTTGTTTATATTTTTATAGTTATTAATTTTTTAATACTACCTAAAGTGAATTTTATTTTTATTTTAGCAATTTTAATTTTTTATAATTATAAAAAAAATATGAGTAATAACATTAATTGGTACGGGGCAGCAGAATATGATAAGATTAGAAATGAAAATTATTTAAAATTTATAAATATGTTTGTAGATGTTCCTATAAATACTACAAAAGTTTCCAGAAGAAAATATTTAGATATATTACTACCTAAACTTAGCAATAATAACTTTTCAAGGGAAAATACTTATAGATATTATTATATAAGAGCTTTTTTAAGACAAGAAAATACAGTATTTTTAATAATAAGACTTCTTGCTCTTGCTATTATTTTTGTAATTAGTTTTAAAAATGTTTATGTTAGTGCTGTAATAATTATTTTATTTAATTATTTAGCTGTAATTCAGTTGATACCTAGCTATAAAAGATTAAATGAACTTATTTGGTCTTATATTTTACCTGTTGATGAGGAGATAAAATATAAGAGTTTTAAGGAGCTTATATACAAATATTTATTAGTTTCAAGTTGCATTTTATTGTTTATAGCCCTAGTAATTAATTTTAATTTTTTAAATTTAGTTATACTCTTTATTGCAACTATAATGGCAAGTTTAATAAATACTTATTTTTTAAGTAAATCGGTATAGGTGGTGATAATTTGAAAAATATAGCAATTATAGGTGGTGGAATATCTGGTGTAACCACAGCCTATTTTTTAGATAGATTGGCAAGTTCAAAATCTAAGAAAATAAATATTGATATTATAGAAAAAAATTCTGAATTTGCCAAAGACAAGCTAAATAAATTTCAATATGGTCAAGAAATTTATGATAGTGGCTGGCATAATTCTATTAATAATAACAGCGTATTATTTCAGTTCATGCTTGAATTAGGGCTTTATAGATACTTAATTAAAAGTAAAAATACAAGCAAAGTAATTTATACAAAAAGTGGTTTAAAAAATATACCTAAAAAAATGCTATTTGGCTATCCCTTAGATAGAAATGAATTATTGGCTAGTGATTTATTATCTTTTAAGGATAAAATTTCAATTTTATTTGGTTTGTATAATAAATTTAACTTTAGAAATTTAAGTATTATTAGTGTAAAAGATTTTTTTATAAATAATACTAATAGTAAATTTTACAATAAAATAGTAGAACCAATACTGACAAGTCATTATGGCAGTGATATTTCTAACCAAAGTTTATCGCTTGTTATTCCCCAATTAGCTTTTGCAACAATAAAAAATTCTGATATTAAAAATGTTATTGAAAATATGTATAGCAATAATGTAGTTGATAATATTACATCTGGTTATGAATATATCCTAAAATTTACCCTGCGTTCATTTTTAGAAAATATAGAATCTAATCTTGGTAATAAAGTTTTTACAGAATTTAATAATGAAGTTACTAATATTGAAAAAGAAGATGGAAAATATGCCTTAACAATAGGTAATAAAAAAAGATATTATGACTATGTAATTATAAGTGTAAAACATACAGAATTTTTAGAATGGTTTAAGGAAGATAGAAAACTTATAAATTATTATAAAGACTTAAAATTTATTTCTAATATTGTTATAACCATAATATGTAAAAAAGATAGTTTAATGATAAATCCAGAAATAGGGGAAATTATTTTTGATAAACAAGTCGATTCATTTATTACCAATGTAGAATATGTTAGTAACAAATGGGTGGAAATTAAATCAAAAAATATACATATGCTTAGGGTTTATGTAAAAAGACAATCTAAAGTAAATAAACTTATAAATAAATCTGATAAAGAAATAGAAAATATTATAAGTAATGAATTAAAATCAATACACAAAAATTTTACTTTTGAAAAAATGTATATAAATAAAATAGAAAATAACTATATGTATGCTGACATAAAATATAGTAAATATATTCATGAAATAGGTGAATACCTTGCTAGAGCCTATGATAGAATTTATTTCATAGGAAATTCTAAAAAGGCAATTAATTTAGAAAATACAATTTTAGAAGCAAGAGAAACAGCAAAAAATTTAATTGAATTAATATAGAAGGAGAAACAATATGAATTTTAAATACAATACAACAGGTGGAGTTGTAGTAACAGAATTTTATAAGGGAGATAAACAAAATACAGACTTATTTGAATATGCAGTAGAAAAAGGTGTTTTTTCAGATGAATATGGTTCTCTATATAGTCATTTACCATTTAATGATGTAAAAGAAGTATTTTTAGGTTTGGGTGATGAAGAATTACTTAGTGAAGACTTGTACAGAGAAATTTATTTTAAATTAGCTAAAAAATTAATAGCTGAAAAAGAATATGAATTTACTTTGACCTTATCTGCTAATGTAGAATATATAAAGGCAGCTCTTGAAGGTCTTTATCATGCAACTTATAGTTTTGATAAATATAAAACTGATAGAAAAAAATTACCAGAATTAACTATTAATGTAAATAGTAATATTGCTGAAGTAGAATTTTTTGAAATATTAGCAGAAGTAAAAGATATTATGCAGTCTATCTTTTTAAGTAGAGATTTAGTAAATGAAAGAGCAGAATACTTATATCCTGAAACTTTGGCAAATATTGCTAAAGAAAAACTTTCTAAAGTTGGTGTAGAAGTTAGTATTTATGATGAAAAAGAATGTGAAGAAATGGGCTTAACTGCATTTTTATCTGTTGGACGTGCTTCTGAAAGAAAACCAAGATTTATTGTTATGAAATATCTGAACAATCCTGAATCAGAAGAAATTTATGGCTTTGTAGGAAAAGGTGTAACTTATGATACAGGAGGTTATTCACTTAAACCATCAGCCAGCATGGAAACTATGAATTGTGATATGGGTGGAGCAGGAACAGTAATAGGAGCCATTCACTTAATAGCAAGTAGAAAAGTAAAAACTAATGTTATTGCAGTAGTGGCAGCTTGTGAAAATATGGTAAGTGGAAGTTCATATAAACCTGGAGATGTGATTTATTCTCTATCAGGTAAAACTATTGAAGTAGAAAATACTGATGCAGAAGGAAGAATTACACTTGCTGATTCTATCTACTATACAACTAATAAATTAAAAGTAACTAAAGTTATAGATATTGCGACTTTAACAGGAGCGTGTGTGGTTGCACTTGGAGAAATTTTTACAGGATCTATAACAAATAATCAAGAATTTTTCGATAAATTTAAGCTAGCAGCTGACAAGGCTGGAGAAAGAGTATGGCAAATGCCAGTAGATGATAGTTATAGAAGATTAAATAAATCTAAGGTTGCTGATGTAAAAAATACTGGTGGAAGATACGGAGGAATGATTACTGCTGGTTTATTTATAGAAAATTTTGTTTATAATAATATTCCTTGGATACATCTTGATATAGCTGGAACGGCTTATTTATCAAAACCAGAAAAATATATGGTAGCTGGTGCCACTGGTATTCATGTTAAAACTCTTTATAATTTAGTAAAATAATATAATTTTAAAGATAAAATTTAAAAGAAGTTAGTATGTATTACTAGCTTCTTTTTTATAATATATAAAAATTTTTTATGATTTGTAGAGGAAAGATACATATTTTTAATATTCTATTTATTTGACAATAATATTCTATTTATAATAAAATTAAAAATTATTGTTTAGATAGGAGAATATTTGATGACAATTAATAATGATTTTAAAGATATAGTTTTCGGAAGAAAATCTATAAAAATATATGATGAAAATGTAAAAATATCAAATGAAGAAATTTTGAAAATGATTGATGAAGCGGCAACTGCTCCTTCTTCTTTTAACTTCCAGCCATGGCGTTTTGTTGTAGTAAATACTCCAGAGGGTAAAGAAAAATTAAAACCTATGGTAAATTTTAATTTACGTCAAAACGAAACTTCAGCTGCCATGCTAGTTATATTTGGCGATAAAAAATGCCAAAATTATGGCGAAGAAATTTATCAAGAAGCAGTAGACAAGGGATATATGCCTCAAGATGTAAAAGATAAAATACTACCAGGTTTTGTAGAACTTTACGATAAACTTTCTAATGAACAGATGACTAATGTTGTAAAAGTAGATGCAAGTTTATTTGCCATGCAATTTATGTTGATTGCTAGAGCATATGGTTATGATACTAATGCCATAGGAGGATTTAATCACTCAGAAATAGCAGAAACATTAAATATGGATAAGGAAAGATATGTTCCTGTCATGATAATTTCTATCGGTAAAGCAGCCGCAGAAGCTAGAGAAACAGTAAGACTAGCTGCAGAAAAAATTACAAAATTTATTTAAAAATAAAAACTGTAAAAAAACTAAAATCCTTAAATATAAATATAAAAAATAAGCAAAAAACTAATGAAAAAATTATTTTCATTAGTTTTTATTGCTTAAAATATTATTTTGTCAATTTGCTTAATTTCTTTTTTTAAATTATATTATACTTGTAATAAAAAATAATATAATTTAAGGAGAAAATATTATGTTAAATCAAGTTATGTTAATAGGAAGATTAGTTAAAAAACCAGAATTAAGAGAAAGTGAATCAGGGCTTAGTTATCTTAAATCTACAATAGCAGTGCAATCTCAATACAAAAATAAAGATGGTGAATATGAAGTAGAATTTTTAGAATTTACAGCCTTTGGGAAAGTAGCTAAAAATACTGCAACTTATTGTGATAAGGGAAGTATGATAAATATCATAGGTTCTTTAACTAATAATGTGTATAAGGACAAAAAAGGAATGAATCACTATCAAATTTCAATTATTGCAAACAAGGTAAATTTTTTAAGTAAGGGTAATAAAAAAGAAGAAATAAAAGATACAGAAGATATTTTTACTTTGGGTCAATAAGTTAATCGACTTGGCTATCTTGGTCAAGTCGTTTTTAATATTTGTAAATAGAGAAAATATATTTTTTATGTTAAAATATACTAGTTATTCTGAAAAATAAATTATGAGGTAAAATTTTGAAAAATAGTATTTATGTAAAAGGAATAGAAGTGTATGCTTATCATGGAGTTTTTAAAGAAGAAAATACTTTGGGGCAAAAATTTATTTTTGATATTGTCTGTGATTTAGATTATAAAAAAGCTATGATAGATGATTTATTAGAATACAGTGTCAGTTATGCTGATATAGTGAACACTCTTACTAGTGTTGCAGTTTCTAATAGGTATAATTTATTAGAAAAATTATCCTATGAAATAATAAAAAAAATATTTTTAGATTATGCTTTAATAAATAATATAAAATTGACTGTAAATAAACCTAATGCACCCATAGACAAAAAATTTAATTCTTGTGGGGCATATATTGAAATGAGTAGAGAAGAATTTGAGGTCTTATAATGATTATCTTGGGAATAGGGAGTAGTATAGAACCTAAAGAATTTTATTTAAAAAAAGCACTTGAAGAATTAGGTAATCATAATAATATAAAAATCAAGGCAGTTAGTAAAATTTATAAAACATCAGCTTGGGGTGGTGTTGCTAAAAATACATTTTTAAATAATTGTGTAGAAATTGATTTTACTGCTAGCCCTGATGAATTACTTGAGATAATAAAAGAAATTGAAAGTAAATTAGGAAGAGTTAGAAAGGAATATTTGGGAGATAGAACAATAGATATAGATATATTATTATTTAATGATATTAAACTAAGTAATGATGTCTTGAAAATACCTCATCCTTTTATAAAAAAAAGAAATTTTGTTTTATTGCCAATGTTAGATATTTGTGGTGATATATTAATTGAAAATAAAAAAATATCTTATTGGTTAGAGCAAATAAAAGATAATATAGAAATATATAGATGAAAGAGGATATAAAATGTTTAAGATAAGAGATATAGTAATTCCTAATAAGGTTGTTTTGGCACCAATGGCTGGAGTTTGTAATTCTGCGTTTAGGTTGACGGCTAAGGAGTTTGGAGCAGGTTTAGTATGTGCAGAAATGGTTAGTGATAAGGCTATATTATTTAATAATCGGAAAACAATGAATATGCTATATATTGACCCGAGAGAAAAACCTCTGAGTTTGCAAATATTTGGTGGAGAAGCAGAAACTCTTGTAGATGCTGCAAAATATGTTGACAAAAATACTCAAGCAGATATTATAGACATAAATATGGGTTGTCCAGTACCAAAAATAACAAAAAGTGATTCGGGTAGCAAGTTATTACTAGACCCTAATAAAATTTATGATGTTGTGTCAAGAGTGGTAGAGGCAGTAGAAAAACCAGTTACCGTTAAAATGAGAATAGGTTGGGACGATGACCACATATATTTATTAGAAAATGCTTTGAAATGTCAAGATGCTGGAGCTTCAGCAATAGCTATTCACGGTAGAACAAAAGTACAAATGTATAGTGGTTTTGCAGATTGGGACTATGTAAAATTAGCTAAGAAAAAATTAAAAATTCCAGTTATAGGTAATGGAGATATTATCACACCTGAAATGGCTAAACAAAGACTAGAAGAAACAGGTTGTGATGCAGTTATGATAGGAAGGGCAGCACTAGGAAATCCTTGGATGTTATACCGTACTGTAAAATATTTAGAAACTGGAGAATTGACACCTGAACCATCAGCCGAAGAAAAAATAGATGTTTGCTTATTACATTTGAGAAGACTTATGGAAATTAAACCTGAAAAAGTTGCAGTTCATGAAATGAGAAAACACGCAGCCTATTATATGAAGGGAATAAAAGGAGGAGCTAAAATCAAATCCCGTCTTAATGAACTGAATACTTATGAAGAAATGGAAAATTTATTCAAAGAATATTTAGACCATGTTAATTCAGAAGTAAATAGAAAAAAGACTATAATAATTTAAAAAATATAATAATCGGTTACAATGCTTGTAAAATAATGATTTAATCTGAAAAATATAGCAAAAAATATTAGTTTATGGTAAAATAAATAATAGATAAAAAATATTATTTAAGAGGAAACTTAATATGATAAAAAGAAAAGTAAAAGTAATTGCAACTTTGGGTCAAAGTACAGACGAAAAATTAGAAAATATTTTAAAAAATAAATTAGCGGATGCAGTTTTAATAGATAATTATTATGGCTCAAGAGAAGAAAATTCTGCTAGAATAAAAAAAGTTAAGGAACTTAGTAAAGAAAATAATATAGCGATAATTTATGATTTAGACCACATATATGCTGAAAATAAATATAAATTAATTAAAATAGATTTGGATAATGTATATTATGCTATTAATGAAGATGTAGATTTTGTGGCTACTCCTTTTATCAGTGATATTGATGAAATAATAAATATCCGAAATATTTTTAAACAAAGAAATTCTAATATAGGTCTTATTGTAAAAATAGATTCAAAAAATGCTTATGAAAATATTGATGATATTTTAGAAAATTGCGATGCAATAATGATTAATCGTGATGAGTTGGGAATGGATTTACCACTACAAGACTTGCCAATAATTCAAAAAGAAATAATAAGAAAAGCAAATTTTGCAGGCAAGGAAGTTATTTTAACAACACAGATGTTACAGTCTATGGTATATAATCCTAGACCGACTAGGGCAGAAGTTTCCGATGTTGCTAATGCAACCATAGATGGAGTAGATGCAATATTATTAATTGAAGAAACTGCTACTGGCTATTATCCAGAAAAATCTTTAGAAACTTTAAATAGAATAGTGTGCCATATAGATAAAAGCTATGGAAATGAAAAAGAAAGTGAACTATACAAAATAGCAGATATGGAATTATCTCACGCTATGTGCCTTACTTCAAAATATTTAATCGAACAAACAAATACAAGAAATATAGTAACATATACAAAATCGGGTAAAACTGCAAGATTTATAGCTAAGTATAGACCTAAAGCTACAATATTAGCCATAGTTCCTGATAATAAATCTGCTAAAAAATTATCATTAACTTGGGGAGTTTATACTGATATTGAAGATAAAAAATTAACGATGGAAGAAATGATAGAAAAAGCACCTGTTTTCTCTAAAAATAATAATCTTTCTAGTGAGGGAGATTATGTATTAGTAACACTAGGAGGAGATTCAAAACAAGGTAATTTTTCTCCTACTGACTTTTTAACAATAAAAGAAGTAAAATAAATATGGTTCAATAAAAAAACACTAGCCATGAGCTGAACTGACACCTAGCATTTTAGTTTTTCGATAAAATAATGTCTATCTGAATGATTAGGATGCTCTTTGTGATAGTCGTTTTATGACTTACAATCATATTAATTAGTTTATTTACCATTTCAACGGTTAATTCTGAAACTTGTGCATATTTTGAAATTTTTGCCATAAACTTGGATATATTCAAACTATTTTCTCATTGTTTGGAGTTAAGTCAGAAATTAAGATTTGAGGTCTCCTGTAACCATGAGTTAAGCCGATAAATCTAGACAAGGTGTTCCATAGTATGTCGTGTGATAGGTGAATCTACAAAGTCTCATTTTACGGAATTAAAAGAATTTTCTTCGTCAACATGATTCAAAAACTGATTGGAATGATTTTTTACTCAAAAAGTAATTTGCGTATATGTCCTTTTGACGCTATTTCTATATGATATAATAAAAGAGAGGTATAAACTATGTTAGATTTAGAAATTAAAAAAATTGATATTAAAAATTTCGGTTGCTACAAAAACTATAAACAGCATGATCGATCAGGTATAGGAAATGATTTTAAAGCTGAAAGAGTAAATATTTTTTTTGGAAGAAACTATTCTGGAAAAACTACCTATTCGAAAATTTTTCAAAGCATTGAACTCAAGCAACTTCCAGAAAAGTACGAAGACATAGATTTTGAAATCAAATTAGCTAATCATACAGTTATCAAATCAAATGAAATAAAAACTCACACATTACCTATAACCTGCAAAGTTTTTAATCAGCGATTTATTGATGACAATATTTATCTTCATAATGATAATAAATTAAATAGTTTCCAAATTTCTATAGGTAGAGATACTAATAAAACATTAAAGGAAATTGAATATATAACATTAAATGAGATTAAACCTAGAGAAGATAAATTATCAGAGATTGTGTTGGATATAGAAAAAAAATCAAAGGAACTTAAGAGTGAGGAAGAAAGTTTAAATTCGAAATTAAGTAAGACTGCTTCAAAAATAAAAAATCAAAAAAATCCATCAGTTGTAATTGCTAAAAGATACGATATACGGAATATAAAGGAGGAGTTCGAAAAACATTCATCTCGTTTTCCTATTTTTCCATCGCCAGAAGATACAGCAGCTGTTATTGAGCTAGAGAAGAAAATTGAACAAGCAAAAACAAGAATTCTTGAAGAAAATATAAGTAAACCGAAAAAGATAGATTTAGTTAATTTTGATGCAACTTTTAATTTCACATTATTTTTAGAAAATACGAAGAAACTATTATCTAAAGTTGTCTCCGTAAGTAATATTTTAGATGAATATAAAAATAATCCAGATAAAATAAATTGGATTAAAGATGGTGTAGATATTCATGGGGAAAATCCAGAAAAATGTGTTTTTTGCGGTAATAGTATTGATAGTGGTTTTATTGAAAAACTAAAGTTGGCTTTTTCTGATGAGTTAAGCTCTTTAGAAAATGAATTATCACTGCAAAACGGTAGGGTAAACTCAGAAATCCTAAGGTTGGATTCCCTAAGGTTGGATTCTTTTCCATATATTAATAAGGATGATTATTTTAAGGATTCCACATCCAGTATTCAAAATATAAACAAAGATATTAGAAATATTATTAAAAATAGAAAAGAAATTCTGAAAACACTTGAATCAAAAATTTCGGAAAAACAACGGAATATTTTTTCAAAAATTGAAATTGATAATTTAAAATGGAATGAATTTTCTGAAATTCAAGTTGATATCGATTCGTTATACGATAGCACTATTAAACAGATAGAGACTTTTGAGAAGAGAAAAATAGAAAGCATAGATTTTCTTCGCAGATATTATATTGCAAAAGAATTTTCCATATCTGAATTTACCAGACTATCTCAAAAAATTATCCAACTTCAAGAAGATATAAAAACAAAAACTGATGAACAGGAAAGCTTAAAGAGAGAGAAAGAAGGATTCGAGAATGATATTTTAGAACGTGAAAGTAGTTTAAAATCAGAATCTGAAGCAGTAAGACGCATCAATATGATACTTCAAAATTCATTAGCACATTCAGAAATTTCTTTAAAATCTGTTGATGATGAGGAGGGTGTATACTTCGAAGTTTCTCGTAATGAAGAAAGAGCGTATAATTTAAGCGAAGGTGAAAAATCGTTAATTGCTTTTGCTTACTATATCGCAAGGCTAGAAAGTTTGTCGGATGAAGAAAAATCGAAAACTATATTATTTATAGATGATCCGATTTCTAGTCTGGATGAAAATAATATTTTCTATATATACAATCTTATCTTTAGACTTCTTGAGAAAAAAGAATTTTTACAGTATTTTCTCTCTACTCATAATTTGGATTTTTTGAAATATACTAATAGATTTTCTGCTAAAAAAGACTATTATCTAATAGAAAAAATAAAAGAAGCTGAGACCGCACCGTCAAGAAGTTTCATCAAAAAATTGCCTAAACATTTATCTAATAAAGTAACAGAATTCGTATTTCTCTTCGAACAGATTTATAAAGTTGCGATGGAGAATGAGGATGAAGGCAATTATGGAGTTTTTTATAATTTCCCTAATAACGCTAGGAAATTCATTGAAATTCTCTTATATTTTAAATTCCCTAATTATAAAATGGAAAATGATAAGAAAATTCTTAAATATTTCGGAAAAGAAAATTCTCCTTTTATACAGCGCATAAATAATGAATATTCTCATGGGGAAGATAGGTTTGATAGAACTCGTAATCCAATTAATACAAGTGAATTTAAACATGATGCTAGAATAATATTAGGTGTTTTATACCGAAAAGACAAAATACAATTCAAATCATTTCTCAAAAATAGTGATTTGACTGAACCGGGTTTTCTTGAAAAATATAAAAAAAAATTAAAATAAGGATACTCTATTTAAGAGAGATCCTTATTTTTATAATGCTGAGTCTAAGACTGTCATTAACTAGTGTTTTTATTTATAAAATTCATATTAAAAATATTAAATTTAATTTTTATTCATAAGGGAATAATTCTGGATGTGGTCCTACTCTTAAACCAGCATCTAAGGAATTTAATTTCATTAAATCATCTTCACCAATTTTAAAATTAGTACTTTCTATATTTTCTATGATATGTTTAGGATTTGATGATTTTGGTATTGGGTGATATCCTCGATCTAGGTGCCAATTCAAGATTACTTGAGTTGGAGTAACATTATGTTTTTTTGCTATATCAAGAATAATTTTGTTATCATAATACTGACCACGAGCAGTTGGAGACCAAGCCTGCAATTTAATATTTTCATTTTTTAGATATCTTGCCAATTCATTTTGAGCAAGCATGGGATGAGCTTCCACTTGATTTAGATAGGGTTTAATATTGCAGTGATTTTTTAAGGCTTCTAAGTGTCTAATTTCAAAATTAGCAACCCCAATTTCTTTTACCAACCTATCTTCTTTTAATTTTTCTAATGCCTTATAGCCAGTAATAAAATTATCTGGGTGAGGCCAATGTATTAAAAGCAAATCAATTTTTTCTCTTAAATTATTATAACTTTTTTCAAATGAACGCATTACTCCGTCATAAGTTAAATCGCTCGGCCATACTTTTGTAGTAATAAAAAAATCATTTTTATTAAAATTTTCAGTAGCCTTACCAATAATTTCTTCATTGCCGTAAAATGAAGCCGTATCAATTATTTTATAACCATTTTTTAAGGCGAATTGAATAACTTCAATTCCTTTTTCTTCATCTGTAATTTTATATGTTCCAAAGCCTATTTGTCCTAAATTCATGTATTTCTCCTAGTAAATAATTTTTCTTGGTTTTTTTAATTTATTAAATTTATCTTCAGCTATAGTTTTGTATATTTCTTCTCCACGTTTTTCATAGAGCAACCATGCCCAAGTATACCAAAGTAAATCTTCAAATTTTAAGAAAATATCTAATTTTTCAAAATCACAAATTTCATCTCCAAAGTAAGATTGTAAAAATGTTACAGTTTCTTGATAGTTTAAATCATTTTCAGATATGAAACTAGCAATATCAAAATAATAATCATTTTGTCCAGCATATTCAAAGTCAATCAAATATATTTTGCTTTTAGTAAAAAGAAAATTGCCTTCTACCAAGTCGTTATGACACAACCTATCTGGTGTATATAATTCTTTAAATTCTTCTACTAGGGGCAGGTATTTTTCTATATCAATTTCAAAATTTTCTACCTGATACAAATATTTTTCAAATGTTTCTACTGGATTGAATTTATTATTTGCCTGAAATTTATTTTTGTGTAAACTTTTTAAAATTTTTGAAATTTCTACTATGCTAGACAAATTTTTATTAGATATAAATGTTTTAGCATTTTTTTGAAATTGTGTTATTAACAAATTACTATCATAGTATACAGGTTCTAAAAAGTAGTCTTCATTTTTTAAAATATCAAGAGCTTCTTTTTCATTTTCCTTATTATTTATAAAAAGAGTATCCTTTGGAATACGACAAAAATAAGAATTTTCATTTGTTTCTACAATATAATTTTTATTTGTTATTCCATAGCTGGTTTCTATGGTGTTGATAATTTTATCGTTTAAAATATTTTCAATCTTTTTTTCGATTTTCATATAAATCACCTACCTTAAATTAATTATATAATACAATTTTAATATTGTAAATGTAAAAGGTTACAGAAAATGTAATTATTATAATTTTAAATAATAGAACAATTTTTAAATAATAGAACAATATATTAATAACAAGGATATAAGCAGGCAATAAATTGAAAAAATATGTGAAATATGATACAATTTATGAGTAAAATTTGTATATATTTATACATTCTTATTATGTATTTAGTTTTATATTCAAAATTAATTGCATATCTATTATTTATATTTTAAATATCTTTTAAGGAGAATATATGAAAAAAGTTTTTATAGATGGCGAGTATATAACATTGACACAATTTCTTAAGATAGAAGATTTTATAAATTCCGGAGGGGAAGCAAAGTTCTTTCTAGCAAACGAGCAAGTTTTCCTAAATAATGAATTAGAAAATCGCAGAGGAAAGAAATTATATAGTGGTGATGTTGTTAAAATTAATGATAAAGAGTTTTTAATAGAATAAAAATATGAAAATTAAAAATTTAAGTTTATTATATTTTAGAAATTATTCTAGTTTATATTTGGATTTTCATCCTTCGCTTAATATTTTAGTTGGAGATAATTCAAATGGAAAAACAAATATAATAGAATCTATTTTTTTTATGTCCTTAGGTAAAAGTTTTAGAACTAAAAGAGATTTTGAATGCATAAAATTTGGAGAAGAAGCCGCCTGCATTTCTTGTGTCATAGAAAAAGAAGGTCAAGAAAAAGATATGATGCTTGCCATGAATAATAAGGGCAAGAATGCCAAAATTTCTGGTATAAGAAAAAATAAACTCACAGATTTTGTAGGAGAACTCAATACAGTTTTATTTTATCCAGATGATTTACAACTTGTAAAAGGAGCTCCTTCTATAAGAAGAGATTTTATTGATAGGGAATTTTACCAATTTTCAAAAATTTATTATAAGTATTCTATTATGTACAAACATCTGCTAAAACAGAGAAATACCTTTTTAAAAGACATGAGAAAAAATAGAAATGATGAAATGTCTAAAATTTATTTAGAATCATTGACCTTACAACTATCTAAATTAGCCTTGTATATTACTACTGAAAGGTATAAATTTGTAGAAAATATAGCTATACTAGCAAGAAATAACATGAATATAATAACAGACGGATTAGAAAATCTTAATATAATTTACAAGTCATCTATATTAGAAAATTTAGGTTTAGAATACAAGGATATTTTTAATATAGATGAAAAAATATTATGTGAAAGTATTATGAAAAAGGTAGATGAAGATATAAATAATGGCAATACAAAAGTAGGTATTCATCACGATGATTTGCTATTTACAATAAATGACCTTGATGCTAAACAATATGCTTCTCAAGGGCAACAAAGAAGTATTGTATTATCTTTAAAACTTGCTGAAATAAATTTCTTAAAAAATCAAACAGGAAATTACCCTATATTACTATTAGATGATGTTTTAAGTGAACTTGATAAAAAAAGGCAAAAAAAATTATTAGAAAGTATAGACAGCAAAATACAAACATTTATAACAACTCCATCAATAAATGATATAAAAGAAGATTTGTTAGATAATGCAAAAATATTTTATATAAAAGATGGTAAAATAGAGAATAATTAGTATTTAGAGAGGAATAATAATGACAGAAAATATAAAAAATCAAGAATACAATGCAGACCAAATTCAAGTTTTAGAAGGCTTAGAAGCCGTTAGGGTAAGACCGGGTATGTATGTAGGTTCTACTTCCTCAAGAGGTTTACATCATCTTGTATGGGAAATAGTTGATAACTCTATTGACGAGGCCTTAGCTGGATATTGCGACCATATTACTGTTGCTATCGAAAAAGATAATTGGATAAGAGTAGAAGATAATGGACGGGGGATACCGGTTGACATTCAAGAACAAACAGGCAAACCAGCCCTAGAAGTAATTTTAACAGTCTTGCACGCTGGAGGTAAATTTGGTGGAGGAGGATACAAGGTATCTGGTGGTCTTCACGGAGTAGGGGCTAGTGTGGTTAATGCTTTGTCAACTCACTTAGAAGCCTATGTTCATAAAAACGGTAAGATTCATGCCATGAAATTTGAAAGAGGAGATGTTGTTCAAGATATAAGCGTAATAGGTGATACTGATAAAACAGGAACAACTATAAGATTTAAGGCTGACGCTGAAATTTTTCAAGAAACAACAGTGTATGAATATGATATATTAAGAGGTCGTATTCGTGAATTAGCATTTTTAAATAAGGGTATAACTATAAATTTAATAGACGAAAGATTAGAAGAAGAAAGAAAAGAAACTTTTTACTATGAGGGAGGTATTCTTGAATATGTAGAAATGCTTAATGAAAATAAAGATGCCTTACATGAAGCTATCTATGTACATTCTTCATTAGAAGGAAAAGAATTAGAAATATCTATGCAATACAATTCAGGCTACTCAAGCACAGTATTAAGCTATGCAAATAATATAAATACTCATGAGGGAGGAACTCATGAATCTGGATTTAAAACTGCCTTGACAAGAATAATTAATTCTTACGGTAAAAAAAATAATTTAATAAAAGACAAGGAAGCACTAACTGGAGATGACGTACGTGAAGGTTTAGTTGCCATAATATCAGTTAAACATCCTAATCCTCAATTTGAAGGACAAACTAAAACAAAACTTGGTAACTCAGAAATGAGTACAATAACTAATAGATTATTTTCAGAAGAATTTGACAGATTTTTATTAGAAAATCCTAAAATTGCAAAAATAATAATTGAAAAAGGATTACAGGCTTCACATGCTAGAATAGCAGCTAAAAAAGCTCGAGAATCTACCAGACGTAAAAATGCTTTAGAATTTACTAATTTACCTGGTAAACTTGCTGATTGTTCTAGCAAAGACGCTAGTGAATGTGAATTATTCTTAGTAGAAGGGGATTCGGCAGGAGGTAGTGCAAAATTAGGAAGAGATAGTAAATTCCAAGCTATTCTACCATTGCGAGGAAAAATTCTAAATGTAGAAAAAGTAAGAATTGATAAGGTTCTAGCTTCTGATGAAATCAGGTCATTAATAACAGCTGCTGGGATGGGTATAGGCGAAGGCATGAATGTAGATAAATTACGTTATCACAAAATTGTAATAATGACCGACGCTGATGTAGACGGAAGTCATATCAGAACACTTTTACTAACTTTCTTCTTTAGATACATGAAAGATTTAATTGACGCAGGACATATATACATAGCAAGACCACCATTATTCGGATTAAAAGTTGGTAAAAAAGTTTATTATTCATTCAATGATGAAGAATTGCAACGTGATATAGCAGAATATGCTGGAGATAAAAAATATTCTGTTCAACGTTATAAAGGACTTGGAGAGATGAATGCTTCAGAACTTTGGGGAACAACAATGGATCCAGAAAGTAGACGTATGTACAAAGTAAGTATTGATGATGCTATGCTAGCTGATGCTGCATTTGATACTCTTATGGGTGAAAAAGTTGAACCTAGACGTAAATTTATTGAAGATAACGCCCTAAATGTTGTTAATTTAGATATTTAGTAGGTATGAAAGGATAAAAATGGAAGATAAAAATATTACTTTAAGAAATATAACTACTGAAATTGAAAATTCATTTTTAGATTATTCAATGAGTGTTATAGTATCACGAGCCTTGCCTGATGTAAGAGATGGTTTAAAACCAGTTCATAGACGTGTACTTTACGCATTTAACGAACTAGGATTAACACACGATAAACCATTTAGAAAATCAGCCACAGTTGTCGGGGAAGTTATGGGAAAATATCACCCTCACGGAGATTCTGCAACATACGGAACAATAGTTCGTTTAGCACAAGATTTTAATAGTAGATATCCAATGGTTGCAGGTCAAGGGAACTTTGGGTCTATTGACGGAGATAGTGCAGCAGCAATGCGTTATACCGAAGCAAAATTAAGTAAAATTGCAGCTGAAATGGTTCGAGATATAAATAAAGAAACTGTTGACTACCAAGATAACTATGACGGTTCAACAAAAGAACCAAAAGTTTTACCAGCTAGAATACCAAATTTACTTGTAAATGGTGGTTCTGGTATTGCTGTGGGTATGGCAACTAATATACCTCCTCATCATTTAGGGGAAGTTATTGACGGTGTTATTGCCTTGGCAGATAATTCAGAAATATCAATACCAGAATTAATGACTAAAATTAAGGGACCAGATTTTCCAACAAGAGCTTTAATTTTAGGGGAATCAGGGATTTCTAAGGCTTATCACACTGGACGTGGTTCAATAATAATGCGTGGTAAAACTAAAATTGAACAAATGAAAAATGGTAAAGAAAGAATTATAATTTCTGAGATACCTTATCAAGTAAATAAGGCAAAACTTGTAGAAAAAATTGCAGAGTTAGCACGTGATAAAAAAATAGAAGGAATTACAGATTTACGAGATGAAAGTAATTTAAAAGAGGGAATTAGAATAGTAATTGAACTTAGAAGAGATTCTAATAGTAATGTTATCTTGAATAATTTATTCAAACTAACTCCTTTGCAGTCATCTTTTGGTGTTAATATGGTTGCGCTTGTCAATGGAAAACCTAAAACTTTAAATTTAAAAGAAGTTTTATATCATTATTTAGAACACCAAAAAGAAGTTATTGTTCGTAGAACTAGATACGACTTAAAAAAAGCACAAGACAGAGCCCATATATTAGAAGGTTTGAGAATAGCATTAGATAATATTGATAGAATAATCGAATTAATTAGAGCATCTAAAACAACTGAAGAAGCTAGAAATGAACTTATGGTAAACTTTAATTTATCTGAATTGCAAGCACAAGCAATACTAGATATGAGATTGCAACGTTTAACAGGCTTGGAACGTTACAAAATAGAAGATGAGTACAATAAACTTATTGAATTAATTAAAGATTTAATAGATGTATTAAATAATGATGATAGAGTTCTTCAAATAATAAAAGATGAACTTTTAGAAATTAAAGAAAAATATAAAGACGCACGTCGTAGTATCATAGTAGAAGGTCAAATAGATGAAATAGAAAATGAAGATTTAATAGAGAGAGAACAAATAGTAATAACTCTATCATATAATCAATACATTAAACGTTTAGCAGCAAGTACATATAAATCTCAAGGTAGAGGTGGACGTGGCATAAATGGAATGACTACAAATGATGAAGATAATGTTGAATATATGCTAACTTGTTCAACTCATGACCATATACTATTCTTTACAGACAGAGGAAAAGTCTACACACTGAAAGGTTATGAAATTAATCAGATGAGTAGACAAGCAAAAGGAATACCTATAATAAATCTATTAGAAATAGATAAAGATGAAAAAGTAAATTCAATAATAGCTATTTCTGATTTACAGGAGTCAGATACTAATTTAGTATTTGTTACTAAATACGGAATTATAAAAAAATCAAATCTTGCAGATTACGCAAGTATAATGAAAAAAGGCAAAATAGCCTTAAAATTAGATGAAAATGATACCTTAATAGAAGTTCAGAAAGTTACTAAAAATGATGATATTATGATAGTAACGGCTGGAGGTCAAGCTATAAGAATTAATGAAGATAAGGTTCGACAAATGGGTAGAGTTAGTCGAGGTGTTAAAGGGATAACATTAGCTCTTGATGATTATGTAGTAGGTATGCAAATAATAAATAAGGCTAAAAAAATATTAACTGTAACAGAAAATGGTATAGGTAAAATCTCTAAAGAAAATGAATTTAGAGTTACTAACCGTGGAGGAAAAGGAATAAAGGTAGCAAAAATTTCTAAAAAAACAGGAAAAATAGTTTCTGTTAAATCAATTTCAGGAACAGAAGATTTAATGATAATGACAGACCAAGGAATTATTATAAGAATTGACATTTCTGTATTGAATACACTAGGAAGAACTGCAACAGGAGTAAAATTAATAAATCTTGTTGACGGTCAAAAAGTTGCTACGGTTACTTTAGCAGAAAAAGAAGAAATACTGGAAGAAAATTAATAAAAAGGAGTTAGTCTTTTGATTAACTCCTCTAGTATTAAATATTTATATATGAGGTGAGTGTGTTGGCTATTAAAAAATTAGAAAGTAGTAATAACAAAGATATTATTAATGAAGAAATAGAAATACTAACAGAATTATTAGATTCTGCTACTAAGAAAATTGCCACAGAAGAAACTCTAAATAAAATAAAAGAAATAAAAATATTAGCAGACATATCATATTATAAAGATTTAAAGAAAAAAGTTGAGTTGCTAAATAATGAAGAAATAGAAATAGTTGCTAGATATTTTTCTTTATTACCACTACTAATAAATATTTCTGAAGATGTTGATTTGGCTTATGAAATAAATTATAAAAATAATACTGACGAATTATATTTAGGGAAATTATCAAAAACGATAGAAGATGTTTCTAAACTAGATAATTGTAAAGAAATATTAGAAAAAGTTAATATAGTACCAGTTTTAACCGCTCATCCTACACAAGTTCAGCGTAAGAGTATGCTCGATTTGAATAATAAAATTCATAATTTATTAAGAAAACACAGAGATGTAAAATTAGGTTTAATAAATAAAGAAAAATGGTACAAAGAATTAAAAAGATATATAGAAATAATTGTACAAACAGATATTATTCGTGAAAAAAAATTAAAAGTACCCAATGAAATAAGTAATGTAATGCAATATTACAATACTTCATTATTGCAAGCTATTACGAGTTTATCAATAAAATACAAAAAATTAGCAGAAGAAAAGAATATAAATTTAGAAAATGTATCTCCTATTACAATGGGCATGTGGATAGGAGGAGATAGAGATGGAAATCCTTATGTAACAGCAGAAACTCTTGAAACTGCTGCTAGATTACAATTTGAAGTTGTAATTAGTTACTACAAAGAAAAAATATTTGATTTATACAGAGCCTACTCTATGTCAACTAATTTAATGGCTACAACAGAAGAACTAGAATTATTAGCAAAAAATTCATCTGACAATTCGGAATTTAGGGAAAAAGAACCTTACAGAAAAGCCCTGTATCAAATAAGTATTAAATTAGAAAATACACAAGCAATTCTATTTGAAGATGATGAACTAAGTAATAAAAATACTAAAGATTATTACAAAAATTCATCAGAATTGAAAAATGAATTACTTGTTGTAAAAAATTCTTTGATAATTAATGGCGGAAAAACTTTAGTAGAAGGTGATTTAGAAGAATTATTACAAGCAATAGATGTCTTTGGTTTTCACTTAGCTAGTATAGATATGCGTCAAGATTCAAGTGTACATGAAGAGTGTATTGCCGAGTTATTAAAATCAGCTAATATTGAATTAGATTATTCTTCACTTTCAGAAGAAGAAAAATGTAAAATATTGCTAAGACAAATAAAAGAAGACCCTAGATTATTATCAGCTACAAATATTGCAAAATCAGAAATACTAAAAAAAGAGTTGGAAATTTTTAAAAAAGCTAGAATTTTAAAAGATAAACTTGGAGATGATATAATTAAACAAAGTATAATATCTCATACAACAAGTGTGTCAGACTTGTTAGAGTTGTCAGTTTTACTTAAAGAAGTAGGGCTTGTAGAAAAAGAATTTTCTAGGATTCAAATAGTTCCTCTTTTTGAAACAATAGAAGACTTGAGAAATTCTGTTCAAGTTATGACCGATTATCTTAGTATAGATGTTGTTAAAGTTTGGGTAGAAGATAATAATACCTATCAAGAAATTATGCTAGGTTATTCTGATAGTAATAAAGATGGAGGATATTTATCTTCTGGTTGGACCTTGTATAAGGCTCAAAAGCAACTTTCTTCACTAGGTAAAAAATTTAATATTAATATAACATTTTTCCATGGTAGAGGAGGAACAGTAGGTCGTGGTGGTGGCCCTAGCTATGAATCTATATTATCCCAACCACTTGGAAGTTTAAATAATAAAATTAGAATAACAGAACAAGGAGAAGTTATAGGTACTAAGTACGGCAACAAAGATTCTGCTTATTACAATTTAGAAACTCTTATCTCTGCAACTATTGATAGAATTACAGGTAGTTTAGAAATATATAATACAAAAAAAATATATGAAGATGTAATGAATGAAGTAGTGTCAGATAGTTATAAATTATATAGAGATTTAGTTTTTGATAATAAGAATTTTTATGATTATTTTTTTGATGCAACACCGATTAAAGAAATTTCTAGTTTAAATATAGGATCAAGACCTGCCGCTAGAAAAATAATTACAGAAATAAGTGGTTTAAGAGCAATACCTTGGGTATTTTCTTGGTCGCAAAATAGGGTAATGCTCCCAGGTTGGTACGGAGTAGGTTCTTCTTTTGCAAATTATATAAAAAAAGATAAAAACAATTTATCAATTTTACAAAAAATGTATTTGGAATGGCCGTTTTTTAAATCATTACTATCAAATGTTGATATGGTACTTGCAAAAACAGATATGACCATAGCCAAAGAATATGCAAAATTATCTGGTAAAGATGATACGATAAAAGTATTTGAGATTATTCATAATGAATGGAAGATTACAAAAGATGTGATTTTAGCTATTCAAAATCATAAGGAATTATTAGAAGATAATGATTATTTACGTTACAGTTTAAAAAATAGATTGCCTTACTTTAATACCTTAAATTATATACAAATAGAATTAATTAAAAGAAATAGATTTAATAATATAAATTCTTATAAAAAATCTATACATACAACTATAAATGGAATAGCAACAGGATTAAGAAATTCTGGATAAAATAAAACTTGTACAATATAATCGTTGATATATTGTAGATACACAAAAATAATTTAATATAAAAAAATAGAAAGTATATCAACAAAAAATAACAAAAAAATTATTTACAGTTGGATACTTACAAAAAAGTAAAAAAGGAAAGATATTTTTATCTTTCCTTTTTGTTTTATTATCTATCACCATTAAAAATAGAATTTTTAACAATAACATAATCTACTTTTTGAAGAGAAGCTAAATTTTTTCCACCAGCATAAGAAATTGAAGATTGTAAATCTTGTTGCATTTCTATTAAGGTAGCAAATAAATCTCCCTTGTGTGAAGTTAGAATTTTTTTACCTTCAACATTTTTTCTTTCGCCTTTTTGGAATTCAGAAGCACTTCCGAAATATTCTTTAAATTTTTCACCATTAATTTCTATTGTTTCACCTGGACTTTGTTCATGACCAGCAAATAGAGAACCTATCATAACGAATGCTGCACCAAATCTAATAGATTTTGCAATATCTCCATGATTTCTTATTCCACCATCTGCAATTATAGGTTTACTTGTAGCTTTTTGACACCAACGAAGTGCAGCTAGTTGCCAACCTCCAGTACCAAATCCTGTTTTTAATTTTGTTATACAAACTTTTCCTGGTCCTATACCAACTTTTGTCGCATCTGCCCCAGCATTTTCTAATTCACGAACAGCTTCTGGTGTTCCAACATTTCCTGCTATTACAAATGAAGTTGGTAAATGTTCTTTTATAAATTTAATCATTTCAATTACTTTATTTGAGTGCCCATGTGCTATATCTATTGTAATGTATTCAGGAATTAAATTGTTTTCTTTAAGTTCTAATACAAAATCAAATTCTACTGGTTTGATACCAATACTTATAGATGAATATAATCCTAGTTCATTCATTCTTTTTACAAAATTTAATCTTCTTTCTGGATTAAATCTGTGCATTATGTAAAAATAACCCTTGCTTGCTAATTCTTCAGCAAGTTTTTCATCTATAATAGTCTGCATATTTGCAGGGACTACTGGTAATTTAAAAGTTCTATTTCCTAATTTAATTTCTGTATTACATTCAGACCTACTTTCAACTATACATTTGTTCGGAATTAATTGTACATCCTCATAGTCAAAAATTCTCATATCATTAATCATGGTCGTCCTCCAAAGTTTTGAATTTTGGTTATTTAAACCATAAATATATTACATTAATTTTAAAATTTTGTAAAGGAATTTTATAAAAAATAAAAATATTCGTCTTTAAAATAAATTTTTATGTTTTTTGAATTTTAAATAAAACAAAAATCGAATTTTTAGTTTATATTAATATTCGTTTTTAATATTCCTTGCCAGCTTCTAATAATAAATCTGATTTATTGTGGTATTCTAAGGAAGTAGAAATTATTATTTTTATGGCTTGAACAAGTTTTTCAATTTCTATATATGGTGTTTGGTCATCGTGTACTTGTTCTTTGATATATGGAATATGAATAAATCCTGTTTTGAAATTATATTTTGTGTTAGATAAATATAGGGATTGATACATTATATGATTACAAACAAATGTTCCAGCACTGTTAGAAATTTCAGTAGGAATATTATTTTTTATTAATTCAGAGTATATAGCCTTTATAGGTAAGGTAGAAAAGTAGGCAGTTGAACCATTTTCTTGAATGATTTTATCAAGTGGTCGATTACCCTCATTATCTGCTATTCTTGCGTCATCAATATTTATTGCAACACGTTCTACAGCTATTTTTTTTCTGTCTTTACCACCAGCTTGACCAACACAAATTACTATATCTGGTTTGTGTGAATCTATTTCTTTTTTTAGCATTTCTGCACTCTTGTTAAATACTGTTGGAATTATTTTTTTAATTAGCAAAATATCATTTAATTTATCAGGCAATCTATACACTATTTCTGCAGATGAATTAAGTTTATCATTGCCAAATGCTTCAAAACCAGTTATTAGAACTTTCATTATTATATTCTCCTAAAAATATATTTTATTTGATTATAAATTAATATAATCTGCACGTCAACTGGGTTAATTTTAAAATTATAAAACTAAATTTTGTTTGAAAATTAAAATTTTAAGTGTTAATATAAAATGAGTAGGTGAGAATATATCAAGAGAAGAAAAATTTAAAAGTATTATTACTAATATTGATAATTCAGAATATCATACAATAGTTTCAATATTTGGAAATGTTGGTAAAGCTATTTGTATAATACTACTTGTATTACAAATGGGGAGGTCAGGTTCTACATTTCTATTTAAATGACTTCACAATTTTTCCAAACCCTGTATCCTAAAATTCCATTTACTTATGCTGTGTCGCTTATGAGAGAAGCGGTAGGCGGAGTATATTATCCTTCGGCTACAGGGGATATACTATATTTATTATTTTATTTTGTAATATTTTTACTTGCAGGATTGGGTGTAAATATATTCAAAGATTTAGTTAATAAACCGAGCAAAAATAAAGAAAAATATCCACTATTTTTATAAATAAAATATTTTACAAAACATTTTACATTGCAATTTCTTTTTCAATTTGTTATAATGTTATTTGCTAGGTGGGGAGTTAGCGGTGCCCTGTACTTGCAATCCGCTTTAGCAAGGCTGAATACCAAGATTCGGGTAGTTTGCGTGATGACGAGTTTAGCACGTGGTGTTGAGATTGAGGCATCTTATGACGTAATAATTATGAACCATGTCAGGTCAGGAATGAAGCAGCATTAAGTAATTTTTTACGGGTGTGAGTATTTGTCAAGGTTGAGCTGGCGACTAAACTAACGGTTGTGTTAGCTATTCAACTCTTGGTTGCATATTTGTTTTTATTTTAACCGACTAAGTCATTAGTCGGTTTATTTTTATAAAGGAGTTTAAAGATGTACGAGGGTAAAAATACAAAAGAACAAATAATAATTTTTATAAAATTATTATTTCCAGTATTAATTTATCAGATGATATCATACTCATCTAATATGATAGGAACATTTATGGCTGGACATTATAGTTCAAAAGATTTGGCTGGTATTAGTATGGGAGTTAATATTTGGAATCCTATTTTCTCAGTTATTTCTACCTTGGTAGTTGCTATTGTTCCCATAGTTTCTCATTTAGTTGGCAAAGGTAGAGAAAGTGAAATACCTACTAAGCTTAGACAGTTTATATACATAGCCTTAATAATTTCAACTGTAATAGCAGTAATCTTAAATTTATTTTCAGAAGTTTTGGTTGATAAGTTGGGTATCTCTTCTGAAATTTCAGGAATTACTAAAAATTTTTTAAAATATCAAAGTTATGGTTTAATACCAATAACTCTTTATGTAACATTGAGGTCTTTTATTGATAGTTTGGGACTGACTAGAATTTCTATGATTATGATGTTTATATATGTTCCAGTAAATATTTTACTTAGCTATGCCTTGATATTTGGTAAGTTTGGTTTTTATGAATTTGGTGGAGTAGGTATTGCCATCTCGGTAAACATCACCTACATATTTTCTTTGTTCTTGGCAATTTTTATAATATTAAATCATCCTAAAATAAAAAAATATAATATTTTTAAAATAGAGAAAATAAAATTTAAACATTGGCCAGAAATATTTAAGTTAGGACTACCCATGTCGCTTGCAGTTTTACTTGAAACTTTTATGTTTTCAGCCTTATCAATCATGATAAGTATTTTTGATACTTATACCATTGCTGCCCACCAAAGTTCTCTTAACTTTGCAGGTTTTTTATATTCTTTACCCATGAGTATTTCTAGTGCTTTAACCATAGTTGTATCCTATCACTTAGGAGCTAAAAATTATAAGCTAGCAAATAAATATGTAAATATTGGAACTTTAGTTTCGATAATATTTTCTGTAATAACGGCAGTGCTAATATTAATATTTAGGTCTAAAATACCATATCTATACGGAAGTGATGAAAGTTTTGTAATAATTGCAAAAGACTTATTAATATTTGTTGTAGGATTTGTAATTTTTGATTCTTTTTCAGCTTCCTTAGTTGGAGTTTTACGAGCTTATAAAAAAGTTTTACCTACTTGTTTTTCGCAGATAGTAGGATTTTATATTTTCGCTCTACCTCTAGCTTACTATTTAGTTTATATAAAAAAAATTGGAGTTTCAGGTTTATGGATATCGTGGGTTTTAGGATTAGGTATTTATTCAATATTAATGACAAGCTACTACGTTAAATTTTTAAGAAATAAATATACAAGATAATTTAATAATTTTTTGGAGTGATTTATAATGAAATTAAATTTTAAAAATGGAAAAATTTTACCTGTTTTAGTTTTTGTTGGAATTTATCTATTGTCCTTAATAGTTCTTCCTTATTCTAGTGTAAAATATTTTAAAATAAATAATACTGAAATGATTTATAATTTAATGCTACTATATAATTTTTTAGCAGCAGTTATAATTATATTTTTTACAAGTAAATATAAAATTAATTCTATTGAAAAAGAGGGAAGTAAATATAATATACTAATGTCAATATTTTTTTCAATACTTGGTTTCTTAGCCATGTATTTGCTACAAATATGTATAGGTATTTTATTACAGATATTTTCAAAAATTTTTGGTTTTGAAGTTGCTAGTCAAAACACAGCAGATATCGTAAAAATAATAAAAAAAATACCAATATTTTCAATTTATGTATTGATTTTAGCACCTATTTTAGAAGAATTAGTATTTAGAAAAATTATATTTGGTTATCTTTATGATATTTTATATAGCAAATACGAATGGATAAGATTTTTATTTGCAGCGGTATTATCTGGTATACTTTTTGCTATTCCACACGATGGATTTTCACCAGTCATGTTATTATATATAGCACTATCTATATTATTTTGTTTTTTATATAAAATTACTGGTAGAATATCTGTTTCGATAATAGCTCATTCTTTAATGAATTTAGTTGTTGTTTTAGCCCAGATATACCTTATTAAGTAGGTGATAAAATGAAAGCAAAAAATTGGTTGGCAATTAATTATTTTTTACAATATGCAGTTCAAGGAGTATTTTTTCAATATTGGTTAGTTTACTTAACAGGAGTGAAAAAACTTTCTATTTTAGAAGCAAGTGGTATTTTTTCTATGGTCTATCTAGCTAGATTTTTAGGAGGAGTATTTTTCGCATCATATTTAATAAGAGTATTTGGAATGAAAAAATCATATAGGATAATATCAATAGGCGGATTTTTAGCTACTCTTATGTACGGTTTTACAGATAGTAAATTAAGTTTAATAGTAGTTACATTTCTTATAGGAATAACATTTTTCACCCTAACGCCACTTACAGAAACAACAGCGTCAATATTTTTAAAAGAAGCGGGTATTGATTATGGTAAAGTTAGAGTTTTTGGTTCTTTTTCTTTTATGTTAATAGGTATTTCTGTCGGGGCAGTATTATATTACATTAATAATGATTTTATATATTATGCTATGGTATTTCTTGTAGGACTTTATTGTGTTTTTATATGTTCAAAAATGCCTAAATTAGTAGATACAATAAAAGTTTACGGCAATGAAAATAAAGAAAAAAATCTTTTTCTTGGATGAAAAATGACTATAATGCAATACTTATTATTTTAGTTTATTTCTTGCTACAATTAAGTCATTCAGCCTACAATAATTACAGCGTACTTTATATAGAAAGTCTTAATATTTCTAAGAAATGGCTTACGGGTTTAGTGGTAAATATATCTGTAATTTCAGAAATTATTTTTTTTATTTTTTCTAGTAAACTTGTTCGCAAAGTTGAAGCTAAAAATTTATTATTATTTTCTTGTTTTATTGCAAGTTTAAGATGGTTCTTACTCGGTATTTTTCAAAATGTATATATTTTTGCACTAACACAAGTTACTCACGCAATAACTTTTGCACTTGCACAACTAGCTTTTGTTTTAATATTAAATAGTAAATTTTCAGTTGATAAAACTCTGGATATGCAAAGCCTATATAGTTCTATTTGTTTTCAATTATCGGCTTTTATAGGAATGTATGTCGTAGGTTCTATTTGGGATACTAGCACACAGCTAGTATTTTATGTATCTTCGTTTATAGCTTTAATGGCATTAATAATTTCTTTTAAAATAAAATTTGAATAAATAAAAAGTAGTAGGTAAAAAAATATCTGCTACTTTATTATTTTATCAAAATCATTTTTCAATGAAGAAGTTATCAAAATAATTTTATTAGTTACAGGATGATTAAATTCTAATTTTAATGCACCCAGGTACATATTTTTAAATTTATAAAAATCTTTTGAATAAAGTTTATCTCCAACAATGCTAGAATTTAGATGTGCTAGATGAACTCTTATTTGATGAGTTCTTCCTGTTTCTAATGAAATACAAACTTTATAAAAATCTTTATTTAATTTTTCACATGAAAGAATATTAGTTATAGCTTGTTTACCTTGACTTACCACTGCCATTTTATTTTTTTCTATTCTATCCCTACCTATATTTGTCATAATTTGTTGAGGTTTTATATATTTTTTTATAATAGCCGAGTAAAATCTTTTTATATATTTTTTCTCCAGCATATAATCTAGTTTTGATTTAATTAAGGGGCTTTTAGCAAAAATTACAAGCCCGCAAGTATCGGTATCTAATCTGTGTATTGGTTCTAAATAAATATAGTCTTTTATTAAATAGTTGAGCAGTGTATTATCTTCTACTTCTTTATCGTTAGGATGAGTTTTTATTCCGAAGGGTTTAGAAACAACTAGTAAAAAATCATCTTCATATTCTTTTGTAATTTTTATTTCATCATTAATTTTATATTTTGATTTAGCTAAAATAATATTTATTTTTATTACATCATTTTTTTTGACAGTCTCTTCTAATTTAACGATTTTTCCATTTAATGTTACTGCTTCTTTTTCCATATTAATTTTATGAATATTTTTTTTCGACAGCATTAAAAAATTTTGTAAAAATAATCTTACACTCTTGTAATCTTCCTTAGCAACAAATTTCATTTTAAATTCCATTCTAATTTTAATATTATAAATTTAATTTTAACATTAATAATTTTTTTTGTAAAATTGAAAAATAAGTATTGTCAAAAAAGGTCAGAGGTTGTATAATAATTTTAAAGTCAAAAAAGGTCAAAATAAAAATTATAAATTTGTTAAGGAGGTTTCTATGATTAATATTGATAAAATGACACTTGCTGTAAAAGAAATTCTAGCTAAAACACAAGAAAAAGCCTTAGAAATAAAAAGTCAAAATATAACATCAGATATGTTAATATTGTCAGCTCTTAAGTCAAAAAATTTATTTTCAGATATTTTAAACAGAATAAATATTGATAGTAAAAGTTTAAAATATGAATTAGAACAAGAATTATTAAAAATAAATGATGTTGTTGGAGAAAATATAAATTATGGGGCTTATATGTCAAATGATTTAATAGCTTTATTAAATGAAGCAGACAAGTATAGAGAAAAAAATAAGGATGAATTTCTTTCTGCTGAGCATTTACTTTTAGGGGCATATATTAAGAATGCTATTTTTAAAAAATATTTAGATAAGGTATCTAGCTTAAAAGATTTAATAATTTTAATTGAAAAAATTAGAGGAGGTAAAAAGGTAATGAATGATAATCCAGAAATCACTTATGAAGTTTTAGAAAAATACGGTCGTGATTTAGTTGAAGAAGTAAAAACAGGTAAGATAGACCCGGTGATTGGTAGAGATGATGAAATTAGAAATTTAATTAGAATACTATCGAGAAAAACAAAAAACAATCCAGTTTTAATAGGAGAACCAGGTGTCGGAAAGACGGCTATTGTTGAAGCATTAGCACAGAGAATTGTAAGAGGTGATGTTCCAGAATCACTAAAAAATAAAACTGTTTTTGAATTAGACTTACCTAGTTTGGTTGCTGGTGCAAAATATCGTGGAGAATTTGAAGAAAGATTAAAAGCAGTTTTAGAAGAAATTAAGGAACATAATGGCAATATAATTTTATTTATTGATGAAATTCACATGCTAGTAGGTGCTGGTAAAACAGACGGAGCCATGGATGCTGGGAATATTTTAAAACCTATGCTAGCCAGAGGAGAGTTACGTTGTATAGGTGCAACCACACTTAATGAATATAGAAATTATATAGAAAAAGATTCAGCCCTAGAAAGACGTTTCCAAAAGATTTTAGTAAAAGAACCAAATGTTGATGATACAATTTCTATTTTAAGAGGTTTAAAAGAAAGATTCGAAATATATCATAATGTAAAAATTTCAGATAGGGCAATAGTTTCAGCAAGTAAATTATCTAATAGGTACATAACGGATAGATTTTTACCAGACAAGGCGATTGATTTAATAGACCAAGCATGTGCGACTATTAAAACAGAAAATTCTTCTAACCCTGTTGAATTAGATAGTATTAACAGAAAAGTAATGCTCTTAGAAATAGAAGAAAAAGCCCTATCCCAAGAAAATGATGAAATTTCTAAAAAACGTATTTTAGGAGTAAAAGAAGAACTAGCAGAACTAAGAGAAAAACAAAAAAAATTACAACTACAAGTTGACAAAGAAAAAGAAAAACTTGAAGCTCTTAGTAAGATTAGGTATGAAATTGACAAGGTTAAACTAGAATTAGAAAGGGCAGAAAATTCTTATAATCTTGAAAAAGCCTCAGAATTAAAATATGCAACCTTACCTAAATTAGAAAATGAATTATCAAATTTAGAAAAAGAATTAGACTTAAATGAAAATAAACTTTTAAAACAAGAAGTTACAGAAGAAGATATTTCTTACATAATAAGTCAGATGACTGGCATCCCCCTATCTAAGTTAATAGAAACAGAAAAAGAAAGACTTTTAAACTTAGAAGCAACTTTACACGAAAGAGTATTAGGTCAAGATGATGCGGTAGCTAGTGTAACAAATGCAATTCTTAGGTCAAGAGCAGGAATTTCAGACCCGAATAGACCCATAGGTTCATTTTTATTCTTAGGACCTACTGGCGTAGGAAAAACAGAATTAGCAAAATCCTTAGCCTTAAATTTATTTGATGATGAAAAAAATATTGTCAGAATAGATATGAGCGAATACATGGAAAAACATTCTGTAAGTAGATTAATTGGAGCTCCTCCTGGTTATGTGGGTTATGAAGAGGGCGGTCAACTAACTGAAATTGTCAGAAGAAATCCCTACTCTATAATATTATTAGATGAAGTAGAAAAAGCACATACAGATGTATTTAATATTTTACTTCAATTATTGGATGAGGGCAGTCTTACAGATTCTAAAGGAGTAAAAGTTGATTTTAAAAATACTATAATAATTATGACCTCTAACATAGGTTCACTAGAATTATTAGAAAATCATTCAGAAGAAAAAATTTCAGAATTGACTAAAGAAATAATAAAAAATAAATTATACACTTATTTCAAACCAGAAATTTTAAATAGGATAGATGATATAATAATATTCAATCCTCTAACAGAAAATAATGTAAAAGATATAACGAGAAAATTATTAAAAGATTTGGCAGGACGTTTATATAATCAAAATATTAATTTATATTATGACGATAATATTTTAACGTGGGTTGCAAAATCATCTTATGATAAAAATTTTGGAGCAAGACCAATAAAAAGATTTATACAAGCAAATATAGAAAACATCTTAGCAAAAGAAATAATAAAAAAATTTGATAATAAAAAAATTGATATTAAAATAACATTCACGAATAAATTAGAAGTATATATTGATAAAAACACAGATTAATTTCTGTGTTTTTATTATTTTCTTTTTAAAAGTAATATTCCGTGATATAATTTTATTAAACTTATAAAGGAGTAGTGCAATGTCTAATATTAAAATTAGAATGGCAAAAGTTTCTGATTCTCAAGAATTAGTAAATATATATAAATATTATGTAGAAGAAACAAATATAACTTTTGAGTATGACCTGCCTAGTGTTGATGAATTTTCTAATAGAATAAAAAAAATTTTAGAAAAATATCCCTACCTAGTTGCCCAAAAAAATGGCAAGATAGTTGGCTACACTTATGCAAATTCTTTTAAAGAACGTGTTGCTTATGATTGGAGTGTAGAATTATCAATTTATGTTGATGTCAATGAAAAAGGGCAAGGTATAGGGCAAATGCTGTATAATAAATTACTAGAAATTCTTAGAAAACAAAATATTGTAAATGTATTATCTTGCATTACTTACCCCAACGAAAGTATCATTATTTTTCATGAAAAAAATAATTTTAAAAAAGTTGCTCATTTTAAAAAAGTTGGTTACAAATTTGGAGCTTGGCATGATGTTGTTTGGTATGAAAATTCAATACTAAATTATAAGGATAAGCCTGAAAAAGTAAAATGGATTAATGAAATAAAGGAGTTTATATAATGATGATAGAGCAAATACTAAATACTTATTATGCAGATTATGAAAATAAACCTTTTATTTCTAGTGATAGAGATTTTGATACTTGGTTTAAAGAAGTAAGTGTGTCTAAATCAAAGTTAGTTCCTAAAAGGAATATGCAGTTTACAAAAGAAAATTTACTAGCTGGAGATATTATATTACTTTGGAGAATAAATTTTGGAACTTTCACGACTGAAAGTATAAAGACTGGTTATTATCCTAAATATTTTGAATATAGCTATGGCATAGATGCACCTAGTAATTTAAAAAAATTATTAGAAGATGGATATGTACTTATCAATACTTTGTTAAATTCTTTAGAACATAATAAAATGGATAATTTAAAAGTAGCTTTAAAATCTAAAAATATTAAGGGCATATCAAAACTTAATAAGAAAGAATTACATAGTTTAATTAAAAATAATTTTTCTGAAGAAGAACTAGAACAATTTATATCAGTTAGACTATATAGTTTAACTGATAAAGGAATATTAGCATTAAAAAATAATCAAGAAATAGTAGATAGGCACCCTAAAAAGAAATTTTAAAAAGAAGGTGAATATATGAAAGTAGCTGTTATAGCAGGAACACCCATAGATACAGAATTTGGAGAAAATATTTTAAAAGAAGCTGGCTATAAGGACATAATTGGAATAGCTGTATCAAATAATCCGGTAGAGCAAACAATATTTCAAGCTGCAAGTGATGAATATAAAGAACTACATATAAACAAAATTTTATTGTCGCTAAAAAATAAGTCTTGCAGTAATTTATTTGTATATTGTAATTCTCTTAGTGGGGCTGTTGACTTTAAAAAATTGGCAAAGAAAAATGCTATTAATGTAGTTACGCCTCTAAACGTTTATGAAGATATGGCAAATAAATTTAACAAGGTTGCGGTATTAGCAGCCAATGCTCAAGGACTTGCTGGAATTGAAAAAGTTATGATGACTAAAAATCCTAATCTTGTATTTATAGGCTTTACTTTTTTAGAAATGGTAAAATCAATAGAAAAGAAAGAAGATATTTCTAAAATAGCAAGGGACTTTAAGTTTAAAGAATTGACTGAATTAATAGAATTATACAAGGTAGAAAAAATAATATTAGGTTGTACACATTTCCCTTACATAGAAAAAGAATTAGCAAAGTATACAAATATTGATATACTCAATCCTGCTAAATATATGTTGACCAAGTTAAAAGAAAGGTAGAAAAATATGAAAGATATAAAATGCCCCAACTGTGGAGAAAGTTTTAATATAGATGATAATAAGTATGAAAATATTGTAACCCAAATAAAAAATAAAGAATTTACTGAAGAATTAAATTCTCGTATTAAGCAAGCAGAACAACACTACAAAAAAGATATTGAACTATTAGAAGAAAAAGCCAATAATAAAATAGAAAAAATCTTGACAGAAAAAGAAGCGGATATCCTATCTTTAAAAGCAGTAATTGAAAGTCATGAAAAAGATAAAGAATTAGAAATTATAAACGCACAAAAATCACTAGAAGAAAAAATTAGAGAACAAGAGAAAAAAATATTAGAGTTAGAGGCTAAGAATAAAGAATTATTTAATGAAAAAGAAGCAGAAATTAAAAAATTAATTGAAAGTAGCGATATGAAAATAGCTTTAGAAGTAAATAAGGCTATCTTAGATAAGGATAAAGAACTATCAGAATATAAAAATAAATTAGAATTGCAAGATATACAAAATGAATTATCTAAAAAATCATTACAAGAAAAATTTGATATAGAATTAAGACAAAAAGATGAAGCAATAGCATTTTATAAAGATTTTAAGGCAAAACAATCTACAAAAATGCTGGGAGAAAGTTTAGAGCAACATTGTGAAATAGAATTTAACAAGTTGCGTATGACGGCTTTTCCAAATGCTGTATTTGAAAAAGACAATGATGCAAAAACAGGCAGCAAGGGTGATTATATTTATCGTGAATTTGACAAATTAGGAATTGAAATAATTTCTATTATGTTTGAGATGAAAAATGAAAATGACCAGACTGCCACTAAGAAAAAAAATGAACATTTTTTAAAAGAATTAGACAAGGATAGAAATGAAAAAAAATGTGAGTATGCTGTCCTAGTTTCTATGCTGGAATCAGATAATGAACTCTATAATAACGGAATAGTTGACGTATCTTATCAGTATCCTAAAATGTATGTGGTTAGACCACAATTTTTTATTCCGATAATTACACTTTTAAGAAATGCGGCACTTAATTCTTTAGAATACAAAAGAGATGCAGCTATAATGAGAGAACAAAATATAGATATAGCAAATTTTGAAGAAGATTTAGAAAAATTCAAGTTATCATTTTCTAGAAATTATCAATTAGCTAGCAAAAAATTTAAAACTGCAATAGATGAAATAGATAAGACTATAAGTCATTTGCAAAAAACAAAAGAAGCCTTGCTATCTTCAGACAATAATCTAAGAATAGCTAACAATAAGGCTGAAGAAATTACAATAAAAAAATTAGTAAGAAAAAATCCAACAATGAAAGAAAAATTTGATAATTTGAATAAAAGCAAAAAATAGGTGATAATATGCGTAAAAGAAATAATCTTACCATGGGTATAATATGTATTTTGATTTCTGCGTTAGGTTTTGCTCTAATGTCATTTTTTGTTAAGTTATCTGGAGATTTGCCAGTTACACAAAAAGCATTTTTTAGAAATTTAATAGCGGTCTTAATAGCATTTCTTCCCATAATAAAAAAACATAATAGCATAGTATATCCCAAAGGAAAAAAGTCTTGGTTAGTTCTTTTTTTAAGAGCAAGTACAGGGACAATAGGTTTGTTATGTAATTTTTATGCAGTATCACATTTACATTTAGCTGACGCTTCTGTAATACAAAGGCTATCACCTTTTGTGATTATAATCTTATCGTATTTTATTTTTAAAGAAAATGTAAGTTTATTACAAATGACAACTATAAGTTTAGCTTTTATAGGTGTAGTACTCGTAATAAAACCCAGTTTTGAAAATTTTATGTCTTTAGGAGCCTTGGCAGGACTTGGAACAGCATTTTTCTCAGGTTTTGCCTACACTTGCGTTAGGTATCTAGGTAAAAAAAATATATCAGCTGAATTTATTATCTTATTTTTTTCTGTTTTTTCTTGTTTAGCTACTTTTCCTTTTATGCTGGTAAATTTTAAGGAAATGAGTTATTATCAAATTATGATTTTATTATTTGTAGGAATTACAGGAGCTATCGGTCAATTTGGAGTTACTTATGCCTACAAGTATTCTTCAGCAAATAAAATTTCAATATTTGACTACACACAAATAATATTTTCAGGAACTTTAGGATTTATATTTTTCAATGAGATACCAGATTTTTTAAGTTTATTAGGTTATTTAATTATAATAGCAATGGGTTTTATATTAACATTCTATAAAAGGTAATTACAGGAGAGAAGATTATGAAAAAATATTTACTTGCAATGCCACTACTGATTTTTATTATTCTACTATTTTTTACTGGAGAAACTATAAATGATAGTAATACGGAAATTAAATTTAATAGGGATAATATTATAGGAGTAAAACAACCCTATCCATTTCTACAAAGAGAAGAAGATGTAAATTTAGATTTGAAAGAATATGCTAATGAAAATACAAAAGCTAAGTATATCGCAGATAATTTGTATCGTTTACCACTAACTTATAGAAAAATGTTAGCAAATAATAAAGACGTTACAGATTATATATACGGTTATTTAAATGGCAGTAGAGTTCCTTATAGTCAAGGAGAAACGGTAGGACTTGGAAGAAATTATCCCCTATACATACAGTGGGATAGAAGATGGGGTTATAATAAATTAGGAGAAACTGATATTTCAATAGGGGGTTGTGGACCAACTGTTGTTGCCATGTTACTATCAGGAGAACTTAAGGATATGTCCATAACTCCTGATGTTATTTCTGAAATAGAAGACAAGGCAGGATATTTCACACCGGACGGAACTAGCTGGGGATTTTTTAAATATATAGCAAGATACTATAAAATGAATTATGCAGAAATACCAGTAAATAAAAATTCTATCGACAAGACTTTAAAACAAAATAAACCAATTATAGCTTCAGTAAAACCAGGAAAATTTACTACTGTAGGTCATATAATTCTTATAGTTGGTATTGATAAAGATGGTAACTATATTATAAATGACCCTAATTCTTTGGGTAGAACTTTAAAACCTTGGAGCTACGACGAATTAAAAGTAGAATTAAGAGCCTTATGGTCAATAAGTAAATAGTAGTTTGTATGAAAATCTTTTACTATTTTTTTATTTATGATATAATTATAGAATAAGGAGAGAAATATATGTTATATAAAATTTCTGATAATGTATATTATAGTAAGCATAGATTTACTTATTTAGAACCAGCCATAGGTTATGTAAAAGGTGATAAATACTCAATAATGATAGATGCAGGTAATAGTAAAGAGCAGATAGAAAGATTTTATGAAGATTTAAAATCTAATAACTTGCCACTTCCTATCTATACAGTATTAACTCATCATCACTGGGACCACAGTTTTGGTGCAACCTATATCAATAACACTATAATATCTTCTAAAAAAACAAAAAGCTATCTTGAAGAGATGAGTAAATGGAATTGGGATTACAAGAGTATAGATTACAGAGTAGAACAAAATTTAGAAACAGAATTTAGTGCTAATGTAATGAAAAAAGTATATGCTAATAAAAAAATACAAATAAAAATTCCTGACATAGCAAAAATTAGTGATTTTACTATCAACTTGGGAGATAATGTTGTTTATTTTTATGCAAATGATAACTCTCATTCTGATGATGCATTATTAATTTATGTAAAAAAAGATAGGGTATTATTTTTGGGAGATAGCCATTCTAAAAGTTATAAAACTAAGCCGATGTCCTTTGATAAAATAAAATTATTTAATTATATAGAATTTATTAGTCAATTAGACTTTGAATATGCAGTTCCAGGACATGGAAATCTTTATACAAAAAATAAATTAATAGAGGAGTTAGAAAAAGAATACAATAATATAATTTAAAGGAGGTGTAAGAATGTATATTGCTAGTGATAAATTATATTTAATAGACTTAGTGCTTTTGCTACTAATGTTTTTAAGTTTTTGCCAACAGATGTTTTCTAAAAAATTTAACATGTATGGTATTTTATCAGCATTATCTTTAGCAGCATATATAGCTATTCATACAGTTCAATCTGGAATAAATATATTTGTTTTAGTTCTATTTATTGCTTCTATTTTGCTTATAATAGCAGAGTTATTTGTTCCTGGTGGTATATTGGGAGTATTTGGAACTATAACATTAATTTATTCTATAATTGAAGTTAATAATGAATCCTATACAATTACTTTTATAATTATAATTTCATTTATAGTGTCTAGTATTTGGTGTTTTATTAATATTTATTTGTTTAAAAATAAATTTTTATTCTTAAATAAACTTGTTTTAAATGAAAAAATTACAACAGATGCAGGCTATGTTGCAAAGGAAAGCGACCTAACTTTAATAAATAAAGAATTAATTGCTTTTACAGATTTAAGACCATCAGGGATAGCAATATTTGAAAATGAAAAATATGATGTTGTAACGGAAGGTGAGTTTGTAGAAAAAGGAAATAAATTAATTGTAATTAAAGTTGAAGGTATGCGAATAATAGTTAGAAAAAAATAAAAGGAGATGATTAATATGATGCCAGAGGCAATTTTCACAGGTGTAATAGTTATTGTTTGTATAATAATTATTTCGGTATTTTTTACATTTTTCCCATTGGGATTATGGATTAGTGCAATAGCGGCTGGGGTAAAGGTAAGTATTTTTACTCTTGTTGGTATGAGATTGCGTAGGGTTGTTCCGAGTAGAGTTATAAATCCTATGATAAAAGCTCATAAGGCTGGTTTAGAAGTAACTATAAATCAACTTGAAAGTCATTATTTGGCTGGTGGTAATGTTGATAGAGTTATTAACGCCTTAATTGCAGCTCACAGAGCTAACATAGTAAGTTTATCATTTGAACGTTGTGCAGCCATAGACTTAGCAGGTAGAGATGTACTTCAAGCAGTTCAAATGAGTGTTAATCCAAAAGTTATAGAAACCCCATATATAGCTGGGGTAGCTATTAACGGTATAGAAGTAAAGGCTAAAGCACGTATAACTGTTCGTGCTAATATAGAAAGATTAGTCGGTGGTGCTGGAGAAGATACGGTTATAGCTCGTGTTGGGGAAGGTATCGTTTCTACTATCGGTTCATCAGGTTCTCACACAGTAGTGCTAGAAAATCCTGATAGAATTTCTAAAACAATTTTAGAAAAAGGTTTAGATGCAGGAACAGCTTTTGAAATATTATCTATTGATATTCTTGATGTTGATATTGGTCAAAATATAGGTGCAAATCTACAAACTGAACAAGCCATAGCTGACAAAAATATAGCTCAAGCAAAAGCAGAACAAAGAAGAGCAATGGCAGTAGCCCAAGAACAAGAAATGAAAGCTCGTATTCAAGAAATGCGTGCAAAAGTAGTTGAAGCAGAAGCTGAACTTCCTTTAGCAATGGCTAAAGCATTCCGTGAAGGTAATTTAGGAGTTATGGACTACATGAATTATAAAAACTTAGAAGCTGATACAGGAATGAGAGATTCAATAAAGAAAATGTCACAAGAAGGGATGCAAGAAAATAAATAGGAGGTAAGTATGAATTTTTTAATTTTATCTATACCTATAATATTAATAATCTTGTCTTTAATAGTTGTCTTTGTTTTATCTACGGATAGTAACAAACATCTTAAAAATTTAGATACAAATAATAAATTAAAATTAGAAAGATTAAGAGAACTAGCCTTGGAAGAAGTTAATAAAATAAAAAATATCAATACGAATAAAAAAACTTCTTTAGTAGAAAAAAATAATGAATATCAAAAAAATATACTTAATAAACTAAATGTAGAAAAAGAAAATAGATTAGGAAACTATAGTATTGACACTATAAATAAAAATAAGGTATCAAATGTAACTAGTAATAAAAATTCAAAAAAAATAATTTTTACAAAAAAAAATATAGTCAGAGGAATTATTGCTAGAGAGTATTTCCTTAGAGTAAATAAATAGGAGAAAATCAATGTCTGTCTGGGTAATATTATTTCTTGTATTTGGAATATTACAATTTATAACTGAAAATTATAAAAAAAATAAATATACAAAAAATAAAAAAATAAAAAATAAAATAAAAAAACAATATAACAAAGTAGATAAGCCAAAAGAATTATTGAATTTTAGTAAAGCAACAAATTCAAAAAAACGCAGACAAATTATCGACCGAGAGAATGAAATATTTGCTCCAGAATTTGTAATTTCTAAAGAAAGTCTAGTTCAAGATTTTATTTTCTCAGAAATATTAGATAAGCCAAAATCTAAAAAATAACAACTGTATAAAAGGAGTGGTAAAATATGTATAAAATATTTAACTATATAAGTTATTTTATTTGTTCATTTGTGCCACTTTTTTTATTATTGATTTTGTATTTTTTATTTATAAATAATAAATTACTATTATTTATATTTACTATTTTGTTTTTACACGGCATTTGCTATTTAATGTATATGATATCTTCAAAACCAAATAATATTATTACTTTTCTTCCTACAGAAATAAAAACAACTAAAAAATTTGATTTGAGTTATATATGGTTAATTTTTATTTTTACTTGTATAATAATAGTTGATTTTAAATATTATAATTTTTTTATTGTTGTTTTTGCAGTGCTTTTAATTTTATATAGGATTAAGTTTTTATTTATATCATATACACTTTTATTGTTAGGTTACAAGGTCTACAATATGAGAGGATATCTTGTGTATTCTAAAAAAACAAAAAAAGATATGGAATTACATTTAAAAAAATATAAGTATTTACAAGTTAAAGAAATAACAGATAATATAATTATTGACAAGGATACATATTTATTAAATAAGTATTTTTGTACATAATAAAATTGTTAAGGAGAATAATTTGAGAGTTGTCGATATAATTGATAAAAAGAAAAAAGGAATAAGTCTTACTAATAAGGAAATAGATTTTTTATTAGATTCTTACTTTAATGAAGAAATAGCAGATTATCAAATGAGTGCATTTTTAATGGCAGTATATTTTAAGGGTATGAGTGATGAAGAATTAGCATACTTCACTTTAAAAATGAGAAATTCAGGAGATATAATAACTTTTGAAAATATTAATAAATTTCTTGTGGACAAGCATTCTACTGGTGGAGTGGGAGATAAAGTAACTATTGTATTATCTCCTATTTTAGCAGCACTTGGTATGGCAACCACTAAACTTTCAGGTAAGGGATTAAGTCATACTGGGGGTACTATTGATAAATTTTCTGCCATAGAAGATTTTAAATTTTCAAGCACTAAAGAAGAGTTGGTAGAAATTGCCAATAAAACTGGAATAGGTTTAATGGGATACAGTGATAGCATAGTTCCACTCGATAAAAAAATATATGCTTTAAGAGATGTAACATCTACTGTTGACAGCATACCTCTGATAGCAAGCAGTATTATGAGTAAAAAACTTGCTATTGAATCTGACATAATAATTTTAGATGTTAAAGTTGGCGATGGTGCTTTTATGAAAACTGTTGAAGACGCCAAAAAATTATCAAATACCATGGTGGTCATAGGAAATAGTTTGGGTAGAAAAACTATCGCCATGATAACTAATATGGAAGAGCCTTTAGGTTATGCAGTGGGTAATTCAAATGAATTATTAGAAGCTATAGAAGCACTAAAGGGCAATTGGCCAAATGATTTAAAAGAAGTTGTCTACGAAATAATTTTTCAAGTTTTAAAATATAAAAAAGAAGTTAAAACAAAAATAGAATCTGATAAAATTATTGATGAGTTAATTAATAGCGGCAAAGCCTTAGAAGTATTTAGAAAATTTTTATATCACAGTGGAGTTAGAAAAAACATTATAGATGACTATAAAAATTTACCTGTGGCAAAATATAAATTTGAAATATTATCTAACAAATCAGGATACATTCACAAGATAAAAGCAGAAAATATAGGTAAGGTAGCTATGATAATTGGAGCTGGTCGTGAAAAAAAAGAAGATAATATTGATTACTCTGTTGGAATTTTGCTACATAAAAAAGTTGGAGATTATGTAAATGAGGGAGAAATTCTAGCAGAAATATGTTATAATGATAAATTGAAATTAGATACTAGTAAATCTTTAGTTATGGATTCATATATTATAGACAACAAAGAAAAGAAAAATCTAAAAACTATTATAGATATAATTGAATAAGGAGCAAATATGAACTTAAATAAATATATAGACCACACATTGTTAAAAGCTAACGCATCAGAAAAAGAAATTTCTAAACTTTGTAAGGAAGCTAAGGAAAATAATTTTTTTAGTGTATGTGTAAATGGAAGTTTTGTTGAGCAATGTGTTAAAGAATTAAGGGATAGTGATGTTAAGGTTGCCGCAGTTGTCGGTTTTCCTTTAGGAGCTATGACTACTCAAGCAAAAGTTTTTGAAGCAAGAGAATTGGTAAATTTAGGTGCTAGCGAAATTGATACGGTAATAAACATATCTAAATTAAAAGATAAAAATTTTGAATATGTTGAAGAAGAAATCAAGTTAATAAAAGAAGCTATTGGCAAAAATATTCTAAAAGTAATTATTGAAACTTGTTATCTTACTGATGAAGAAAAAGTAATAGCCTGTGAATTAGCATTAAAAGCAAATGCAGATTTTGTTAAAACTTCTACTGGTTTTGGTATTGGAGGAGCAACTTATGAAGATGTAAAATTGATGAAATCTGTTGTAAAAAATAATGCCAAAGTTAAAGCAAGTGGTGGAGTTAGGGATAAAATAATAGCAGAAAAATATATAGAACTTGGTGCAGAAAGATTAGGTACAAGTTCTAGTGTAGATATAATTAATAATAAATTAAGTAAAAGCTACTAATTTATATTTTAACGAAATATATTTTATATTTCGTTTCTTTTTATTTTAAAATCAAATTTATAAAATAAATTAGTGGGGAGGGGTAGATTATGGATAATAAAAATCCTCTTGGATATAAATCTGTTGGAAAATTATTAAAATCTATGGCAATTCCAGCAATAATTGCTAACGTAACAAATGCTTTATACACTATTGTTGATCAAATTTTTATCGGTCAAGGTGTAGGATATTTAGCAAATGCTGCTACTAATATCTCATTTCCAATTACAACTATATGTTTATCAATAGGAGTTATGGTTGGAATAGGAACGGCTGCAAATTTTAATTTATATTTAGGAAAAGAAGACCGAAATAGTGCTGAAAAAGTTGTAGGTACTTCTGCATTACTTATAATAATTTTAGGAATATTAATTGCATTTTTGGTGAGAATATTTTTAGAACCCTTGATGATTATATTTGGAGCTACACCTGAAATTCTTCCTTATGCTATGGAATTTACAAAAATCACAACTTTGGGAATACCTTTTTATTTATTTGCACTAGGTACAAATCCCTTGGTAAGAGCAGATAGAAGCCCTAAGTATTCAATGTTTGCAGTTATGGCTGGAGCAATTATAAATTTAATATTAAATCCCATATTTATATTTGTCTTTAAGTGGGGGCTTGCTGGTAGTGCTTGGGCAACAGTAATATCACAAATTATTTCTGCAATAATATTAGTTTTATACTATAAAAACTTTAAGAGTATAAAAATAAAAAAAGAAAATTTCAAAATAAAATTTTCTATTGTAAAATCTATTTTATCATTAGGCAGTGCATCTTTTATTTTTCAAATTTCTACGACAATAGTTCAGATTACTACCAATAATGTTTTAAAAATATATGGTTCAGAATCAATATATGGTAGTGATACAACCATAGCAATAGCAGGAATAGTAACTAAAATAAATACGATATTTATAGCCATAGTGCTAGGTATCGTTCAAGGTTCTCAACCCATAGTAAGTTTTAATTATGGAGCAAAAAATTATTTAAGAGTAAGAAGTGTTTTTAAACTAGTTATAAAATATTCTTTTGCTATTTCATTATTTTTATTTTTAATTTTTCAAATTTTTCCAAAAGAGATAATTTCTATTTTTGGTCAAGGAAGTGAACTTTATTTTGAATATGGTATTCTTTATTTAAGATATTATACATTTTTTATTTTTATTAACTGTATACAAATTGCTTCGACAACATTTTTCCCTTCAATAGGAAAATCTAAAAAAGGTGCAGCGATATCTCTTAGTAAACAATTATTAGTTTTATTTCCCTTATTAATAATATTACCTAAATTTTTTGGAGTTAAAGGAGTTGCTTACGCAGTACCTATTTCTGATTTAATAGCTTTTGCAATAGCAACCACAGTAATTTATTTTGAATTTAAAAATATGCCTAAAGTAGATAAGATTTAGAGTAATAACTCTTATTATTAATAGTGCTAGCTTTTATAGTGCAATAAAAATGGTAAAAAAAATTTTTTTATTGTATAATTAGTGTTGATTTTAAAAGAATGGAGAAATTAATATGTTATCTAAATCGTTTGAACAGTTTAAGTTTAAAGATTTTGTCAATAAATCAATAATAGACTTACGATTTAAAAATCCTACAAAAATACAAGAAAGAGTATTCTCCCCTGTTTTGAAGAATAAGAATGTGGTTGCTATGTCGCAAACAGGTAGTGGGAAAAGTCATTCATTCTTACTTCCTATTTTTAGTAAATTAGATTGTGATAAACAAAAAACTCAAGCTATAATAATGGCACCTACAAGAGAGTTGTCAAGACAGTTATTTGATATGGCAAATCATATTGCACCTTTTTCAGAAAAAGAAATTAAAATATCCTTATTTATAGGTGGACAAGACTTATCAAGAGATATAGAAAAAGTATCCAACACGCCACATGTAATAATAGGAACACCAACAAGAATATTAGAATTAGATAAATCTTCATCCCTATCGATAAAAGAAGTACAAACTATTGTAGTTGATGAATGCGATATGATGATTGACCTAGGTTTTATGGAAGATATTGATAAAATTGCAAATAGGTCATCAGATAATTGCCAATTTCTAGTTTTTTCTGCCACGATACCAGATAAAATGGTGCATTTCTTAAAAAAATATGTAAAAAACGCTCAACATATTGAAGTAAAAAAATCAATAGAGGGTAAAATAAGTTATTTGCTTGTTAATACTAAAAGTTCTAATAGAATGGAAAAATTATTAGAAATTACCAATACAATAAACCCCTACATTGCCATAATTTTTGCTAACAAAAAAACAGAAGTTGAAGAGGTTAGTGGATATTTAATTTCTAAGGGTATAAATGTTGGAGTTTTGCATGGAGATTTAACTCCTAGAGAAAGAAAGCAAATGCAAAAAAGAATTAATAATCTTAATTTTACTTATATAGTTGCCAGTGATTTAATAAGTAGAGGTATAGATATAGAAGGAGTAAGTCATGTTATTAATTATAATATTCCGAATGATTTGGACTTTTTTGCTCATAGAGCTGGAAGAACTGGTAGAGCTGGTTTAAGCGGAGAATGTATCACTATTTTTGAAAATAAAGATGAAGAAAAACTAAGAAAATTAGAAAATCGTGGAATAGTTTTTGAACATAAAGATATAAAAGATAATGAGTTTATCGAAGTAAAAGATAGAAATAAACGAGATAATAGGGAAAAAATTATCGCAGACCATAATTTAACTAAAAAAGTAAAATCTAGAGTTAAAGCCAATAACAAAGTTAAACCAGGATATAAGAAAAAATATAAGTATAAAATTGATAAACTTAAGCAAAAAGAAAGAAGAAAGTTTGCTAAAAGAAAAAATCAAAAAAACAGAAATAAATAATTATATTTAATATTGTAGGTGATTTTATGTTAAATGTTGATGAAAAAGTTTCTAAATTAATGTTAATACTAAAAAATAATGGCTATAAATATACAGAAAAAAGAAAGGCTATGATAGATTTATTAGTTAGAGAAGATAGATATCTTAATGCAAAGTACGTTTCTGAAAATTTAAGTAAGGAGTTTCCAGGGCTAAGTTTTGATACTATATATAGAAATCTTAGCACTTACGTTGATTTGGGTATATTGGAATTTACGGAGATAAAAGGAGAACGTTTTTTCAAACTTGCTTGTATAAACATAAAACATCACCATCATCACCATATTTGTTTAAAATGTGGCAAGGCAAAAACAATTCACACAGATATTTGTAAAGAGCTAAATATTCCAGAATTATCTGGATATAGAATAGATGGTCATAAATTTGAAATATATGGAATTTGTCCAAATTGTTTGAAAGAAGAAAAATAATGTTAGATGGAATACTACCAATATACAAGGAACGTGGTATGACAAGCCATGATGTTGTATTTAAACTTAGAAAAATTTTAAAAATAAAAAAGATAGGACATGCTGGAACTTTAGACCCTGATGTAGACGGAGTTTTGTTGGTATTATTAGGAAATAGTACAAAGGTTAGTGATTATGCCATGAACTTAGGAAAAAGTTACCGGGCAGAAATTTGCTTGGGTATAAGTACAATTACTCAGGATATTAGTGGTCAAATTTTATCTGAAAAAGTAGTAGAAAAAGTAGATATTTCTGACATAAAATATGCTTGCAGTAAATTAATTGGAAAAATAATTCAGAAACCACCTATCTATTCAGCAGTTAAGGTTAATGGAAAAAAATTATATGAATATGCTAGAGAAGGTAAATTTGACGTCCAAATACCTGAAAGAGAAATTGAAATTTACAGCATAAATTTACTAGAATATACTTGCTATTATGAAAATGAAAAATTTTATTTTACTATTGATGTAAGTTGTGGGAAAGGAACATATATAAGAACAATAGCTACACAGCTGGGAGATATATTAAATTTACCTAGTTGTATGAGTAAACTAACCAGAACTTCTAGCGGAGATATTAAGATTTCAGATTGTTTTAGCATATCTTATGTAGAAGAAAATAGAGATAATATTTCAAAAAAATTACTATCTAAAGAATATGCTTTATCATCTTATCAATTTGTAGAACTACCTAAATTTAGAGCTAAGCAAGTAATTAACGGCTTAAGATTTAGAAAAAATCAATTTCCTGATATAGATTTTTCTTCTGAAGTAGTTTTCACATATAATAATGAAGCCATAGCAGTATATTATTTAAAAGAATTAACTGATGAATTACTATCTGTAAAAACTACATTTCCTAAAAATATTGAGTAATAATGAGGTAATAATATGAAAATTTTTAGAATCTCAGATTTAAGTCAAATAATAAGTGATTCTAATTTTAGAGTTGTTGCATTAGGATTTTTTGACGGTATTCATATAGCCCACCAAGAAATTATTAAAAATACGGTAGACTTAGCCAAAGAAGAAAATAAAATTTCAAGTCTAATAACGTTTACTAATAGTCCAAAGAATTTTTTTACAAAAGAAGAAACAAAGTTACTAATTCCTAATAATTTAAAAATAAGTATACTAGAAAATTTAGGAATAGAAGAGTTATATTTCTTAGATTTTAATGAAAGTTTACGACTTATTAGCAAAGAAAAATTTATCGATAGTGTTTTAAAAAAAATTAATGTTACTAACGTCTTTTGTGGAGAAGATTATAGATTTGGCTATAAAGGAGAAGGAAGACCTAATTTTATTTCTGAATATACTGATAACAAAATAAAAGTTTTAGCAACTAAAACATTAAAATCATTTGATAAAAAAATATCTTCTACCTTATTGCGTAACTATATTTTAAATGGTAAAGTTGAGTTATATAAAAAATTAACCAATAGATTTTATCAAATATCTGGAATAATTGTTAAAGGTAGACAGTTGGGAAGAACTATAAATTTTCCAACAGCAAACTTATCAACAAATGATGATTTTTTAATTCCACAAAAATATGGTGTTTACATCACCATTGTTGAAGTTAGAGGAGAATTTTACAAGGGAATAACTAATATAGGAAATAATCCTACTGTTTCAGATAATGGTAAAGTTTTTGTAGAAACACATATTTTAGATTTTGATAAAGAAATTTATGGAGAGAATTTTACTATATATTTTTATAAGTATATAAGACCAGAACAAAAATTTAATAGCATAAATGAATTAAAAGAACAGTTACAATTAGATAAGTCAAAAGCCGAGAAAATTTTTATAGATTTTAAAAATTTCGCAAATTACAATAGTAAGTTAGCCACCTCAGGCAAGTCATAAGGACATACATAATTAAATAATTTACGTGGATAACGATTTATCCATTGTTCAACAGCCGTTACTTCGTTAGGAGTAACGGTTGTTGTGCCTTTTGGGAACCATCGTCTAATCAATCGATTTGCATTTTCGTTACTACCTCGTTCATAAGAAGAAAACGGATGTGCGTAATAAATAGGACAAGTGATGGCTTCGTCTAGTCTTAAAAATTCAGAACCATTATCAGCTGTTAAAGAGCGAATTAAATAGTCTTGTTGAATAGACGTCAAAGCGGTATTCACACTTTGGGCCGTTTTATCAGGAATAAGACGAATGATTTCATAGCGTGTTTTTCTGTCTGTTAATGTCAATAACTGTTGTCCACGTTTCTTGTTTAAAATGACTAAATCAATTTCAAAATGCCCAATTTCTTTTCGTTCGTTAATCTCTTGTGGTCGCTGTTCAATAGAGAGGGCATTCGTTTTTCTTGGTGGTCGTTTTTCATTTGATTTTATTGGTTTAGTTTTTCTAGGGTAAATCAGATGTTTACGTGAAATACCTGCTATCCATCCTTTATATATCCATGTGTAAATTGTCGTAAAAGACGGCATATCTGGTAATTGACTAATCATTTCAGGGGAATATTTATCCATAATTTTTTCTCTGATTACATTTTCTTTTTCTACAGTCCACGTATCCGTTCTACCTACGGCTAAACGTAAATGATTATAATCATTCTGTGCTTTTTGAGCAGAGTATTCTTTAGTGCCACCATGAAAAGATAAATCAATCAGTCCGCGTTTAATTTCGTTATTAATAGTTTGGTGATTTTTGCCTAATAATCTAGCGATTTCTCGGTTACTTTTTCCTTCTTTTTTCCATTTTTCAATTAAATAACGCTCTTTTTCTGTAATGTGTTTGCCTTTTGTGTTATAATGTTCTTGCATCTCTTGGTATCCTTTTTTTGTAGTTACTAAAAGTATATCCTATGAGATGCTTTTTTTTGTATCACTGGCTAACTTAATTATATAATTTACTATTTTAAAAATTTAATCATATAGTCTTGAAAAAAAAATATATATATTGTAAAATTAATGTAGTTCCTTTTTCTTGGTGTAGAAAAACTCCAATTTTATACTCAGATTAAGGATTAAATATATGTATGGAGGTGCCTAACATGGCAGCAATTAGTCAAGAAAGAAAAAATGAAATTATCTCAAAATATCGTACTCACGAATCAGATACAGGTTCACCAGAAGTACAAATAGCAGTTTTAACAGCTGAAATTGAAGCATTAACTGCTCACTTAAATACTCATAAAAAAGACCATGCGGGGCGTCGTGGATTACTAAAAAAAGTTTTCCGTCGTCGTCACTTATTGGACTATCTAATTAAAAAAGATATTCAAAGATATCGTGAATTAATCAAATCTTTAGGATTAAGAAGATAGTTATATTTGCGGAGGGTTTTATAAAATCCTCTGCATATTTTTTTAAAAAACTATTGACAAATTTTTATTCAGAATATATAATATTTAGGTATTTATTTTTATGTCTCGATAGCTCAGCAGGATAGAGCAACGGCCTTCTAAGCCGTCGGTCGGGGGTTCGAATCCCTTTCGGGACGTCAGCATTAAGGTTTAGTTTAAGACTAAACCTTTTTTATTTTGTAATTTTTTAATATTTAAAAGTAATTTCATATAAAATATTGTAAAATTCTTGATTTTTATTATTTAATACTATATAATTATTAAGGTTGAGTTTAAATCAACTAAAATAAAACACACGATATTAGATTTAGTTATTTGGTGCATGATTTGTCTATAACTAACACGAAGATATCGGAGGAAAAAACCAAGGAGGAGAATAACTATGCCAGTTATTTCAATGAAACAATTATTAGAAGCAGGAGTGCATTTTGGACATCAAACAAGAAGGTGGAATCCTAAAATGGCTAAATATATATTTACAGAAAGAAATGGTATATATATCATTGACTTGCAAAAAACTGTAAAAAAAGTAGATGAGGCTTATGAATTTGTTAAATCAATAGCAGATCAAGGTGGTAAAATGCTATTTGTAGGAACAAAAAAACAAGCACAGGATGCTATTAAAGAAGAAGCTGAGAGAACAGGTCAATACTACATAAATAACCGTTGGTTAGGAGGAACACTTACTAACTACAAAACAATTAAAGGACGTATTGACAGAATTTCTGAAATTGAAAAAATGGAAGAAGATGGAGTTTTTGAAGTTCTTCCTAAAAAAGAAGTTTTAGAACTTAGAAAAGAATATGACAGATTGAACAAGTTTCTTGGTGGCATCAGAGAAATGAGAAATATGCCTGATGCTATGTTTGTAGTCGACCCTAAAAAAGAACACAATGCAATAGCAGAAGCTAAAAAATTAGGAATACCTGTGGTTGGTATAGTTGATACTAACTGTGATCCTGATGATGTAGATTATGTTATACCTGCAAACGATGATGCAATTCGTGCAGTTAAATTATTAACAGCGAAAATGGCAGATGCATTTGTTGTATATAACGAAGGAAATATCGAAGAAACTTCAACTGAAGAAGTATAATTAGAAGAAGTAGCTACTGAAGAATAATAAATAAATATAAATAATAAAATATACGGAGGCAATTATTATGGCTATAACAGCTGCTCAAGTAAAAGAATTAAGAGAACGCACTGGTGCTGGTATGATGGATTGTAAAAAAGCATTAGTAGAAACTAATGGAGATATGGACGCGGCCATTGATTATTTAAGAGAAAATGGTATTGCTAAAGCTGCTAAAAAAGCAGATCGTATCGCAGCAGAGGGTATTACTTACCTGGCGACTGAAGGAAATAAAGCTTTGGTATTAGAAATTAATTCTGAAACTGATTTTGTTGCTAAAAATGAAAAATTTGTTGATTTAGTAAAAGTTGTTGCTGATGCTTTATTAACCAACGAACCAAAATCTTTAGAAGAAGCAATGACCGTATCTACTGAAGAAGGAACTATTGAAACAAGAATAAATAATGGAATTGCAACAATTGGTGAAAAATTATCATTAAGAAGATTTGAAATAGTAAATAAAACAGACAAAGATGCTTTTGGAACATACTCTCACATGGGAGGAAGAATAGGAGTGCTTACTCTTTTAGAGGATACAACAGATGAAGAAGCAGCTAAAGATGTTGCTATGCACATTGCTGCATTAAATCCAAAATATTTAGATGAAAGCCAAGTATCACAAGAAGAATTAGAACACGAGAAAAAAATACTTTCTGAGCAAGCACTTAATGAAGGAAAACCAGCAGCAATAGTTGAAAAAATGGTTGTAGGTCGATTAAATAAATACTTAGAAGAAATATGTGTTACTAAACAAAAATTTGTTAAAGATGATAGTTTAACAGTAGAAAAATTTGTAGCTTCTAAAGGTGGAAAACTTACTAAATTTGTAAGATATGAAGTAGGTGAAGGTATCGAGAAAAAAGAAGATAACTTTGCTGAAGAAGTAATGAGCCAAGTTAGAGGAAACTAATATAAAAAAGCATACACAATTTTAGTGTGTGCTTTTTTAAAAAATTAGAAACTAATAAGGAGATACATAATGGAACAAGCTTATAAAAGAGTACTTTTGAAACTTAGTGGTGAAGCTTTAGCAGGAGGTAAGGGTTTTGGTATTGACCCTGAAGTTGTTAATAAATTAACAAATCAAATTTCTAAAGTTGTTAAGCAAGGTGTTGAAGTAGCAATAGTAGTTGGCGGCGGAAATATTTGGAGAGGTAAAATAGGAGAAGAATTAGGAATGGAAAGAGCAACAGCTGATTCAATGGGTATGTTGGCTACTGTAATGAATTCTCTGGCTCTTCAAGATTCTCTTGAACAAAAGGGGGTTGATACTAGAGTTCTAACTTCTGTTGAAATGAAGGCTATGGCAGAACCATATATTAGAAGACGAGCTATTAGACATTTAGAAAAAGGGCGTGTAGCTATTTTTGCCGCAGGGATAGGAAATCCATTTTTCTCTACGGATACAACAGCCGCCCTTAGAGCTAAAGAAATAGATGCAGATGTGATATTAATGGGTAAAAATGCAGTAGATGGAGTTTATTCAGCTGACCCTAAATTAGTTAAAGATGCTAAAAAATTTGATGATTTAACTCATATTGACGTAATTAGTAAAGGTTTAGCGGTTATGGATTCTACAGCGATATCATTCTGTATGGATAACAATCTTCCTATAATAGTTTTCTCTATCGATGAAGATAATAATATTGTAAAAGTAATTAACGGAGAAAAAATGGGAACATCAATAACAGGATAAAAGGAGAATATTATGCCAGAAAAAATAATTTCTAATTTAGAAGAAAAAATGACTAAAGCTATTTCTAATTTAAGAAGAGAACTAGCTTCTATAAGAGCAGGAAAAGCAAATGCTTCAGTTTTAGATAAAATATCTGTTGAATATTATGGAGTTCAAACACCGATAAATCAAGTATCAGGAATATCTGTTCCAGAACCAAAAATGCTTGTAATTTCTCCATACGAGAAAAGTTTGTTAAAAGAAATTGAAAGAGCAATTCAATCTTCAGACTTAGGATTAAATCCTTCAAATGATGGTACAGTTATAAGAATAGTTTTTCCATCTTTAACAGAAGAACGCAGAAAAGAATTAGCTAAACAAGTATCTAAAGAAGCAGAAAATTCTAAAGTTGCAGTTCGTAACATAAGACGTGAAGCAATGGATGCTATTAAAAAATTAGAGAAATCTTCTCAAATAACAGAAGATGACTTAAAATCATACTCTGATGATATTCAAAAATTTACAGATAAATTTATACAAGAAATAGACAAAGTTGCTAGAGAAAAACAAGACGAATTAATGAGTGTATAAATATGGAGATGACAGAAATTATATCTAAAATAAATTATATAAATTCTATAAAAAAAGAACGTGCACTTTCCTCAGAAGAACAAGAAGAACTAAATAAATATAGAAAAATGTATTTAAATAATTTTAAAAGAAATATAAAAAATATTTTAGATAATACTAAGTTTGTTGATGAAAATGGCAAAGAAATTAAACTTAATAAAAAGAAAGGAAATAATAAATGATGACTACAGGAATGGTAATATTAGTTGCTACTGTGTGCTTTTTAATAGGAGCAGTAGCTGGATTTTTCCTTGCTCGTAAAAATTTCATGAGTTATATGGAAAAAAATCCTCCAATAAACGAAGAAATGTTAGTTAGTATGATGTCACAAATGGGGCAAAAACCATCTACTAAAAAAATAAATCAAATGATGAGCAATATGCAAAAGGCTCAAAAACAAGCAATTAAAGGTAAAAAATAATAGCAAATATATGCACATCATATTTTGATGTGCATATTATTTTAGTAGTTTAAGGAGGTTGTAATGAAAGAAAAAATAATAAAATATAATTCTGAAGTTAGTGAAAGAATAGATAAATTTTTAATAACAGAAATAAGTGAATTATCAAGAACAAACATTCAAAATTTAATAAATCAAAATAATATTTTAGTAAATAATAATGTTATAAAACCTAACTATAAATTAAAAAATGATGATTTAATTACAATAAAATTTAATGAATCTGAAGAATTAGATGTAGTTAAACAAAATATACCAATTCAAATAGTTTATGAGGATGATGATTTGTTAATAGTTAATAAAGATAAGGGAATGGTTGTTCATCCTTCGGCTGGACACAAGGACGGAACCTTAGTTAATGCCCTTATGTATCATTGTAAAAATTTATCTAGTATAAACGGAATAATAAGACCAGGTATTGTTCACAGAATTGATAAAGACACGTCAGGTTTATTAATAGTGGCAAAAAATGATAAGTCACATATTAAATTATCTGAAATGATTGCTAATAAAGAGATAAAAAGAAGATACTATGCTCTTGTTCATGGTAATATAAAGCATGATTATGGGACTATTGATGCACCTATAGCTAGAAATCCTAAAGAAAGAAAAGAAATGGCAATTATTGATGGTGGCAAACCATCGACAACTAATTTTACAGTGGTTAAAAGATATGAAAAATATAGTCTTATTGAGTGTGAACTTGAAACTGGGAGAACTCATCAAATAAGAGTTCATATGAAATATATTAATTCCCCATTGGCGGGAGATAAGATATATGGACCTAGAAGAACTTTAGAAACTAAGGGGCAAATGCTCCACTCTAAAAGTTTAGAATTTGTTCATCCTATCAGTAATAAAAAAATAGAAATTAATACAGAATTACCTCAATATTTCAAAGATGTATTAAAAAAATTAGAGTAATAAATCAAGATAATTATTTTTAATAAAATAGTTTATTTTTTATTATATTTATAGTATTATAGTATATAAGTACATAGTATTAATAAGGAGGAAAATTTATGGTATTAGTACCAGCAAAAGACATGCTTATAAAAGCAAGAAAAGAAGGTTACGCAGTAGGGCATTTTAATATCAATAATTTGGAATGGACAAAAGCTATTTTAGAAGTTGCTGAGGAAGCTAAAAGTCCTGTGATTTTAGGAGTTAGTGAAGGTGCAGCTAAATACATGACAGGGTTTAAAACAGTGGCAGACATGGTAAAAGCAATGGTTGAAAGTATGGGCATTACTGTGCCAGTTGCACTGCATTTGGACCACGGTTCTTATGAAGGAACTAAAAAAGCTATTGAAGCTGGATTTTCTTCAGTAATGTTTGATGGTTCTCACTATCCGTTTGAAGAAAATATTGAAAAATCTAAAGAAATGATAGAGTTAGCTCACTCAAAAGGTTTATCAATAGAATGTGAAGTGGGTTCTATTGGTGGTGAAGAAGATGGAGTTATTGGTTCTGGTGAATTAGCAGACCCTAATGAATGTAAAACTATGGCTGATCTAGGAATAGATTTCTTAGCGGCTGGCATCGGAAATATTCATGGGAAATATCCTGAAAATTGGGCAGGACTTAGTTTTGAAACTTTAGAAAAAATTTCTGAAGTTACTGGAGGAATACCTTTAGTTTTACATGGTGGTTCTGGTATACCTACAGACCAAATAAAAAGAGCTATTTCTCTTGGTGTGTCTAAAGTTAATGTTAATACAGAATGCCAATTAGCTTTTGCCGCAGCAACAAGAGAATATATAGAAGCAGGAAATGATGTAAAAGGTTTTGACCCTAGAAAATTATTAAATCCTGGTTTCAATGCTATTAAAGCTATGGTTCATACAAAAATTGATATTTTTGGTTCAAGAAATAAAGCATAAAAGTTAAATAAAAAATACAGAACTTGTAATTAGTTCTGTATTTTTTGCTTTTTGTCAATAGATGTGGATAAAAAATATTTTTTGATTAAACATTAGCAAATAAATATTTTTATTAATTCATATAGTCTAGTGGGGTGATATTATCCATTCCAATCATTGCGTCAATATTATTTATATTATCAGGTGTTAAGATATAATCAATTTCAGATAAATTATCTTGGCAATCTTCTTTTTTTACAAAAAATTCTTTTAGGTAGGTATCTCTTTTTACAATATTATTTTCTTCTGATGCTTTGTAAAAAACATCTTTTTCCCCACAAAAGATAAGTTTAGTTTTAGCTCTGGTTATGGCAGTATAAATCAGATTTTTATTAAACATAAAATTGTAGCTGTCTACCAGAGGTATTATTACATAATCAAATTCAGAACCTTGGGATTTATGTATAGATGATGCATAGCTAAGGCATATTTGATTTAAGTCTTGTTTTTCATATGTAACATAATTTCCATCATATTCAATAACAATTTTGAACTTGTTATCTTCTTTATAAATATCATATACTACTCCAATATCTCCGTTGAATATATTGTCTTCGGGTCTATTGACGAGTTGCATTATTCTATCGTCAATTTTATATATATTTTCTCCGTATTCAATAAGAGTATCATTATTATTAAATTCATCTTGAATTAATTTATTTATAATATTTATACCGTAATTTGTTTTGTAGATAGGAGCAAGAATTTGGATATTATTTCTTGATGTAATATTTAATAAATTTGAATATATATTTTTTATTGTATCTAAAATTTTATTTTTTTTGGTAATTATAAATTCTTTGTCTTCAAATTCTTCTGTTATATCTAAATTTATATTATTTTTTATGGCGTAGGATAATTTTATAATACTAGAATTTTCAGCTTGCCTAAATATTTTATTTAATTTTACAGTTGGTATAGAATCTGAATTTATTAAGTCATTTAAAATATTTCCTGGTGCAATAGAAGGTAGTTGGTCGTTATCACCAACTAAAATTATAAGGGCATCTTTTTTTATGATTTTTAATAGATTGTGCATTAAAAATATATCAATCATACTCGCTTCATCAATTATTATTAATTTAGAATCTATTTTTTTATCGCTGGCAAATTCATTTATTTTTTCATCTTCAGTAGTCCAACCGATTGCTTTGTGTATAGTAGATGCAAATAAGCCAGTAGTTTCTGACATTCTTTTAGCTGCCTTACCAGTGGGTGCTAAGAGTGATATTATTTTTTTTTCTTCATCAAGTATGTCATTATAAGAATAGTTGTGAATTTTTTGAAATAATTTTATTATCCCTAATATAATTGTAGTTTTTCCCGTTCCAGGTCCCCCAGTTATTATAGAAAAATTTTTATTTATTGAGTTTTTTATGGCTGCTATTTGTTCAATATCGTATTCAATTTTTAGTTCTTTTTCTATATCATCTATATATTTTTCTAGTAGGCTATCGCTTATTTTTTTTTCTTCATTATCTTTTATTCTTTGGGATATATTATTATATATAAATGATTCTGAATAAAATATTTCTGGTAAGAATATTAGATTATCATATTCTATTATTTTGTTTATTTCTAAGCAATAGTCTAATACTTCCAAAATTTTTTCTTTGTTAATGGGGGTATTTCTAGCCTTGTATAAGGTGTTAAATGTTAGATATAGTAAGTTATTTTTTTTTATATAGGTATTTCCAGTGCTAAAGCAATAATTGTATAATGTGTATATAAAGGCTGAACTTATTCTATTTCTATCATCAAAATCTATCCCGACTTTTTCTGCTATTTTATCAACTGTGTAAAAATTTATACCTTGCATTGTGTCTATCAATTCATAAGGATTATTTTTTATAATATCTAAAGTTTTATTTTTATAAAAATTATATATTTTTGTTATTAAATTATTACTAATATTATATTCATTTAGTTTTAAAATTATATTTTGACTTTGTTGATTACTAATTATATTGTTATAAATTATTTCTTTTCTTTTTTCACTTATCTCTTTAATTTTGTATAATTCATTTTTATCATTGTATATTTTTTCTAGGCAGTCTAAACCTAATTTTTCCACAATAATTTCAGCAGTTTTTTTTCCTATGCCATGAAATTCTGCCCCCGATAAATAAGTAATTATGGCTTCTTTATTTTTTTGAATAATTTGTTCTATTGTTATTGCAGAAAATTGCTTGCCATATTTTTTGTGTTCTACAAAATTTCCTTTAAATGAATATAGTTCTTCATCTTTTAAGTCTATATCTTTAAATGTTCCAACTACAATAACATAGTCAGAATCTATATCTTCATAATCTTCATTTAGAAAAATTGATAATATGTAATAATTATTTTCTTTATTATGAAAAATAATTTTACTTAAATAACCTTCAATAGTTAGCATAATAACCCCTTAAATTATAATTAATTTTATGGTATAACAATATAAAAAAAATGTCTACTTAAAAAATAAATTATGTTACATTTTCTTTAAAATATTTGTAATTAAATGCAAGTTTTATATGAATATGATATAATAAGTCAAATAAGGAGATAGCTTATGATAAGTGTTGAAGAAATTTATAATAAAATAAAAAATTTAGCAGATGAAAAGTTAGCAGAAAATTGGGATAATGTTGGTATATTACTAGGAGATAAGCAACAAGAAGTTAAAAATATTTTAGTTTGTTTAGATGTTACTACAGATGTCGTAGAAGAAGCGATAAGTAATAATATAGATTTAATAATATCTCATCATCCCCTAATATTTAAAGCCATAAAAAAACTTCAATTTGATGATTTTAAGAGTAATATAATTAAAAATTTAATAAAAAATGATATTTCTGTAATATCAGCTCATACAAATCTTGATTCAGCAGAATTTGGTTTAAATCAATATTTAGCAAATATTCTAAATTTGAAAAATATTGATGTTTTATTTAAGAATGATAATTTTTCAAATGCAGGACTGGGTAGAGTGGGTTGTTTAGAAAAAGAAATGGACTTGAAAACTTTTATAAGTTTTGTAAAAAGTAAATTTAATTTAGATTATGTAAAATTAATTTCAAATGATAGCCAAGATAAGAAAATTAATAAAGTGGCTATTCTTGGTGGCAGTGGGGGGAGTTTTATTTATACTTTACCTGATGTAGATATATATCTTACTGGTGATGTTAGCTACCACGAGGCTCAAGACAGCTTAGAAATGGGAAAAACTGTTTTAGATATAGGGCATTTTTCAGAAATTTTTTGTAAAGACTTATTAAAAAATTATCTGTTAAAAATATATACTTCAGATGAATTGAATATAAATTTATCTAAGGTAGAGGAAAACCCATTTAAAATTATTTAACTATAAGGCTGTAAATTTATTTATTGTAGACAATATTAATTTAAGAAAGGATATTTATGACTGCAGATAAAATATATTTAGAACTTTGTAAAAATATATTAAATAAGGGTGAGTATAAGGAAGATAGAACAGGAGTAGGGACAAAAAGTATTTTTGGCTACCAAATGAGATTTGATTTGGATAAGGGGTTTCCCCTACTAACTACCAAAAAAATAAATTTTAATTTAATCTGGTCAGAATTACTTTGGTTTATAAAGGGTGATACTAATATAAAATTTTTATTAGAAAACAACAATAATATTTGGAACGAGTGGGCTTTTAAAAATTGGGTTGAAAGTGTAGAATACAAGGGCGAAAACATGGACAACTTTGGTATCAGAGTCTTAGAAGATGAAAATTTTAAAATAGTTTACGAAAAAGAAATGGCTAATTTTAAAAATAAAATCTTAACAGATGAAGAATTTGCTAAAAAGTATGGCGATTTAGGAAATGTCTATGGCAAGCAGTGGAGAAATTTTGCAGGAATAGACCAATTAAGAAATGTAATAGAGCAAATAAAAAATAATCCAGCATCAAGGAGAATAATATTATCTGCCTGGAATCCTTCGGAAATAGATACAATGGCTCTACCACCTTGCCACACCATGTTTCAATTTTATGTGAGTAACAACAAATTAAGTTGCCAGCTTTATCAAAGAAGTGGTGATGTATTTTTAGGAGTACCTTTTAATATTGCTTCTTATTCTCTATTAACCATATTAATAGCTAAGGAATGTGGTTTAGAAGTTGGAGAATTTATACATACATTAGGAGATGCCCATATTTATAAAAATCATTTCGAGCAAGTAAAAATTCAATTAGATAGAAAACCTTTTGCCCTACCTACTTTAAATATAAAAGATTTTTCTAGTATATTTGACTTAACGATAGATGACGTTAAATTAGAAAATTATGAAAGTCATCCATTTATTAAAGCGCCAATTGCAGTTTAGGAGATAAAAATGATATCACTTATAGTAGCTTATGACAAGAATAGGTGTATAGGAAATAACAATACTATACCATGGAAAATGAAGTCTGATATGCTTAGAGTTAAAAATTTAACGACTAACCAAACTATACTAATGGGAAGAAAAACATTTGAAAGTATAGGAAAAGCATTGCCAAATAGAATTAATAGAGTTTTGACAAGGTCTACTAATTATTCAAAGGATAATATAGAAGTATATTCTGATAAAAATAAGGCTATTGAAAAATTGACTACAGAAAAGATATTTATTTTTGGAGGCAGTATAATATATAAAGAATATATTGATAGGGTAGAAGAAATGTACATAACAGAAATTGATGCTGAAGTGTCAGGAGATAGTTATTTTCCAGCTATAAATTTAGAAGAATGGGAACTTATAGAAGAAGAAAGTTTTGCTAAAGATGAAGATAATGAATATAATTATAAATTTTTGCATTATAAAAGATTGGAAGTGAAATAGTTTAATAAAATTAAAATAGTAGTTGATTCAACGGCAGATTTAACGCAAGAGGAAATATTGAAGTATGATTTAGAAGTAATACCCTTAACTGTAAACATTGACGGTATAGAATATGAAGATATTTCTAATGAAGATTATATTATAAAAATGTGAACAGCTGATAATTTTTCTACTAGCCAGCCGGCCATAGGAAAGATAATGAATGTTTATGAAAAAGTAGCTAAAGAAGGTTATGATATTATTTCAATTCACTTATCTGATGCTATAAGTGGAACGTTTAATACAGCTACCTTAGCAGCATCTGAATTTTCTAATGTTACTACAATTAATTCAAAAACTACATCTAGGGGCATGGTATATTTAATCAAAGAATGTTTTGAACAAATATCACAAGGAAAAACTTTAAAAGAAATAATAGAAATACTAAATAATAAAACTTCTAAGATACTTACCTATGTTACTATAGATAATCTTAATAACTTAGTTAATTGAGGAAGATTAAAGAAAACATCAGGATTAATCGGAAATTTATTAAATATAAAAATTCTAACTAAGTTAGAGGGAAAAGAATTAGTAGCTGTGGATAAGGTAAGGTGCAAGAAAAAATTAATTAATGCCCTTATTGAAAAATTAATTGCAGATTCTGAAAATAAAATTAAAAATATACATTTAGCCCACGCCTTATCTGATGAATATTTAGCTCTTATCAAAGAAGCAGTGTTAAACAGATTAAACTATAATATTGACGATAAAAATATTGTGGTTACTTCTCCTATTATTTCGACACATACAGGAGAAGGAGCAGTAGGAATTTTAGTTGAATTAGAATAAGAATAAGGAGGTCTTAATATGACAAATTTTGAAAAAACAGATATTTTTCAAACAGAAGAATACAGAAGAGAATATGTAAGAATAATTTTAACAGATGTAGTAGAAGCTATATCTAGTAAGGGGTATGACCCGGTAAATCAGATTATGGGTTATGTAAAAACAAATAATCCAGTTTATATACCTAGAGATAAAGGTGCCAGAGAAAAAATTTCTAGACTTAGCACAGATGAAATATTAGAATATTTACTACATTTTTTTATTAAGGAGATTTAATGTCATACAGTAGAATAATGGGTTTAGATTACGGCAGTAAAACCATTGGTGTTGCTATAAGCGACCCCCTAAAAATTACAGCTCAAGGAATAGAAACTTTACAAATTAATGAAGCAATAAATGATTTTAAAATTAAAAGAATAAAAGAGTTTGTAAAAGAATATAGTGTAGTTGAAATTGTAGTAGGCTTGCCTAAAAATATGGATAATAGCCTTGGCTTTAGGGCAGAAGCTACTTTGAATTTTGTAGAAATACTTAAAAATAAAATTAAAAATGTTGAAGTTATATTGCAAGATGAAAGATTATCAACTATGAGTGCTGAAAGAGTATTATTAGAAGCGGATGTTTCCAGAAAAAAAAGAAAAAAAGTAATTGATAAAATGGCAGCAGTATTTATATTACAAACTTATTTAGACAAATTAAGATAGGAGAAAAAGACAATGAATGAAAAAGATTTAGATAAATTAAATGTAGGAATGGACGAAGAAGTATATACATTAAGAGATGAAGAAGGAACAGAAAAGCAATATAGAAAAATATTAGAATTTACTAATCCTACTAATAATAATTTATATTATATATTTGCAGAAGAAGAAAAAATAGACGATGAAGAACTACAAATTTTCCCAATGGTCTGCATAGAAGAAGCAGACGGCATTAGATTTGAACCAGTTGAAACAGATGAAGAGTATGATATGATTTCAGAAGTTTTAGATATATTATATTTTGATGAAGAAAGTGAATAATGTATGAAAGAAGAAAAAATTAGAAGAAGAGAAGAGTTAAGAAAAAAAAATAAAAAAAAATCATTGAATATTATCACCCTAACTTTTATTAGTTTAATGTTTTTAATAATGCTTGCACTTTCTTATATATATTTTTTAACGACACCAGTTGATAAAGATATAAGTGAAAAAGTGAAAATAGAAGTAAAAGAAAATTATGGCAGTACAGCTATTGCTGATGTTCTTTATAAAAATAATCTAATAAGAAGTACAGCAATGTTTAAATTTTATTCAAGAATTAACTCAAATGGAGAATTTTATGTAGGAAATTTTGAAGTTAGTAAAAATATGAATTTATCTGAGATACTAGAAGTTTTAACTTCTAAAGAAAATGCAAAATCTTCTGCTAATTTAACTATAGTAGAGGGAGATAATATTTTAAAGATAGCAGCTAAGGTAGAAAAAGTTACAGATATTTCTAAAGATGAATTTATTAATAAGGTAAATGATAGTAATTTTATTAATAAATTAAAACAAGAATTTCCTGAATTAATAACTTCAGAATTAGATAATAAAGATCTTAAGTATAAATTAGAGGGCTACTTGTATCCAGCTAGTTATGATATAGATAGTACAAATAAAAATAATGCTGAAATTTTAATAAAAAGTATGGTTAAGGCAACACAAGATAGGGTAGTTCCCCTTTACAATCAAAATAGTAAGGTATGGAATATTAGAGGCGTTAATAAAAATATTACTATTCATGAATATATTACTATGGCTAGTATACTAGAAAAAGAATCTACGTCAGCTTCAGATAATTCATCAATAGCTGGTGTATTTCTTAATAGGTTAGCAATTAGTATGCCACTTCAGACAGACCCATCTGTTTTTTATAGTTTAGATAAAATAACAGGGGAGTTGTCATTTGCTGATTTAAAAAATACTAGTAAGTATAATACCTATGTTAATTTAGGGTTACCTCCTGGACCTATATCATCTCCAAGTAAAAAATCATACGAGGCTATAAATAATCCTGTAAAACATGACTATATCTATTTCCTAACTGATAAGCAAGGCAAAGCGTATTTTGCAAAAACATACGCTGAACATGAAGAATTAGCTAAAAAACATGTAGAGGGCTATATAAGTACAGGAAATTAAAAGGAGTACTATAAATTAAAATTTTTAAAAAATTATTAATTATTGTTTGAGAAGAAAAAAGACAACCACAAGCTTGTCTTTTTTAATGATTAAGAAAGGCTAGGATATAAATAAAAATTTAATTTGTAAATAAGAAAAATCAAAAATAAAATTTTTTATCCCATCTTTAGAAAAAAGCATAATAAAAAAGCAACTAATTTAGTTGCTTTTTTATTATTTATTTAATTTAGATTCGTGGAATTTTTTTAATATTCCTTCTTTAGATAATAAACTTCTAACTGTATCAGAAGGTTGTGCTCCATTAGATAACCATTTCAATGCAAGTTCTTCATCAATTTTAACTTCTGCTGGATTTTTTACTGCATTGTAAGTACCAATAGTTTCAATTGAACGACCGTCACGTGGTGATTTAGAATCAGCAACAACTATACGGTAGAAAGGTGATTTTTTAGCACCTAATCTTTTCAAACGGATTTTTACTGCCATTTTAATACTCCTTTAATATATGTTTCAACTTTATATGTGTGTGTTTATGAGAATTTAATGAAAAGTTGAATCAATAAGCTAAGTTTTAAGCTAGTAGTAATTGTAACATTAAAAAAATATAATGTCAATAGATTTTAATAATAAGTGTCAATTTTTTTTGTTGACAGAATTTTCTTTTAAACTGAATAAAAAATTATATTTTCATTTATTAAAATTTTATTTTATTATTTATATAATTACTTAATTCTGATATAGCTATTCTTGTTTGTTCCATAGTATCTCTATCTCTTACTGTTACCATATTATCATTTTCAGATTCAAAATCATAGGTAATACATAAAGGAGTACCTATTTCATCTTGTCTTCTATATCTTTTTCCAATAGAACCTGTTTCATCAAAATCTACCATAAATTCTTTAGATAAATCAGAAAATAATTTTACAGCTTCTTCTGATAATTTTTTAGAAAGAGGTAGAATAGCTGCTTTGTATGGCGCTAGGGTAGGATGTAATTTTAAAACTATACGTTTGTCATTTTCTCCTACAACTTCTTCTTTATAGGCATCACACAAGAAAGCTAATAAAACTCTATCAACACCCACAGATGGTTCTATACAGTAAGGAAGATATTTTTCATTTGTTATTAGGTCTTGATAAGACAAATCAGCTTTAGAGTGTTCACTATGTTGTTTTAAATCATAGTCTGTTCTTGAGGCAATACCCCATAATTCTCCCCAACCAAAAGGAAACTTAAATTCTATATCAGTAGTAGCATTAGAATAATGAGATAATTCTTCTTTATCATGGGCTCTAAGTCTTATTAAATTTTCATCAATCCCTAAGTTTAATAGCCAATCTTTACAATAATTTTCCCAGTATGAGTGCCATTTTAATTCCGTTCCAGGTTCACAGAAAAATTCTAATTCCATTTGTTCAAATTCTCTTGTTCTGAATATAAAATTACCAGGAGTAATTTCATTTCTAAATGATTTTCCTATTTGTCCAATACCCAACGGTAATTTTTTACGCATAGCCCTTTGAACATTTTTAAAGTTTACAAAAATACCTTGAGCAGTTTCTGGTCGTAAAAATATTTCACTTGTAGAATTTTCTACAACACCTTGACTAGTTTTGAACATAAGATTAAATTGTCTAATGTTAGTAAAATTATGTTTGTTGCATTCTGGACAAGGAATATTTTCTTTCTTTATTACATTTTCTAATTCTTCAAAAGGCAGGCCGTCAACAATTATATCTTCTTTTTTATTTTTAAAATAAAATTCTTCTATTAATTTATCTGCACGTAATCTCGATTTACATTCCTTACAATCCATCATAGGATCACTAAAGTTTCCAACATGACCAGACGCTACCCAAGTTTTTGGATTCATCAATATTGCAGAATCTAGTCCGACGTTGTAAGGTATTTCTTGTATAAATTTTTTCCACCAAGATTTTTTTATATTATTTTTTAATTCTATTCCAAGCGGACCATAATCCCAAGTATTAGCTAAACCTCCATATATTTCTGAACCTTGAAATACAAAACCTCTATTTTTTGCCAAAGATAATATTTTTTCCATTTATAATTCCTCCTAAATTATTATTAAAATTAAAAATACCTGAACATAGGTATAATAAAACACCTACATTCAGGGACGAAATTTATCCGCGGGTCCACCCTTATTAGTAAAAACTCACCTTTATTATTAAATTTTAAATTTCAAGCCAAATAAATTTGTTAATCTTTCACCATCATTAACTCGCTTTTTAATATTCTATCATTTTTAAAAAATTTTTTCAATACAAAAATATTTTTAATTTATTTAAACTATTAAATATGATATAATAACACTACAATCTTTTACCCAATTTTAAACATTGGAGTTGGGAGGAAAAACTTTGAGTAAAATTTCACAAAAAGATATAGATTATATTTTTGATAATATTGATATAGTTGACTTAGTGAGTGAATATGTAAAGTTGGAAAAAAGAGGCAGAAATTATATAGGTCTATGTCCTTTTCACAATGAAAAAACTCCATCTTTTACAGTTTCACCAGAAAAAAAAATATCACACTGTTTTGGGTGTGGTAAGGGAGGAAATATATTTCAATTTTTATCAGAAATAGAGGGTTTAAACTTTAATCAAGCAATATACAAATTAGGTTCCAGGTTAGGACTTAACATAGAAAAAGATAGTAATGATAATTTTAATTTATCTGATGAAAAAGATGTAATGTATTATTCACATGTTTTAATTGCAGATTATTACAACTACATTTTATTAAATACAAAAGAAGCAGAAAAAGCATTAGACTATCTTTTTGAAAGAGGTATAACCATAGATACAATAAAAAAATTTAATATCGGCTATGCTCCTCCAGGTAGAAATATAGCTGTTTCTTTTTTTAATTCACATAATTTAAATTTAGATTATGTTGTAAATTCTGGTATTTTAGGTAAATCCAACGGAGAATATTATGACGTTTTTAAAGACAGAATTATTTTTCCTATAAAAGACAATAACGATAAAGTAGTTGCCTTTTCAGGAAGAACAATGTCAAAAGAAAAAGAAATATCAAAATACTATAATACACATGAAACGCAAATATTTGAAAAAAGAAAAGTACTATTTAATTTTTCAGAAGCAAGACACCACATAAAAAAAGAAAATAGTGTCATAATTTCAGAAGGCTATATGGATGTTATAAGCTCATATCAAGAAAATGTAAAGAATGTAGTTGCATTAATGGGAACTAATATAGACGAAAATATTTTAAATGATATTTTTAAATTAACAGACAAATTTACTCTAGCCTTAGATAATGATGGTGCAGGAATAGAGGCGGCTTTTAAAATAGGAAATTCCTTAATCAAAAAAACAGATAATGTATTTAAGCTATCTTTTTCAGGAGCCAAGGATATTGATGAATTTATACACAAGAAAAAATCTTCAAATTCTTTATTTTCATTTTATGATTATTCTAAAGACAATATCACACATTTTATAGAATATAAGATAGAATACTATAATAGCACAATAAAAAATTTAGAAGATAAGATTAAATATAAAAATGAATTGGTAGAAAATATAAGTTTTATAGAAGATGAAGTTTTAAGAGATTTACTAATTACAAAATTATCTAATGATTTCTCTATTGATAAGAATATATTACTTAGAGAATTATCCAATAGTAATAATAAAAGACAAATTAATACAAAACAAAAGCTGCTATCAAGTAATAATTTTGATTTTAAAACTTTTTATGGAATACCAGCATTTGATAAGAAAATCTGTAAATTATTTAAGTATTTTTTTATTAATAGAGATTACTTTTTATCTGTATATGATGAATTTGAAGGATTTACATTTAAAAATTCAATTTTTAATGAGCTATTTAATGTTTTAGTTATTTATTATAATAATTATAAGTATTTTTATGTACATAAATTCATTAATAATATAAATAATGTTGAACTAGTTAATTTAATAAAATACATAGATAATACCGACTTTTTAATTTCACAAAATGAAGATTTATCTACTATAAAAGAATACATAAAATATATAAAAAAAAGTTATCTATTTAAAGATAAAGTTGATAGCATAAAAACCAACTTGCAGAGTGCGATAATAGAAGCAGATTATGAAGCACAAATAAAAATGCTTTCTAAGTTGAAAAAATATAAGAAATAGTGAGGCTAATTATGTTGAAAGATTCAAGTAATAAAGATTTTGAAACAATAAAAAATGAATTTATCGAAAAAGGTAAAAAAAATGGAGAATTAACGCAAGAAGAAATTCTTGAAGCAATTTCAGGACTAGAAATAACTCCTGATGAAATAGATTTTTTCTATGAACAGTTGAGTAGAGAAGATATAATTTTAATAAATGCAAATCATGCAGAAGAAATAGAAGAAGACGAAATTAATTTAGAAGATTTATCAGTGCCAGCTGGTATAAAAATAAATGACCCTGTAAGAATGTATCTTAAAGAAATAGGTAAAGTTCCCTTATTATCAAAAGAAAGAGAGTTAGAATTAGCTAAAACTATAGAAAATGGTAATGATGCAGAAAAAGAATTAGCAAAACAAGAATTGGCAGAAGCTAACTTAAGACTTGTTGTAAGTATTGCAAAAAGATATGTGGGCAGAGGAATGCTATTTTTAGACCTTATTCAAGAAGGCAATATGGGATTGATTAAAGCGGTAGAAAAATTTGATTACTCTAAAGGATTTAAGTTTAGTACCTATGCTACTTGGTGGATTAGACAAGCTATAACTAGAGCTATTGCAGACCAAGCAAGAACTATAAGAATACCAGTTCATATGGTAGAAACAATAAATAGGTTAATAAGAGTTCAAAGACAACTACTTCAAGATTTAGGAAGAGAACCAAAACCAGAAGAAATAGCAGAAAAAATGGGAATTACTACTGAAAAAGTTAGGGAAATTTTAAAAATAGCTCAAGAACCAGTATCTTTAGAAACGCCAATAGGTGAAGAAGATGATTCACATTTAGGAGATTTTATTGAAGACAAAGATGCTCAATCACCGGTAGAGCATGCTGCTAATGAATTGTTAAAAGAACAGCTTGAAGAAATTTTAGAAACTCTTACAGATAGGGAAGAAAATGTTTTGAAACTTCGTTTTGGTTTGAAAGACGGAAAAACGCACACTTTAGAAGAAGTAGGAAGTGCCTTTGGAGTAACAAGAGAGCGTATAAGACAAATAGAAGCAAAAGCAATAAGAAAATTAAAACACCCATCTAAATTAAACAAATTAAGAGGATTTATGGAGTAAAGTTAAGAACCCTTGTTTTATAAGGGTTCTTTTGTTTTGTATTTGAAATAGTATCAAATTTGTAGTGATTTTTAAAAAATATTAATGTTAGTCAGATTTTAAAAGAAGCTTTGTTAAAAGAATTATAGGCTAAATTAAAAGAGAGTGTTTAACTCTCTTTTTGTGTGTCTATGTAATATTTATATAGCTTTTCGGCTGTTTTTAGGGTCATGTTTTCTATTTTTCGGTCTCCTGTTATGTAGCGTTGAATTATATTAGGGTTTATCTCTAAGTCTTTAGCTATTTTGTAGGCTGTAATTTCTCCGTTTAGCAGTTTTTCTATATGTTCTATAAGCATAGTATACCCCCTAAATAAATTTTAATATTATTGAAATTATTGTTGCTATTATACCTAGTATAATTATTGTAACTTGTATTTTTTCTTTGTCCATGTTATGATTAAGTAAGATATAAGGAGGGGGCTTTTACCCCAACCTTATTTATTTGAAAAATTTTTCAAACAATTCTACTAAAAGATTTATTATTTGTAATGTGGCTAAAATAATATTAATTTTTATTAGTAGGTTTGAAGAATTTTTTTTATTTTTCTTACTCATTTTCTCACCTCCTTATATTTATATTATATAGCAAAAGGTGCATAAAGTCAAGAGTTTTTAGAGAATTTTTTTAAAAAATTTGACAAAATATTTTAATTTTGTTAATATGATTTTAGAGATAAAAACCAATCCTTAGTGATTTAACCTATCTCTTTCTAAAACACTAATGTTAGTAAATCTATAGTGATATAGAAGTGTAATAGAAGCACGTTACACTGCTTGGCAGAGCTTAATAACTGTTCCTTTGCGATAAGCCTAAAAAGCACAACATAGGGAGTTAGTTTTAATAACTAATCGATTACTCCGTTCGGTAGTTTTTAACCGTTCCGTGCTTTGTATAACAGGGGTACGTTATACTGCCTACCACAGGCTTTGTGAGTGGTCTTTTAGTAGTGAGCGAAAAGAGAGTTAGCTATTCGTTATTTTGGCTTACTTTTGTAAGGCAATTTTATTTTAAAAAGTAAATTTATAAGTTAATTTTAAGTCAATTTTTGGTTGGCTTTTTTATTTTGAAAGGAGTTTTTTTTATGGTAACACAGACAGAAGCGATTAGTTGGGTAAAAAGTAAGATAGGGGGGCGTACTGATTTTGACGGTTGGTATGGTTCTCAGTGTGTGGATTTGATTATGGCTTATGTTTATGATAATTGGGGCGGTAAAGTTCACGGTAATGCTATTAATTATGTTAATAATGCTTTGCCAGCTGGTTTTAGGCGTTTTAAAAAGGGTGAGGTTACTATTCAACCAGGTGATATTGTGGTATGGAATATTACTTTACCTTGGGGGCATATTGGCATTTGTACGGCTGTAAATGGAGGTTTGCTTACTTGTGTTGAGCAAAATGTAGACGGCAACGCAGACGCTTTGACAAAGGGAGGCCCTGCAAGGGTTGTTAATAGGTATGATGGCTTGGTTGCCGCTATTATTAGGCCACCTTATGATGTTGATGGTGCAAATGATAGGGAGTGGACAAGGGTTCCTGAGAGTTGGCATTTTACGGTTACGGCTGGGTCTTTAAATGTTAGAAATGAGCCTAGGCTTGATTGTGAAGTGGTGGCTGTTTATAAAAGGGGTCAAGTTATTAATTATGATAGTTATTGCATAGCTAATGGTTATGTGTGGGTTTCTTATGTTTCTTCTAGTGGTAAGCGTAGGTTTGTTGCGACTGGTACTTTTAGGGATAATAAAAACCAAATGGAATTTGGCCATTTTAGATAGTTTAAGGGAGCTTATTTGCTCCCTTTTTTTGTTTGTTTGTAGTAGTTGTATAGTTTTTCTGCTGTGGCTAGCGTCATGTTGTCTATTTTTCTTTTTCCAGACATGAAGGCATATATGTTGTTGTTAGGTATTCCTGTATCTTTTGAAATTTTATAGGCTGTTATTTGTCCATTTAGTAATTCTTCTATTTCTTTTTTCATTTTTTACCTCGTTAAGTAGTATATTATTAGTCCTGTAATAATTATAGCTACTATAAATTCTATTTTTTCTTTTCTAGTAGTTTTTTTAAGTTCAATAGTTATATTTTTGTTAAATAATCTATACTTTTTCATTTTTTTATGTTATAATGGCAACTATAGGGGGATTATTTATCCCCAACTATAGTTATTGTTAGCTTAATAAATAAAAGGTGTATTGTGAATTTTATTTCTTTTATTTTTAAGCTTTTTTTGTTTGCCATTTTGTTCTCCTTTCTTTTTTATTTAAAGTTGTTAATTAACTTTATGTTTATATTATATATCATAAGATAGATTTTGTCAAGTGTTTTTTTGTGATTTTTTTAATATTTTACATAAATAAAGTGTATAGAAAAAGAGAAAAAGTATTAAAAAAGAGAAAAAAGTATTGACAAGAACAATATAATATTGTATAATATTATTATCAAGTTAGAAAGGAGGGTTAAAGGCTTGAAAAAGTGAGATGAAAAAATCGACGAAATCAAAGACTTCATCGACAAGTTGGTTTTGTTGGTATTATCACTTAGAACTTTAGCTAGTTTGATTAAGTGGATAATACAAACATTATTAAAATAATTATATAGGGGCGAAAGCCCCTAATAATTGAATTATAACATTTTTTTAAGTTTAGAACAAGAGGGATGAAAGATTTATTTTTAAATATTGGTGGTGTAATTGTAAAAATACTTATTTTATGTGTTACTATATACGCTTTTTATAAACTGTTAGTATAGCTATATATATTTGAACTTAAGGGAGGTGAAGATTTTGGAAAAATTAACGTTAAAGATGCTAAGGGTTAAGTTTAATTTGTCGCAAGATGAAGTGGCTGGGCGTTTGAATATATCCGCTGCGACTTGGAGCAAGTGGGAAAGAGCTATTAATTTCCCTAGTGTACCAGATATTAAAAAAATAGAAAAACTTTTTAATATCACTTATGCTGATATTGATTTTAAAATATAAATTAGCCTTAGTTTATTTTTTTACTGATTATTATTTATGAATAGTTTACGCAATTAAAAGGAGCATTAGCTCCTTTTTTTATTTTGGCTATTTTTATAAAAAAAGATGAAAAAATATTATTTTTTTTGTAAAAAAGGCTTGACAAAAGAAGAAGAAGAAGAAGGTAGAATATTTATACAGGGTTAAGTTAATCCGAGTTTTTGAAAAAGGAGTAAGGTATGATTACTTTTAAAGAGTTAGCAGAGCTTTTGACTAGCTTAGGTGTTTTATTTGCCGGTATTGCTAGTTTAATAACAGCTACTAATAATAAAAAGCCTTCTGTAAAAAACAGAAAGCATAAAAACCATCGCAAAGGGGGCTAATCCCCTTTGTATATAAGTATATCATATTGGTTTAGAAAATGCAATTTTTATTAGCTTTTATATTTTGTTTTTTAATTTTCCGTTGGGTAAGTAAGGGTGATTAGGTTTTAAAGGAGGTGTTATTTTGGTTACTTTGAAGGAATTAAGGGAAAGTAAGGGGCTTAGCGTCCAGCAGGCGGCGAAGCTTTTAGGTATTAGTAGAAATTCTTTATATAATCATGAAAAAAATACTAGGAGCGTTAGGCTTTACAGGTTAAAAAAGATTAGCCAGGTTTACGGAGTAAGCATAGATGAAATAGAATTTGAAGGGGGGCTGTAAAATGCAAGGTGTAAGGGGCTTTATAATAGGTGTTTTTCTAGCTGTAGGAGTAGAAGAAGGCTTAAACCCTTTCAGAACACTAATGTACATACTGGGGGGCTTAGTACTAACAATGTTTTTTGATTTTAGAGATTTAGACGAAAAGAAGCCTGTGAAAAAGAAAGTTAATAAAGGTAATCAAAAATTCATAAGCCCTTTTTATTAAAGGGGGTTCGGTACTTTTAGCTTGTTATCTGTTGCTAGTAGATAAAAGAAGGCTTAGCAAGTACAGCAGGCGTGCCTCCTCAATAAATTTTTCACGGCACCTATATTTACATTAAAATTTCATCTAGCTAAAATTACTTTGTTTAATGTAAAGTCGACTGAAAAAAATATACAAGTTTACGCTATCAGTAAAAACTTGGTCAATAAAAAAGATTTAGAAGAAAAAAGGAAAAGGCAAGATGGGAGAAGTAAGCAAGAAATGGGAAATGAAAGAGGATGTAGATCTGTATAAATTGCAACCTCATTTTATAGTTAGGGACTTAGCAAAACATTTTAAAACCAGCAAGGAAGAGGTAAGGGCAAGGATAAAGCTTTTGGGCTTACGGCGTGATTTTTCAACGGATAGGGTACAATTTGATAGAATACCCAAGAAATATTTTATACATGCGGTTTTAACAATCCACGGTGTAAGTACGTATAATAAAGTACGTTTAGCTGTGTATATGGGGGAAGTCATAGAATATATAAATGCTTCTTACCGTCAAGTAAATAGGAGTTTAGGCAAATAAAAAAGCTAGCAACATAAGTTACTAGCAAACCTAAATATATAGGTAGATGATAGCATAAAAAGAGGGGGAAGTCAAGATGAAAGAAACAATACAAGAAAAAATAGACAGGAACAAAAAAGAAGACCTGGCAGAAATGCACCATTACATATACGAATTAAAAATACTAGAAAAGAAAACAAAAATAAAATTAGGTATAGACTGGGACAAGGCAATAAATAGAACGCTAAGAGCAATTAGTGAAATATACAAAAAAAGGAAAAATAAAAAATGCGACAACTAACAGATGAATTAAACGAGCAAAGGGAAATAATAAGACTACTTAATAGGCAAAAATACAATTTGGGCAAGAGGCTACCAGAAAAGAAGGTAACCGAGATAATAGCCCTTATTTGGGATAATATAGACTGGTGGGAAGGAGTAAACAACGAAGGTTGGAGAAAGTAGGAGGTAAAGACGGTGAAAAAATTACAAAAAGCAAGGGTGTTATTACAAGAAAAGCAATTAAAGAAAAGTGGGCTTAATCCATTTCAAAAGTTTAAGTATTTTGAACTGCAAGATTTTTTACCAAGGGTAAATGAAATTTTTGAAAGTTTAGATTTATATAGCCACTTTGACTTGTATAAGGAAGTGGCCAAGCTGACTATAAAAGATAATGAGACGGACGAGAAGGTGCAATTTACAAGCCCTATACAGAAGTTAGAGGGGGCAAAGATGCAGGATATAGGGGCGACTATTACTTATGCTAAAAGGTACTTGTATATGAACGCCTTAGAGATAGCAGAAAATGATATAATAGACGCTAAGAACCAGGAGGAGAGAAAGGCAAGGCAGGCTTTAAAGGATGCAAATACGGCAAAAGATAAGGAAGAGATAATAAAAAATATTAATGATAATGTTGACCCTGTCCAAGTTACGAAGTGGTTAAAGGCTAATGGTTATGAAACGTTAAATGATGTTAGTGGGGAGGTGCTGGCGACTTTATGGAAAAACTACTTAGAGAACTTGAAGCAAAAGAAAAATTAGTTAAGGAAGTAACGGAGGATATAGCAAGGATAAAAGAGGACTTAATGCAGGAGATGAAAAAGGAGGGTATAGACAAGTACCTTACAAAGGGGGCGAGTATATCTTATATTCCGTCTAGTGTGTCTTATGTGTTTAATTCTCGGCAGTTTAGACAAGAGAACAGCCAGCTATATGAAAGTTATTTAAATCAAGAGAGGGTAACAAATGAACAAATTAGAATTTCAAGAAGCAAATCATAGTTATACTAAGATAATTTATTTTTAAAAATTTTATTTTATATATTGAATTTTTATAAAAAAAATGATATCATATTAGAAAGCGTTATATTATTAGTAAGGAGTAGTTTTATATGTTAAATTTAGTTAATGTACCTAGACCCGGAGTTAGTCAGTATGTTTCTGGTAGAGGAGCTTTGGGTGAATTAGATAATAGAATTGCAGGATTTAAAAAGCCTTTATTAATTTCTGGAGAAAAATCAAAGGCTGCTTTTGATAAATTCTATAAAGGGATAAGAAAGTTTCAAGAATTAAAATACGATGGGTCAGCTTCTCACGAAGATATGGACAGACTAGCAGGATTGGCAGCTGCGGATACAGACTTAATAATTGCAGTAGGTGGTGGAAGAGTTTTAGATACTGCAAAAGGAGTTGCAGATAGATTAGATGTTGAATATATAACAGTGCCAACAGTTATAGCTACTTGTGCTCCTTATGCACCTGTTGCGGTAGTGTATCATCCAGATCATAAATTTAAAACCATTGATTACACTAAAAGAACAGCTTATGCTTGTATTGTAGATTTAGATTTACTTGTGGAATCTCCAAAAGAATATTTTGTTGCAGGTATTGGAGATACCCTAGCAAAATGGTATGAAGCTCGTGTTCTTGTAGAACGTGCCAATAAATTTAATGACCCTATGGTAAGAATGGGCTTGGAAGCTGCAAAAATCACAAGAGATGTTTTATTAAAAGATGGGGAAATTGCCCTAGAATCACTTGCTAAAAAAGAGGTTACAGAAGAATTTAAGCATTGCGTGGACACTGTTTTTGCAGTTTCTGGGGCTGTGGGTTGCTTTGCTGTACACTATGGTAGAATGGCAGGAGCTCATGCAGTTCATAATGGCATGAGCTTTGTAGCAGAAACTCATCCAGTTTTACATGGTGTAAAAGTTTCTTATGGCATTTTAGTTCAGCTTGTTGCAGAAGGTAATGAAGATGAAGTAAGAAGGTTAATTCCATTTTACAAAGAAAATAATTTAGCCTACAATTTAGCTTCATCTAATATAGTTGAAAATGTTGAGGAAAAAATAGATAAAATTGCAGATTTTGCTGCTAGTGAAAAGGAAACTTTTAGGCTAGCAATAGATGATTGTAGCCCAGAAAAAGTTGTGCAAGCTATGAGAAGATTAGAAGAAATTGTCAAAGAATTTTAAATAAAAGCCCTTATTTTTTACAAGGGCTTTTATTTTTTTGTTTTTAAAAATTTTTTGCTTAATAATATAGTTAGTAAGAAAGATATAATAATTAATATTATAGAAAATATAAATAGATTTTTATTTTCTACTAGGTGGTTCAAATTATTTTTACTTAGTATGGAGATGACAGCAAATATAGTAGGAATAATAGTAAGGATAATTTCATTAAAAGATATTCCAGCATATATTATGGCTAGTATTGATGCCAAATAAGAACTTATTAATATAGTTGGTGTAACTTTTATATGATAAGATATTCCTAAATTGATAATATCATATTTTATGAGTAAAGGTGCAGCTAATAAGGCTAAAAATATTAGAATAGATAATATCATTAATACTAGAATTTTATTTTTTTTATAAAAATTACTTGTTACTAAATATAGGCTGGCTAATATAATTATTAAAATAAAAATTCCAGATATGGCGTAAGTTACTAAATCAAAATCTTCTTTTCCGACTAAATTTATAAAAAAAGATGGTAGAAAAAACATCATTATTATTTCTACTATATTCTTAAATTTTCTGCTAAAACTATCTTGTGAAGAATTTTCTATTATATTTTTAGCAATTAAATCTATATCATTACCAAAAATATCTTCAAAATGTTTTCCGTTTTTTTGTGCTTCGATTAAATCTTGTAAAATTTCTAACAGAGTTTCTTCTAATTTCTCTTGGTTTTTAAAAAATCCTATAAATCTTATTTTAATTAATAGTTCCTCGTATTTTTTATTGTTTTCTTCTGAAAGTTTGTTTCTAAGTTCATTATTATATGTAATTAAATCTTTAGTCTTCATTATTTTCTCCTTTAATATTTAAGATGTTATTAATAGCAGTGTAAATATTTTTCCAAATAGGTATAAAATCATTAATATATTTTATTCCTTTCTTGGTTATTTTATAGTATTTTCTTGGTGGGCCACTACTTAATGCGGTTGAATAACTCGTTAATAATTTTTCTTTTTCTAATTTTAAGAGTAGGGGATATATTGTACCTTGTGCAACCATATTTAGTTTGTATTCTGAAAGTTTTTCGTTTATCTCATAACCGTACATATCTCTTTTAGAAATTATTTTTAAGACACAAACTTCGAGTATACCTTTTAATATTTGCGATGTGTTTATTTCCATTTAGTCCTCCTTAAAAATTTTTATTTCTAACTATCTTGCAAAACAAAATAGAAAATTAAAAAAATATTTTCTTTTCCTTAATTCATATAATAACAAAACAAAACTATTTTGCTTTACAAAATAGTTTTGTTTTAAAAATAATTTTAATTTTTATCAATAAAATCTTCATCTGGTTCTAAGTGTATCAAAGTTTCACAAGCAAAAAATTCTTTTTGCAAGGCTTTTTCAATTTTTACTGTAATATCATGACTTTTAATAACATTTAATTCTGGATTTACGGTTATAGTAACGTCGATAAAGTGTATTAAACCGTGTGAGCGTCCCCTAATTTCTTTGATGGAGACTACCCCCTCTATATTTTTCACAATTTTATTTATTGCTTCTATTTTTTCTACATCTATTCCATCTGTTAGTATATGAGTTGCCTCTTTAAAAATATTTATGGCAGTATAAATTATTATGCAACCCACGATAAAAGCGGCTATACCGTCAGCTTGTTTTATCCCTAAAATTGTTCCGACAATTCCCACCAAAGTTCCCATGGAAACAAAGGCATCACTCAAATTATCAAAGGCCACTGCTTTTAGGGCAGAACTACCAATTTTTTTTGATAAGTTGTAGTTGTAGTAAAAAACAACTAGCATTATCAAAGATGATATTATAGCAACAATAATGGTGGGTGTAGAGGGCGAGTTAAAGTCCTGATACCAAATTTTTTTTATGGAAAATATTACAACTTGAATACCAGCATAGAGCATAATAAATGAGGCTATTAAACTGGAGATAAGTTCTGCACGAAAGTGTCCGTATAAATGATTATCATCGGCTGGTTTTCTTGAAATTTTTAGTCCTACTAGAACACAGATAGAAGATATTAGGTCAGTAGCATTGTTAATTCCGTCGGCAAGTAGGGCTGCAGAATTAAAAATAATTCCAGTAATAAGTTTTATGGAAGATAATATTAAATAAGAAATAATACTTATCCTTGCACCTTGTTCTGCTTTTTTTAAATTGTCGAAGATACTTTTATTATTCATAAAGTTGCTCCTTTTAATTATCAAATCAAGGTATTATACCATTATTTTGCCCATTCTTCAATTTATAAAATAATTTATAGCAAATTACAATAGTAGGATAGGTAGATAATAATAATAATAATAATACAATAATTAAATAATTCACTTAAAATAATTTATTAATAGTAATAATAGACTTATTTAAGTAAGTATGTTATAATTTTGTCATATTTGAATTAAAATTGAAATTATGGTGAGGAGCATGTTTAAAGATGTTTAAATTTTTGAAATCAGTTGTTTCTGAAATGAAAAAGGTCAGCTGGCCTACATTTTATGAATTAATAAAAAAGACTGCGATAGTAATTTTTTCAGTAGGAATATTAATAACTTTTATTTATTTTGTAGATTTAGGAATCTCTACATTAATCAGACACATGAAGTAAGGAGATATTATGAAGAATACAGTTAGTAAAGAATGGTATGTCATACATACTTACTCTGGATATGAAAATAAGGTAAAAGATAATTTAGAAAAACGTGTTGAAACTCTAAATATGCAGGATAAAATATTTAGAATAGTTGTTCCAGAAGAAAAAGAAATAATTACAACACCAACAGGCAAGAAAAAAGAAGTAAATAGAAAAACTTTTCCTGGTTATGTTCTAGTTGAACTTGTTATGACAGATGAGTCTTGGTTTATCGTAAGAAATACACCAGGAGTTACTGGCTTTGTTGGTTCACACGGTGGAGGAAGTAAGCCAGAACCCCTATTGCCAGAAGAAATAAACTTTATCTTGCGTGATATGGGACTGTCTAATGTAACAGAAGTAGATATTAAAGTTGGTGATTTTGTAAAAGTTATATCTGGACCTTTTGTTAATATGGAAGGAAAGGTAGCATATATTGACCTATCTAACTATAAAGTTGATGTTATGATTGAACTTATGGGTAGAGAAACTAAGGTTGAATTAGAACTATACCATGTAGAAAAATTTAATTAATTTTATAGAAAGGAATATTATAGTTTTATATTATAATATCGGTTAAAATTATTGAAAAAAATAGCAATACTTGTAGATTCTACAGCTTATCTCACTGAAGAATTTAGAAAAAAAGAAAATTTAAGAGTAGTATATCTTACTATTACACTAGCAGGAAGAACTAGAAGAGAATTATTAGATATTAAACTAGATGAATACCAAAAATATTTGACAGCAGAAAATAAGGTTTTTCCTACAACATCACAACCTCCGATAGGAGAGGTAGTAATCGCCTTAGAAAAATTTAAGGAAGAGGGCTATACAGATGTAATAGCCATAGGTCTATCAAGTGGCATAAGTGGAACTTACTCATCTTACAATACTGCTGCTCTCATGGTTGCTGGTATAAATGTACACCCATTTGATTCTGAAGTATCATGCCAAGCAGAAGGATTTTATGTAACTAAAACCTGTAAGCTAATAGAAGAAGGAAAAAATCCCAAGGAAATTATTGCAGAATTAAATGAAATGAAAAAAAATTCTAAAGCCCTTTTTATTGTTGATGATTTAAGTCATCTTCAAAGAGGGGGACGACTTAGTCAAACTCAAGCCCTAGTTGGAAATTTATTACAGGTAAAACCAATACTACATTTTGATAATAAGGTTATTGTACCCTATCAAAAAATTCGTACTTATAAAAAAGCAATAAATAAAATATATGAAGTCTTTGGAGAATTTTATTCAGAAAACAAGGGAAAAAACATCCATGTTTGTATTATCCATACCAAAGCAGAAGATAGGGCAGACGATATGGAAGATTACATCAAGGAAAATTATCCCGATGTAAAAATTTTAAAAGATGAAATAGGACCCGTCATAGCAACTCATTTAGGTTTAGGAGCCATAGGTTTTGCTTGGACAGTATTATAGGAGAAAAATTATGAAACAACGAATGGCACATACTTGCTACCGAGTAGCAGATTTAGAAAAATCTATAAAATTTTATACAGAAGCATTTGATTTTAAAGTTAGTAGAAAACGTGATTTCCCAGAATACAAATTCACCCTAGTTTATTTAACTTTACCAGATGATGCTTACGAGTTAGAACTAACTTACAACTACGGACATGGAGCCTATGAAATAGGGAATGGTTATGGGCATATTGCCATAGCAGTAGAAAACTTAGAAGAATTACATGCTAAGCACAAAGATGGAGGCTATAATGTTACAGAACTAAAAGGACTACCAGGTAGCCCTGCTGGTTACTATTTCATTACAGACCCTGACGGTTATAAAGTAGAAGTCATAAGATTTAAGTATTAAAAATATTTAGTGTAGACAAGTCTGCACTAAATATTTTTTGTTTTTATAGCAATATTCTATTGAAAATTTGAGATTTTAATAAAAAATTATTTACAAGTCTTAGCAATAAAATTTTTATTTTGGGCATACAGTTTTTATTTTACACTTATTAATTTTTTATCTTAAATAGAATTTATTTTTATAAAAAATTTTCTAGCAAAAAATTATTAAATATACAGAAAAAATTTAAAATATATTTTTAAAAATTTAATAAGTAATATCAATTAAAGAGAAAAAGAGATTATAAGTTTACTTATAATCTCTTTTTCTCTTTATCTATTTTATATTTTAAATTATAAAAATGTCCACAAGTTTTTAAGTAAATACTCTGACAAAATAAAAATTTTTATATAAAAGCCTCTAACAAGAGCATTAGATAGTTTTTTGAAAATAACAACAGATTTTCAAAAAATATTACAACAGTTAAAAAGTCCATAAACTTGTGGACATGATTTGGTATTTTATTAGTCATGTAAACGAATTATAATTTTAATTAATAAGGAGGTAAGAGTAATGTCAGAGTTAAACAATAGAGAATTAGAACTCATTAAAGTATTAACTGAGGCAAGTAATTATCTACCTGTGCATGTTATTGCAGAAAGATTAAAAATTTCTACTAAAACTATTTATAGGGATATAGAAAAGTTGACTTCTAAAAGGAGTGATTTAATCTTTGAGAAAAAGAGGGGAAAAGGAATAAAACTAAATATCTCTAAAATATCCTTAAATACTTTGCAAATACAAAAAGTTTCCAGATATTCCATAGAAGAAAGAAGAATTAAAATGTTGCTAAGACTACTAAGAAATTCTAAAAATTTTATTTCTATTGAATCTTTATCGGAAAAATACTATGTAAGTAAGTCAAGTATTGTCAACGACCTTAACTATATAAGTATCTATCTTTTAGGAGATACTCTCTCAATAGCAAAGACTAGACAGGGTACTAAAATAGTTGGTGAAGAAAAAGATATCAGAGCCAAGATAGTTAGTTTAATGGATACCTACTCCTTTATTTCTGATGATGAAAAAACTTCTGAATACTATTCAGAAAGAATTAATAGCGCCACTATAAAAGAACTCAGTGCAAAATTTGATGTTAACAAGTTAGAAAAAATTGAATACATCGTAAATAAGTACGAGGGTAGACTACCATACACTATTGGTGATTTATATTATACAAACTTGGTCGTTCATATCTTAATTGCTATCGAAAGAATAAAATCGGGTAATTATATAGACGTAAATGAAAATAAGGTTGGGACTGATGAAAATTATTATAGAGAGGCAGTTAATATAGCAAAGTCTCTTGAAGAAGAATTTGCAATAAAATTTCCTAAGAGTGAAATTTACTACATCTATCAATATTTAGTTAGTACGGGAGTTGGAGAAATAAATTATGGCAACAGCATTCCAGTAGAACAAAATATAGAAGATATAGCAAATAGATTTTTAGCAAATATTAATTCGAGTAATCTTTTTAAAATTGATAAGAACGAACATATCTATTACGTTTTCAAACTACATATCAGAGCCTTAATAAAAAGACTTAAATATAATATAGAAATCAAAAATTCTTTGGCAGAAAAAATAAAGTTAGACTATAAAGATATCTTCCTTGCTGTAAAAAATTTAGCAAAAGAAACTTTAAGTAATAATATTTCTGATGATGAGGTGGCCTATCTTACGGTCTATGTTCAATCTATCTTAGAAGACAATATAAGCCATAAAAATGTAGTTCTTGTTTGTCATAGTGGTTTTGGTACATCACAATTCCTTAAAAAACGGCTAGAAACAATATTTACTAAACTAAACATAGTAGATGTTGTGTCATCAAGAGAACTAAAAGGTTATAACTTGAAAAATGTTGATTATATAATCTCTACCGTCAAATTAGATATAGAATACAAAAATATAATTAATGTAAATGTGCTATTAGTTGATGAAGACATAAATTTAATCAATAAAACAATCTTTGGTGAATGACATGATAGTTGATATTTTAAAAGTGAACAAAACAGAAAATATAGAAGGTGTCTATAGAGAAGTTGCTGATTATCTTCATACAAATAAAATACTAGCTGACAAGTGCGTCTTTTTTGAAGAATTAAAACACAGAGAAGAATTAGGAAGTATAAAAATATATGATGATGTTTACCTGCCACACATACTAAGTGAAAATATCTTAAAAAATATAATTTTACGAGTAGACGGGTACAGAGAAAAAGTTTTATTTATACTCATAGGAAATGCAGATGAAGAAGTTAGAAGCAAAATATTTAGAATAATCACAAAACTTTTAGATAGAAATTTTATAGAGGAGTTATTTAGATATAGCAAGCAAGAATTTGAAGAAAAAATAAAAATAATTTAGGGGGAAATAATGCAGCAATATTTTAGTAAGGAAAATATTTATTTGAATGTAGCTGGTAATAGCTTTGAAGAAGTTTTAAAAAATGTTACCGAAATACTAGAAAAAAAGGGTGCTGTTAAAGATAGCTTTTACAATGCCGTTTTAGAAAGAGAAAAAGTATTTCCAACAGGTTTAGAGTTCCCGAAGTATAGTATCGCTATACCACATACTGACCCACAGCATGTAAACGTAAATAGTATTGTGGTTATAAAGCCAAAAAATTCAGTAATATTTAAAGACATGGGAAATAACTCTAAAGAATTGAGTGTAGGAGTAATATTACTATTATTGATAAGCAAGAGTGAAGACCAAGTTTCAGTATTATCTAGTATAATTAAAAAATTTGCTGATGCAGATTGCTACAACAAAATTTTATCAAGCAGTAGCCAAGAAGAAATTTATGCTACTTTAACAAAATAAGGTCATAAAAATAAAAAATAATTTATCGGAGGATACAAAAATGACAAAAACATTATTAATTGCTTGCGGTGCAGGAATTGCAACATCAACAATAGCAGTAAAAAAAGTAGAAGAGTTGGTTGCAAAACATAACTTGGACGTAAACATAAAACAAATTCAAATTTCAGAGGCAGCCTCATTACAAAATCAGGCAGATTTAATTGTTTCAACAACTATGTTACCTACAATATATTCAATACCAGCAATAATAGCTACTGCTTACATTACTGGTTTTGGTGAAGAAGAACTAGATGAAGAAATTCTTTCACATTTAAAATAATTAAATATGGTTATAAAAATCCGTAACTATTAATTAAATTTAATACTTATGGAAATAACAAAAAATAATTTTTAAAGGAGAATATAATAATGGATGGATTATTAAAAGGTGTTCAGTATTTTCTAAATTTAGGACCTACTGTAATTTTACCTATCGCAATATTTTTACTTGCACTTATTTTCAGAGTACCAGTTGGAAAAGCAGTTCGTTCTGCTCTTACAATAGGTATCGGTTTTGTTGGAATTAATGTAGTTGTAGGTATATTAACAAGTAACTTGGGACCTATAACACAAAAATTCGTAGAAGTACACAATTTAAAACTTGATACAGTAGATGTTGGTTGGCCAGGTGCAGCAGCAGGTTCTTGGGCATCTCCAGTAGCAGCAGTCCTTATTCCTGTTTGTTTGGGTGTGAATATTTTAATGATTGCACTAAAATTAACTAAAACTCTTGATATTGACGTGTGGAATTATTGGCACTTCATAGCAGCGGGGGCTACTGGTTATGTAGTTTCTGGTGGTATTTGGTGGTTCAGTATCCTATGTGCTGTTCTTTACGAAGTTATGGTATTAGTTATGGCAGACAGAACTCAAAAATCTGTTGAAGATGTTTACGGACTTAAAGGTATCTCACTACCAACAGGTTCAACTGCAGCTTTTGGTTTTGTAGGTATTCCAATAGCTTGGTTAGTAGGTAAAATACCAGGAATTAAAAATATCCACGTTGACCCAGAAACAATACAAAAACGTTTTGGAATTTTCGGTGAGCCAATGGTAGTTGGTCTATTCTTAGGTATGCTTTTAGCATTAGGTGCAGGCTATGACATTGGTGGAATTTTAAAAACAGGTGTGGCTATGGCAGCCTTCATGGTTCTTATGCCTCGTATGGTTAAGCTTTTAATGGAAGGTTTAATTCCAATTTCAGAATCAGTTAGAGAATACATGAAAACACGTTATAAAGGTAGAGATTTATATATCGGTCTTGATGCAGCAGTATCAATAGGACATCCTGCAAATATCTCTACTGGATTAATCTTAGTACCAATTACATTGTTATTAGCAATAATTATTCCAGGTAACAAAGTATTACCATTCGGTGACTTGGCAACAATTCCTTTCTATGTATCATTTATCGTAGCTAACAGAAAAGGAAATATCCTACACTCTGTCTTAGCTGGTACAGTTGTAATAGCCCTATCTCTACTTATGGCTACTGACTTTACAAGTGTTCATACACAAATGATGGCAGGTGTTGATGGTTACGGAGCTGGTCAATCACTAAGTTCACTTGACTTAGGTGGTAACTTCTTCAACTGGATTATCTTAAAATTTGCACAATTATTTTACTAATAATATTTAATTTACAGAAGCGGTAGTTAGGTATTTGTAGGTTTCCTATTAAATATTAACTACCTTTTTTGTATAGTAAGAAAGGAGAATAAAGTGAAAGCAGCAGTATTATACGAAGGAACAAAGATAGAAACTAGGGAAGTTGAAGAAATAGCTTGTGGTAAAAAAGATGTAAAAATAAAAGTTATGGCTTGTGGAATATGTGGTTCAGATATTCACAAAATGCAAACTAGGTGGAAATATTCTTACCCAGCAGTTATGGGTCATGAATTTTCTGGGCGAGTAGTAGAAGTGGGAAATGAAGTTACAAAATTCAAAGTAGGAGATAGAGTGGTGGCAGTGCCATTTTTACCTTGTAAAAAATGTAGTTATTGTGAACAAGGAAATTACTCTATGTGCGAAAATTATAAAATGATAGGCACTCACTTTTACGGAGGATTTGCAGAATATTGCACTCTACCAGAAGAAAATCTTTTAAATATAGGTAATTTAGATTTTGAAAGAGCAAGTTTTATAGAACCTCTAGCAGTTGTTATGCACGCAGTTATGGGTATAAAAGTTCAACTGGGAGACAGTATTGTTATTTTGGGAGCTGGAACAATTGGTATGCTAACTATGCAGGCAGTAAAAGCCTTGGGAGCAAGTAAAATTATAGTAGTCGATATTGATAACAAAAAACTTGAAAAAGCTAAAGAGTTAGGAGCAAGTCATACCATAAACTCCCTAGAAGAAAATTTAAAAGAAAAAGTATATGAATACACAGCAGGTTTTGGAGCAGATATTTCTTTAGAATGTGCAGGAAGTCCTATAACACAAGAGCAAGCACTTTTAATTACTAAAAAAAGTGGCAAGATAGGTTATACAGGTATAGCTTATAAAGATGTTTTATTAAAAGAAGAAGCCTTTGAAAGTATTTTTAGAAAAGAATTAACCTTAAAAGGATTTTGGAATTCTTATTCTGCACCATTTCCTGGTCGTGAATGGACTAATGCCATAGAATTATTAACCAAAGAAATTATTAAAGTTGATAGTTTTATTTCTCATAGATTTTTAGTGGAAGAAGTTGCCAAAGCTTTCCAAATGATTTTAAACAAAGAAGAAGTATACAACAAAGTATTAATTAAACCTCAAGGAGAATAATATGTTATCAGTAGTAAAAACAAAAGCAGGTTATGACAATTTAGAAATTTTAGAACTAGAAGAACCAAAAGTTTACGGAGATAAAGTTAAAATTGCAGTAGGCTTTACTGGTATATGTGGTTCTGATATTCATACCTTCAAAGGAGAATACAATAGTAAAAATCTTCCAGTAACATTAGGTCATGAATTTTCTGGAAGGGTCGTAGAAGTAGGAGAAAATGTGAAAAATATTAGGGTGGGTGATAGGGTAACGAGTGAAACTACCTTTGAAACTTGTGGAGAATGTATCTATTGCCAAAGTAAAGATTATAACCTATGCAGTAAAAGAAAGGGTATTGGAACACAAATTAACGGAAGTATGGCTAAATATGTTTTATCAAGAGAAGAAAGTTGCCACGTTTTACCAGATAACGTAAGTTTAGAAGCTGCTTCACTAACAGAACCTCTAGCTTGTTGTACCCATGCAGTTATGGAAAAAACATCTGTTAAAGATGGAGATGTAGTTTTAGTTATCGGTCCAGGACCAATAGGTTTATTACTATCTCAAGTAGCAAAAGCAAATGGTGCAAAAGTTATCCTAACTGGTATAACAAAAGATATGCCACGTTTAAATCTTGCTAAAGAAATAGGAATTGATATCATAGTAGACAGCCTAAAAGAAAATTTAGAAGAAATTGTCCTAAGAGAAACTAATGGTTACGGAGTTGATAAAGCCTTTGATTGTTCTGGTGCTGTTATCGCAGTAAATTCAGCCCTACCCCTAGTTAAGAAAAAAGGAGATTTTGTTCAAGTTGGACTGTTTGCTGAAAAACGCAACTCACTAGACCAAGAATCAATTATCCAAAGAGAATTACGTTATATCGGTTCTCGCTCTCAAAAACCATCATCTTGGGTGCTAGCCTTAGAATTATTATCGCAAGGAAAAATTGCGACAGATAAAATGATTACAAAAATTTTCAGCATAGAAGAAGCAAGACAAGCATTTGAAACTGTAATGGCAGGTAATGAAATAAAAGTCTTAATAAAATCATAAAATCAATATGCAAAAGGAGTTAATTTTTAATTCAATCCTTCTTACTAAAAAATTTATATTATTTTACTAAAAATATTTTTCGTAAAATCTTACAACTAACAAATAAAAATAAATCTACTTTGTTATAAATTTCAGCCTGAATAAGCATTTCTACCCTAAATATTAAAGGGCATTACTCTATCTTTTGAAATATAGGATAAAAACTTATGAATAAATAATAAAAAAGAATTTCATGTGGTATAAAATTCATCGAAATTCTTTTTTTATTATTTATATTATTTGAGATAATAGGCTAAAAAATATTGGAGATATCAACTATGAAATACGGTTATATAAGAGTATCAACAAGAGAACAAAATATTGAACGCCAGTTGACGGCTATGTACGAAAATGGTATTAGCCGCAGATATATTTATATTGATAAGATGTCGGGGAAAGATTTTAACAGAAGATCTTACAGACAAATGATAAAACGTCTAAAAAAAGGAGATGAAATTGTAATTAAATCAATTGATCGTTTGGGAAGAAATTATGACGAGATTCTTGAACAATGGCGTTACTTGGTAAGAGAATGTGAGGTGGATATTAGGGTTATTGATTTAGAACTACTCAATACTAAGTCGGCCTTTGATAATAATATTACAGGACGATTTATTTCAGATTTAGTCTTACAGGTATTATCCTACGTTGCACAAGTTGAACGTGAGAACACACTTCAGAGGCAAAAGGAGGGGATAATAGAGGCAAAGAAAAAAGGGGTTAGGTTTGGACGGCCTAAAAAGGAAGTGCCGGATAATTTTGAAGAAGTTTATCAAAAGTGGAAACTAGAAGAAGTAAATATTCGAGAAGCGGCTATAATACTAGGAGTAGCAAAGACGACTTGCTACAACTGGTTAATACAGAGAAAAAACAAAAAAAATTTGCAAAATACCAGGTTTTTGGACTAGAAAAGCAAGTGTAAAAAATAAAAAACACCAAAAATTCAATAAAATTCTATTTTATGATACAATAAGAAAAAAAGACAGAAAGGAAAAATCATGGCAAACATATCACAGCAAAAAAGACAGAAAATGCTAGACTTTTTAAATAAACTAAAAGGGGAACATCAAGATGATGAAAGTCTAAGAGCTTTGGGTCAAATTGAAACAGCACTTAACGAGAAAAAATACGGTCTAGTCTGGGAAAAACACACAGAAAAAGTAGATGAAATGTTAGAACACAACATACCCGTATTCTGTGAAGATGAGAATAGAAAAATCACAGTAAAAGAAAATGAAGTTTACAATTTTTTATTAGAGGGGGACAATCTCCACTCCCTAAAACTCCTTGAAAAAACACACAAGGGGAAAATTGATGTTATCTATATCGACCCGCCTTATAATACGGGTAACAAGGACTTCATTTATAACGACAGCTTTGTTGATAAAACAGACGGTTATTCACATAGCAAATGGCTATCCTTTATGGAACAAAGACTTGAAATTGCCAGAGAGCTTTTAAGTGATGAGGGTGTTATTTTTATCTCTATTGATGATAATGAACAAGCACAACTAAAATTACTTTGTGATGAAGTGTTTGGGGAAGAAAATTTTATTGCAATTTATAAGTGGAATAAAACGTCAACCCCACCTTCATTATCTAAGAAAGTAAGAAATAAATTTGAATATGTTATTTGTTATGAAAAAAATAGAACTGATATTAAATATAATGCTGGAATTACTCTTGGTGGAGATATGCCTTTGTTGAATGAAGGAAATACAGTTAGAGATATAAAGTTTGATAAATCAAAAGTTAAATTTAGTTTTAATGGAAAATTTAAAAAAGGAAATTATGGAAAAATAGAATTAAAAAATGATTTAGATATTGTTGACGGATTTTCAAAAGAAGATTTTGTTTTAAGAGGATGTTTTAAATGGACTCAAGAAACAGTAGATGAGGAGGTACTTAACGAAACAACTTTTGTAATAAAATCTAAAAAATTTTCTCCACGTTATGTTAGAGTTGGGGAAAGAATAAAACGTCCTTCAGATATTATTTCTATGAATGAGTGTAGAGTTGAAACAAATGAAGGAGCAAAAAAAGAACTTAATATTTTAGTTCCTAATAATTCCATGACTTATCCAAAACCTACATCTTTAATTAAATATTTAATTAGATTTACTGAAAATAACAGAACAAATAAAATTATTTTAGACTTTTTCGCAGGGTCAGGCACAACGGGGCATGCAGTAATGCAACTAAATAAAGAAGACGGAGGAAATCGTAAATATATTCTTTGCACCAATAATGAAAATAATATTTGCGAGGAAGTAACCTACCAAAGATTAAAAAATATTCAAGAAGACTTACCCCATAACTTAAAATACTTTAAAACAAAATTTATTGCTAAATATGAAAGTGATGAAGATGAAGAAAGTATCTCTGAAAAAATGCTAGAACATATTAAAGAACTAATTGAACTAGAATATCACATTGAAATAGACAATAAAAAATATATTATTTTAGATGATGAAGATAAACTTGATGAAATAGTTAATACTATAAAAGAATATGGAAAACTATTTATTAGCTCGGGTATCTTCTTATCAAGAAGCCATCAAAGAATATTAGACGATAAAAATGTTTCTGTAATCAATATTCCTGAATATTACTACAGAAGTGAACTTAAGGAGGTTGGAGAGATATGATTGGATTAAAACTTAAAGATTTTCAAGAAAAAGCAGTAGACTTTCTTTTTGAAAAAACAACAAATAGTAAGTCTAAACCCAAAATTGTCCTGCAAAGTCCTACAGGAAGTGGTAAAACAATAATTTTAGTAGCCTACATTGAAAAATATTTAGATTATCATGAAGATGATATTATTTGTTGGTTTTGTCCGGGCAAGGGAGAACTTGAAGAACAGTCAAAAGAAAAAATGTGTCGATTTTCACCGACTTTAAAAACAGGAACTTTATTTGATATTTTATCTAGTGGATTTGTTTCTGGCACAAGCTACTTTATTAACTGGGAAACAATTACTAAAAAAGATAATACTGCCATAAGAGAAAGCGAAAGAAAAAATCTATTTGAAAGAATTTCTGAAGCACATAGAAAAGGTAAAAACTTTATTATTATCATAGATGAAGAACATCAAAATAATACATCTAAAGCAGATGATATTATTTCAAGTATCAATGCAAAATATGAAATAAGAGTATCTGCTACACCAAATAAAAGAGTTGTTGGAGAATTTTATGAAATACCAGAACTTGATGTAATCAATGAAGAATTAATTACTCGCTTTATGTATATTAATAAAGGATTAGAATCAGTAAGTGTAATTGACCCCAAAAATGAAGCAGAAATACTACTAGAAAAAGCAGACGAAGTTAGAAAAGAAATTGCACAAGCCTATATAGATGAAAAAGAAGATGTAAGACCTCTTGTTTTAGTTCAATTTCCAAATTTAAATGATGAACTTATTGAATTTGTAGAAAACAAATTGAATAACATGGGCTATAGTTATCAAAATAAACTACTGGCTTCATGGTTTAGTGCAGAAAATAAGGAAGACAAAGACAGAAAATCTAAAAAACTAGGAAAAATAAATATCGGAACAAGAGATGAAGACAGCATTACAAAAGCTAATGCAAGCCCTGTATTTTTACTTTTCAAACAAGCACTAGCTACTGGCTGGGATTGCCCTCGTGCCAAGATACTTGTAAAACTGCGTGAGAACATGAGTGATACATTTGAAATTCAAACGCTAGGTAGACTTAGAAGAATGCCAAAGGCAAAACATTATGGAAGAGATATACTAGACTGTTCATATCTATATACATTTGATGAAAAATATAAATTAGATGTAATAAAAGCTGGTAGCGGATTTGAAACGCAGAGATTATTTTTAAAAGATGAAGTAAAAACTATAAAACTTAAAAAAGAACTTAGAAATCAGGACGGCAACTATGTAGACGAACAAGAAATGCGTAATCGTATCTATGAATTTTTTAAAGAAAAATATTCATTAGACAGTATAAAACAAGAAAATAGAAAAAGACTAGAAAATGCCGGTTTTATTTTTGGTACAAGCTTAAAAAGAAAATACCTAACAGGTAAATATTCTACACTAATGCAAGTAAATGAAGAACATGCACAATATGGAATAATGGATATTGAAGTAAATACCCACATTCACGGTATTGATAGACAGCATTGCGTTGATGCCATTAAAAAACATATCGGACTTAGCTATGACAAGACACATCAAATACTTAAAACATTATTCCTAGGAGGGAATTTTGGGAATAAGAGATATAAATTACTAAATTTAAACCTAAGAGAATTTTACGCTTTTATTATTAATAATGTTGATAGATTAAAAGAGGATTTTATTACATTTTCCGGAATAAAATATTTGCAGGTGCAGTGGTTGGAAAACAGAATTGAAGATTTTGTAATTCCGTCTGAAGAACATTATCGTTATGTTCCATTTGAACCAAACGTAAGAAATTTAGAAACGAATGTGTATAAGGAATATAATACATCTATGATTACAGACGATTTTCGGTCTACATCAGAAAGACTATTTGAAAAATATTGTGAGAAAAATCCTAATGTGAAATATGTGTATAAAAATGGAGATAGTGGACAACAATATCTATCAGTAGTTTATGGAACAAATTTTGATAAACAAAGACTATTTTATCCCGACTATATTATTCAACTTCAAGATGGTTCAATCTGGTTGATTGAAACTAAAGGAGGAGAGAAAAACGGACAAAGTAAAAATATCGATATTCAAGTAGAAAATAAGTTTGAAGCATTTAAAGAATTTGCAAAAAAACACGGATACAAGTTTGGTTTTGTTAGAGATAGAAATGATGAACTATATTTAAATAATACAGACTATGTAGAAGATATGAAAAATAATAGTTGGCTTTTACTTGCGGAGATATTCTAGTATGCAGTAAGTTCAAATAAATTTTATCAGGTCTGAAAAATTTGGGTAATAAGAGTAAAGCTTTAAAATACATAAGAAATAAAAAGAGGAGAAAGCAGAAAAAAATTGTTAGTAATAAATACGGGGAGTGTAAAGAAGCCACAGAAAAATTTGAAATATAAATACTTATAATTTATTTTAAAAATTTAAAATGAAATTTATTATGGCATAAGAATTTTAAAAATATATAAAAAATTTATAATTTACCTGAGAGAATAAAAATCAACTAAGAATTTCTTAGTTGATTTTTATTTTTATTTATTGCAACCACAGTGGTTTTTGGCTTTTTCCAGGCGAGAGTTTACGAAATCCCAGTTTACTACCCTGAAAAATTCTTTGATGTATTCAGGTCTGCGGTTTTGGTAATTTAAGTAATAAGCATGTTCCCAAACATCTAGTCCAAGAAGTGGGAATTTTCCTTCCATTACAGGCGAATCCTGGTTTGGAGTTGAGATAACTTCTAGTTTACCGTCTTTGTTAAGAACAAGCCAAGCCCAACCACTTCCAAAACGACTAGTTGCCGCCGCTGAGAATAAGTCTACAAATTTTTCATAACCTCCAAGGTCAGCATCTATTTTTTCTTTTATTTCCCCAGTCAAGACAGAAGTATCTGGAGCTGCTAGAGATTTCCAAAATAGTAGGTGATTTAAGTGGCCACCTCCATTGTTGATTACAGCCTGTTTAATGTCGGCAGGAACTTTATCAATATTTTCCAATACACTGCCTATACAGGTAAACTCGAAGTCGGGATGTTTTTCCAGAGCTGCGTTTAGGTTATTTACATAGGCGGCGTGGTGTTTAGAGTGGTGTATTTCCATAGTAGCCTTGTCTATTACTGGTTCTAAGAAATCATAGCCGTAGGGTAATTTTGGTAATTCAAACTTCATTTTTTATTCCTCCAAGAAATTAATTTATATTTATTATAACTAATTTTAATATTTTCAACAAAGTATTTGCTTATATCTAAAATAGTTTTTAATTGCAAAAGAAATTTTTTTGTATATAATGGTTAGTGTATTAAATTATAGGAGTTGTATATGAAAATTTTAATACCTACTGCTAAGGAAATGAAAATTGATAGTAGTAACCAAAAACTTGAGACCTTGCCTGAAAAAAGTAAGATGATTTTAGACGTTTTATTGAAGTATGATATAAAAGACTTAGCAAGGATATACAAAATTAAAGAAGAGCAGGCTCAAAAAGAAAGCTTGCGTTTAAAAAATATAGCTAGTCTTGATGCCAAAATATACGAAGCTATAAACTTATTTGACGGTTTAATGTATCGCAATATAAAAAGAGTGGCCCTAACCGAAAAGGAAAAAGACTATGTGGGTGCTAATGTTTTTATTGCCTCGTCCTTTTATGGTATTATTAGTGCATACGAAAAAATATCCGAACACAGACTAGATTTTCTTCAAAATATCAAGGTAGGGAGTATGTCCTTAAAACAATACTGGCGTAGTGAATATGACGAATTTTTAAAGAATGAAGATTTTGCTATTTCTCTACTCTCAAAAGAATTTGAAGAAGTTTTTTCAAAAGACTTGAGGAGTAAACTTATAAAAATAATATTTATGGAGAAAAAAGACGGAGAATTAAAAGTTCATTCTACTATTTCTAAAAAGGCTAGGGGTAAATTTTTAAGTCAGCTCATAGAAAAGAATATTGATAGTATTGAAGAAATAAAAAATATAGAATTTGATAATTATGGTTACAAAGAAGACTTATCTTCTGAGAAAGAATTAATTTTTGTTAGAAATTAAGAGGGAAAATATGTTTATAAAAGAAAAATCTGAAATTCACACTAAAAAATTATATTATGCTTTCCCAGTGGTTTTGGTTGGCTACAAGGATGATAAGTTTAAGTACAATGCAACAACAATAAGCTCGACATATTCTTTGGGAAATACAATTAATATGGGAATAACTTCGGATAGTCATGCGGCAGAGCAAATAAAAAAATATGGCGAATTCACAATAAATTTACCCTGTGATAGTCTGATGTCTGAAATAGAAATATGCGGTTTTTTCAGTGGTAACAACAAGTTACAGCAGGCTGACCTGCCCTATACGGTAGGAAATTTTGTAGACGCCCCCCTAATTGATGAATGTTTTTTATCAATGGAATGCAGGGTGAGGGAGTGTATAGAATTTGAAGGTTATGTACATTTTATAGGCAAGATAGAACGCCGTATTGCCGACAAAAATCTTGTTGATGAAGATGGTAATTTTATAAGTGAAAAAGCAAAAACGGTACACTTTATAGGTTGTTCAAACAAGCGTGTTTATCGCTATCTCAAAGAAGAAACTAAGGACTTGGGGGACTTTATAGAGGGTGGCACAAGCAACTGTGGCTAAGTCAAGGCAGTAATTCAAGAAATTGAGTTATTGCTTTTTATTATGACCATATTAGAGTTTAAAATAATTTGTATTTAAAAATTTTAAATATTTTTTATCAAGTTCTAGCAGAAAATATTTTTTATAACCAATATAAAAAACAAAACTAATATTTTTTATTCCTAGTTACTAAAAATATTTGTTTTTAAAATATAAATTAGCTAAATTTTATTTTTTTTCTATTTATAGTATAATTAAAATATTATTAATTAAGAAGGGTGGATAGTATGAAATATTATAACTTGCAGGTGCACACCAGCTATGACTTGTTAAATAGTACCATAAAATTAGAAAATTTATTTCAAAAATTAGAGGCTGACAAGCAAGAAGCAGTTTGCATTACAGACCCAAATATGTATGCAGCTATCCAAAGTCATAAACTAGCTAAAAAATATAATATATCTTTAATCCAGGCCCTAGAAATAAAAGTAAGCAACGAACTAGATTTTTTAAACTTAAATATTTTATGTAAAAATGAAAAAATGTTTAAGCAACTTCTAAAAATTTCTAGTCTTATACAAACTAAGGGCAAAGAATTTTCTTTAGAAGAAATAGCTGAAACCTTATCTGATTTTAAAGATGACTGCCTCCTTATAGTTGCATCGGAAATATTTTCTGTAAATCAAGCAAAAGATATTGTAGAAAAAATAAAAAATTTAGATTACTACTTCGCATTTAATGAAAGTTATAACTACAAGGTCTATCAATATATTAGTAAATTAGTTTATTCCAAAGCAAGTTACTATTTAGACTATAATAATTATCAAACTCTTGTTGTTGCTAGGGCAATAAGAGATAACAGAAAATTAAATATAGAAGAATTAGTTGTAACTAGGGGTAATGATTTTGTTTACACCCAGGATAATATCATAAAACTTCTTGATAATATTATTAATCCCTTGGCTAAAAATTTATTGAAAAAAGCTATTGCAAGGCAAGAAGAAATTATTAAAAAAACTAAATACAGCTTAGAATTTAAGGGCTATCATCTACCCAAATATGTCTATAATAAAGATGAAGAAATTTTCAAACAAAAATCAAGCCTTGAATATCTGCACTATCTTGTGGTTAAAGGTGCAAAACAAAAATTAGGTGGTAAAGATTTTTATAAATATAAAAAACGTTTTGATTATGAACTTAAAACAATTTATGAAATGGGCTTTGCTGATTATTTCTTAATAGTTAGAGATTTTGTAAAATATGCCAAAGAAAATGGAATTGCTGTTGGGGCAGGACGTGGTAGTGCAGCAGGAAGTTTGGTCTGTTACTTGCTGGATATTACAGAGGCTGACCCACTAGAATTTAATTTACTATTTGAAAGATTTTTAAATAAGGATAGAATTTCTATGCCTGATATTGATATAGATTTTCAGGATACTCGTAGAGATGAAGTAATAAAATATGTAGAAGAAAAATATGGAAGCAATAGGGTAGCCCAAATCATAACCTTTAATACTTTTCAATCCAAAAGTGCGGCTAGAGAAAGTGCTAGGATACTGCAATTTTCCGATGAAAATTTAAAGTATATCAGTAGACTAATTAATTCTCGTATGAGTTTAGAAGAATGTTACGAAGAAAATTTAGACTTGAGAAATTTTGTTCATTCTAGCCAGCAAAATGAACGCTGGTTCAGTGTTGCTAAGAGTTTAGAAAATTTACCACGCAATACTTCAGTACACGCAGCAGGTTTAATTATTAGTGATGAAAATAATTTATATAATTATACTGCCCTAGAAAAAGGAAATCTTGTAAGTAACCTAACCCAGTGGACTATGGACGATATAGAATATGTGGGACTTTTAAAAATAGATTTTCTTGGTATAAGATACTTAACAATGGTAGATAATATTGTTAAGGAAATTCAAAAAACAGAAAAAAATTTTGATATAAAAAATATAAGTTACAAAGATAAAAATGTTTATAAGCTATTTGCTGAGGGTAAAACAGAAGGAATATTCCAGTTTGAAAATAGCGGTATAAAAGAAAAATTACGCCTCTTACAACCGACAGAATTTAATGATGTTGTAGCCATGACTTCCTTATATCGACCAGGACCCATGTCCCACATAGAAACTTATATTAATAGAAAACACGGCAAAGAAAATGTAAAATATCCTCACCCAAAACTTGAGAAAATTTTAAAAGACACTTACGGAGTTATTGTCTATCAAGAACAGATTATGCTCATAGCCGTAAATTTTGCCAATATGAGTTTGAATGAAGCGGACAATATGCGTCGAGCAGTTAGCAAAAAGAAAAAAGAAGACTTAGAATATTACGGTAAAATCTTCATAGAAAAATCTGTTTCCTCTGGTTACGACCTAAAAATAGCCCAGGCTATTTTTGAAATGATAGTAACCTTTGCCAACTACGGTTTTAATAAATCTCACGCTGTGGTTTATAGTATGTTAGCTTACAAACTTGCTTACTTAAAATATTATTACAACCACTATTTCATGACAGCTTTATTAAATAATGTTGTCAACAGTGAAAATAAAATAAATGAATACAAACAAGAATTAAATATCCACAATATAAAATTACTCAATCCAGATGTCAACATAAGTGGAATTAATTTTACAGTTAATAAAAATAATATCAGCTTTGCTCTAGTAGCAATAAAAAATGTAGGTTTTAGGTCGGCAACAGAAATAGTAAATGACAGGCTAAATTTTGGTAAATACTTAGATATTGATGACTTTTTAAGAAGAATGAATAAAAAAGTAGACTATCAAGCGGCAACTTCTTTAGTAAAGGCTGGGGCCTTGGATAGCTTTGGTTATAATCGAGCCACTGTAATGAAAAAAATAAAAGATTATTACGAAGATACTAGACAACACATTGACAAGGTGAGATTTGCTATAAATACAGAAGGTTTAACTTTGAAAATTGAAGAAGTTGAAGACTATACAGTACAAGAAAAAATAAAAATGGAAAAAGAAGTTACAGGAACTTATTTTTTAAAACACCCAGCCCAAGTAGAAAAAGAAAAATATCACTACCTGCCTCTTAAATATCTAACAAACGAAAGTAGCGATAGCTATGTAGAAGTAATTAATATCAAAGAAATAAAAACTAAAAAAGGAGATACAATGGCATTTTTAACCGTAAATGACGGCAAGGCTGACTACGACCTTACAGTATTTCCTAATGTATATAAATATGTCCTTGCCATGTTAAAGACAAATAATTTTTTTGTAATTTCTGTCAAAGCTCAAATTAGAAATGACAGACTACAATATATTTTAGAAAAAATAAGGACACTAGAAAAATATCGAGATTATTGCTTAAATAATATCAAACAAATATATGTTCTGATAGACGAAGAAAATATTAATTTTGTAAAAGAGTATATTGCTAGTGATGCAAAGGTTAAATTAATTTCCGTTTTTAAAAATAATAAAATAACTAAAAAAACTCACATAAAAAACGAACAAGAATTTGTTTGTAAATTTTTGGAATCCTACCCTGAAAAAGCTATTAAACTAACTTATACATAAATTAAATAAAAAGAAAAAACAAACAAAAAAACAAAAATAATCCTTTTTTCTCTAGTAATAAAATAAAAAATATGTTATTATTTATATGAATAAAATAAAAAAGGAGTTCTTTAAGATGAAAAAAATAGCAGTCTTAACAAGTGGTGGAGATGCTCCAGGCATGAATGCTACCGTTCGTGCAGTTGTAAGAACAGCAATTTTTAATGGGATCGAAGCCTACGGTATATTTCAAGGCTACAAGGGTATGCTAGAAGGTAAAATAAAAAAACTTGAATGTGGTGATGTTGGTAACATTATAAATCGTGGGGGAACTTTTTTAGGTTCTGCAAGATTTCCAGAATTTGCCAATCCTGATGTAAGAAAAGGCGCTATTCAAAATTTAAAAAATCTGGGTATTGATGGGCTTGTAGTTGTTGGTGGTGATGGTTCTTATCGTGGTGCCATGGCACTTAGTAGGGAAATGGATATAAAAACTATTGGTATCCCAGGCACCATAGATAATGATATTTGCGGTACTGATTTTACTATAGGTTTTGATACAGCCTTAAATACAATAATTGACGCCATAGATACAATTCGTGATACAGCATCAAGCCATGAAAGAGTATTTGTTATAGAAGTAATGGGACGTAATGCAGGAGATTTAGCCCTAGTTGCAGGTATTGCAGGTGGTTCAGAATCAATAATAATTCCAGAAAAAAAAGAATCTCTTGAAGATGTAATTTCAAGAGTACGCCAAGCAGAAGCTAGGGGGAAAAAACACTCAATCATCATCTTAGCAGAAGGAGTTATGTCTGCACCTGAACTATCAGAAATGATAAAAAAAGATTATGGGATCAATGTAAAATATGCCATTTTAGGTCATATTCAACGCGGTGGGACACCTAGTGCTATGGATAGGTTGCTAGCATCAAGACTTGGTAACTATGCAGTGCAATTACTTATTGCTGGAGAATCGGGAAGAGCAGTAGGTATTCAAAATAATAGATTGGTAAGTTCACGCTTTGAAGATGTCTTTGAAGACGAACACACAGTAGACTTAGATATGTATGAAGTGTCAAAACAACTTTCAATATAAAACGAGGTAAAGAATGAGTAAAAAAACAAAAATAATTTGTACAATAGGGCCAAAATCAGAAAAAAAAGAAATCTTGAAAAAAATGGCAGAACTAGGAATGAATGTTTGCCGTCTTAACTTTTCGCACGGAGATTATGAAGAACACGCAGCACGCATAGCTACAATAAAAGAGGTTCGAGAAGAAACTGGGAAAAATATAGCCATACTTTTAGATACTAAGGGTCCAGAAATTAGAACTAATGAAATGGAAAATGGAGCCATACTTTTAGAAAAAGGAAAAGATGTTATCGTATCTATGAAAGAAGTATTAGGAAGTCCTGAGATGTTCTCAATTACTTATGGAGAATTGGTTCATGATGTAAAAGCTGGTGATACAATATTATTAGATGATGGCTTAATAGGACTTACGGTAAATAAAGTTGATGTGGAAGCTGGATTGATATACACGACTATTCAAAATGGTGGAGTTCTTAAAAATAAAAAAGGTGTAAATGTGCCAGGTGTATCAACTAAATTACCAGGTATTACTGAAAAAGATGAGCAAGATATTCGTTTTGGCTGTAAACAGGGTATTGACTTTGTCGCAGCATCATTTGTTCGTACTAAAGAAAATGTTTTAGAAGTACGCCGTATTTTAAAAGAAGAAGGTTGCGAACACGTTCAAATAATTCCTAAGGTAGAATGCCAAGAATGTGTTGATAATATAGAATCAGTCTTAGAAGTATCAGAGGGAATTATGATTGCTCGTGGAGATTTAGGTGTAGAAGTTCCAGCAGAAGAAGTGCCGATTATCCAAAAAGATATTATTCGTCGTTGTAATAAATCTGGAAAATTTGTTATCACTGCTACACAAATGTTAGATTCAATGCAAAAAAATCCACGACCAACACGTGCAGAAGTATCAGATGTAGCTAACGCTATTTTTGATGGTACAGATGCAATAATGTTATCTGGAGAATCAGCCGCGGGTGCTTATCCTGTTGAATCGGTAGAAACAATGGCAACAATCGCCAAACGTGCAGAAGATATGCAGGACTATTCAAGCATTATCAAAGAAAGATCAAAAACTGATAAAAAATGTAATGTTACGAATGCCATAGGTATTTCTGTTGGCTATACGGCCCTTAATTTAGACTTGCATACCATAGTAACTTATACAGAATCAGGTCAAACAGCCCGTCTAATTTCTAAATATCGTCCTAACGCTTCAATCCTAGCAGTTACTCCAAGTGAAAAAGTAGCTAGAGGACTAAGTTTAGTATGGGGAGTGGATGCAAAAGTTTCTCATCAAGTAACTTCAACAGATGAAATGTTAGAAACTGCAAAAGATATTGCCGTTGAATCTGGTTATGCTAAAAAAGATAATGCAATTATCATAACTGGAGGTATCCCAGTAAATGCAGGTAAGAGTAGTGTAGGAACTACTAACTTTATCAAAGTTTCATTAATAGATTAAGCTATGAAAATATATTAAAAATATAAAATATTAAGAAACACAGGTAAAACTAAATGCTAGAATAAACATATCAAATGGAGTTTGACAATTAAGCGATTTTCTAGATCTATTGTAAAACTCCATTAAATTTTTTATTAATTCTACCAAGTTAATTTTAAGTAAATAAATTTCCTTGCTACAATAGCCTATAAGCAATTAGTTAGGCTTTTTTTACTAGCTCTTTATCAGGCTGAATAGCTAGTAAGAAAAATATGGCTCTATTCCCATTTTCTCAATTTCTTTTTAACAAGCAAATTCTTTCCCACTTTCTCAAATAAAACTTTTTAAAGTGAATTTTGCTAAAGAACTTATCAATTTTCATAGTTTCAAACATTTAATCTTTACTACTTTTATATTTTTTATTATAGAAGTTTCATTATTAAATTTTCCTCTACTTTCTTTAGCAATTTTTGTCCTAGTTTTTTTAAGTTTGGTGATATCAAATTTATAAGGATAGAGTAAGGGCAAATATACAGTTTTAAAATAAACTAAAGCCTATAGTAGTGTAGAAGTAATTTGTGCTTACTTAGCATTTAATATATCAAGCCCTATAATTTTAATCCTATAAATAACTTTTGTCTTTATCTATTTTTATAGTTTTATAAATTACTTTACACTTTTTAAGTTCTCTAGCCTTTCTATAATGCTGAAGTCCTAAAGTCCTCTATTATTCTAGTCTAATATCCATAAGTCCTTAAGCCTTTTATTTTAGTTTTAAATATTTTTAATTCATGATATTTTCTTGTTTTTTTTTGTCGTTTTTAATATTTTTTATGAAGTTAGTATGTTTTTTCTTATATAAAATGTAGATTTTTATTTTATAATATATATTTGTTCAATATATTAAGCTTTATTTAAATATTTTTTACTTTATCAAAACTTTTGCTATAATTATAAAAATTTATATATAATAAAATTAAAATTTTTCTGAATGGAGAAAATATAAATAATGAAAAATAAAAATTTATATTTATTAAGTCTTATCAGTAGTTTACCTTTTTTTATAATTATTTTATTTGGTTTGGGTGAACCTAGTAATAATAAGTGGCAAATTGATAATAAAATTTGGTCTTATATTTTAGAAATAAGAAATATTAATATGACTAAAATTATTGTAACTATTACTCACATGGGTGGTTCTTTATTTTTAACAATTTTAGTTCTTGTAGTTTGTTTGATATTAATATTAAAGAAAGAATTGAAATTAGCTATTTTCTTGGCTATGAGTAGTTTGTTAGGGGCATTTTTCCTAAATAGAATTTTAAAATATATTTTTGCAAGACCTAGACCTTATTCAGCTTCTTATATAGAAAATTTAATTTCTGTTAAGGGTTATTCTTTTCCGAGTGGACATGCTATGGCATCTGCAATAATATATATTCTTTTGGCTTATATCCTAACAAAAAATATAAAAAATAAAAAGATTATTTTGTTTATATACTCTTTAGCTATAATTTTTAGTTTATTTATTTGCTTTACTAGAATTTATTTAGGAGTTCATTATCCGACTGATCTTATAGCTGGATTTTCAATGGGTTTATCTTGGGCTATATTATCAATTTTAATATATAAGAGGTGGTTAAGTAATGAAAGTTAGAAAAGCAAGAATGGAAGATTTAGAGGAAGTATTACTTATATATTCTATTGCAAGAAATTTTATGATTGCAAATAATAATCCTCAGCAGTGGAGAAATAATCATCCTAAGAAAGAATTATTAGTTGATGATATAAAAAAGGGGCAACTCTATGTTGTTGGAGATGAAAAAAACATCTATGGTGTCTTTGCCCTTATCTTTGGTATGGACGAAACTTATAATTATATAGAAGGAAATTGGCTTAATGATAATGACTATGCAGCAATTCATAGAATAGCAAGTAGGGGTAGTAAAAAGGGAATTTTTGATTTTGCTATATCATATTGTAAAAGGCAAATTTCAGATTTAAGGATAGACACACACGAAGATAATTTGCTAATGCAAAGACTCATTACAAAAAATAATTTTCAGTATTGTGGTATTATTTATGTAGAAGATGGGTCTGCTCGTTTAGCCTACCACTATTCAGACTAGAATTATAATTTTTATTACATGTTTTCAATTGATAACTATTCTCTTTTATAATAAATTATGATATTATAATATTATAATATATAGTATTCTAGGAAGGAAGTAGAAATTATGAATAAAAATATTACATTTAAGGGACGTCCAGTCGAAGTTACTTTTAAGGGGATAGAAATTGGTAGTAAGTTTCCAAATTTTAAGGCAGTTAATAAGGATATGACAGATTTTAATTTGGCAGATTATGCTGGAAAGATTATAGTTGTTAATGCTTTTCCCTCAGTAGATACTGGTATCTGTGCTATGCAAACTGTAAGATTTAATCAAGAAGTAAAAAATTATGAAGATTTAGTAGTTGTTACGGTATCGAAAGATTTGCCTTTTACGCTTAATAGATTTTGTGCAGATAAAGATGTAAATAATGCTATCACTGTTTCAGATTATCGTTATAGAGATTTTGAAAATAATGTCGGGGGCCTGATTAAGGATATAGAATTATTGGCTCGTCAAGTTATAGTTTTAGATAAAAGTGGTCAAGTTAAATATTTAGAATTGTGTGATGAAGTTAGTTCAGAACCAAATTTTGAGGCGGCCTTGGCAGTAATAAAGGAATTAGTGTAGGTAGTTATTATGACTGAATTAAAGTATATTAATAAAGAAAATGATAATAAGTTGAAAACAAAAGATTTAATAACTTTAGGGCTATATACCCTACTTTTAATTTTACTAATGGCAGTAGGTCTCGGAGTTTGTGCAGGGGTATTTTCTGTTTTATTTGCTGGTAAATTATATTTTTCTGTTTTTACTACGGTAGCAACAGGACTTTTTGCCGCACCTGCCTATACCCTAATATTTAATAAAATAAAAAAAGACTATGCCGTGTTTATTGCAGCTTTTATAATTGGTGTCTTTTTACTTTTATCAGGGCATCCATATATTGCCTTTCCTATTACTATTTTAGGAGGTTTACTAGCAGAATATTTCTTTAGAAAAAATAATGAGTATCTTTCTTATATTTTCTTCACATTGGGTGGGCTAGGTGCTTTGATGCCTATGTACTTTATGCGTGATAGTTATATTGAACACTTAAAAGCCAGAGGTTTCAGCCCAGAAAAAATAGATTTTGTAATGTCTAATTCAAGTATGAATATTTTTATTGTTGTAGTTGTGCTAACTATTGTTTTTTCTGCACTAGGAACATACATAGGAAGAAAATTATATTTTAGAAATTTTGACAAAGCAGGCTTATAAAATGAATCTAAGATTAGATATTAGAACAAAAATATTGCTACTTTTACTTGCCAATGTTTTTATGTTTAAAAAAATGTCAATTTATGAACATCTAATACTAGCAACTATTTTCACCCTAATAGTTTTTATATTTTTTAATCAGTATCGGGCTTTAAGAATATATGCCATATACCTATTATTTACACTTTATGAATTATTTTTAGCTAAGGTAGGGAGTCTGGGTTTTATAGACAATCTTATATTATTTAGTTCTTTGTTGTTTAAGACGGTTTATTTTCCTATATGTGCAGGTATGGTATTGGTTGGTAGTTCTAAGGTTTCTGAGTTAATAACTTTTTTACGCAAGATTAAACTATCCAATAGTGTAATTATCGTCTTGGCAGTTGTTTTCAGGTTTTTTCCTGTTATGTTAGCTGATTATAGTATGATAAAAAATTCTTTGAAGATTAAGGGTGTAGGGAATAGTCCTTTTTACTATTTTAGACACCCCTTAAAATTTATGGAATATGTTTTTGTTCCCTATGTAATTATAAGTACCAACATAGCTAATGAATTATCAATATCTTGCTTGTGTAGGGGGATTGAACACAAGGGTAAAGCAAGTTCTATACAAGTATTAAAATTTAAAATTACTGATTATTTATTTATGATATTTTTAGTTAAATTAGTAGTTTTTGTATTTATATTTAAGATATAGTAACTTGGTTATTCAACGAAAATTTGAGGAGTTAAGTTATATAGTTAGTAGGTAAATTATGATAGAATTTAAAGACTTTAATTTTAAATATAGCAAGTCTGAAAAATTAAATATAGAAAACTTAAATTTAAAAATTTCTAAGGGTGAATGTGTCTTATTTACGGGTTCGTCTGGTTGTGGGAAAACTACAATTTTAAGAATGTTAAATGGCCTAGCCCCAGAATTTTTTGAGGGTGGCTTTAGTGGTAGTATGAAGCTTGCTCATCTAAAAATTGGCGATAATTTAACCGAATTTTCTAGTATTGTAGGAAGTGTTTTTCAAAATCCAAAAAATCAGTTTTTTCATCTAGATTCTACAAGTGAATTAGCCTTTAGTATGGAAAATTTTGGTTTTGCTCCTCAAAAAATTTTAGAACGTATAAATTTTTTGGTTAAAGAATTTGAAGCAGAAAATTTACTAGACAGAAATATTTTAGAAATTAGTGGGGGAGAAAAACAAAAATTAGCCTTTATGGCTAGCATGATGTTAGATGCTGATATTTATGTTCTTGATGAAATAACAAGCAACCTTGACCTTAAAGCCATATCTTTAATAGCTGATATTATCTCTAAATTAAAAAAACAGGGTAAGACTATTGTCATAGCAGAACACAGGATATACTACCTGAAAAATTTAATTGATAGAATGTTTATAGTTAAAGATGGAAAAATTATTCATGAATTTTTTAGTGAGGACTTAAAAAATTTTGACGGCAGTCATTGTCGCACACGTCAATTAGATTTGAACTTGGTCAAGTTAGCAGACAAGAAATTAAAAAATATTGGTAAAAATTATTTGCAATTAAAAAATTTTGAATATAAGGTAAATAATAGAAATCTTATTCATAGGGAAGAAAATTTCCCTAGTGGTTTAGTTTATGCCATAATAGGAGATAATGGTTGTGGCAAGACTACTTTTGCAAATGCTCTGTCAGGATTTTTAAAATCAAAAGGTCAGCTAATTTTAAGCGGTAAAGAATTGAAGAAAAAAGATTTAGTAAATACTTGTTTTCAAGTTATGCAAGATGTCAATTATCAACTATTTACTAACAGGGTAGAAACAGAAATAAAGTTGGGTTGTAAAGACTTAAGAAATTTTGATAATATAGTTACTAAATTAAAGTTAAACCATTTGCTTGATAGGCATCCCAACACCCTATCAGGAGGAGAAAAACAGCGTGTTGCCATCGCTTCTGCCCTCCTGTCAGGCAAAAAGATTTTAATATTTGATGAGCCAACAAGTGGTTTAGATTTTATCAACATGAAGGAATTATCAAATCTCATTCAAGAAATAAGTAATAAGGAAATAATTATATTTATTATTACGCACGATTATGAATTTTTATGTAGTAGTTGTGATGAAGTTCTTTATTTTGATAAAAAAGGAATTGCAGAAAGAATAAGCCTAAATCTTGAAACAAAAGATAGAATATTAAAAATTATGACTAGGGTAAAGTAGGATTTTATTTTTATCAAATTTAAGAAATAGTTTTATAAAAAGAAATTAGTGTGAGGGAGAAACTTACACTAATTTTTTTATATTTTTAATAGGTATGTATAAAAATTTTTTATTAAAATTGAATAAAGTTTTAAAGATATTTTTTAAAAACAAGCTAATAAATATTTATTTAAAAAAGTAAATTATTAATACAGAAATTGCATACTAATAAAATTTATTTTCAGGGAAATTAATAAGAAATTATTTTAAAATAAAATAGATTAGTGCAAAAAAAGCTACACTAATTTTTTATAAAAATTTATTTAAAATAAAAAACCTGCAAAATAAATTGCAGATTTTATAATAAATTAATCTTCTTTTTGGAATTGTAAAGCAATTTTTGGTTCGAAATCTTCTGGTATAGATTTTTGTTTGATGATTATAACATCACATTTAGCATAACGCACTATTCCTTCTGATACAGATCCCATAAGCATTCTCTTGAATCCTGTTAAACCAGAAGAGCCACAAACCACTAGGTCAATATCTTTTTCGTCAACTATATCTTCACTAAGAACTATTTTGGGAATACCTTGTTCAACGATACCATGTACATGATTTAGTCCTTCTTCTTTAGCAACTGCTACATAACTTTCAACTAAAGCCTTAGTTTTTTTGTAAAAAGAATTAAAAATGTATGGGTCTGATAGACCAGATGTTGCTATTGTAGCATCAATTACTGAAGCTATATATAAGTGCGCATTTTCATTACGTTTTGCGATTGATACTGCATATTTGAATGCCCATTCTGCTTGTCTTGAACCATCAACTGCGACTAGAATTTTTGAATATCTGTTTTCCATGATAGATACCTCCTTATCCTTTATAGCTTTATTATAACACAGATTTCATAAAAGTAAATAATTTTAGAATTTTCTTTTTCTAATTATTAATATAATTTTATGTTTTTTAGAGTAGAGTAAAAATTTTTTGAATTGTTAATATTTTATTAGGATATAATATACTCTATTCTACTGTAATTAATCTAGTTCTCGTATAGTGTTTTCCTTCTATATCAACTGAATATATAATTTCATAAACCCCTTCTTTACTCGTGTCAAGATTAGAAGATATTTCCACCTTATCCAAGAATGACCTGCTGGCTTTTCTTGCAATAATTCCCTCTTTAGTAATTGAAAAATTTTCATTTCTTTTTATTGTGGTATTTTCTGGCACAACAAAGTAAAAAGTTCTTTCTAGCCTGCGTTGCATGCGTTTATAATATTTTTCCTCATCTTCAGCTGATACTTTTTCCTTTAATTTTTCATCAACAAGAGGCATTAATTCAATTTCTGTATCGGCTATACAAATTCTACTATTTACCAGAGTAAAAGTTTGTTTTCTACCCGGTCCACAATAAGATTGACATCCTATAATAAATTCAGCATTGGGAGCCTTCTTTTTAAGTTTTGGTATTAAAGTTTTTAAGTTTACGCCAAGGCATTCATCACAAACACGAAAAATAACTTTTTCTTCTGTAACTAAACCTTTATTATTTTTAATGTCGCTCATTTTTTATCCTTTCAAAAATTATCTTAAATATTATAGCATATATTGACCTTAAATTAAAAATAAATTTTTGTAGAATTTTATTTAGAACTATAATAATTAGTAATAATAAAAAATAACTAATTATTTTAATATAAAATAATTAGAAATAGAAATGTGCTTAATAATAAGTATTAATTCAAGTGAATAGAAAAATTTTAAGTTATAAATAAGCACTAAATAATTTCATCTAGCTTAGTTATGTGTTTCTCAAATTAATAGATTTAATAAAAATGTCTTTGTAAGAGATGAGAAATTATTAGATATATAATACTTACTATGTTGAATATATGATGGTTTATTTTTATTTAGGATATATTTTAATTATAAAAAGATTAGTTTATAAATAAATCTTATGATAATATGCTATTTATGATGGTTATATGTATGTTAGGACTTAAAACATAACTTTTTCAAAATTATTTAATGTAGAAAAGAAGATATTGAGTTAATTTCTGAAAAAATACTTGTTACTGAAAATAATTTTAATATTGCTAGACAAGCTACGGAAAATTCGATAAACTCTAAACAAGCATATTTTATTACAAATACTTTTATAAATATAAATAATTTGGATAAAATAGCCAGAGATATAATTAAATTGTAAATAAATATAAAATACCAAATTTTAAAATGAATTTGGTATTTTTCTTTTTATAAGGGCATTTTTTGATTTTTTTTTAATAGCATAGTATAATTATTATGATTAAATTTCAGGAGAATATTTGTTATGAAAAATAAAAAAATAGCATTTATGGGAACACCTAATTTTTCAGTTCCAATGCTGAAAATGTTGATAGATGATTTTGGTGTCGATTTAGTAATAACACAAGCAGATAAAAAAATAGGGAGAAAAAAAATACTAACTCCTTCTCCTGTAAAAGTATTAGCAGAAGAACATAATATAAAAGTTTTACAACCTATTAATATTAGCCATGATGAAGAAGTATTTAATGAATTAAAAATTTTAAATCCAGATATTATAATAACCGCTGCCTATGGACAATTAATACTAATACAAGAAAAAATTTATAAATAAAAAAGTTGCTAAAATTTAGCAAGCCTTTAATATGTTTTTATATATTTACTTAATTTATAATTACTTACATATTTTATAAATTCATAAACAACAGGTATGTTCACCGGGTCTTTTAAATAGGCTAGATAAAAAATTCTATTTTGTTCTATGTCTTCTATGTGTATTTTATTAAGATCTAAACTTTCTAAAATTGGCATATCTGGAACTATAGAAATTCCAAATCCTTGTGCAACCAAACCAGCAACTACTTGGTCTTCTTCTGCTGTGTATTTTATATGAGGGTATTTTTTTATTTTTGCAAAGTTGGGCATAATTATATTGTTTAAACCTGTATTTTTTTGGAAACCTACAAAATCATATTTTAAAATTTCTTCTAAACTTACAGTGTTTCTGTCGCTTAACTCATGATTTTTAGGAGTTATTAAAAGAAGTTCTTGTTTTCCTAAGGGGACATATTCTATAGACTCATCACTATTTATTTTAGATGTAAATACTACATCATACTCGCCACTTTTTAAGCCTGCTATCAATCTTTCTGAAAAACCGTTATAAAAGTTAAAATTAATTTCCTTGTCCTTATTATCTTCTTTAAATTTTCTACATAAGGTAGGTATTGAAGATACACCTAAGGTCCTTAAAAATCCAATATTTATTAATCCATCTCCAGCATTTATTTTTTGTACATAATCAACGGCGTCATCTATATTGGTAACTGCAGCTTTAATTATATTAAAAAATATGTTTCCAGTTTTTGTAAGAATAATATTTCTACCTTTTTTTTCAAAGAGTTTTACATTTATTTCTTCTTCTAAGCTAGCTATTGCATGACTAAGGCTGGGCTGAGTTATATTTAATTCTTTTGCCGCTTTGGTATAATGTTCTAACTCTGCTAATTTAATAAAATATTTAAGATGAAATAGATTCATATTAATAGCCTCCATTTTTATATTTAAATAATATTTAAATTTGATTATATATCAAAGTATGAAAAAAATCTATTAATTTTATTGTTTTTATTAATTAGACAATAGAAAATTTAGGGTGTACAATAACAGTGAAAAAATTAATTTTAGGAGCTTTTATTTTTATGAACTCAAATTCACAAAAAGTCCGTAATTCATTGACGACTTAACGCCAGTTGTAAAACTGGAAGGAGAGGTTAATACATTAGTAAATAACAATGAACACTTACTAGGAGATACTACTGATGGAACAGGTTGTATAATGGCTCTTGAAGAAAGAAGATATAATACAAAAGGGAAAACTTTAACTATTTTAGGTGCGACTGATCTAGCAACAAGTATCATCTCTAAAACGGCTATTAATGGAGTAGGAAAAATTAATATCGTCTCACTGGAAGACAAATACTTTGAACCTATGAAAAAACGGGTAGCAAAAATCAACGAAACAACAGATTGAACAGCATAACTATGTACTTTTTATAATCTTGATTTATTTAAAGAAAAAATGAACCAAAGCGACTTTTTGTTCAAGTTACTGGAGTAGGAATGAAACCTCAAGAAGAATCAGTAATTCCTGATGTATCATTCTTCAAAAAAGATTTAGTAGTTAACGAATGTATTACAATCCTCGTGAAACTAAAACAATGGAATTATCAAAAGAAGCTGGCTGTAAAGAAATAATAAACGGTCTTGACATGATGATTTATCAAGATGCCACAGAATTCAAACAATTTACTGGAGAAAGTAGGTCAGTAAGTTTTATAAAATATATAATCCTTTAAAATATTTTTTGTTTATAAAGTATAATTGCTTTTAAATAGAAATAATTAATTTTTATTTTTAATTTAGCTACTATAGAAAGTTTTAAAAATTTTTAAAGATGGTAGATATATTTGTCAAAAAAATTTAAAATCAATTTTTTAATTTATTTCAGATAAAATATTTATGTATAAAAATAATGTTATAATTAATGAAATGTCAAAATTTTTAAAAAAGATGTTTTTCCTACATTGCAATGATTTAGTAATTATAATTTAATACAAGAAAGAATCTAATTAAAATATGTCAAGTATTAAAAATGGGTAATAATTATAGTGGAGAAAAATTTTATGATAATTTATTTTGTACCTAAGTTCAATATTTTTATATAGGAGATATATAGTAATTAATTAGTTGCATTAGGACTTTATAAGGTTTATTTTATTGGAAAAATATAATACAGTAGACTATTAATTTACAAAACACATTTCAAATAATAGAATGATGTATTGAAAATAAACATTTTGATAAAATTAATTCATAAAATAAAGTGTTTTCAAAATGCTATGCTTATGTTAGAATATAAATGTACAAAACAAAATACTAAGGAGGGGTATAATGAAAATAGGAATACCAACAGAAATAAAAAATAACGAGAACAGAGTTTCGGCTGTACCAGGAATAGTACAAGAACTTGTTTCAGCTGGACATGAAGTGTTCGTCGAGAAAGGAGCAGGATTAGGTTCAGGAATTACTGACTCTGAGTATGAAGCATCAGGAGCTATTTTATTAGATACAGCAGAAGAAGTATGGAGCAAAGCTGAACTAATATACAAAGTTAAAGAACCACTAGAATCTGAATACAAATACTTTAGAGAAGGGCAATTAATTTATACTTATTTACATTTAGCCGCCGAACCACACCTAACAAAAGCACTTGTAGATAGTAAAGTAACAGGTATAGCTTTTGAAACAGTTAGAGTTGGAAGAGGTTTACCATTACTAAGACCGATGAGTGAAGTAGCAGGAAGAATGGCTGTTCAAGAAGGTGTAAGATTCTTAACAAAACCTCATGGAGGAAAAGGATTATTAATTCAAGGTGTGCCAGGTGTTAAAGTTGGTAAAGTTGTAGTTGTAGGTGCAGGTATTGCTGGTTCTGCTGCTACAACAGCTGCTGTTGGTCTTGGAGCAAACGTTACAGTATTAGACGTTAATATTGATAGATTAACAGAATTATCTAACCAATTTGGTCGTGATATAGAAACTCTATATTCAACAAAAGCAAACATAGCTCAAGCAGTAAAAAATGCAGACTTAGTAATTTCTACTGTATTAATTCCTGGAGCTAAAGCACCTAAATTAGTAACAAAAGAAATGGTAGCAAGTATGCAAAAAGGTTCTGTAATTGTTGATGTAGCTATTGATCAAGGTGGGTCAACAGAATATACTGAAGGACGTGCGACAAGCCACTCTGAACCAATATTTGTAGAAGAAGGAATTTTACATTATTCTGTAGCTAACATTCCTGGGGCTGTACCAATCACATCATCTCATGCTTTATGTAATGCAACTTCTAAATATATTAAAGTTATTGCAAACCTAGGATTAGAAAGAGCAATTGAACGTTTTCCTGAATTAGCAGGTGGAGTAAATACTCTAAATGGTCATGTAACTTACAAAGCAGTAGCGGATGATTTAGGATATGAATATGTAGAAGTAGCAAAAGCTTTCTAAAATAGAAATAGTTTAAACTAAACATTTTTATTTCTCATATTAATATTATAAATATGATAATAACTTTTAATTTAAAATAACAATATAATTATTTTAAAAATTAAAAAGCATATTTCACTTTTCTTTTCTTTTCTTTTCTGTTATAATTTTAAAACAGTTTATACTGTGTTTATATTTATTAAAAGGAGGATATTAATATGAGTATTTTTAGAAAAAAATCTATTACAAATATACTGAATGAAAATAAGAAAAAAACCCTTACTCCCACACTGAAAACAATAGACTTAATTTTATTTGGTTTAGGTGCAATTATTGGTTCTGGAGTAATGGTTCTTACAGGTATAGCCTCAGCTAGTGCAGGACCAGCTATAATTTTTTCTTTTTTAATAGCAGGTATTGCTTGTACAATTGTAGCTTTATGTTATGCAGAAATGGCTTCTGCTTTACCATCTAGTGGTAGTACTTATACTTACATGTATGTTTCAATTGGAGAAATTGGTGCTTACGGAATAGGTTGGGTACTTATGGGGGGTTATATAATTATTGCCGCCGCTGTTGCTGCTGGTTGGTCAAAATATTTTAATTCATTACTAGCAGGCTTAAATATAAACCTGCCAGAGGAATTTTTAAACATACCAAAAGAAGGCGGTTATGGGAATATCCCTGCTATATTACTTGTATTGCTACTTACATTTATTATTTCAAGAGGAACAAGTGAAAGTAAAATTATCAATAATTTTTTGGTATTTATAAAAATAGGAGTAGTAGTTTTATTTATTATAGTAGGTGCTTTCTATGTTCAACCACATAATTTGACTGATAATTTTGCTCCTACTGGGGTTAATGGTGTAATGTTAGGTGCGACAACTGTATTCTTTGCTTATTTAGGTTTTGATGCTATATCAACTTCATCAGAAGAAACAATCAATCCTGAAAAAACCATGCCTAGGGCAATTATTATCACGTTATTAATATGTACTATAATTTATATGATGGTTTGTCTTGTTTTAACGGGAGCAGTTCATTATTCTGAATTAGGTTCAGGTAATGCTCTTGTTTATGTTTTAAATAAAGTTGGTCAAACCAAAGTTGCAGGTATAATTTCTCTAGGAGCGACCATAGGACTTATGGCAGGAGTCTTGTCATTCATTTTTGCAAGTGCTAGGATTGGTTTTACAATGGCTCGTGACGGCTTGTTACCTAAAGCTTTAACTAGTGTTAACAAAAAACATGTACCTAGTACTATAACTTGGTTAGTAGGTATTTCCGCTGCTATTTTTACAGGCTTTTTACCTCTTGATCAATTATCAGAAATAGCAAATGTATCTTCTATGATAGGATTCATGTTAGTTTCTTATTCAACAATAGTATTTAGAAAAACACATCCAGATACTAAAAGAGGATTTGTTATGCCAGCAGTTCCAGTATTGCCAGGAATAGCTATTTTAATATTCGGATTTTTATTATTATTTACTGTTAGTTCATTAACTTGGTTAATCTTCTTTGTATGGTTGTTTATTGGATTAGCTGTTTACTTTATATATTCAAATTCACACAGTAAATTAAAATAAAAGAAGTGGAAATTTTCCACTTCTTTTATTTTTTTCTATTTTTTAAATATTCTATTGCTTAACCACGTCTGCCACCTGGTTTTGGTGTCATATCACCCATTATAATATCAAAGACACCTTATAATCGTAAATCTTGTAGCGTTTGTATAATTATAGAGGTCGCTTGATAAGTAAAGAACAGCGTTAGCTACATCTTGAACATTACCTATACGTTTAGAAGCTGTTAGTCGTTTACGTCCTTCTTCTACTTCTTGGTCAGCATAAAAACTGGCTGATAATGGAGTTTGTACAAAGCAAGGTAGGATAAAATTACTTCTTACTCCATGTTTTCCCCACTAAGCTGCAACTTGTTTAGATAACATATTTACTGCTGCTTTTGTCATTGTGTATGCACCAGAGTATCTTTCTGGGAAGTGAGGAGCTATTGATGATATGTGAACTATATTTCCGTATTTTTGTTCAATCGTTACACATCCAAAACCTTGTGTCATTAAGAAATATCCCTTGATGTTTACGTTGATAGTTGCATCATAATCAGCCATATCTAAATCTTCAAATGGAGCAAAGTGTAAAATCGCTACTGTATTTACTAAAATATCAACACGTCTACTAAAATATCGACACGTCAAAATTCTTCCTTTACTAATTTCACTGCCGCGTCTACCGATTCTTCACTTGTAGTATTACATTTAATTTCTAAAGTTTTTACTCGGTATTTAGTGTTAAGTTCTTTAGCCTACTCTCTTGCTTTGTCTACTAATAAATCTACTAAGACAACATTTGTTCCTTGCATAGCAAATTTTTTACAAATTTTTGAACCCATTCCAGCTAAAGCACCTGTTACTACTGCTACTTTATTTTCTAAGTTTAACCAATTATTAGTCATTAAATAATAACCTCCAAATTTTATTTTATTATTTGTTACAAATTAATTATAACTAGTAAAAATAAGCCTAGTCAATACAATAAAATATGAAATAGTTTGCTAGAATGTATAAAGAAAATTAATAATTTTTATTTTGTTTTTTAATTGATAAGAGCTAGTATATTTTTAAAAATTTTAAGTAGTTTTTTATTTATTTCTTATAGTAAAAATTATTTTTAATTTGAAATTATCAAAATTATATTTTTTGCTGAAAAATTATATTTTAAAATTTAAAACTTTATTTTTTAATTGTTAGGAATTTTGAAATGTGTTATTATAAGTAGAATAAATTTTTTAAGGATAAGAAATGAGAATAAGAGAAATTATTGTAGTTGAAGGAAGAGATGATACAAATAGGGTGAAAGAAGCTTTTGATTGTGATACTTTTGAAACGAACGGGTCAGCTATTACTAGAGAAAAATTGGAAAGATTAAAAGTTTTAAATAAAAATCGTGGTATAATAGTTTTAACTGACCCTGATTATGCTGGCAAGAGAATTAGAAATATAATTGAACGTCATATTCCTACTGCTAAGCATGCTTATATTTCTAGTAAAAAAGCTATTGATAGTAAGGGTAAAATAGGTATCGAAGCTGCGAGCAAGGAAGATATTATTTTTGCTTTGGAAAAATGTTATACTCCTGCTAGTGAGCTGAAATACGATATAAGTAATGATTTGTTGATAGAACTTGGTTTGGTTGGGGGTAGCTTGTCAAAAATACTTAGGGAAAAGTTGTGTGAAGAGCTGAATATTGAATATACAAATGGCAAACAGCTACTAAATAAGTTGAATATGTATAGTATTTCTAAAGAAAAATTGATAGAAACGATGAAAAAGATAGAGGATTATGTATGATAGGAACTTCTAAAAAAACTTTTCAAATTTTAAAAAAATATAATTTTAATTTTAAGAAGAGTTTAGGTCAAAATTTTTTAATTGATAGTAATATTTTAAATAAAATAGTTAATTCAGCTAGTATTGATAAGGATACTGGAGTTATAGAAATAGGTTCTGGTATTGGTTCTTTAACAGAAGTTTTAGCCAAGTCAGCAAAAGAGGTGATTTCTTTTGAAATAGACGGCAGATTATTGCCGATTTTGGCAGATACCTTAGCTGCTTATGATAATGTAAAAATCATTAATAAGGATATATTAAAGGTTGATGTTGATAAAATTATTAAGGAAAAATTTTCTACTTGTTCTAAGATTATGGTAGTTGCAAATCTACCTTATTATATTACCACACCAATCCTAACTCATTTATTAGAAAATACAAGTTTAATAGACGGTTATGTGGTTATGATGCAAAAAGAAGTTGCTAATCGTTTGAATGCTAAAGTCGGAACGAAAGATTATAATTCTTTAACCATATTATTAAATTATTATACTGATGTTGAATATTTATTTACCGTACCTAAAAAAGTTTTTGTCCCAGCTCCTAATGTTGAGAGTGCAGTGGTGAAAATTATGACTAAAAAGGAAAAGGATATTTATATTGCAGATACAGAAGAATTTTTTAATTTTGTACGTAATTGTTTTGCTCAGCGTCGTAAAACTTTAATGAATAATCTTATTGCAATTTCTGGAAAAGATAAAAAAGAATCTTTGTTGTCAGCTTGTCAAAGTTTGGGTATAGAACCTAGTAGGAGAAGTGAAACATTGACAATATTTGAATTTAATAAACTACATACAGACTTAAAAAATAGGGAAGTTATTAAATAAATTTATAGGGGGAACATTATGGAAGAATTGAAGAAAACTATTGTAGAATTTAGGGAAAAAAGAGGCTGGATAGAATCTAATACGGAGGCGAATTTGGCTCGTAGTATTATTATTGAAGCGGCAGAACTTTTGGAACATTTTCAGTGGCAGGACAATAATTTTGACAAAAAGGCAGTTTGTGATGAGTTGGCAGATGTTCTAATTTATTCTTTATCTATGTGTTATCACATGGGAGTAGACCCCAAGGATATTATTACTGAAAAATTGAAAGATGTAGCTAGACGCTATCCAGAAAAGAAATAAATATGTTATAATAATAAAAAAATAGAAAGGAAGCACACATGTCAGAACTAAAAGATAGAGTTATTGAGGCTTTAGAAACGGTTATAGACCCAGAATTAGGTATTGATATAGTAAATCTTGGTTTGTTATACGATGTTAAGATGAATGATGAAGGTCATGCAATCGTAGAAATGACACTTACTTCTATGGGTTGTCCCCTAGCTCCGCTAATTATTGAACAGGTAGAAATGGCTATGCTAGGTATTGACGAAGTAAAAGCAGTAGATGTTGAATTAATCTGGGATCCACCTTGGACAAAGGATAAAATGTCTCGCTATGCAAAAATAGCTCTAGGCATAGCAGATTATTAATAAGAATTAAATTTTTTATTTACAAGATTTTATTTTACAAAGATAATTTTAAATTAATATAATTTATAAATGTAATTTTTAATGTAGCTTAATAGTTATATAAAAAATAATAAATATTTATTATAAATGAAAATATAAATCAAAAAATTAAAATTCTTATTAGAATTTAATAAAATAAAAATAAAATTTAAAAAGTGAGGTTATTAATAATCTCACTTTTGTTTTGAATTAATTAAAATAGTATAAAAAAATTTTTTTTGCTATAATGTATAGGAAAATATATAAGAGAGGATTGAGAAAGATTAAAATTTTATTTTCTATTGTAATGATTTTTATAATTTTAGCTGTCGTTATTTTTTTAACAAAAAAATATAAATTAAATAAAAATCAAATTATTATTTTTTGGATTTTAGTTTTATTTTGGTCAACAATAAGTATTATTAGGGCATATAGAAAATTATATGCCATAACTCCCGCAGAACAAGGAGGCTTGTCCCTAACGGCAGAAATGGCAGCCCAAATAGCTGCTGCTTATGGTTTAATGAGTTTATTTGTTAGGCTACCCATGTTTGTTATAAGTGATATTTTAAAGAAAAGAAAATTCTTTATTCAGATAGCCTTATTTACTTTAGTGGTTTCATCATTTTTAGTTTTTTATAAACCTTCTTATGATAGCCTTTATTTTTCATCTCTAGCTTTGGGTCTTGGAGCTACCATGCTAGCCATGTTTAATGTTATTTTTTCAGAAACATTTGAAAGTGATGAAGTGGTAGTGTCGGTTTCTATCCTATCGGTAGCACCACTTCTGGCAGAGTTTATAGCAGCACCTATACAATATCTGTTTACTTATGACCAATATAAAAATTATAATTTTATGTGGCTTTTTGCTGGATTTTTAGCCTTACTAACATTTATTTTAAGTTTTAAGATGAAAGATTACATACCGACAGAAAAAATTTTTTCATTTGATAAATTAAAAGTAGTAATCAAACATAAGAGTTTTATTTATATTTGTCTTTTAGCCCTATTAGTTTCCTTTATAAAATTTTCAACGAGTGGGGCTAATATGCTTACTTTTGGCAAGGTTGAATTGAAAATGTCGCCTCTTATGTTAGCTTATATGGATACTGTTTTTGCCCTGCCACAATTAATTGCCGGAATACTGGCTGGAACCTATTTTGCTAAAAAATTTGGTATTCAAAGAACTATGATTTTTTCATTCTTATTAGCCATAATATTTTTCTTAGTAGCTCTTTATGTTAATAATCCCTATATCGTTTATGTTGCTTATATTTTTAACGGCTTTTTTTATGGAGGTATCTATAATCTTCTAATTTCTATGGCTATGCAATACTTCGACAAATATTATCGCAATATAAGTATGGGGGTTTATCAAGCCTTTTTTGCTTTAGGAATTTATTATGGAGATTACGTATATGTTGTTTTGGCAAGACATTTAAAAGATGGTCTACTTGGTTTTAACCAAAATAAATCCATATTTTTAATAACATTAATATTATCAATAATTAGTATTTTTCTATTAAAATTTAGAGTAAAGAATAAATAAGAGGATAGCTATGTAAGATAACTGCTCTTTTATTTTCAATATACTAGCCAAAAAATTACTAATAGGGTATAATAAAATGATTGAGATATATTAAAATTAAAAAATAAGATTAATTTTTAGATTAATCAAATTGTTAAGGAGGCAACTATATTGACTAATGAAGTTGCTAAGTTTGAAAAAAAATTACAATTAATTTTTAGTAAACAATTTTTCTTTAGAGAACCAGAAAGAAAAAAAATATGGCTACACAGTATTTCATATTTATTAATCAATTCGTTAGGAATTGTTTTGAATATATGGCTTATTACAGGAATAGCTTCTGTTTCTCTTGCCATATATACACTAGGAGCTAAGGGCTATAAAATTTTCACACCACTTGCCTCATTATCCATATTAATTGCCCTTTTATTCGGTAGTTACTATGCTCTTATTTGGACGATAATACACACTATTATAGTTTTAATAATATATTTTTCTATAATTAATAGATTTTCAAAAATATTAATATTAGTTTACACAGCAGTATTTTTATTTTTTTCTATAAGTTTATCCTTTAGCATTTTAATAAAATTAGGCTATATCAATTTCAATCCTCAAGCTATTCAAAACTATATTGATGAATATATAAGAAGCGTAGTTAGCTTGCAAACAAATATTGATGTTGATTTATTACGTTTAAGTTTTGAAGATATAAAAAGGCATTTCCCATCGCTTGTCTTTTCTACCATATTTTTATATTCTTTAATTTTATTAAATTATAGCCTAATATTTTTATCAAAAGAGAAGGTAATAACGCCAGTATTTCCTAGGTTTAGTTATGTTTTGGTACGTTCAAGATATACTATTTACTATGTGATACTATCTTTTATCGTGTACTTTGCACAGCTATTAATAAGTAATAAGTATGATATGAGCCTACTAATATTGGAAAATTCTCTTTATATATTCCGTTGGATTTTTGTCTTAAATGGTTTGTTCACTTGTTTTTATTTTGTAGAAATTAAAAATAAAAATAATATGTTTGTAAAAACACTATTAGCTGTATCTGCATATTTATTTAATTCTATATTTGAAATTATTGGAATTGTCGATTCTGTATTTCAAATTAGAGAAATGTACTCTAGGCATAAAGGAGGTAAGTAGATGTTTAAAAAAGGAAATTTTTATCTTAGTATTGCAACTGCTTTTGTGGTACTAGGAGGAATAATTTTATTATTAATTGATATATACAGTTTTTTTGTCTATCTTGCTGTAATTATTGGCTTGTTTTTACCAGCATATATGTATGGTAGAAAAATTGAACAGACTAATCAGGAGTATGTAAACGAAATAACAAATAAAATTAAGGATTCTTCTGACAAGGGGCTTAATAAATTTCCTATTGGAATTATTATTATTGATGAAAAAAATAATATTGAATGGGCAAATAATTATATCTATAAGCACTTAGACTTAGATGATATTATAGGAGAAAATATATTAGAAGTTATCCCAGAAATAAAATCTTTATTTGGAGTAGAAGCATCAGTCGACAACCAGTTTATCATAGAAGACAAATATTTCAGGGTAAACTATAAAAAAGATAGTGGATATATTTATTTTTTTGATATTACAGAAATTAAGGTTGTTATGCAGAGATTTAGGGATACTCGACCAGTAGTAATGTCTATAAATATTGATAATCAAGAAGAAGTTTATGACGGCTTAGAAGATGAAGTAGCGACTAGACTAGATTCAAAAATAACAAGTATGCTTACTGATTGGGCTAAGAAAAATGGGGTATATCTAAAGCGTACTGATGAAGATAGATTTTTAGGTCTACTTAATATTAAAGACTTAAAAATTATAGAAAAAGAAAAATTTTCCATACTAGATGAAATTAGAAATTTAAAAGAAGAATTTGACACCCAAGTAACAATTAGTGTTGGTGTTGGTTTGGGAACTGACTTTTTACCAGAATTGGGAGAACTTTCCAAAACAGCCTTAGACCTTTCTTTAGGAAGAGGGGGCGACCAAGTTGCCATAAAAGAAGTTGACGGTACTATCAGACTTTATGGAGGAAAAACCAATCCTCAAGAAAGACGTACTCGTATTAAGGCGCGTGTCATTTCTAATGCCCTAGCTGATATTGTAAAAGAAAGTGATAGGCTTATAGTTATGGGGCATATTCAACCAGACTTTGATGCCATAGGAGCTTGTATAGGAATTTACGAATTTGCAAAACTTAATAACAAGGAATGTTACATTGTTTTAAATGATAGTGATAAGGATGAAACTATTAAAAAAATAATGACCGAAATTGAAAAAGAAGAGAATTTAGCTGAAATTTTTGTTGATAGCGATAAGGCTTGGGACTTGATGACACCTCTAACAACTTTGGTAATAGTAGATACGTCAGATTCTGACAGGGTAATAGATGTAGGCATATTAAATAAGGCTAACAAAAAAGTAATAATCGACCACCACAGAAGAGGGGAAGATATAATTGCTAATCCTCTATTAACCTATATAGAACCCTATGCTTCATCAGCTTCTGAACTTATAGCAGAACTTATAGAATATCAAGCTAAGGGTAAAAGATTAGATAATTTATCTGCAACCATTATGTTGGGTGGAATTGTTGTTGATTCACAAAATTTTGCTATAAGAACAGGATCAAGAACATTCGATGTGGCAGCCTATTTAAGAAGTAATGGGGCAGACCCTATAAAAATAAAAGCAATTCTTAAAGAGCCACTAGAAAACTTTATTAATAGGGCAGAAATAATTAGTTCGGCTACTCAGATAGCTGATAACATTTTAGTATCTCTTGCTCCTGACTATAAAGAATATACTAATGTTATGCTTGCTCAGAGTGCTGATATACTTTTAACAATTAAAGGAATTGATGCTAGTTTTGTAGTGGGTAAATTAGGAAAAGACAAAATAGGAATATCAGCCCGATCTTTAGGCAACTTAAATGTTCAAGTTGTTATGGAGCGTTTGGGTGGTGGAGGACATCTATCTAATGCTGCTACGCAGATAAGTGGAGATAATTTAGAAGATGTAAAAGTTGAACTTATCAAGGCTATTGAAGAAATATTAATTTCAAAATAAATTATTCAATTAAGAAGAAAAAATTAAAAAGTGAGGTAAATTAAATGAAAGTAATTTTTATTGAAGATGTAAAAGGAAAAGGGAAAAAAGGAGAGGTCAAAGAAATTGCTGACGGTTATGCAAAATTTCTTTTATCAAATAAAAAAGTTTTAGAGGCTAATAATGCCAATATGGCAGTATTAAGAGGTCAACAACAACGTAAAGAAAAAGATAAGGCTGAAGAATTAGCTAAGGCTAAAGAAGTCGCAGAAAAATTATCAAAATTAGAAATCAAAATACTTGTAAAAGCTGGTGAGGGTGGTCGTCTATTCGGTTCAGTTTCGTCAAAACAAGTAGCAGAAGAATTAAGAAAACAACATGACCTAAAAGTTGACAAGAAAAAAATTGAATTACCTTACGGTATTCAATCATTAGGCTACACAAATGTAAAAATAAAACTGCACAACCAAGTAGAAGGTGTGATAAAAGTTCATGTAGTAGAAAAATAATTTTAATAATTAAATTGCAATAAGAAGTTAAATAAATTCTTACTAAAATTAAAAATTATTTCATTATCCTATAAGAAAGGAGAGAAAGTATGAACAATAATGAATATGAGGCAATACTCCAGGCAGAGCAATCTGTTTTAGGAGCCTTGATGATAGATTCTGATAAGCTAGTTGAAGTTCGTGGTATTTTAGAAGAAGATGATTTTATAGATGAGCGTAATAAAGAAATTTATAGGGCAATAATCAAATTAAATGATGAAAATATAGAACCCGACCATGCAACTATTTTTAGTGAAGTCTATGGCAAGGGAGCCTTTAGAAATATTGACGCCTCAATTTATATAGTAGAAGTTTATGAGATTACACCAACATCAAGAAATGTTAGCCATTATGCCAATATAGTAAAACGTAATTCTATTTATCGGGAAGTCAAGAGTGTCTTATCAAATAATATTAAAAAAATGAATGATGGAGAAACTGACCTTGATTCGATAGTTGCAACGGTAATGGAGCAAATAGAAAGAGCGACAGAAAGAGCAAAAACTTCTGAATTTAAGGATATAAAAAATGTAACTCAAGACGTTTTTAATGAAATTATCGCTAAGATGACCGGTGATGGAAATAATAATGCAGTGCCGACTGGTTTTACAACTTTAGATAATATTTTGCATGGTTTTTCTAAGGGAGATTTGGTTATATTAGCGGCTCGTCCGTCTATGGGCAAAACAGCATTCGCACTTAATATAGCCTTAAATGTTGCAGGGCGAAACGAAAAACCTGAAAATAAAAAAACAGTAGCTTTATTTTCACTAGAGATGGGGGCAGAACAGTTAGTATCTCGTATGCTTTGTAGCGAAGGTATGGTTGACTCGGAAAAAATTCGTACAGGAAATATGTCGCAAGAGGACCTGCAAGCTCTTGAGGTAGGTATGGCTTTTTTAAATAATAAAAATATTTACATAGATGATAGTCCCTTTATCAAGGTTAATGAAGTTAAAGCCAAATGCAAGACCTTAAAAAATGAGTCTGGCTTAGATTTGATAATTATAGATTATTTACAGCTATTACAGGGGTCAAGAAAAACTGATAATAGGCAGCAGGAAGTTTCAGAAATTTCAAGAAGTTTAAAACAGATGGCAAGGGAATTAGAATGTCCAGTAATAGCCCTTTCTCAATTATCTCGTAGTGTGGAAAGTCGTCAAGATAAAAAACCTATGATGAGTGATTTGCGTGAATCGGGAAGTATAGAGCAAGATGCTGATATTGTTGCATTCTTATATCGAGATGACTACTATAATCGTGATAAGGATGAAGACATGCCAGAAAATAAAGATGTAGCAACCGTAGAAGTAATTGTCGCAAAACATAGAAATGGTTCTACAGGTAATGCAGAATTATTATTTTTAAAGAAATACAATAAATTTAGTGTCAAACAAGGAGCGTAATCAATGAAAAATAAGAAAAGACTAATAGCATTAATATCATCAGTAGTAATATTAATATTGTCAATATCTTTTGGAAATTCTGTTTCTGTAAATAAAAAATCTGATGATAATTCATTTGTAAAATCTTTACTTAATAAAGAAATTACTGGTAGTAAAATAGTTTTACGTGATGGAGATAGCAGTAATGTAATCCAACGTATAAAAGTTAAGGGAACTATTGATGATGCAATGGCAGATGAAGAAGCGGCTTATTCTGTAATCAACCAAATTCACATGGCAAAAAACGACCCTAATGTAAAAGCAATTTTACTTGTAGTAGATAGTCCAGGTGGTGGTGTATATGAAAGTAATGAACTATATAACGCCTTGGTAAAAAGTGGTAAAGATGTTTATGTTTCAATGGAAAGTTTAGCTGCGTCTGGCGGTTATTATATTTCTATGGCTGCTAAAAAAATATATGCACATCAAGAAACTATTACAGGTTCCATAGGGGTAATCATGAGTAATCTTTCTGCCCAACAATTTTTAAATGAACACGGTATAAAAAATCAAATTATTCGTTCAGGAGAACAAAAAGCAGTTGGTGGCTTAACAGAAGATATGAATGAAGCAACTATTGCAACTTATAAAGAACTGAATTTAGAATCTTATAATCGTTTTGTAGACCTTATAGCCAAAGGTCGTAACATGGATAGGGAAAAAGTATTATCTCTAGCAGATGGAAGAATTTATAGTGCAGAGCAAGCCCTAAAAAATGGTTTGATTGACAAAATAGCTTCGCAAAAAGAGTTAATAAGTGATATAGAAGCTGATAAAAAAATATCTAATGCTCAAGTGGTAGAATACAAGGCTATTGATGTTAATGCAGGACTGTTAAATAGATTTATTAATGGTTTATCAAAATCAATAGTAAAAGAAATTCAGTCTGCATCAGCAGAAACAAATATCCAAAGAAATTATTTAGGTTAGGAGTAAACTTATGAGTGAACAAAATAACCCAAAAGAAACTAATTACATTGAAGAAGAAAATATTGCTGAAAATAATTTAACTACTAAAACTACTGAACAAGTAAACAATAATTTTTCAGATTTTGAAAATCAAATAAAAGAAAATACTGAAGAAAATCATAATAAAAAGGCTAAGGATATAAAAATAGAAAATACACTAGATGAATATTTAAGTATTTCTAAAAATTTTTATGGAGGATTTTTCCTTAGATTTGTAGCCTACTTAGTAGACTTATTAATTGTAATTCATTTAACAAGATTACTTAATACTTTGACCTTTGGTTTTTTAGATTTTGATTACAGCATACCAGTATTTAATTATACAATTTTATTTGCCATTACTTATTTTCTTTATTTCCTTTCTATGACTTATTTCTTATCTCAAACTTTAGGTAAGATGCTATTAAAATTAAAAGTTGAAAAATATAATGGAGAAAAACTTTCTTTAGTAGATACTTTTTACAGGGAAATAATAGGAAGATTTTTATCTCAAGTATTATTCTTGCTACCTTATTTAGCAGTAGCTTTTACAAATAGAAAAAAAGGTTTACATGACTATATAGCTGATACGGTAGTTATCAAAGAAGATTTTTCTAATTTAAGAGCCAAATTAAATGAAAGTTTGAAAAAGGAAGTTAAGATTATAAATTAGCTAGTTATAATTTTAAGTATGACTAGCTATATATTTTAATAAGATAGATTTATATTAATCTTAAAATATAAATTATAAAATTATTTAGGAGTATATATGTCTAATATAGAAAAATTATTTAATAAAATAGATAGTAAAACTGAAGAGATAAAAACAAAAACAGGTGATAATTATTTAAAGGCACTTGTAAAATATTTAAAGTTAGAAGATGATAATGAATATTTTGAAATAGTAGATAATTATTCAAAGGAAGAAATAAAAAAAGTTTATCACTTTTTAGTTTTAAAATCTTTTAAGGAATTGCAAAATATTAACTATAATGTTACACCAGAAATTATAGGTTTTTATATAGCTAATCTAGTTAAAGAAATTTATGACGATAAAAAAATTAGTGTAACAGACTTGGCTAGTGGTAGTGGAACACTCTTACTTTCATTAGCGGAAAAATTAAATTTAGAAACTAACTTTACATCTGTTGATGTAGATTTTGATTATGCTAGTCTACAAGCAAATATTTTTAATTTGCTGGAACAAAAAGTAGATATTATCAACCAAGACGGACTAAAAAAAATAAATATTCCCAAGCAAGATGTTATTGTTAGTGATACGCCCTATGGTTATTATACTGATGAAGACAACAGCCTTAATTTTAAATTATGTAGCGAGGAAGGTTATAGCCTAAATGCCCTATTATTTTTAGAGCAGGCAACAAATTATTTAAAAGATGATGGTCTTGCAGTTTTGCTTATGCCAAAAGAAATAATGAACTTTGATGAAAAAATTAAAAAGTTTATTGAAAAAGATATTAATTTTAATGCCTTTATTGTCTTGCCAGAAGAAATGTTTAAAAATAAAAATCAACAAAGAGTAATAGTCCTTGCAACTAAAAAGGGGCAGACTATCTTACCAAAGCAGGTGTTTTTAGCTGAATTGCCAGCCTATCAAAATAAGAATGCTTATTTGAATTTCATATCCAACTTTAAAAAATGGTTAGCAAGTAAATAATAAAAAAAATATTTAGTTTAGTAAAAGGCTAGGCTAAATATTTTTTTATTTTTTCTAAAAGAAAATTAATTTAGGAAAAAGAAATTTTGAATTTATTACTAGCATAAGTATAATGTTTTTTTAAATACTTATTGAAATTTTAAAAAGTTTTGCTAAGTACAGTACATTAAAAAATTCTTTTGCTGAGAAGATTAGTAAATTTTTTTTGTTTTGCCACATAAAAATAAAAAATTTTTTCCAAAATAATTTAGAAATTTTTTTATGGTTTGATTTTGGAATATTTTCAAGTGAAATTTTATTTGATATTTTTCTTAAGGATTTATTTAATTATTTTGTAATTTTAAAATTGAAAAAAATTTTTATTTATGCTAGTATTATATGATGTTAAAATGTAGTAAGGAGGGGATTTTGTGAATAGTGTTTTAAGATTTTTTAAAAGAGATAAGTGGCGTGTTTTTGCAGTAACGATAACTTCCATGATTTCAAATTTATTGACCCTTTATCCTGTAACGAGGGTGTCTTATATTGTGGATAGTATTTCAACAAACACTATAACCTATAATGACGTTGTTCGAGAAACTTTGCTTTTACTTCTTGTCGGTGTCTTAAAATATTTAATTAGTTCTTTAAATGACTATATTACTTTTCTAGGTTACTTTTCTTCTATAAAATATTTGAGCCAAGATGTGCAAGAGGCAGTTTATAAGCATACGCCAATTTTATTTAATAAGATTAGTATAGGTGATGTTATAAGTAGGTCTACCAATGATGTTATTGACTATATAAGTCCCATGGCTTCTTTTGGTCTTTTTTGTTTTTTAGAGGGAGTTATTTATAACGGCTATATCACTTTTTTAATTTTTTCTAAGTCAACACTTACCTATACGATACTAATAATTTTACCCTACATAATTCAAACAATTTATCTGTATCGTCATAAGGGCAAGCAGGAAATTTATTACGACAAAATGTTAAAAATTATGGATAAGATTACAGATGAAACTTTAGAAAATGTTAAGGGTGTAAGAGTTATTCGTACCTATAATTTATTAAATAAGGTAAGACAAAGTTTTGTAGAAAAATTAAATCTTTATGCTGATAATAATTTAGAATACATGAAAAATGTTAAACTATTCCAGCCAATTAATATGGTTTCAACAGCAGTTTCTTATTTTATTTCTGTTGTATATGGTTTCTATTTAATTCAGTCATCGCAAATGACTATCGGTGGAATTATGGCAATTTTTATTGTCCTTGTTTTGATACAATGGCCCTACATAGCCCTATCACAATTTATAATTTCTTGGGTGGAAACTAAAAAGGGAATGGAGCGTATCGAAGAAATTGAAAATGAAAAAATTCTAGTGAACAATGACTTAGCAACAGAAAATTTCGATTTTGATAGTGCCATAGAATTTAAAAATTTTTCTTTTAAATATGACAATGAAGAAGTTTTAAAAAATATTAATCTAAAAATTAACAAGGGAGAAACTATCGGAATAGTTGGCAAAACAGGTTCAGGTAAATCAAGCCTAGTAAAACAATTATTGCGTTTGTACCCGGTAGCAGAAAATCAATTAATTTTAGACGGTAAAAGTATCGAAAAATATTACGACTATTCAATAAGGTCTAAAGTAGCCATAGCCCTACAAGAGTATCAACTATTTTCTAAAAGTTTAAAAGAAAATATTTTGTTTTATAGAAATAATCTCGAAGAAAATTTAGAAGAGGCTTTACTTATTGCTGATTTGAAAAAAGATGTTGATAGGTTTGAAGATGGAGTAGAAACTTTAATTGGAGAAAATGGTCTGTCCCTATCTGGAGGTCAAAAGCAGCGTATCGGAATTGCTCGAGCTGTAATTGGCAATCCAGAAATTTTAATTTTAGATGATAGCCTTAGTGCAGTTGATGCAACAACAGAAAAAAATATTATAGCTAATATTAAAAATAGTCGTCAAGGCAAAACAAATATTATTGTTGCCCACAGAATTTCTGCGGTGCGTCATGCTGATAAGATAGTCGTTCTTAGTGAGGGTGAAATTATTGGACTAGGTAACCATGAAGACTTGATAAAAACTTGTCTGTGGTACAAAGAGTTAGACGAATATCAAAATAAGGAGGTAGAAAAAAATGAAGAAGAATAACAAAACTTTATTTCAGTTCATTCCTTATATGAAAAATGCTAAACGTGAATATATTTTTGGGTTGGGTGCAGCCTTGCTATCAACTTTAGGAAGTGTAGTGGCAGTTTATCTTCTTGCCAAAATTTTTGATAATGTCGAGGGAACTATCACCCAAAAAATAATCTATCGTTCCCTGCTTATTGTTGCAGGTTACGGAATAATGCAAATAGCTTCAGGTCTACTTACCTACATCAGAAATATTTTTTTGGTTGCTGGTGCAAACAAGGTTTATGTGAGAATTCAAACAAGGATATACGACCATATTCAAAATTTACCTATCAGTTATTTTGATAATATGCCAGCAGGTTCTGTGGTTTCAAGAATAACAAGTGATGCTAATGTAATAAGAAAATTTTTTACCGATACCTTTGTCAATATAGTAGTAATATTTTTAAAATTATTTTTTATCTATATCGTTCTCTTTAGCGTAGATATTTACTTTGCATTCTTTATGCTACTTTTGATACCACTTATGTATTTTATAATGGTGCTTTACAATAAATTTACTGTTAATACCATGATAAAATATCGTAAAACTTATTCAGAGTGTAGTGCTATTATAAATGAAAGTTATCAAAATTTAGAAATTATAAAATCTTTTAATAAAGAAGAAGAGAGTTTAAATTATTGGAAAAAAGCCAACGATAGACGTTATAAATACGGCTTGAAAATTAATTTTTTTGACGCAACTTTATTGCATACTTTGACAGGTTTTTTACAAATATTAATTTTTACGGCAGTAATTTTTTATTACAGCTACTCATATTTTCATGACAATAAATTCGGTATTACAATCGGAATAGCTTATCTATTTATTAATTACAGCCAAGATATTATTTATCGTTTGACTGACTTTACAGCAGAAATTTCAGTCTATACAAGGGCGATTAGTGCCGCAGTAAATATTGGAGAAGTTTTAGAATTAAAAGTAGAAGAAGATACTGGAAAAATTACAGCTAAAGATAATTTTCAAGGAAATATAAAATTTGAAGACGTATCTTTTGCCTACAAATATGATAGCTATGTCTTAAAAAATATCAATTTAGAAATAGAAAAAAATCAAACTGTTGCCTTTGTCGGTTCTACCGGTAGTGGTAAGAGTACAATTATGAATTTATTAATTAAATTTTACGAGGCTAACAAGGGCAGGGTAAGTATAAGCGATGAAGATGTAAAAAATTATAGTCGCAATTACTTGCGTGAACAGATAGCCATAGTTTTACAAGATTCATTTTTATTTGAAGGGAGTTTACTAGATAATATAACTCCAACTGGTGATGAAAATTTAGCGAAAAAATCACTAGAACGTGTGGGAGGAAGTTTTATTTTAGAGCAGGGAAGAACTCTACAATCAAAAGTTGAAGATGGGGGTAATAATTTTTCAACTGGTGAAAAACAATTAATTTGTCTGGCTCGTGCCTTAGCAAAAAATCCAAAAATTTTAATTTTGGACGAATCTACTGCCAATGTTGATAGCCAAACAGAACAATATGTAAGTCGTGCCATAGAAGAATTAAAAGTAGGACGTACAACTCTAATAATTGCCCACAGACTATCAACTATAAAAAATGCAGACAAAATTTTTGTCTTACATTACGGGGAACTCGTTGAAGCAGGAAATCATCAAGATTTGCTTGAGATAGGTGGACGTTACAGTAAAATGTACAGAACACAAACAAAGGGAGAATAATGTGAATAGATAATTTTATAAAAGAGAGGAATTACATGAATTTATTAATCACAATATTATCAATCTTAACAGGACTAGAATTTTTATACATTATGTATTTAGAAACTATCGCAACAACTTCAAAAACAACATCAAGAGTATTTGAGATGTCTAAAGAAGAGTTAGAAAGAAAATCAGTAAACATCCTTTTTAAAAATCAGGGTCTTTATAACGGTTTGCTAGGTTTATTAATTATCACAGCTACAATTTTAGGAGATTTAAGATGGCAAATTTTACTGTTAGTCTATGTAGTTTTAGTAGCAGCTTACGGAGCCTTAACATCTAATCCTAAAATTTTATTAAAGCAAGGTGGTTTAGCAATCTTAGCCTTAATACTAATAGCTATAAATATTATTTAAAATATAAGGAGGGAATATGACAAGATATATCTTATTTTTTAGCGACAAGTGTCCAGATACGCAAGCGTTTGTTGCTGAGCTTAAAGCCCAAAATATCCAGTATCAAGAAGTAAATATTACAGACTCTATGGCAAACTTAAAACAATTTTTAAAATTACGAGATAGCAGAGTAGAATTTGAAGAAAGAAAATTGTGGGGCTTTGTTGGCGTGCCAGTTTTACAACTACCCAATGACAATTTAATTTTTGACCTAGCAGATTTAAAAGGTTTGTCTTGTAATCTAACAAGCAGAGATTAAAAAATATTTTGAAATAAATATTAAAAAATACTTTCTAAAACTTCTGAAGTTTCATAAAAAATAATTTCTAAAATTTAATTACTTCACGGCAATTTATAATTTATTTTCACTTTTTATTTGTTAAATTTATTTAAAAATTTTTTATTTTTATTCTACCGTAACTGATTTTGCAAGATTTCTTGGTTTATCTACATCTAAACCACGATTTACAGCTGCATAGTAAGCAAATAATTGAGTTACTACAATACTCACTATAGGTGCTAATTCTTCGTGAACATTAGGAATTGCATAATCTCCCTTGCGGGCAAGTTTTTCAAGAGTGATAACTAAAGTATTAGCTCCACGACTAGCAACTTCACTAATATTGCTACGAGTATTTAAGTCTAATCTTGTACTTGTTATTAGGGCAATAACAGGAGTTTTTTTCTCGATTAGGGCGATAGTTCCATGTTTTAATTCTCCACCAGCAAAACCTTCTGTTTGAATATAAGAAACTTCTTTTAATTTTAAGGCGGCTTCACAAGCAGAATAGTAGTCAGCTCCACGTCCTATATAAAAAGCATTTCTTTCTGTGAAGAGATTAGCAGCTAAGTTTTTAATATTTTTTGTATCATCTAAAATAGATTCGATGGCATTAGTAACTACTGATAATTCTTTTTCAATATCAATTTTTAGTTTGTTACCTAATCTTTTAGCAACTTCATAAGCAAGAATACTCAAGATTGCAATTTGAGAAGTATAAGCTTTTGTAGAAGCAACTGCAATTTCCACTCCAGCGTGTAAGATTAAGCTATAATCACATTCGCGACTTAGGGTTGAAGCATCTACATTTGTTAGAACCAAAAATTTTAATTCTGGATATTTATCACGTACTTTTGTTAGAACGGCACGTAGGTCAGCAGTTTCTCCTGATTGTGATAGGAATATAAACATTGGTTTTTTTGAAAGTAGGGGCAGATTATAAGCAAATTCTGATGCTAGGTGAACTTCTGTTGGAATTTTTGCCCATTTTTCAAAATATTCTTTTCCTACTAGTCCAGCATTGTAACTTGTACCACAACCAATTATATATAATCTATCAGATTCTTTTACTGAATTTATTATATCTTCATCAATACTTACTTCTTTACCCTTAAAGTATTCAGAAATTATATTACGCATGGCAAATGCTTGCTCGTTTATTTCTTTAATCATATAGTGGGCGTAAACACCCTTGTCAATTTCCCCGTATTTTATGTTTGGTGTGAAAGATTTTCTATCGATACTTTGACCTGTGCTATCTTCTATAACAACACTATCTTTTTTTACTGTTACTATTTCACCGTCATTAATTTCTAAAAATTTGTTAGTGTATTTAATCATGGCAAGAGCGTCACTACCAACATAGTTACAGTCTTGCCCCAAACCTACAAGAAGTGGACTTTTATTTTTTGCTACATAGATAGTATCAGCATTTTCTTTATCTATTAAACATAGGGCGTAAGAACCATGTAATTTTGAGATTGCTTTTAAAAATGCTTCTTTTGTTGTTAAACCATCTTTTGCAAAAAGTTCAATTAGTTGGACTATAATTTCTGTATCTGTTTCTGAATTCATTTGAATTTTTTTGAAAAATCTATCCTTTAGTTCTTGAAAATTTTCTATTACTCCATTGTGAACAAGGGTAAATTTACCGCTAAAACTTTGATGAGGGTGTGAATTTTTTGTATTCACTCCTCCGTGTGTAGCCCAACGTGTATGACCGATACCTATATTTAATTCTAAATCACTTGGAATTAAGTCTTCTAAATTTTTAATACGACCAATAGTTTTTATAATTTCTGTTTTACCATCCACAACTCCAGCTATCCCACAAGAGTCGTAGCCACGATATTCAAGACTACTAAGACCGTCAATTAAAAAATCTACTCCGTTATTATTTCCTATAAAACCTACAATTCCGCACATATATTTTTCTCCTAATTTATTTTTTAATAAGTAATAATAAAACTCTATTTACTTATGAAAATAGAGTTGATTATATACTACTCTTTACATAAGAAAATAAAGGTTTATGCAACCTTATTTTGAATATTGTAAGAGATAGTAACAATTTTGTGGAATAATAATTCTTTTGTATGTTACCTAACGAAACTCTAAATTCCGAAAAAGTATCCGCCGAATTTTCGATAACTTTTTTCCTCGGCAAGTAAATTTATTTTAAACTTTAAAACTTAGTTCGGGAGCTATAATTATAAAAAAATATCTCCGATTTTTAACAAATCAGAGATATTATAACATAATAATATTTTTTTTGCAAATTTACATTTATTAGGCCTTGTATGCTACTTGAGCATTAAGTGCTTCTGCTGGTAGAATTATTTCTGCAACATTATTTATATTTGAAAATTCTGTTTCTGAAATCATAGTAACAATCTCGCTACTTCTTTGTCCCTTATTAAGAACATAAAATTCTGCTTTTGTAGTTGCTGATATAATTTGGAAAGTATTTTTATTTACTAGATACTCCATGCTAGCAGATTTTATTTCTATGTTTTCTATTGCATCATCTAAATCAGTTGCCTCTCTAGCAGAAGAATTTTCTAGAGCATCTTTTATTATATCTTTATATTGCTCATCTGTTCCCTCATAAACTATTTGATATTTGCCATCTTTTTCATTTATTTTAATTCCTTTGTATAGTAATATTTATTATAATTTAAAAATTTTAAATATAAAGAATTTAATTATAGGCTTAGTATATATTTTATATAGCAATTGAAATTAAGCAAATTAACTTTTAATTTTATTTTAAAAATATTTATAATTTTCATCTTGCTTTTTTCTATATTACTTATTACAATAGTAGGGTAAATATATGAAAGAATGAGAAAAATTATGTTTAAAGATTTTTTTTTCCAAGTAGAACAAAAGAAAACTACAAAACAATTTTTATTTCTATTTGTAGGAATAATTATATTTTCTGTTTATGCAGGAATATTGCTACCTGCTAATGATTTAGGAACTGGTGGAGCCTTGGGGCTTGCCTTTGTTTTAAATAAGTTTACAGGTATTAATTTAGGGACAGCTCAGCTACTGTTAAATATCCCTTTATTTTATATAGGTTTTCGTTATGTAGGAAAGAATTTTATGATTTTAACAACAATAGTTGTCCTATCTTCAGCCTTTTTAATTAATTATTTACCCCTGGTAATTCATCCGGTAGACTTGCAAGACAAGTTAGTTGCTACCATATTTTCTGGAATTCTATCTGGTATTTCTATGAGTTTTATTATTATAGCTGGTGGCTCAACTGGGGGTACTGATATTACAGGGAAATATATTGTTAAAAAATTTAATTTAAATCTTCCTACGGTATTTTTGGTGCAGGATCTTATAATATATTTAATAATTTGGTTTTCTTTTGATATTCGCTACGTTATGTATGCCTTTATTATGAGTTTTGTTAGAAATCAAACTATGATAACTATTCAAAAATTTTTATCAGCCTATGTTCAGTGTACAATTATTTGCGACGATACAGAAGAACTTGTAGAAGTTATAAATACTAAAATGAATAGGGGTTCTACTATCATAGACGTAGAGGGTGGCTATAGTCATCAAAAACGCCGTATGATAATTTTAGTTATTCAACAAAATGAAATGCACATTTTAAGAAAAATAGTTAATAAACATTGCCCAAATGCCTTCATCACAACCAATAGTATTAATGCAATTATGGGTAACTTTAAAGAGCATTCTTACAGGTGGTAAGTAAATAATCTTTTAATTAATTTTATAAAAAATATTTAGTGGTTGGGCTGCTAAATATTTTTTTTGTTTGAAAAAAATTTTTTTAAAAGTTTTATAAATTTTTTGTTTCAGTCCTACAATTATTTTAATTTCTTTACTAAAGCAAGTATTTCAAGTATAATTAAGATAAGAAAACTTTACGGAGGAAGAGAGATGAATTTAATTCCAACAGTAATTGAGCAGACTTCACAAGGTGAAAGAGCCTATGATATTTACTCAAGATTGTTAAAAGATAGAATTGTAATTCTTGGTTCAGATGTAAATGACCAAGTTGCTAACTCAATAGTTAGTCAATTATTATTTTTAGAAGCACAAGATAGTGAAAAAGAAATCTACTTCTACATAAATTCACCAGGAGGAAGTGTAACAGCCGGGTTTGCAATTTATGATACTATGCAACATATTAAATGTGATGTAGTAACTATATGTATGGGTATGGCCGCTAGTATGGGAGCATTTTTACTTGCTGCTGGAACAATAGGTAAGAGATATTGCTTGCCAAATGCAGAAGTAATGATTCACCAACCACTAGGAGGGGCTCAAGGACAAGCAACAGAAATAGAAATAGCTGCCCGCCATATCCTAAGAACAAAGGCTAAATTAAATAAAATATTAGCTGACAGAACGGGTCAAACTATCAAGGCAATAGAAAGAGATACAGAACGTGATAACTATATGACTGCTGAAGAAGCATTGGCTTACGGTTTAGTAGACAAGGTAATGTATCCAGAAAATAATAAATTACAAAAAAAAGAAAAAGTAAAAAAATCAAATAAAAAATCAGAAGAATAAAATTATGAACTAACCTGAAAAGTTGGAACTAAATCTAACTTTAGGTTAGTTTTTATTTTTTATAAAGAAAAATAATTTTTCTAATTAAAAAAATATAAAAGAAATTTTAGAAAAAATTCTAAATAAAAATTTATAAAATAAATTAGCAATAGATTATTTAGGAAAAAATTTTATAAAAATAAAAACTTATTAAATAAAAATTTAATTAATCTTTACTTTTTTTTGTAAAAGTTGTTATAATAATTATTGCATTATAATTTGAAGAAAGGAATTTATATGAATCTCATAAAAAAATTGAGTTGGTTCTTAAAACTTGAAAAGAAACAATATATTATAGCTATATCATCACTGATATTAGTTAGTATTTTAAATTTAATACCACCAAAAATTATAGGTATCGTGATAGACGGAATTACAGACGGTAATTTAACAGATTCTCAGTTGCTTATAGATGTTTTTGTTTTACTCTTGTCTGCTCTTGCCATGTATTTTTTACGTTATATCTGGCGTGTAAATTTATTTGGTTCGTCTAGTAGACTGGGAAAAATTTTGCGTTATAAACTTTATTCTCATTTTACAAAAATGTCGCCGTCATTTTATCAAAAATATAGGACTGGAGATTTAATGGCTCATGCGACTAACGACATAAATGCCGTAACGCAAACTGCTGGAGCTGGAGTTATGTCAGCAGTTGATGCAACAATTACTGCCTTTGTAACCCTGCTAACAATGTTTATAAGTATATCTTGGGAATTAACTTTATTAGTTTTAATCCCCCTACCATTTTTATCTTTTGCAACTAATCGTTTAGGAAAAAAAATTCATTTAAGTTTCAAAGAATCTCAAAATTCATTTTCTGAACTTAATAATAATGTTCAAGAAAGTGTTACGGGTATCAAAGTTACAAAAGCATTTAACTACGGTAAGCAAGAAGTAGAGAAATTTAAGCAAACTAATGATAAAACTTATGCAAAAAATTTAAAAACTATGCGATATGATGTTTTATTCGACCCAGCCATTTTGGTATTTATAGGTTTGTGTTATTTAATTTCTTTAACTATGGGAGGTTATTTTGTATCTGTTGATAAAATAACAATAGGAAACTTGGTAACTTTTATTACCTATCTTGATATGTTAGTTTGGCCCTTGCTTGCTATGGGATATTTATTCAATATCATACAAAGAGGTAATGCTTCTTATGGAAGAATTGAAAAATTATTGAATGAAGAAAGTGATGTTGATAGCAACGAAAATTCTAATCTAACAATAGCAAATGGAAAATTAGAATATAATATAGAAGAATTTATTTATGAAGATGTTACGACACTTGCAAATATAAATTTTTCTTTAGAAAAAGGAGCAACACTGGGTATAGTAGGTCCAACTGGTTCAGGAAAAACAAGCCTATTAAAATTATTACTTAGAGAAAGAGATGTAAGTAAGGGAAATATCTCATTAAATAATCATAATATAAATGATTATAAGTTATCAGATTTAAGAAGTTTAATAGGTTATGTTCCCCAAGACCAAATATTATTTTCAGCATCAATTCGAGATAATGTAAAATTTGCTAATCCTGATTTGTCTGATGAAGAAGTTGCAGAAGCAACAAGATGGAGCGGAGTTTATAGGGATATAATTTCTATGCCAGCTACTTTTGATACCATAGTTGGTGAACGTGGAGTAGTCTTATCTGGCGGACAAAAACAACGTATTGCAATTAGTAGAGCCTTGATTACAAATCCAGAAATTTTAATTTTAGATGATAGCTTGAGTGCAGTTGATGCCAAAACAGAAGATTTAATTTTAAATAATTTACGGACACTTAGAGAGGGAAAAACCAATATTATTACAGCCCACCGTTTGAGTGCAGTTGTGCATGCAGATTTAATTATTGTTATGGATAAGGGAACTATTTTAGAAAAAGGAAATCATAATCAACTATTAGCAAATAATGGTTGGTATGCAAAAACTTATCACAAACAACAGATAGAACAAACATTGGAAGGGGAGGAATAGAATTGAAAGAAGAAAAAAATATTCCATCAGCCACTAGACAATGGCAGGTATTTAAAAGATTAATGTCTTACGCTAAAAATTATAAATTATTGTTAGTAGTAGCCTTGTTAGCCTTATTTACAACAACCATAATACAAGCAATTATACCTAGAGTTGCAAAATATTTTATTGATAATTTTATTGGGAAAAATTTTGCTTTTAAAAATACGGTAGTAATGATTTTAGTAGCCTACTATCTGCTATATTTATTACAAGCCCTATTTAATTATATTGGGAAAACTACTTTTGCCAGAGTCTCATTCGGTATAGTAAGAGATTTACGTAACGATGCTTTTGCAAATATTCAAAAATTAGGAATATCATATTTTGATAAGGTAGCTACTGGTTCTGTCGTATCTCGAATTACTAATGATACAGAAGCAATAAGTAATATATTCGGTGTAATTTTTAGTAGTTTTATTAGGGGAACTTTTTTAATTTTTGTGAGTTTATATTCTATTTTCACACTTAATGTGCAGTTAGGATTTTTAATGCTACTCCTAATGCCAATAATTTTTGCCTGTATGTATTATTATCGAAAATTAGCAGTTAGTGCCGTAGCAATAACAAGAAGTAAACTAAGTACCATTAATGCCAAACTTGCAGAAAGTGTAGACGGAATGAGAATTATCCAATCTTTTCGCCAAGAAGAAAGATTGATAAGAGATTTTGAAAAAACAAATGCTGAACACAATGACTACTACATAAAATATTTAAAAATAGATAGTCTGTTATTAAGACCAGCTCTGTCGCTTTTAAAAATTGTCGCCTATGCAATTTTACTTATGTACTTTGGTTTTAGGGGAGAGTATCTAGGTTTTACAGCAGGGATAATGTATGCTCTTATTCAATATGTGAATAGATTATTCGACCCGCTAATAGAACTAACACAAAGTTTTTCATCATTACAGATGTCTGTGGTATCAGCAGAACGTGTTTTTGATGTAGTTGATGAAAATAATTACGAACCAAAACAATTTGACAAAGATATAAAAATTGAAGAAGGTAACATAGAATTTAAAAATATAAGTTTTAGTTATGACGGTCAGCACGACATCTTAAAAAATATTAGTTTCAAAGCTAACAAGGGAGAAACTATTGCCTTTGTCGGTCATACAGGTTCAGGTAAATCTTCTATCATAAATTTATTTATGAGATTTTACGAATTTGATAGGGGACAAATATTAATAGACGGACACGATATTAAAAGTTTCAAACGTGATGAACTACTAAAAAAAGTTGGTTTAGTTTTGCAAGACCCATTTTTATATCACGGAGATATTGAATCAAACATAAAACTTTTTGCTGAGAACCTAACGAAAGAAGAAGTTATCCAAGCAGCTAAATTTGTTGATGCCCATAATTTCATAGCAGAATTTGAAGATGGCTATAAGCACAAGGTTACAGAAAGAGGAAGCACCCTATCATCAGGGCAAAGACAATTAATAGCCTTTGCTAGAACCATAGCCCTAGCACCAAAAATATTAATTTTAGACGAAGCAACTGCCAACATAGATTCTGAAACAGAAGAATTAATTCAAAAATCCCTAAAAAAAATGCGTAAGGGGAGAACTACTATCGCCATTGCCCACCGTTTATCTACTATTCAAGATGCAAATTGTATTTACGTTTTAGACAAGGGAAAAATAATAGAATCTGGTTGCCACGAAGAATTACTAGCTAAGCAGGGAACTTATTACAAAATGTATCAATTACAAACTGGTATGATGTAAAAGTTTTATAAATAATAAGATAAAAAATTTTTAAATGCAATAAATAGATTGATTAATATATATGAAAATGTTATAATTTTTATAATATAATGTTGATTGCGAATTATACTTTAAGGAGAATAAGGATGACATTAAATAATAAGTCAAGAGAAAATATTATCAGAGAAACTGTTAAATTAGTTCAGAAAAATGGATATGCAGGTACAAGTATCCAAGATATTATAAAAAAATCTAAAGCTCCTAAAGGGAGTATGTACTACTATTTTCCAAAAGGAAAAGATGATATGATAGGTTCATCTCTTGATAAGATAGATGCAGAATTTCAAAAAAAATTTAAAAATGCTGTAGCTTCGTGTGAAAATTTGTCATGTACATTGACTACTTTAGTAGATTTATTTAAACACAAGGAAAAAGTATACGGAACCCCAAGTTTTAGACTGACCCTACTAGCCTTAGAAACTATCGGGCAAGATCCAGTAGTTGCAGAAAAATGCTCTGACATATTAAAAAGTTGGAAAAAATTATTGGCTGAATCAATCGAAAATGTAGGTATTGATGCAGAAGTTAGTGAAAATATAAGTGAATGGTTCTTTACTACGGTGCAAGGTTCCATTTGTGCCTCTGTAATTCAAGACGACACAGCATTTATGAAAGTAGCAGACCAATCTATAAAATTAGTACAAAATATGGACGCAGAAGCTTTAAAAGAAATGTTTTCATAAAAAAAGACTACTAAAATAGTAGTCTTTTTTGCTCTATATATAATATTTAGTGAATATAAAAAAATTCTAACTAAATATTCTTTATTATTTTTTATCGACATAATTGACAGAGACTTTTTACTTTTAATTTAAAATCTACAAATTAGTTATAAAATTTTTATCTTCCTTTTAATCTGAAGTATAGAGCTAAATTAAAAAGAATTACACAACTTGTAATGTAAAAAGGAGTTATAAATAAATCTATATTTAATTTTTCTAATAATTTTGTTAAAACTAGAGGTGTTATTATAACTCCAATATTTCCAGCAGTTAGAAACATACTTACTACAAAATTAATTTGATTTGACTTATATGTTTTTGAAATATAGAAAAATGCAGATGATACAAAACCAACGAAACCAGCTCCTATTAGGAGAGCCCCAACATAAAATAATATTTTATTATTAGCTAGAGTAAAGAGTAAATTTCCTATACCCATTAAGGCGTTCATGAGTAATAATACTTTAAATCCTAGTTTTTTTGTTAATTTACCAAATATGATACCTATAATAGTTCCACTAAAGGCTAAAGCTGTTAGCAAATTACTTGCTAAAACACTTGAGTATTGATATTTTGTAACTAAAAGTGTTGGTATTTTTATTGTTGCACCTATGTAGCTAATTCCTCCAAAAAAGCTTATTAACATTAGCACAAAAGTATCACTATTGAAGATAACAATAGATTTAATATTTTTTATTTTATTTTCAACTGGGGGTACATATTTATAAAATAGAAAGAATACAGGAATAACTAATAGATAAACTAAAAATGTATAATTAGCTCCCAGTAATAGTGCATAGCCTGCTATAAGAGTTGTTAGAGCTTTTCCTAGGTTTAGGGTTGCTGTTCTTAGACCAATCATACTAGCCATAACATCACCCTCGTAATAATCACTAATTATACTAATTGATAAGGAATTATATAGCCCAATACCTATACCTAAAAGCAGCCTACAAATAAATATAAGTGTAAAGTTTGTAGTTATAAAAGATACAAGACCAGATATTAGAATCAATATTAAACCCAGTAGAACTGTATTTTTTTTACCAAGCTTAGCAATTACAAAATTACTTAGAATTACAAAAATAGTAATCATCATGGCAGGAATGGTAACTAAATTTTCCACTGATGCTAAACCAATACTATTATTTTTAGAATGATATAAATCATATAGTTTTGGTATGGCTGGGGCAATAGCAACATGGGAAAATACAAATATTGATATTGATAAAATAGCAATTTTTATTGATAATTTATTGTACATAATTATCTCCTTTAATATTTATTTTTTATAAGTATATAAATAAATTTTTTATATGTCAAGTAATAATTTCTATAAAAATAGTCTTAAATTATATATTATAATTTAAGACCTTTTTTATTTTTTAAATATTTTTTTACACCACATGGCGAATAAGTTCCTAATAAATTTTATTTTTCTAAATCTTTTTTTGAAAAGCTAAGAGGTAAAACTTCCTCGAAAAAATTATAGACCTTAAAATTATCTTGTGAATTTCCTAAAATAATTTCAAAATTTTAATCTCTGGTTAGGCTTGAAATTTTAGGTTTGAAATTTGCTTCTGTAATTACTTCTAAGGCTTCGTAATAGGTACGACCACTTGCTACTAAAATTATACGCAATTTTTTTCTAGAGTCTTATACCGCCTTTAAATTATCTTTTGTAATCTTGTGTTCACTATTAAGAAATTTTCCGTCCATGTTGCTTGTTATTAGTTTTACCAATTAATTTATTTGTCTAATATGTATCTATCACAATTCTTTATATAAAAATGTATATATTTCTGCCAATATATACATTCTTGTGATAATATTTCTTTAGCTTCTATAAAGTATTTTTTTGCTTCTAAAATCAAATTAAGAAATAACTTTTTATCATATTTTGGTATAGTTTCTTCTCCATATTCAATATAATATCTATTTACGTAAATATTAAATTGTTTAGCTTTATAATCATCTATGAAATCCTCAAGATCATCTAAAATCTGCCTTCCATATGCAAACTTGTCGTGTGATTCATACAATTCATTGATTATTTCTTCACTCATATATTCTTTTGATATTTTATGATATAGGTACAAAGCAATTTTTGCAAATGAATATTTACTATGCACATATTTTTCTTCTTCTTGCAAATTTAGAATTTTATTATATTCATAAGAGTATTTTTCATTAAACAAACTTGTCAATGTTTTAGCAACATTTTCTATAATATATACATCTTCTGGAAAATTACTCAAATACTTCATATTTATTGAATATTGTTCTAATAAAAGTAATAATTCTAGAGGTTCGTCAATTTTCTGCGAATCATAAATTTTATCTAATAAAAATAATGATGTAAAATGATTATGAGAAAATACAATCAATTCTTCCAACTGTTTATTTGATAAATTAAATTTTTCCCTAAACATTAATGGATATAAAGAATAAATCGACAGGGAGTGTAACTTTCTTGTATCTTCCAAAAATACTAAACTTCTCCCAAGTGAAAAATTCAAACTATCATTTATAATATTATAAAAATATTCTAATTCTTCACTGGTAATTTCTAAAATTTCTTTTACCATACTAACTTTCATAAATAATCACTCCAATTCATCATTGGCTAGATTTATTTTAAATATCCCGGGAATAGGTATAGACACTATCAATAACATGCCAGCTGAAACAAAAAATATTATCCCTGCATCTAGCCTAGCAAACATGTATCCATATATTAGTATACTTAGAGGAATTGTTATTTGGGTAACGGTATTTAATATAGCAAATACTCTTCCTTGGAATTCTTTAGGAATTTTAATCATAGACCAGCTTGATAACAATATATTTCCTATAGTCATAAAAAGTGCTATAGACATTGAATAAATAGCTATTACAAAATACCATGTATTATTAGAAAAATCTAATCCTAAAAGACCACTTAAAATAAGTGTTACTATCCCCATAAGAATAATAGAATATCTAGCAAATCTTAACTTTGTGCTGGTATTTATTGTTGTTGTAATTAATGCTCCTAATATAAGACCAATTGCAAAAATACTATCATTTATTGCATAAGCAGTATTTGAAAATTTTAATACCTGTATTTGCAAATATGGCAGACCTATATTTATTACACCAACTATAAAATTTACTACTAAAACAAATAACATTCCAAATATTATTTTTTTATAGCTAAAAATAAATTTCATTCCTTCTTTAAACATGAATAATAGTGAATTATTAGTACTATTTTTTATTTTATTATATTTAAAGTCTATATTCCAAAAAATAATTAAAACAAAAAATTCTATAACAGCTGATATTATAACTGCTCCAGCAATAGATAATTTATCATATATAAAAACTGCTATAATTGGAGATAAAATCATACTTGCTGCTTGAATCAATTGTAGATGGGAACGAAATGATTGTATATTTTTTTCATTTATTAGACTACTCGTTGATGCAGTAAGTGTAGTTGATAGAAACTGATCCGAAATCTTCAAAATAATCAGCAACACGACTATATTAGCAAAATTTACCTCATTTTCTCCATTCAGTAAATAAAATAATACTAATGCTATACAACTTGCAAATTGAGAAAACTTTATAATTTTATTCCTATTAAATTTATCAACAATACTACCAAGAATAGGAAGCAATAATAGGGCTACTAAGGGAGCGATAATTTGTGATAAACTATATAAAAATACTGAATTAAGTACTTTAAAAATATATAAACCTAATGCAAAAGATAAGACACTACTTCCAATTTGACCTAATCCATTTCCAATCAACAATAGCTCTTTTAAATAATTTTTATTCAAATATAACCATCTCCTTCATTGAATTTCTCAGGAAAATTTTTCTATTTTCAAAAAAATCCATCCCTAATTTAAATTTCCAGTTAAAATTTTCTGATTTAATTAAAAGTTTCCTAGATTTATATTCTATTCCAGCAATGTTTAAAATAATATTTTTAATTGTTGCTACTTTAATCAATTTAATACCGTTTATTCCTAGAACAATATTTCTTTCCCAAATAACATCATAGTTGTTGAAAACTTCTTGAGTTACAAATGATTCAGTAGCTCCTAAATCTATCAAAGCACTATGCAAATCATTCTTATATTTCATTTCTATTACTAATTGCTTGTCTGATATGATAGGCGTTCCTATTTTCTTATTTTGAGTAGTTTCTGTTACAAGGCTGAATATTTTATTTTCATGTCAATAAGCAAATCTAGTTTTTTTAATATGTCCCAACCTAATATTCCATCTATTCCTAAATATAAAAATAAACTATTTCTTTTTTTCTCTAAAATCTCTACCTTATGAATAATTGTATTATCTATATTTATTTTTGGAAATATGTATTTATTTTTTAAAAATTCTTCTTCTCCAATTCCTTTAACTTTTATTTTTTCTAAAATATTTTGTTTGTATTTCTCACTATAAAACTTCTTTCAGAACCTGTATCAACTAAAAACTTATAATATATTTCATCTATTTTTATTTTTATAATTATCATATTTCTTTTAAGAATAAATCTCATATATAAAATTTCCTATATTATAATAAAGGACTCGGAATAAATCCAAGTCCTGATTTTACCATTTTACTGTAACTTTTACTTCTGGTAATGATTCAATTTCAATAACAGATGAATCTACAGAAAAAACAACTTCTTTTTCAGAATTTAACACTGTATCTTGATTTTCCATTTTTATTTACTCCTAATTATTTAATATATAATTAATACTTTAAATATTTATAATAGCTAAAATTAGTTTTAATCACCTCACCTTGTTTATTTTTTAAATTATATTTTATAAAAAACTAATTGTCAATATTTTTTAATAAGTTTTTGTATTTTTTATTTATTCTTTTATGATTTTCAATTCTCTAGCTATTAATTCTCATTTTAGAATATGACTTTGTTGTTTTTTTAATATTTTTCGCACACCACATGGTGAACAAGTTTCTAACAAATTTTATTTTTCTAAATCCTTTTTTGAAAAGCTAAGGGGTAAAACTTCCTCGAAAAAGTTATAGACCTTAAAATTATCATGCGAATTTCCTAGAATAATTTTAAAATTTTCATCGGCAAATTCTGCAATAACTTGCCTACACACACCACACGGTGAACAAGATTCTAATAAATTTTATTTTTCCAAATCTTTTTTTGAAAAGCTAAGGGGTAAAACTTCCTCGAAAAAGTTATAGACCTTAAAATTATCATGCGAATTTCCTAGAATAATTTTAAAATTTTCATCGGCAAATTCTGCAATAACTTGCCTACACACACCACACGGTGAACAAGATTCTAATAAATTTTATTTTTCCAAATCTTTTTTTGAAAAGCTAAGGGGTAAAACTTCCTCGAAAAAATTATAGACCTTAAAATTATCATGCGAATTTCCTAGAATAATTTTAAAATTTTCATCGGCAAATTCTGCAATAACTTGCCTACACACACCGCACGGCGAACAAGTTTCTAATAAATTTCCGTCTGGGCCTCCGACTACGGCTATTTTTTCAAAGTCTCTAACGCCCTCACTTACTGCCTTAAATATTGCTGTACGCTCTGCACAGTTGGTGGGTGTGTAGCTGGCATTTTCTATGTTGCAACCTGTGTATATCTTACCATTTTTTGCAAGTAGGGCAGCACCAACTCGAAATTTAGAGTAGGGAACGTAGGCAAAGTTTGTCGCTTCAATTGCCTTGTTTATAAGAATTTTATTTATTTCCATTTTAGATACCATTTACTTCTTTCAATAATTTTTTTATCATACGTCCGACACCAGAATTATTGTTATCAAATTCTGTAATGTATTTTGACTTTTCTTTAACTTTAGGAGTGGCATTTTTCATGGCAACACTATATTTTGAAATTTCTAACATGGAAATATCGTTGAGATTATCTCCTAGGCTCATAACATTTTCTAGGTCTATATTCTTTTTCTTGCAAATATCTATCAGGGCATTTCCCTTTGACGCCTCTTTACTAATAATTTCTAAATTGTTGTAACCTGAAGAAGTAATTTCGATATTAGTATTTTTTTCTAGTAAGTTTTTAGCTTCTTCTAATTTTTTTCTATCTTGATGAAGAACAATTATTTTTATTGTTGGATTGTCAGCAAGATTAATATAGTCTTCGACATTAGCAACTTCGACTATATGCCCCTTGTCTTTTCTTCTTAAAACTTCCTTAGTAAGGCCTTCAACATCTGGTTCAAAACCTTGTCCTTTTACCAAATCAATAAAGGCTTGAATATATTCTTGAATACTGTCTGTGTATAGGCAGTTTTTTGTATAAATTTTACAAGTGATACCAATATTTTTTAATTCATTAATAATAAACTTAATATCCTTAGTATCCAAGGGAAAAATTTTTGTAATTTCACCACTAGTGTCATAATTTACAGCTCCGTTTAGGGTTAATATTTCGGTTTTAAAATTTGCTTCTGTAATTACTTCTAAGGCTTCGTAATAGGCACGACCGGTTACTACTAAAAATTCTACGCCATTTTTTCTAGCATATTCTACCGCTTCTAAATTTTCTTTTGTAATCTTATGTTCGCTATTAAGAAATGTTCCGTCCATGTCGGTTGCTATTAATTTTATCATTTTACTTGTCCCTCCATAGTTATTGTATTTAGGAATTTAAACCTAGTTGTAACTTTCTCTATTATAGCAAAAAATAAAACTTTATTCTATTTTGATTTGACTTGTGTTGATATTACTATAATTACTATTTTTTAAAATAAAAAAACTACTAAGATTTTATTCTTAGTAGTTTTTATTTTATAAATGCTAGTTTTTTTATTATATTTAGACTTAATTTTGTAATGTAATTTTCCATTTGCTCCCAATCAGGAGTATTGTCTGTTTTAACTGGCAATTTTATTTTTTCTTTTTTTAGTAAGTTAGGAAATAGACCGTTGCTATATGAATATTTTTTAGATAGTGTTTGTAAACAAGAAACTAAAAATAAACAAACTTTTTCATTCAAATGTTGAGTATCTATATAATAAATATCTCTTCCTGATACAAAACTTTCTTTTTGATAGAAAAAAGAAGCATTTTCTGCACCAAATGAAATAACTCCTTTTGGGCTGGGCTTCATATATCTACTTTTCTTAACCCTATATTTTATACCATTATTAAACTTTGTTCTTACAACATAAGGTATACCGTCTTCATCTTCAACAACTTCTCTTGAATGAAGTACATTAGGTTTTACAATTTTTTCAAATAAATCTCCAATTATAAATTCCCTCCACTTACTTGTATCAACCCTATTTGTTTTTGAATTTTCTAAATGCTGTAAAAGATTGCTTGAACTCTCTCTCTCTCTAGTTTCAAGCCTTTTTACAAAGTTTTCCATATATTCAAAATCAGGGCTACCGTCAGATTTTACAGGTAGTTTTATATTTAATTTTAGTGCATCAGTTCTTGTAAATTTATTTACATAATCGTAATTCATTAATGATGCTTTTTTCTTAAATATAACTGTAAAAAATATTAAACTATCTTTGTTCCATTTCTCTTTATATTTTATTGGTTTTAAGACTTGAACGTGGGGATACCCTACAAAATCATTAGGTTGGTAGAAAATGCTATCAGAAGTTGTTGTATCACTAAAAGTAATTACATTTCCTTTCTCTGTTATGTCATAATTAGTATATCCGCCTATACCGTTATTATAGCTAGAATTAACAATAACTGGATTTTTACCATCTTCTTGCATTAAATCTTTATTAGTAAGTTTATGATATTTTGTTGGATTAATATCAAATAATTCACTCATTTCAAAGACTTTCCACTTAATTATATCTAATTTATTCATCTTTCTCACCTAAATTTAAAATTAATTTGTTTTCTACTAATTCCGATTTATATAGAACTTCTTTTAATAATTTTTCGTTAAATTCTTTAACGTCAATTTTTTCTTCAAACATTATATAGTCAATAATCGTCTTTTTAAAGTCTTCTTCAAATATCTCAAATTCTTTTTGTGGTTTTTGGTATGATAAATTTTCGCTAGCATCAAGCCATTGATGTGTATTGTACTTAGTATCAACTTTTGTTCTTACAACATCTAGCCAGTAGCTTTCAATATCATTCCATTTATTTTTTATATCGTGTCTACCTTGATTTTTAACTCTTTCTAAACCGTCATCTTCTATGTAACAAGCAAAAATCTTTTTATTACCTTGTGGTTTACCTGTTTCAAATACAAAAATACTCGTTGTTACGCCGCCATCAAATAGTTTTTCAGGCAATTTAATAATCATATCTAGTGTATGTTTTTTTAGTAGAGCTTGCATTTTATCTTTTTCAAGTTTTTTGTCTGGTAAAATAAATGCACATTTAATGCCACTTGGCACATTGGTTAAAACATTTTCTACTATTTTTTTACAACCATATTTTCTTTCAAAGGGAGGGTTCATTAAAACTTTTGTTATCTTCTTTGACTTTATCCATTTACAAGCTTGTTCTTCTCTTGTATCTAATTGTTCTAAATTAGTTTTACCATCTTTATGTATTAGCATATTTGCACAGGCTAGGGCAAATATTTCTCTATCAAATTCTATTCCGAAGAGTTTATTTTGTTTAATATCTTCTGCTTCTTTTGTATTTAGACCGCCGACTTCTTGGAGCATATTAGCCATTGATTTTACTAAAAAAGCACCACTACCACAAGTTGCATCAAGAACTCTGTCATTGTAACTGACTTCTATTAAATCGTACATAAAAGATGTAATGTGTTCTGGAGTAAACACTTGTCCGCTTTCTGATTTTTTCTTATATCGATTAAACTCATTGAAGAATATTCCCATAACATCTTCGCCGTTCCAATTATCAGAATTAACGGAAGAAGATATTTCAATAATAGCGTCTATAAAAGAATTTATATCATCTTGATTTTCAACTATATTCATTTTAATTTCGCTATATACGTCTAGTAGAATATCAATTTTCAAATTTTGTTGCCTATGTTCTCGTAGAGATTTTGCTAAGGTATCATAAATTTTATTTCTAAAGGGTTCATAACCATTATTTTTGATAGCTTCTAAATTACCACCAAATCTTTCTACAACTAAAGCAGCGGCTGTGAAAATCATTCTATGATATAAATTTTTAATACCAAATTTAAAGTGTAAAAGGTCGTTAATTTTTTGGGTAAGTGAATAAATTTTATTTTTATCAATAAAGTTATCTTTGAATAAATTTATGTAGTATTGCTTCTCTTGTAAAGTTACTGCACAATCAATTTTTTCTCTATTTTTGAATACCGAAACTTCTTTTCCGTTGTATAATATACCAATAGTTTTTTTATATTTACCTGAGATAATATCTATATTTTTTAGTAATTCATCAATAAAAACTTTTTTATCTATATCCTTATCTTCAGATTTTGTTTCAAGTATTATGGCTACCTCATTTATATTTTTAGGCAAATACCAACCGTCAGGCTTATCGTTAATTCCCTTAAATCCTAACTGATTAAAAGTAGTTATCTGTCCAGTGCCTTGTTTTATATCTTTTTCTTTTTCATTGAACCTCAATATAATTTTTGCTTCATCTCTAACTTGGTCTTCTGTTCTAAAATTCATAATAATTCTCCTTTTTTGTAAAAATTTTTAATATTATATTTTTATTAATGACTAGCATTTCCAAATAAATTTACGATAATCACACCGACAACAATTAGAATAATACCTAGTATAGTAGGAACATTAATACTTTCTTTAAAAATTAAAACAGAAATAATAGAAGTGAAAACTATGCCGACAGCTTACCAAGTTGCATAGGCAACTCCTAGATTTATTTTATTTAAAGATAGAGCTAAAAAGTAAAAACATATAGCAAAGCTAATTATAGAAGCAAGTCCAGGATAAAGTTTTGTAAAGCCTTCTGATAATTTCAACATACTTGAACCAAAAAGTTCTATTAAAATTGCTATAAATAAATATAAGTAATGCATTATAATCTCCTTTAAAAATGTTATATTTTTAAAAATTATATAATGAAAATATAAAGAAATAAAGAATTTTATTTTACTACAAACTTATAGCAATAAATTTAATAAAAAAATTTAAAAATTTAAAATAAAACAAGCTAGAATTTCTATCTTGTTTTTTAATATTTTTCAGGAAATAAGATTTTCAAAACCTCTTCTGTTAGCCTATGACTTTTACCCTCTGCTGGGAAAATATGCATCATCATCATGGGGTTGAAGTTGGCTTCAATAACACCGTAATTTTTATTTGTGGCAACAGCTTCTATATCTTCTATAATTAGGTCGACACCGCAAATTTTTGCCCCCATAGCTTGCGTTATTTCCACCGCTAATTTTTTATAACTTTCATCTACTCGGTCTGTCATATCGATAGAGTCGCCACCAGTAGAAATATTAGAGTTGGCACGGAGATAGGCAATTTTCCCCTCAGCCAAGATACTAGTAGCATTTAAACCTTGCTCTTTTAGCTGTAATAATTCTATATCTCCCAACTGAATTTTTTTCAGGGGAGAGGATAGCCCATCACCACGCAGAGAATTTTCATTTTTTTTAGCAACTAATTCAGCTATTGTCGACTTGCCGTTGCCAATAACATTGGCAGGTACTCTTAGCAAGACTGCTAGAGTTTTATCGCCAAGAACAAAAAATCTATATTCTGTTCCCTCGATAAATTCTTCTACCATTATTTCCTTGTCTTCTTTCAAGGCGATTGACAGAGCCTTTTCGTAGTCGTCTAAATTATTAATTCCATTTTTAAAAATTGTAATACCCAGACCAAAGTTTGTACTTTTTGGTTTTATGACTATGGCCTTGCCCCTAATTTTTTCAAATTCGCTTTTTGCCTTGTCGATACTATTGTACTGATAACTTTTTGGCACTCTGAAATTATTTTCTGCCAATATTTTTTTTGTAACGACCTTATTTTCCATAATTAAGGGAGAAATGTAGGTGTCGTATTTTGTCATATTGCCATTTTTTACATATTCAGTGTGCTTGCCGTATGAAAGTTTTAAAAATTGGTCTTGTTCATCGAGAATTTTTATGCTAATACCTTGTGCAATGGCATCACTCATCAAGGCTTGTGTTGATAGTTCCATATTAGAAAAGGCAGTTAGTGAATAATATTTTTCTAGTGCTTGATTTTTATATTCTATGGCTAACTTACTTCCTAGGTCTGCCATGCTCCCAACTTTTTCATATTCAAGCCATAGTTTACCACCAACAGTTAGTTTAGCATTGTAGATTTCTTTTATTTTATTTTCAACTAATTTCTTATCTTCTAAACTAAAGTTTGCATTTTCTATTATTTCTAACAAGTTATTTAATAAATATTCAGCTTCTTTTAAAAATATAGGAGATTTAAGTGGATTATCTAGGGCAATTTGTTCACTATAATTTTTTCCTATCTCGACAGAAGTTTTTTCATCTTCTTCATCTAACCATAATAAGAGCATGGCAAATAATTGAATAAAACGAATATCTTCTTCCTTAATACCATAAGGAGCAAATGGATTAATATCAAACAACCTAAATTCTAAATACTGGATTCCTTTTTTTTGCAAGTCAAAAACTTTACTCGCTCCTCTAAAACGAACGCTCGAATAAAATTCTTTTTCTGCAATAAGTTTACCCTCAGCTACAAACCCAGTTAAAGTTTTTGCATACTCTTCTATGGAAGCAAAAGAAACTTTGATACTTTCATCATTGACATAACCATATTTACTCGTTCTAAGACTTCGAACTATTTTTTTAGGATTTTTCAGTTTTGTAAAAAATTCATCTGGTGCTAGGGGACTAGCCCCGTAAAAATAAACTAGTAGCCACTGATAACGAATAAATTGTCTAGCTAATTTCATATACAGCTTATTGCGTAAAATATTTTCTTCTAATTTTGTTATCTCTACCAATCTATTTATAAAATCTTGGGAGAAACCAAAATTATAATGAATACCAGAAATCATTTGAATATATTTGCCATAAACACTAACCAAATATTCACGGTATTCAACATCTTCTTTTTTATCAAATTGAGCAACCTGTATATCTTCTTCTTTAGGAAGAATTGCCGGAATACTAAGCGGCCATATAAATTCATCTTGTGGCAATTTTCTCAATAAAACTTCGTGGATGGCACTAAGATATCTATATACTTCCCTGCTATTTTCTTCTGGAGATGTTATTAATTCAACCTGCGATTCTGCAAAATCTGTTTGAATGTAAGGGTGATTTTGTCTATTTCCTATATTTTTAGGGTGAGGAGTTTTTGCTATTTCTGCATTTTTGAGAACTCTTTGCCCCTCTTTTTCAATTCCGATTGTTGCTTCGTTAAATAAAGCGAATAAATCCTGTTCTTTTATTATTTCTTTAAAATTCAAAGTAACACTCTCTTTCTATATTATAGTATTATAGTTAATTTTATTTGCATTAATAATTTTAGCATAAAAATATTTTTAAGAGTATTAAAAAGAATTTTTTAATTTTTCTTGAAGATAGATTAGAAATTTTTATTTTAAAATAATATTTTGTATTATTATTGTAAATGTGTTATTATTATTTCGATATATTGTGTTAATGGAGGAAATATTTTGAATAAAATAGTAGTTAAAGGTGGGAGACCTTTAATGGGAGAGGTACAAATAGAAGGAGCAAAAAATGCAGTTTTGCCTATCGTAACTTCAGCTTTGCTAGCTACCGAAGGAACAAGTAAATTTTATAATGTACCAAATCTTTCAGATTTAAAAATAATAAGTAATCTCTTAGCTTCTATTGGAGTTAAGGTTATTTACGACCCACAAGCAAAAATTTTAGAAATAGACGCAAGAAATAATTTGAAACAAGAAGCATCTTTTGAATTTGTCAGTAAAATGCGAGCTTCATTTTTAGTGGCAGCCCCCATATTAGCAAGAGAAAAATTTGCTAAAGTTGCTATGCCTGGTGGTTGTGCAATAGGGAGTAGACCCATAGAACAACACTTAAAAGGTTTTGAATGCCTTGGTGCTGAAATTATCCAAGATGCTGGTTATGTAGAATTAAAAGCAGAAAATGGACTTAATGGAACAACAATTTTCTTTGACTTTCCCAGTGTCGGAGCAACGCAAAATGTTATCATGGCATCTTGCCTAGCAAAAGGAACAACAATTTTAGAAAACGCCGCACAAGAACCAGAAATTGGGGATATGATAGCCTTTCTAAAAAAAATGGGAGCAAAAATTAGTGGAGAAAATACACCACGCTTAGTAATAGAAGGTGTTGAAAAATTACATGGTGCAGAACATACAATAATGCCTGACAGGGTAGAAGCCGCTACCTACATGATAGCTACCGCCGCAACAAAAGGTAATGTCTTAGTCAGGGGAGCAAGATATGAAGATAATGTAGCCCTAGTAGCAAAAATGCGAGAAATGGGTATTGAAATAGAAGTTTTAGAAAATGCAATGCGTGTTCGTAATACTAAAGAATATCTAAAACCCATAGATGTAAAAACTCTACCTCATCCAGGATTTTTAACAGATATGCAATCTATTATCATGGTATTAAGCTTACTAGCCAAAGGAGTTTCTACAATCACAGAAACAATTTTTGAAAATAGATTTATGCACGTCGAAGAACTAAGAAGAATGAATGCAAAAATTCGTATAGAAGGACGCAGTGCCTTAATCGAAGGTTTAACAAAACTAGAGGGTACAAATGTTAAGGCTACCGACTTAAGAGCAGGTGCAGCACTTATAATTGCTGGTCTTATATCTCACGGTCAAACTACAATATCTCATATAGAGCATATAGATAGGGGCTATGTAGATATAGAAAATAAATTAAGGAAATTAGGAGCAGATATTGTTCGCATAGAAGAATAGGAGTGTTTTAATGGCTGAACTACATAAGAAAACACAAGAAATAAATAAATTTTTTATTAAGGTATTAAAAGTTATAAAATTTTTAATAATTTGCTTTGCAATACTTTATATAGGTGTTATAATAGGATATAGTGTGATAGGAAACGGACGCATAATCGATGCAATAGATTTAACAGCCGTAAAACACATAATAGATATAATAAAAAATTAAAAAAGGGAGTTATTTAAAATGGTAACAGCAAGAAAAGATTTGTTCGAAGAAATACAGGAAAAACTTGAAGGCAAAAAAGTTCGTATAGTTTTTCCAGAAGGGAATGATAAACGTATTCTTTCAGCGGCGGTAAGATTAAGTCTTACTACTCACCTTCAACCAGTTGTTCTTGGTAAACCAGAGGAACTAAAAGAATTAGGTAATTCATTATTCTTACAAACAAGTGGTTTAGAAATTATTGATCACCTTAACTATGACGAAATAGATGAAATGCTTGCAGCTTTTGTAGAACGCAGAGCAGGAAAAGTAACAGAAGAACAAGCAAGAGAATTATTAAAAGATGTAAACTACTTCGGTACAATGCTAGTATACATGAAAAAAGTTGCTGGTCTTGTATCGGGAGCAACACATTCAACAGGAGATACTGTTCGTCCAGCTCTTCAAATAATAAAAACAAAACCAGGAGTTAAACGTACTTCAGGAGCCTTTATTATGAGCCGTAACGCAACAAGATTTATATTTGCAGACTGTGCTATCAACCCAACTTTAGATGCAGAAGGTCTAGCAGAAGTTGCAGTAGAAAGTGCAAAAACAGCAAAAAGTTTTAACGTAACACCAAGAGTAGCCATGCTAAGTTTTTCTACACTAGGTTCAGCGTCAACACCAGACAGCCAAAAAGTAGCCGAAGCAACAAAATTATTTAGAGAAAAAGCACCAATAGTACCAGTAGTCGGAGAAATTCAATTTGACGCTGCCTTTGTACCAGGTGTTGCAAAATTAAAATGCCCAGATTCAGAAATTCAAGGGGACGCAAATGTTTATGTTTTCCCAAGTTTAGAAGCTGGAAATATCGGCTATAAAATTGCACAACGTCTTGGACAATTTGAAGCTATTGGACCAATCTTGCAAGGACTTAATGCACCTGTAAATGATTTATCACGTGGTTGTGATGAAATAGACGTAATTAAACTTGCCCTAATTACAGCAGTGCAATCATTACAAGATTAATTTTATTGACAAAAAAAAATTAATATAATAAAATATAAAAGATAAAAATAAACTTATCAAGAGTGAGTGAGGGATAAGGCCCGATGAACTCCAGCAACCTAGTATAAAATACAAAGGTGCTAACCTAAGCAAAGTATTTACTTTGAACGATGAGAAAAAATTACTCCTTTCTCGGACGTTCGAGAAAGGAGTTTTTATTTTGTTAAAAAATAAAAAATAAAAAATAAAAAATAAAAAATATATTAATAGCGAGGAAGAAAAATGGCAAAAACATATTTATTTACATCAGAATCAGTAACAGAAGGACATCCGGACAAAATAGCAGACCAAGTGTCTGATGCAGTTTTAGATGCAGTCTTAGCCCAAGACCCTTACGGTCGTGTTGCTTGCGAAACGGCAGTTAATACGGGGCTTGCAGTCCTAATAGGAGAAATTTCAACAACAGCAAATGTAGACTTCCAAAAAGTTGTTCGTGATACGATAAATAATATCGGTTATAAGGATGCGAGTAGTGGTTATTCAGGAGATGCAATATCAGTTTTAGTTGCACTCGATAAACAATCGCCAGATATAGCTCAGGGTGTTGATGACGCCATAGAAACTAGAGAAAATTCTATTAAAGAAGTTGGTGCAGGCGACCAGGGTCTAATGTTTGGTTTTGCAACCAACGAAACAGAGTCTTATATGCCCCTACCAATTCATCTAAGTCATAAATTATCAAAAAAACTTGCAGAAATTAGAAAAGACGGAACTTTATCTTACTTAAAACCAGACGGCAAGGTTCAAGTAACTGTCGAATATGATTTGAATAACAAGGCACAGAGAATTGACACTGTTGTTGTATCAACTCAACACGCCGAAGAAGTTAGTCAAGAACAAATTCATAAAGATATAAAAGAGTATGTAATAAAACCTTGTCTTGATGAAAGTTTACTTGATGAGAATACAAAATATTTTATTAATCCGACTGGACGATTTGTAATTGGTGGCCCAGTAGGGGACGCAGGCTTAACAGGACGTAAAATTATTGTAGACACTTATGGCGGTTACGCTCGCCATGGTGGTGGGGCTTTTAGTGGTAAAGATGCAACTAAGGTAGACCGTTCAGCAGCTTACATGGCAAGATATATTGCTAAAAATATTGTGGCTAGTGGTGTTTGCGACAAGGTAGAAGTTCAGCTTGCTTATGCCATAGGTGTAGCAAATCCAGTTTCTATTTTTATAGATTCATTTGGAAGTTCTAAAGTTGACGAGGGGGATATTGTAAAAGTTATTAAAGAAAACTTTACTTTGACACCGAACGGAATTATAGAAACATTAAATTTACGTCGTCCCATTTTTAGTAAAACGGCAGCTTACGGACATTTCGGGCGTGATGATAAAGACTTTACTTGGGAAAAATTGGACAAGGTGCAAGTCTTTAAAAAATTACTCACTAAATAATTTTATAAAAGTTCTAAAACTTGACATAAATTTGCCATAATTTTATAATAAGAGGCAAAAATAAATATACTCGGGAGATTATGATGAATTTATACGACCAAATAGGCGATGAAAAAATTGATTTATTAATTGATATTCTATATGATGAAATAATTGCTAATGATGATAGAATAAATATTTTATTCCATAACGGTTTTGAGAAGGTAAAAATGGAACAAAAAAGATTTTTCAGAATGTACCTAGGTGCACCAGGAAATATTTTTTCCATGCCTAACTTAAAACAGAAGCATTACATATTTCCTATCTCGGCAAAGGAAGCACGTTATTGGGCAGAAGATTTTGAAAAGGCACTAGAAAAATTAGAATTAGATGAGACGCTAAAACAATTTTTAGCCCAAAAAATTCGCACACTAGCTAGTCAAATGATAAATACTGTAAAATAAGATTTAATAAGGTAATCAATATTTATAAATATAAATACTGTATCTATATTATAAAATTTTAGAAAAATAATAATTTTATTTTTGAGATATTAGAAAAAATATAATTATTTTAAATTTAGATATTAATATTTTGTGTGATAAGTTTATCCATATAAAAAAAGAGAATCGTCAGGTTCTCTTTTTATTGACTTGCAAAGATAAGGGCTTCATTGTAACTTAAATCACGCAAGAAAATATCAGCATCATTTATTGAGATGTGTTTTAATTTTCAGTATTTCATCAAAATTTTAATTGTAATTAAAAAGCTTATGTATATAAGTACATAAGCTTAAATATATTACTTAGCTAAAATATAACAATTTATAAAACTTTCTATTATTTTTTTTATTTTGTAATCATTTTTTAAATTTGGAAATTTTTCTTTAGTTTTTTCTATTAATAATTCTTTATTTATTAAATGAATATCTTTAGATGAAATTTTTTCCGTAATATCTGCATACAACATAAATAAATCATCTGCTTGGTCTCTGTTTAATCCATTTTTCATACAAGCGAATGTAAAAGATGCTTCTTCATCGTATTTTGTATTAAGATATTCATTTATTTCCGTAATAATTCTAAAATTTAATGATGTGTCATTATATATTCTTTCAATAATTGGATCCATATATAATTTCTCCTACGCTAATAATTTTTTCTATCTTCATAGAAATAATTTTTCTTTTGAAAATAATTAAATATAGTATAACTTATTTTTTATGAAAAGTATATAAATTTATTAAATCGCAAATTACAATAGTAAGTTAGCCACCTCAGGCAAGTCATAAGGACATACATAATTAAATAATTTACGTGGATAACGATTTATCCATTGTTCAACAGCCGTTACTTCGTTAGGAGTAACGGTTGTTGTGCCTTTTGGGAACCATCGTCTAATCAATCGATTTGCATTTTCGTTACTACCTCGTTCATAAGAAGAAAACGGATGTGCGTAATAAATAGGACAAGTGATGGCTTCGTCTAGTCTTAAAAATTCAGAACCATTATCAGCTGTTAAAGAGCGAATTAAATAGTCTTGTTGAATAGACGTCAAAGCGGTATTCACACTTTGGGCCGTTTTATCAGGAATAAGACGAATGATTTCATAGCGTGTTTTTCTGTCTGTTAATGTCAATAACTGTTGTCCACGTTTCTTGTTTAAAATGACTAAATCAATTTCAAAATGCCCAATTTCTTTTCGTTCGTTAATCTCTTGTGGTCGCTGTTCAATAGAGAGGGCATTCGTTTTTCTTGGTGGTCGTTTTTCATTTGATTTTATTGGTTTAGTTTTTCTAGGGTAAATCAGATGTTTACGTGAAATACCTGCTATCCATCCTTTATATATCCATGTGTAAATTGTCGTAAAAGACGGCATATCTGGTAATTGACTAATCATTTCAGGGGAATATTTATCCATAATTTTTTCTCTGATTACATTTTCTTTTTCTACAGTCCACGTATCCGTTCTACCTACGGCTAAACGTAAATGATTATAATCATTCTGTGCTTTTTGAGCAGAGTATTCTTTAGTGCCACCATGAAAAGATAAATCAATCAGTCCGCGTTTAATTTCGTTATTAATAGTTTGGTGATTTTTGCCTAATAATCTAGCGATTTCTCGGTTACTTTTTCCTTCTTTTTTCCATTTTTCAATTAAATAACGCTCTTTTTCTGTAATGTGTTTGCCTTTTGTGTTATAATGTTCTTGCATCTCTTGGTATCCTTTTTTTGTAGTTACTAAAAGTATATCCTATGAGATGCTTTTTTTTGTATCACTGGCTAACTTAATTATATAATTTACTAAATTTATTAAATCATTGTAAAAAATTGACTTTTAAGAGCATATCATATATAATAATTCAAGAGTTTTCGGGAACTTTCCGAAATATTATTGATAACGTATTTTTGGAGGAAAAAATTAAATGTCAGAAATTTTAAAAAAAGAAGATGGACAAGTAGTTGTTGCATTTTCATCATCAAGTGAAGAATTTAACAAGGCACTAGATGTAGCTTTTAAAAAAGTTGTAAAAAGAGTTAATGCACCTGGTTTTAGAAAAGGAAAATTACCAAGAAATGTATTTAACAAAATGTACGGAGAAGAATCTTTATACCAAGATGCAGTAGATTATTTATTGCCAGCTGCATACCAAAAAGCTATTGAAGACTTAGAAGTTAATCCTTTAGCATTGCCAGAAATAGATGTTAAAGAAATTTCTAAAGAAAATGGTGTATCATTTGAAGCTACTGTAACAGTAAGACCAAATGTAGAACTAGGTGAGTACAAAAATCTAGGCCTAGAAAAAGAAAAAGTAGAAGTTACTGACGCTGATGTGGACGCTAGAATTGAACAAATCTTATCAAGACAAGCTGAATGGGAAATTAAAGAAACAGCTTCAGAAAATGGGGATATAGTAGTTATAGACTTCAAAGGATTTGTTGGCGATGAAGCATTTGAAGGTGGAGAAGCTAAGGGATACGAATTAGAATTAGGTTCAAATTCATTTATTCCTGGCTTTGAAGACCAACTGGTTGGTAAAGTTGCACCAGTTGATGTAGATGTAAATGTAACATTCCCAGAAAATTACCAAGTAGCAGACTTAGCAGGAAAGGACGCTAGATTTGAAGTTAAAATTCATGATGTAAAAGGGAAAAAATTACCAGAACTAACAGATGAATTTGTAAAAGACTTAACAAAAGATTTAACTGATAATGTAGCAGACTACAAAGTTAAACTTAAAGAAGAAATTACCTTAGAAAAAACTGATTCAGCAGAAAAAGCATATGCCGATGCAGTCTTAGCAAAAGTTGTAGAAAATGCTACAATTAAAGTGCCTGCTAAACTTATCGACCAAGAAGTAGAAGGAATGTACTCTAATTTCAAGTCTAATCTTGAACGTCAAGGTTTATCAGTAGAACTTTATGAGCAATTTACAGGAAAAACTTCAACAGCTGTAAAAGATGAAATGAAAGAAGAGGCCGAAAGAAAAATCAAAACATCATTCGCTTTAGATGAAGTTTCAAAAGTAGAAAATATTCAAGTAACAGAAGAAGATGTAACTAAAGAAATTCAAACTTTAGCAGACGCAAACTCAATGACACCAGAAGATGTTAAGAAAAATCTAGGAACAAACTTTGATATCAAATCAGAACTAATTATCAAAAAAACTGTTGAATTTTTAAATGAAAATAATAAGTAATTTTATAATTAGCTTAAAATAAATAAAATAGCGAGTCAGTTATGCTGGCTCGTTTTTCTTTTTCAGCAAACATTTTAAATTTTTTGCTATAATACTACTACGAAATAATTAAATGGAGAAATTATATGAATAAAAGTAAAAATTTTAATCTTTTTCTTATGGACGGCCAAGTTACTGGAAGAATAAAATGTACCTTGTCTAATTGGACAGGTCTTGCCTATAAAATTCCGAGAGCCTATTTAGAAAAATGTAAAGAAAGACAAGATTTAAAACAAAGTGGAGTTTATTTTCTATTCGGTAAAAATGATAACGATGAGGTAGAAGTTTACATAGGTCAAGCAGGTATAAGAAAAAATGGTGAGGGTGTACTTTTCAGAGTGTTGGAACATTTAAAAGATGCTACATATTTTACTGAGGCTGTTATGCTTACAACGCAAAATAATTCTTTTGGTCCTACCGAAATAAGTTACCTAGAAAATAAGTTTACAAATATGGCAATTGAAACAGACAGGTATAAACTTAGAAATTCTAAGACCCCAACCCTGGCAACGTAACGGAAGAAAAAGAATCAGAACTCGAAGATTTTGTAGAATATTCAAAAATGGTTCTCGGGGTTTTAGGTTATAAAATATTTGTTCCCCTGCTTAAATCTGAAAAAGAACAAGAACAGAATGAGATGGTTTTCTACCTATCAAGAAAAATTAAAAAATCTAATCAAACAATAGAAGCCCAGTGTATAAAAACTAATGAAGGTTTTGTCGTTTTAGCAGGAAGTATGATTGAAGATATAGATGCAAAATCAATTCCAGAAACAATTAAAGAATTGAGATTAAAGTGTAAAAATAATAACGAAATTGTAGGTGGGAAAATTACAAAAAATTATCTTTTCAATAGTCCCTCTTATGCCGCCTCTTTTCTTTTAGGTATTAATACTAACGGAAGAACAGATTGGAAAAACAAAGAGGGCATATCATTAAAAGAATTAGAAGAAAGAGAACTACAAGAATAATTTTTTGTAAAAATATTTCCTCAAGCTTCAATAACTTTATTTATAGAAAGAAATAATATGGTAGATTTAAAAAGTATTTTTAAAAATAAGTTAATAAATAAAGAAAAACTTTTAAAATATGTCTTTACTTATAGCGATAAAAAATATATAATAAATATTTCCATATTAAATGGAGAATTTTTTGTAAATATTAGAAAGAAAATGCTAAAAAATAAAGTATACATCTAGCAAAAGACTGAAAAAATCTTAAAAATAATAGCCTAGAAATTCCTTATAGCCACATTGAATTTAAGGTTTTTGAGCATAAAACAGGTGATTAATATGTCTTGTTGCATATCGAGGAAGCTAGGGGAGAATTCCTTGGAGCTAGCAGGGCAGAGTGTGAAAAAATATTATCCTATATAGCAGGATTTTCTTTTACTTTAATAAGCTACAATGAGGCTAAGGTTTAAATATTTATATAGACTATTAAAAATTTTATTTGGAAAAATTTTCTAAAGTTTCAGCTATTATTTGCACCTAAACAACCTCTATAAATAAGAACTTGTTTAATAATGAACTCACCTAACTTAATTTAAAGAAAAGACTTATAAGAGAGTTTTAGGCCAGGTTATAAAAGAGGAAATAGAGAAAAATTATTAATAATACATTGATTAATAATACACCTTAGTAGACTTGCATAAATATAATCTTGAAGATTCTTTCTGTTCAACATTGAAAAAACTCAGAAAATAGGCACATAAAAAAGATTTACTAGCAATAATAATTTGATAATAAATAAGTATAGATCATCTTAAAGTTGATTAGGAATATTTTATAAATTTAAGATTAAAGGCTATAATTTAAAATTGGATTTTTATTTAAAATAATAGCTTAAAATAAAAAATTAAAACGCTTTATTTTATTTTGTTGACATTTATAATTTTTATATGTATAATAAGATATCAAGTAAAGTATTTTATACATATAGTTATGGAGGTAATTTATGGTGAAAACATCAAAAGATTTGACAAAAAAAGAGCATTTAGAAATGTATGAACTGATGCTTCTTATGCGACACTTTGATATGGAATTGAGTAAGCTTTACTCACGTGGCTTAGTTCACGGCATGACTCACTATTCTGTAGGCGAAGAAGCAGCTAATGTGGGGGCTATTTATCCACTTAGAAAAGAAGACTTAATGTTTTCTAACCACCGCGGCCACGGCCAAACTATTGCTAAGGGTATAGAAATAGACAGAATGATGGCAGAAATATTAGGCAAGGCCACTGGGCAATGTAAGGGGCGTGGAGGCTCTATGCATATTTATGATATAGAAAATGGCAATATGGGCTGTAACGGTATCGTAGGAGGAGGACACGGTCTATCAACTGGAGCGGCCCTTACTCAAAAAATGAAAAAAACTGGTAACATTGTTATTTGCTGTATGGGAGATGGGGCTACCAACGAAGGAAGTTTCCACGAATGTTTAAATATGGCATCTAACTGGGACCTGCCACTTATCTTCTATGTTATCAACAATAAATATGGTATATCAATGGCACAGGAAAGATGTATGCGTGTAGAAAAAATAACTGAACGTGCAGCATCATACAGAATTAAATCAGTATACATTGGAGATGGAAATGATGTTCTTGCAGTCTACGACGGAATACAAGAAGCAATCGAACATGTAAGAAGTGGAAAAGGACCTGTTTTAGTAGAGGCTGTAACATATAGATGGTTTGGACATTCAGCTTCTGATGCAGGAAAATATCGTAGTCGTGAAGAAGTTGCAGAGTGGAAATTAAAAGACCCAAATGCAAAATATAGATCATACTTGTTAGAAAATGCAATTGCAACAGAAGATGAATTAGTTAAACTTGAGGAAGCATCGAAAGCTATTATTGACGACGCTGTGGAATTTGCAAAAGAATCACCATTTGCAGAACCAGAAATAGCATTTCAAGACAACTATGCAGACTAATTATAAATTGTTACAATTATTATAGAAATAATTTTAGGAGAAATATTGATATGACAAAACAAACTATGACAGTACGTGAAGCTATAAAAGAAGCAATGACTGCTGAAATGCGTGCTGATGAAACTGTATTTTTAATGGGTGAAGACGTGGGTATCTTTGGTGGGGACTTTGGAACTACCGTAGGTATGTTAGAAGAATTTGGACCTGAAAGAGTACTAGATACACCCATTTCAGAAGCCGCTATTGCCGGCTCAGCCGCTGGGGCGGCTGCCACAGGCATGAGACCAATTATTGATATTACATTTATGGATTTTATAACAATAGCTATGGATGCTATTGTAAACCAAGCGGCACCGATGAGATATATGCTAGGTGGAGAAGTCCAGGTTCCTGTAGTTTATCGTTGTGCATCTGGTTCAGGTACGGGAGCCGCCGCTCAACATTGTAAAGCCTTAGAATCATGGTTTTGCCATATTCCAGGCTTAAAAGTAGTAGCACCAGGAACACCACAAGATATTTATTCAGTCTTGCGTGCATCAGTTCGTGATAACAACCCAGTTATCTACATAGAACCAAAAGCATTATTCGGACGCAAGGGTGAAGTTGATACAGATAAAGTTTATCAAATTGGTAAAGGGGAAATCAAACACGAAGGCAAGGATATAACCCTGGTATCTTGGGGGCGCATGCTAGAACGCTCATTACAAGCCGCCCAAGAATTAGCTAAAGAAGGAATCGAAGTAGAAGTAGTCGATCCCATAACTTTGGTACCACTTGACACAGAAATAATTATTAAATCAGTTAAGAAAACTGGTAGATTAGCTATTTGTCATGATTCATTTAAGACGGGAGGTTTTGGAGGAGAAATATCAGCTCGTATTTCAGAAAGTGATGCCTTTGATTTCTTAGATAGTCCAATATATCGTCTTGCAGGTGCTGATACAAATATTCCATCAGCTAAAAATTTAGAAAAATTAGTAGTTCCTGATGTAGAAGATATTAAGGAAAAAATTAGAAAAGCAGTAAATAAGCAATAAAAATCTCTAACCAAAGGAAGTGAAAAAACAAATGGCAGTAGAAGGAATAATATCAAACATTGGCAGAGAAATGGAAGAAAGAGATGATTTGAAAGAAGTAGAAAAAACATATTATTCTGGTATTCGAGCTACTCCCGCCGCAAGAGCCTATGCAAGAGAAAAAGGAATAGATTTAACAAGAGTTGCAGGTACTGGAGCAAAAGGGCGTATTCACAAAGAAGATGTAGTTAATTATAAATTGCATGATAAGATTAAAATTTCTCCCCTAGCAGAAAGAATAGCAGAAGTAGAGGGAATTAATATTAAATCTATCGTGGGAACTGGTCCTAAAGGGAAGATAATGAAAGAGGACGTTCTTGCCCTTATTAATGGACTTAAGCAAGAAGTTCCAAAAGCAGAAGCTAAACCAGCACCTAAGCAGGAAGAAAAATTACCAAATGAAAACAAATGGGGTCTTGTCGAAACAGTTCCTATGTCTCCAATGCGTAAGGTTATATCTAAACGTATGAGTGAATCTTACTTCTCAGCACCAACATTTGTAGTAAATGTAGAAGTGGACATGGCAGAATTACTAGCTCTGCGTAAAAAAGTACTGGACACAATCCTAGCAGAAACAGGTAAAAAAGCCACAGTTACTGACTTTGTATCACTAGCAGTAATTAAATCACTAATGAAACACCCTTACGTTAATGCCTCATTGTCAAAAGATGAAAAAGAAATGTACCTACACCACTATGTAAACCTATCAATAGCTGTTGGTATGGATAGTGGTCTAGTAGTACCAGTAATCAAGGGTGCAGATAAGATGAGCCTAAAAGAATTAGTAGTAGCTTCAAAAGAAATTACAACTAAGGCACTTGAGGGTAGATTAAAACCAGATGAAATGGCGGATTCAACATTTACAATTTCTAACTTAGGAATGTATGGGGTTCATAGCTTTGTACCCATAATTAACCAGCCTAACACAGCTATCTTAGGAGTTTCAGCAACTCAGGAAAAACCAGTTGTAAGAAATGGTGAAATAGTAGTTAGACCTATAATGATGTTGACATTGACAGCTGACCATCGTGTAGTAGATGGATTAGAGGGGGCTAAATTCATGAAGACTCTAAAAGAAGCTATCGAAAATCCAATATCATTACTAATTTAAAATTAAGATAAACTCTATATAAATTTAAGAATATTTAATTGAAAATAAAAACAAAGGAAGTGTCAAAAATGGCAGTAGAAGTAATAATGCCAAAAGCCGGAAGCGAAATGGAAGAAGGCGAAATTGTACAATGGTTTAAACAAGAAGGAGATGAAGTAAAAGAGGGAGAAGTTCTTTTAGAAATCGTAACCGACAAGGTGAATATGGAAGTAGAGGCAGAAGCAAGTGGAACCCTACTTAAAATTTTACACAAGGCAGGAGAAATAGTACCCGTAGTAGAAACTATTGCATGGATTGGGAAAGCTGGCGAAGAAATTCCTGGCATGGCCTCTTCATCAACAGAAGCGGCTAAAGAAGTTATTGCAGAAGTTTCAGCCGATGTAAAAGTACCAACAACAGCCAAGGAAGAAGTTCTACCACAAAGAGAACGTCAAGGAGATTATGACGTTTGTGTTATCGGTGGGGGACCAGCTGGTTACGTGGCGGCTATCAAGGTGGCACAGCTAGGTGGTAAAGTAGCCTTAGTAGAAAGTAGAGAACTAGGTGGAACATGCCTTAACCGTGGTTGTATCCCAACAAAAACATTCCTACACAATGCAGAAATTATAAATCATATTAAATCTGCCCGCGATCGTGGTATCAAACTTGTAAATGATGCTTTTTCTGTTGATATGCAAAAAACGGTTGAAGTTAAAAACAAAGTCTCTAAAACACTATCTGGCGGAGTTGCAGGTCTTCTTAAATCATACGGAGTTAAAGTTTTCAACGGAGTGGGGCGTTTAACTGCCGATAAAAAAGTTCTTGTAAATGATACAGAAACTATAGACGCCGATAAAGTAATTCTAGCTGGTGGTTCTAAGGTTTCTCGTATTAATATTCCAGGTATGGACAATGAAAAAGTTTTAACAAGTGATGAAATTTTAGACATTACAGAATTACCGTCAAGAATGGTAGTAATCGGTGGTGGTGTTATCGGTTCAGAATTAGGGCAAGCATTTGCTACATTCGGAACAAAAGTTACAATAGTAGAAATGGCCGACAGACTAATTGCTAACATGGACAAAGATGCATCGGCAGTATTAGAAAAACAATTTAAAAAACAAGGCATAGAAATCCTTACATCTTCTAAATTATTAGAAATCAAAGATAACGGCCCTGATTTAACAGTTAAGCTTGAAGGCAAGGCAGATATAGTGGCTGACAGAGTATTACTTTCAATAGGACGTCTTCCTGATAATGAATGTTTAGGCCAACTAGCTGACAAATTTGAAATGGAACGTGGCAGAGTTAAGGTTAATGAATACATGGAAACATCAGTAGAGGGTATCTATGCTCCAGGTGATATTAACGGAACTAAGATGCTTGCTCACTCAGCCTTCAAAATGGGAGAAGTTGCAGCTGAAAATGCAATGGGACACCGTAAAAAAATTGACCTAAAATCTACACCGGCGGCAATCTACACCCACCCAGAAATCGCCATGGTAGGTTTAACAGAAGACCAAGCTCGTCAAAAATACGACATTAAGGTTGGACGCTTCAACTTTGGTGCAAATGGTCGTTCTTTAGCATCTAATCAAGGTGAAGGATTTGTTAAAGTAATTATGGATACAAAATACAGAGAAATTTTAGGTATTCATATTGCAGGACCAGTTGCCGCTGAATTAATCAATGAAGGTTCTACACTAATCCAAACAGAAATGACTATTGATGATGTTATGGACGTCATACACGGACATCCGACATATTCAGAAGCACTATACGAAGCAATGGCTGACTGTATAGATATGTGCATCCACGCACCTAAAAAGAAAAAATAAGGACTAAAATATCAAATTTACCTGTAAAACATATACTAAGTCTTGAAAAAAAAGACTTGACGGCTAAGCCAAAAAGATTTAGTTTGTCCAAGATATTAGAATTTCATAAAAGCCCTAAAGCCAACTCCTATAAGAAATAGTCCGTCAAACTAAGAAATTAAACTTGCTATAGTTCTCATCTTCTTTAAATAGGATTTTAGAACTATAAAATAAAAAATCCAAAGTTAAGGCTTTGGATTTTTATTTTTTACTTGCTTATAGGTAAAGTATTAGTAAAATAAAATACTGACTGGGTCAAGCAAGGAAACTGTATAAAAAATTCATCATTTCTTAAGACATTAAGCAAAAAACTATTTATTACTGGGGACTTGAATTAAAATTCCACTTGCAAAAAAGCTTTATTTTTTGCAAAAATTAAAAATGAAATAAAAAATTATTAGGATAAGTATAAAGAATACAGGTCTGTACACCTCCACATAAAAATTATCAGGTTTTGGAAAGGGCTTATAGTAGAAAAAACTATGCACTTAATATTAGAACTAGGGAAATTCCATTTTTTCATTTTGATTACTTTTAAAATATCCTTTATAAAAATAGCTAGCAAGCCAAAAGCCAAAGTAAAAATACTAAAAATAATACTGGCATGTTGATAATATTTAATCTTTTATCAAGGCCTAAGTTGCTCGTCAAAGTATATAAAAATAAGTTTAGTAGACAGTAAAAATATAAAATAATTCTTTAATCATAACAGCCCATAATTTTTTTAATTATAAGATTTAGAAAACTTAAAAAGAATATAAATTAAAATTTAAGTTTTCTTTTAATTAAGCATGCTAGAATAAAAAACATACAGGAGGTAACTTTTATGAACGATAATAAAAATACGGAAAATGAAGAACTAAATAATAATTCTGCTAGACCAGCTGACAATTTTGAAGCTACTAATCATAGCAAAGAAAGCAATAAGGGAAATTTTGAAACTACTAATCATAACAAAGAAAGCAATAAGGAAAATTTTGGAGCTACTAATCATGGCAAAGAAAGCAACAAGGGAAATTTTGAAGCTTATTCTTCTAAAGAAAATATAGAAAATAATATTTCTAAAGACTCTGCAAATAATCAGGCTAATTTTAATGAAGAAGTAAAAAATAAAAATAATGTAAATTTAAAATACGCCCTAATGTTTGCAACAGTTTTTGCCCTGGGAGGATTAAGTGTTTTTGGAGTCCAAGGCTTTATGCAGGGGGCTAAAATAGTCCAAATTTCCAAAGTAGCGCCGTCAGCCCAAGAAGAAGCTAGCGAAACAACAAATATTAATGCCGTTTCCAAGTCTAAGGACGCCGTTGTGTCAGTAGTTAGTTATGCCAGCCCAAAAAATCTTTCCGGCCTGTCTAATATTATTGGAGACAAGGCCAAAAAAGGAGACTTGCAGGCCATAGCCAATGGTAGTGGAGTAATTTATAAAAAAGATGGTTCTTATGCCTATGTGGTAACTAATCATCACGTAATAAATGGAGCAGAAAAGGTGGATGTGGTACTAAGTGATGGTACAAGCGTCAGTGCTGAAATACTAGGTAGCGATATTTGGACAGACCTAACAGTTTTAAAAATTAGTGCTGAAAATGTTAAGGTCATAATGGCCTTTTCAAATAGCGATGAGGTGGCAGTCGGGCAAACAGCCCTTGCCATTGGTTCTCCCCTGGGCCTGTCCCTATCTAATTCGGTTACTCGGGGCATAGTTTCATCCAAGGAAAGACAAATACCCATTGACATAAACAATGACGGCTCTTACGACTGGTATCAAACGGTTATTCAAACTGACGCCGCCATAAATCCAGGCAATAGTGGTGGAGCCCTAATCAATAGTTCGGGAGAATTAATAGGAATAAATGAACTTAAAATTTCTAATGTAAGAGAGGGAATTAGTGCCGAGGGTATTGGTTTTGTAATTCCAGCAAATGAAGTAAAAATAATAGCTGAACAACTAGAAAAAAATGGCAAGGTTTCAAGACCAGCCCTGGGAGTACAGTTAGCATCCTTGTCAACAATAAATAAAAATTTAGCCGAAGAAAAATTAAATTACGACACCAGCAAAAAAGGCGTGGTAATAAAAAGTGTCGAAGCTGGAAGTGCGGCTGAAAAATCAAACTTGAAAGACTATGACATAATTACCAAAATTAATGACACCAATATAGAAAGCATAGCCGACCTTAGAAAATACTTATTCGAAAAAACAAAAATAGGGGAAACAATAAATATTACCTACTACCGCCAGGGTAAGGAATATCAAACTAAATTAACCCTGGCCAGGCTAGATCAATAAGAAAGACACCTCAAATTTTTGAGGTGTCTTTTTTAACCTCTTATTTTTAAGATTTTTACTGGCTAATAATTTTTAAAAAATCAAATAAAATCCTCACTTATTAGAAAAAGTAAGAAAATCTATTTTAAAATAAGTAAAAAAATGTTATAATTTTACTGAAACTAAAAGTTTAATATTAAAATGTAAAGGTGATGAAATGAAAAAAGTAAAAAAAGCAATTATACCAGCCGCAGGCTATGGAACAAGATTTTTACCAGCAACCAAGGCCCTACCCAAAGAAATGTTACCCATTATTAATAAGCCCACCATTCAATACATAGTTGAAGAAGCCGTGGCCGCTGGAATAGAAGACATAATTATAATAACTGGCAAACCCAAACGTGCCATAGAAGACCACTTTGATAAAAATTATGAACTCGAGGTAGAATTAGAACAAAAAGGCAAGCTAGACTTACTAGAAAAAGTTAGGCAGGCCTCTAATCTAGCTAATATTTATTACGTACGCCAAAAAGAAATGGCAGGCCTAGGCGATGCAATTTTAACTGCCAAAAGTTTTATTGGCGATGAAGCCTTTGCTGTTCTTTTAGGTGATGACATAGTAGTTAATGACGGCCTTACGGCAACAAAACAGTTAATTAAACAACATGAAAAAACGGGAACTTCTATTGTGGGCGTGCAAAGAGTAGCCGATGATGCAACCCACCGCTACGGAATTATCGACCCAGCAGGGGGGCGAGATAGACTCTATGAAGTTAATAGCTTCGTAGAAAAACCAGCAGCGGGTACTGCCCCCTCAAATCTAGCAATCCTGGGCAGATACTTACTAACTCCCGGCATCTTCAAACACTTAGAAAAAAGACAGGTGGGAGCTGGAGGGGAAATTCAACTCACAGACGCTATTCAAATGCTAAATAAAGAAGAAAAAGTCTTCGCCTACGACTTCGAGGGTAGACGTTATGACGTGGGCGAAACTGACGGTTTTGTAAAAACTACCATTGATTTTGCCCTGCAAAGTGAATTAAAAGATGATTTAGTCCTCTATCTAAGAGAAAAATTAGCAGAACTAGAAAAATAAGTTTATTCACTACTTTGAAACTAATAATTTATAAAATTAAGATTTTGCTAAAATATTTAAGACCTCTACTTAGTCCATACCCTTTTTAAAATAAATCTATCCACTATACCACATAAAAATTTAAGAATTATTAATAAGATAAATTATTTGTATATAATAAATATTTATTGTAAAATAAATTATTAAACTATAAAAATATAATTTTACAGGTGAAAAATGGCAAAGGTAGAAAGTTTTGACTTAGACCACAATAAAGTAAAGGCTCCCTATGTAAGGCGTGCAGGCCTAGAACAACACGCCAGGGGCGTTAGTATAAGTAAATTTGATTTGAGATTTTTACAACCCAATATGGCCAGCCTGCCCACAGCGGCCTTGCACAGCCTAGAGCATCTACTGGCAATAAATATGCGTGATTATTTGGAGGGGGTAATAGACATATCTCCAATGGGCTGTCGCACGGGCTTTTACATGATAACATGGGGCAGGCCGACTATCCAAGAAGTAAGAGATGCCCTGGTAAAGGTTTTAGAAATTGTAGAAAAAACAGAAACTCTTCCAGCAACCAGGCCCAAAGAATGTGGAAATTTCAGGGACCATTCATTATTCGGAGCTAAAATTTATGCCAGGGAAGTTTTGGCAAAAGGAATTAGTTTAGACCCCTTCGAAAGAGTAATATAATATTACTAAAAATTAGATTTATAACTTACAAAATGACGATAAATATAACAAGCTAGGAGGATTATATGTATTTGAAATTTGATTATTCAAAAGCACGCAACTTTTTTACCCAAGAAGAAGTAAAAAACATGACGGACTATGTAAAAGTAGCCCACGCACAACTACACAATAAAAGCGGTCCAGGAAATGACTACCTAGGCTGGCTTGATCTACCAACAAATTACGACAAGGATGAATTTACAAGAATAAAAAAGGCTAGTCAAAAAATTATAAGGGATTCTGACGTCCTCGTGGTAATCGGTATTGGTGGCTCTTATCTCGGAGCAAGAGCAGCAATAGAAATGCTAAATGACAGTTTTTATAATTTTTATGCCAAGGAAAGAAAAAATCCCCAAATATTTTTTGCAGGCCACACAATTTCTTCTACCTACACCCAAGAATTACTTACCTACCTAAAAACAACGGGGAAGGATTTTTCTCTTAATGTCATTTCTAAATCTGGTACAACAACAGAACCAGCAATAGCCTTTAGGCTCTTTAAAGAACTACTAGAAGAAAAATACGGCAAAGAAGAAGCAAGGGGTAGAATATATGCAACCACGGACAAAAGTCGAGGAGCCTTAAAAACTTTGGCAGACAAGGAGGGCTATGAAACCTTTGTCGTGCCTGATGATGTGGGTGGACGTTTTACCGTCCTAACAGCAGTAGGCTTATTGCCAATAGCAGTTAGTGGACTAGATATCGACAGGATGATGGCTGGGGCCAAACTCGCCCAAGAAGAACTTGCAAATCCCGACTTGTCAAAAAATATTGCCTATCAATATGCAGTCATGAGAAATATTTTACAGCAAAAGGGCAAACTAATAGAATCCCTGGTTACCTACGAGCCGTCAATGGTCTATTTTAATGAATGGTGGAAGCAACTCTACGGCGAGTCGGAGGGCAAGGACGGCAAGGCCCTCTATCCAGCAAGCCTTTGTTTTTCAACAGACCTCCATTCCATGGGTCAGTACATCCAAGAGGGGAAACGTATTTTACTAGAAACGGTTTTAAAGGTAAAAGCTCCCAGACTTGATTTCACCCTAAAAGCTGAAAAAGAGGACTTAGACGGCCTTAACTACCTGGCAGGCAAGACCGTGGACCTTGTAAATACAAAAGCCTTTGAGGCGACCCTGCTAGCCCACACCGACGGAGGTGTGCCGAATTTTGTAATAGAATTACCAGACATGACAGAATTTACATTCGGCTATCTAGTCTACTTCTTTGAAGTGGGAGTTGCAATTTCTGGCTACATGCAGGGCTTAAACCCCTTCGACCAGCCAGGAGTCGAAGCCTACAAGAAAAACATGTTTGCCCTCTTAGGCAAACCAGGCTTTGAGGAATTGAAAAAAGACTTAGAAGACAGATTATAAAATTAAAATCTAGGACTTAAAATAAATTTTCATACCAGATTATATAAATCGCAGTTTTTCGAAAAAACAAAAAAAGGTTCTAAAAACTAGGATTTTTAGAACGGATATATATAATTTAATTTTGTATGAATTAAAGGTAAAAAACCTTATTTTATTATCTTTATTTTGGAAAACAAAGTATATATAGATAATAACATAAGCGTTCTAAAAATCCTAGTTTTTAGAACAAATTAAAATATTACAAGGAGAAAAAATATGTATCACAAGAAAAAAGACAGGTTTTCAATACGTAAATTTAAGATAGGGGTAGGTTCAATTTTCCTTGGATCTTTCCTTTTAGTTACGCCACAAGTTTTTGCCAGTGAAAAGGAAAATCCAGATACTCTAACAAGTGTCCAACCAGCCCAAGAAGCAAGTGGATCAGAAAAACCAACAACCCCAAAAGCAGGTCAGGCAACAACTAAAGAGGATAAGAAAGAGGACAAACAAGAAGACAGAGAAAAAGCAAGAACCCTGCCAAGTGGGGGGACAGAAGCCAAGACAGGAGACCAGACCTTAGAAAAAGGGGGAAGTCTGGAGCCGACTGCAGAAAAAAGCCCAGCCAATTTAGGCTCTGAAAATAAAAAAGCTGAGGCTGGAAAAGCTGAAAATAAAAAAGCTGAAGATAGAGAAGCGACAGAAGAAAAAACAGAGGAAAAAGCAGAAGAAAAAGAGAGGCACATTACCATTGAAGACTTCAAAAACATGGAGCCTGAAGACTTAAAAAAGCTGACATTTAAAGACTTTGAAGACCTAAAACCTAGTCAAGAAGTGGTAGACAGCCTATCAGACGAGCAAAAAAAAGCCCTGCAAGAATCTGAAGCCTACCAGGAATACAAAAAGGCAAGCAAGCCCCTAAGAAGAAGTAGAAGGGCTGCTCCAAGCAACAGACAAGCCAACCAAACGGGACTTATATCCGTACCCGGCAAAGACATAAACAAAGACGGAATCTGGTCTAATTTTGCCAATGAAAATGATGCGAGAAATGACATAAAACTAGAATATAAATTTCATAAAAACAGAGATGGTAGTTTAAATAAAAGCAAAATAGTTGTTACGGCAACCTATAATTCTGGTCATGTAAGAACCAGACTGGGTAATGGTGCAACCTACTACCTAACAGCACCAGAACTAGTAACTAATGTTATTAGCGTGGGCTATTTCGGTTATAGACAAGGATCTTCATCTTTAGCCGCTACTGCAGGTGGTACGGGAGGCTATACATCTTTAAAAGACTGGGTATCTGATACGGATAAAAGCCACCTATTGCATGCTGAAAGAACAGACGGCTATCCAACGGGTAAATCCTACGTGGAAAAAGGACAAATCGGGGCAGGTAGATTTACAGGCCGCTTTAATGATAGATATGTAGATGTGCTAGATGGTTTATTACAAAGTGGTGGATATAAATCGGTGCAAGAGAAAGCAGATAGGATAAAAAATAAGACTAGGGCAATAGTATCCTTTGAAACAGAAGCTAACAATTATGAATACCAACTAACTTATACAGCTGACCTAAAAAATCCCATAGACAGCCTTGATGAGTTGGACTTTCTTGCAGGATATAAGACTTACGAAGGCGACCAGGATAGATACGGTATAGCCTACCTAAAAGAAGGGGTAGAAAAACCCCCAGCACCCCCAGCCCAAAAAGAAAACCTAGCTATCCATTTAAGTAATAATAATAATAAGTTAATCTTTTGGGAAAATGAACCGACAAAAGAAGATATAGATATAGCAAATTTTGACGGGGATATAGATCGAGTATTAGTTGTTGATCCAGCTACAGGACAAGATGTCAATCAAAGTGGAACTTCGGGAGTTAGACTAAAATTTGGATATGATAAGACTAGAAAAAAACTTACTTTAAAAGCTGGTTCGCTAGTTGCCCCACTATCAGAAACTAATACTGGCCGTCCAGTACAAAAAAAAGATTTCACACTTAGGATAACTGGTAAGGGTCAAAATGCTAATGAAAATGCTGAAGAAACTATTACCGTAGCAACGGCAAAACTAAATAAAGATATTAAATTTAAATATAATGAGGGAAATTCTCCTTTCGGTTTATCACAAGTCTTAAAAGATCTTCTTGTGCCAGCTTACTCTGGATACAAAGAAGATGGAAGTGAAGCTGATGATATACCAATTCAGGCTCTGGGTAACGGAATAGAAGAAGTAATAAGAAATGGTAGAAAATTAAATATTTCACCTTCTTCGATTAAAGACCTGCCAGACGAAAGAGGGCTCAAAATAAAATTAGAAGTCAAAACACTTACTGGGGCAACAACTGTTATTGATGTAACAGTAAACAGATTAGCCAAAGACGCAGCCAAGGCAAGATTAGATAAGATAGCAGAAGATACAAAAAGGGAGATACAAGACAATATAACCCTAACATCTCAAGAGAAAACTTCCAAACAAAATGAGGTGGATGCAAAACTACAAGAAGCAAAAAGGAATATAGATAGAGCATCTTCAGTATCTGGTGTGGATGGTGCTGAACAAGCAGGAAAAAAAGCAATAAGAGCGATAGTAGGGGATTCTGAAGTAAAAATTGCTGCAAGAGATGAAATAGATAGAGTCGCAAGAGAAAGAAAAGAAGCAATAGAAAACAAGCAAGACCCAGGCGACAACCTAACAGAAGATGAAAGAAGAGAAAAACTAGCAGAAGTAGACAATCTAGCAAGTCAAGCAAAATCCAATATTACCTCTGCAAGAGAAGATCAAGATGTAGAAATTGCCAAAGAAACAGGAACTAAAGCCATAAACGCTGTCTCAACAAGATCACCTAAAAAGATGCAAGCATCAGCAGACCTAAATCAAGCCAAAACAGATGCATACACTGCAATAGGTGGATACGGACACCTAAGCCCAGAGCAAACAAGAGCGGCCAAACAAGAAGTAGACCGAGCAGTAGCTGATGCAATAGCAGCTGCAAATGACGCAACAACAAACAACCAAGTAGACAATGCAATACAAAAAGGAACAAAAAAAGTAGAGCTAGCCAAAGCAAAAGCAGAAGCAATAGATGGAATCTTAGCAAGAGTAGAAGCAGAAAATGCTCTAATAGACAATGAAGCAGGGCTAACTCCCGAGCAAAAACGATTAGCAAAAGAAGAAGTAAAAAAAGAAGCAGACAAAGTAATAGCGTCAGTAAACGGAGTAACATATAATGATGCTGATCCTACACGTGACTATGTAGGAGATGTAACAAGCTTTAAAACAGCAGGATTAGAAGACGTTGGACTGAAAAAAGCAAAAGAAGTAGCTAAAAAACACCTGGACAACAAACTAGCTGAAAAAACAGCTGAAATAAACGGACCAAACTCAAACCTAACAACTTCAGAAAAACGAGTTGCAGTAGCAGAGGCAGAAAGGCTAAAAACTGAGGCAAGCAGTGCAATAGATGGAATAACTGACGTAAACCAAATACCACCAGCCCAAACAACAGGAGAAAACAACATAGCTGGAGTAAGTAGCACAAACTCACCATCAAAAGCAGCCGCAATAGAAGAAGTAGAACTAGCCAGATCAAACGCCAAAGCAGCAATTGAGCAAAATAACCACCTAAGCCCAGAACAGCAGCAAGCAGCCAAAGACGAAGTAGACCAAGCAGCAACTGATGCAATAAGAGACATCAACGCAGCAACAGACAACAACGGAATAGACACAGCCAAAGCAAGCGGCTTAACAGGAATAGAACTAGCCCAAACAAAAGCAGATGCAATAGATGCAGTAGAGGCAGCAGTAGAAGCAGCACAAGCAGATATAGACGGTGATGATCTCTTAAATACTGATGAAAAAGAACAAGTCCTAAATGCAGTAAAAGCAAAGCAGCAAGAGTAGTAAATAGCATAAAACTCAAACAACAAAAATTAATACCAATGTAAAAGATGCAGGAATAGAAGATATTGTACTGAAAAAAGCAAAAGAGCTAAAAAACGTGTAGAAAAAACAGCAAAAACAAAGAACAAGCATAAAAACCTCAAAAAGACAGACAGCGAAAACAAGCTGCATTAAGAGATGTAAGACAAGCTAAACAAGACAATAGATGCAATAGATAATACACATACAAACACTGATGCAGCTAAACAAGCAGGAAAACTAGGTGAAACAAACATAAACAACGTCTCAACAACTCAAGAGCAAAAACAGATGCTAAAAATGCAATAGATCAAAGTAAACACAAACTAAGAATATAGACGGTCCGGAAACAACCAAAACAGCTGAAGAAAAAGCAGCGACAAAAGCAGAAGTAGAAAGACTGGCAAGAGAGGCAAAAGCCAATATCGACGCTGCAACTACAGACAGAGATGTAGAAATTGCTAAAACAATGGAACAAGAGTTATAGAAGGCGTTCCAACAAACTCAGCTAAAAAACACAGCAGTACAAAGCTAACAAGCCCAAACAAATCAGACACTGAATAGACGGCAAAGCTGGCCTAGAAGACCAAGACAAACAAAAGCTAAAGACGCAGTAGCTACGGCAACAAATGCAGCCATACTAGCAACAGGCTGCAACAACAGATGCAGACTTAAACACAGCAAAAACAACAGGAACAACAAAGTAAATGCAATAAAAGCCCTGCAAAAAACAAAACAAGCAATGAACAATAAACAACAACCCAGACCTAAGACCAGAAGACAAATTAGCAGCAAAAGAAAAAGTAGCAGCCGCAACAGCAGCCGCAATGGATGCAGTAAACAATGCAGCAAACACAAACGAAATAAACGCAGCTAAAACCCTAGGAGAAAACAAGGCAGACGCCCTAAAAGACCTAGCAGACAAACAAGGACAAGCAAATAAAGCAATAGACGGCAGTCAACACGTAGGTCCTGCAGACAAAGACTTAGCTAAACAAGCCATAGCAGCAGCAACAGCAGATGCAATGGGAGCAGTAAACGCAGCAGCAGATACAAACGGCATAAACGCAGCAAAACAAACAGCAACACCAGGAATAGACCTGGCCAAAGCCAAAGCAGCCGCAATAGAAGAAGTAGAACTAGCCAGATCAGACGCCAAAGCAGCAATTGAGCAAAATAACCACCTAAGCCCAGAACAGCAGCAAGCAGCCAAAGACGAAGTAGACCAAGCAGCAACTGATGCAATAAGAGACATCAACGCAGCAACAGACAACAACGGAATAGACACAGCCAAAGCAAGCGGCTTAACAGGAATAGAACTAGCCCAAACAAAAGCAGATGCAATAGATGCAGTAGAGGCAGCAGTAGAAGCAGCACAAGCAGATATAGACGGTGATGATCTCTTAAATACTGATGAAAAAGAACAAGTCCTAAATGCAGTAAAAGCAGAAGCAGCAAGAGTAGTAAATAGCATAAAAGCTCAAACAGACAAAAATAATATACCAGATGTAAAAGATGCAGGAATAGAAGATATTGTACTGAAAAAAGCAAAAGAATTAGCTAAAAAACGTGTAGAAAAAACAGCAGAAAACAAAGAACAAGCAATAAGAACCTCAAAAATGACAGACAGCGAAAAACAAGCTGCATTAAGAGATGTAAGACAAGCTAAACAAGATGCAATAGATGCAATAGATAATACACATACAAACACTGAAGGTGCAGCTAAACAAGCAGGAAAACTAGGTGAAACAAACATAAACAACGTCTCAACAGACTCAAGAGCAAAAACAGATGCTAAAAATGCAATAGATCAAAGTAAAGCTGACAAACTAAGAGATATAGACGGTCCAGGAAACAACCAAACAGCTGAAGAAAAAGCAGCGACAAAAGCAGAAGTAGAAAGACTGGCAAGAGAGGCAAAAGCCAATATCGACGCTGCAACTACAGACAGAGATGTAGAAATTGCTAAAACAAATGGAACAAGAGTTATAGAAGGCGTTCCAACAAACTCAGCTAAAAAAGACACAGCAGTACAAGAGCTAGGACAAGCCCAAACAAATGCAGACACTGAAATAGACGGCAAAGCTGGCCTAGAAGACCAAGACAAACAAAAAGCTAAAGACGCAGTAGCTACGGCAACAAATGCAGCCATACTAGCAGCAGGGGCTGCAACAACAGATGCAGACTTAAACACAGCAAAAACAACAGGAACAGACAAAGTAAATGCAATAAAAGCCCTGGCAGAAAAACAAAACGAAGTCAATGAAGCAATAAACAACAACCCAGACCTAAGACCAGAAGACAAATTAGCAGCAAAAGAAAAAGTAGCAGCCGCAACAGCAGCCGCAATGGATGCAGTAAACAATGCAGCAAACACAAACGAAATAAACGCAGCTAAAACCCTAGGAGAAAACAAGGCAGACGCCCTAAAAGACCTAGCAGACAAACAAGGACAAGCAAATAAAGCAATAGACGGCAGTCAACACGTAGGTCCTGCAGACAAAGACTTAGCTAAACAAGCCATAGCAGCAGCAACAGCAGATGCAATGGGAGCAGTAAACGCAGCAGCAGATACAAACGGCATAAACGCAGCAAAACAAACAGCAACACCAGGAATAGACCTGGCCAAAGCCAAAGCAGCCGCAATAGAAGAAGTAGAACTAGCCAGATCAGACGCCAAAGCAGCAATTGAGCAAAATAACCACCTAAGCCCAGAACAGCAGCAAGCAGCCAAAGACGAAGTAGACCAAGCAGCAACTGATGCAATAAGAGACATCAACGCAGCAACAGACAACAACGGAATAGACACAGCCAAAGCAAGCGGCTTAACAGGAATAGAACTAGCCCAAACAAAAGCAGATGCAATAGATGCAGTAGAGGCAGCAGTAGAAGCAGCACAAGCAGATATAGACGGTGATGATCTCTTAAATACTGATGAAAAAGAACAAGTCCTAAATGCAGTAAAAGCAGAAGCAGCAAGAGTAGTAAATAGCATAAAAGCTCAAACAGACAAAAATAATATACCAGATGTAAAAGATGCAGGAATAGAAGATATTGTACTGAAAAAAGCAAAAGAATTAGCTAAAAAACGTGTAGAAAAAACAGCAGAAAACAAAGAACAAGCAATAAGAACCTCAAAAATGACAGACAGCGAAAAACAAGCTGCATTAAGAGATGTAAGACAAGCTAAACAAGATGCAATAGATGCAATAGATAATACACATACAAACACTGAAGGTGCAGCTAAACAAGCAGGAAAACTAGGTGAAACAAACATAAACAACGTCTCAACAGACTCAAGAGCAAAAACAGATGCTAAAAATGCAATAGATCAAAGTAAAGCTGACAAACTAAGAGATATAGACGGTCCAGGAAACAACCAAACAGCTGAAGAAAAAGCAGCGACAAAAGCAGAAGTAGAAAGACTGGCAAGAGAGGCAAAAGCCAATATCGACGCTGCAACTACAGACAGAGATGTAGAAATTGCTAAAACAAATGGAACAAGAGTTATAGAAGGCGTTCCAACAAACTCAGCTAAAAAAGACACAGCAGTACAAGAGCTAGGACAAGCCCAAACAAATGCAGACACTGAAATAGACGGCAAAGCTGGCCTAGAAGACCAAGACAAACAAAAAGCTAAAGACGCAGTAGCTACGGCAACAAATGCAGCCATACTAGCAGCAGGGGCTGCAACAACAGATGCAGACTTAAACACAGCAAAAACAACAGGAACAGACAAAGTAAATGCAATAAAAGCCCTGGCAGAAAAACAAAACGAAGTCAATGAAGCAATAAACAACAACCCAGACCTAAGACCAGAAGACAAATTAGCAGCAAAAGAAAAAGTAGCAGCCGCAACAGCAGCCGCAATGGATGCAGTAAACAATGCAGCAAACACAAACGAAATAAACGCAGCTAAAACCCTAGGAGAAAACAAGGCAGACGCCCTAAAAGACCTAGCAGACAAACAAGGACAAGCAAATAAAGCAATAGACGGCAGTCAACACGTAGGTCCTGCAGACAAAGACTTAGCTAAACAAGCCATAGCAGCAGCAACAGCAGATGCAATGGGAGCAGTAAACGCAGCAGCAGATACAAACGGCATAAACGCAGCAAAACAAACAGCAACACCAGGAATAGACCTGGCCAAAGCCAAAGCAGCCGCAATAGAAGAAGTAGAACTAGCCAGATCAGACGCCAAAGCAGCAATTGAGCAAAATAACCACCTAAGCCCAGAACAGCAGCAAGCAGCCAAAGACGAAGTAGACCAAGCAGCAACTGATGCAATAAGAGACATCAACGCAGCAACAGACAACAACGGAATAGACACAGCCAAAGCAAGCGGCTTAACAGGAATAGAACTAGCCCAAACAAAAGCAGATGCAATAGATGCAGTAGAGGCAGCAGTAGAAGCAGCACAAGCAGATATAGACGGTGATGATCTCTTAAATACTGATGAAAAAGAACAAGTCCTAAATGCAGTAAAAGCAGAAGCAGCAAGAGTAGTAAATAGCATAAAAGCTCAAACAGACAAAAATAATATACCAGATGTAAAAGATGCAGGAATAGAAGATATTGTACTGAAAAAAGCAAAAGAATTAGCTAAAAAACGTGTAGAAAAAACAGCAGAAAACAAAGAACAAGCAATAAGAACCTCAAAAATGACAGACAGCGAAAAACAAGCTGCATTAAGAGATGTAAGACAAGCTAAACAAGATGCAATAGATGCAATAGATAATACACATACAAACACTGAAGGTGCAGCTAAACAAGCAGGAAAACTAGGTGAAACAAACATAAACAACGTCTCAACAGACTCAAGAGCAAAAACAGATGCTAAAAATGCAATAGATCAAAGTAAAGCTGACAAACTAAGAGATATAGACGGTCCAGGAAACAACCAAACAGCTGAAGAAAAAGCAGCGACAAAAGCAGAAGTAGAAAGACTGGCAAGAGAGGCAAAAGCCAATATCGACGCTGCAACTACAGACAGAGATGTAGAAATTGCTAAAACAAATGGAACAAGAGTTATAGAAGGCGTTCCAACAAACTCAGCTAAAAAAGACACAGCAGTACAAGAGCTAGGACAAGCCCAAACAAATGCAGACACTGAAATAGACGGCAAAGCTGGCCTAGAAGACCAAGACAAACAAAAAGCTAAAGACGCAGTAGCTACGGCAACAAATGCAGCCATACTAGCAGCAGGGGCTGCAACAACAGATGCAGACTTAAACACAGCAAAAACAACAGGAACAGACAAAGTAAATGCAATAAAAGCCCTGGCAGAAAAACAAAACGAAGTCAATGAAGCAATAAACAACAACCCAGACCTAAGACCAGAAGACAAATTAGCAGCAAAAGAAAAAGTAGCAGCCGCAACAGCAGCCGCAATGGATGCAGTAAACAATGCAGCAAACACAAACGAAATAAACGCAGCTAAAACCCTAGGAGAAAACAAGGCAGACGCCCTAAAAGACCTAGCAGACAAACAAGGACAAGCAAATAAAGCAATAGACGGCAGTCAACACGTAGGTCCTGCAGACAAAGACTTAGCTAAACAAGCCATAGCAGCAGCAACAGCAGATGCAATGGGAGCAGTAAACGCAGCAGCAGATACAAACGGCATAAACGCAGCAAAACAAACAGCAACACCAGGAATAGACCTGGCCAAAGCCAAAGCAGCCGCAATAGAAGAAGTAGAACTAGCCAGATCAGACGCCAAAGCAGCAATTGAGCAAAATAACCACCTAAGCCCAGAACAGCAGCAAAGAGCCAAAGACGAAGTAGACCAAGCAGCAACTGATGCAATAAGAGACATCAACGCAGCAACAGACAACAACGGAATAGACACAGCCAAAGCAAGCGGCTTAACAGGAATAGAACTAGCCCAAACAAAAGCAGATGCAATAAGTGAAGTAGAAGCAGAAAAAGCCCAAGCTCACCAAGACATAGACAACACACCAGGCTTAAGCGACAAACAAAAAGCAGACGCCAAAGCAAAAGTAGACGCAGCCGCTAAAGAAGCAGAAGCCAACATCAACGCTGCGCCAGACACAAATGCAATAACACAACCAAAAGAAAATGGTAAAACAAAAGTTGAGCTAGAAAAAGAAAAAGCAGACGCAATAGGTAAAATAGAAGTAGAAAAACAAGCATCAAACGACGCAATAGAAGCTGACAACAACCTAGACAGAGATCAAAAAGACGCAGCAAAAGACAAGATAACAAAAGCTGCTAAAGAAGCAGAAGACAACATCAACGCTGCGCCAGACAAAGACGGAATAACACAACCAAAAGAAAATGGTTTAGAAAAAGTCAAACTAGAAAAAGCCAAAGCAGATGCAATAAGTGAAGTAGAAGCAGAAAAAGCCCAAGCTCACCAAGACATAGACAACACACCAGGCTTAAGCGACAAACAAAAAGCAGACGCCAAAGCAAAAGTAGACGCAGCCGCTAAAGAAGCAGAAGCCAACATCAACGCTGCGCCAGACACAAATGCAATAACACAACCAAAAGAAAATGGTAAAACAAAAGTTGAGCTAGAAAAAGAAAAAGCAGACGCAATAGGTAAAATAGAAGTAGAAAAACAAGCATCAAACGACGCAATAGAAGCTGACAACAACCTAGACAGAGATCAAAAAGACGCAGCAAAAGACAAGATAACAAAAGCTGCTAAAGAAGCAGAAGACAACATCAACGCTGCGCCAGACAAAGACGGAATAACACAACCAAAAGAAAATGGTTTAGAAAAAGTCAAACTAGAAAAAGCCAAAGCAGATGCAATAAGTGAAGTAGAAGCAGAAAAAGCCCAAGCTCACCAAGACATAGACAACACACCAGGCTTAAGCGACAAACAAAAAGCAGACGCCAAAGCAAAAGTAGACGCAGCCGCTAAAGAAGCAGAAGCCAACATCAACGCTGCGCCAGACACAAATGCAATAACACAACCAAAAGAAAATGGTAAAACAAAAGTTGAGCTAGAAAAAGAAAAAGCAGACGCAATAGGTAAAATAGAAGTAGAAAAACAAGCATCAAACGACGCAATAGAAGCTGACAACAACCTAGACAGAGATCAAAAAGACGCAGCAAAAGACAAGATAACAAAAGCTGCTAAAGAAGCAGAAGACAACATCAACGCTGCGCCAGACAAAGACGGAATAACACAACCAAAAGAAAATGGTTTAGAAAAAGTCAAACTAGAAAAAGCCAAAGCAGATGCAATAAGTGAAGTAGAAGCAGAAAAAGCCCAAGCTCACCAAGACATAGACAACACACCAGGCTTAAGCGACAAACAAAAAGCAGACGCCAAAGCAAAAGTAGACGCAGCCGCAACAGAAGCAGAAAACAACATCAACGCTGCGCCAGACACAAATGCAATAACACAACCAAAAGAAAATGGTAAAACAAAAGTTGAGCTAGAAAAAGAAAAAGCAGACGCAATAGGTAAAATAGAAGTAGAAAAACAAGCATCAAACGACGCAATAGAAGCTGACAACAACCTAGACAGAGATCAAAAAGACGCAGCAAAAGACAAGATAACAAAAGCTGCTAAAGAAGCAGAAGACAACATCAACGCTGCGCCAGACAAAGACGGAATAACACAACCAAAAGAAAATGGTTTAGAAAAAGTCAAACTAGAAAAAGCCAAAGCAGATGCAATAAGTGAAGTAGAAGCAGAAAAAGCCCAAGCTCACCAAGACATAGACAAGAACACTAGCCTAACTCCTGATCAAAAAGACGTAGCAAAAGACAAGATAACACAAGCAGCCAAAGAAGCAGAAGATAGCATCAACGGAGCAGCGAGTATAGAAGAAGTTAGGGCCGAACTAAATACAGGTAAAGAAAAAGTTGAACTAGCCAAAAAAGAAGAAGAAGCCAAGGCGGCAGGAGAAAACGTAGCCAAAGCAATAAACAAGGCAGGTCTACTTGGCAATCCAGGACTAGGAGAACCTGAATTTAACATAGGAGCAGCAGCCCAACCTGAAGAAGAAGCAAATAACTTAGAACTTAAACCAGAAAATAACAATGCAAACCAAGCAAATGCCCAAGAAATAAAAGAAGGCAAGCTTGAAACAAATATTGACAATCTAGGTTATGCTTCTACAGAAGAAAAAGAAGCTAAAAAACTTACTAAAGCAGAGCATAAAGGAAAACATGCAAGTAAGAAACTAACAAAAACAGGAGAGGCAGAAAAAAATACAGTAGTTTATTCAACTACAGCTCTAGGATTAGCCTTAATGATCGCATCATTAAGAAGAAGAATTGACAAAGAGTCAAAATAAAGTCTAGGATAGCTAGGATTTAATAGGGTCATAAAATAATAAAATAATTATGACCACAAATAAAAATAAGAAGCCAATATATTGGCTTCTTATTTGCTATTTAGGCAAAAATTTTATTAAATTAAAATAAAAATTAAAAAATAAAAGATTTAAAATTTCGAGTTTTATATAATTAAAAATCAAAAAATCATTAATACTATTATAAAAGTTATATATGAATTTAATAAAAAATATAATTATTTTAATTTATTAACTTAGTATATCTAGAATTTATTGTATTAATATGTTATTATAGTATATAAATATTTATGGAAGGAGCTAGCCTAGATGAATTTAGAATATCCCTATACTTATGAAGATGTTTTTAAAATTTGTAGAGAATATATTCCAGAAAAATATTTAGAAATGATTGACAAGTCTTTTTTGCTGGCTAAAAAAGCTCACGAAGGGCAAAAGAGGAAATCTGGCGAAGATTATATAATGCATCCCATTCAAGTTGCAGGAATATTGGCAGAATTAAAACTTGATTATGCCACTGTTTGTGCTGGATTTTTACACGACGTTGTAGAAGATACAGAGTATACTTTAGAAGATATTAAAGAATTATTTACTGAAGATATTTCTATAATAGTTGACGGAGTTACTAAATTAGACAAGGTGAAATTCACCTCCAAAAAACAATCCCAAGCAGAAAATCATAGAAAATTATTTATGGCAATAGCTAGCGACATAAGGGTTATATTCGTGAAACTTGCCGACAGGCTTCACAACATGAGAACTTTAAAGCATATGCGTGAAGAAAAACAAAAAGAAATTTCTAGTGAAACTTTGGAAATCTATGCCCCTTTGGCACACAGGCTGGGTATTAGTTCTATAAAATGGGAGTTAGAAGATACCTCATTAAGATATTTACATCCTGAACAATACTTTTCAATAGTGGGAATGATGAAACAAAAACGCAGTTTTCGTGTTGAGAGTATAAAGCAAGCCTCTGAAGATATAATGAGAATTTTAGTAGAAAATAATATTGTTGCTGAAGTAAATGGCAGGCCCAAGCATATTTATAGTATTTATAAAAAGATGCAAAAAAATAATAAAAGTTTTGAAGAAATATATGACTTGTTAGCAGTGAGGGTTTTAGTAAATAGTGTTGCAGATTGCTATGCAACTTTGGGACTTGTAAATAATATGTGGCTCCCAATTCCTGGCAGGATGAAAGATTATATTGCAATGCCAAAACCTAATATGTATCAATCACTGCATACGACCTTAATTTCTCCTGCTGGACAACCTCTCGAAGTTCAAATTAGAACTTATGAAATGCACGAGATAGCAGAAAAGGGCATTGCCGCCCACTGGGCCTATAAAGAGGGTAGAAAAACCAATAAACAAGATGATTTTTATCAAAAATTAAATTGGTTCCAAAAAATTGCAGAAGGGGATGAAACAGAAGCTACTGCAGAAAGTTTTATGGATTCATTAAAAGTGGATTTATTGAGTGATAAGATATATGTATTCACACCAAATAGTGATATCATAGAATTACCAAAGGGTTCTTGTGTAGTAGACTTTGCTTATGCAATTCATACCGAAGTAGGTAATAAGATGGTGGGGGCTACAATAAATGATAAAATTGTACCTTTTGATTATGTTTTATCAACTGGAGAAATCTGTGATGTTAGAACTAGCAAAAATTCATCTGGTCCCAGTAGAGATTGGTTAAATCTAGCCACTTCTTCACAAACAAAATCAAAAATAAAATCCTTTTTTAAAAAGGCCGCCAGAGAAGAAAATCTTGCAAAGGGTGAAATTTTACTAAAAGATGAAATTAAAGCACAAGGCTTTGATATTGATGAAATAATGACTCAAGAAGCTATTGAGTTAGTCTTAAATAAATATAGATTTGCTAGCCTAGAAGACCTTTATCGCACAATAGGTTACGGAGCATTAACAGCTAATCAAGTTTTCATGAGGCTAACTGAAAGATTAAGAAAAGAAAAATTAGCCCAAGAAAAATTGGATAAACTCATAAATGCAAGCGAGGATACTAATAAAAAAATAATAACGGATACTGGTGTTTATGTAAAAGGAGTTGACAATATACTAGTTAGATTGTCTAAATGCTGTAAACCTATACCAGGGGATAATATTGTTGGATTTATAACAAAAGGTCGTGGTGTAACTGTTCATAGAGAAGAATGTCCTAATATAGCCAATGAAGATAAAAATAGAATACTCGATGTAGAATGGGTGCAAAGCACACATAAAAGAGATTATGCCGTTAGCTTACATCTACATGGTTTTGATAGAGATTTATTACTTAGTAATGTTTTATTAAAACTTAATGAAAGTAAAATTGCAATAACAAAACTTAATTCAGAATCTAAGCTAGATAAGACTTGCGTAATTGACCTTAGTATTCTGATAAAAAATATAGAAGAATGTAATTTTATAATGAAAAAATTACGTCAAATATCTGATATATATAGCGTAGAGAGAATTGTTAAATAGGGGTAGTTATGAAAGTAGTATTACAAAAAGTAAAAAAATCTTCAGTAATAGTTGATGAAAAAATTGTAGGCTTTATAAATAAGGGTTACTGTTTATTAGTAGGAGTACATAAAAATTCTACCGAAGAAGATGCAAAGTATTTAGCAAAAAAAATAGCAGAGGCCAGACTTTTTGAAGATGAAAATGGAAAAATAAATTTAGGAATAAAAGAAGTGAAGGGAGAAATACTATCTATTTCTCAGTTTACCCTATATGCAGACACTAAAAAGGGCAAAAGACCAAGTTTTACTGATGCGGCATGGTCTGAAAAAGCAAATGAATTATATTTAAAATTTAATGAATATCTACGCAAGGAAGAATTGGAAGTACAAACTGGTATTTTTCAGACACACATGGAAGTCAAGATAGTAAATGACGGTCCAGTAACAATAATATTTGAAAAATTATCAAATAATAAGGTATAAGTATGAGAATAAAAAGAAAAAAGAAAATTAGTCTACTTACCATTTTAATTTTTTCTATGGGAGTATTACTATTAGGTTCTGCAATTTTATATTATAAATACAATAAAAATATTATAGATAAAAGAAAAATCACCAAAAATCAAATAGCCTTATCTAAAGAAACTGAACTTAGAACAGGACCAGATGATATTTATCCAGAAATAAAATTATTATTAGCAGGAACAATTTTAGAAAAATATTCTGAAAGTAATGAATGGATAGAAGTAAGAACAGCAGATAATCTAATAGGTTGGGTTGCTGGTTGGAATGTGTCTGGTTCACAAATAAAAAGTCCAGAAGAAAAGATGAAAGAAAAATTAAGTAATTATTCCGTACTATTAAATCCTTTAGTAGTAGATACAGAAAAAGACTATAATTTAGAAACAGCTAATAAATTAAAGGAAGAGTTGGAAAAATTGGGAATAAAAGTCCATATTTCGAGAATGGATAATAATGAGGCAAAAGAAGAAAACAAGCTTAAACTAATTAATGACAATAATATTAGCTTGGTTTTGAATATAAATATTTATAATAATGATCAAGCAAATAGTGGTGTTTCTCTAAATTACGGAAAACAAATATCAAGACTTTTAAGTAAATATATTGAAAAAAATTTGAATAGTAATTATGTTTTAAATGTTAATACGTCAGAAAAAAATGACATCTTAGTAAATCAGTTAAAAGATGAAGTTCCTGAAGTTCTTATTTCAGCTGGGAATTTAAAAAACAAAATTGATTTAGATATTTTAAATAATGAAATTTATAAAAATGATTATGTCATGGCTATAACGAGAGGGCTAGAAGAATATTTATACTATTTAATAAGTGTAGACAATTATAATGAAAAAGTAAGGGAAGAACTTATAAATGCACCTCATCGTGGTATGAATATACCTTTTTATTACTCTAAAAATGATGATGTTAAAGATATAAGTTATGGAACAGATAATAATAAAAAAATATCAGAAAATGGAGATGCTATAATAGCTTTAGCCATGATAGAGCATTACCTAAATCCTTATAGCAGTTTGAGTATAAAAGAAATTGTTGATTGGGCTGGCGATAAATATTATCTTAGCGGCCAAGGAACTTCAGAGAAAATTGTAAAAAATTTCGCTGATAAGTATAATTTAAAAGTAAATGATGTTAGAAAAAATCAATTTAATAAAATAGATGAGGCCCTTAAAGATAATAAACCTGTCTTAATTCAAACAAAAAAAGGTAGCTTTAAATTGGATAGACCAAGTTTTAAAGTTATCAGAGGCTTAGAAGATGGTAAATATTACTTAAACGATCCAGCAGATGATGATATTAAATTAAATACTTATAGAGGGTTTGCTAAAGAAGAAATAGAAAAAGCAACAACACAAATTTGGATAATTTATAAATAAAATAATTGACTAGAAAAACTTAATGTGTTAGAATTGTAATGTTGCAGTAGCACCTTGCTACTACAACCGCACAAAATAAGGTATAAAAGAGCTTAGTCCACCTTATTTGGCGAGTCTTAGTAAAAAATTAAGGAGGTGCAGATATGTACGCAGTTATAGAAACAGGTGGTAAACAATTAAAAGTTGAAGAAGGACAAACTATCTTTGTAGAAAAATTATTGGCAGAAGAAGATTCTACATTCACTTTTGATAAGGTTTTATTAGTTGGAGGAGAATCAACTAAAATCGGAACACCTTACGTTGATGGTGCAAGAGTAACAGCAAAAGTTCTTGCTCACGGCAAGGGTAAAAAGATTACAGTTTTCAAATACAAAGCTAAGAAAAACAGTCACCGTAAATTAGGTCATCGTCAACCTTTCACTAAATTGGTTGTAGAAAAAATTAAGGCATAATAATGATAAATGTATTAATTGTAAAAAAAGAAGATAGGATACTTGAAATTAGTGTAGATGGACATGCTAATTATGCCAAGCAAGGTTGGGATATTGTTTGTGCGGGAGTATCAGCAGTTGTAATTGGTGGAATAAATGCAATAGATGAATTAGATGATAAAGTAGTTTTTGATGTTTCAGCAAATGAAGACACTACTGGTTATATCACATATCGGTCTATTAAACCAACCTATGAAGAACAACTTCTTTTAAAATCAATGGTCATATCATTACAAAGTATTGAAGAAAATTATTCAAAATATATAAGTATTGAAACAAGAGAGGTGAAACAGTGATGATGTTAAAATTAAATTTACAATTCTTCGCATCTAAAAAAGGGGTAGGATCTACTAAAAACGGTCGTGACTCTGAATCTAAAAGATTAGGTGCTAAGCGTGCTGATGGACAATTTGTTACTGCTGGTTCTATTCTTTATAGACAACGTGGTACTAAGATATATCCAGGAACTAATGTAGGCAAAGGTGGAGATGACACCCTATTTTCATTAGTTGACGGTGTAGTTCGTTTTGAAAGATATGGACGTAGCCGTAAAAAAGTTTCTGTATATCCACAAGTATAAAATAAAAAACATAAGTTAAAAACTTATGTTTTTTATTTTTGATAAACTAATATAAACTTTAAGATGTTTTTTTCTTAGTAGTTGTAGTTTTTTTAGTTGCTGAATTATTTTTACTTTTATTTTTATTATTAGAAGCATTTTCATCGCTCTTTCTTTGGGTTTCGACAGTTTTTGTTAAGTCGATAGGTAAAAAACTACCATCTTCTATATAATATATTAGTCTGTTGTTTTCAGCTCCATAACCCTTAATATTTAAAACTACATTTTTATATGCAATAGCTTTAACATTTTTCAAAGTAGCCTCTTTATAAGTATTTTGATTAGCTTGTAATTTTATAGCAATTGGTTTAGCTATAAATTTCAAGTCTAAATTATCATTTACCCTATCTACCATTATTAATTTTTCATTAGCCGTTATAAAATATCCTGCATAATCTCCACTAGCTATCTTATACATCATATAACCACCAGGAGAAACAATATAATTAACTTCAAATTCTGTATTTTCAGGAATTATTTGTTTATAATCTGACCAATTAGCAGAATTAAATAAGTGTATTTTAGCAATAGTTTTTATGTTTCTTGCAACATTAAATGAATATGAAGTGTTTTTATATGAGGCTTGTGCTTCAATTTCTTCTTCTAATGCCCTTTCATCTATCCTATCAATAGATGAAGTATTATTCATATTTTCACTTGTGTTATTTTCACCAATTTCAATATTTTTTGTATTATTTTGTATAAGATCATAATCTCCATAATTTTCTTTATTTATACTTGTAATTTTCATAATAAGAAAGATTGAAGACATTAATATTGCTGATAAAAGAATTGAAATAACTGTATCCACTTTAAAATTATTTTTAAAATTTTTTGTATATTCTAATTTTTTATTTTCTTTTTTTAGTATGTATTTTACTATATAAAAATATATTTTATCTAAGGCAACTTTAAATATGTTTTTCTTTTCATCTCGGTATTTTAAGTAAAATATAGAATAGCTGTCTTTTTTTATTTCCTTTTGCATTTCTTTTAAGATGTTCATAAATTCACTTTCAATTTTACATATCTATTTTTGTTTTTTAATTTTATATTATCAGATAGATATATGTAAAATCCTTTCTAAATATAATAATATTATATCATAAAATTATATTTATGATATGTAAAAAACTAAAGGCTTTATTCCTTTAGTTTTTCCAAATTTCTATTTGTCTTATTTGATGGTCAGTTGTAGAGAGAACTTTGAATGTTACATTTTGTATTTCATAGCTTGCACCGATTTTGGCTTCGTATTTTATCATATAAATATAAGCACCTATTGTATCAACTTCTTCATGAGGAATTGCAATGTTAAATAAAGAATTTACGTCTTGAATGGCAACCCAACCGTCCACTAAATAATGACCATTTTTTAATTTTTTTATAAGACTTTGTTCGTCTTCGTCAAATTCATCTCTTATTTCGCCAGTAAGTTCTTCAACAATATCTTCTAGGGTAACAACACCACTTGTTCCGCCGTACTCATCAGTAACAACAATCATGTGTTCACGATTTTGTTTTATTTTTTGTAAAACTTGTGATATTGGAGTATGTTCAAAAACTTTTATTGCTGGACTAATGTATTCTTCTAAATCTTCTGTAATCTCTAACTTACTATCTGTAAATAATAATTTTTTAACATTCAAAATACCTATAATATCATCTTTATCTCCATTTTTAATAACAGGATACCTAGTATATTCTTCTTGTTTAATTTGTCTCATTATTACAGCAAGCGAATCATCTAAATCTATGGCTTCAACTTCTTTTCTTGGTGTCATTATTTCTTTGGCTATTTTATTATCAAATTCAAAAACTCTTTCTACATATCTATATTCGGTGTCATTAATTTTACCGTGGGCTCTTGATGAACGCATTATGGTTCTTAATTCTTGTTCACTATGTATATCGCCGTGTTCACTTAAATTGTCGTAACCAAGTGATTTTGAAATAATATTTGCTAATGAGTTAAGAGACCAGACGACAGGCTTCATTATTTTATTGAATATAAATATTGGTCTGGCTATTCTAAAAGCAGTTTTTTCAGCGGCTTGAATGGCCATAGTTTTTGGGACTAATTCTCCTAAAACAACATGGAGTAAAGTCATAAATGAAAATGAAACGACATAGGATAAAGAATGAGTTATGGTATCGCTTATACTTAACTTTATGAATAAGGGATTAAAGAGAGAAAAAAAAGTAGCTTCCCCGACCCAACCTAATCCTAATGATACTATGGTAATGCCTAATTGAGTGGCAGATAAATAATTATCAAGATTTGCAACCATTTCACTCAATATTTTTGCTTTTTTATTACCTTTGTTGGATAATTCTTCTATTCTAGTAGGTCTTATTTTAACAAGTGAAAATTCTGCCATAACAAAAAGAGCAGAACCTAATAACAATATTACTATTAATAAAATTTTTAATGAGATACTGAGATCCATGTATAATTTACCTTTCAATATATAAATAATTATTAGTAATTGTACTATACTTTTAATAAAAATTCAATTTAATAATTTTCTGCTAAAATTTTGAGTTTTTTGTTACTAAAATTATTATTTAATTAAATTTCTTTACTAATACGAACGTTCGTGTTATATTATTCGTATATTATTCGAACTTTAGGAGGAATATATGAAATTAAAAAGAAGTGAACGTATTGTGGTAATGACTGAATATTTATTAAAAAATCCTAATAAATTAATACCACTTACTTATTTTGTTTCTAAGTTCAATCAAGCAAAATCTTCAATAAGCGAAGATATATTTATTATAAAAACGAGTTTTAAAGAAGAAAATATTGGTATAATTAATACCTTACCTGGTGTTAATGGTGGAGTTATCTTTCAGCCAATACTTAGTGAAGAAGCAGCTAAAGAGGTTGTTTCAGATTTCTTAGAAAGACTTAAGTCTAGTGATAGATTATTAGCTGGGGGCTATATTTTTATGTCTGACATAATAGGGGATACTAGCTTAATGAATAGGCTAGGTATTTTAATATCGAATATTTATCAAGATAGGAAAATTGACGCAGTAGTAACAGTAGCATCAAAAGGAATACCCGTTGCTTACGCCATAGCCTCGGTATTAAATAAACCAGTTGTAATTATTAGAGAAGATAATAAGGTTACAGAAGGAACTACTGTTGCAATTAATTTTGTTTCAGGTTCAAGAAGAAAAATAGAAACAATGGTGCTTTCTAAGAAGAGTTTAGCATCAGGTTCTAAAGTTCTTTTAGTAGATGATTTTTTAAGAGGAGGAGGCGTTATGAACGGTATGCAAACTCTTATGAGAGAATTTGATGCTGAAGTAGTAGGTAAGGCAGTTCTAGCTGAATGCTTTGACTCTGATAATGATTTTGATAAAAATTATACTTATTTAGCCAAGTTAACTAATATAAATGAAGTTACGGGAGAATTTGATATAAAAGAAGGAAATGCTTTAAAACAATTATTAAAAAATAAATTTAAGGAAGATAAGGAGGAAAAAAATGACTAGTCGTTATGTTGTTATATTAGCTGCTGGAAAAGGAACAAGAATGCAGTCAAAATTATATAAGGTATTGCACAAGGTTTGTGATAGGACTATGGTGGAGTTGGTTTTAGATAGTGTTAAAAATTTAGGTATGAAAGAAATTATTACCGTAGTTGGACATGGGGCAGAGCAAGTGAAAAGTGTAGTGGGAGATAGAAGTAAGTTTGTTTTACAATCCGAACAACTAGGCACAGCTCATGCAGTAAAAATGGCAAGGTCAGAACTTGCAGATAAAGAAGGAACAACTATTGTTATGTATGGTGATACACCACTAATAAAATCATCAACAGTAGATGCAATGTTAAATCATCATGAATTAACTCAAGCTAAAGCAACAGTTCTTACAGCATACGCAGAAAATCCTTACTCTTACGGAAGAATTATAAGAGATGTAAATGCAAATTTAGTAAAAATTGTAGAAGAAAAAGATGCGACAGCTGAAGAGAAAAAAATTAAAGAAATAAATTCAGGAATATACTGTTTTGACAATAAATTATTATTTGAAATGCTTGATTTAGTAAAAAATAATAACAATCAAGGAGAATATTATCTTCCTGATGTTTTATCACTACTTAGAGAAAAAAATGAAAAAATAGAAACTTATGTGTGTGATGATTTTGATGAAACTTTTGGAGTTAATGACAGGGTAGCATTAGCTTATGCAGAAAATATTATGAGAGGTAGAATAAATAATGAACATATGCTAAAAGGAGTTACATTAGTAGATCCGTCATCAACATATATTGCACCTAATGTTTTAATAGGGAAAGACACAACTATATATCCAAATGTTACTATAAAATCTAATACTATAATTGGTGAAGATTGTAAGATAAAACCAAATTCTTATTTAGAAAATGCAATTATAGAAGATGGAGTAGATATATTGCAATCAACTATAATAAATTCAAAAGTTGGAAAAAATTCTAGTATAGGTCCTTATGCACATTTAAGAAATAATTCTGAAGTAGGAGAGAATAGTCGTATAGGGAATTTTGTAGAAATTAAGAATTCTACTTATGGTAAAAATTCTAAAACAGCTCACTTGAGTTATATAGGAGATGCTACAATAGGAAATAATACTAACATAGGCTGTGGAACTATAACTGTGAATTATGATGGACAAAATAAATACAAAACATCTATTGGCAATGATACTTTTATAGGTTGTAATTCCAATCTTATAGCACCTCTTTCCATAGGAAATGGTGTGGTCGTTGCCGCGGGTACTACGGTAACTAAAGATATAAAAGATGATACACTAGCTATTGCAAGAGTAAAACAAGAAAATAAAGAAGGTTATGCTAAAAAATTGCCATCAAGGCGAACAGTTGAAAAATAAGCTTTAAAACAATTATATAACAGATTATAAAACAGTTGTAATTATTATTGAAAAGTTTTATAATATATAGTAATACAGATTTATAATGAAACAGTTTTAGGAGTGATTAATATGAAATCAAAACATCAGAAAATTTTAGAGTATATAAAATCTTTGCCTATTGGTTCAAAAATATCTGTCCGTAAAGTAGCTAAAGATTTAAGAGTAAGTGAAGGAACAGCTTATAGGGCTATAAAAGAATCAGAAAATAGAGGCTTTGTGTCATCTATTGAAAGAGTAGGGACAGTTAGAATCCAGAAGAAAGAAAGAGATAATATAGAAAAACTTTCTTATTCTGAAATTGTTAATATTGTAGGGGGTCAACTTATAGCAGGACGTGGCGGAGTACATGAAATAGTTCAAGATTTTGCAATAGGAGCAATGGATGCTGAACAAATAGGCCAACATATAAGAAAAGGTACTTTATTAATAGTGGGTAATCGACCAAATATAATTTCTATGGCATTATCAAAAGATTGTGCTATTTTGGTTGCAGGTGGTTATATGCCTAGCGAAGAAATTAAAAAAGTAGCAGACATAAAAAATCTTCCTTTGATAGTTACACCTCATGACTCATTTTCAGTAGCACATTTGATAAATCGTGTAACTAATGACCAAATTATTAAGAGAGATATTGTTACTGTTGAAAGTATCTATATACCAAGAGAAAATATATATACAATTGATATATCAGCAACAGTAAAAGATTGGTATGAATTACAATTAAGAGTTGGTCATACGAGATTTCCAGTAGTAAATGAATATGGGAAACTTGTTGGTATAGTAACGGCTCGTGATGTTTTTTTACAAAAAAAAGAAGCAAGTATGCGTGATGTTATGGAAAGGGATGTTATGACAACAAAACTTGACGCTCCTGTATCCTCTGTAGGCAATACTATGCTGTCTGAAGGATTTGAATTAATGCCCGTAACTGATGACAAGAATACTTTATTAGGAATAGTTACTAGAAAAATAGTTATAAATTCAATGTTAGCTAATAATAGGTATCAAGAATCGCAAAATAGCGATACATTTGATGAAATTATAAGAAAAGGAATAGTTCCTAGAGCAGAAGGTTTGCAAATAAAGGTAATTCCTCAAATGTTAGATCAGTTTGGTACATTTTCACGTTCAGCTTTACTAAGCATAATTGATGAATCAATACATATAGTTAGCCATAATTACAATAAGAGTGAAGTTCTTATGCAGAATGTAAATGTTTATTTTTTAAAAACAGTTCCTTTAGATAGGATAATAACTACTAAGGTTATGATTATGGATATTGGAAGAAAATCAGCTAGGTTTGATGTTGAAGTTTATGATAAAAATGATTTGGTTACAAAAGCCTTGGTAACTTGTCAAGTGTTCCGAAGAAACTAAATAGAGAAAGAAAACAATGATAAAAGAAAATGTAGAATTATATGAAGAAATTTATCAAAAAATAAAATTAAATGATAAAATTATTATTCATAGACACGAAAGACCAGACCCAGACGCATACGGCTCACAAGGAGGATTAGCAGAAATTATAAAAGCTAATTTCCCCGAAAAAAAAGTTTTTTTAGTAGGAAAAGAATCTCCCTCGCTATCTTTTCTATTTCCAACAGAAGAATTGGTAGAAGATGATTACAAAGAAGCTTTGGTAATTATTACTGATACTGCAAATTTTCCTAGGATAGACGGTAAATTATTTACTAGAGAAAATTTCCTTATAAAAATCGACCATCATCCTCCTAAAGATAATTATGCGAACATTAATTTAGTTGACACGACTGTATCATCTTGTAGTGAGTTAATTTATGATTTTTATTGCTATCTAAATGAAAAATATAATTTTATCATTACTGATAAGGCAGCTGAATTATTATACGTAGGTATAGTAGGTGATACTGGAAGATTTTTGTTTCCTAACACAACTTCAAATACCTTGCTTATTGCGTCTGAATTAATTAAGCATAATTTTGATATGTCAAAAGTTATTGATTTTCTTGATACAACATCAGAAAAAATGATGAGGTTCAGAGCCTTCATATTTAAAAATTATTCAGTTTATAATGATGGAGTTGCTTATTTAAAAATTACTAAAAAAGATATGGAAAAATACAAGATAGAGGCTGGTGAAGTTTCTAGTGGAGTTAATTTATTAAGAACACTTGATGGTTTGTTGGCTTGGTGTTTTGCCATAGATGAAGGTAATAAAATAAGAATTAGATTACGTTCCAAAGGGCCTGTAATAAATAATTTAGCAGAAAAATATAACGGTGGAGGTCATCCTCTAGCTAGTGGGGCTACGGTAAAAAATTGGGACGAATTTGATGACTTGTTAGATGATTTAGAAAAAGTTGTAAAAGAATATAAAAATAATAAATGATTAAATACTAGATAGTTTTTCTTAAAAATAATATAATTGTTAAGAGAAATTATTTAGTATTTTTATTTTAGGAGATTTAAAATTGAATTTAGAATTTTTAGTTTCACCTAGTGGACTTGGAAAAACATCTTATATATTAGATGATATAGAAAAAAATAAAAAAAACAATAAAATAATTGTTTTAACTCCGGAACAAAATGGTTACAATTTTGAAAAATTGCTTTGTGATAGATTTAAGGGTACTTTCAATATAGATGTAATGAATTTTAATTCTATGGCAAAAAATTTTGCAAAAAAATTGAATATAGATAATAAAATATTGGAAGAGGAAGCAAGATTATTTTATTATCTTGATATAGCAGAGAGATTAAAAAATAGTAATAATTTTTTAATCTCTAGAATACTACAAGATGTTAATTTTATTTCTGTTGTTGATAATATTATTTCTGAATTTAAAGAATATAATATTAGTTTAGAAATGTTGGAAAATCATTATAATAATTCTCTTGACGCTAATCACAAAGAAAAAATTTTTGCTATACTAGAAATATATAGAGAATACTTGTTATTTTTAGATAGGGATAAAAAATATGATAAGTTTGATTTTTTCAAAATTATAACTTTTTATATGGATTATTTGGATTTATCTGATTACATATTTTATATTGATGCTTACTATAATTTTTCTTCTATGCACTATGCTTTTATTGAAAAATTATTACAAAAATCTAAAAAAGTTACTATTTCATTAATATCGGATATTGACAGATATACTAATTTTAAAGTTGAACACTTGATTGAAGAGTATAATATTGAAAATTTAGAATACAATTTACTAACATTAGAGGATGTAAATAATAATTTTAAGTATAGTTTGGATATTTTTAGAAAATCTCATGAAGTAGTAGCCTATATTAATGATATTATTAAAAGAAATAAAATATTATCTTTTAATTTGCTAGCTATTCATCAATATAAAGAAAATAATTATACTATAAAATTCAATGTGGAAAATAATAAGATACTAGATTTTAATATTATAAATGTTCATGCTAATAGGTATAAAAATAACAGCTTAAATTATTTAGTGGCAGAGTATCCTAAAGTATCTAAATCTTATAAGTTTGAAACTGATGAGTTTTTAAAAATTTACGAGGCAGAAAATATAGAATTAGAAGTTAAGCAAGTAGCGAGAAATATATGTAACTTAAAAAAAGAAAATAATATGAATGATAGAGATTTTGTAATTCTTTATCGTGATGATAGTTATGAAGATTTTATTAATATTTTTAATGATTATGGCATAAAAATTCATTTAGATAAAGACTTAGATGTTGCTAACCATAGATTAATAAAATTAATATTTAATATTTTTAATTATAGAGATGAAGATTTTACAACTTCAATTTTAAATATTTTAAAAACTCAACTTACAAATTTTGAAAATATATATAAAGAGTTATTATTGAAATATATTATTTTTAATGATATTAAAGTGCCAGATAAAGACTTAAAAGAATATATTAAAAATAATGATATTCCTAGTTTAGAAAATTGTAGAATAATTAATATTTTAGATGTAGAAAATATTTTAAAGATGAAACTTGTAAAAAAATATGACGACTTACATTCGGAATATTATTTATTAGAGTCTAAAAATAGTAAATATAAAACTTTTGAGTTAGAAATTGTAAAAGAAATTTTAGAAACAATAGTAGTTAAAATAAAAAAAGTTATATTATCGAAAAAAGTAAAAAATTATATATCTAACCTGGATGAATTACTGAATTATTTTGATATAAAAATGTTATTGAATAGATATTTAGAACATTATGATAGTGTAGATGACTTACAACAAGAAAGCATTGATAGACAAGTTTACACTAAATTTTTAAATATATTAGAAAGTATTAATAAAAATGTAGGAAGCAAAACTATAGATTATAATGATTTTAAAGAATTATTATTTTTAGCAATTAACAAAATAAAATATAGAAATATTCCTGAAATTTTAAATTCGGTAATTATGGCAAAAATGGATTTGGCAAAGGTAGAAAATAAAAAAATTGCCTTTATTATAGGTTTTAATAAGGATATTTTACCAAAAACCAAGGCTAGTGAAAGTATATTAGATGATAGTGATAAGGATAAACTATTTAATTCAAGGCTAATAATTTCTCCTACAAATAAAAGTATGATTATTGATGAAGAATTTGTTAGTTATATTTCACTTAGTAGAGTAAGTGATAAAATTTTTATAAGTTATACGAAGTTAAGTAATGATTTTAAGGAAACATCATCTTCAATATACTTAAATACAATAAAAAATATTTTTCCAAGTTTAAAAATTAATAAAGTAGACGATATTTTAAGATATAAAATTAAAAATTTAGATTATTATACGAATAATTTGGATAAAATTTATTCTTATAAAGAAGCAAATTATTTATTTATGAAATTTATTCAATCTTATAAAAGTTTAATTAGTACTAATTCCAAAGAAAATAGCCAAATAATTAAAAAATTGATGTTCTTAATAAATACATATAATAAAATTTTAAATAATAATTTATTAAGTAATAAAGTAGATAATGTAGGCTTAAATATAGAATTAACAGATGAGTTATTTTATAAGGATATTAACAATAATATTTTTTATAATAATGAATTATTAGATATAAATAAATTTTTTATTTCTGATGAACTAAGAGAAACTTTTATCAAAAGTAAAGATAATTTTAATGAGTATAGCTCTTCTAAAATATCAGAATATGTAAATAACCCCTATAAATTTTTCTTTAGAAGAATATTAGGTGTTAGTGATGTTGAAAATTATGATATTAATTTCTTAAATACTGGTAGTTTTTTTCATGCAATTATGGATAATAAAGTTGTAAAAAATTATATTTTAGAAAAGTCAGAATTAATTTCTAGCTTGTATGAAGAAGATGAGTATAGCATAGAAATTTCTAAATTAAATATAAGAGAAATGCTAATTAACGAAATAAACAATAGTAATAATAAAAGTATAAGGGATTATCTTATACTGATATCATCTTTAAAAACTAATAATTATATTATGGAAAAAATTATTACTAGGTTGACTCTTGCTATTGAAATTGAGATAAACTATATGGCAATTTCTAAATTCAAATTTTATGATACAGAAAAAAAATTTAAATTGGAATTTTCTAAGGATAGTGTAATTTATAAACAAGGTAAAGAAGTTATAGAAAAAACTTTACCTAGACAATATAATATTCCCAATATTGTATTTAAAGGAACAATAGATAGAATTGATTTTAAAGGTGATAATTATTTAATAATTGATTATAAGAGTAGTAAAAATGATTTTGACTTAAATAAATTCTATAATGGGGAAATATCTCAAATACTTTGTTATATTTTAGCCTTACAATTAATATTAAATAAAAAAACAGAAAATATTTTTGGGGCATTTTATAGAGAAATTTATAACGGAAAAGAGAAAAAGGAGTATAGACTAAGAGGTTTAGTAAATAAAGACTTGTTTCTTCAAGAAGATTATAGTAATTTAATATTTACAAGAGTAACAAAAAGTGGAGATATTAATGCCGCTGATGCTCATAAGGCATATAATAGTAATGAAATGGAAAAATTAATAGCTATAAATATTGATAATTTATTAAGTATTGTAGAAAAAATATATAATTTTGATTTTCAAATAGATGATGAATTAAGAAATTTATACAATTTTGCAAATGAAGATAGTAAACCATTAGAAAAAAATTATGAAAATATAAGTAAAAAAGATTTAAGAAAATTAATTTTAAAAAAATTATAACTTGATAAAGAATAAATATATAATTGACGCTAGAATATATATTTGTTATAATTGAAAAGTAAAAAATTTAAAGGAGAAATATATTGAAAAAGATAATAGCAATAGTAGCAGGTCTTGTTTCAATGGTTACTATTACTGGATGTTCTGCTCAGGATAGAAGCGGTTGGTTTTACGATGGATTTGTAGAACCTATGGATAAATTTTTAAAATTTATTTATGACATAGTGGGTAGCTGGGGACTTGCGATAGTAATAATAACACTTATTTTAAGATTAGTAATAATGCCTTTTATGCTTAATAATTATAAAAAGCAAAGAGAATCTAAAATAGGGATGGAAAAAGCTAAACCTGAATTATCTGTAGTTCAAGAAAAATTAGAGGAATTAAAAAAAGAAGCGGTTAGGGCTATTAGTAAAGAAGATAAAATAAGAATAAGAACAGCTCAAATGGATTTGCAACGTGAGCAAATGGCAATAATGAAAAAATACAATGCCAATCCAATAAGTGTGGGGGGCTGTTTGCCTATTTTAATCCAAGCACCTTTTTTGACAGGTATATACTTTACTTTATTAAATCCAGCACATTCTGCTGGAATTGTTGATTCTACTTTTTTAGGTGTTTTCAGTTTAGGGACTAGGTCTTATGTATTACCAGTTATAGCCTTCATAGTTTATGCTTATCAAACACATTTGACTATGAAGTTAATGCCGCAAACTAATGTTCAACCAGGACAAGAAGCTATGGCTGAGCAAATGAAAATGATTCAGTGGTTAACACCAGTAATGATTTCAGTTATTTCATTTACGGTTGCAGGAGCTGTCGGAGTTTATTATATAGTTGGGGGATTATTTATGATAGTTCAAACTTTTATAGGTTATAAACTTTACCCACCTTATAAGGCTCCAAAAACAAAAGAAAATTTTGATTCTAACAAAGTAACTTTAGTTTCAAACAAAAAAAGAAAAAAATAAAAATTTAAAATATTTATTCTATACAATAAATGTTTAGGCTAAATATTTATTGTAAATTTTTTCTTTATATTATTTAAAAAATTTTTTAAAATAAATTATAAAAATAATATTTAATTGCATAATTAGAAAATTAATTATATAATATTAGTATTATTAATAAATGAGGAAACTTAATATGATATATATAGATACAAAAAGTAATGACCCTAAGTTTAACACAGCAGTAGAATTTTACGCTTTTAATGAGTTGGCTAAAAAAGATGATGTTTTCATTCTTTGGATTAATAAACCTTGTATAGTTGTAGGTAAAAATCAAAACACTACGGAAGAAATTAATCAAAAATATTGTGATGAAAAAGGAATTGAAATAGTAAGACGAGTTAGCGGTGGTGGAGCAGTCTACCACGATTTGAATAACTTGAATTATACTATAATTTCAAATGGTAGAAGTGGAGAAGCATTTGATTTCAAAAGTTTTTCTCAACCTGTAATTGATGCCTTGGCAACTCTAGGTGTTTCTGCAAGTTTTACGGGTAGAAATGATTTGGAAATAGATGGAAGAAAATTCTGTGGTAATGCCCAATATGTTAGAAATGGAAGAATAATGCATCACGGTTGTTTGATGTTTGATGTAGATACAAGTGTTTTATCAGAAGCTTTAAAAGTTTCAAAAGATAAAATAGAATCAAAAGGAATTAAATCTGTTAGTTCAAGGGTTACTAACATTAAAGAATATGTTCCTAATGAAGAAATGACTGTTCAAGATTTTAAAGAATCACTTAGACTTCACATGGAAGAAAAATTTGGCATGACAAGCTATGTTTTATCAGAAGAAGAATTAACAGAAATTAAAAAAATTCAAACAGAAAAAAATGATTCTTGGGATTGGGTATACGGAAAAAATCCAGAATTTAATATTAAGAGAAATAGAAGATTATCAACTGGAAAAATAGAAGCAAATATTCAAGTGGATAATGGTCATATAACTAATGTTAAATTCTTTGGAGATTTCTTTGGAGTTATGGATGTAGAGGATATATCTAAAAAATTAGAAGGTGTGAGATATAGTAAAAAAGATATTTCAGAAGTGTTGGAAAAAGAAGACATAAACTCATATTTCCTAGGTGCAAAATTAGAAGAAGTTGTAGATATAATAGTAGATTAACAAATATCTCAATAAGGTATAAATTATGAAATTGGAGGTGATGTAATTGAAATTAAATATTAATTTTAAAAAAATATTTTTACTATGTTTATTAATATTAGGCTTAGTCATAACGGGATGTAGTAAAAAAGAAAATATTAAAGAAAATATTTCTAATAAAGTTGAAGCCGCAGAAAGTTCATATAAAGTAAGTGAAGAAGAAAAAACTTATCTAAAAGAAAGATTTGATAACTTATTAAGTATCAATAAAGAAACGATAGGATATATATATGCTCCAAATACTAATTTAGATGAACCCATAGTTCAAACTAATGATAATTATACATATTTAGTTAAAACTTTTGAAGGAAATGATGTCCCACTTTTAGGTGCTGTTTTTATGGATATGGATAATAATAAAAATTTTTCAGATAAATTAACATGGTTATTTGCTCACGCCAGAGGAAGTCAAGCACCAGATAAAAGAATGTTTAATGATGTTAATTATTACGACAAACAAGATTTTTTTGATGAACATCCTTATTTAGTAATAGAAACTCCTCAAAGAAAATATTATTATGAAGTAGCATTCTTAATAATAGTACCAGAAACTACGGCTTTTTATAGAACTACTTTTGAAAGTGATGCAGATTTTGCAAATCAATTAACAGCAGTTAGCAAAGATGCCACTACAAAAAATCCTAATATAAAAATTGATTCTAAAGATAGGTATTTAGTATTATCTACTTGTCGTGAAGAAGATGAAACAATAAGATCTAATTTATACCTGCGTCAAATTCCAGATGATGAATTGCCAAATTTTTTAGAAAAAAATGCAGAGAAATTATCTTATGTTAAAACTAGATAAATAATTAAAAAATCGACGAGAAGTATCTTGTCGATTTTTATAAATTTTTAAAAATAGTATTGACAATAAAATTAAATTTTATTATAATAAAAAAATAAAATGAATAAATGATATGCGGGTGTAGTTTAGTGGTAAAACCTCAGTCTTCCAAACTGATGTTGTGAGTTCGATTCTCATCACCCGCTCCATTTTTTTATTTAGGAGGAATATTTAAGTCTGCCTGGAGGTATTCATCTTGAAAACCAATAGGAGTATAAAAGATCGCAGGGAGCAAATTTCCCTTACTCCTACATTTATCCACAGTAGCTCAGTTGGTAGTAGCATCTGACTGTTAATCAGAGGGTCGCAGGTTCGAGTCCTGCCTGTGGAGTATTAAGGTTGATACATTTCTTGTATCAACTTTTTTTATTCTATAAATTTGCTAAGTAAATATTTTTATAGTATAATTGAACATATTATATTTAATATAGGAGATATATTGATGATGCAGAATAAATTGGGAAATATAGAAATAAAACCACAGGCTTTAGCTGTAATAGTAAGCATATCGACATCTGAAGTTGAAGGAGTTTCTAAACTTGTGGGTAATTTTAAAAATAATACTTTAGAAAAAATGGGCAAAAAAGAATATTCAAAAGGTGTAAAACTTTCTTTTGATGATAAGGAACTTAATGTAGAAATTTCTTGCAAATTAAAATCTGGTTATCCTGTTTCTCAGGTAGCAGGAAAAATACAATATAATGTTAGAAATACTTTATTTAATATGACAGAAATTAAGGCTAAAAATGTTAATGTAAATATTGTTGGTATAGACTACTAGGAGAATAATATGAAAACTAGGCATAAATTACGTGAGATTGTATTTAAAATATTATTTCAGTTAGATAATACATATTTAAATATTGATGAAATTTTATATTTTGAAACTGAAGATATAAAAAATAATTCTTATATAATAACTACATTAGCAGAAATAATAAATAAAAAAGAAAGTATTGATAAAATTATTTCTGAAAATTTAAAAGGTTGGACTATTAAAAGATTGTCCAAGATGGATAGACAAATATTGAGAATAGCTATTTACGAAATACTTTATAGTGATATACCTTACAAGGTATCAATTAATGAAGCAGTTGAACTTTCAAAAAAATATAGTGAAAGTGATGATAGTTATAAATTTGTTAATGGTGTTTTAAAAGGCTTTGTAGAGAAAGAAGAACAATAAAATGTCAGAAAGAGTATATTTAACAGTAACTGCCCTTAATAAATACTTGGAAAGAAAATTTGTTCATGACCCCTACTTAAAGGAAATATATTTAAAAGGAGAAGTGTCTAATTGTAAATTACATACAAATGGGACACTTTATTTTTCTATAAAGGATTCTAATACTAGAATAAACGCCTTAAAGTTTAATTCTACGAATGTAGATATAAAAGATGGAGATAATGTATTAATAAAGGCAGAACTTAATTTTTATTTTCCCTATGGCAATCATAGATTAATAGTTTATGAAATTAAAAAAGAAAGTATTGGTGATTTATTTCAAAAATATATTGAATTAAAAGATAAGTTACAAGGTGAAGGAATATTTTCACAAGAACACAAAAAGTTGATAAAAAAATTTAATAAAAATATAGCCGTAATTACAGCAAGTAGTGGGGCAGCTATACAGGATATTAAAAGAACTATCACTAGAAGATATCCATTAGCTGAAATAAATATTTATTCATCTTTGGTTCAAGGAGAAAATGCTACTGACGATATTATAAAAAATTTAAAATTGGCAGATGAGCAAGATAATGATGTTATTATCTTAGCTCGTGGGGGAGGAAGTATCGAAGATTTGTGGAGTTTTAATAGTGAACTTTTAGTAAGAGAAATATTTAATTGTAAAACTCCTATTATAACTGGAATAGGTCATGAAACAGATACTACTTTAGCAGATTTTGTAGCTGATGTTAGAGCCTCTACACCGACAGCGGCAGCCGAAATAGTAACATCAGTTACAATCGAAGATTTAAAAAATCATTTGCTAGATACTGAAAATTTAATATCAAAACTTATTGTTGAAAAAATAAATTTCAAAAAAAATATGTTATCTTCTTTGGCTAATACTTATCAAATAAGAAATTTTGAAAAAAATTATCATTATTTTTATTCTGAATTAGAAAATTATAGTGATAAGTTAAATATCTTGATTAAAAATACAATAAATATTAAAAAAGATAATCTTATTAAAAATAAAGAACTTTTAAAAAGGTTAGATATTATAGAAAAGTATAAGAGTAATTACTATTCTTTAGTTGATAGTTTAGAAAATAATTCTCCTATAAATATATTAAAAAAAGGATACGCCATAGTTAAGGATAAAGAGGGTAGAAAAATATCTTCTGTTGCAGATTTGTCAGTAAATGATGAAATAAAAATTTCTGTTAAGGACGGGGATATATTAGCAAGAGTAGATAAATTATTATAAGAGAGAAGTTATGTATGGAAAAAAAGAACTTTGAAGAACAATTATTAGATTTGGAAAATATAGTAAGAAAATTAGAAAGTAATGAATTAACATTAGATGATGCCTTAGAGCAATACAAAGCCGGAATAGATATTATAAAATCTTGTAACAATATAATTAAAAAAGCTGAAAAAAAAGTTTTAAGTTTAAAAAAGGAATTGGATAATGAAGAGTAAAGTTGATATTTTTTTCTTAGATAATAAAAAATTAATAAATGATTTTGCTAAAAAAAATATTTCTGAATTAAATACATCAGAATATTTGAAACAATCAATAGAATATTCTTTGGTTAATGAGGGTAAAAAAATACGTCCCCTTATATTTTTATTGTTACTAGATTATTACGGTATTGATTACAAAAAATATTTGGATGTGGCACTGGCTATTGAACTTATTCATACATATTCTTTACTACATGATGATTTACCATCTATGGATAATGATGATTATAGATGGGGTAAATTAACAAATCATAAAGTTTTTGGAGAAGATATGGCTGTACTCACAGGAGACGCCATGCAAACTTGGGCTTATGAGTTAATCGCAGATAATAAATTTTTAGATAATGATGTAAAAATAGAATTAATAAGACTGCTTTCTAATTTTTCTGGGATTAAAGGCATGATAGCTGGTCAAGTATATGACGTTAGGCAAGAAAAATATAAAGTTAACGCTGAATATTTGAAAAATATGCACAGGTTAAAAACTGGTAAATTAATTATTTTACCACTCCTATTTTCAGCTTTAGTTTCTAATAACAAAAAAGATTTGAATTTATTAAAAGAATTTGGCAATGAATTAGGTATAGCATATCAAATAAAAGATGATATCCTAGATTATTACGGAGAATTTGAAAATATAGGGAAAATGTCAAGTGATGAAGATATGATAACATATTTAAATTTTTACGGTATAGAAAAATGTAAAAATTTACTTGAACAGCATACAGAAAAAGCCAAGAATACAGCTTATACATTAAATAATAATTTACTAATAGAATTAGCTGATTTACTTTTAAATAGAAAAAAATAATTTTTAGGGGAGGAAATTTATTTGTTTTACAAAAAGTATATTATAATAATTCCTAGTATAATTTATGTAATTTCAGCTTACTTGTATATAAATATTTGTAAAGTATTAGAGATAAATTATACAATAACACATATAGATATTTTTGCTATATCAGTTTTAATTTTAGTATTTAATTTTATTTTTATAGAAATAATGAAAAGAATTAATAAAAAAGGCAAAAATTAAAATTTTATATTTTAAGACTATTGAAATAAAATCAATAGTCTTTTTTTGATAATAAAAAACTATAAAAGGAAAAATTATCTTTTATAGTTTTATTTTTAATATTTATTATAAGTTTTGTAAATAGAATTTAAAAATTTATTTCCAAGATATTATACATTCTTTTATGCTTTTAATAATCATAGGAATATATTCTTCATCTAAGCAAGAGAATGCAATTCTTATGTGAGAATTATCAATTGAATACACACCAAATTTGTAGTCATTTAAAAGTTTAATTCTAAATTCATGAGCGTTTATATTTTCTGGTAACTTTATAGTGAAAAAATAACCTGAATTAAATGGCAAAATTTCTGTGTATTCTTCTAAATTTTCTAATTCTATTACTTCTTTTAATTTTTTATATCTATTTTCAATTATTTTGTCATTTTTTAATTTTTCATTTATGTATTTATCATCTTTTAACAAGATTTCTAAAGTTTTTTGAGCAATACTAGAAGCTGAAGATGTTGTACTTCTTAAAAAACCTTGTGATTTTTCAAGGATTTCGTTACGCAACTTATCATCACTAACATAATAGGTTAAAAATCCTAATCTAAAGCCCCAAGCATAAAATTCTTTAGTAATACCGTCTAATTTAGCGATTATGCAGTTATCATATTTAACTAATTCAGCAAATTCATTTAGTGTAGAATTTTTGTTATCTTCTTCGAAAAATAATCCAAAGTAGGCATCATCACATATTAAAATTAATTTTTTATTAGGGTTAGCACTTAAAAAATTTTTTAAAACTTCTTTTAGTTCTGAAAATTCTTTTTTTGAAGGTGTGTAGCCGGTTGGATTATTTGGAAAATTTAATATCATTGATATTTTATTTTCTTGTAAATTCTCCAATATGTTTTTTATTCCTGCTATGCTATAAAGTCCGTTTTCAAATTGTTGATATTTATAAATTTTATTTTTTAGTTTTACTGAAAATATTTGAGAATAATTTTGCCAGTATAAGTCTGGTAATACTAAAGCATCGTCTTTATCAGAAAATAAATTTGCAACAAGGTCTATACCTTGAGTAATCCCAGCTGTCGTTATGGGTTCAGAAAGAAATTCAGGAATAATTTTATTATTTTCTCTAATTATTTTTTCTTTCCATAATTTTCTAACTGTAGGATGACCTGAAGTAGGGGAGTAGGGTAAATATTCTTCATAGGATAAATTTTTTATTATCTCCCTCAATATAGGCAGGTACATTACTTTTTTATTTAATGTTGCCATGCCTATTGTAGAGTTTATAGCTCCCTTGACATTTTCAGTTTCTCTTGATTGAATAAGAACATCTTTAGGTAAAATAATATCCTTACCTGTTTTTGAAAAAAATGACATAATATTCTCCTTAAAATTTTATCTATATGCAATAATTATAATTATTTATTTAAAAAAAATCAAATTTAATATAGCGGTATTAGCTACTTAATTTTGTTGAGTTTTATACTTAGATATGTTAAAATTGTAGAGTAGGTTAAGTTTAAGGGTCATTTTAGTATGAATTTATTTTTGAAGTTATTTAAGAAAAAAATATATTTTCAGAATTAATGATAAATTCATTTGTCAAAGGTGAATTTGTAAAACTAGCAGATATTCCAGACCCAGTTTTTTCAAAAAATGCTAGGTCAAGGCTTTGCTATTCTTCCATCAAAAAATAAACTATGTTCGCCTGTTGCAGGAAAAATTATAAATATATTTCCAACAAAACACTCTATGATGATAAGAACAAATTCAGGTATAGAATTACTTATTTATATAGGCTTGGATACAATTTATTTGCAAGCTCAGGGATTTAAATTTCATGTAGATGTTGGCGATGATATAGAAAGTGGACAAGATTTAGTTACCTTTGATTTGAATTTAATAAAAGAAAAAGCAAAATCTACACTTATACCGTGTATAATAACTAACATGGAGTTAGTTTCAGACTTAATATTTCTAAAAAAAGATGGAAAGTTAGAATATAATGAGAAAATATTATTAGTTAAACTTAAATAGCAAGAGCTGTTTAAGTTTATTAATTGAGGATAACTTAATTATGGATGATAAAAAATTTTGGAAAATAGTTTATCTATATACAACAAAATATAATAATGAAGTTTTGTATTATCGAGAAGAAAAACAAGATATTTGGTTGATAAATCATGAAAATGAGATTACCAGATTAATTTATAATGACAAGCTAGACAATCCGACAGTAGATGCTAATGTTTATAATATTATAAAAAACGAAAAAAGATTAAAAAAACATTTTAAATTAAGTAGCTTAAAAATAAAGATATTACATTTTTCTAAAGAAGAGAATGATATTCAAGAATATAAAAAATATAAGGTTTCAGAAGAATTACTTGTAGAAAGAGTAGTTGTATCGGAGAAAAACATACATAATTTTATAAAAAAAGGTGATATAAAATTTGTTGATATATCTGTGGATAGCGATAGATACCAGAATAGGGTAGTTGACAGATACAAGTATAAAGATAAAAAACTAAAATCTACAAATATTTACTTTAATTTAATAGCAATATTTTTTGTTTTATTATTTTTATTAAATTATATTTTGCTTTATTATAGCAAGGGAGGTATATATAAATATTTTGAGTATAATTATCAAAATATTATAAGTGGTCAATTTTATAGGTTATATACGGACATATTTATTTTTCAAAATTCACTTCATTTAATTTTTATAGTTGGATTTATCGTACTGTGTTCAGTTTTATTAAATGAAGAATTAAGTTTAAAAAATTCAATAATAATTTTGTTGGCTGTTTCTTTATTTTGTAATTTATTTTTAATTCTTAACCAAATACAATATACCAACACAATAAATTTATCATTTTTTGGTTTGTTAGGTGCTATGTTTATTTTTGAACTTAATAAAAGAAATGATAATCTTAAATTTATTTATACAGCTGTAATGCCTATTATATATTTAATTTTACTCAATTTAATTTCAGATTTTAAAATATCAATAGGTATGTATATGTTTGCCTTTATTTTAGGAATATTTGTTCAGATAGCACTATTAAAAGGAACAAACAGTAAATTTGCTATATTTTTAATTTCATTAGTTGTGGTTTTAGGAATATTTATTAATATTTTTGGTATAGATATGAAAAGTTCAATTAATAATTACAGATTAAATTCAGTAAATGAAAGATTACTTAAGGTAAATAGATATACTTCAACAGAAAAATTAGAATTAGAAATAAATTCTAATAATAAATCAATACTATCATACTATGAATTAGGTATGATGAAAATAACAACATCAACAGTACAAGAAGCTAAGAAAGTGTTTTTAGATGGAATTAATTTTGATGATAAATTCGCACCAATCTATTATCAATTAGCCTTAATAGAATACAAGGAAAGCAATTATAGTAAAAGTTTAGAATATATAGAGAAAGCTATTAAATTAGATAAGAATATTAAATATTTAAACTTTAGAGAAGAAATAAATAGTAAGGGGTAGATTTCATGAAGGATTTTTTCGATATACAGCAATTACTAAAATCTTTTGATATAATTATTTATATGAAAAATAGACTGCACTTGCTTCAATTAACAAAATTTGAGATAATGGAGTTATATAGACTAGGTTTAATTACTCAAGATACTTATCTAAGAGCAGTAACTATTATAAAAAAAGAGCAAAGACTTTTACAATAAATTGTTAGGAGAATGAATATGGACAATATTTTGAAAATAAAAGTAATTAATAAAATCAGACAAGATATAAAAAAGGTAGAAGAACTTATTGAAGCTCAGCTATCTGTAAAAAAATATAGAGAGTGTCCTCTTTATCAAGATGTAATAGACACTCAAATTTATGGAATTTCAAAAGAGTTAGAACTTGCAGTTGAGATAGGATTTGTTACAAAAAGTTATAGCAAAGAAGTTTTAGAAGATTTAGAGAATAAACTTAATAATCTATATCTTAATATTGAGAAAAGAAAAATTAATTAAACGTATATGAATATAAAAAAAATATTAAAACGTGTAGCAAAAGAAAAACGCTATAAGAAATTGGATATATTTGTAACTTTATCTCTAATAATTTTATTTGTTTTTAGCTGTATAATGGTTTATAGTGCTAGTATGATAGGCAATAAGTACGGAATGTTCACTGGTAATGTTCCAGTTGCTGCAAATTATTTTCTAATAAAACAGCTAATTTGGGCAACTATCTCTTTATGTGCTTATCTTGTCTTTGCAACTATAATTCCATATGAAATTTTTAAAAATAAAAATATTTATACGTCTGGATTTTTATTTATTGTAATACTTTTAATAATTCCACTATTTCAAGCATCAGTAAACGGGGCTCACTCTTGGATAAATTTAGCTGGCTTTACATTTCAGCCATCTACAATAGCTCAAATTTTTATAATTGCTTATATGGCTTTGATATTAGAATCGAGGAAGAGAACTCTTTTAAGACCCACTCCACTTAAAGAATTAATCAGCATGTTTGGAGTTCCTTTAGCTGTATTAGTTTTTATTTTTTTACAAAATGATACTGGAACAATGTTAATAACCGTTTTTGTTTTAGTTGTCATGGTTTTATGTGCTAATATAAGTTTTAGAAATATTTATACTCTTATAAAAATTTCAATTTTAGGTGCTTCTGGAGGATTATTTATCTTACTAATAACAGTTATTTTTTATAGTGGTAGTTCATACAGAGTAAATAGGATAAAAACATTTTTAGACCCTTTTTCTGGGAAAAGTAGTTCAGATAGTCAAGTTGTTAATTCTTTAATCTCATTTGGTAATGGGGGACTATTTGGAAGAGGCTTAGGAAATTCTATACAGAAATTAGGATATTTACCAGAAGCACACACAGATTTTATATTAGCAATAACTGCTGAAGAGTTGGGCTACTTTGGAGTATTATTTTTAGTTTTACTCTTGTCTATAATAATATTAAAAATTATATATACTGGATTAAAAGCGGGAAGAACTTTTGAATCTCTTTTTGCTCTTGGTTTTGCGGCATTATTATTTATTCAAACTATAATAAATATGGGAGGAGTTTCCGCTTCTCTTCCATTAACCGGAGTTCCTATTCCTTATTTTAGCTTTGGAGGTAGCTCTATGTTTATTCTTAGTATTACCTTAGGAATAATAATGAATTTGCTTTCGCATATAAAATATGTAAGAGGTAGCAATTAAGCTGCCTTTTTATAATGAAAATGATTATATTAGGAGAATACAATGAAATTAGAAGATTTTAATTTTTATTTACCAGAAAATCTAATTGCACAAGTCCCACTTAAAAAACGCGATGATAGTAAATTATTGGTTATTAATAAACAAGATAATTCTTATAGTCATAAAAATTTTTTTGATATTGTTAATTATTTCGATAGTGGAGATACTCTAGTCTTAAATAATACTAGGGTTATGCCTGCAAGATTATTTGGTGAAAAGATAGATACTAAGGCTAGTATAGAAGTTTTATTATTAAAAAATAAAGTAGATACAAAATGGGAATGTTTGGTAAAACCAGCAAAAAGAGTAAAAGTTGATACTATTTTAGATTTTGGTGGTATAATGCAGGCTGAGTGTATAGCTGTAAAAGATGACGGTTTTAGAGAATTAAAGTTTATTTTTAAGGGGATATTTCAAGAAAGACTTGATGAGTTAGGTCTTATGCCTCTGCCCCCATATATAAAAGAAAGATTAGAAGATAAAGAAAGATATCAAACTGTATATTCTAAAGAAATAGGTTCTTCTGCAGCTCCAACAGCTGGTTTACATTTTACAAAAGAATTGTTAGAAGATATTAAGAAAAAAGGTGTAAATATTTGTTATTTGACACTACATGTGGGTTTGGGAACATTTAGACCAGTAGCAGTTGAAGATATAAAAACTCATAAAATGCATACAGAATATTATGAAATTAATCAAGAAACAGCAGATATTATAAATAAAACTAAAAGTAAGGGGAAAAGAGTAATTTCTGTTGGTACAACAACTACAAGAACATTAGAAACTATAGCTAGAGATAATAAAGGAAAAATAATTGAAACATCAGGTTGGACTGATATATTCATATATCCTGGTTTCAAATTTCAATGTATTGACGGACTTATAACAAATTTTCATTTACCAAAATCATCATTACTGATGTTAGTAAGTGCTTTTTATAATAGAGAAAGTATGTTAAAATTATATGATATTGCAGTGAAAAATAAATACAGGTTCTTTAGTTTTGGAGATGTCATGTATATATATTAATTTTGGAGGAATAAATGAAAAACGTAAGAAATAATGCAGTATGGTATGAACATATTAAAACTTGTAAGCAATCAGGTGCAAGATTAGGTATAGTTCACACACCTCATGGAAGTTTTGAAACTCCTGTTTTTATGCCAGTAGGCACACAAGCAACAGTAAAAACTATGTCTCCAGAAGAAGTCAAAAATATGGGAGCTAACATAATATTATCTAATACTTATCATTTATGGTTAAGACCAGGAGAAAAGATAATAGAAAAAGCTGGTGGTTTACACAAATTTATGAATTATGATGGTAGTATTCTAACTGATTCTGGCGGATTTCAAGTATTTTCCTTGAGTGATTTTAGAAAAATAGAAGAAGAAGGAGTACATTTTAAAAATCACCTATCAGGAGAAAAATTATTTTTATCACCAGAAAAAGCAGTTAGTATACAAACTTCATTAGGTAGTGATATTATGATGGCTTTTGATGAATGCCCAGACTTTAATCACGATTATAAATATATTAGACAATCTGTCGAAAGAACATCAAGATGGGCAGAAAGATGTTTAAAAGCTCACACTAATTATAAAAATCAAAGTTTATTCGGTATAGTTCAAGGAGCAGGTTTTAAAGAATTGCGAGAACAAAGCGCCAAAGATTTAGTTAGCATGGATTTTCCAGGTTATGCAATAGGAGGTTTATCTGTTGGAGAACCTAAAGAAGTTATGTACCGAGTTTTAGAAGAAACAATGCCACTATTACCAACTAATAAACCTAGATATTTAATGGGAGTTGGTTCTCCTGATGCCCTTTTTGAAGGAGTAATAAGGGGTCTTGATATGTTTGATTGTGTCCTACCTACTAGAATAGCAAGAAATGGAACTTGTATGACGAGTAAAGGAAGAATTGTTATAAAAAATGCAAAATTTGCTGAAGATTTTACTCCTCTAGACCAAAATTGTACTTGTTATTGCTGTAAAAATTATACTAAGTCTTATTTAAGGCACTTGTTTAAAGCTGATGAAATTTTTGGGGCTAGATTGGCAACAACACACAATATTCACTTTTTACTTAATATGATGAAAAATATTAGACAAGCAATAATGGAAGATAGACTACTAGATTATAAAGAAGAATTTTTTGAAGAATACGGATTAAATGTTGAAAATCCTAAAAATTTTTAAAAAATAGTTTATTTTTTTATTAGTGTATAGTAAAATAGATATTATAAAATTTATAGGAGAAAATTATGCAGAATTTATATAGTATTTTAATGTTTGTGGTGATTTTTGCTTTTATGTATTTTTTAATAATACGCCCACAAAACAAACGTAATAGAGAATTAAAATTATTACAGGATTCATTAAAACCTGGAGACAATGTTGTTACATTTGCAGGAATTTATGGAGAAATAGTAGAAATAGGAACTGCTACTGTGGTTTTGCGTATTGCACCAAAAACAGAAATTAAATTAGAAAGAGCAGCAATTAAAGGATTAGCAGCTTAAAATAAAAACAGCAAAAATTTGCTGTTTTTATTTTTTATTTGTATAATAATTGTTGACTATAAATATTTATGTTATAATTATTTGAATTACTTTATAAAAAGCTAGGAGTATTTATGTTTAAGTTTTTTATTAAAAAAAATAAAAAAGAAAAACTAGAAGACAAAATTATAAAAAAAATTCCTAAACACGTCGCAATAATTATGGACGGTAACGGAAGATGGGCTAAAAAAAGAAATTTGCCGAGAATAAAAGGTCATTATGAAGGAATGCAGACTGTAAAAAAAATTACAAAATACGCATCAAATTTGGGAATAGAATATTTAACTCTTTATGCTTTTTCAACAGAAAATTGGTCTAGACCCAAACATGAGGTTAATTATTTAATGGGTTTGCCAGAAAAAATGTTTTCTAGTTTCATGCCTGAACTCATGGAAAATAATGTGCAAGTTAGAGTTATAGGTAATGTAGCAGACTTGCCTAACAGTACTAAAAATGCAATTAATAAGGCGATAGAAGAAACAAAAAGCAATACTGGTTTAAAATTAATTTTTGCACTTAATTATGGCTCTAAATTAGAAATATTAAATGCAGTAAAAGACATAGTTAATGATTATAAAAATGATGTTATAGGCTTAGACAAAATAAGTGAAGAAATTTTTTCTAATTATTTGAGCACAAAAGATTTTCCTAATCCAGATTTATTGATAAGAACATCAGGTGAACAAAGAATTTCTAATTTTTTATTATGGCAGATAGCTTACAGTGAATTTATCTTTACTAAAGTTGCTTGGCCAGATTTTACAGAAGAAGAATTTTATAAATCTTTACAAGAATATCAAGCTAGAGATAGAAGATTTGGAGGTTTAAATGAAGACTAGAATACAGACAGCTGTTGTAGCATTAATACTTTTTGTGCCATTTTTAGTATTAGGAGGAAATTATTTTTTATTTGCTTCTTTAGTTCTTAGTTTTTTATCAGTTTATGAAATAGTAAAAATTACTTTTGGTAAAATAAATATTGGTGTTTTTATTTTATCGTCATTATTCGTATTAGGATTTTTTTTCAAAAAATATTTTAGTAATGAAATTTTAACTTTAAGTTTATTAATAATTATTTTTTTATTATTTTTAAATATAATTATAAGTAATCATAAAATTAAATTAGTTGATATTGCTAATGTATTTTTCTTATCGTTTTACATAACATTAGGATTTTATTCTTTAAATGCAATTAGAGAGATAAGTTTATCACTATTATTTTATTTATTGCTAACTATTTGGGTAACTGATAGCGGGGCTTATTTTGGAGGTATGAGATTTGGGAAAAGAAAGTTATCTTCAAATATCAGTCCTAATAAATCAATAGAAGGTTCAATAATAGGAAGTTTGTTATCTATTATTGTGGCTATTATATTTTATTTAACAACTGATATATTCAGTAATATTTTAATAGCAATATCTGTTACTATTATTATTAGCCTAATAGGACAAATTGGAGATTTGGTAGAATCAGCCTATAAGCGTGAATATAATGTTAAAGATAGTAGCAATATATTGCCTGGTCATGGAGGGATATTTGATAGATTTGATTCTTTAATATTATCAGCTCCATTCTTATTAATTCTTTTGGAATTAATAAAATAAATTTAGAAAAGAGGAATTAAATGCAAGGAATAATTGTTTTTTTATTAGTATTTTTTGTTGTAGTAACAGTTCATGAGTTAGGACACTTTATTGTTGCTAAAAAATCAGGTATATTGTGCCAAGAGTTTGCAATAGGTTTTGGTCCTAAAATATTTCATAAAAAAATCGGAGAAACAAATTTTACAGTTAGATTATTGCCGATAGGTGGCTATGTAAAAATGCCTGACAATGTTTTTGATTTTAATAATGAAGTTTCTCCTTATGATATAAAAAAGGGAATGCAAGTTTTTTTAAAATTAGATTCTGAAGATAAAGTTGAAAAAATAATTTTAGATAAAAGTAATGATGTTGGTTTATTCCCTATCGAAGTAAATGAATATGATTTAACAGATAATTTATTTATAGAAGGTTTTGTAAACAGTGGACAAGATTTAGAAAAATTTTCAGTCAGAAAAGATGCTTGTGTTGTATTTAGTGGTATGGAAGAACAAATAGCTCCCATAGAAAGAATGTTTTCTTCACATTCTTGGCAAAAAAAATTTCTAACTCTATTTGCTGGTCCCTTGATGAACTTTATATTGGCGGCAATTATTTTTGTTGGTATATCTATTAGTAATGGTGTTCCTATAAATAAAGCAATTATAGGTAAGGTAGTTGAAAATACTCCAGCTTATTCAGCAGGCTTCCAAGCTGATGATGTAATAAAAGAAATTAATGGTGTTCCTATAAATACTTGGCTTGAAATTGGGGAAAATATTGTTAAATATGAGGGTAAAGAAATCACTACTTTGGTAGATAGAAAAGGAACAGAAAAAATAATCAAAGTTACGCCAAAGACAGAAATTGTCAAAGATAAAAATGGTAATGAAACTAAAAAATATTCTATTGGTATAGAAGTAAAATACGACCATAATATACTTAATTCTATCAAAGATGGACTTAGTAAAACCTTATATTACGGTACTCTTATATTTACTGGTATAGTAAGACTTTTTGTTTCTGTTTTTAGTGGTGGTTTTAATTTAGACCAATTAGGTGGACCGGTGGCCATATATGAAATGACAACTGAAGCAGCTAAAAATGGATTTATCACAACTTTAAGATGGGTAGGATTACTTAGTGTAAATCTAGGTTTGATGAATCTTATTCCAATACCTGTCTTAGATGGAGGCAGAATAATTTTTGTACTTTATGAAGCTGCTTTCGGCAAACCAATAAGTAAAAAAGCTCAATATTATGCTACTGCTATTTTTAGTGTGTTATTAATAATATTAATGCTTGCAGTTACATGGAATGATATATCAAGATTATTTAATTAAAAAATATAGTATAGAGATGATTTTATATCATCTCTATTTTATTTGAAAATGAAATTGCTAGATGTTAAAATATAATAAATATTTTGTTAAAGGGAGAATAATATGAATATTTCAAAAGAACATTTAGAATTATTATCAAAAAATTTTAAAAGTATTGATGAAGTAACTAGGGAGATTATTAATTTAGAAGCTATTTTATCTCTTCCAAAAGGGACAGAACATTTTATAAGCGACATACATGGGGAGTATGCAGCTTTTGACCATATTTTAAGAAATGGTTCTGGAGTGATAAAGGAAAAATTAAAAGAAATTTTTGAAAATAATTTGACTGCTAATGATATTAATTTATTAGCTACAATAATTTATTATCCAGAAGATAAATTATTATTGTTAAAAAAAGAATATGGTAATAAAGATTATAAAAACTTAAAAAAAGATTTAATACTTAATCTTTTAGAAGTTGTGAAAGTTGCCGCAAGAAAATATACTCGTTCTAAGGTAAGAAAAATTTTACCTGAAGGATTTAGTTACATAATAGAAGAATTAATTTATAAAATGGAATTTAATTCTGATAAACAAAAGTATTACGATAAAATAATAGAAACAATTTTTGAATTAGATATTTCGGAAACATTTATTATAAAATTATCTTACTCTATACAGAGATTAATAGTTAATCACTTGCATATAGTGGGAGATATTTATGATAGGGGACCTTATCCTGACAAAATAATGGATAGACTGATTGATTATCATTCTGTTGATATTCAGTGGGGAAATCACGATATGCTATGGATAGGAGCAAGTTGTGGTGATTTAGTTTGCATAGCAAATGTTTTACGAATATGTGCTAGATATGATAATTTAGATATAATAGAAGATAGATATGGTATTTCTTTAAGAAATTTGCTAAACGTTGCTGAGTTATATTATTCTGATGATGAGTGTATAGAATTTTTACCAAAACTAACAAAATATGACAAATACAGCAAAAGAGAAGTTCTACAAATAGCTAAAATGCACAAGGCTATTGCTATAATCCAATTTAAGTTGGAAAAATATTTCATTGATAAATATCCAGAATTTAATTTAAGCAGTAGGTTATTACTAGATAAAATAGATTACAAAACTGGTAATATTCAAATTGGAGAAAATAATTTCAAATTAAGTAGTTGTAATTTTCCAACGGTTGATATAGAAAATCCTTATAAACTTAATAAAGATGAAGAAATTTTAATAGAAAAATTAAGAGAATCTTTTGTATCTAGTGAAAAATTAAGAAAACATATTGATTTTATGATTAATAGCGGGGCTATGTACAAGTGCCATAATGGAAATTTATTATTGCATGGCTGTATGCCGGTTGATGAAAATGGGGATTTCAAAGGAGTGAACTATAAAAATAAACTTTACAAGGGTAAAGAGATGTTAGATTTTTTTGATAGTAAGGTTAGAAAAGTATATTATAGCAAAGAGCAAAAAGGGCATGGTATATTTTTGTATCTATGGCAGGGAGAAAATTCTCCATTATTCGGTAAAAAAGATATGACTACATTTGAAAGATATTTTATTGATGATAAAGAATCTCATATAGAACTTAAAAATCCGTATTATAAATTACGAGATAGGGAAGAATTTTCTAAAAAATTATTGAAAGAATTTGGACTTAATGAGGATGGTCATATTATCAATGGTCATACACCAGTAAAGGCAACTAAGGGAGAAGACCCGATAAAAGCTAATGGAAGAACTATTGTAATTGATGGAGGTATGTCTAAGGCATATAATAAAACAACAGGTCATGGTGGATATACATTGACATATAATTCTTATGGACTTCAAATAATGAAACACGATATTTTTACAAGTAGGGACGAAGCAATAAAATTAGAAACTGATATTGTTTCTACTAGACGAGTTGTTGATAAAAATTTAAATAGAAAAATGATAAAGGATACGGATACTGGTTTAGAGTTACAAAATCAGATAAAAGTTCTAAAAATTTTATTAGAAAATTACAAATCTGGAGAAATCAGAGAAAAGAATAATATAATGTAATATATGGTATAATATAGATATACTTATTTGAGGTGTTTTATGCAACAATATTTTTTAGATGAAAAATTTGAAGAAAAAGAATTTACTTTAAATGAAGATGATAGCTTTCACATATTAAGAGTTATGAGAAAAAAAGTTGGTGCTTCAATTTATATAGTATTTTCTGATAAAAAAAAGTATGTATGTAGTATAGTTGATATTAACAATAAATGTGTTAATATATTACCAATATCAGCAGTAGCAGATAAAACAGAATTACCTACTAAAACAAAAATAGCAATACCACCACTTAAGAGTGATAAAATAGAATATCTGATACAAAAATCTACTGAATTAGGAGTTAGAGAAATAATTATTTTTAATTCTGAAAGAAATATTGCTAAAATAAAATCAGATAAATTAAATTTAAAACTTAAACGTTGGGAAAAAATTGCTAAAGAAGCCTCGGAACAATCTAAAAGAAGCCTTATACCAAGTATTAAATATGTAGATTCAATAAGAAATTTAATAAACGAAAATGAAGATATTGATTATAAGGTTATAGCTTATGAAAATGAATCGCAGAATGAAAATAATAATAATTTATCAAAACTATTAAATTCTGATTTATTTGAAAAAAGTGTAATAGCTGTTTTTGGAAGTGAGGGTGGTTTTTCAGAAAAAGAAGTTTTAGAATTTAACAATTGTGGTTATAGTAGTATTGGTTTGGGTAGAAGAATACTAAGGGCTGAAACAGCACCACTTTATTTTTTAAGTTGTGTTGCTTATTTTTCAGAAATAAATTAATAAGGAGATTGTTATTATGAATTTAACGGCTATAGAAATATACGAAAAAGAATTTAAAAAAAGTAAAGATAAGGGATATGATATTGAAGATATAAATAACTATTTAGACCTTATTATAGAAGATTATATGTTTATGGAAAAAACTCTTATAAAATTAAAAGAGTTAGAAATAGAAAATCAAAATCTTAAAATAAAAATAAGTGCATTAAAAACAACAAGTAAGGAAGTTGATAAATCTGTATCAACACCATCTAGTAATATAGATATATTAAAAAGAATATCTAGGTTAGAACAAGCAGTATTTGGAAAAAATAATGAATAAATAGGTGGAATTTTATGAATATATTACATATAGTTTCTGGAGGAATTGCAGCTTATAAATCACTAGATTTAGTTAGTAAATTAACTAAGAGTGGTCATAATGTAAAAATTGTAATGACAGAAAATGCTGCTAAGTTTGTAACAGAATTGTCATTTCAAACAATATCAAAAAATTTTGTTTATACTGATACATTCATAGAAAAAAACGAAAAAGAAATACAGCATATAGACTTAAATAAATGGGCAGATAAAATAATAATTGCTCCTGCTACTGCTAATATTATTGCCAAAATAGCTAGCGGAATAGCTGATGATTTAGCTAGCACTTTAATTTTAGCAGTAAATGATTTTTCTAAAATATATATAGCACCAGCTATGAATACAAATATGTATAATAACCCAATAACTCAAGGAAATATTTTTAAATTACAGCAATTAGGATTTAATTTTATAGAACCTGCTTCGGGGATTTTAGCATGTGGCGATGAGGGCAAAGGCAAGTTATCAGATACGGATACAATAATTAATTCTGTTTTAGTGGAAAAGAAATTTAGTAATAAAACTATATTAGTTACTGCTGGAGCAACCAAAGAATATATAGACCCTGTAAGATTTATTTCCAACCCCTCTAGTGGTAAAATGGGTATTGCAATAGCAGAGGAATTTGCTAATCAAGGAGCAAAAGTCTATTTGATAACTGCAACTGATTATAGCCCTATAAACTCAAATATTGAAGTCATAAGTATAGTTACTGCTTATGATATGTTTGAAGAAATAAAAAAATATTATGAAGAGTGTGATATTGTAGTAAAAGCAGCTGCTGTATCTGATTATACTCCAGTAATAAAGTATGATAGAAAAGTAAAAAAACAACTTGGTAATATCGAAATAGAATTAGAAAGAACAGATGATATATTATATTATCTAGGTCAAAATAAAAAAGATAATCAAATATTAGTAGGCTTTGCGGCGGAAACGGATAATGTAATTGATTATGCTAAAGAAAAAATTAAAAAGAAAAACTTAGATTTTATTGTTGCTAATGATGTTTCTAAAAAAGATATAGGTTTTGCATCAGACAATAATGAAGTTGCTATAATAGATAAATATGATAATATCTACAAGATAAATAAAACAAGTAAAACAAATATTGCGAAATCATTAATATCAAAATTAATAGATTAATTAGAGAAAGGTACTTTTATGTTTGTTCAAGTAATAGTTGATGTGAAAAACAGTAGAATTGATAAAAAATTTTATTATAAAATTCCTCAAAAATATATCAACAAAAATTTACTTGGATATAGGGTAGAAGTACCTTTTGGTAGTAGAATTATTCAGGGATATATTGTTGAACAAAAAGAAAACCCTAATTTTGATGTAGCTAAAATAAAAGAAATTAAAAAAATAAAAGATGATTATCCAGTATTAAATAATGAATTAATACTCTTATCTTCTGTTTTGGCTGATGAACTATATTGTACTCAGATACAAGTTATAGAAGCTATGTTACCAACAATATTAAAAAATAAGTATAAAGAATATTATAAATTAGCAGCTGATGATTTAACACTTTTTCAATATAAAAAATATTTTTCTAATGAAGGAATTTTAGAAAAAAATAAATTAGAAAGATTATTAGATTCAGAAGAGTTATCATATTTGATTTCTAATAAAATAATAAAATTAATTAGTATCGTAGAAGAACAATTAAAATCTAATAACGAAAAATATATTACTTTAAATAATTTTGGTAATAATATAAAACTTACTGCTAAACAAAAAATATTAATAGACTATTTAGAAAAAAATATTGATATAAAAAAATCATTGATAAAAGATAAGCTCCAAATAGGAGAAAGTGTTATAAAAAATTTATTAGAAAAAGATATAATCAAATATATTTATAAAGAAAATATATTTGAAGCTAATGAATACACTTATAATAATAAGAATATTTTAAATGAAGAACAAACTAGAGTTTATGATACTGTAAGACAAAGTCTTATTAATCAAAAATTTGCAGATTATTTGCTACATGGAGTTACTGGCTCGGGAAAAACAGAAGTCTATATAAATTTAGTTAAAGATTGTATAAATTTAGATAAACAAGCTATTATTTTAGTTCCTGAAATTATACTAACACCTCAAATTGAAGAAAAATTTAAAAAAGTTTTTGGCGATAATATTTCTGTTTTGCATTCCAGATTAAATAAAAAAGAAAAATATGAGGAATGGAAAAAAATAAAAGAACAGAAAGTTAATATATGTTTAGGAACAAGGTCAGCAATATTTGCTCCTTTTGAAAATATAGGATTGATAATAATAGATGAAGAACATGAAAATTCTTATAAACAACAAGAATCTCCTAGGTATGATGCAAAAGATATAGCTAAAAAAAGAGCTGTTTTTAACAAAGCAACACTACTTTATGCGAGTGCAACTCCGTCAGTTGATTTATACTATGAATTTAAAAATTTCAAAAAAAATAGATTGTTGAAATTATCTAAAAGATTTAATAATCAATTTCCTATAATAGATATTATTTCTTTAGAAAATAAGGAAAATGTTATTGATGAAAAATTACTTGGTATGATTGAAGAAACTATCTCTAAAAATGAGCAAGTTCTTTTACTTATTAATAAGAGGGGATACACTAATTTCATACGTTGTTTTACTTGTGGTCATATCTATAAATGTGAAAAGTGTGATATAAGTTTAAATTATCATAAAAATGATAAAAGTTTACAGTGCCATTTTTGTGGTTATAGAAAAAAAATATTTTCTATAAAAAAATGTTGCGAAAATCCAGAATTAGTATCAGGTGTATTTGGCATTCAAAAGGTTGAAGAATATATTAAAAGTAAATTACCAGAAGCGAAAATAATAAGAATGGATTCTGATACAACTTCACGAAAAGGTATGTATGAAAAATTATTAACAGATTTTAAAAATAAGAAAGCTGATATATTGTTAGGAACGCAAATGATTTCTAAGGGGCTTGATTTTCCAGATATTACTCTTGTAGGTATATTATCTGTCGATAGTATGTTAGCAATTCCTAGCTTTAAGTCAAATGAAAAATTATTTCAACTCTTGGTTCAAACTTCTGGTAGAGCTGGACGTAAGGATAAGCAAGGTAGAGTAATATTACAATCTAATGTTGATAGTAATATTGTAACTTATGCCGTAAATGCAGACTATGAAAAATTTTATGAATACGAAATAAACAGAAGGAAAATTATAGAATATCCACCTTTTTGTAAAATATCTTTTATTATGATAAAGGGTAGTGATGAAGAAAAAACAAAGCTAGCAGCTATAACAATTTATAATTTTTTACATAAGAATTATTATAAAGAAAAAATATTAGGACCTAATAAAAGTAATTTTTATAAAATAAATAATGAATATAGATTTAATATAGCTGTGCGTTTTGAAGAAAAAGACTACAATAAATTACATAAATTATTAAAATATATAAATAACTATTTCCAACAAGTTTATATAAAAGATAAAATATCAATAGTGATAGATAATTCAGTTCAAGATTATATTTAAGTAATTAAAATTTTAAAAATGATATAATTAATAATAAAAATAATTTTTTAAATTTTTAAGTTTACTATTAATAATTTAAAATATAGTTATTAAATAAAATTAATTTAATATACTAAAAAAATTTAATTCTTTTAATTAAAATGTATAAATTAAAAAAATTTACGAAAATAGATATTTTTATCTTGATTTTTTTGGAATAATTATTTATAATAATTTGGTATGTGAATTATATTCACTCAAAATAACTCTGTTCATATTTTAAGTGTTCAGGGCAAAAGGAGATATAAAATGAAACAAGGAATACACCCAGATTATCGTAAAGTTGTATTTATGGATACAACAAGTGGTTTCAAATTTTTAAGCGGATCAACTAAACCAGCTAAAGAAACAATTGTGTGGGAAGATGGTAATGAATATCCATTACTAAAAGTGGAAATTAGTTCAGACACTCATCCATTTTACACAGGACGTCAAAGATTTGCTCAAGCAGATGGACGTATCGAACGTTTCAACAAAAAATACGGAATCAAGTAAAAATTATAAAAACAGACAACTGCAAAGATTGTCTGTTTTTATTCTATATTATTAAAAAAATGGAGAATGTATGTTTGAATATAGAAAAACGGGTTGGATAGAATGTATTTGTGGAAGTATGTTTTCTGGTAAATCAGAAGAATTAATACGCAGAATAAAAAGAGGAGTAATTGCCAAGCAAAAAGTTTTACTATTTAAACCTGAAATTGATAATAGATATAGTAAAGATAAAATATCGACACACAATGGAAATAGTTACGAATCAATTTCTATAAAGTCGTCATCGGAAATTTATGATTATGTAAAAAATAAAAATTATGATATTATAGGAGTTGATGAAGTGCAATTCTTTGATAAAGATATATTAAAAGTTATAAATGATTTAGCAAATAACGGGGTAAGAGTTATAGTCGCTGGTCTGGATATGGATTTTAAGGCTGAACCATTTTATCCTATGCCAGATATAATGGCTGTTAGTGAAATAGTTACGAAATTACATGCAGTATGTAGCAAGTGTGGGAGTGAAGCAAGTCTTAGTCAAAGATTAATAGATGGAACACCAGCAAAATATAATGACCCTGTTGTTGTAATTGGAGCTAGTGAATCTTATGAAGCTAGATGTAGACATTGTCATGAAATAAAAAGAGATTAATAGGAGATAGACATGGAAATACTAGGTCAACTTGAAATAGTGGAAGAACGCTATGAAAAATTAAATGAATTGTTAAGTGATCCAGATGTAGTGAGCGATACTAAAAAATTAATGGAATTTTCTAAAGAACAACGCTCTATTGAAAAAACAGTAATAGTTTTTAGAGAATATAAAAAAATAGTTCAACAAATTGCAGAAACAAAAGAACTTTTAGAGATAGAAGATGATAAAGAAATGAAAGAAATGATGCAAGAAGAACTAAAAGAATTAGAACCAAAACTTTCACCTATGGAAGAAGAATTAAAAATATTATTGTTACCAAAAGACCCAAATGACAGCAAAAATGTTGTTGTTGAAGTTCGTGGTGCCGCTGGTGGAGATGAGGCTGCATTATTCGCAGGAGATTTGTTAAGAATGTATACTAGATATGCAGAATCTCAAGGTTGGAAAGTTGAAATTTTAGAAAGAACTGAAATTGGAATAGGTGGAGTTAAAGAAGCTACTTTCCTTGTGTCGGGAGAAGAAGTTTATTCTAAAATGAAATTTGAAAGTGGGGCACACAGGGTACAACGTGTACCGACAACAGAATCTAGTGGACGTATTCATACATCTACCGCAACAGTAGTAGTATTACCTGAAGTTGAAGAAATAGAAGTAGATATTAATGAAAATGATATCCGTGTAGATACATTTGCATCTTCTGGTGCAGGAGGACAATCAGTAAATACAACAATGTCAGCAGTCAGATTAACACACATACCTACTGGAGTTGTAGTTTCTATGCAAGATGAACGTTCACAAATAAAAAATAAAGAAAAGGCAATGAAAATTTTACGAGCTAGAGTTTATGATAAATTCCAACAAGAAGAACAAGAAAAATTTGATGCTGAAAGAAAATCAAAAGTAGGTACTGGAGACCGTTCAGAAAGAATAAGAACTTATAATTATCCTCAAAACAGGGTTACTGACCACAGAATAGGTCTTACTATTCAAAAGTTAGATCAAATTATGGAAGGAAAACTTGATGAAATAATGGAATCTTTAAGAATAGCTGAACAAACTGAAAAAATGGCAGAATTAAATAAAGGCGATGAATTATAATGAAAAGAAAACAAGCTTTAGAAAAAGCTTGTTTTCTTTTAAGAGAACAGGCAAAAGAAGAAAGTCTAGCTAGATTTTTATTGATGTATTTACTTGATGAAGATGTTAGAAAATTTAATAATAATATAAATTTAGAATTAGAAAAAAAATTAGAAGAAAAATATTTTAATTTAATAAATGAGCATATATTAACAAATAAACCCTTAAGTCATTTAGTAGGTTTTGATTATTTTTTTGATAGAAAATTTATAGTAAATAAATTTGTTCTTTCTCCAAGAATGGAAACAGAAGAGTTAGTTTATACCGTAATAAATTATATAAGAAAGAATGAAAATAATAACATTAAAATATTAGATTTATGTACAGGTTCTGGAATAATAGGAATAAGTTTAGCTAAAGAAATACCGAGTTTATTAGTAACAGCATCTGATATAAGTTGTGATGCTTTGTCAGTTGCAAAAGAAAATGCAAAAAATCTAAAAGCTCATATAGATTTTATACAGTCTGATATTTTTGAAAATATAGAAGATAAATTTGATATTATTGTTTCTAATCCGCCTTATATTTCTTATTCGGAAAAAGATAGTATAGAAAATAATGTTATAAACTACGACCCTCATATAGCCTTGTTTGCTGATGAAGATGGTTTATATTTTTATAGAAAAATATTAGAGCAGGCAGAAAATTATTTAACTAAAGAGGGTTTAATATTTTTTGAAATTGGATTTAATCAAAAAAATAAAATTATAGATTTAGCGAAAAAAAATAATTTTGATGCTGAAATTTTAAAAGATTTAAATGGTAGGGCTAGAATAGCCATAGTTATAAGAATAAAAAAATAAAAGTATTGCAATTTATTGCAATACTTTTATTTTAAACTTTTAAGAAAATCTTGATATAATTTTAAAATTTTTTCATTTTTATTTGATATATTAGGTTCATAAAATCTTTTATTAATTAAATTATTAGGAAGATATTGTTGTTTTATATAATTATTAGGATAGTTATGAGGATATTTATAACCAAGACCTGCACCTAGTTTTTCTGCTCCGCTATAATGATTATCTTTTAAATGATTTGGTATTTCAAATTTAGGATTGTTTTTAATTTCTGTTAGTGCTTTGTCTATTGCCACCATAGCACTATTCGATTTTTGTGATAAAGCAAGTTGAATTACTATATTAGCAAGTGGTATTCTTGCTTCTGGTAAGCCTAATGATTTTGAAGATTCTATTGCCGCATGAACGAATGAACCAATATTAGGATTAGCTAAACCAATATCTTCATAAGCTATAACATATAATCTTCTGCATAAAGTTTCCAAATCTCCACTATCAATTAGTAGTGCTAGATAATAAAGGGCAGCATCAACATCACTACCTCTAATTGATTTTTGTAAGGCGCTTATAGCATTATAAAAATAGTCTCCATCTTTGTCATAAGATTTAAAATTTCCCAAGGATAAGTTTAAAAATTTTTCCTTACTTATAACTTCATTTTCTTCAGAAATATTATATATTATTTCTAAGGTATTAATAGCAAATCTTAAATCTCCATAAGAATTTTGTGATATTATTTTATAGACTTCATCATCTATATTAATATTTTTATTAAAAATTTCAATGTTATTACTTATTGTTCTTAAATAAGTATATATTTCTTTTTTCTCAATTTGTTTTAATTCAAATATTTTTAATCTTGACCTAATAGCAGGTGCTACACTGTGATATGGATTTTGTGTTGTACAGCCTATAACAAATATATTTTCATATTCTATTTCTGGTAATAGTATATCTTGAAGAGGCTTTGTTAAACGGTGAAATTCATCTAATAATAAAATAATTTTTTTAAATCTTTTGGATTCTTCTATAACATCTGTTAAATCTTTTTTAGAACAATTTACAGCATTTAAAATTTTAAATTTAAAATTTAATTCGTTAGCTAAGGCTGAAGCTATTGTTGTTTTTCCTATTCCTGGTTGCCCGTATAATATAAAAGAAAACATATTATTTGTTTGGATAATTTTAGTTAATATTTTACCATCACCGATTAGATGTTTTTGTCCGACAACTTCACTTATAGTTTTTGGACGTAGTTTATTTATTAAATTTCTCATAGTTATCCTTTCTAAATAAAGTGAAAAAATAAATAAAATATGCTATAATGTAATGATATTATAAGTACTGAATAATGTAAATAATAATTAATAAAATAGTTATTATTTTTAAATTTTAAAATTTCTATTGAAGGAGATTTGGAATGATAAATAAATTATCTTGGAAAATAGGTGGCGAACAAGGCGAAGGTCTTGAGAGTACGGCTGAAATTTTTTCTACTGTAATAAATAGTTTGGGATATAATATGTATTCTACAAGAAATTTTTCGAGTAGAATTAAGGGTGGGCATAGCACCAGTAAAATTTGTATTAATGAAATTAAAAAACAATCTATTGAATATAAAACTGATATTTTATTAGCTTTTGACCAAGCTACACTAGAAAATTATATAGATGAATTACATGATAATAGTATTATTATAGTTGATGATAATATAAAACCAATAATTCCTGAAAATATTTTTTGTAGAGTTGCTGTATTTCCAATCACAAAATTAGCTAAAGAAATATCAAGTCCCATAATTAAAAATTTAATTACTTTAGGAATATGTTCAAAGCTATTAAATATAGAAACAAATCTTTTTTTAGAAATGATTGAAAATAAATTTTCTAGCAAGGGACAAGATGTAGTAGAAAGTAATATTAAAGCCTTTGAAGTAGGTCGTGAAATAATGACTGAATACGTGGAAAAAAATAATATTACTGATGAATATTATTTGAAAGTTTTACATAAAAAAGAAAAAAATAATATGTGGTTAATAGGTAATCATGCTGCAGCTATAGGTGCTTTGGCTGCTGGCTGCAGAGTTTACGCAGGTTATCCAATTACTCCTGCAACAGAAGTTATGGAATATATGTTTGAAAATTTAAGTAAATTTGGCGGAGCCTATATTCAAACAGAAGATGAGCTTGCGGCACTTGGTGTAGTCTTGGGAGCAGGTTATGCAGGAGCTAGAGCTATGACAGCAACATCTGGTCCAGGTATGGCATTGATGACAGAATTTTTAGGTTTAGCCACAATAAGTGAACAGCCTGTCGTTATATATGACGCTCAAAGGGGCGGACCTGCAACTGGATTACCAACAAAAATAGAACAATCAGATATTTTCCATTCTGTTTATGGTGGAGCAGGTGATGCTTCAAGAATAGTTTTGGCTCCAACAAGTGTTGAAGATAGTTTTAATATAATGATAGAAGCTTTTAACTTAGCAGAAGTTTATCAAAGCCCAGTAGTTGTTTTATCTGATTTACAACTTTCTATGAATAAAGAAACGGTTAAATATTTTAATTTTTCTAATGTAGAAATTAATAGGGGTAAATTGCTGACAGAAGAAGAAATAGCTGAACTAGAAAATACAGTTTATTTCAAACGTTATGATTTAGAAGACTTAGTTTCTAATAGGGCAATTCCAGGACAAATAGGAGGTATTCACAATGCAAATAGTTCGGAACATTCAGAATATGGGTTACCTTCTGAAAATCCAATAATACGTCAAAAACAAACAGAAAAAAGAATGAAAAAAGTAGCTTTGGCATTTGCTAAAGAACCTTTTGTATATAAAAATTATGATAATGAAAATAATATTTTGTTAATTGGTATTAATTCTGTTTGTGGCACAATAGATGAAGTATCAAGCCTCCTTAAAGAAAAAAATATTTCTGTTGACACATTACACATAAGACAAATTTTTCCTGTTTCTAGCAAAATAGAAGATATAATAAATAAATATAAAAATGTATATGTAGTAGAGCATAATTATAATGCTCAATTAAAAACAATTTTAGAAGCTAATTTAGATTTAGCAAAAAAATTAAATAGCATAAGAAAATATAATGGAGATATTTTTTATTGTCATGAAATTATAGAAGAAATTACTAGGGAGGAAAATAGATGGTTACATTAAAAAATTATAGAAATGATGTTAAACCTGATTGGTGTCCAGGCTGTGGAGATTTTTCTGTCCTTGCTGGTATAAATAAGGCAGTAGTAGGTTTAGGAATAGAACCACATAATTTGGTAATTTCTGCTGGTATAGGTTGCTCAGGGAAAATTAGTGGTTACACTAGAGCTTATGGAGTACAAGGATTACATGGAAGGTCTCTGCCTGTGGCACAAGGAATAAAGTTAGCAAATAAAGATTTGACAGTTGTTGCTATGGGAGGTGATGGAGATGGTTATGCTATCGGCTTAAATCACGCTATTCATGCAATGCGTAGGAATATCAACATTACTTATGTAGTTATGGATAATCAACTTTATGCTTTGACAAAATCTCAGGCTTCTCCAAGGTCTGATTTAGGTTTTGTAACAACAACTACCTTAGACGGTTCATTAGATACCCCTATATCTCCTATGAAAATTGCTCTTTCAGCTGATGTGACTTTCGTAGCCCAAGCATTTACTGGTAATATGAAACAACTAGTAAATATTTTAGAGCAAGCTATCGCTCATGAGGGCTTTTCTCTTGTTAATGTATTTAGTCCTTGCCATACTTATAATTATAAGAATACTCCTAAGTGGTTTAAAGAAAATTTAACAGAATTAGATAGTCTTGAAAATTATGATTATACTAATAAGTATGAAGCATACAGAATTTTAGATGAGTATAATGATTTAGTTACAGGTATAATATATAAAAACGATAATAAAAAAGCTTTCGAACAAAATTTAAGTGAAAATGAAGGATTTAAATCCATATCAAAACAAGATATATCTTTTGACGAGAAAATTTTTACTATCTTGTGTGATGAATTTAGATAAAGGAGATGTTTGTTATGAGTAAGTTAAAAAAAATAGCTTTATTATGTGCTTTAGGTTTATGTACTTATCCAGTATATAAAAAAATAAATAATTTGAAAAAAGAAGATGATTATATAATAGAATGTAAAAAAACTATATTAGAAATGGGCTATGAAATAAGAGATAGTTGGTGTTTTAATTTACCTGAAAACAACTACTTAGAATTTTCGTTTACGGATTACAAAAATAAAAATTATACAGTAGTTTTCAATAAATTAGAAAATAAAATAATTTCAATAAAAAAAGTATAAAAAATTAAGGGGAAACATGGAGAATTCAATAAAAATTTTTAAAGAATTAACAGATTTAGATGCAACATCAGGATTTGAAAGTGAAGTAGCAAATTATTTAATTGAAAATTTAAGTCCTTATGTTGACAGGATAGAAAGAGATAATTTAGGCGGAGTATACGCATATAAAGATTCAAAAAATCCTAAGTCAAAAACAGTTTTAATTGCTGCCCATATGGATGAAGTAGGATTTATGATAACAAAAATATTATCTAATGGGTTTTTAAAATTTGAACCTTTAGGTGGTTTTAGAGAAGATGTATTACTTTCACAAAAATTCACTATAACTAATTATCACGGAGAAAAATTTGTAGGAGTTATTCCGTCTATACCTAAACATTTTGTAGGAGGAAGTCAGCAATCAGTAAAAATTAGTGAAATGACATTAGACATAGGTGCAAGTTCTGAAAATGAAGTTAGGGAATGGGGTATTAATGAGGGAGCATTCGCTACACCTAGAACAGAATTTGAACGCTTATCACAATATCGTTTAATGGCAAAAGCATTTGATAATAGATACGGTTGTGTCATGATAGTAGACTTATTAAAAGAATTAAATAATATTGAATTAGACTTTAATTTAGTAGTCTGTGCTACTGTTCAAGAAGAAGTAGGTTTGCGTGGAGCAAAAATTGCTGCTAATAAAGTTCAACCAGATTTATGTTTAGTTGTTGACTGTAGTCCTGCAAATGATATGGACGGCAACAAAAATTCAAACGGGAGACTAGGAGAAGGATTTTTAGTAAGACTTATGGATAGAACTATGGTATTAAGAGCTAACCTTAGAGAAAAAATAGTTAGTTTAGCTAAAGACAATAATATAAAATATCAGTATTTTACATCTCCTGGTGGAACAGATGGTGGAGCAATACATAAATCACTTTTAGGTATTCCAACAGCTGTGATAGGAATATGTGGTAGATATATTCATACACACAATTCAATAATTGATATTAGAGATTACTTATCAGCTAAAGAAATAATAAAAAAAGTTTTAACGTCTGTTGATGAAAAATTCATTTCTGAAATTTGCTTGTAAGTAATATAAAAACAGGATAATTTTAAAAATTATCCTGTTAAAATTATTTTTAATAATCAATATATTCTTCGTTTTCTTCATCTTCAGCTAATTCTTTGTAGATAGTATTATTTATCTTTAAAATAATACCAAATAATATAGAATTAGCTATAAGTGAACTTCCTCCGTAGCTTATAAAGGGTAAGCTAACACCGATAACAGGTATTAATCCTGTTGATGAATATGTGTTTATTATGAATTGAAAACTGAAACTAAAGACAGTTAGTAAAATAAAATAGTAACTAAAATTGCCGTGTTGACATTTTTTAGAAATTCTTATTATTTTGTATAAAAATATAAAATATATAAAAATAAAAATTGTAGCACCTGCAAAACCATAAATTTTAGCAATTACAGAAAAAATGAAATCATTAAATTGCTCGTCTATATAGTTGATATTTTTTGAAAAACTACCATAAAGACCAGCAGTAGACATTTCATTAAGAACTTGAGTTATTTGATATGAAAAATTATAGGTAAAATCTTCTGGTCTTAACCATGACAATAATCTTTTTAATTGATATGGTTTTATTCCTATATTACTTAAAAAAGTAGGAAAATAAATTGCAAGCAATATTATTGAAGCTATAAATCCTAAAATGCTGCTATATATAATAAATAGTGTTTTACTTCTACTGCAAACTAAAAAGACTAGTGCTAAAAATAAAAATATAAAGTATAATCCATTACCTAAATCATTTTCTTTAATGATAAGAATTAATGGAATAGATATTATAATACCTAGTTCAAGTAGTTTGGCAATATCAGAAATTTTTTTAAAATGTTCTTGTATTATTAAGTAACTTAAAATAGCAAGTGTTGATATTTTTGCAAATTCAGACGGTTGAATGGTTAATATTTCGAAGTTAAACCAAGCCTTTGCTCCATTTATTGTAGGAGCTATTGATTCAGGTGCAAATATTAATAAAACAAGAATAACTGTTGTAAATAGATAAAATAAAATACTCATTTTCTCGTATGTTGATATAGAAATTTTTTGTATAAGATATATTAAGAAGAAACTTACAATATAAAATACAAGTTGTTTTAAAAATAAGGTTGGAGTTTTTTCATTAATATATTCAGCAAAAAATATTGAACTTATGCTTATAAAGGATAGTAAAAAATAAAGTATTAATAAAGAGATATTACTTTTTTCTAAAATAAACTTTTTCAAATTTTCAACTCCTTTTTTGCAATAATTATACAATAGAGTAAATTTTAATTCAATAAAAGATAATGGAATACAGATAATAAAGAGGTGATTTTTTTGAAATATACTCCCATGATTGAACAATATCTAAAAATTAAAGAAAATTATAAGGATACTTTTTTATTTTATAGACTAGGTGATTTCTATGAAATGTTTTTTGATGATGCAATAGAAGCATCAAAAATTTTAGAGATAACTTTGACTGGAAGAGATGCAGGAGTAGAATCTAAAATACCTATGTGTGGTGTCCCATTTCACTCTGCTTCTAACTATATTGATGTTTTAGTTAATAATGGTCATAAGGTAGCTATATGTGAACAAGTTTCACAAGCAGGACAAGGCAAAATTGTTGAAAGAAAAGTTGTTCAAGTTATAACACCTGGGACATACATGAACTATAAAAATTTAGATGAAAATAATTATATAGGTTGTGTTTATTTTTTTGATAATAAATATTATTTAGTCTTTATAGATATTATGACTGGGGATAGTAGGGGCACAGTATTAAATAATATTGATGATTTACTTGATGAAATATTAAAAAATAATATAAAAGAAATTTTAAATATTAATATAGAAAATTTGACTTTAAGAAATTTATATATAACTAGAATAAATTTAGATAAAGATTTACATTTTAGTAAAACAGAACTTATTTCTGATAATTATTTAAAAATTTCTGCTAATAACTTGCTAAAATATATAGAAGAAACCCAAAATATGAATGTAGACAACATAAAAGATTTTGAAGTATACTTTAAAAATAACTACGTTTATATGACTAATTATTCTATAAAAAATTTAGAAGTTACAAGAAATATGGCAAACGGTTCTAAAAAAGGTTCTCTTTTAAGCGTTATTGATAGAACAAAAACAGCTACGGGAGCTAGAAAAATAAAAAAATGGCTAGAAAATCCCTTAATTAATTTAGAAGAAATTATAAATCGCCAAAATATTATTACAGATTTTATTGAAAATTATTTTGAAAGAATGGAAATTCAAAACTTTTTAAAAAAAGTTTATGATTTAGAAAGAATAGCGACAAAAATTTCTTATAATATTGTTTCGCCTAAAGACCTAGTTAATTTGAAAACTACCTTAGAAAAAATACCAGAGATAAAAAATATTCTTTCTAGTATTAAATCTGATAATATAACAAGATTAAATAATAAAATTTTTGAACTAGATAACTTAAAAGAATACTTACAAAAAGCAATAAGTGATAATGCTGGTCAAACAGTAAAGAGTGGTAATGTAATAAAAGAAGGTTTTAATGTAGAATTAGATAATTATAGAAACGCTCAAGAAAATTGTAATAATATGCTTATAGAAATAGAAACTAGAGAGAAAGAGCGTACAGAAATAAAAAATTTAAAAATTAAATACAATAAAATTTTCGGTTATTTTATAGAAATATCTAATGCAAATTTAAAAAATATTGATATAGAAAGTTTGGGTTATATTAGAAAACAAACACTTTCTAATTGTGAAAGATATATATCAGAAGAACTTAAAAAGGTTGAAGATTACATATTAAATTCAAATTCTAAAATTGAAGATTTAGAATTAGCATTATTTCAAGATATAAAAACAAGGACAAGAGATTATATCCAAGATTTACAAAAACTTGCAGATAGACTTAGCGATTTAGATGTATATATTTCTCTTGCCAATGTTTCAGAAGAATTTTCTTATGTGAAGCCTATTTTTAATAGTGATAGAAGTATAAATATAGTTAATGGTAGACATCCTATAGTAGAAAGAATGGTAGGAGATTTATCTTATATTAGCAATGATTGTGTTTTTGATACTAAAGATAATGTTTTATTAATTACAGGTCCGAATATGTCTGGTAAGTCAACATATATGAGGCAATTAGCATTAATAGTAATTCTTGCACAAATAGGTTCTTATGTTCCATGTAGTAGTGCAAATATACCAATATTTGATAAAATATTTACAAGAATTGGGGCATCTGATGACTTAGCTGGTGGAAAATCAACTTTTATGGTTGAAATGATGGAAGCTAAAAATGCCTTGCTTGAATCAACTGACAAATCCTTATTAATATTTGATGAAATAGGTAGAGGAACATCAACATACGACGGTATTGCACTAGCACAATCTATCTTAGAATATATTAATAATAATATAAAGTGTAAAACTTTATTTTCAACTCATTATCATGAATTGACGAAATTAGGAAAAGAGGTAGCAGGAATTAAAAATATTCACGTTTCAGCTAAAGAAGATAAGGGAGAACTCATATTTTTATACAAGGTGATACCAGGAGCAATAGAAAAAAGTTACGGGATTCATGTTGCTAAATTAGCTGATTTGCCAGAAGAAATTATAGATAAAGCAAATGTAATATTAACAAACTTAGAAAAAGATAACGAAGATATTAATACTTCTAAGATAAATGAAAATATTTCTAATGAATACAAGATGTTATCATTTGATTTAGATGATAATAATGAAAAATATCAGTATATCGAAAAAATATTAAAAGAATTAGATTTGTTTAACACAACGCCATTAGCCGCATTACAAGTGTTAAATGATTTGAAAAATAAATTAATTGAATAAATAGGAATAGAAGGGAGGTAAATAATGAGCAAAATAAATATTTTATCAGCTGAACTTTCCAATAAAATATCAGCAGGAGAAGTTGTTGAAAGACCTGCCTCAGTTGTCAAAGAATTACTAGAAAATTCTATTGATGCTGGGAGTACAAACATAAAAATTATAATAAAAGAATTTGGAATAGAAGAAATAAGAATTATTGATAACGGTAGTGGCATTAGTAATAATGACATGGAAAAAGCATTTATGCGGCATGCAACAAGTAAAATACGTACAGATTATGATTTATTCCACATAGAAACTTTGGGTTTTAGGGGAGAAGCATTAGCAAGTATTGCCTCTGTTAGTAATATTGATATAAAAAGTTGTGCTTCTGATGAACAAGGTAAGCGTCTTATACTAGAAGGTGGTAAAATTGTAAAAACAGAATATTATGCCCTTATACAAGGAACAGATATTAGCGTGAAAAATTTATTTTATAATACTCCAGCTAGATTAAAATATTTACGTAATTCTTATACAGAACAAGCAAATATAATGAATGTAGTTAATAAGCTAGCTCTATCTTATCCTAATATAGCTTTTGAAGTAATAGTTGATGATAAAATATTGTTAAAAACATACGGAGATAATAATATTCATAAAATTATTTCTAAAATATATAGTCTTACTGTTGCAAAAAATATGCTTAAATTTAAGGCAACAAGTGATGACTATAAAATAGATGGCTATGTGTCAAAACCAGAGGAAACTAGGGCGAATAAAAATTATATAAATATTTTTATTAATGGTAGATATATTAAAAATTATGCTATTCAAAATGCTATAACAGATGCCTACGGAACATTTTTGATGAAAAACAGGTTTCCTATTGCAGTTATAAATATAAATATGAATCCTATTCTCTTAGATGTTAATGTTCACCCAACAAAACAAGAGATTAGACTTTCAAAAGAATATGAATTAATTTCACTAATAAAAGATGCTATATCAGAAAGATTATCAGAAAACACCTATATACCAGATGGAATTAATAATGTTTTGCGTAATAAAAGTAAAGATTATTCTAAGCAACTAGATTTTTCAAATGATTTGGATAAAGAATTTGTTGCCAAAGATAGTCCTTATTTAGATTCAATAATTAATAATATTTCTTACAATCAAAGGATAAGTGATAAAAATGTAGAAATAAATACAGAAGATAAATTTGATAATTTTACAGACCAATCTTATAAAAATTATAATATTAATTTTGAAGAAAATACTCTAAAGGTAGAAGAAAAAATTGAGGACAGATATTTAAGCAATATTGAGGAAAAAAATTCTAAATATACTAAAATAAATTTACCTCAATTATCAGTTTTAGTACAAATATTTAAAACTTATATATTGGCACAAGCTGGAGAGAATTTGTATTTAATAGACCAGCACGCAGCACAGGAACGTTACAATTTTGAGAAATTTCAAAAAATATTTTCAGAATCAAAAAATATTTCCAAACAATTATTAATACCTATAACTTTTAATTTTTCAGTCGAAGAAGTGGCAAATATAAAAAATATATCTGAAAAATTAAATAGCTTAGGTCTTGTTATTGAAGAATTTGGTAATAATTCTTATATAGTTAGAGAATATCCGACTTGGATAGAAAATGACGCAGAGCATATCATAAGAAGTATTATTGACAAAGTCTCTTCTGATAAAAATATTGATATATTAAAACTTAGACATGATGCCATAGCAATGGCTAGTTGTAAAGCTTCTATAAAAGCTAATCAATATTTAACACATTTAGAAATGGAAAAAGTAATTTCAGATTTATATTCTTGTAAAAATCCATTTACTTGTCCTCATGGCAGACCGATAATAAGTAAACTTACAAAAAAAGATTTAGAAAAAATGTTTAAAAGAATAGTTTAATAATATAAGTAGGAAGAAAAGATGAATATACCAGTTATAGCTATTGTTGGAGCAACATCAGTTGGAAAAACAAATCTTAGTATAGAACTAGCAAAAAAATTTAATTGTGAAATAATTTCTGTGGATAGCGTTCAAATATATAGAGATTTCAATATAGGTTCGGCAAAAATAAAAGAAGAAGAAATGCAAGGAATAAAACATCATTTGATAGATGAATTAGACCCAATAGAAAATTTATCTGTATATGAATTTCAAAATCTAGCTAGAAGAAAAATTGAAGAAGTTTACTCAAGGGGGAAAATACCTCTTTTAGTTGGTGGTACCGGATATTATATGAATGCTATTTTATATAATTATGAATTTTCAAATTATAATAAAGATTTTAATATTGATAATATATCCCTAGAAGAGATGTTACAATATCTAAAAGAAAATTTTTTAGAAACCTACGAAAAAATTGATAAAAAAAATATGCGTCGAATAGTTAATGCTTATAAATATGCTATTTACGAAAGTAAATCATTGATAGAAAATAATAAGGGAACAGAAATTTATTATAGGTACAATCCTCATATCATAGTTTTAAATAGAGAAAGAGAAATTATCTACAATAGAATAAATGTTAGAGTAAATATTATGTTAAAAGAAGGACTTGTAGAAGAAGTAAAATCTATTATAAATAAATATGGCAATAAACTTCAAGCACTTAATTCTATTGGCTACAAAGAAGTAGTTAATTACTTAAATAATAATCAAAATCTTGAATTTCTTGAAGAAGATATAGCAAAAAACTCAAGAAGATTTGCCAAACGTCAAATAACTTGGTTTAGAAATAAAATGCCAGATACACATTGGTATAATATAGATAATATCGAAGAAATAGAAAGTATTTATCCTGATGTAGAAAATTTTTTAATGGTAAAAAATAATGAAAATAATTAATATAATAAAATTTAAAAAAAAATATAAACTTGACTTTGATAGTAGAGAACCCATATTTATCTCTGAAAATACTTTATTGAATAATAATTTAATAAAGAAAGGTGAAATATCAGAAGAAAAATTATTAAATATTTTATCAGACGAAAAAAACGAACAAGCCTTTTCTAAAGGTCTAAATTATTTAAGTTATGGTTTACGTACAGAGCAGGAAATTGAAAATTATCTTATTAAAAATAATTTTTTAGGAAATCAAATACAATACGCTATTGAAAAATTAAAGAAATTAGATTATATTAATGATATAAAATTTACAGACTTATATACTAAAGATAGTGTTACTATAAAGAAAAAAGGGCCTAGCTATATAAAAAGAAAATTGCTAGAAAAAGGAATAAAAGAATCTTATATAGATAGTTCTATTTTAAAAATTTGTACTTATGAAATCCAATGCGATAATATTTATTCAATTATAAAAAAAGAATATCTTAAAAATTCAGAATCAAAAAATAAAAAAATTCAAAAAATAACAAATAAACTTTATTCAAATGGCTATAATTTTGATATAATAAATTCTGTCTTTAAAATTTTTTTTGAAGATAATATTGAAGAAAATAATGATGAAATTATAATAAAAAAATATTATGATAAAGCATATACAAAATTTAGTAAAAATTATGAAGACAAGTATATTTTAAAACAAAAAATACTTGAGAAGTTGTTAAGAGATGGTTTTTCTTATAATGATATTAAAGACTATTTTTCAAAAATTGGAATTTAAAGGATTAAATTGATGGATAAAAGAAAAGAAAGACAAAAAAGAATAAGAAATTTTTCTATTATAGCCCATATCGACCATGGCAAGTCAACGCTGGCAGATAGAATTTTAGAAAAAACTAAAGCTATAGAGTCTAGAGAAATGAAAGCTCAACTTTTAGATTCTATGGATATAGAAAGAGAAAGAGGTATAACAATAAAATTGAATGCAGTTCAATTAAAATATACTTCAAAAAACAATGAGGAATACATACTACATTTAATAGATACACCAGGACATGTAGATTTTACCTATGAAGTATCTCGTTCTTTGGCTGCTTGTGAAGGAGCTATCTTAGTTGTTGACGCGGCACAAGGCATAGAAGCACAAACTTTGGCTAATGTTTATTTAGCACTTGATAATAATTTAGAAATTATTCCAATTATTAATAAAATTGATTTACCTGCCGCTAATCCAGAAAAAGTAAAAAAAGAAATAGAAGATGTAATAGGTTTACCAACAGACGATATAGTTCTAGCTTCTGCTAAAGCAGGTATTGGTATCGAAGAAATTTTGGAGCAAATTGTAGAATATATACCGGAGCCTACGGGAGATTCTAACGCTCCTCTACAAGCCTTAATATTTGATTCTGTTTACGATCCGTATAGAGGAGTTATAGTATCAGTAAGAATAAAAAATGGTACTGTTAAAGCAGGTGATAAAATTAAAATGATGGCAACAGGTGGAGTTTTTGATGTTACAGAAGTAGGGATACACACACCTAAAGAAAAAATTATTGATGAACTTACAGTAGGAGATGTTGGTTTTATCTGTGCATCTATAAAAAATGTTAGTGAAACTCGAGTAGGAGATACTATAACGTTATTAAAAAATCCAGCTAACCAAGCCTTACCTGGTTATAGAAAATTAAATTCTATGGTTTATTGTGGTTTATATCCGATTGATTCAGCTAAGTATAATGATTTAAGAGAAGCTTTAGAAAAATTAGAATTAAATGATTCTGCCTTGCAGTATGATGCTGAAACTTCTCAAGCCCTAGGGTTTGGTTTTAGATGTGGATTTTTGGGAATGTTGCATATGGAAATAATCCAAGAGCGTATAGAAAGAGAGTTTAATATAGATATTATTGCTACTGCTCCTTCTGTTGTTTATAAGGTTGAATTAACTGACGGAAGTGAAATTGATGTTTCCAATCCTTCAGAAATGCCCGACCCACAAAAAATAAATCAAATAAAAGAGCCTTATGTAAAATCTAGTATTATGGCACCTAATGATTATGTTGGCTCAGTAATGGAACTGTGCCAGAAAAAAAGAGGGACTTTTATAAATATGGATTACATTGACGCAACAAGGGTAAATATTATCTACGATATGCCTTTATCAGAAATTGTATTTGATTTCTTTGACCAGTTAAAATCTAATACTAAGGGGTACGCATCTTTCGATTATGAAATGACCGGTTATAAAACAAGTAATTTGGTAAAAATGGATATACTATTGAATGGGGAACAAGTTGACGCACTAAGTTTTATAGTGCATAGAGAATTTGCATATAATAGAGGAAAAGTTATAGTTGAAAAACTTAAAAAATTAATTCCGAAACAACAATTTGAAATACCAATTCAAGCAGCAATAGGTAATAAAATTATATCTCGTGAAACTATAAAAGCTATGAGAAAAAATGTACTGGCAAAATGTTATGGTGGAGATATTAGCAGGAAAAGAAAATTATTAGAGAAACAGAAAAAAGGAAAAGAACGCATGAAAGCAGTAGGAAGTGTAGAAGTTCCTCAAGATGCATTTATGTCAGTTTTAAAAATGGACGATGAATAAAATAATAAAAAATAAAAAGGGAATATATATACATATTCCCTTTTGTAAATATATATGCTCTTATTGTGATTTTAATAAATTTTATATTCAACATCAACCAGTTGATGAATATATAAAATATTTAATAAAAGAAATTCAAAATATAAAAGATAAGAATGAAATAGAAACAGTATACATTGGAGGAGGCACACCAAGTGCTCTTAATGATGGTCAGTTAGTTTTGTTATTAAATGCGGTTAGTCAAGTAGTAGATATAAATCAATTAAGAGAATTTTCTTTTGAAGCTAACCCAGAAGATTTAACACTAGATAAAGTGAATATCTTAAAAAAATTTGGAATTAACAGAGTGAGTATGGGAGTTCAAACCTTAAATGATGAATTACTAAAAGTAATTGGCAGAGGTCATAAAGAAAGTGATGTAGAAAATGCAATCTTAAATTTAAAATTAGTTGGCATAAAAAATATAAATGTTGATTTGATGTTTTCTTTACCCAATCAAACAATGGAAGACTTGTATTTAACTATGAAAAAAATAATTTCTTATGATATACCTCATATTTCTTGTTATTCATTAATTCTTGAACAAAGAACTAAGTTGTATAATCAAGTGAAAAATAAACACGTTATATTACCAACTAACGAAGTAGAAGAAAAAATGTATTCAGCTGTTATCGACTACTTAACAAACAATGGCTTCACTCAATATGAAGTTAGTAATTTTTCGAAAAAAGGTTACGAGAGTATTCATAATACAAATTATTGGAAAAATTTTGAATATTACGGATTCGGTGCTGGGGCTCATGGCTATATAGATGGAGTTAGATATTCTAATCATGGTCCTGTTAAGTTTTATATTGATAGTATGAAAAAAAATGGTCATGCTCGTAAAGAGATAACGCAAGTTTCAAAAAAAGAAAAAATAGAAGAAGAATTTTTTTTAGGACTAAGATTGCTTAGTGGAATTAATTTATTAGAAATTGATAAAAAATATAATATTAATTCCAGAGAAATATATATGAATAGTATTGAGAGTAACATAAGTAAAAATTTTTTATCGCTAGAAAATAATATAATTAAGCTAACTTATAAGGGTTTATTTTATGGAAATGATGTTTTTTCAGATTTTATAATTATTTCAGAAAATGAGTAACGAAAGTTACTCATTTTTTATATGATAATCTTTATTATTATTGTATTTTCAAACAATACATAGTATAATATGTTAGTGAATTTATAGACTAATCTAGCATTAAAATAAAAATTATTTGATAAGTTAAATAAAATTAATTGAAATTGAAAGGTAAATATAATGTTTGAAAATAAAAAAATATATAAAACTACATTAGCTGGTAAAGAATTAATAGTAGAAATTGGAGAATTGGCAAGACAGGCAAATGCTTCTGTTTTAATAAGATATGGAGATACGGTTGTATTGACAACAGCAGTAGCATCAAAAGAAGCAAAAGATGTAGATTTTTTCCCGTTAACTGTTAATTATGAAGAAAAAATGTATTCTGTTGGGAAAATCCCAGGAGGTTTTTTACGAAGAGAAGGACGTGCAGGAACGGAAGCAACTTTAGCGGCACGTTTAATAGATAGACCAATTAGACCACTTTTTGAAGATGGATTTAGAAATGAGGTACAGGTAGTTTCAACAGTTCTTTCAGTAGAATATGATTGTGATCCAGTTATGGCAGCTATGTTGGGAAGTTCTTTATCTTTATCTATATCAAATATACCATTTAAATCTTCGATAGCTGGAGTTACAGTTGGATATATTGATGGTCAGTATATTATAAATCCAACTGTTGACGAATTAGAAAAATCATTAATAGATTTAAAAGTAGCAGGTACTAAATATGCTATAAATATGGTTGAAGCTGGTTCTAAAGAAGTATCAGAAGAAGTTATGTTAAATGCCATAATATTTGGTCATGAAGAAATAAAAAGACTAATATCATTTCAAGAAGAAATTGTATCAGAAATTGGACAAAAAAAAATGGAGGTAACTCTAAAAGTTCTTGATGAAGAAATATACAATGAAGTTTATAATAAAGTAATTGAAAAAATGAAATTTGCAATTTCTATAAAAGATAAACAAAGTAGAGATGAGGCTATTTCTCTAGTTAAAAATGAAGTGATTGAATATTATGAAACATTAGAACTAGAAGATTTAGAAAAAACTATAAAAGAAGTCAAAGACTCTTTAGATAAAATTATAAAAAATGAAGTTAGACGAGAAATAACTGAAGATAAAGTTCGTCCTGATGGTCGTGAACTAACAGAAATTCGTCCACTGTCATCAAGAATAGATATTTTACCGAGAACGCATGGATCAGCAATATTTACTAGAGGTCAAACACAATCATTAGGAGTTGTAACTTTAGGTAATATTTCAGACGAACAAATAATTGATGATTTAACACAAGAAGAAAATAAAAGATTTATGTTACACTATAACTTCCCATCGTTTTCTGTTGGAGAAATAGGGTTTAGTAGAGCACCTGGTAGACGAGAAATAGGTCATGGGGCATTAGGAGAAAGAGCATTAGAACAAGTAATCCCTTCTAAAGAAGAATTTCCTTATACTATACGTGTAGTATCAGAAATTTTAGAATCTAATGGCTCAAGTTCTCAAGCAACTATTTGTTCAGGTTCAATGGCTCTTATGGCTGCAGGAGTACCTATAAAATCGCAAGTGGCAGGTATTGCTATGGGACTTATTAAAAAAGATGAAAATTATACTATTTTAACTGATATACAAGGTATGGAAGACCACTTAGGAGATATGGATTTTAAAGTAGCAGGAACTGAAAATGGAATTACCGCTCTTCAAATGGATATAAAAATTGATGGTCTTAGTGAACAAATATTAAAAGAATCTTTAGAACAGGCTCGTATAGGAAGATTAGAAATTTTAAACCACATGAATAGTATCATATCTTCTCCTCGTTTGGAAGTTTCAGAGTATGCACCAAAAATTAAAATTATTAAAATTAAACCTGATAAAATTAAAGATGTTATCGGTTCTGGTGGAAAAACTATCAATGAAATTATTGATAAGACTGGCGTAAAAATTGATATTGAGCAAAATGGAGATGTATTCATTTCTTCACAAAATATTTCAGATATAAATCATGCTGTTGAAATAATAGAAAACATTGTTAGGGAAGCAGAAGTAGGCGAAGTATATTTAGCTACTGTTAGAAGAATTGAAAAATTTGGAGCGTTTGTTGAATTATTCCCAGGTACAGATGCATTAGTACACATTTCAAAACTTTCTGATAAACGTGTAGAAAAAGTAGAGAATGTTGTAAAAATAGGAGATACCATTAAAGTAAAAGTAACTAAAATAGATGAAAAAGGAAGAGTTGATGCAACTTCTAACTTTGAGTAAAAGAGGTTATTTATGCAATTATTTTCAAACAAAAGAAAAGGCATATATGTTTATTTTAAACATGTTAGAGATATAAATAAATTAGAAAAATATGGCAATGTAATAACATATTCAAAAAAAAATAGATATATTTATTTTTATTTAGATGAAAATAAGGCAAATAAAGTTGTTGCTGAACTTAAAGAAAAAAAGTTTGTAAAAAAAATAATTTTCTCTGAATTGGCAGAACTAAATATTGATTTTCACAAATAAATGTATATAGAGGAATTATGAGAGTAATATCAGGAAAATATAAATCTATTAAATTAAACAGCCTAGAAGGAATGACTACAAGACCTACAACTTGTAAGGTAAAGGAAAGTTTATTTAATATGATTGACTGCTACAACATGAAAATTTTAGATTTATTTGCTGGTAGTGGTGGTTTAGGAATAGAAGCAATAAGTAGAGGTGCTAGGCACACAACATTTATAGATGGTAGTTCTTTGGCAATAAAAATTATTAATAGTAACATAAAAAAATGTAATGTTGATAATGAGTTATTCAATGTTTTTAAAAATGATTACCTAAGGTCTTTAAAAATATTTTCAAAAAAAAATGAAAAATTTGATATTATATTCTTAGATCCACCCTACAAAAAAAAGTTAATTGATTCTGCATTAGAAAATATAGTAAATTTGAATTTATGTAAGGATTTTTGTCTTATTGTATGTGAATATAGTTCAGAAGAAAAAATTAATTTTGATAGTAAAAAATTATCAGTTTATAAAGAAAAAAAATATGGAAAAATAAATATTACAATTTTTGAATATAGGGAGAATTAAAGTGAAAAAGAAAATAGCAATAATTCCAGGAAGTTTTGACCCTATCACTAATGGGCATTTAGATATTATAAAAAGAAGTAGCAAAATATTTGATGAAATAATAATAGCTATATTGGTTAATCCTGACAAAAATTATTTATTTACAAGAGAAGAAAGAGTAGATATGATAGAAAATATTGTATCTAATTTGCCTGAAATGAAAAATGTTAGGGTTGATAGTTTTTCTGGATTGTTGGTAAATTATGCAAAAAAAGTAAATTCTAATGTTATAGTTAGGGGACTAAGGGCAGTTTCAGACTTTGAATATGAAATGCAACTTACATCAATGAATAAAACATTAGATGAAAATATAGAAACATTTTATATGATGACAAATACAAAATATTCTTTTATTAGTTCTAGTATAGTAAAAGGGGTTTCAGGATTTGGTGCGGATTTGACAAAATTTGTTCCTAAATTAGTTGCAGAAAAATTAGAACAAAAATTGAAAGAGGAATAGAAGTGAAAAAAATATTATTTACTGGTGGTGGAACCATAGGGCATGTCGCTGTAAATGTAGCCCTAATAGCAGAATTTAGAAAATTTGGATACAATATTTCATACATAGGTAGTAAGAGTGGTATAGAAAAAGAAATGATAGAGAGTATTTCTGATGTAAGATATTATGAAATAAGTTCAGGAAAGTTAAGAAGATATTTTTCTATTAAAAATTTTACAGACCCCTTTAGAGTTCTAAAAGGAATAATTGAATCTATAATAATTATGAAAAAAGAAAAGCCGAATTTTGTATTTTCAAAAGGTGGCTTTGTAAGTGTTCCAGTATGTATAGCAGCAAAAATTTTAAAAATACCGTCATTACTACATGAATCTGATTTAAGTCCAGGACTTGCAAATAAGATAAATATAAAATTTTGCAAACATATATTTACAACTTTTGAAGAAACTATAAATTACTTACCAAAGGAAAAATCAAGTTTAATAGGTGTTATAGTTAGAGATGATATATATACTGGTGAAGCTGAAAAAGCATATAAATTTACTGGCTTAAATAAGGCAAAACCTATAATTTTGGTTATGGGAGGGTCTTTAGGCTCTAAAATCATTAATGAATATATATGGAATAACTTATCAAAATTATTGGAGAAATACCAAATAATCCACTTGGTAGGAAAAGATTTATATAATAAAAATGCTAAAGGTAATGGATATGTTCAATATGAATTTTTAAATAAAGAACTTTTTGATATTTTTCAAATTGTAGATTTTTCAATATCAAGGGCAGGTGCAAATTCAATTTATGAATTTTTAGCTCTAAATATTCCATCTATTTTAATTCCCTTAGGAAAAAATCAAAGTCGTGGCGACCAAATAGAAAATGCAAGTTTTTTTGAAAAAAATAATTTTGCAAAAGTTATAAACGAAAATGATTTACCTAACTTAGATACAAAATACTTTGATGATTTTTCATCTAACATACCAACTATTAAAAACAATATGATAAATTATAAGAAAGAAAAAGATATTATAAATACTTCTAAGAAATTTTATAATAAAATACTTGATATATTGGAGGATTAGAAGTGAAGAATATAAAAATTTTAACTTATGCCAAAATAATATTTTTTATTTTATTAATGGCTATTGCAATAATATATCCTAAAAATTTATTTGATTTTATTTTAACGGATATGATTACATCTATTTTTAAAAACAGTATTTTTTTAACGCTAGCAAAATTCATTTCACATTTACTTCATGATAAGATTTTACTTTTACTAATGGGAATTTTAGGTATATTTTTATTTTTTATAAAAGAATACAAGAAATCTATATTTATTTTAGGGAGTGCATTTTTTTCTGCTAGCATAACTTTAATTTTAAAGCATATTATTGGTAGAGTTAGACCACTACCAGATGTTTTTTCTGGTGGAAGTTTTCCTAGTGGGCATTCTGTTGTAGTTGTAGTTTTCTTTATGGCTTTAATATTTGTTATTAACAAAAAAAATCTATTGAAAAAACTTTTTACTGTATCAATTATATTAATAGGATTTTCAAGGTTAGTTCTTGGGGCTCATTATTTTACAGACGTTTTGGCTGGTATGCTTTTGGGAAGTATATTTATAGATTTAATGAAAGAATATTATCTTAAACTTTATACAATTTTTTCAAATATAACGGGGTTAGAAGATGAATAAAAATAAAGATTATGTATATGCTTTGATTTTAGTATTCATACACTTTTCTTTATGGTATTATTTTGCATACATAAGATATGCTGATATTGAAGTTAAAGATTATAAGTATATCTTAGGAATACCAGAATGGTTTTTTTATAGTTCAGTTGTAACAAGTATTTTTGTAATATTACTACTAATTTTATTTTGTAGAAAAATATTTAGTGAAGATATTTCTGAGGATTTAAAATAATATGAATAACGTAAATAATATTAAAGTAATTTTATTGTTTTCTGTAATATTTTTAACTATAATACTTCTTCCGCTTATTTTAAATAAATTAAATATTAATAAAAATAATGGAACTTTTTTTGAAAAATATTATTTAGCAGATAGAAAAGTTAGTGGTGTAATTCTTGCAATCACCCTTATGTCTACTTATGGTTCTGCTTCTACGTTTTTATCAGGTCCTGGTGTAGCCTATAAATTAGGTCTTGGTTGGGTTTTATTAGCGGTTATTCAAGTTACTGCTGGCTACTTTGTATTGCTGGTATTGGCAAGAAGATTTCAAAAAATTGCTAAGAAAATCAATGCAATTACAATAACTGATTATTTAAAATATAGATATAATTCAAATTTATTGGCTTATATTGCAACTTTTGCAATGATAATATTTATTTTAGCAGCCATGTCAGGTCAATGGATAGGAGGAGCTAAGTTAATATCTGCTCTTTTTGGTGTTGAATATAAATTTGCTATTATAATAGTTTCAGTAATTATATTGTTTTGTGTAGTTTTTGGTGGTCTTAAAAATATTTTAATAACGGACATGATACAAGGTTTAATAATGATTTTTGCGACGATAATATTATTTATTTCTGTTTTACGTTATGGCGGGGGAATAGAAAATATAATGAATAACTTATATGCACAAAATCCAAATTTATTAACTCCTTATGGTTCAAACGGAAGTTTAACAGCCATGTATGTAACATCTTTTTGGGTTTTAGTTGGTATTGGTTTAGTAGGTATTCCACATATCGCTATTAATTCTATGCTTTATAAAAATGAAAAAAGTTTAAAACAATCTATAATAATGGGAACAATAGTAATATTTATAGTAATGTTTGGAGTTCATTTTATTGGAGTTATAACAAGAGGTTTATTTTCAGATATTACAGATTATGATTCATTAATACCCATTGTTTCAATTAAAATATTACCTTGGTATTTAACAGCCATAGTATTATCATCACCAATGGCGGCAATAATTACTACTGTAAATGCACAGTTTTTATTAATATCATCTAATTTAACAAAAGATATTATTTTAAATATAAGAGGGATAAAAGATAAAATTTCGGGAAAAAATATACCGATATTAGTTTATTCTGTAAATATAATAATTTTAATACTGGCTGTAATTTTAAGTATTAATCCTCCTGCTATTATAGTAGAAATTAATTTATTTGCTTTTGGAGGTTTAGAAGCAACTTTTTTATGGCCGATAGTTTTAGGTTTATATTGGAAAAAAGCAGAAAAATTTGGAGCTTTAAGTTCAATATTTTTAGGTTTATCAAGTTATATCATATTTAAAAGATTTTATAAAATAACTTTTATTGAACCAGTAGTTATATCTTTAGCAATATCTTTGATAGCATTTTTAATAGTATCAATTTTATCAAATATAAATAAAAATAAAAATTTAATTTAGGAGAAAATTATGAAAAAAGTAAGAGTAACAAATACAAATGCAGAAAAATTTACTGTAAGCAATGTTTTAACAGTAGGAAAAGAATATGAAGTAGTTAATGAAACGGGAGAATATATTTTTGTTAAAGATAATACAGAAGAAATAGCAGGATTTTATAAAGATTATTTTGAAGAAATAAAATAAAATTTAGGTATTATTAATGGAAAATTTTAATTTTAAAAATTATGTATTACTTATTATTGCGGTTATAATAATACCTGTATTATTATTTTTAATAACTACTTTAGCTAATACTATTTCTAAAAAAAACATTACAATAAATAATTTTTCAGAAGTGAAAATTGCTAATCAAGTCCCTGAAGAAGCAAAAAAAGAAAACAGCATTCCAGCTGCAAATTCTACAAATAAAAAAAGTTAAAAATATAAAACACAGTTTAATAATTTAAACTGTGTTTTTGTTATATCGTTGATATTTTGACTTTGTAATTTCTTTATAGTATAATTAGAAATATTTTGCGAGGTAAAAATTATGGATAAAGATAAGGAACTTCATTGTTCATTTTGTGGTAAAAAATCAGAAGATGTTTTTAAATTAATAGCAGGTAATGGAGTATATATCTGTGATGAATGTGTAGAATTATGTTCTGATATTATAGACGAACAAATTTATGCAGAAAAACAATATAATAATAAAAGATTTGAATTGTTAAAACCAAAAGAAATTTTAAAAAATTTGAATGAATATATAATTAGTCAAGATAAGGCAAAAAAATCAGTAGCAGTAGCTGTGTATAATCATTATAAGAGAATAACTTCAGATAAAAATAATTCTGATATAGATTTACAAAAAAGCAATATAGGATTAATAGGCTGTACTGGTTCTGGAAAAACTTTGATAGCTCAAACTTTAGCTAAAATGTTAGATGTTCCTTTTGCTATTGCAGATGCAACTACATTAACAGAGGCTGGCTATGTAGGTGAAGATGTAGAAAATATATTATTAAGATTAATTCAAAATGCTAATTATGATATAGAAAGAGCAGAAAAAGGAATAATCTATATTGATGAAATTGATAAAATTGCTAAAAAAGGTGAAAATGTTTCTATCACACGAGATGTATCAGGAGAAGGAGTGCAGCAAGCATTACTTAAAATCTTAGAGGGAACTGTAGCAAGCGTTCCACCACAGGGAGGAAGAAAACATCCCGGAGAAGAAATGATAAAAATAAATACAAAAGATATTTTATTTATAGTAGGTGGAGCATTCGCAGGAATTGAGGAAATTATAAAACGACGTCTGGGAGATAAGGTAATAGGTTTTTCAAATAATGATGAATTACACAAAACTTCAGAAAGTGCAACTATAATTTCTAAAGTTAAGCAAGAAGATTTGGTTAAATTTGGTATTATTCCAGAATTTATAGGAAGGATACCCCTAATTTGTTCATTAGATGAACTTAATGAAAAAGATTTAGTTAGGGTACTACTAGAACCAAAAAATTCTGTGGTTAAACAATACAAGTATTTATTTGAATTAGATAATGTAGAGTTGATATTTGAAGATGAGGCATTAAAAGAAATTGCTAAAGAATCAATAAGCAGAAAAACTGGTGCTAGAGGATTACGCTCAATTATTGAAGAAATATTGATGGATACTATGTTTGAAATTCCGAGTAGAGATAATATTAAAAAATGTATAGTATCCAAAGACAATGTAATTAAAAAAACAAGTCCTAAATTAATTTAAGGAGAAAAAAATTGACTAAGTATTATTTATTAGAACATAAGGAACTTTTTATTCCTGATAATATATATAATATAGAAATAAAAGATAAATATTTTTTAAGTACTATAAAAAATATTAAAAATAAACAATTTAGAATTTTTGTAACAATTAATAGGAAACCTATGGATAGTTTTAATGGTGACAAAGATTTAGATATTTATGATGAAAATGGTTTTAATAAATTTTATGGTACATATGGTAGCTTGAAATATGCTAAAGATAGCAAATTATACACATATATTTGTGAAGGTGTTGCAGATGTTTTAAGTGGCGTTTATAAAGATGATAGAGTTGAACATTTAGAAATTGCACAAAAAAATACAACAAATATTAACTTCGACCAAGAAAAAAAGTTGAAAGTTTTGAAAAAAATATTTAAAGAATTTTTAACTTTGGAAAGATTGGATTTAGGAATATTTAATATTAAAAATTTAGAAAAATTTATAAATAAAAATTTAAAATTTTTTCCATTAGATATTTTAATGATGAGAAGAGTTGTCTTTACTACCGACTTAGAAAAAAAAACAGACATTATTATAAAATCAATAGAAAATATAACTTCAGCTTCTACTTATAAGAGAGATATTGATAATAAAGTTCGTATTAATATAGATAATCAGCAAAAAGAATACTTTTTAAGAGAACAGATGAAGGTAGTACAAGATGAGCTAAAAGAATTATCTCCAGATGAAGATGATATAGAGTTATTAAGAAAGAAAATACTTGAGTTAAAATTAAATAAAAATGATGAAGATACTCTTCTTAAAGAATTAAATAGATTAGAAAAAACGCCTGCTATAGCTCCTGAAAATTCTATAATTAGAAGTTATTTAGAAACAATAATATCGCTACCTTGGAATAAAGAAACAGTAGATAGAATAGATATTAAAGAATCTGAGAAAATACTTAATGAGTATCACTATGGCTTAGAAAAAATTAAAGAAAGAATTTTAGAGTTTTTAGCAGTTAAGAAATTGCGTAATGATATGAAATCTCCAATATTATGTTTAGTGGGACCTCCTGGAGTAGGTAAAAGTTCACTTGCAAAATCAGTAGCAAAGGCTATGGACAGAAATTTTATAAGATTGTCGCTAGGTGGAGTAAGAGATGAAGCTGAAATAAGAGGTCATAGAAGAACTTATGTTGGAGCTATGCCAGGTAAATTAATTCAATCTTTAAAAAAAGTTAAAACAAAAAATCCTGTAATATTACTTGATGAAATTGACAAGATGGCTTCTGATATAAAAGGCGACCCTGCGTCTGCCATGCTTGAAGTTATTGACCCAGACCAAAATTATGAATTTGCAGACCACTATTTAGATATTCCTTTTGATTTGTCAAAAGTACTATTTATAGCTACTGCTAATAATTTATCCCTTATTCCAGCACCACTAAGAGATAGAATGGAAGTAATCGAGTTAGAATCATATACAATAAAAGAAAAAGAAAATATTGCAACTAAGTATTTGATAAAGAATCAGATTTTAGAAAATGGTTTAACAGCAAATCAGATTAAATTTAGTAAGCAAGCTATCCTGAAAATTATAAATGGTTATACCTATGAAGCTGGTGTAAGAAATCTAAATAGATTGATAGGAAAAGTTTGTAGAAAAGCAGCTTTAAGAATATTAAAGGGTGAGGAAAAAATCAAAATAGGACTTGCAACGATTGAAGAATTTTTAGGTTATGCTAGGTATGACTTAAAAGAAAAAAATTCAAAACCAGAAGTTGGTATTGTTAATGGACTTGCATATACAACAGTAGGAGGAGATACTTTAGAAATAGAAACAAGTATATCTAAAGGAAATGGAAAAATAATTCTAACAGGTAAACTTGGAGATGTTATGAAAGAATCTGCACAAACTGCCATATCTTATTTGCGTTCACATTCTAAAGAATTAGAATTTGATAATATTGATTTTAATAAAATCGATATACACTTGCACGTGCCAGAGGGTGCTATTCCAAAAGATGGCCCTTCTGCAGGAATAGCAATAACAACTTCATTATATTCTACTTTAACCAATAAAAGAGTTAATAACGATATTGCTATGACTGGAGAAATTACTCTTCATGGTAAAGTTTTGCCAATAGGTGGAGTTAAAGAAAAAGTTCTTAGTTCTGAGAAAATGGGTATCAATACTATTATTTTACCTTTTAAAAATAAGGGAGATTTAAGCGACATACCCTCAGAAATAAAAGAAAACCTAAATATTTATTTTGTTAAAAATATTTCTGAAGTTTTTGAAATAGTTTTTAAAAAGGAGATTAGATGCTAAAATTTAATATAAATAATGTTGAATTAATAATTAGTGCCGTTTCTAAAAAACAGTATCCAGAATATGTTCTTCCAGAAGTAGCTATGTGTGGTAGGTCAAATGTTGGCAAGTCTTCTTTTATAAATACTATTTTAAATAGGAAAAACTATGCTCGTGTTTCAGCAAAACCGGGTAAGACAAGAACATTGAATTTTTTTGATATAGATAAAAAACTTGTTTTAGTAGATGTTCCTGGTTATGGTTATGCAAAACTATCAAAAAAAGAAAAAGAGAAATTATATGATATGATAGTAGAGTATTTTGTTAATAGGGGTAATTTACAATTTGTCTTACATTTATTGGATAGCAGACATACTCCATCTGAAGATGATATAATGATGAATGAATTTTTGAATTATTATCAAATACCATTTGTTATAATATTAACAAAAACAGATAAAATTTCTAAAAATGAATTATTAAAAAATAAAAACAAAATTACAAAATTTTTAGATTTAACAAATAATATAGATATAATTCCATTTTCAGCTGTAAAAAAATTAAATATTGACAAAGTATTATCTACAATTAATAAAGTTGTCGAGTAAAATAAGCAAGGCACTATTAGTGCTTTGTTTATTTTTTGATAAAATTAGTTTAAGTTATTATGATAAAATTATTATTTGAGGTATAATTTATGATATACGGGATAGGAACTGATATAGAAAGCATAGAAAGATTTTATGAATTTTTTGATAAAAAAAATTATATAGAAAAAATTTATACACAATCTGAAATAGAAGAATTTAATAGTATAAATAATTCTAGGAGAAAAGCAGAATTTTTAGCAAGTAGATATGCAGTTAAAGAAGCTATGAGTAAAGCATTGGGTGTTGGAATTTCTAAATATTTTTCTTTTAAAGAGGTTGAAGTAAAAAAAGATATTTTAGGAAAACCAATGATTGAATATAAAAATTTTGTTGTACATCTTACGATTAGTCATAATAAAGATAATGTAGTTGCTTTTGTCTTATTAGAGAAAGAGGATGAATAAAATGATACAGGATAGACCAACATATTTAAAAGTAGATTTAGATAATATATTATTTAATTATAATGAAATAAAAAAATTATTTGATAACAAAGAAATTATGGCAGTTATAAAAGCTGATGCTTATGGTCTAGGTGCTAAACAAGTAGGTAAATATCTGTATGATAATGGAGTAAAATATTTTGCAGTTACTACACTAGAAGAAGCCATAGAATTGAGAAAAAATGTTGGTGATGAACCTTTAATTTTAGTTTTAGGGGTAATAAATCCACAAAATATAAAATATGCAACTGATAAAAATATATCACTTTGCTGTCCATCAGTAGATTGGTTAAAAGAAGTTATTTTATATTTAGATGATATTTCAAAAAAACTTAAATTACATTTAAAAATAGATAGCGGTATGTCTAGGATAGGTATAACTACTGAAGAAGAAGCTATTGAAATAAATAATTTATTACAGGATGGTAGAATAGAATTAGAAGGAATTTTTAGCCACTATGCAAACTCTGATGACAGTAATATTGATTATGATATTAAACAAAGAGAAAAATTTAATTCTTTAGTATCAAATATAAGTTTAAAAGCAAAATATATTCATCAAGAAAATTCTGCAGCAACACTTAGATATGTAAAAAATGATTATAATTTTAATTTGGCAAGAGTAGGAATATCTATTTTTGGGCAATATCCAAGTGAAGAAATTAAAAAAATTTCTAACGTAAAATTAAAAAATGTGTCTTCACTTATTAGTAGAGTTATTCATGTTAAAAAAATAGCTCCACATACAAAAGTAGGTTATGGTTGTACATATGAAAGCTCTGAAGAAGAATTTATAGCTACTATACCAATAGGTTATAGGGATGGTTTACTTAGAAGGGCACAAGGTTGGTCTGTAATGATAAATGGTAATTTATGCCAAATTGTTGGTAGAGTATGTATGGATCAATTAATGGTTAGATGTCCTAAAAAAGTTTCAGTGGGAGATGAAGTATTGTTCTATGGTTCTCATAATAATCAAACTTTAGATGTTGAAGAATTTGCTAATCATCAAAATACTATTCACTATGAAATTTTTTGTGTTATAGGTTCGAGAGTTCCAAGAAAATATTTTATAGCTAATAAAGAAGTGGAGATATAAAATGCAAGAAAGCATAATAAAAAATTTAGCTGCTAAATTAAAAGTTGATAAAAAATATGTTATTAATGTTCTTGATATGTTAGAAGCAGGTAATACTATTGCTTTTATAGCTAGATACAGAAAAGAAATGACAAATTCTTTAGATGAAGTAGCAATAAAGCAAATACAAGATGAATATAATTATTTACAAACGCTAGAAAACAGAAAAAAAGAAGTTATTAGATTGATAGAAGAAAAAGGTTTATTGACAGAAGAGTTAGAAAAGACAATTAATCTTCAAGAAAAATTACAACGTGTAGAAGATTTGTATAGACCTTTCAAAGAAAAAAAGAGAACAAAAGCAAGGATAGCAAAAGAAAAAGGACTAGAAGAGTTAGCTAAATTTATACTAACATTACCAAAAACTAAAATAGTATTGAATAAAGAAGCTAGTAAATATATTAATGAAGAAAAAGAAGTTTATAATGAAGAGGAAGCAATAAATTACGCTTTAGATATTATAGCTGAAAATATTTCTGATAATGCGAAATATAGGGAATATATCTTAGAAAACACTCGTAAATTCGGAAAATTAATAACTAAAGTCAAAAAAAATTCTGAAGAAAAAGATGAAAATAAAGTTTATATAAATTATTATGATTATACTGAACCAGTTTCAAAAATAGTTTCTCACAGAATATTAGCAGTAAATAGGGCAGAAAAAGAAGATATAATAAAAGTAAGTATAGATAATGACAAAGAAATATTATGTACTTATATTTTAAGAGATATTATAAAAAATAAAGATACAGAAATTAAGGAAATTTTATTAACTTGTATAGAAGATTCTTATAAACGTCTAATATTTCCATCAATCGAAAGAGAACTTAGAAGTGATTTGACGAAAAAAGCTGAAGAAGAAGCAGTAATAATTTTTTCCGAAAATTTAAAACAACTTTTATTACAAGTGCCATTAAAAGATAAAAGAGTTTTAGGTATTGACCCTGCTTTTAGAACAGGTTGTAAAATAGCTGCGGTTGATGAATATGGAAATTTTATTAGTAAAAATGTGATATATCCTCACAAACCAGCAAATTTAGAAAAACAAAAAGAAGCTGAAAAAATATTAATTGATATAATTACTAAAAATAAAATAAATTTAATTGCCATAGGTAATGGAACAGCATCAAGAGAAACTGAAACTTTTGTTTATAATACTTTGAGAGATAACAAATTAAAAATAGAATTTTGTATAGTTAATGAAGCTGGAGCTAGTGTATATTCTGCAAGTGAAATTGCTAGAGATGAATTTCCAGATTTTAATGTTGAAGAAAGAAGTGCAGTATCAATAGCAAGAAGAATACAAGACCCCTTAAGTGAGTTAGTAAAAATAGACCCTAAATCAATAGGAGTTGGTCAGTATCAACATGATATTAATCAAAAATATTTGGGAAAAGAATTAGATTTTGTTGTAGAAACTGTGGTTAATAATATTGGAGTAGATGTAAACACAGCTTCTGTTCCTCTTTTATCTTATGTGTCTGGAATAAATAGACAGATAGCTAAAAATATTGTAAAATATCGAAAAGAAAATGGGAAAATTACTTCTATAAAAGAAATTTCTAAAGTTTCAAGACTAGGTGAAAAAACTTACGAACAATGTGTAGGATTTTTTAGAATAGTTGATGGTGATAATATTTTAGATTCTACTGGTATTCACCCTGAAAGTTACCACATTGCAGAAAAAATAATAAATAGTTATGGAATTGAATTAAAAAATATTGGAACTAAAGAATTAAGTCAAAAATTAGATAACTTAGATTTGAATAAGGTATCCTTAGAATTAGGTTGTGGTTATGAAACTTTGTTTGATATAGTTAAAGAATTAAAACAACCGATGAGAGATATTCGTGATGCTTTTGAAAAAACATTATTAAAATCAGATATTTTAACTATTGAAGACCTTAAAATAGGCGACAAATTAAGTGGAACAATAAGAAATATTACTCAATTTGGAGCTTTTGTTGACATTGGTCTAAAACAAGACGCAATGGTTCATATTTCAAAAATCAGTAAAAGTTTTGTAAAAAATCCACTAGAAGTTTTAAATGTAGGAAAAATTGTTGAAGTTTATGTTATTGATATTGACAAAGAAAGAGGAAGGGTGTCCTTATCAATGATTAAAGATTAGTGAGGTAATGTATGAAAAAACATAGATATTTACCAAGTATAGATTCCTTGAGAGCCTTGGCAGTAATTTCGGTAATAATTTATCACATGATGCCTAATCATTTGCCAGGTGGTTTTTTAGGAGTAGACTTGTTTTTTGTACTATCTGGATATTTAATTAGTTCGTTAATTATGCAAGAGTATTCAGAAACAGGAAAAATATCACTTTCAAAATTTTATATAAGAAGAGCAAGAAGACTATTACCTGCTGTATATTTAATGATAAGTATAATATTAATTATTATGGTTTTGTTCAATAAATATATTCTGGAAAAAAGTTATCTCGATGCAATATTCGGTTATATTTATTCTAGTAATTGGTGGTATATGTTTCATAAATTAGATTATTTTGATTCTTTTTATTCTATAAGTCCATATAAACATTTATGGTCTTTAGCAATAGAAGAACAATTTTATATGATATTTCCTTTAATATTTATTATATTGCAAAAAATATCAAGTAAATTTAAAAACAAGAATATATTTTTTTATTCAATAATTTTTATGAGCTTATTGTCATTAATTAATCATATAATTTTATTTGATATAGACAATATAAATCGTGTTTATTATGGTACTGATACTAGAGCTTTTGGGCTTTTAGTGGGAGTTTTAGGAGCAATTTATTTTCCACTTTCAAAATTAACAGAAAAAGTAACTTTACAAGAAAATAAAAATTACACATTAATTTCGCTAGTTTCCATTTTAATTTTTATAATATCAATGTTTTATGTATCAGAATACAGTAAATTTTTATATTACGGTGGATTTTTCTTATTTTCTTGCTTGTTTTTGATTATTTTAATAAGCACAGGACATCAAAATACCTATATTTCAAAAATAATGTCATTTAAACCCTTAGTATATATTGGAAGATTTTCTTATAGTTTATACTTGTGGCATTTTCCAATAATTATCTTGACAAGACCTGCTTCCGAATCTGGAAATCCAAATTTATTTTTTAATTTAGCTAGATTAGTATTGATATTTCTAGTATCTTGGATAAGTTATAAATTTTTAGAAACACCGATAAGATATTTTGGATTTGCCAATTATTTAAAAAATATATTCAAAAAAATTTCCAACTTGTCAAAAAATATAAAAATATCTTCTTTATTAACAAGTTCATTAATAATTATCTTACTAGTTATGGGCTTGTTCGGTAAGGCATTTCCTTATATTTCTACAAAATTTGCAAATGATAATAGTGTAGAATTATCTAGTTCATTTGTTACAAACAATGCAGAAAATAATAACTACAATAAAGATAATAATAAAAAAGAAGATAAATCTAATGATGCTAATTCTGAAGAAACATTATACAATAAAATCTTATTAATAGGTGACTCTCTTGCTGTTAATATTGGGGAAGAGATGACAACAAGATATCCAGAAATAGTTATAGACGGTAGAATAAGTAGACAAGGTGCAGAGGCTGTTGAAGTAGCAAAAAAATATGAAAATTATAATGATAAGAATGCAGCTGTAATATTCATATTAGGTACTAATGGAACTATAACAGAGAAACATATTGAAAGTTTAATTAAAACTTTTGAAAAATCTGATGTTTATTTTGTAAATATAAATGTTCCTAGAGCTTGGGAAGAAGGAAATAATAAACTTTTAGAAGAATCTAAAACAAAATATGAAAATTTTAATTTAATAGATTGGAATAAAAAATCAAAAAATCATCCTGAATATTTTAGACCTGATAATGTTCATCTTAGAGAAGAAGGTGTTACTGCTATGGCAGATTTAATTTCAAAAAATTTAAAATATCAAGTAAAGACAACGCCAACTCAATAAATTATAAAAAATCTCAAAATTTAAAGATAATTTTGAGATTTTTTATATTAATAATATACTTGTTAGATACTAAAAAAAAATGTATAATTAAAAAATATAAAATATTTTCAGGAGAATAATAATGATGAAAAATTTACAAACACCTCACATTAAACCAAATGGTGTAGAGATTGCAGAAACTATACTATTACCTGGCGACCCACTTAGAGCAAAATTTATAGCTGAAAAATTTTTAGAAGAGCCTGTTTGCTTTAATGAAGTGAGAGGTATGCTTGGATATACAGGAAAATACAAAGGCAAAAAAATATCTGTAATGGGAACAGGAATGGGACCAGGAAGTATAGGTATTTACTCTTACGAATTAATTCACTTTTTTGGAGTTAAAAATTTAATTAGAATAGGAACTTGTGGTTCTCTTCAAGAGAATGTAAAAATATATGATATTATTTTAGGTATGGCATCATCAACAACAACTAACTTTACAGATCAATATAGATTGCCTGGTCAATTAAGTTTACACTCATCATTTGATTTGTTATCTAAAGCACATAATATTGCTAAAGAAAAAGATGTAAATGTTCATGTAGGAAATATTTTATCTAGCGATGTATTTTACAATGCAGACCCAGACGCTATGAAAAATTGGATGAAGATGGGGCTTCTTGGTGTTGAAATGGAAAGTACAGCCCTATATGCAACAGCTATGGCCGCTGGAGTTAATGCTTTAACTATTTTGACAGTTAGTGATTCTTTAGTTACTGGAGAAGAAACTACACCAGAAGAACGTCAAACTGCTTTTACTAAAATGATGGAAATAGCTTTAGAGTTAGCATAATATTTAAGAAAGGTAACAATATAATGTTTAATAAATTATTTGAACAGTGGATAAATAGTGATGCACTAACAAATGAAGAAAAAAAACAATTACTATCTATTTCTGATAATGAAACTGAAAAAGAAGATAGATTTTATAAAGAGTTAGAGTTTGGCACTGCTGGTTTGCGTGGTAAAGTAGGCATGGGAACAAATAGAATGAATAGATTTGTAATTGCTAGAGCAACAAAAGCAACGGCAAAAACTATAATTAACAGTGGCTTACAAGAAAAAGGAATAGTTATAGCCCATGATTGTAGGTTATTTTCTAAAGAATTTGCCAAATTATCAGCCTTAGTAATGGCAAGTAATGGAATTAAATCCTATCTTTTTGAAGATTTAAGACCGACCCCAGAATTATCTTATGCAATTCGTTATTTAAAAACTGCTAGTGGAATAAATATAACAGCCAGCCATAATCCTAAAGAATATAATGGCTATAAAGTTTATTGGGAAGAAGGTTCTCAAATAAAATCAAATATAAGCGATAAAGTATTAGAATATATCAATGAAATGGATATATTTGAAGAATATGTAAATATTTCTGAAGAAGAAGCTATAAAACAAGGATTGTTAGTTTATGTTGGAGAAGAAATAGACGAAGAGTTCTATAAAGAAGTTTTATCCCAATCTATTAATGACGATAATGTTGATAAAAATATTAGTGTAGTCTACACGCCATTAAATGGAGCAGGATATAAGGCAGTAACTACAGTTTTAGAAAGAAGAAATTTTAAAAATGTTCATGTTGTAGAAGAACAAAAAAAAGCTGATGGGACATTTCCAACAATAGAATATCCTAACCCTGAAGATTTAACAGCATTTGAATATAGTGAAAAATTAGCTAAAAAAGTTAATGCTGATATTCTTATTGCTACTGACCCAGACTGCGATAGACTTGCAGTAGAAGTATTACATAATGGAGAAATAGTTGCTCTTAATGGAAATCAAACTGGAGCAATTTTAGTTCAATATGTAGTTGAAAATTTACATAAAAAAGACAAACTACCAAAAAATCCTGTAATTGTAAAATCAATAGTTACTTCTAAGATGATAGAACAACTTTGTAAAGAATACGGAATAGAAGTTGTAGATGTTTTAACAGGTTTTAAAAATATAGCCGCCCTACCTAATAAGTTTGATATAACAAAAGAAAAAAATTATGTCATGGGTTATGAAGAAAGTATAGGTTATAATGTAGGAACTTTTGTTCGTGATAAAGATGGTGTTACCATAGCAATGATGCTTGTAGAAGCAGCAGCATACTACAAATTACAAGGGAAAACATTAATTGATGTAATTGAAGAATTTTATGAAAAATATGGATACTATTTAGATAAAACAATATCAGTTACTTTAGAAGGTGTAGCTGGTGCTAAAAGAATAAGTCGTATGATGACCGAAATAAGAAATATTTATGCTCGTGAAATTTCTGGAGCTAATATAGTTTCTGTAACAGATTACTTAGAAGAAAAAGAATATAACATTGCAAGTGGAAAAGAAATATCAATAGATATTGAAAAAACTAATGCTGTGAAATTTTATTACTCTGATGAAACTTGGTATACCCTGAGACCAAGTGGAACAGAACCAAAAATAAAATTATATATATATACAAAAGGAAACGACAAAAAATCTGCTGAAAGTAAAATATCTTTAGTAGAAAAAACAGTTCTTGATTTATTATATTCAATAGAGTAATTATAAATAATAAAGGAGTTATAATGAAAATAAGTGATACAAGAATAATAAGTAATTATACAGTTTATAAAAAACATTTGAATAGGCATAACACTTTATTCGGAGGTCAAATTCTTTTTTGGTTAGATGAAGTTATGGGTATGACTATAAGAAAATATTCTAAAACATTATTTGTAACAGCAAGTATAGATACTTATCAATTTATAGAACCTGTACAAGATAATGAATTATTAAAAATAGAATCTTATGTAACAAGAGTAGGTAACAAAAGTGTTGAAGTTTTTGGAGAAGTAACAGCCTATAACACAGAAGAAAGAAAAAATAGATTGGTAGGAATTTCTTTTGCAACTTTTTCTATAAGAAAAGATATTAAAGAATTTTCTAAACTAGAAGATGTAGAATATGAAACGAAACTTGAAAAATTTGTTTGTGAAACTTATAATGATAGAAAAGAAAATAAAGTTTCTATAAGAGAATTTACTAAAAACTATATAGAAAAATTCAATGAATATTACAGAGGATAAAAATATGAAATATGAAACTATGTTAAATAGATTTTTAAATTATGTGAAATTTGAAACTAGGTCTGATGCTAAAAACTTCACAATACCATCTACACCACAACAAAAAGATTTTTTAAAAATGCTTCAAAAAGAATTAGAAGAACTAGGTTTAGCAGACATATATTTAAACGATAAAAATTGTTTTTTAACTGCGACGCTACCAGCTAATACAAATAAACCTTACGACAAAATAGGATTTATTGCTCATGTTGACACTGCCGATTTTAATGCTGTCGGAATTAAACCAAACGTTATAGAAAATTATGATGGACAAGATATTATATTAAATAAAGAAGAAAATATCATTATGTCAGTAAAAGATTTTCCGAATTTATTAAATTATGTTGGACAAACCTTGATTACAACAGACGGAACAACGCTTTTAGGAGCAGATGACAAGGCAGGTCTTGTTGAAATAGTAGAAGCTATTAAATATTTAGTAGAACACCCAGAAATAGAACATGGCGATATAAGAATAGCATTTGGTCCTGATGAAGAAATAGGTAGGGGGGCTGATAATTTTGATGCAAAACACTTTGCAACTGACTATGCATACACTATGGACGGTAGTGTTTTGGGAGAATTACAGTTTGAAAGTTTTAATGCTGCTCAAATAACTTATAAAATAAAAGGTGTAAGTGTTCATCCTGGAACAGCAAAAGATAAAATGAAAAATGCTAATACAATAGCAGTTGAGTTAGCAGCAATGTTCCCAGAAAAAGAAGTCCCAGAACATACTTCAGGTTATGAAGGTTTTTATTTATTACACAACATGGAAGCAAGAATCGAAGAAGCTAGTTTAACTTATATAATCAGAGATTTTAACAAAGAAAATTTCAATAAGAGAAAAGAGTTTTGTAAAGAAGTTGCTAAAAAAATTAATGAAAAATATGACGATGTAGTAGAGTACGACCTTTTTGACCAGTATTACAATATGGGAGATATAATAAAAAGTGATAAACGTTCAGTAAATAAAGCTGAACTAGCAATGAGAAATTTAGATATTACTCCGATAATTATACCAATTCGTGGGGGAACAGACGGTTCTAAAATATCATATATGGGTATTCCAACTCCTAATATTTTTGTTGGAGGAGAAAATTTCCATGGACAATATGAATTTTCTTGTTTAGAACATATGAAAAAATCTTCTGATGTAATAGTGGAGATAGCAAAATTAGCAAAAAAGTAAAACCAATACGTTGGTGTAGTAGATAAGCTGGTATTTACCCAGCTTATTTATTTTATAATTATATATTTACATTATTAAATAACTATGTTAATATTGTTTGGTTAGTAAACTTTAAGGAGAAGATTAATGTCTAAAAAATTTAGAGAAGATATTAGAAATATAGCTATTATTGCCCATGTTGACCACGGTAAAACAACTCTTGTTGATGAATTGTTAAAACAATCGGGTATATTTCGTTCTAATGAACATGTAGAAGAAAGAGCAATGGATTCTAATGATTTAGAAAGAGAACGTGGTATAACAATATTAGCAAAAAATACTGCTATTGATTATGACGGAAAAAGAATTAATATACTAGATACTCCAGGACATGCCGATTTTGGTGGAGAAGTAGAAAGAATAATGAAAATGGTTGATGGTGTTCTTTTGGTAGTAGATGCTTATGAAGGAACAATGCCACAAACAAGATTTGTATTAAAAAAAGCTTTAGAACAACACTTAAAACCAATAGTTGTTGTTAATAAAATTGATAAAGATTCAGCTCGTCCAGAAGAAGTGGTGGACGAAGTAATAGATTTATTTATTGAATTAGGATCAGATGATGACCAATTAGAATTTCCAGTTGTCTATGCTTCAGCAATTAATGGAACTGCTTCTTTAGATAGCGACCCAAGTAAACAAGATAGCAACATGAAGTGTCTGTATGAAACAATTTTAAAATATGTCCCAGCACCAGTAGACAATCATGAAGAACCTTTACAATTTCAAACAGCCCTATTAGATTATAATGATTATGTTGGACGTATTGGAATAGGTCGTGTATTTAGAGGACAAATGAGTCTAGGGGACTCTGTTACACTGATAAAATTAGACGGAACAGTTAAGAATTTCCGAGTTACAAAAATCTTTGGATATTTTGGTTTGAAACGTGAAGAAATACAAACAGCTAAAGCAGGAGATATAGTTGCAGTTAGTGGTATGGATGATATTAATGTTGGGGAAACAGTTTGCTCTATTGATTGTCAAGAGCCTTTGCCAGTTCTGCACATAGACGAACCGACATTGCAGATGACATTTTTAGTAAATAATTCACCATTTGCAGGAAAAGAAGGAAAATGGGTAACTGCAAGCAAAATTGAAGATAGATTAATGCAACAGTTAGAAACTGATGTTTCTTTAAGAGTAGAACAAGCAAGTAGTGATTCTTGGGTTGTTAGTGGACGTGGAGAATTGCATTTGTCAATATTAATAGAAAATATGAGAAGAGAAGGTTTTGAATTGCAAGTTTCTAAGCCCGAAGTAATAATAAAAAATATTGACGGTGTTGATTGCGAACCTATCGAAAGAGTACAAATAGATACTCCTGAAGATTGTGTTGGAGCTGTAATAGAATCTATCGGTCAGCGTAAAGGTGATATGGTTGATATGCAATCAGACGGAAATGGACAAACAAGACTTATATTTAATGTTCCAGCAAGGGGATTAATAGGATATAGAACAGAATTTATGTCTTTAACTAAAGGATATGGTATTTTAAATCATACATTTGATTCTTATCAGCCTATGCAAAAAGGGCGTGTCGGTGGTAGAAGAAATGGAGTATTAGTTGCTCTTGAAAACGGACAGCCTACAGCTTATTCAATATCAAGTTTAGAAGATAGAGGTATTGTATTTGTTGAACCAGGAACAGATGTTTATGGTGGTATGATTGTTGGTGAAAATAATAGAGAAAATGATTTAACAGTAAATATTACAAAAGCAAAAGCACAAACCAATGTTCGTTCATCAACAAAAGACCAAACTGTAACACTGAAAAAAGCAAAAATAATGACTTTAGAAGAAAGTTTAGAATACTTAAATGATGATGAATATTTAGAAGTTACTCCAGAATCTATCAGATTAAGAAAAAAAGAACTTGATAAAGCTGTCAGAGAAAAGATGGCAAGAAAAGCTAAATATTCTGAAGAATAAAAGATATTAGCTAAAGTTTAAAAACTAGAAAATAAATAAAGAATATGTTATAATCTATTCATAATTTTATTCATAGGAGGTATGAATTATGCCAAATATTTATGGATTTGGAATGTATGGAATATCAGGAACTTATTTACTTTATTTTGCTTTACTTATGATAATTCCACTTTGGGCACAAATGAAGGTTAAAAGCACATATAGTAGATACAAAACAGTAAAAACTTTATCTGGACTTACAGGAAAAGAAGTAGCAGAAGTAATATTAAAAGCTAATGGAATAACAGACGTTAAAGTTGTTAGGGGAGAAGTTGAACTATCAGACCACTATAATCCTAAAGAAAACGTAGTTGTATTATCTCCGATAGTATATTCACAACCAACGGTGGCTTCTGTTGCCATAGCAGCACACGAAATTGGACATGTTATTCAAGATAAGGTTGCAGACTATAAGCCTATGAGATTAAGACATTCATTTGTACCTATTGCAAATTTAGGAAGTAATTTATCTATGATTTTAATAATGGTAGGTCTAGGTTTGACTTACTTTATGACAGGAGGCTTAGGTATTTATATAGCATGGATTGGTGTTCTATTTATGTTGTTTGCGGTTCTGTTTCAAATTGTAACTTTACCAGTAGAATTTGATGCTTCAAAAAGAGCTTTGGAGCAAGTAGTTGATTTAGGAATAGTAAACAGTCAAGAACACAGACACTGTAAAAAAGTTCTTACAGCAGCAGCCCTAACTTATGTTGCAGCTGCAGTTGTTGCATTAATGGAATTAATGAGATTTATCTTGATAATTTTAAATGTAAATAATAATAGAAGTTAAATATACAAGAATTACTTAAAATTAATAAATTTATTTTAAGTAATTTTTTTTTGTGCTATAATTATATTGAAAAAATTTTTTACATTTGGAGGTAACATGAACAATATAAAAGTTGAACGATTAGTAATGGATATGATTGATGAAAATTGTTATATCATTCATAAAGATGAGAGGGCAATAATTGTAGACCCAGGGTATGGTTTTAAAAAAATAAAAAAAGAAATAGATAGATTGTGTTTGAATGTAGAAGCTATTATTTTAACACATGCACATTTTGACCACATAGCTGGACTAGATGAATGTAGAAAATATTATAAAATTCCGGTATACATTTCACCAAAAGAAAGTGATTGGCTTTCTTCTCCAGAATTAAATTTATCTTCTGTTGCGGGTATAGAAAATGGTATTAAAACTTTCCCAGCAGAATTTGAATTTGAAAATTACAAAGAATATACTTTAGCAGGTATGACATTTAAAGTTTTACCTACACCAGGGCATTCGCCAGGAGGACTGTCATTTGACTTTGGAGATTTTGTTGTAGTAGGAGATGCTTTATTTATGAGCGGTTATGGTAGATACGATTTACCTGGTTCAGATTATAAGGAGTTAAAAAATTCTATACATAATGTATTATTTAAGTTAGATGGAAATAAAAAAGTTTATCCAGGACATGGCTATGATACTTATATAAAAAGAGAAAAAGACTTAAATTTAATATAAAATTTTAATTCATAAGGAGGAAGGTTTATGAAGTATAATTTACCGAATATTAGAAAATATAAGTTATTAAAAGGTATAATTAATTCTTTAATTATTTTTTTTATATCATTTTTATTTGTTAAAATTTTTAATTTTTACTTATATATATTGTTATTTTTCATCGTTTTATTTTGTATTATGATATTTAATATTATTTTTTATCAAATTTTCTTTAAAAAATATCAAGAAAATACATATATAACTTTAAGTGATATAGAAATTATTAATAATATAAATAGATTTTATACATTTTATTTTAAAAAGGATATAATACCTACTAAAAATCTTTTATGTTATGAAATAAGACAAGGTTTTATTATGAAATATTTTTCTTTATATAAATTATCAATATCATCTTCATCTGACACAACAAGTATTTATGTGGAAGAAACCAAGATATATCAAATTGAAGAAATTATAAAAAATTATATTAATAAAAATATTATAAAGGAGGAAAATTATGAAGAATAAGAAAATAAAATTAAGTCCTTTTTATATTCTTTTTAGATTTTTTTCAAATTATAAGCTGTTAATACTATTCTTATTTAATCTTAAAAATACTAAAAGTTCAAAAGAATTTTTGCTTATGTTACTATTATTTGGGTTAATAAATTTGGCCTATCAAATTTTAAGTTATGTTAATACTTTTTATGAGTTAAAAGAAGATTCTTTGATATATAATCATGGTTTTATAAAAAAAGAAATAAAAATAATACAATTTTCAAATATTCAAAATATAGATTCTTCAGCTAATATTTTATATCAATTATTTGGTTTAGTGTCTTTAGATATTAATATTTTGAATGAAAATGTTAAATTATCTCCTATTACAAGAAACGAAGCAAATATTCTTATACATAATGTAAATAAATTGCCATCAGAAGATAATTTATTAGCAAAAGATGATGCAACTTTTAAACTAACATTAAAAAATTTATTTCTTTTAGGTTTATTAGAATCTAAGATAATAGCAACAATTCTTATAATTATGACTTTTTTAGATAAAATTGCAGACTTTTTTAAAGATTTTTTTGATTTTAATTTAAAGAATTATATACTTTCTAAAGGTGATGGTTATTTTATAGATATTATATCTTTTATATCTGCCTTGTTCCTTATTTTATTTATTATTTTTATCATTTCATTTTTACTAGCAATGATTAAATTTTATGGATTCACTTTACAAAATAAAGAGGATAAACTTATTTTAAAATACGGTTTAGTAAATAAAAATGCTTTAGTTATTAAAAAAGAAAGGATACAAAAAATTTCGATAATAGAAAGTTATAAATCTAGGTTATTCAAGTTAGCAAGTTTGGAAATAGTTACTACTGCAAGTAATGTAATTGATGATATATCTAAAAATAAAAACAATATAATATTAATTCCTATAGCTAAAAAAGAATTTATTGATAATTTTTTAAAAGAAGTTTTATACTTAGATACTGCTAATTATGAAAAAGAAAATTATGAAAAAACACCTGCTAGGGCTAAGAAAATTATTTTACGTTGGAGAATAATTGGTTGCTTTACTGTTTTAGTTTTAATTAATATTTGCTTGCTTGTTTTACCAATAGAAAAATGGAAACTTTCTGTTTTTTCAATATATTTTATAAGCCATTTTGCTTTTTTAATTCTAGTAGTTTTTGCCATAGGAACTTACAAGTATAATGTTAAAAATCTTGCCATAAGTTTGTCAGAAAATATGATTATAAAAAAAGATACTTTTTATTTTAATAAAAGAATAGATTATTTAAAGTCCATTAAGGTAGGTAGTATTTCAATAAAAAGTAATGTGTTTTTGAAAAAGAAAAAATTATGTCATATAGTTATAAATTCTATCGGTAAAAATTCTGACTTGATATTACCCTATTATGAAGAAAATTTTGTCGATAAGGTTAAGACCTATTTAGAAAAGGAGTAGTTATGAAAGAAATATTTAAAAAACAAAATATAGAACTTGATAAAGAAAGTTTAAAAGTTATAAGAATAGGTAATTTTATACCTCTTGCTGTATATTCTTTAATAATTTTTAGTGTTTTTACATATTTGATAATTTCTAACAAAATTTCAGTAATAAATTTTAAAAATTTTTTGATAATTTATTTTGTGTTAAATTTATTAATAATAGCATATATCTTAATAGAAACTAATGTTTTTTGTAAAATTTATTCTTATACAATATCTAATGAGGGAATTATAATTGTATCAGGTGTTTTTATTAAATCAAAAATATTTATACCCTATAATATTATTCAGAGTGTGGATATAAATAAAGGACCTATAATTAGAAAATTTGGATATTCAAATATTGATATAAAAACTTTAAAAGAAAATATTGAAATATATTATATTAAAAATGAAAATCTTGAAAAAATAAAGGAACAAATATTAAATAATAAAAATTTATATAAATTGAAATATTAATTAATTTTACTATTGACATTCGGATATAAAATTTGTATAATTATAAATGTTCTGTTGAACGTTATATTCCACAGTAGCTCAGTTGGTAGTAGCATCTGACTGTTAATCAGAGGGTCGCAGGTTCGAGTCCTGCCTGTGGAGCTTGGAGTAGTACTCAAGAGGCTGAAGAGGCGCCCCTGCTAAGGGTGTAGGTCGGGAAACCGGCGCGAGGGTTCAAATCCCTCCTGCTCCGTTATTTTGGCCCGTTGGTCAAGTGGTTAAGACACCGCCCTTTCACGGCGGTAACACGGGTTCGAATCCCGTACGGGTCACCATTTGAATTTTTTAGAGATTATAATATCGTTTTGGTCCCGTGGTGTAGCGGTTATCACGCCTGCCTGTCACGCAGGAGATCGCGGGTTCGATTCCCGTCGGGACCGCCATTATAATTTCTTTTTTTATTTATGGCGGCTGTGGCGAAGTGGTTAACGCATCGGATTGTGGTTCCGACATACGCGGGTTCGATTCCCGTCAGCCGCCCCATTTTTGAATTTATCTAGTTCTAATTTAGTTATCTAAGTTAGAACTTTTTTAATATCCTGTATCGCTTATAATTAGTGTTTATGTTATAATCAATAAAGGTGCTTTAAGGAGAAAAAATGAATAGAATCAATGAATTAATTAATGAACTAAATAAAATTTATGATATGAAGATTAATTATAATAAAAATTATGAAATGGCATTTACCCATTCTTCGTATATAAATGAACAAAAAAATTTACTCAAACATGATAGTTATGAAAGACTAGAATTTTTAGGTGATGCAACTTTAGAAATAAGTGTCAGTGAGTATTTATATATAAAATTCCCGAATTTTTCAGAGGGGCAATTAACAAAAATAAGGGCTTCGGTAGTTTGTGAGCCATCATTAGTAAAACAAGCTAAAAAATTAGGATTTGACAAATATATTATTCTAGGCAAGGGTGAAGAAAAAATTGGTGGAAGAAATAGACCAGCTTTGCTAGCAGATATATTTGAATCATTTCTTGGTGCACTTTATCTTGATAAAGGTTTAGAAAGTGTAAAAAATTTCTTGAGTAAAACATTGTTTAAAGAAATACAAGACGAAGATTATAGCACGTTTATTGATTATAAAACAATCTTACAAGAGTATATAAGTAAGGAAAAATTAGGAGTTATAGAGTATAAACTTATTTCTTCCATTGGTCCTTCTCACGAAAAGATTTTTGTTAGTGCAATATACATAGACGAGAAAAAATTTGGGGAAGGCACAGCTAAAACAAAAAAAGAGTCTGAACAAATTGCAGCGAAATTAGCTTTACAAAAACTTAATTTTATTTAAAAGGTGAATTAATGAATTTAAAAAGTATTGAAATTAATGGATTTAAGTCTTTTAGGTCTAAATCTATTTTCAAAATTGATAGTAATTTAATAGGAATAGTAGGTCCAAATGGCTCTGGTAAAAGTAATATCATTGATGCTATCAGATGGGTTTTAGGAGAACAATCAGCCAAAAATCTCAGAGGTGGTAGCATGAAAGATGTTATCTTTTCTGGAACTCAAGAAAAAAGAGAGAAAAATTTTGCTGAAGTATCTATAACTTTTTCTGTAAATAAAGAAGATAAAACAATAACTAGACGTTTGTATAGAAATGGTGATAGTGAATACTTAATTAACGGAAAAAAATCTAAATTAAAAGAAATTACGGATATATATTTTGATTTAGGAATTAATAAAGAGAGTTACAGTATAATTACACAAGGTAAAGTTGAAAGTATATTGTCATCAAAACCGCAAGACAGAAGAATAATTATTGAAGAGGCTGCTGGTGTTTTAAAGTATAAGAATAAAAAAAAGGAAACAAATTTAAAACTAGAAAAAACTGAAGATAATATAAAAAGACTGAATGATATTTTCATAGAAATTAAAGAACGTTACAATGTTCTTTATGAACAAAAAGAACTTACTGAAAAGTATACAAAACTAAAAGATGAATTACGAAAAAAAGATATAATAGTTAATACACTATCTGCTAAAAATTATAAATTAGAATTAGAAGATTTGAAAAGTAAGGCTGATTTATATCTTAAAAATATATATACTTTAGAAGAAGATATAAAATCTTTAGAGGAAAATGTTTCTGATATAAAAAAAAATCAAGTTGCTTTAGATAAAGATTATACTGAAAAAAAAGAAAAAGAAGTAGAATTAATTAAGGAAGTAGAACAATTTAATTCTTTGTTAAATCTTCATAAAGAAAGAGCAAATAATAAGAGTAATTTATTATTAAAGATAAATAAGGAAAGAGATGAATTATTTTCACGAAAAAATATTATTGAAGAAAAAATTAATAATTTAGAAGAAGAAATTAATATTTTAAAAAATAATCTTGCTGAAGTATCTTCTAAACTTAAAATTTTACTTGCTGAAAAATCAAATTTATCAGTATCTGATATAGAAAATAATATTGAAAATTTAAAAGATGAATATTTTAAGTTAATTAGTTTAGAAGGAAAATTACGCAACGATTTAGAATTTTCTAAAAAAGTAGAGGATAATAACAAGCAAAATATCAATAAAATAAATTTAGAAATAGATATACTTGAAAATAAATTACTTGATGAAAAGAATAAATTAAATAATATTAATGAGGACTTGTTATTAAAAAATAAAGAATTTACTGCTTTAGATATAAAAATAAGTAATAGTAATTCTGAATATAAGCTAGAATTAGCAAACAAAGAAGAGTTGGAAAAAAATATTTATAGGGAAAAAGAAATACTAACTAATTTAACTCATAAGAAAAACTTTTTAGATAATCAAAATAATAATTTGAATAATTATAATGTTGGAGTTAAGGAAATATTAAAAAATAAAAGTAATATAGCAGGTGTTCATAATACAATAGCTGATATAATTAGGTTTGATAATAAATACACCATAGCATTAGATACTGCCCTGTCAACCTCTCAGCAAAATATTATTGTTGATAATGAAGATGTCGCTAGAAAATGTATTGAACACTTGAAAAATAATTCTAAGGGGAGGGCGACATTTTTACCTATAAATAGTATAAAAAAGAAATTTATAGATAGCGATACCTATTCAAAAATTTCTACTGAAAATGGATTTATTGATATTGCCTCTAATTTACTAAGTTATGAAAAAGCATATAGTAATATAATTTCTTATATGTTAGGTAATGTTATTATAGTAGATAACTTATTAAATGGTAATAAAATAGCAAAAAAAATAAGTTATAAATATAGAATAGTTACCTTAGATGGTCAAGTTATTAATAGTGGTGGTTCAATAACAGGGGGAGCAATATTTAAAAATAACAATTCAATAATAAAAAATAAATCTGAAATTGAAGATTTGAATAAAAAAATATTACAAATAGAAAACAGAGTACAGAGTTTTAATAAGGATTTAGAACTTTGTGAGTATAATCTAATAAAATTTAGTAAAAAAATTGAAAATGATGTAACTATTCGTTCAAAATTAGAAATAGAAATTAAAGAATTAAGTCTTAAAAATAATTTATTATTAGAAAGTATAGATAATATAAAATCAGCTATTGAAATAGAAAATTTAAAATTAGATGATATAAATAAACTAAATAATAATAATTTAAACGAAGAAAAAATTGCTGAAGAAATATTAGCAATAAAAAAATCTTTAGCAGAAATTGATGATAAAATTAATGAAGAAAACAATAAAAAAATATTAGTTTCTAAGAATGAAGAAGATAGTAAAAATACTTTAAATGAACTAAATATTGAAAAGTCAAAAATTACAGAAAATATTAAAAATAAAAAATCTATTTTAGATGATACAAAAACAGATTTAGATTATATTAATTCTCAAATTTTAAAAATAAATTATGAAGAAAAGAATATAGAAAATGAAAAATTATCTAGTGATGATGAAGAAAGTTATAAACTTCAAATTAAGAAAATTCAAGAAAATTTAGACTTAATACATAAGGATATAGACTTATTAAAACATAAAAGAGAAGAGTTATATTCAGAAGATAATTTATTAAATAATCAATATAAAAACAAATTGGTAGAACTAAAAGAATATAATAAAAATTTAGAAAAAACTAATTTAAAAGCAACAAAATTAGAAGTTAAATTAGATGAAATAATAGAGTATTTGAGTAATAATTATAGTGTAACTTATGAAAAATCTGAAGAATTATTAACAAATATAAGCTCTAAAGAATTTTCTAGCTACAAGGAAGATGTAAAAAAAATAAAAGCAGAAATTTCTAGCTTAGGTAATGTTAATATGAATGCAATAGAAGAATTTGCTGAAGTTTCAGATAGATATAATTTCTATAATTCAGAAATAACAGATTTAATTAATTCTAAAGAAAAATTAAAATCTACTATTAAAGAAATTGATAAAGAGGTAGAGGACAGATTTTTAGATACATTTAATAAGGTTGCAAATAATTTTAATAGAATATATAGTGCTTTATTCAAGGGGGGAAATGCCAAGATAATATTAGAAGAGCCGAATAATATCTTAGATACTGGAATAAATATAGAAGCAAGCCCTCCAGGAAAAAAACTTCAAAAACTATCTCTTTTATCAGGAGGAGAAAAAGCATTAACGGCTATAAGTTTACTTTTTGCAATATTAGAAATAAAACATTCTCCTTTTGTCATACTAGATGAGGTTGAAGCAGCTTTAGACGATGTTAATGTTAATAGATTTGCAAAATTTTTAGAATTGTATTCCGAAAAAAATCAATTTTTAGTTATTACCCATAGAAGAGGAACTATGGAAGCAATGAATAAATTATACGGAGTAACTATGCAAGAAAAGGGAATAAGTTATTTATTGCCACTTGATTTAGATAATATATTAAAGGAGGATTATATAAGTGAGTAGTTTTTTTCAAAAATTAAAAGAAAAATTTTCTAAAAGAGAAGAATTAACAGAAGAACTAATTTCTTTAGATGAATATGAAGAGTTAGTCGAAAGTCAATTAATAACAGAAAAATTTAAAAAAGGTTTAAAAAAATCAAGGGATAATTTTTCCAACGCTTTAAATATTTTAATAAGTTCTTATAGAGAAATTAATGAAGAATTTTTTGAAGAGTTAGAGGAATTATTAATTCAATCAGATGTTAGTTATAATACTGTTTTAGATTTAGTAGATTATTTAAAAATAGAATCTAAACGTCAAAACTTAAAAGAACCAGCTCAATTACAAGATATGATTGTAGAAAAATTAGTAGAAATTTATATGGATGGAACTACTAAGGTTGAATTGAAAACTAATAATGAAGACAAATTATCAGTTTATCTTTTTGTAGGAGTTAATGGTGTTGGTAAAACAACTTCTATTGGGAAGCTGGCTTACAATTTTAAAAAATCAGGCAAAAAAGTTTTAATTGCCGCAGGAGATACATTTAGGGCTGGGGCGATAGACCAATTAGATGTTTGGGCAAAAAGAAGTGGAGCTGATATTATAAAATCTCATGAAGGAGCTGATGCAGCCTCTGTAATATTTGATGCTATTCAATCAGCAAAAGCAAAAAATTATGATGTTTTATTATGTGATACTGCTGGAAGATTGCAAAATAAAGAACATCTTATGAAAGAATTAGAAAAAATTGTCAGAGTTATTAAAAAAGAAATTCCTAATGCTCCACATGAAGTTTTATTAACGATAGATGCAACAACTGGTCAAAATGGAATTTTACAAGCAAAAACTTTTAAAGAAGTAAGTGATGTTACTGGAGTAATTTTAACAAAACTTGATGGAACTGCTAAGGGTGGTATAGTTATTGCTATAAAGAAAGAGTTAAATATTCCTGTTAAACTTGTAGGTTTAGGAGAAAATATTGACGATTTAGAAGAATTTGACCCAGAAAAATATATATACGGATTATTTTATAAAGAAAATGAAGAAACTTTAAAAAGAATAGGTGATGAGAGTAATGAGTAAGTGGGATGAACAAATATTAGTTGTAGAAAGAAATATTATTTTTGATAATGAAAAAAATAACTTTTATGGATTTATACCAAAATCTGATGAGAAAGTTAGCAATATAAGAAAAACATTTTCTAATTATCAAGTAAAAAGACGTGGAGATATGGAAGAAGACCCTTCATATAAACAATTAATTAGTTATACTTTGGTTAAAGATAAAAAAACAGGTAATGTTCTCGTCTATACTAGGCTTATTGGTGGAGGAGAAGCAAGACTACACGGTAAATCATCAGTTGGAATTGGTGGGCATATGAATAATGTTGCTGAAAAAAATATTGATGAAATTTTAAAAATAAATGCATCAAGAGAAGTTGAAGAAGAAATTGGAATAGATTTTCAAGAAGTGTTAGATAATATAGAATTTATCGGTTTAATAAATGACGATAAAGAAGAAGTAGGTAAGGTGCATATAGGCTTAGTATATATCGTCGAAGTAGATAAAGAAAAAATAAATGTTACAGAAGATGATACTCTGCTAGTTGAATGGTTAAATTCAGACAAGGCGAAAAATATAGGAAATTATGAGTCATGGTCTGAATTTTTAAAACCTATAATGTAGGAAAATTTTCTTTCTATAATTTAATAACAAAATAAAAAGACAACAGCAAGGTTGTCTTTTTATTTTATTTAAGAAAATATAAAATAATTTTTATTCTAAAATTTCAGATAAAATAAGTTTAACAAATTAAAAATTTATAAAAAATATTAAGCAAGAAAAGAAAAGTTGAACTAGTTAAAATATCAAACTAAAATTAAATATGTTATAATATTGTAATTGTAAAATTAAAATTAGAAGTTTTGGAGATGATTTTTTGCGAGTATATAAAGATAAAGAAGAACTTATAGCAGAAATAAATCAAAAATTTGAAAAGTATATTTCAGAATTTGATAATATTCCAGAAAGTTTAAAGGATAAGAGAGTTGATGAAGTAGATAGAACGCCAGCAGAAAATCTTGCTTATCAAGTTGGCTGGACAAGTCTAATTTTAAAATGGGAAGAAGATGAAAGAAAGGGACTTAAAGTAAAAACACCTTCTGATAAATTCAAATGGAATCAACTTGGTGAATTGTATCAATGGTTTAACGAAACTTATGCTCATTTATCTTTGCAGGAGTTAAAAGATAAATTAAATGAAAATGTTAATTCTATTTATGCAATGATTAATTCTTTAAGTGATGAAGAATTATTTAAACCCCATATGAGAAAGTGGGCTGATGAAGCTACAAAAACAGCTACGTGGGAGGTGTATAAGTTTATTCATGTAAATACTGTTGCACCTTTTGGGACTTTTAGAACAAAAATTAGAAAATGGAAGAAGGTAGTTTTATAAATAATATTTTATCTAATTTAATATAGTAATTTAAGAAACAGTAAATTTTAATTTGCTGTTTCTTGTTATTAAAAGCAGAAATAGTTTATAAATAAAACTATTCAAAAAAATAAATATTTTTGAAATATTTTATTTAAGAAAAAATCTATTTATCTATTATTATAAAAAATTAGTATTTAAATTTTTATTTTAGAATACTTATATATAATGATTAAAAATAAAATATTTTATTGCTGTATTGAAAATTATATTGTAATTTTAACACTTGATTTTTGCTTTAATATCCATATTGTGTGACAAATATATTAATATAATGTATACTTATAAAGTTATATTAATACATATGTACAGAATTAAAAGAAACTAAGGAGAAATAGATGACAAAATTTGAAGATTTAGGAATTAGTAATGAAACTATAAGTTCTTTACTAGATATGGGTTTTTTAGAGCCAACAGGAATACAGACAGAAACAATTCCCTATGTCTTATCTGGAATAGATGTTTTGGCACAAGCACAAACAGGTTCTGGGAAAACAGGAGCTTTTGGAATACCTATAATAGAAACTATTAAAAATAATAAGGATATTCAAGCATTAATTCTAACACCTACAAGAGAACTTGCTCAACAAGTTGGTGAACAATTAAGATTAATGTCAAAAAATAAAAAATTGAAAATTTCTATAATATTTGGAGGAACAAGTATCGAAAGACAGATTAAAGATATTAAAAATTCTCCGCAAATTCTTGTAGGTACACCGGGAAGAATTATAGACCACATAAACAGAAAGACTTTAAAATTACTCAACCTAACTCACTTAGTTTTAGATGAAGCTGATGAAATGTTGAACATGGGATTTATTGATGATGTTAAGTACATATTATCAAAAATTTCTACTAACCATCAAACACTATTATTTTCTGCAACCATGCCTGATGCTATAAAAGAATTATCAAAACAATTTATGAATAATTATAAATTGATAAAAACAATGAGCCTAGAAGAATTAAATCCAGATATAGAAGAATTTGCAACCATAGTAAAAGATAATGAAAAATTATCAACATTAGTAGGTTTTTTAGATGTTCATAATCCTAATCTTGCAATAGTGTTCGGTAGAACTAAAAAAAGAGTAGATGAACTATCAAGTGCCCTTATTGCTAAGGGATATTTAGCAGAAGGATTGCATGGTGATATAACTCAATCAAAGAGATTAGAAATTTTAAAAAAATTTAAAAATAATTCTCTGCAAATACTTGTTGCTACTGATGTCGCTGCAAGAGGAATTGATATAATGGATGTTACCCATGTCTATAATTTTGATGTTCCCCAAGATACAGAAAGTTATACACACAGAATAGGGCGTACTGGACGAGCAGGAAAATCTGGTGTTTCAGTAACATTTATAAATCCTGTTGAAATGCCATATCTTCGTGATATAGAAGATATGAAAGGCGAAAGATTAAAAATGTTACGTCCATTTACAAAAGATGAAATTAAAAAATCACGTCACAATAGATTATTTGATGAAATTCTTGTTGATTTAGAAAAAGATACATCAAGTTTAGCAAGTTTAGCTAATAAATTAGTTGCTGAAAGAAATTCAGAAAAAATTATAACAACTTTACTAAATAAATTATTAAACGATAAAAAAGATATAGATATTGAATTATCTTATGAAAAACCTTTAATTAAAAAATCACAAAAAAATAAAAAATTTAATTCTTCATACAAAAAATCTAAAAAGAATGATAATAAAAAATACACTAAAAAATATAGTGATAAAAAATTTTTTGATAAAAGAGGAAAGAGAATGCAAAATAAATAAAACTTTTGTTTTATTTATTTTTTTTATTAATATAAAGAAAATTTATATTTAAGAAATATTTTTTTCTTACATAAAAAATTTTTTTGTGTTAGAATAATCTTTAAAATTATTTTTTGAAAGGATTATTATGAAAGTAGGATTATTATTAGAAGGCGGAGCAATGAGAGGCATGTATACTGCTGGTGTTTTAGATTCTTTTTTAGATAATAATATAAAAGTTGATGGCATTATAGGTGTGTCTGCAGGTTCACTTTTTGGTGTCAATTACGTTTCTAAGCAGAGGGGAAGAGCCTTAAATTACAATACAAAATACATAAAACATCCTATGTATATGGGTTTAAAATCTTTTATTAAAACTGGAAATATAGTGAATAAAGAATTTGCATATTATACTATACCTCAAAAATTAGATGTTTTTAATCAAGAAAAATTTGCAGATTCTAATATTGATTTTTTTGCTACTGTTACAAATATCGAAACTTGCGAAGCTGAATATATAAAAATAAAAGATGTTTTTAAGCAAATGGAAGTCTTTAGAGCAAGTTCTGCCCTTCCTTTTTTCTCACAAGTAGTTGAGATAAATGGTAAAAAATATTTAGATGGCGGAATAGCTGATAGTATCCCTATAAATAAAATGTTAGAAATGGGTTATGATAAAATTATTGTAGTTTTAACAAGACCACATGAATATAGAAAATCTACTAAAAAAAATCCAATACTTTTTAAAATTGCAGAAAAGAAATATGGAAAATTAGCTGAAACTATTTTTAACAGAGCTAAAGTATATAATAATTCACTAGATAAGATAGAAGAATTAGAAAAAAACAAGGAAATATTTGTAATAAGACCCTCTTATGACTTAAAAGTAAAAAGGTTGGAAAAAGATGTAGAAAAAATTACTAAAATTTATAATTTAGGTTTTTCTGATACTGAAAATATTATTGATGATTTAAAAAAATACTTAAATGTGTAGTAATAATTTATATACTGTGGTATAATTAGAAAGTAAAATTTTATATAAAAGAGGAATGACAGTGAAATTTTTAAAAGAAATATTAGAGTGGATTTTAGTTGTAATTGTATCTTTATCCCTATATTTTGCAATTACAACTTACGCAGCAGCACCTTATACAGTAAAAGGGCATTCTATGGATTACACATTCGCAGATAGTGATAAAGTGCTTATAAATAAAGTTAGTAAAAATTATGAAAGAGGAGATGTAATAGTCTTTCACGCTAATGAAACAGATGATTATATAAAAAGAATAATTGGTATTCCTGGAGATACCGTAGAAGTTATAGATGATGTTTTGTACATTAATGGTGAAAAATTTGAAGAACCATATTTGGAGAAAAAAAAATCAGAGTTAAAATCTAATTCTAAGAATGTGAATCTTACGCTAGATTTTAATATTGAATACTTAATAAGCACGAAATCAAAAACTGTTCCAGAAGGTTCATATTTTGTTATGGGAGATAATAGACCAAACAGCACGGATAGTAGGTCATTTGGTTTTGTTAAAAAAGACACTATCGTAGGAAAAGTTATGCTAAGATATTATCCATTTACATCTGTTAAAACATTCTAATAAAACGAGAATTAATCTCGTTTTTTATTTTATTTAAAAATAGTTTAGAGTTTACATAAATTATAAAAAAATGTAAAATATATATTATATTAATTTTATAGTAGGGTGTTAGTTAATGTTTAAAAAATTATTAATAGATATTGAATTAAAAGATATAATTGACAACAATATAAAAAATCTTTATTTAGAAAATAATATTAATTTTGATTATATAGATAGGATTGATAGCCCCATAAAAAATACTCTATATTTAACTGCAAATAAAGATAAAATAACAAGTAATTGTCAAAGTGTATTTCTAATATTGAATGATTATGAATTTTTAGACATTAAAAATTCTATATGTATAAAGTTTTTAGAAGATGTTATTAAAATATACAAATCAGATTTGCTAGTTTCTTGGGCGACAGAATTACAGTTTTTAGCACAAAATACTCTAGCATATAGTAAAAATCAGTTTGATATTGAAAGAGCAGAAAGAATTAGAGAAATAGCTTGTGAAATGATAAGTTATAAATATAAACTTCCAATAAAAAAAGTAAAAAATTTTTTTGCAAATGAAGTAGGGTATCAAACTCCTAAAATAGAAAATAGGGCAGTTATAATAAAAGATTATAAGATACTTTTAGTTAAAGAAAAAATAGATGGAAAGTGGGCTTTACCTGGCGGCTACCAAGATGTAAATAAAACATTAAGGGAAAATATAATTAAGGAATCTTATGAAGAAGCTGGTGCAGTAGTAAATCCTATAAAAGTTATAGCTCTATTAAATTATAATAAGCATCATGAATATTCATTTCCTTTGGGAATGATGAAAATTTTTGTTTTATGTGATTATTTAAGTCATAATTTTTTAGAAAATACAGAAACAGAATCTGTTGGATTTTTTTCGTTAAATGAATTACCTGAACTTTCACAAAATAGAACAACAAAAGAGCAGATAGAAATGTGTTTTGAATGTTATAAAAATGTTGATGAATGGGAGGTTATTTTTGACTAAGGTCAATAATCTATTATGCAAATAAAAAATTTAATTATTTTAAATAAAAACTTACCCAGTAATGAACAAATATTGGTAGCATTATTATTAACATTTGTTGGAGGATTTTTTGACGCTTATACTTTTATAAATTCAAAGGGAATATTTGCTAATGCTCAAACAGGAAATTTAATATTTATAGGTTTAGAAATTGCAAAAGGAGATTTTTTAACCTCTTTTAACTATGTACCACCAGTTTTATTTTTTATTATGGGTGTTATTTTTAATGAATATATTGTAACAAAATATTCAAATTTATCTATTGCTAGGTATCTTAATTTATCCTTAATCATTCAGACCATATTATTAGTTATTGTATATTTAGTACCTAATATTATTGTTTTTGATATAAGACCACTTATTATTTCATTTGTTTGTGCCATGCAGTATGATAGTTTTAGAACTGTAAATAAAATACCCTTTGCTAGTATTTTCTGTACTGGGAATTTAAGGTCGGCTAGTGAACATTTGTTTAGATATTTTTATAAGAAAGAATTAGCTAGTAGAAATAAATTAATATTGTATTTTGTAATAATATTGTTTTTCTTTTCTGGAGTAATTGTAGGAGGAATTTTTTCTAATATCTTTGGGCATAGGGCAATACTATTAACAATATTGATATTATTATTTAATCTTTTTATTTCAACCATACACGATAAGTATATTTTTAATAAAAATTAATAATTGGAGGTCTAATGACTGTAAAAATAATTGATAGATTTAGAACATATTTAGAAAATAAATCCCTGTCTAAAAATACTATAAACTCTTATATATTGGATATTACAAAATTAAATAATTATTCATTAAAAAAAATACTGGAAAATTTTACAACAAATAACGAAGACGTAAAAAAATACTTATTATTTTTAAAAAAAGAAAATTATTCAATTTCAACAATTTCAAGAATAGTTTCCTCTATAAATATGTTTAATAAATTTTTATTCGAAGAAAATCTTGTTGCAAACAAGATAAAGATTGACTTACCAATAAAAAAAAATAATTTACTTGAAGAAGAAATAGTGATATTTTCTAGGGAAGAAATAAGTGAAATTCTGAATTTTAAGGGAGATACTTTTATTGAATTACGAGATAAGGCAATTTTTGAATTGGTTTATGCAATAGGAATAAAACCAACAGATTGTATAAATTTAAAGTATGAAGATGTAAATTTATCAATAGGCTATTTAAAATATAAGGGACAAAAAGATATTATTCATACTGTACCACTTAATAAAGAAACTATAAACTCTTTGCATAAATATATTTTTGAATGTAATAAAAAATTTGATAGTATGGAATATTTATTTGTTTCTTCAAAAGGAGATAAATTAACAAGACAGGGATTTTGGAAAATTTTCAAGAGAAGAGCGGAAGATATTTCAATTACAAAAGACCTTAATCCAACAACTTTTAGAAATTCCTTGGCAGTTCATTTACTAGAAGATGGCATATCAATAGACGAAGTAAGGGAACTTTTGGGATTAAGCACAATTCAAAGTTTAAAAAATTATTTAGATAGTATGAATAAAAGTTCAAAGATAAATAAAATTATAAAAAATCATCCTAGAAATAGAATTAATAGTTAGGAAATATATTTAATGTACAATGTAGAATTAGAAGTTTTCCAAGGACCAATGGATTTACTGCTTCACCTTATTGAAAAGATGGAGATAGATATTCATAATATACCCATAGAAAAATTGACAGATAGTTATTTAGAATATATTAAGCAATTAGACGAAATTTCATTAGAAAATGCTGAAGATTATATTGTTATGGCGTCAACACTAATACTTATTAAAAGTAAAAGTTTACTACCCAAAGATGAAGAAGCCGACTATATTGAAGAAGAATTAGTAACGAAACTTGTAGATTATAAGAATTACAAGGAAATTCAAAGTATTTTATCTGAAATGCAGGAAATAAGAAATAATTTTGGAGAAAAAGAAAATGAAGAAATCTTGTTAGATTCCAAATTAATGAATATGCCTGCTAAAAAGCTATATGTAGCCTTTAAAAACATCTTAGAAAATTCCAATAAATTAAGAAAATTAGAAGAAAATATACGTTATAGGAAAGAAATATCCATAGAAAAAATTAGAGAAGAAATAATTTTCAAAATAAAATCTTACGATAGTAAATTTGAATTTGAAAAATTTATTTTGAATTTTCAAACTAGAGATGAATTAGTCGCAGCTTTTATTTGTATTTTAGATATGTTAAGAGAACAGTTAATTATTTGTAATGAGTTAGGAGAAAAACTATATATCGCGGCTAAAGATATTTAGTAAAAATAAATTTATGTTATTAGATAATACAAAAGAAATATTAGAAGGCTTATTTTTTATAAAAGGCGATGAAGGGATATCCATAGAATATTATTCAATTTTCTCTGATATTACTTTAAATGAAGCAGAAAATATTTTAAATATATTTCTTAATGAATACAATAAAAATTCCAAAGTTTTTGTCATAAAAAAATTTGGTGGTGTTTATAAAATGTTGGTTAAGGATAATATTTATAAATTCATAAAAGAAAAATTGTCTTCTAAAAATTTAGTTAAATTGTCAAAAGCCGCTTTGGAAACACTGGCAATAATTGCTTATAATCAACCTATTTCTAAAGCTCAAATAGATGAAATAAGAGGAGTTAATAGTGATAGCATGCTCTATAATTTATTGGAAAAAGAACTTATTTTTTCAAACAAGACTTTAGATAAAATTGGAAAACCAAAATTATATGAAACGACTGACTTATTTTTAGATATATTTGGTTTAGAAAAAATAGAAGAATTACCTAAAATATAAGAAAATATAAATGAGAAATTATAATTTTAATAGTAGGAGGAAAAAATGGAAGAAAGATTACAGAAATTAATAGCGGCTTCTGGTTATACATCTAGAAGAAAGGCTGAAGAATTAATAAAAGATGGTAAAGTTACAGTTAACGGACAAGTTGTTAGAGAACTTGGGACTAAAGCTAGTTCTAGCGATATAATAATTGTTGAAGGAATTAGGCTGCTGAAAGAAAATAAAAGATATTATTTATTTTACAAACCAGAAAAAGTTATAACTTCAATGTTTGATGAAAAAGATAGAAAATGTGTAAAAGATTTTTTCACAAATGTTTCAGAGAGAGTTTTTCCTGTTGGAAGATTAGATTATGATACTTCAGGTCTTTTACTTATGACTAATGATGGAGAATTTACAAACTTAATTACACATCCTAAACACAAGATTAGTAAAACCTATATTGCTAAAATTAAGGGTTCAATAGACGAAAAACATATAAAAATTTTAAAATCTGGAGTTAGAATAGATAATTATAAAACATCTCCTGCCAAAGTAAGTATTGTAAAAAATAAGAACAAGTCTAGCAATACACTTATTCAAGTAACTATTTTTGAAGGTAAAAATAGACAAGTTAGAAAAATGTTTGAAGCTTTAGGTTATGAAGTAATCAAACTTAAAAGGGTAGCAATAGAGGGCTTAAATTTAGAGGGACTTAAAATAGGAGAATATCGTCCATTAACTATTCATGAAGTAAAATCACTAATAAATAAAGCTAAAAACGGATAATTTTTTGAATTTGGAGAACTAATATATGTCAGAAAAAATACTTGTAATAGATGATGAAGAAAGAATAAGAAAACTTTTAACAATGTACCTGGAAAGAGAGGGGTACATAGTCGACGAAGCCTGTGATGGACAAGTGGGTTTGGAAAAATTAAAAAATGTTGATTACTCTTGTATTCTGTTAGATATTCATTTACCAAAATTAAATGGAATAAAAATATTAAGAGAAGTAAGAACTACTAAGGCTACACCAATTATAATAATTTCTGCCAAGGGAGACGAACAAAGTAGGGTTGACGGTTTTGAAATGGGGGCAGATGACTATGTTATTAAACCCTTTAGTCCAAGAGAAGTAGTTTTGAGAGTTAAGGCAATTTTACAAAGAACGAAAAAAAGTGTTTTTTATATGCCAGAATTTAGTGTTAAAGATGTATTGGTATTTAATGAATTAATAATTGATGTTAATTCTCATAAAGTTTTTGTTTCAGGTTATGAAATAAATTTAACTCCAAAAGAATTTGAACTATTAATATTTTTATCTAAATATCCCGATAAAGTACATAGCAGAACTGAATTATTAAAAGCAGTATGGAATTATGATTCTTATGGCGATTTAAGAACTGTCGATACTCATATAAAACGTATAAGAAAAAAAATTAATGTATACTCTCCTGCAGTTTCAAAAATGATTGTTACGGTTTGGGGAACTGGATATATGTTTGATTCTAGTAAAAATTAATTAAGGAGTTAAGATGATAAAATTTTATAGTGTATTAGCAAAATTAATAAGATTTTCTAGCATACTTGTTGGTAAGAAAGGAACGGATTTACCTGGAAAAATTTTGAGAAAATTAGATAAAAATATATTAAATAAACTATCAAATCAATTTAATGAAATAGTATTTATTACAGGAACTAACGGAAAAACAACTACTTCTAACTTAATAGGCCATACTTTGAAAAAATCAGGCTTTAATATTATTAATAATTTTGAAGGTGCAAATATGCTAGATGGCATAATATCTACGTTTGCAATTCAAAGTAAACCAGATACAAAAATAGCCATTATTGAAATTGACGAAGGTTCAATAAAAAAAGTAATGAACTATATAATACCTACAAAATTTGTATTTAATAATTTTTTTAGAGACCAAATTGATAGATTTGGAGAAATTGATACATTAATAAATACAATAGCTGATGAAATTAAAGACAAAGATATTCAGTTAATTCTAAATAGCGATGACCCTTTTGTAAATAGATTATCAAAATACGGGAAAAATAATGTTTATTTTGGGATAAAAGATGGGGCATATAAATTTCAAGATATTGGAATTACTGAATCAAAATTTTGTCCTGTTTGTTCTAATAAGTTAAATTATTCTCATATTAATTATAGTCAATTAGGTAATTATTCTTGTGATAATTGTTCTTTTAAAAGAGTAGAGCCAGATTACGAAGTAACTTTAGCAGAAGTTAATCCGATTATAAATTTATCAATAAATAATGAAGGGCTATTTTCAACTAATCAATTAGGAGATTTTAATATATATAATTTAATTTCAGCCTATGCAACACTAAAAGTTTTAGGTTTAAGTGAAGAGGAAATAAAAAAAGGAATTTCAACTTATTCTTCTAATAACGGAAGAATGCAAATTTTAAAAAATTCCAAAGAAGCCATGACTTTAATAAATCTAGCAAAAAATCCAGCAGGTATGAATGTATCTTTATCTATGGCAAATACAATTAATAAAAATTCAGCTATAAACTATCTTATTGTATTAAATGATAATGGGGCAGATGGATTTGATATTTCTTGGATATGGGATTCAAATTTTGAAATTTTAAAAAAGCAAAATATTGCTAATATTATTTGTGCTGGTAAAAGGGCTAAAGACTTGGCTTTAAGAATTAAATATGCTGATATAAAAACAGAAATTTTTGTAGAAGAAAATATTAAATTAGCTGTTAAAAAATTAAAAAATCTCAATAGTGAATACAATATTGTAATACCTAATTACACCGCATTGGTAGAAACTCAAAAAGAATTAGAAAGTAGGTAAGATAATGAACTTAAAATTATATCATTTTATGCCAGACAAGTTAAATCTTTACGGAGATATAGGAAATGTCATCTCATTAAAAAAACGTTGCGAGTGGCGTGGAATAAATTTAGAAGTAGAAAATATTACTGATACGAGGGGAGTAAAACTTTCTAATTGTGATATGTTTTTTATTGGTGGTGGTTCAGATAGGGAACAATCTATTGCTACTGAACAATTTGTAAAAATAAAAAATGAATTTAAAGTAGCGATAGAAGATGGTATACCAGCCTTAACTATATGTGGAGGTTATCAATTTTTAGGTGAATATTACAAAACTGCTGATGGAAATAAGTTAGCGGGATTAAATATTTTAGATTTTTATACAGAATCTCTTGCAAATAAACCAAGACTTGTTGGAAATATATTATTAGAATCTGAAAAGTTTGGAGATATAGTTGGTTTTGAAAATCACGGAGGAAGAACATATCATAATTATAATAGCTTGGGTAATGTTATAGTAGGTTATGGAAATAATGACCATGACAAAAAAGAGGGCTTACTTTATAATAATTTAATAGGAACTTATCTTCATGGTCCAATACTACCTAAAAATCCTAATGTAACAGATTATTTAATAAAAGCTGCTTTAGACAATAAATATGGAACTTACGAATTTTTAGAATTAAATAATGACGTGGAATTAACTGCTAATAAGTTTATAGCAAACAAGTTAAGAGGTAAGTAATTAATAATGTTAATTATAAAATAATCGAAAAAATTTCTGTTGAAGATTTTATTGAAATTCTTAATAAGTCAACATTAAGAGAAAGACTACCAGTAAATGATAAAAATAGAATAAAAAATATATTAGATAATTCTAATTTATTAATAGGTGCTTATTTGAATCAAAATTTAGTAGGTATAGTAAGATGTGTAACAGATTTTTATTATTGTTGTTATATTTCTGACTTAGCAGTATATGTTGAATATCAAAATAAGGGAATAGGTAAACAGTTAATAGAAGAAGTTAAAAATAAATTAATGAAAGATACAAAGATAGTATTATTAGCTGCTCCTAATGCAATTAACTATTATAGTAATATTGGTTTTGAAAAATCTGAAAATTCTTTTCTAACAAAAGTATAAAAAATAGATTGATAAGTATCAATCTATTTTTTTATTTCTTCTATTACAGTTTCTAACTTCATTCCTCTACTAGCCTTAAATAAAATAATTTCATTTGTTTTCTTATTTTCTTTTAGGTATTCAGCAACTTCTTTAGTAGTTGTAAAACTTTTTATTTCTATATTTTTATTATCAATTGTATCAGTAATATGTTTTCCTAATTTCCCAACAGAAATTACTTTATTTATAGTAGTATTTTTATTTTTTGAAATATATAATCCTATTTCTTTGTGAAAATTAATTTCGTTACTACCTAGTTCGTACATATCGCCCAATACAATTGTTTTGTAAGAATAACCATTTATTTCTTCTAAAACATCTATTGCAGCTTTCATAGAAGTAGGGCTGGCATTATATGCGTCATTTATTATTAAAGAATTATTGCCATAATCTATGTTTTCCAATCGCATTTTTGTTATTGTTTTTATATTTTCAATAGACTTAATTATAGTTTCATCGCTAATATTTAAAGATTTAGCTATAACACTAGCATACATAATATTTAAAAGATTATGTTTTCCTTTTAATTTAGTTTTTAATTCTCTATCTATATTACTTATATTAAATTTTATAATATTATTTTCTTGTGTATAATTTTCTAAAATTACTTTATTATTACTGTTTATACCACAAGAAATGTAATTTATTTTACTAGATTTTACAATATTATTTAGTAGCTCTTCATCACCGTTATAAATAAATAAACCGTCTTTTTTTAAATGTGAAGTAATTTCAAATTTTCCTCTTGCAATACCACTTCTATCTTTAAAAAATTCAATATGGCTTTCACCAATATTTGTTATTATAGCAAAATCAGGTTGAGTTAATTTAGATAAAAATTCTAATTGTCCAAATCCATCTGCTCCCATTTCTAATACTAATATTTCTGTATCTTCTGGTGCTGCTAGAATAGTTATAGGTAGACCTAATTCATTATTATAATTACCACTTGTTTTGTGAACCTTATATTTAGATGATAGAATTTCTGAAACTATATCTTTTGTAGTTGTTTTTCCGTTTGAACCCGTAATTGCTATAACTTTCGCATTTAATTTTGTTAAATAATTTTCTGCAAGTTTTTGGATAGCTACTAGACTATCTTCAACAAAAATAATATTATTTTTGGTAGCTATATTTTTTTTCATAGATAGAGAAGCACTAGCCCCATTTTTAAATGCTGTATCTATGTATTCATGTCCATCAACATTTTCTCCAATAAAAGGAATAAACAAATCTCCTTTTTGTACTTTTCTACTGTCAATGGCAATTCCTTTAATAAAAATATCATTTTTTATAACTAGTTTATTTGAATTAAGTATTGTATTTAATTCGTTAAGACTATAATTCATATTTTTTCCTACTTACATTCGTTTTGAATTTCTTTTCTTTCTTCATATCTTTCTTTTGCAAGTTTTATAATTTCTTCTATTAAATCAGCATATTTAATTCCCATGTTAGCCCATAGTGCTGGGAACATTGAAAATGGGGTAAAGCCTGGCATAGTATTAACTTCATTTATAAATATTTTATTGTCTTTTGTTAAGAAAAAATCGGCACGGGCAAGACCAGAACAGTCTAAAACTCTAAATGCTTTTTCTGCAATTTCTTTAAAGAGTGGATAAAATTCTTCGTTAATTTGTGCAGGTATTTCCATTTTTGATTGTCCGTCTGTATATTTAGTTTCGTAATCATAAAATTCAGTTGTTGATATATTTATTATTTCTCCTGGGTCTGTTGCTTTTATTTCCTTATAACCCAGTACAGCTACTTCAATTTCTTTTGCTCCGACAAGACCTTCTTCAACAACTATTTTTCTATCAAATTTTAATGCAGAATTAATGCCTGCTATTAATTCATTTTTGTTATTACATTTACTTATTCCTACAGATGAACCTAGATTAGCTGGTTTTACATACATAGGATAAGGTAGTAAATCTTCAAGTTTATTTAAAATATCTTCTTTATTATTTTTCCAATCAACTGCAAGAAAATCATAATAAGGAAGTTGAGGTAGGTTGGCACTAGCAAATAATTTTTTCATTATCGATTTATCCATACCAGTTGCTGAAGATAAAACGTTATTTCCTACATAAGCAAGGTTCATTATTTCTAAAAATCCTTGGATAGTTCCATCTTCTCCGTTAGGTCCATGTAATACAGGAAATACAACCTCATATTTCTTATTTTCATAAAATAGTAGTTCACTAATATTTTCATTAAAATTATCAAATATTAAAGTTTTTTCATCTTTAATTTCTTCAGTAATATTTTTTCCTTTTGCCCATTGCCCTGAATAAGAAATAAATATTGGAGAAATATTATATTTTTCTTTATTAATTGCATTTATTATTGATTTTGCAGTAAGTAATGAAACTTCATGTTCTGCACTTTTTCCACCATAAATTATTGCTATATTTTCTTTTTTCATTTTATTCTCCTAATTTTTTATAGTTGTAAGTGTTATTATATCATATAATAAGATTATTCAATACTATATTTAGTTTTAGTTTCTGATATTTTATCTCTAATTTCTGCAGCTTTTTCAAATTCAAAATTACCAGCCGCAGTAAACATTTCTTTTTCTAATTCTTCTAAATATTTTTTAATGTCAGAAATTGTAGTTTTATCTTTTGATTTATCAATTTTTTCTTCGAGGTCATTGTATTTTTCTTTTTTAACTCCTATAGAATCACTTATGTCTTTTATAATTGTTTTTGGAGTAATATTATGAATTTTATTATATTCTTCTTGTATTTCTCTTCTTCTTGTAGTTTCTTTGATTGCCTTATTCATACTACGAGTAATAGTATCTGCATACATTATTACTCGACCGTTAGAATTTCTTGCAGCTCGTCCTATAGTTTGGAGAAGAGCTTTGTCGCCACGTAAAAATCCTTCTTTATCTGCATCTAGTATTGCAACCAAAGATACTTCTGGAATGTCCAAACCTTCTCTTAAAAGATTTATTCCTATCAGTATATCAAATTTATTTAAACGTAAATCTCTAATTATTTCTGTTCTTTCTAATGTTTTAATATCTGAATGCAAATATTTTACTCTTAGTCCATTTTCTTTTAAATAGTCTGTTAAGGCTTCTGCCATTTTTTTTGTTAGTGTGGTTACTAAAATTTTCTCTCCATTTTTAATTATTTTTTCTGCTTCTTTAGTTAGGTCAAAGATTTGATTACTTACAGGACGAATTTCTATAATCGGGTCTAATAATCCAGTCGGTCTTATAATTTGTTCAACAATATTGTTACTTATTTCTAATTCATAATCTCCTGGTGTTGCAGAAACAAAAATTACTTGATTTAATTTTTTTTCAAATTCTTTAAAGTTTAAGGGTCTATTGTCTAGTGCAGATGGTAATCTAAAACCGTAATCGACCAAAACTTTTTTTCTTGCTTGGTCTCCGTTGTACATACCCCTAACTTGAGGAATTGTTACGTGCGATTCGTCAATAACTAATAACCAATCATCAGGAAAATAATCTAAGAGAGTGTAGGGAGTAGAACCGATATCTCTTAAAGTTAGATGAAGTGAATAATTTTCGATACCTGAACAAAATCCCATTTCTTCTAACATTTCTAAGTCATAATTAGTTCTTTGTTCCAAACGTTGATATTCTAATAATTTATTTTCTAATTTTAATGTTTTTAATCTCTCGTCTAGCTCTTTTCTTATTCTTTTAATTGCTTCTTTGGTAGTTTCATCTCCAGCAATAAAATGACTTGCAGGAAAAATTGTTACATATTCCATCTCATATAAAATTTCTCCTGTTAGTGAATCTATTTCTCTTATTCTATCTATTTCATCACCAAACATTTCTATTCTTATTGAATTTTCACTTTTGGAAGCTGGAAAAATTTCTATAACATCACCACGCACCCTAAAATTACCACGAGAAAAATCTATGTCGTTTCTAATATATTGAATACTAATTAATTTTTCTAATATTTTATTTCTTGAAATTTCCATTCCTACTCTTAGATGAAGTTGCAATGATTGATATTCCTCTGGTGAACCTAAACCGTATATGCAACTAACACTTGCAACAATTATTACATCATTTCTTTCAAATAATGAAGCTGTCGCACTGTGTCTAAGTTTATCTATTTCGTCATTGACTGAAGAATCTTTTTCTATATAAGTGTCAGTTGAAGGAACGTAGGCTTCTGGCTGATAATAATCATAATAAGAAACAAAATATTCAACTCTATTTTCTGGGAAAAATGCTTTTAATTCGTTATAGAGTTGGCCAGCCAATGTTTTATTATGGGCAAGAACCAAAGTTGGCTTGCCAGTATTTTTAATAATATTGGATATGGTAAAAGTTTTTCCTGTTCCAGTTGCACCTAGTAAGGTTTGATATTTTTCTCCATCAATAATTCCTGCTGTTAATTTTTCTATTGCTTGTACTTGGTCTCCTTTGGGAGAATATTTACTTTTTAATATGTAGTCGTAATTTTTTTTATTCAATAGTAACTCCTAAAATTAATAAAATTTTTTCACATATAATTATATAATGAAATTACATCTAAATCTATGAAAAGAATTTAAAATAATATTATGAAAAATAGTCTATTTAATGTTATAATTTTAATATTATTTGTTTAGGAGAAAATTATAATGAATTGGATTGAAATTAGTATACATACTACAAAAGAAGCGAGCGAAATAATAGAAGCAATTTTATTAGATTATAATTCTACTGGTATTTATGTAGAAGACCCATCTATCTTATCAGAAAATTTAGATGATAATTTTGGAACAATAGTCGGTGTAGAGAAAAAAGATTTTCCTAGTCAAGGAGTTATTGTCAAAGGCTATATAAATGAATTAAATTTTACAGATGAAATTTTTAATAATTTAAAAACAGAAATTAACAATTTATCAGAATTTATAAATATTGGAAATTTTTACAGTTTTAAAACTAAAATAATTCAAGATGCAGATTGGGAAAATTCTTGGAAAGAATATTTTGATGTGTTAGATATAGGAAAAAATTTTGTAATAGTTCCAACTTGGCGTGAATATAAAAATACGGATAATAAATTTATTATAAATATTGATCCAGGTATGGCATTTGGAACTGGAGGACACGAAACAACATCTTTATGTATAAAAAATTTAGAAAAGTATGTAAAAAATGATTATGACTTAATAGATGTTGGTTGTGGAAGTGGAATATTAACCATAGCAGCTAGCCATTTAACAAAAGGAAAATTAAAGGCAGTAGATTTAGATAAAATGGCTGTGAATGTTGCAAAAGAAAATTTTGCTTTAAATAATATTTCTGATAGGGTAGAAGTAGAAGCAGCTAATTTACTAGAAAATGAAACTGCAAGTTATGATGTTATAGTGGCGAACATTCTAGCCCACATAATAGAATTAATGCTTAATGACGTTTATAAACTTTTGAAAGAAGATGGATATTTTATAACATCTGGAATTATCAAAGATAAGAAAGAAGAATTAATTAAAAAAGCACTTGAGGTAGGATTTAAATTACTTGAAGAAACAAGTGATAATGAGTGGTATTCTTTAATATTCACAAAATAAAACTCGTACGATATAAATAGAAAAATAAAATAAATACTTAAATTGTTTATTTTTTGTTTTAATAAAAGAAAATATCTGTTAAAATAGTTTGTATATTGATGATTTAAAAGGAGAATTAAAATGATAGAAAGATACTCTACAAAAGAAATGCAAGAAATTTGGTCAGAAGAAAATAAATTTAAGGCTTGGTTAGAAGTTGAAATACTTGCTTGTGAAGGGTGGAGCCACTTAGGACAAATCCCCAAAGAAGATGTTGCTACATTACGTGAAAAAGCATCTTTTGATATTAACAGAATATACGAAATTGAACGAGAAACTAGACATGACGTTATAGCTTTTACAAGAGCAGCAAGTGAAACTTTAGGTCAAGAAAAAAAATGGGTTCATTACGGTCTAACTTCTACGGATGTGGTTGATACTGCCTACGGTTATTTATACAAACAAGCAAATGAAATAATAAGAACTAAAATAATAAAATTAATAGAGGTTTTAAAAGAAAAATCTTATCAATATAAAAATACATTTATGATGGGTAGAACTCATGGTGTTCACGCAGAAATAACAACTTTCGGTTTGAAAATGGCTTTGTGGTATGAAGAAATGAATAGAAATTTAGAACGTTTTAATATCGCAGCAAAACAAGTAGAAGCTGGTAAAATATCTGGAGCTGTTGGAACTTACGCCAACATTCCGACATATATACAAGATTATGTTTGTGAAAAACTTGGAATAAATTCTAGTAAAATTTCTACACAGGTACTACAAAGAGATAGACATGCACATTATTATTCTACATTGGCTTTAATAGCTAGTAGTATAGAAAAATTTTCAGTAGAAATAAGACATTTGCAAAGAACTGAAGTTAGAGAAGTCGAAGAATTTTTTAGAAAAGGGCAAAAAGGGTCAAGTGCAATGCCCCACAAAAGAAATCCTATATCATCAGAAAATATGTCAGGTTTAGCTAGAGTATTAAGAGGTTACATGCTTACTTCATTTGAAAATATTGCTTTGTGGCATGAAAGAGATATTTCTCATTCTTCAGCAGAAAGAATTATCTCAGCAGATGCAACTAATCTTATGGATTACCAACTTACAAGATTTATAAATACAATAAGTAATTTAACAGTTTTTGAAGAAAATATGGCAGAAAATATAAATAAAACTTATGGCGTAATATTTTCTCAAAGAATTATGCTTAAATTGATAGAAAAAGGAGTTTCAAGAGAAAGTGCCTATGACCTTGTGCAACCTAAGGCAATGCATGCTTGGGAAAATAAAATTTTATTCAAAGATTTACTAATAAAAGATAATGAAATAATGTCTTATTTATCGAGTGAAGAGTTAGAAGATTGCTTTAATTATAAATATCATATATCTAGCTTAGAGGAAATATATGCAAGAGTGTTTGGATAAAAATTTTAAAGATAATTTTTCAAATGCAATACCAATTTTAGAAATTTTAGAAAATCATGGTTACTTGGCATATTTTGTAGGCGGTTGCGTTAGAGATTATCTATTGGGTAAAAAATTTTCTGATATAGATATAACAACATCAGCAAAACCAGAAGAAATAAAATTAATTTTTCCAAAAACATTTGATACGGGTATAAAGCACGGAACAGTTACAGTTATATTCAATAAGCAACAATATGAAATAACAACATTTAGAAGTGAAAAAAATTATATTCAGCACAGATTTCCAGAAGATGTAGAATTTATTACAAGTTTACCTTCTGATTTAGAACGCAGAGATTTCACGATAAATGCAATGACACTGGATAAAAATGGAAATTTATTAGATTTGTATAGCGGAAAATCTGATTTATCAAATAAAATAATAAGAACTGTTAATGAAGCAAATGAAAGATTTAATGAAGATGCTTTAAGAATGTTAAGGGCTTTTAGATTTGTTGCAAAATTAAATTTTAGTATTGACCAAGATACATATTTAGCGATATGCAAAAATAAAGAATTAATAAAATTTATATCAATAGAGCGTATAGTTGCTGAATTTAAAAAATTATTTCAAGGATGTGCAAATAAACATGCTATGAAACTTATTATAGAAAGTGAATTAAATAAATACATTCCTTTTTTCAATAAAGTTAAAGAATATACAGATTTTTGTTGTTTTAAATTTGAGCAGGCAATATTTTATTTGTTAGATAAAAATAATATTGAATTTGCTGATGTCAAAAAATTAAAATTATCTAAAGATGAGTATAAGGAAATTAAAAACTATATTACTATTAAAGAAATGTTTGAAGAAAATACACCTTTAAAAAATATACTTTATAGTAATAATATTGAAGATGTTTTATTTATAATTAAAATTTATAATTTTTGTACAGAAGAAGATATTTTAAATATAAATTTACCAATAAAGTCATTTACTGATATTGATATTGATAATAAACAAATAATGCAAATTTTTCCAAATAAAAAACCTGGTTCGTGGATAAAAGATATTAATAAGATAGTAGTAAATGCAATACTTGATGGAATATTAGAAAATAAAAATGAAAAAATAAAAGAATTTATAAAAAAAGAAGTGAGGTTATAGTTATGATAAACACTTCTTTTTCAGTAGTCGATATAGAAGTTACGGAAGAAAAAGAAATTATACAAATAGCTATTTTAAATTTAGATAAAAATTTGAAAATTATAGGTGAATTTAATTATTATTTTAAACCTAAAAATGAAATATCTCCCTTTTTGGTTAATTTAACAGGTATAACTAATGAAATGTTAGAAAACCAAAAAAGCTTTTCTGATTTGGCAGAAGAAATATATGACAAATTAAAAAATTCAAGTTTAATTTGCCATGGAGTTTTACAAGATTATTCAATTTTAAAAGAAGAATTTTTAAAAGCGAATATATATTACAAGCCTAAGTCTATGATAGATACGGTAGACTTATGTAAAATATTTTTTCCATCCTTAAGTAGCTATAAATTATCAGAGTTGGCTGAAAATTTAGGAATAAATGCTAATGGAGATTATCATAGGGCAGATACAGATGCTTTTGTAACTTATGAATTATTATTTACGATATTAAAAAAAATAGCAAGATTCCCAATGAATAATTATCAAAAAATAATTGATTTGCTGAAAAACTATTCTTATGATATGTATTTTTTTATAAATAATTATAAGGGGATATTTATAGACAATAATTATAAAGAAGATTTATTTATTGTAAATAATATCAGCTTTAGAAAAATAATTATAAAAAGTGGTAATAATATTTCTAATAAAAATCTTTATATTACATCTATTCCAGAAGAAAAATATATCAGTAAATGTATTAAAGATAGCAATTCATATACAATAATTAAAAATTATTCAGAATATATTAACTTGAATTTTTTGGATAATATAGAGAAAAAATATGATTTTAATACTAATATTAATCAACTTTTATACATGAAAATATTAGTTTGGATTGCAGAAACAAAACAGGGAGATTTATCAGAATTAAATTTAGATTATAATGAGAAAGTAATAGTTGATTATTTTAGAGCTAAAAATAAAAAAGAAAATTACTATTACAATAAAGCATTAGAAGTTTCTAAAAGCACGTCTTTTTTAGTTACAAACTATAAAAGTTTATTAAATTTAATTATTGAAAAAGAATATGAAGATTGTAATTTAATATTTGACGATAAACATATAATGGGATTAGAAATTAGAAAACTTTTTGCAGAAGAAATATATTTTAAAGATATATTAACAGAGTTAAATAAAGTTTATTCTAAATATAATAATTTAAAAATAAAAAACCTTAGGGATAATTTAGAAATTTTCATAAAAAATCTACATGAAATTTATGTTAAAGACAATTTATCTTTATATAAAGATTCAATAGAAATTATATTACAAGAGTTAGCTACTATTAATGAAGATTTTATAAGATTAAATTTCAAGTTAATACATACTTCTAAATTTTTAAAAAAATTATATTTTATTTTAAATTTTTCTAATATGGGATATTATAAATTTGAAATAATAAATAATCCTAATTCTTTTTATTTAAAATATAATAACCTAAAAAAAGAAAAATTAATCATAAATAAATTTTATAACAAAAAAATATACTTTATAAAAAATACAGATAATATATTAAAAATAAAAAAAATAAATAGTGTAAAAGAAATAGCAAATTCAAAAAACTTTTCTAGAAAAAAATTATATGTATTTAATAATGAAATTAGTAAAGATATTGCTTATTCTTTTAGGAATAAAAAAAGTAGTGTTAGATACAAAAATTATTCTTATTATAGTAGTTTCCATGATTTATATAAAGATTTAGAAAAAAATACTAATTTAGACTATATATGTTATGCTGATAATTCTATAATATACTATAAAAAATATATAGAAAATTTATTTGATGAAATATATGAAATAAATAATTGAAAATATTAATTGTAATTTAAAATTTGATATATTATAATTAATTTAGTTTACAAAGAAGGAGAAAATGTTGTGAATATCAATAATTTGAATGAAAAAATTGGTGAAGAAGTAAAACTTGGTGCTTGGATAGCAAATAAAAGAAGTAGTGGTAAAATTGCTTTCTTCCAGTTGAGATACGGAGCTGGATTTATACAAGGAGTTGCTTTAAAAGAAACTTTAGGTGAGCAAAAATATCAAGAATTAAGACACTTAACACAAGAAACATCACTAGAAGTTACAGGAATAATTAAAGAAAATGTTAGAGAGTTATCAGGTATAGAGCTTGAAATATCTGATTTCAAAGTTATTAGTATTGCTACGGATTATCCTATAACTCCTAAAGAGCATGGTGTAGACTTTTTAGCAGATAGTCGCCACTTGTGGATTAGGTCTAAAAAGCAACACACTATTTTAAAAATAAGAAATCAAATTATAAAATCTACTTATGATTTTTTTGAAAAAGAAGGATTTTTAAAACTAGATCCACCTATTTTAACATCTTTAGCCCCAGAAGGAACAACAGAATTATTTAATACTAAATATTTTGAAGAAGAAGCATATCTTTCTCAATCTGGTCAGCTTTACATGGAGGCGTGTGCTATGTCATTTGGAAAAGTTTATTCTTTTGGTCCAACTTTTCGTGCTGAAAAATCTAAAACTCGTCGTCATTTAATAGAGTTTTGGATGATAGAACCTGAAATGGCATTTTGTAATCATGATGAAAGTTTACAAGTTCAAGAAAAATATGTTAATTATTTAATTAACGATGTTATTAACAAAAATGAAAAAGAATTAAAAATTTTAGGAAGAGATATTGAATCGCTTAAATCTGCAACTGGAGCCTTCCCTCGTATTAAGTATAAAGATGCGATAGCACTTTTAAAAGAAAACGGTTTTGATGATATAGAATATGGAGAAGATTTCGGCTCTCCTCATGAAACATTTATAGCTAATTCATATAAAAAGCCAGTTTTTATTACGCATTGGCCTAAAGATATAAAACCTTTTTATATGAAAGAAGACAAAGTAAATAAAGGAACTGTTCTTTGTGCCGATTTAATTGCACCTGAAGGATACGGAGAGATTATAGGTGGTTCTCAGCGTGAAGATAATTATGATGTCTTATTAGAAAATATAAAAAATCATAATTTGAATTTAGATGCTTATAGTTGGTATTTAGACTTGAGAAAATACGGTTCAGTAGAACATTCAGGATTTGGTCTTGGATTAGAAAGAACAGTTGCTTGGATTACTGGCAACGGTCATGTTCGAGAAACAATTCCATTCCCTAGATTGTTAAATAGGTTGTTACCATAAAATGCAAAATGTTGATTTTAAAGGATTGTTTGTTGAACAGGATTTTTTACTTAATTACTCTAAATACAATTTAACTAAAGAAGAAGCATTTTTCTTACTACAACTAAATTATATTTCTCAACAAGGAACAAGACAATTTAATGTTAAAAATTTTTCCGCAGAATTGTCAATTCCAGAAGAAGTTTTTATGAACAATATCCACAAGCTTTATTCTAAAAATATAGTTTCGCTTAGCTCTAATAAGTACATAGTTTTTAATATAGGTAGTCAAAATAAAAAATATTACACCTTGAAAGAACTTTGCTTACTAGCAGAAAAAATAGTTAATAAATTATTAACTTCAAAAGAAATGGATATTATTTCTTCTTGGATTGATAAAAAATTCACAAAAGAAGAAATAAATGAGGCATTTAGAATATCTAAAAATATTAGTTATGTAAATGGTATTTTGAATAATAAACCCGTAGAAATTAGCAAAGATTTAGATGAGGACGATATTTTAAATTATGACTGGCTCAATAAATAAGAAAGACAAACTAAAATTTTTTCAAGAATACTTAGATGAAATTTTTCCTGATGTTGATTGTGAATTAAACTTTTCTAATAATTTAGAACTTTTAATAGCAGTTTTATTGTCAGCCCAATGCAAAGATGAATATGTAAATAGAGCAACACCAGAATTATTTAATAGATTTAAAACCATAGATGATTATGCTGATGCAGATGTTGCTGAGATAGAAAACTATATAAAAACATTAGGTCTATACAAGGCAAAATCTAAAAATATAAAAAATATGGCTATAATGTTAAGAGAAGATTTTAACTATTCGATACCAAATGATTTAGAAAATTTAATAAAATTACCTGGTGTCGGAAGAAAAACAGCCAATGTTGTTATGTCAGTAGGATTTAATATTCCAGCAATAGCGGTTGATACTCATGTTGAGAGAGTGTCAAAAAGATTAAAATTTGCAAGAAAATCGGATTCTCCTTTACAAGTAGAATATAAGCTAATGAAATTATTTCCTAAAGATAAATGGAGTAAATTACATCATCAACTAATACATTTTGGGCGATATAAGTGCAAGGCAAAAAAACCAGAATGTAGTAGCTGTGAACTATATAAAATTTGTAGCTACAAAATAAATAGGAGAAAAGAATGATAATAGTAAGTATAATATCAATAATTTTAATTTTACTAGACCAAGTTTCTAAATATTTAATTTTAACAAAATTTAATTTAGGAGAAAGTGTAGAAATTATAAATAATTTTTTCTATATAACTTCACATAGAAATAGGGGAGCAGCTTGGGGAATATTAGAAAATAGTAGAATATTCTTTATATCAATTACTATAATATTTTTAATTAGTATATTTTATTATTTATTTAAAAATTTAAAAAAATTTAAAAAAATTGATTATATAATATTTTCTCTTATAGTAGGTGGAGCTATTGGTAATTTTATAGATAGAATTAGGACAGGAGAAGTTGTTGATTTTTTAGATTTTAATTTATTTGGTTATGATTTTCCAATTTTTAATTTTGCAGATACTTTTATATGTATAGGCGTTTTGTTATTAGCTATAAAAATTTATAATGAAGATTAAAATAGTTACGCAATTGCGTAACTATTTTTGTATTTAAAAAATAATATGTTATAATTTAAAAATGTAATATTTTAAATTAGGAGAAAGTAATGTACGCATATATAAAAGGTACTGTAACAGAAATAAGCCCCAAAAATATAATTTTAGAAAATAATTATATAGGATATGATATTTTAGTTCCTAATCCTTATGAGTATACTATATCTGAAGAAGTAACTATTTTTATCAGCCAACAAATACGTGAAGATTCAAATACACTATATGGATTTAAAACAAAAGAACAAAAGGAAGTTTTTTTACTTTTGTTAAAGGTAAAAGGCGTTGGTCCTAAAAGTGCTTTAGCTATTTTAGCTGGAGCAAAAAGTGATGAAATAATTGAAGCAATAGATAAATCTGATGTTAATTACATGACTAAATTTCCTGGTATAGGTAAAAAATCAGCTCAACAAATTATTTTAGATTTAAAAGGTAAAATTGATTTTATAAACGATAATAATTTCAATACAAATAAAAATCAAGAATTAATAGATGCAATTTTAGCCTTAGAAGCTTTAGGGTATAATAAAAAAGAATTATCAAAAATAGAAAAACAATTATCTTTATACGAATATAAAACAGCAGATGAATTTGTAAAACAAGGATTAAAATTATTAATAAGTGTTAAATAATATAATGAAAGGATAAATTTTGTAATGGATGATAGATTGCTTTCAAGTCAATCAAATACTTATGAAGAAGAAAATGAACAATCACTAAGACCAAAATTTTTAAAACAATATATAGGTCAAGATAAAATAAAAGAAAATCTTGAAATTTTTATAAAAGCGGCAAAAATTAGAAATGAAGTTTTAGACCATTGTTTAATTTATGGACCTCCAGGACTGGGTAAAACAACTTTAGCAACAGTAATAGCAAATGAAATGGAAGTAAATATTAAATACACATCTGGCCCTAGTATAGAAAAATCTGGCGACCTTGCAACAATATTAACAACATTAGAACCAGGAGATGTTTTATTTATTGATGAAATTCATAGAATAACTAGGTCAATAGAAGAAATTTTATATTCAGCAATGGAAGATTTTTATCTAGATATAGTTATAGGAAAAGGAGAAGACTCAAGAAGTGTCAGGATAGAATTACCTCCATTTACTTTAATAGGTGCAACTACTAGAGCTGGATCTTTGACTGCTCCTTTAAGAGATAGGTTTGGAGTCCACTGTCGATTAGAATTTTATAATAGTGATGATTTACAAAAAATATTAAAAAGAAGTGCCAATATATATGATTGCCAAATTGATGATATGAGTACCTATCAAATTGCTAAAAGGTCAAGAGGAACTCCTCGTATAGCAAATAGACTTTTAAAGAGGGTAAGAGATTTTGCACAAGTAAAAAATGAGGGAATTATCACAAAAGAATTAGCAATTAATTCATTAGATTTATTACAGGTAGATTCAAGTGGACTTGACAATATTGATTATAAAATACTTGAGTGTTTAGTAAAAAGATATGAAGGTAAACCAGTAGGACTAGAAACTATAGCGATAACTATTGGAGAAGAAAGTATAACGATAGAAGATGTTTATGAACCTTATTTGGTAAAAGAAGGATTTATTGAAAGAACTCTTAGAGGAAGAAAAGCAACTTTTAAAGCCTATAAACATTTAGGAGAAGAGGACAATTTTAAATGATAGATAGTAAACAATTTATAAATACAAGACATAAAAATCAAAAAATAAATTATGATAATGTTTTAAAAGAATTAATAAAAGAATGGGAAAGAAAAAATATAAGACCAAAATTATTAATACATTCATGTTGTGCACCATGTAGCACCTATGTTTTAGAATATTTATCAAAATTTTCGGATATTACAATATTTTTTTCAAATTCTAATATTCATCCCAAAGAAGAATATATTAAAAGAATGCTTGTTCAAAAAGATTTTATTGATAATTTTAATAAAAAAACAGGAAATAATGTTTCATTTATTTTTGATGAATACAAGCCAAGTAAATTTTTAAAGGCAGTAAGAGGTTATGAAGAAGAAAAAGAGGGTGGAGAAAGATGTCATATATGTTATGAAATGCGTTTAAACAGTACAGCAGAAAAAGCACAAGAATTAAATTTTGATTATTTTGCTTCAGCCCTTACTCTAAGTCCCAAAAAAAAACGCACAAGTAATCAATGAAAGTGGCTACGAACTACAAGAAAAAATTTCTATATATTATCTACCATCTGATTTTAAAAAAAATAATGGTTATAAAAGGTCTATTGAAATGTGTGATGAATATAATATTTATAGACAATGTTATTGTGGTTGTGTGTTTGCAGCTATAAAGCAAGGAGTAGACTTAAAAGAAATTAATAAAAGTGCTAAAGCATTTAATGAAAATCATGAAAAATATCTTGAATACAAATCATTAATTAAGTAAAAAATATTTTTAAGTTTATAGAGTGTAAAATAATTATTTTGCATTCTATTTTCATTTTATTTTAAATACTTTAATATTTAAAATAAAATTTAATTATAAATAAAGGCTGGGATAATATTTTATAATATATATCTCGATAAAGATTTAAAATATATAAAAAATTACTTAAAAAAAATTATTTTTTCTTTTTATGACTTGTAAAAGACTTGTAAATATTAAAGGTATGTGCTATTATAATCATGTAAAATATATAATATATAAGGAGAATTTTATTATGTTACAAAGAGAATATAAAATTGTTGATGAAACAGGAATACACGCCAGACCAGCTACACTCTTGGTGCAAGCAGCTTCTAAATTTGAATCTAATATCGAATTAGAATTTAAAGGAAGAAGAGTTAATTTAAAATCAATAATGGGTGTTATGAGTCTTGGTGTTGCTAAAGATGCAGTTGTTACAATCTATGCTGATGGTTCAGATGAAGAAGTAGCACTGAATACTATTGAAGAAACATTGAAGAAAGAAGGATTAATATAGTATGTTACAATTAAAAGGTATTGCCGCATCACAAGGTATATCTTTTGCTAAAGCATACATCTTTGTTGAACCAAATTTAACAGTAATCGAAAGAAAAATTCAAGATACTGAAGAAGAAATTTCTCGTTTCGATGCAGCGGTAGAATTATCAAAAAAAGAATTAGAAATAATTAGAGATAAAGCCTTGGTTAATCTTGGAGAAGATAAGGCGGCTATCTTTGAAGCCCATTTACTGATTTTAGATGACCCAGAATTTATGGGAACAGTTAGAACGGATATTGTTTCTAAAGAGATAAATGCAGAATATGCTTTAAAAGAAACTTCCGATATGTTTATTCATATGTTTGAATCGATGGATAATGATTATATGAGAGAACGTGCAGCCGATATAAGAGATGTTTCTAAGAGATTACTTGCTTATTTGTTGGGTGTTAATTTACCAAACCCAAGTTTAATTGAAGAAGAAGTTATTGTTATAGCCGAAGACTTAACTCCGTCTGATACTGCTCAATTAAATAGAAATTTTGTAAAAGGTTTTGCAACTAATATTGGAGGGCGCACATCTCATTCAGCTATAATGGCTCGTTCTTTAGAAATACCTGCAGTAGTAGGTACGGGAAATATAACGGAGCAAGTAAAGAATGGAGATTTTCTAATAATAGATGGTCTTAACGGAATAGTAGAAATTAATCCTTCAGAAGAATTAATTTCTAATTATAAAGTAAAAGAAACTGATTTTGAATCTAAAAAGGCAGAATGGGCTAAATTATTAAATGAAAAAACTGTTAGTAAAGATGATCATGAAGTAATTTTAGCTGCAAATATAGGAACTCCTGCTGACCTAGATGGTGTTAAAAATAACGGTGGCGAAGCTGTTGGTTTATACCGTACAGAATTTTTATACATGGGACGTGATTCACTGCCAACAGAAGAAGAACAATTTGAAGCCTATAAAGCAGTTTTAGAAGGAATGGGAGATAAACCTGTTGTTGTTCGTACTTTAGATATTGGCGGAGATAAGGAGTTACCTTATTTAGATTTACCTAAAGAGATGAATCCATTTTTAGGATATAGAGCCATAAGACTTTGTTTAGATAATACTGATTTATTTAGAACACAATTAAGAGCATTATTAAGAGCTTCGGTTTTTGGTAAACTGTGTTTAATGTTTCCTATGATTGCAACTGTTCAAGAATTCCGTAATGCAAAAGCACTATTCTTAGAAGAAAAAGAAAAATTGATTTCAGAAGGTGTAGGAGTAAGTGATGAAATTGAATTAGGAATAATGGTAGAGATACCATCAACAGCGGTTATTGCAGATTTATTTGCAAAAGAAGTTGATTTCTTCTCAATAGGAACTAATGACCTTGTTCAATATACTATGGCAGCTGATCGTATGAGTGAAAAAGTATCATACCTATACCAACCATACAATCCTGCAATTTTAAGATTAGTTAAAAGTGTGATAGAAGCCTCTCATAAAGAAGGTAAATGGACTGGAATGTGTGGAGAAATGGGAGGAGATCCTCTTGCAATTCCTTTACTTTTGGGAATGGGATTAGATGAATTTTCTATGTCAGCAACTTCAATCTTACAAGCAAGAAGTCAAATTAAAAATCTTGAAGTAACGAAAATGAAAGAACTAGCAGAAAAAGCAATTCAATGTTCTACTACCGAAGAAGTTTTAGATTTAGTAGAAGAATATACAAAATAAGAATATGGGAAAATATTTCCTATATTCTTATTTTTTAAATATATTTTCAATTTCTTTAAGAGCCTCTTCAAATGAAAAAACAATTTTTCCCTTTGTCAATATTCCTCCCAAAACATAATGATTAATTGCATAACTAGGTATAGAATATTTATTTGCAGATTTTAGTCTAATGTCAGAGTTAATTGCGATTATTTTTTTATTGTTAGCTATGGCAATACCTAATTCTACCATAACTCCACTATCTTCATTAGTTATATCTGCTAGAAAAATATCACAATTATTTACTGCTAATGTATCTACCTTAAATATTTCTTCAGGGCTTGGTAGTGATTGTTTATTTTCATTAAAAGGTTGTTCTATTGGATTAAATATTTCTAAATTATTTCCAAATTTTTCTTTTAATATCTTTCCTTCTTTTAATCTTTGCATAATTTCCGCTTCATTAAATAAAGCTCCAGCTAAATATAATTTCATAAATTCCTCCTAAAATATTTTCTAAGTAAATTATAATATTAATATTTATTTTTTACAATATTCGTAAATAAATTCAGTGTAAATTATTTAATTAAATGTTATAATATATTTTAAGATTTTGGAGGTGTTTTTTTGAATAAAAATAAACTAATTGTTAAAAATTTATCAGTTAATTATAATAATAAAAAAGTTTTAAACAACTTGAATTTTAATGTTACTGAGGGTGATTTTGTTGTAATTTTAGGAAAAAGTGGAGCAGGGAAAACTACACTTCTAAGATGTATTAATAAATTAAATAATTTTACAGGTTATATAAGTATTGATGAAATAAATATAAATACTTTAAATAATCGTAACTTAAATGAAATTAGAAAAAAAATAGCTTTTATATTTCAAGATTATAACATCTTAGATAATTTATATACCATAGAAAATGTTATGCTTCCATTTTTATCAGATAAAAATATTGTAGAAATCTTGTTTAATATTTATAAAAAAGATGAGTACAATTTAGCCTTAAAATATTTAGACAAGGTTGGCTTAACAAATGAAGCATTTATAAAATCTAAATATCTATCTGGAGGTCAAAAACAAAGAGTGGCCATAGCAAAAGCTATATGTCAAAAACCATCAATATTATTAGCGGACGAACCTGTTAGTAGTTTAGATATAAAAAATACGGAAGAAATTATGAATTTATTTGCAACTTTGAATAATAAAAAAAATATGACTATTCTTATGAATTTACATGATGTAGAGATAGCTAAAAAATATAGTCATAAAATAATAGGTATTAAATCTGGAAATATTTTATTTTATAAAAATACTGAGGATGTAACTGATAATGAAATTACAGAATTATATAGATAAGAAAAAAACAAATTATATTAAAATTACTTCTTTTTTTGCTATAACACTAATTACAATTATAAGTTTTTTTGATTTTAATAATTTTGTTAATAGTTTATTAAGACTTAATAGTTTTTTTTCTAAACTTTATCCTATGGATTTATATTTTGTATCAGCTATTTATGAGCCAATACTTAATACTATACTCATAGCTTTGCTATCTACAATATTGGGTGTTGCTACAACCTTATTACTACTTCCATTACAAAATAATTTGCTTTATGAAAACAAAACAATACCAAAAATAACTTCTGCAATTTTTTCTATTTTTAGAACTATTCCATCATTAATCATCGCCTCTATATTGGTTAGTGTTTTTAGTGTTGGGAATTTTAGTGGATTCTTATGCTTATACATAATAAGCATCTTAATATCTTCAAAAATTTTAAAAGAATATTCAGAAGAAATTAATAAAAAACATATAGATTCTTTAGTTAGTTTAGGATTTGGTCGCTTTAAAATTTATAAGGTCGGCATTTTTGAAAATTTAAAACCTAATATTTTAAGTGTATTTTTTTTAGTTTTAGAATCTAATATAAGAGGTGCAAGTATTTTAGGTCTTGTAGGTGCTGGAGGAATAGGTCAATTGCTATGGAAAGAATTGAATCATCTCAGATATGATAGGGTTTCTTTAATAATTTTAATTTTAATTTTAATAATAGTTTTAATAGACTTAATTAGCTATTTATTTAGAAGTAAAAAATTTAATTTTGTAAATAAAAATAATTATTATAGAAGAAATATTCAAATAAATTTTATTTTTCTTCTAATTTTATTTATAAGTATATATTTAAGTACAAATTACTTAAATATAGGTTTAGATAGAATAAAAATTGGACTAGTAAATTTAAAAAATATGTTATTTGGATTATTACAACCAGATTTTTCATATTTGATAAAAGCTTTACGAGCTTTGTTGGATAGTTTTATAGTCGCTTTTTCTTCAACAGCTTTGGCTGCAACTACAACAGTATTGATAACTTATTTTTATGTAGCAAGATTATCAAACATATTTTCTTCCTTGATTTTTAAAATTATAATAAATATATTCAGAACAATACCGCCAATAATTGTAGCAATAATATTTTTTAGGGGATTTGGGCCTGGTTATTTAAGTAGTTTTTTTGCACTTTATTTTTACACAGTAGGAATAATGACTAAAATGTTTGGAGAAGTCTTAGAAAATATTGATAACAATATTTTTCTGTCGATTAAAAGTATGGGAATATCAAAATTTTCAGGTTATAAAAATATTATATTAAAAGGCTGCTTCCCAGAATTTTTATCAATATATCTGTATAGGTTTGAAATGAATATAAAAAATTCAACTATTTTAGGTATGGTAGGTGCTGGAGGCATAGGTCAATTACTTATAAATAATATAGAATTTAGGAATTGGAATAAAACTTCAACAATATTAATTGTACTTTGCTTATCTATTATTATTGTTGAAAATTTATCAAATATAATAAGAGAAAGGATAAAAACATAGAAGTAAATAATGAGATTAAAAGTAGGGAAAATAGTAAATACACATGCCTTGAAAGGAGAATTAAAAATAATATCTAGCAGTGACTTTATAGAGAATAGATTAAAGCCGGGTTCTAAGTTAGTAATAACAAAGAGTAATCAAACTATAAAAGAGGTAGTAGTAGAAGTAGCAAGAGAACACAAGGGAGCTTATCTAGTTAAATTTGAAGGAATTAATAGTATAGAAGAAGCAGAAAAATTTAAAAACTTACAACTAAAAATAGATGAGGAATTTTTAGAAGATTTAGAAGATGGCGAATATTATTTTTATGAAATAATAGGCTGTAAAGTTTATCGAGATGATAATAATGAAATAGGAGAAATCATTGAAATATTGCAAACAGGAGCAAATGATGTTTGGGTTGTTAGTAATAATTTAGGAAAAGAATATTTAATTCCTTATATTGATGATGTTGTTAAAGAAATTGATATAAATAATAAAAAAATTTTTATAGAAGTAATGGAAGGGCTATTAGATTAATGAAAATAGATATTTTAACTCTTTTTCCTGATATGTTTGACAGTCTTAACCATTCAATTTTAGGAAGAGCAAAAAATAAAAATATATTAGAAATTAATACTCTTGATTTTAGAAATTATGCAAATAATAAACACAAACAGGTAGATGATTATCCTTTTGGGGGAGGAGAAGGAATGGTTTTAAAACCAGAACCAATATTTAATGCTGTTGAAAGTTTAAATAAATCAAAAAACAGTAGAATAATATTACTTTGCCCTCAAGGAGATAGGTTTGACCAAAAAAAAGCAGAAGAATTATCAAAAGAAGAACATTTGATTTTTATTTGTGGACATTATGAAGGGTATGATGAAAGAATAAGAGAATTTTTAGTTACAGATGAATTATCTATTGGAGATTTTATTTTAACTGGAGGAGAATTAGCTGCAATGACTATGATAGACAGTATATCACGATTAATTCCAAATGTGTTAGGGAAAGAAGAATCACATAAAAATGATTCATTTTCTACTGGTTTATTAGAATATCCTCAGTACACAAGACCACAAAATTTTAAAGGGATGGAAGTTCCAGAAATATTATTATCTGGGCACCATAAAAATATTGAAAAATATAGAATGTATGAAAGTCTTAAAAGAACATATCTAAGAAGACCTGATTTATTAAAAAATTATAGATTAGATGAAGATCAGATAAAAATGCTTGAAGAAATAAAAAAATATAAGCAATAAAATGCTAAAATTAGTGACATTATAATTAATTTATTGTATAATATATTTTAGTATTGGAGTAACAGGAGGACAAAGAAGTAACATGACGGCTTCATTTGAGGAATTATTAAATAGTACAGAAATGTTAAAGAAAGGTGATAGAGTAAGAGGAACTATATATAGGATAGATGCTGATAAGGCTTATGTTGATGTAAAAGGGGCTCAATATGACTGTGTTATATTAAAAAATCAAGTTTCTAGAAAATTTGTTCAAGAAATAGCAGAAGTTCTTTCAGTTGGTCAAGAAGTAGAGACTATTGTAACAGGTGTAAGAATAGATAGAGAAAAAAGAGAAGAAGAAGTTCCAGGAATTATATATCTTTCAAGAAAAGCTATTGAAAATCAAGAATATAAAAAATTACTTGAATTAAATTGGGAAGAAATAATTGAAAAATTTGAAAAAGGTGAATTTGTTAATGCTGAAATATCAGCATTAACAAAAGGTGGATTAATCTCAAACTTAAAAGGTATAAGAGCATTTGTACCAGCTTCACTAATAGATACTAAATTCACTAAAAACTTATCAAATCATTTAAACAAAGAATATACTTTTAAAATTGAAGTAGTTGATAAGTCAAAAGGAAGAATAATTTTAAATAGAAAAGTTATTTTAGAAGAAGAAAAAACTAAAAAATTAGACAAGATATTTTCAGAAATAAATGTTGGAGATGTTTTAGAAGGAAAAGTTAGAAGAATTACTAACTTTGGTGTATTTGTAAATATTGGAGAAATAGACGGTTTAGTTCATATTTCAGAAATTTCACATACTAGATTTGAAAATATAACTGACGTGCTAAATATCGGCGACACTGTAAAAGTTATTGTTATAGATTTAGATAGAGAAAATGTTAAAGTAGCTTTATCAATAAAAGCATTATTACCTACACAATGGGAAATTGCTCGTGCAAATATTTCAGTTGGAGATGCTTTAGAAGGAAAAGTTAGAAACATTACTGATTTTGGTGTTTTTGTAGAAGTTGCTTCAGGTGTAGAAGGCTTGGTACATATATCTCAAATTTCACATGAAAGAGTAGAAAAAGTTTCTAACGTTCTAAAACAAGATGATATTGTTAAAGTAAAAGTATTAGATGTTGACTTTGATAAAGAAAGATTATCTTTATCAATAAAAGCACTACAAGAAAAACCTGTTAAAGTAGAAGATAAAGAAGAAGAATTTGATACTACTTATCTAAAAACAGAAGATACAGAATATAGTTTAGCTGATAAATTTAATGTTTTGCAATAATTCATTAATAAATAAAATTAATAGTAATAGATTAATCCTACTCTATTACTATTATTTTTTGTTAATATTAGAATAGGAGGTAAAATTATGACAAAACCAACAGTTGCAATAATAGGAAGACCAAATGTGGGGAAATCTACAATTTTTAATAGAATTATAGGTGATAGACTTTCTATAGTTGAAGACGTGGCAGGCGTAACTAGAGATAGGATATATTCTAAGGCTGAATGGTTAAACTATTCTTTCTTTTTAATAGATACAGGAGGAATAGAAATAGAAAATAAACCTTTCCAAAAACAAATTAGGGCTCAAGCTGAACTAGCTATTGACGAAGCAGACCTTATAATATTTTTAACAAATGGTAGAGATGGGATAACCCCTGATGACGAAGAAGTTGCAAAATTATTATATAAAACAGATAAGCCAGTAATTTTAGCAGTAAACAAAATTGATAATTTTGATATGAACTATATGATTTATGACTTTTATTCTTTAGGTTTTGGTGACCCATATCCAATATCTGGTTCGCATGGTTTAGGGTTGGGTGATTTACTAGATGCTGTTTGTAAAATTCTTTATAAAAATAATTTGAATATGGAAAAAGATGAAGAAGATAATAAAATAAGATTTTCACTTATAGGAAGACCAAATGTCGGAAAATCAAGTTTAATAAATGCTATACTAGGTAAAGATAGAGTTATCGCTTCAGAAATAGCAGGAACAACAAGAGATGCCATTGATAGTGATTTTAAATATAATGGTGAAGAATATGTAGTAATTGATACTGCTGGAATTAGAAAAAGAGGAAAAGTATATGAATCATGTGAAAAATATTCAGTTCTTAGGTCTTTAAAAGCTATTGAAAGGTCAGATATCGTCTTGGTTGTCATAAATGCAGAAGAAGGCATAATCGAGCAAGACAAAAAAATAGCAGGTTACGCTCACGAATCTGGTAAGGGAGTAATAATAGTTGTAAATAAATGGGATGCTATAAAAAAAGATGATAAAACAATGAAAGAATTTGAGGAAAAGATTAGAGATAATTTCTCTTATTTAGACTATGCAAAAATAATTTTTGTTTCTGCAAAAACAAAACAAAGAGTATTTAATTTATTTTCATTAATAAAAGAATCTTATGAAAATCGACACAGAAGAATACAATCATCAACATTAAATGAAGTAGTTGTAGATGCTGTAACTATGAATCCTACTCCGCAAGATAAGGGCAAAAGATTAAATATATTTTATGCTTCTCAAGTTGCTATTAATCCACCTACTTTTGTATTTTTTGTCAATTATCCTGAATTAATGCATTTCTCATACGAGAGATTCCTTGAAAATAGGATAAGAGACGCTTTCTGTTTTGAAGGGACACCAATAAAATTATTAACAAGAAAAAGAAATTAAAATCAATAACTTAATATTTTTAGTGAATTAAGATTAAAAATTTGCTATAATATTTTTAGATTATATTATTAAGTTGGGAGCAAAATAATGAAAGTTTCAGTAATAGGTTCTGGAAGTTGGGGTACTGCTTTATCCCAAGCTATAATCGATAATAATCACGAATGCTTAATTTATTCTCGTGATAAAAATACAGAAAATGAAATTAATATACATAATACAAATAAAAGATATCTTAAAAATATAAAATTACCAGCTTCTCTTAAAGCAAGCTCAAACATTAAAGAAGTAGTTGAGTTTGGTGAAGTGATTGTTGTTGCAGTTCCAACAAAAGCAATGAGAGAAATTTGCAAGCAAATTAACAAATATTTAAATAATCCAAAATATATAATTCACGTTTCAAAAGGATTAGAAATTGAAACCAATTATAGAATGTCTGAAGTTATAAAAGAAGTTATAGATAAAAATAAGCTAAAAGGAGTTGGAGTTTTAAGTGGTCCTTCTCATGCTGAAGAATTAATATTAAGACATCCAACAGTAGTTGCCATAGCCTCAAGTGATAAAAATTTAACTTCCTTAGCTCAAAAAATATTTCAAAATGAATATTTTAGAATATATGTAAATGAAGATACAGTGGGTGTTGAAATCGGAGGAGCCTTAAAAAATATAATAGCTGTTGGTTGTGGAATAATTGATGGTTTGAATTTAGGAGATAATGCTAAAGCCGCACTGCTAACAAGAGGTTTAATAGAAATAACAAGAATGGGGAAAAAACTTGGCGCTAAAGAATTAACGTTTTTAGGTTTAAGTGGAATAGGAGATCTTGTTGTAACTTGTACCTCTAAACACTCTCGAAATTACAATTGTGGCTTATTAATAGGTAGAGGTTTTTCACTAGAAGAAGCTATTAAAAAATTAGATATGGTAGCAGAGGGAGTTTTAACTACAAAAGTTTGTTACCTTTTATCAAAAAAATATGATGTCTATATGCCTATAACAGAAAATATTTATAAAGTCTTATATGAAGGGCTTGACGTTAAAGAATGTTCAAAAAATTTAATGTCAGGAATTACTTCTTTAGAATTAAATAAATTCGAATAAAAATTTGTAATATTTTAAAATAAAGACTTGCTAAAATAATATTATTGTGGTAATATTTAATAAGTAAAATGGCAAGCACCATTATATCAATACATGGAGGATATTTATTAATGAATAAATCGGAATTAATCGCAAAAGTTGCTGAAAAATCAGGATTGCAAAAAAAACAAGTTGCTGTAGCTATTGAAGCTTTTGTATCTACGGTAGAAGAAACTTTAGCAAAGGGTGAAAAAATTCAAATTATTGGATTTGGTAACTTTGAAGTTAGAGAAAGAGCAGCTCGTAAAGGTCGCAACCCACAAACTAATGAAGTTATAGAGATAGCACCAAGCAAAGCACCTGCATTTAAAGCAGGTAAATCACTTAAAGACGCTGTAAAATAATAAAATTAAAGTTACTAATATTTTTATTGGTAACTTTTTTTATAAGGAGATTGATTTGAAAAAGAAAGAAGAATCAATAAAATTAATAAAAAAACTTCTTGAAAATATAGGAGAAGATACTGAAAGAGCTGGACTGTTAGATACTCCTAAAAGATGTATAAATATGTATGAAGAATTATTATCACACACAGGAGTAGACCCAAAATTAGAAATAAATACTTTTTTTGAATCTGATAATGATGAAGCAATTTTAGTTAAAGATATAGGTTTTTACTCTTTATGCGAGCATCACATGTTACCATTTTTTGGTGTTTGCCACATAGCCTATATACCCAACAATAAAAAAATAACGGGCTTAAGTAAATTAGCAAGATTAGTAGAAAGTGCAAGCAAAAGATTGCAAATACAAGAAGATATGACTCTTATGATTGCAAATGCAATAGAAGAACAATTAAAGCCTAAAGGCGTATATGTTATAATAGAAGCAGAGCATATGTGTATGGCAATGAGGGGTATAAAAAAAATAGGTTCTAAGACAGTTACAAGTAAAAAAACAGGAATTTTTAAAGAAAATTTATCTTTAACTAAAGATATAGAGTATAAAATAAAATTATAAACTGGTAATTTAAAATGGAAAAATTTAATTATATTATTATAAGAGCAGAAGAAAATAATGTTAAAGTAATTACAAAAAAAGTTAATAATGAAGAAATTTTAGAAATTATTAACAAGGGAGAAGTTTTATTGTTGAACTTACAAGAAAACATAGTGAATTTTAAAATTTCAGGAAAAGCTAGAATAATATCTAACTTAGACCCAATTATTTCAGATTAATGCATTGCATAGACAATGCTTTTTTGTTTTCTGTTAAATTGACTTTTTAAAATAATTGATTTATTATATTATTTATGAAAATCTAAAGGAGAAAATTATGATAAAACCAATATTTGACAATGTTATATTAAAAAAATTTGAAGAAGAAGAAAAAACACAGAATGGAATTATAGTGTCGTTTCAAAAAAATTCACAAGTTAATATAGGAGAAGTTTTTGCAATAGGTGAAGCGAGTGTTTTATCGGTAGAAAACGGAGGAGAATTAAAAATAGGAGATAAAGTAATATTTTCAGATAATTTTAAAGAAGTTGATTATAAAAACGAAAAATATTATGTATTAAACGAAGAAGAATTATTAGCAATAATAGAATAATTTAGAGGTGAAGAATGGTTAAAGAAATAAAATTTTCAGAAGATGCTCGTCAAAGTATGAAAAAAGGTGTAGATAAATTAGCTAATACAGTTAAAATAACATTGGGACCAAAAGGAAGAAATGTTGTTTTAGATAAAAAATTCGGAACACCTTTAATAACAAATGATGGTGTATCAATAGCAAAAGAAATTGAATTAGAAGATCCCTATGAAAATATGGGGGCAAAATTAGTAGCAGAAGTAGCTAATAAAACAAATGAAATTGCTGGTGATGGAACTACTACGGCTACAATTTTGGCACAGGCTATGATAACAGAAGGGTTAAAAAATGTTACTGCTGGTGCAAATCCGATTGGTATAAGAAAAGGAATGGAAATAGCTGTAAAAGCAGCAGTAAAAAAATTAAAAGAAATAAGTGTTATTGTAGACTCCAAAGAAAAAATAGCCCAAGTTGCATCTATATCATCAGCAGATGAAGAAATAGGAAAATATATTTCAGATGCAATGGAAAAAGTTGGTACTGATGGCGTGATAACTATAGAAGAATCTCAAAGCTTAGAAACTACTTTAGAAATTGTAGAAGGTATGAAATTTGATAGGGGTTATATTTCTCCTTACATGGTTACAGATACAGAAAAAATGATTGCAAATTTAGAAAATCCATATATATTAGTAACCGATAAAAAAATTAATAATATTTCAGAAATATTACCTGTATTGGAAGATGTAGTGCAAGCCGCCAAACCTATGTTGATAATTGCTGATGATTTTGAAACTGAAGCTACTCAACAATTAGTTGTAAATAAATTAAGAGGAGTTTTTAATGTTATAGCTGTAAAAGCACCTGGCTTTGGTGAGCGTAGGAAAGCTATATTAGAAGATATTGCTATTTTAACAGGAGCAACTCTAATAACTGCTGATTTAGGTTTAGAACTTAAAGATACAAATATTAATATGCTAGGAAAATCAAATAAAGTTACAGTTACAAAAGATAGCACCGTAATTGTAGACGGTAAAGGTGATAAAGATAAAATTATTGCTCGTACAGAACAAATTAAATCTTTATACAAAACTTCAAATTCTGAATTTGATAAGGAAAAATATCAAGAAAGATTATCTAAATTATCTGGAGGAGTGGCAATAATAAAAGTTGGAGCCGCAACAGAAACAGAATTAAAAGAAAGAAAGTTGAGAATAGAAGATGCTTTAAATGCAACTAAGGCTGCTGTTGAAGAAGGTATAGTTGCTGGAGGAGGAACAGCCTTAGTTCAAATTATTACAGAATTAGAAAAATTATCAGAAAATGGTGATATTCAAACGGGTATAAATATTATAAAAAAATCTCTTGAAACACCAGTAAGGCAAATAGCAGAAAATGCTGGAGTAGAAAGTAGTATAATTGTTTCAAAACTAAAAAATTCAGAAGTTGGTTTTGGTTACAATGCAGCAACAGAAGAATGGGTTGATATGATAAAAGCAGGAATAGTTGACCCAACTAAAGTAACACGTTCAGCATTACAAAATGCAGCAAGTGTAGCAAGTTTATTCTTATCAACAGAAGCAGTGGTAGCGGATATTACTAAAGAAGATAATACTTTACCTCCTCAAATGCCTATGGTTTAATAAATAAAACAACTAGAGATAATTCTTTAGTTGTTTTTATATTTTTTAAACTAATATTTTATTAAATAATAAAAAATAGTGTATAATTAAATAAAATTTTATTAAAATAGATAGGAATTTTGAAATGAAAAAAGATAAGATAATTATTCAAGGAGCAAGAGAAAATAATTTAAAAAATATAGATTTAGAAATTCCAAGAGACAAATTTGTAGTAATAACAGGAGTTAGTGGAAGCGGGAAAAGTTCTCTTGCCTTTGATACTATATATGCAGAGGGACAAAGAAGATATGTAGAAAGTCTTAGTGCCTATGCCAGACAATTTTTAGGTAATATAGAAAAACCAGATGTAGATTTAATGGAAGGATTATCGCCAGCTATTTCTATAAATCAAAAAACAACTTCAAAAAATCCTAGGTCAACAGTAGCAACAGTTACGGAAATTTATGATTATTTAAGATTATTATATTCAAGAATAGGAGAAATATACTGTCCTAATCATAAAGAAAAAATTTCTAGTAGTTCTATTAGTGAAATAGTAGATGCAGTAATTAAATTACCAGAAAAAACTAGAATACAGATTATTGCTCCTATTATAAAAGAGCAAAAAGGAACTCACAAAAAATTAATAGAAAAATTAATTAAAGAAGGCTATGTTAGATTTAAAATAGATTCTGAAAATTATGAATCTGACGACATACCAGAATTAGAAAAAAATAAAAAACATAGTATCAGTGTAGTAGTTGATAGAATAATAATAAAAGAAAATATAAAAGGTAGACTAGAAGATTCTTTAGAAAGTTCTTTAAATTTATCTAATAATGGTTTAGTAAAAATAGAAGATATAACTAATAATAAAGTATATTTATATTCTACAAAACACAGTTGTAAATATTGTGATTTTTCTTTAGGAGATTTAGAGCCTAGAATATTCTCTTTCAATAATCCCCAAGGTGCTTGTGCTGAATGTGATGGTTTAGGTATGCACGAAACTGTCGATACAAAAAAAATTATTGGTTATGATTTGTCAATAGAAAATGGAGCAATAAAAATATTTAATAATGCTACTTCTGTTTACTATCCAACTTTAATAGAATGTGTGTGTAAAACATTTCAAATAAATATGACTATTCCTTTTAAAGATTTGCCTGATGAGCATAAAGATATATTATTTTACGGAAATAAAGAAAAAGAAGTTACCCATAAATATACTAATGATGAAGGAATTACTAAAACTAGAGTTATATATTTTGAAGGTTTAACGAATACAGTATATAGAAGATATACAATGGGAATGACAAGAGCTTCTAGGGAAGCAATGGCTAAGTATATAAAAGAAGACACATGTAAAAGTTGTAAGGGTAAAAGATTAAAACCAGAAATACTTTCAGTATATGTAGACAATAAAAATATTGCTGATATTTGTGAAATGTCAATTAAAGATAGCTATAAATTTTTTACAACTATAAATCTTAGTGAGAAAGATTACAAAATAGCTAATTTAGTATTAAAAGAAATTATAGCAAGATTGCAATTTTTAAATGATGTAGGATTAGATTATCTTACATTAAATAGGTCGTCTGGAACTTTGTCAGGAGGAGAAGCACAGAGAATAAGACTTGCAACACAGATAGGTTCAAAACTTATGGGTGTAACATATATATTAGATGAACCTTCTATTGGTTTACATCAAAAAGATAATGAAAAATTAATTTCTACTATGAAGTCCATGAGAGATTTGGGAAATACTGTCTTAGTAGTTGAGCATGATGAGGATACCATGCTATCTTGCGATTATATTATAGATATAGGTCCAAAAGCTGGAGAGTTCGGAGGAGAAGTAGTTGCTATAGGAAGTCCAAAAGATATAATGAAAAATAAAAATTCTATTACAGGAGACTACTTATCTCGCAGAAAAAAAATAGAAGTACCAGAAAATAGAAGAGCAGGTAATGGAAATTATATAGAAATAAAAAATGCAAAAAAAAATAATTTAAAAAATATTTCTGCTAAATTTCCTCTAGGAAAATTTATCGGTGTAACTGGAGTATCGGGTTCTGGAAAATCTACTTTAGTTAATGAAATTCTATTTAAGTCTGTTAAAAATATTTTAAATAAGGAAGAAATAAAAAAAGAATTTGTTAAAGAAGTAAATGGCGTAAAGGAAAATATTGATAAAGTAATCGACATAGACCAAAGTCCAATTGGTAGAACGCCTAGAAGTAATCCAGCAACATATATTGGAGTTTTTGATGATATAAGAGATTTATATGCCACTACCAATGAAGCAAAATTAAGAGGATACAAAAAAGGTAGATTTAGTTTTAATGTAAAAGGTGGAAGATGTGAAGCCTGCACAGGAGATGGTATTTTAAAAATTGAAATGCACTTTTTACCAGATGTGTATGTACCTTGTGAAGTTTGTAATGGAAAAAGATATAATAGGGAAACTTTAGAAGTTAAATATAAGGGAAAAACCATATCTGATGTTTTAGATATGACAGTAAAAGAAGCCTACGAATTTTTCTCAAATATACCTAAAATAAAAAATAAAATTGAAACAATGTTAGAAGTAGGTTTAGATTATATAAGATTGGGTCAAAGTGCCACAACACTTTCTGGAGGAGAAGCTCAGCGTGTTAAATTAGCAAGTGAATTATATAAAAAATCTACTGGTAAAACACTGTATATTTTAGATGAACCAACAACTGGATTGCATATTCATGATATTAGTAAATTAATTAATATAATAAATAAACTTGTTGACAGTGGGAATACAGTGATAGTAATCGAACATAATTTAGATGTGATAAAATGTTGTGATTATTTAATAGATTTAGGCCCAGACGGAGGAGTCAATGGAGGAAATATTTTAGCACAATGCACACCAGAAAAATTAGTTGATGTTTCTAATAGTTATACAGGTGAATTTTTGAAAAAATTATTAAAATAATATAATTAGTATATTTATTTGATTACTATTCACTTGTAATTTACTAATAAAAATTGTATAATTTTACGTATGCCGATACATAAATTGTGTTACTATTTTAGGAGGAACAAATATGGCAATTGAAATTAAAAATAATTTAGGAACTATACTAATTAATGATGAAGTTATTTCATCTGTTGCTGGTGGAGCTGCTGTTAGCTGCTACGGAATAGTAGGTATGGCTAGTAAAAATCAAGTAAAAGATGGTATTACTGATATATTAGGTAAAGAAAATTATTCAAAAGGAATAATTATCAATAGAAGTGAAAATAAACTAGAAGTTGATATGTATATTATTGTTATGTATGGTACAAAAATATCTGTAATTGCAAACAATGTTCAATCAACAGTAAAATATCAAATCGAAAAAACACTTGGAATAAAAATAGATGCTATAAATATTCATATCCAAGGAATAAAAGTTGTGGAAAAATAGGGGGGGTAAAGTGAAAAAGATTAATGGACTAAATTTTGCACAAATGATTGATTTAGGTGCAAAAAACTTATCAAAAAATGCAGAAAAAATTAATGCACTGAATGTTTTCCCAGTACCAGACGGAGATACTGGAACTAATATGAATTTATCTATGACTTCTGGGGCTTTAGAAGCTAAAAATAATATTACAGAAAACATAGGAAAACTTGGTAAAGCATTCTCAAAAGGTTTACTAATGGGAGCAAGAGGGAACTCTGGTGTTATTTTATCACAATTATTTAGAGGTTTATCGCAACATATTGAAGAAAAAGATGAAATAGATGCTCAAGAATTTGCTGAAGCAATAAAAAATGGTGTTAATATTGCTTATAAGGCTGTTATGAAACCAGTAGAAGGTACTATACTTACAGTTGCAAGAGAATCTGCTGATGCTGGACTACTATCTGCTAAAAACACTAATTCTATTATAGAAGTAATGGAAAGTATTTTAAATGCAGCACAAATTTCCTTACAAAATACCCCTGAATTATTACCAATATTAAAAGAAGTAGGAGTTGTTGATTCAGGCGGTCAAGGTTTAGTATGTGTATATCAAGGTTTTTTAGCTGCCCTAAAAGGTGAAGAAATTGAAGGATTAGATAGTGTTAAAACTGACATTGTTAATATGAAATTTGAAGATGACCATGCTAGCATGGACTTTATGTCGCCAGAAGATATAGTATACGGGTTTTGTACAGAATTTACTGTAAGATTGGATAAAAATAAAAAAGAATTTAATGAAGAAAAATTTAGAGAAGATTTAAGTCAATTTGGAGATTCTTTATTAGTTATTGCAGATAATGAATTTGCCAAAACTCACATTCATACTGAAAGACCAGGTGATGTTTTTAACTATGGTCAAGAATATGGTGAATTAATTAAAATAAAATCTGAAAATATGAGAGAACAACATAGAGAAGTTCTTAGAAAACAAGAAGCAGTAAATCAAAAAAATCTGTCAAAAGAAAAAGTAAAATATGCTAATATTGCCGTTTCTATGGGTTCAGGACTTAGCGAATTGTTCAAATCATTAGGAGTTTCTTACATAGTTGAAGGTGGACAAACAATGAATCCATCAACAGAAGATATGATAAAAGCTATTGCTTCTGTTAATGCTGAAAATATTTATATTTTCCCAAATAACAAAAATATACAATTAGCTGCAAAACAAGCTGCAGATTTAGTAGAAGAAAATATTTATGTTATCGAAAGTAAAACTGCACCACAAGGAATATCTGCCCTTATGGTATTTAATCCTGACGCAGAGCCTGAACAAAACTTCCAAAATATGCAAAGTGTTTTATCTTCTGTTAAGACATTAGAAGTTACTTATGCTGTTAGAGATACTAATATAGATGGTATAGAAATTAAAGAATCACAATATATGGGCATATTAAATGGTAAAATTAAATGTTCTTATGAAGATATAAGAAAAACTATTTCAGAATTACTAGAAAAATCAATAGATGAAGATTCTGAAATAATAACTCTTTATTTAGGTCAAGACAGTACAGAAGAAACAACAGACTTTATTGAAAATTTAATAGAAGATAAGTATTCTAGTTTAGAATTAGAAATAGTAAAATCACAACAACCAGTATATCCATATATTATAGGAATAGAATAAAAATTTGGTGTTAATCATAAAATTTGATTAACACCAATTAATTTATAAAGGAGATATTTTCATGATAGATATAATAATAATTTTATTATTATTTTTAGGATTTTATGTAGGTTATAAAAGAGGTTTATTAAAAACTTTATTTAGTATTATAAGTTCAATATTAAGTTATGCCATATCTTTTATATTAAGTAGTAGATTAGCTTTTTTACTTGTTGAATTTATTCCCTTAAAAGAAAAATTAAACTATAATAATTCTAATTTACCTAACTTAAACATATCTGAAGCCTACTATAAAGTTATAATATTTTTTATTGTATTTTTTCTTATAAAATACATACTAAGAGTAATATTTAGAACTCTTAATGTAATTACAAAAATACCTATTATTAAGGTTACAAATAAAATATTTGGTGGTCTTTTAGGATTTTTAGAAATATACATAATAATTTTTGTCTTTATATATCTTATATATGTACTACCGTTAAATGAAGAATTAAGAAATATGCTATCTTCATCAGTATTAGCAAACAATATTTTTGAAAAAACACCTATTTTATCAAAAATGTTATTAGAAAACTTTTTTTATTATAAGTAAATAGTTTATAATAAAATTAATTAATAAGGGGAGGACTAGATATTGCAAACCTCAATAAAAAAAAAGATTAATTTAGATTTAATTTTAGATGATGCAGAAAACTATTGTTTTTCAGATTTATCAGTTAATAGATTTAAAAATATAGAGTATGTAAATTCTTTTAAAGATTTGATTTTACTTCACAAAGAAAATGAAGAAGTAGAAGAATTGTGGATTAAGCACAAGGATACTTTTAAGTTAAAAATATATGATTATTTCGAGAGTTTGAAAAAAGCAAAAAAAGAAAGTCTTTTGTATGAAAAAGAATTATTTTATATTTTATTTAATTTATTAACATACAGAAGATTTAAAAATAAATTTGAAGAAATAAAAAGATTGGATAATAAAGAATATTATCATCTTTCAAATTATGTTTCTAACATAGCAAATTTTGATTTTTTAATAGACTACTTAAATAAAATTATTGATGAAGATGGGTACATACGACCAACTGCTTCAGAAGAATTAAAAAATATAAAAGATAATATAAAGAAATTACAGTTAAAATCAGATAAGTTATTAAAAGATATTATTAAATCAAATATTAATAAGTTATCTGAAGCCATAGTTACTAAAAGAAATGATAGAGATGTTATCCTAGTAAAACCAGAATATAAAAATGATTTTGGTGGTATAATTCATGACCAATCAGCTTCTGGAAACACATTTTATGTTGAACCCAAGGAAAATGTAATAATAAATAATGAAATAAGTATTTTAAAAAGAAAAGAAAAAGAAGAGATACAAAAAATTTTAAAAGAAGCTACAAAAGAAATAGGAATTTATGCAAATGATTTGAATATATCTCTTAAAAATTTTGCTAATATTGAATTTATATTTTCAAAAATTAATTTTTCTGTATCAAAAGGATTTATTAAACCTTTAGTAGAAGATAAACAAAAAATATTTCTTAAAAATACTTATAACCCACTTATCCCAAAAGATGAAGTTGTAAAAAATAATGTTATCTTAGACAATAAAGAAAATTCATTAATTATAACAGGGCCGAATACTGGTGGAAAAACTGTAATATTAAAAACTGTTAGTTTGTGTGTAGCTTTAACTCATTTAGGTTTATACATTCCTGCTGATATAGGTTCTAAAATAGGTTATTATGAAAATATATTTATTGATATTGGAGATAACCAGTCAATAGAAAATAATTTATCTACTTTTTCATCACACATGACTAATATCATAGATATATTAAATAAAGTTAATAATAAAAGTTTAGTTTTGTTGGATGAGTTATGCTCGGGAACAGACCCAAGTGAAGGAGCTGTTTTATCTATGGCTCTTTTAAATAAATTTAAAGAAAAAGAAGCTACGGTTTTATGTACGACCCACTATCCTGAAATAAAAGATTACTGTTTCAAATCTAATTATTATAAAAATTCTTCTTTAGAATTTGATTTTGAAAATTTGAAACCTACATATAAATTTATTATAGGACTACCCGGAAAATCAAATGCCATAAATATTTCTTATAAATTAGGTTTAAGTCAGGATATAGTTTCACAAGCAAGTATTTATTTGAATAAAACAGAAAAAGAAAATTCTATACTTATAGACCAACTTGCAGAAAATATTAAAGAATATGACAGTAAAATTAATAAAATAAATTCTAAACTAAAAAAAGTGGAAGAAATAAAAGAAAGCTTGAAAGAAAATTTATTAAATTTTTATAAGTATAGAGATAGTTTATACGAAAAAACTTATCAAGACTTGAATTATGAAATTGAAAATCGTAAAGCTGATATTTTAAATATATATAAAAACTTTAAAACTAAATCAGAAAGTATTAAACAACATGAAATTAATGAGATTATTGATGAAGTAAATTCTTATAAACTAAGGACAGAAAGTAATAAGTTTAATAAGGTATTAGAAAAAGATACTACTGATATTAAAGTAGGAGATGATGTTTTAGTAATAAGATATAATCAAAGAGCTAGTGTATTAGCTATTAAGGATAATATATTAAATATAAAATTAGGTTCTTTAAAATTATCAGTAAAAAGAGATGAAGTAAAATATATAGAAAAAGAATTAAATATTAGAGAACAAAAATTCATTAAAAATAATATTAGTAACGTTTCTTTAGATATTAATGTTATAGGAAAAAATACAGAAGAAGCCATAGCAGAAATTGAAAATTATATTGATAAAGTTCTTCTAATAGGCTATGATTCTTTTTCTATAATTCACGGTGTTGGAGCAGGAATTTTAAAAAGAAATATAGCAGAGTATTTAAAAAAAAATAGATTTGTTTATAGTTACCGTAGTGGAAATCAGGCAGAAGGTGGTTTAGGAGTCACAATAGTTGAAATGAAATAAATATAGGAGTAGTATATAGATATATTAATTTTAAGGAGTAATAAAAATGAGAGAAATTAATGATAAAGAATTTTATGAATTAACAAAAAATGATTCAGTAGCATTGGTTGATTTTTGGGCACCATGGTGTGGTCCTTGTAAAATGTTAGCTCCGGTTTTAGAAGAATTGGATGCGGAATTAGGAAATATTGATTTCTTAAAAATAAATATTGATGACAATCAAGAAGCAGCAGGTCAACATGGAATTATGTCTATTCCTACATTACTTGTTATGAAAAATGGAGAAGTTTTAGAAGAATTAACTGGTTTTAAACCAAAAGAAGATTTAAAATCAATCTTAGAAAAATATAATTAAGATAATAAAATGTGTATCATAAAATATGATGCACATTTTTTATAATTTTATATAGAAAAGAAAATTCTTTTATGATAAAATAGATTGAGGTACTTATGTATATAATATATTATTTATCAAGGAGAATAAAAATGCTTATTGAAGAAAAACCACTTATGTTGTTTTCATTAGATTCTAATTTACCATTAGCAGAAAAAGTTGCCGCTTCTTTAGGGATAAAGTTGAGTAAGTGTAGCGTTAAAAAATTCAGCGATGGAGAAGTTTCAATAAATATCGAAGAAAGTGTAAGAGGAAGTGAAGTTTTCGTTATTCAGTCTACGAGTAATCCTGTAAACGAAAGTTTAGTAACTTTATTAATAATGATTGATGCCTTAAAGAGAGCTTCTGTTGAAACAATAAATGTTGTCATACCTTATTACGCTTATGCAAGACAAGATAGAAAAGCAAGAAGTAGAGAACCTATTACAGCTAAATTAGTAGCAAATTTATTAGAAACTGCTGGTGCTGATAGAGTAGTTGCCCTTGACTTACACGCTTTACAAATTCAAGGATTTTTCGATATACCTGTTGACCATTTAATGTGTGTTCCGATTATTGCTAATTATTTTAAAAATAAACTACCAAACATGGAAGATGTAGTAGTTGTTTCTCCTGACCATGGTGGAGTTACGAGAGCAAGAAAATTAGCTGACATGTTAAATACTCCAATAGCTATAATAGATAAACGTAGACCAAAACCTAATGTTGCAGAAGTAATGAATATAGTAGGGAATATAGAAGGAAAAACTTGTATATTAATTGATGACATTATAGACACTGCCGGTACTATTACATTAGGGGCAAAAGCACTTATTGAAAAAGGGGCTAAAGAAGTTTATGCAAGTTGCTCTCACGCAGTGTTAAGTGGTCCAGCACTAGAAAGAATAAAAAATTCTCCGATAAAAGAATTAGTTTACGCTAATACAATAAATATTCCAGAAGAGAAAAAATTAGATAATATGATTCCTCTTTGTGTAGGTGAATTAATAGGAAAAGCTATTTATAGAATTCATCATAATGAACCTGTAAGTGTTCTTTTTGAATAATAAAAAATCAAAAGACAACTATTTTTAGTTGTCTTTTTTTTGTAATAAATTTTCAAACAAATAATTTTATTTATAAAATTTTTCAAATTTAGTAAATAAATACCTTTAAAACTTAAATTTATAAAATGAAATAATTTGACTTAATCTAAAAAAGATATTATCATTAATACAAGAATATTTAAACCTATAAAGAGTTTAAAATCTTAATTTAAGATAAATATTTTTTAAATTTTTGTATGAATTTAAAATTAAAAACAGTGAATTTAATTTTTTAATAATAAAAAAGACAACTGGTCTTAGTTGTCTTTTTTGGTGTTTAAGGAGAAATAGATGAAATTAATAGTAGGATTAGGAAATCCAGGAAAAAATTATGAAAATACTAGACATAATGTAGGCTTTATGATTGTCGATGAATTTGCTAAAAAAAATAATTTGAATTTTGATAAAAGTAAATTTAATTCAGATTATGCTGTTGGTTTTATTAATAATGAAAAATATTTATTGGTAAAACCTAAGACTTATATGAATTTATCAGGTGAAGCAGTTAGAAAATTTTATGATTATTTTAATTTAGAAATTGAAGATGTTTTAATAATATATGATGATTTAGATACTAAAACAGCTAATTTCAGATTAAGAAATAGGGGAAGTAGTGGAGGGCATAATGGCATAAAAAGTATAATGACCCATCTTAATACTGATAAATTTAATAGATTAAAGATAGGTATAGACAGACCTAAGGAAAAAATTAGTGTAATTAATTATGTTTTGGGTAAATTTTCAAAAGAAGAATTATTAGAAATAAATAAAATATATTCTAAATGCAATAATTGTATTGAAGATTTTTCAAATTTATCATTTACAGAACTAATGAATAAATATAATTAGGAGTAATATTTTGTTAAATAGATTATTAGAAATTACAAAATTTCAAGATGAAAATTTATACAAGGATATTGAATATTATGGAAATAATATATCAACAAAAATTTTGTTAATATATAGAAAATTTTTACAGGAAAATAAAAGTATAGTTCTTATAACGCACTCAAAAAAAGAAGCAGAAACTTTTCAAGAAAAATTATTATATTTTACTCAAGATGTTTTTATATATCCAGAAATAGATATTTTAAAAAGGTTTGCAAATAAAAGTAATGATTTAGAAAATATTTCTTTAAATATTCTAGCAAATCTAAAAAATAATAAAAAGATGATATTAATTTTAACGGCGTCTTCTCTTTTTAGAACTATAAAAAACCCTAAAGAATTTTTTAACAATAATTTGTCTATTTCATTAGATAATTATATAGAATTTAGTAATTTTCCTAAATTATTAATTAATATGGGCTATAAAAAATCATATATTGTAGAAAATATTGGAGATTTTTCTGTTAGAGGAAGTATTATTGATATTTATAGTCCGCTTCAAAATAAGCCAATAAGATTAGATTTTTTTGATGAAGATTTGGATACAATAAAAGAATTTGACCTAGAAACTCAAAAATCAGAAAAAGAAATAAAGTCTGTAAATATTTATCCAACAAGTGATTTTTTCTTAACCCAGCAAGAAAAAGAAAAAATAGTTGATGTTCTGAGTAAAGAATTAAATAACAAAAAATTAGAAGACTTAGATAATTTTAAAGATATTAAATATTATTTAGAAAATAAAATTAATTTATTTAAAGAAAGTTCAATATTCGATGGTTTAGAAAGTTTTTCTAATTATATATATGATGATGTAGTCTATTCTATATATGATTATTTAGACAATAATATAATTATCTATGATAACTTTTTAAAAATTAAGGAAAAAATTAATAGTTTAAAAGAATATTTTACGGTTAATTTTTCTGAAATAAGTGATAATTATATTTTTCAAAATATTATAGACTATGAAGGCTTTAATAAATTTTTAAATTCTAAGGCTAATAAAATATACCTATCCACATTAAAATCAAGGGAAAATTTTATAGATAAATACTATAATATATCGGTTCAAGACTTAGCATATTTTTCAAATAGTGATTACTTAATAAGTGAACTAAGAGAAAAATTAAAAAATAAGTATGAAATTGTAATAGCAATAAAAAATGAAAAGCAAAAAGAATATATAGAAAAAGTATTAATAGAAAATAACTTGATAGATGAAGTATTTTTGGGAATAAAAGCTGGAAAAATCCATATAGAAAAAACAAATTATGACTTAAAAGGTTTTGAAAGTGAAAAAAACAAATTTTTATTAATCACACCTACCGAAATATTTAGAGAAAATGTTAAAAAGAAAAAAAGATTATCATTCAAATACACAAATTCAGAAAAAATAAGAAATTACCAAGAACTAAATATAGGTGATTATATAGTTCATATTCATCATGGTATCGGAATATATCAAGGAATTGAAAATATAGAAGTCAATGGTATTAATAAAGATTATTTAAAAGTTGTATATGACGGTGGGGATAAAATTTATGTAGATATAGAAAACATGAAATATATTCAAAAATACACCTCATCTGCTGATGATAAAAAACCTTTACTTAATAAATTGGGTACAAAAAAATGGAATCAAGTTAAAAATCGTGTAAAAAAAGAAATTGAAGATATATCAGACGAATTAATAAAACTATATATTGCTAGGGAACTTAATAAGGGCTATGCCTTTAGTCAAGACGGTCTAATGCAAAAAGAATTTGAAAATAACTTTATGTTTAATGCTACCCATGACCAAGAAATAGCAACCGCAGAAATTAAAAAAGATATGGAAAAATCAAGACCCATGGATAGATTGCTATGCGGGGATGTCGGTTTTGGTAAAACAGAAGTAGCCATGCGTGTAGCCTTTAAAGCTATAATGGATAATAAGCAAGTTGCCGTTTTAGTTCCTACAACGCTATTAGCTAATCAGCATTATGAAACTTTTGTTGATAGATTTTCTAATTTTCCTATAAATATTGAAGTTGTTACAAGATTTACCAGCCAAAATAAAATAAATGAAATTTCTAAAAAATTATTATCTGGCAATGTTGATATCATAATTGGAACTCATAAATTATTAAATGATAAATTTAAATACAAAGATTTAGGATTATTAGTAATTGATGAAGAACAACGTTTTGGAGTTAAGCATAAAGAAAAAATAAAACACATAAAAAACACAATAGACGTTTTAACGCTTAGTGCCACACCAATACCTAGAACTTTACACATGAGTTTGGTAGGTATAAGAGATATTTCAATAATAAAAACTCCACCTTTAAATAGGCAACCAATTCAAACTTTTGTGATGAGTGAAAATCCTAAAATAATTAGAGAAGCCGTACTTAATGAAGTTGAAAGAGGTGGACAAATATTCTATGTTTATAACAGAGTTGAAGATATTGAAAATAAATATTTTGAACTAAAAAAATTACTGCCAGAAGTAAATATAGCTTATGCACATGGTAGAATGACCAAACAAGAACTAGAATATGTTATTACAGATATTATAAACAAAGAATATGATATGCTCATAACAACGACTATTATAGAAACTGGTATAGATATTTCTAATGTGAATACTTTAATAATAGAAGATGCTGACAGGTTTGGACTTAGTCAACTATATCAGATAAGAGGACGAGTAGGTAGAAGTAGCAGGGAATCCTATGCTTATTTTATGTATAAAGCCTTTAAATCATTAACGGAAAATTCCGAAAAAAGATTAGCTGCAATAAAAAATTTCACATCTTTGGGAAGTGGCTTTAAGATAGCCATGCAAGATTTATCCATAAGAGGTGCTGGCAATGTTTTGGGTGGTAAGCAACATGGATTTATAGATTCTGTGGGGTATACCTTGTATTCACAAATGTTAGAAAAAGAAATAATTAATAAAAAAGAAATTTTAGAACCGATTTTAGAAGAAGATAGTACTAAAGAAATAGAATATTACCAAAATATTTTAAAAGAGAAAAAATTACATAAAAATAATGAATTATTTGATATTCCAGAAGAACAATTAGAAATAAAATTAAATATTGATGCCTATCTTCCTAAAGAATACATAAATAATGACGCGGATAAATTATGTTTTTATAAATCTTTAATTAATGCAGATACTGAAAATCTTATTTATGATATAGTAGACGAAATGATTGACAGATTTTCTGAATTTGGCAAAGAGGTAGAAAATTTAATTGATATTAGTATTCTAAGAATAATAGCTAAAACTATTAAAATAGAAAGTATCAAAGAAGTAGCCAATAATGTAGTAATTACTTTTAAACCTGAAATTTTAAATCAACTAAATGGAAAGAAATTTTTTGAATTAATGCAAAAATATCCAGAAGCTAAAATTATTGTAAAAAATACATTAATTATAAATATAGAAAATAAATTACATAATGATTTATTAGTAAAAAAAATAATTAAATTATTAAAAGATATTTCACCTAGCTTATCGAAAGGAAATAATCATGAATAAAAAAAGATGTACTTGGGCTAAAACAGATATAGATATTAAATATCACGACAAAGAGTGGGGAAGAGTAGTAAATGATGATAGAATGTTATTTGAATTACTAATATTAGAAGGAATGCAAGCAGGGTTGAGTTGGAATATTGTATTAAAAAAGAGGGAAGAATTAAGAAAGGCATTTGATAATTTTAATTATAATATTTGTGCAAAATATGAAGATGGCTACTTAGAAAAACAACTTACTAATGACAAAATAATAAGAAGCAAATTAAAAATATACAGTATAAGAAAAAACGCCCTAGCCTTTATAAAAGTTCAAAAAGAATTTGGTTCATTTTTTAATTATATGTGGTCTTTTACTAATTATAAACAAATAAATAATATTAACTTAACAGCTTCTGATGTAGCTAGTAAATCAGAACTATCATCTCTAATTAGTAAAGATTTGAAAAGAAGAGAATTTACTTTTGTTGGAGAAACCATAATATATAGTTACTTGTAAGCCATAGGTATTATTAACGACCATTTATTTGATTGTTATTGCTATGAGAAGTGTAAAATTAACAACATATAATTGTAATATAATATTTAATTCTATAAAATTAATCGTATGTCTAAACTAATAATTTCATCTTATAAAAATGTACCATTACAATATTGAAATTGTTTTTACTGTATTGTATAATGTTAGTAAATAAATTTTTAATAAGGAGTAATATAGTATGTCTAAATTGTATTTAGAGCCGTATGAAATATATGCATATTCAGCAGAAAAAGGTAAAACTAAAGCAAATGCTGATTTATTATATAAAATAATATTAGGCTTTTTAGGTGGAGCATTTATAAGTGTAGGTTACCTAGCTTACATAAGAATAGCTGGAACTTTCCCTCATGAGTGGGGAGGGTTTGGTGCTTTTATAGGAGCAGCTGTTTTCCCAGTGGGTCTAGCCTGTATTCTAATTGGTGGTGGAGAATTAATAACGAGTAATATGATGGCTGTCGGTGCCGCTTATTTTTCTAAAAAAATCCCCTTATCTAAATTAATTAATAACTATGTAATTATTACTCTAGCTAATATTGTTGGTAGTTTATTTGTAGCCTACTTTTTTGGTCATATAGTTGGTCTTACTGAAGGAGTAGTTTTAGAAAAAACTATTCATACAGCAGAAGCAAAAATCACAGCAACATCAATTCAAATGATTATTTCTGGTATAGGTTGTAACTGGCTAGTTAGTATGGGAGCATGGCTTTCATTTTGTGCTAAAGATGTTACAGGTAAAATTTTAGGTGCATGGTTTCCTGTAATGACTTTTGTTGCAATAGGATTTCAGCACGTTGTAGCTAATATGTTCGTAATCCCAGCAGCTATGTTTGCAGGAGCAGATATAACATTTATAGAATTTTTAAAAAATATGGTTTTTGTTTGGATAGGAAATGTTTTAGGAGGTACTGTCTTAGTAGCTGGTATGTACTACCTAGCTTACGCAAGAAAAAAATAAATTTTATATATTAAGAAATTAACATAAAATTTATTTAATATAAAACCTTATAAAAAAATTAATTATATAAATAATAAATACAAAAAATTTAATCTGGATAAAAATCTGCACTAATTTTTTTACAATAATATAACAAATTATTATTTTTTATTTTAATTATTAAATTTAGGATTCATAAACTATTTATTCGACATGCTCTAAAGATAAAAAAATAAAACTAGGACTTCCCTAATTTTATTTTTTTGTTTTTAAATTTTCTTCCCATGCTTGAAGTCCATTTTTTAACATATAAATATTTGTATATCCATATTTTTTAAGAGCTAGTGCAGCTCTTGGGGCAACAGTTCCATTTTTATCACATAGATAGATAGGTTTATCTTTTAATAATGATGAATATTTGAAAGAAAGTTGCGACAGGGGAATATTTCTTGCTCCGTTAATGTGGGCATATTGAAATTCATCTTTTTCCCTCACATCTACAAGTTGAACACTCCTAATATTTTTTTTAAATTCAATATATGGCAATTTTGTTACTGCTTTAGAAACTCTTAAATAATTATAGCCACCAACTATTGCAAAAATTAAGATAATTATTAGCAAACTAATTAAAAATTGCATAACATCCTCCTTTAAAATATGATATAATGGATAAGATAAATTATAGCATATTAATAAAAAATTTACAATAAGAGTAATATTAGGAGAACAATTTTGAAAATTACTTCATTAAATAATAAAAAAATAAAAGAAATATTGAAACTGAAAAATATAAAACAAATAAAAAAAAGCAAAAAATATCTTGTTGAGGGATTACATTTAGTTGAAGAAGCTATTAAAAGTAATAGTATAGAAGAAGTATTTATATCAGAAAATTTTTCTAAAAATATAGATTTTAACAATAATATTAAAGTTACTATAATTGAAGATGATATCAGAAAACAATTAGGAGAAACTGTAAATAATCAGGGGATTTTTGCAGTTTGTAAGATAGAAGAAAAAGAATTAGATATAAAAAAATATAAAAATATAGTTATTCTTGATAAAATTCAAGACCCTGGTAATTTAGGAACAATAATTAGAACGGCAGATGCTTTTTCATTTGATTGTGTAATTTTAGGAAAAGAAACAACAAGTTTATACTCACAAAAAGTTATAAGAAGTATGCAGGGCAGTCATTTTCACATTGACTGTTTTGAAAATGTTGATATCTTATCTTTTCTATCAGAAATGAAGGATTTTGATATATTTGCTACTTCTTTAGATGATAGTAGTAAATTTTTAGAAGGAATTTCTAAAATAAATGATAAGTATGCCATAATTTTAGGTAACGAAGCAAATGGTGTTTCTAGTGAAATACTTTCTAAGGTTACGAATAAGATAAAAATAAAAATGGATGGACAGGCTGAAAGTTTAAATGTAGGAGTATCTTCTGCAATAATAATGCACTATATAAAAAATATTATAAAATAATTTTACTATTAATTTTTTATGTGATATTATAAATTTATGTTAATTTGGAGGTGAAATCATGATAAAAATTGTCGCATTAGATAAACAAGGAAATTTAGTTACAGACCTTCCTTTAGAAGATGTAAGAAATGAAAATATTTCGTGGTATTGGGTTGATTTCAACTCCCCGACAAAAAAAGAGATTGACCTTTTAACAACATTTTTTAAATTTCATGAACTTTTGGTTGAAGACTGTTTAACACTTTTAGAAAGACCAAAAATAGAAATTACAAGACAACAAATATTTTTAGTATCTCATGTTTTAAGAAATATTGATACTGAATATGAAACATTAAATATGTTTATCGGTAAAAATTATATAGTTACTTTCCACTTATCACATATTAGGTACATTAGCAAGGTAACATCTAAAGTATTATTTAAGGGAAAAGATTATACACCTTTACACATAATGCACATGCTTATATCAGAAATAGTAGAAGGATATAGTCCTTTAATATCTAAAATAGAAAATAGGTTAGATGAATTGGAAGAGAGCGATGCTCATACTAAGGGCAGTAAAATAATGAATGAGGTGTTTGACTTAAGAAGTGATTTGTTAAAATTACGCAGAGGATTGCTACCAATGAGAGAATTAATACATAGGTTCTTAGTATCTCGCAGGGTAGAAATGACAGAAAATGATAGAAAATATTTTCATGATATATATGACGAACTAGTTCAACAAACAGAAATAGTAGAAGCAAGTCGTGAATTAGCAAGTGATATTAGGGAAAATTATATGACTTACAACTCATTCAGGTCAAATAATATAATGATGACACTTACCGTAATATCTACAATTTTTCTTCCCTTAACCTTCTTAGCGGGTGTTTATGGAATGAATTTTACCAATATGCCAGAATTAAATACAAAATATGGCTATTACATTCTTTGGCTAATAATGTTTATTATAGCTGGTGGAATGCTTTGGTACTTCAAGAGAAAAGGTTGGTTCGATATGTTTTAGGTGGGTGCAAGAATGAATATTGTAAAACTTTTTATTTTATTTATTTTTATTTTAACTGTTAATAAAATTTTATTAAAAATTAATTACGAGAAAATATTTAAAAAAAATAGCAGTAATGAAATATTTATTATTAATATGCTATTATCAATTATAATAGGTTATTTATTGTATATGTCATTTTTTGAAATATATAATTTATCCACAAACTTAGTTAAATAAAAAAAGATTTCACTTAATTGTTGAAATCTTTTTTATTAAAATATTTTTTAAAAACTTCTATATACCCACAGATTCTCCTATAATCATTACATTTCTAGTAATAATAGGTTCTTAATTAGAATTGCAGGCTTGTAAAACTACATGGTCTTGTTTTTTATAAATACAATATCTCCATCAAAAATTCCAGCGTCAATCATACTATCTCCCTTAACTCTTAGAGCAACAAATTCAGCTCTTGTTGCTTGGTCAACATACATATAATCTTCTAAATTTTCTTCTGCATAAACACCATCACCAGAACATATTGTTCCAATAAGAGGAATTTTTGAAATATTATTATAGATATCATCATCTGCTACTTCATAATAATTAGTTTTATTATTAAAATTTTCATCAGAGTAGCCAAGTAGCCACATAGCATCAACATTTAAACAGTCAGCAATTTTATTTATTTTATCTTGTTTGGGTAGATATTTTCCTTTTAACCAATCACTGATTGATGATAGAGTTATATTTGTTAAACGTACCAATTCAACTTGTTTAATATTTGATGTTTTCATAGCACATTTTAATATTTTAATAAATAAATCTTTGTTAATAATATTACCTCTATACAAATATATTTAAAATTATAAAATAAACTTTTAAAAAATCAAGTTTTCTTAATTTTTATACTTGATTTACGGATTACCGTATGTCAAAATATAAATACGAGAAACTTAACGGAGATTGTAAATATGTTTATATATTGGCTAGTAATGATTATAATAATAGTGAAAATTAGAATATTTTTTCAAAACAATAAGATAAAAATAGAGAAAAAAGTAAATAAAAGAAATATTAGAAAAATAAAATCTGTTTATAATATTGAAAAAATACCTACTAAAGTATATAATTATTATATGAATTTATAGGAGGATTTTAAATGAAATTAGTTTTAACAAGACATGGAGAAAGCCAATGGAATTTAGAAAATAAATTTACAGGTTGGGTTGATGTTGATATTACGGAAAAAGGACAAGCAGAAGCTGTATCAGGTGGAAAAAAACTTAAAGAATTAGGTTTAGAATTTGATGTTGCCTATACTTCTTACCAAAAAAGAGCCATAAAAACACTTAACATCATACTTGAAGAAATGGATCAATTATGGATACCAGTAAATAAGAGCTGGAGACTTAATGAAAGACATTATGGTGGATTACAGGGTTTAAATAAGGCAGAAACAGCTGAAAAATACGGAGATGAGCAAGTTCATATCTGGAGAAGAAGTTTCGATGTGGCACCACCACAAGTTACAGAAAGTGATGAAAATTATCCTGGTAATGAAAAAAGATATGCTGATATTCCTAAAGAAGAGTTGCCTACTGGAGAGAGTTTACAACTTACTATTGATAGAGTATTACCTTACTGGGAAAGCACTATTTCAAAAGATATTAAAGATGGGAAAAATGTTATAATTTCTGCTCACGGAAATAGTTTAAGAGCACTTATTAAATATTTACTAAAAATTTCAGATGAGAAGATATTAGACTTAAATCTTCCAACGGGAACTCCACTAATTTTTGAAATTGATGAGAATTTAGAAATTATTTCAGCTCCTGAATTATTCTAATAATATGAAAAAATTAATAAGTTTCTTACTATTATTCTCATTTGTTTTTATCTTACAAGATCGTAGTTTAACAAGTAAAGATAATATAAATTACTCATAATTGAATAATATTATTGATAATGTAAAGATTGACAGTTTAACTAAGCTAGATTTTGAAACAAAAGAGCAAAAAATGATTTTTCATATTAATGAAGATTTAATAAATGAAGATGATTTTAAAAATTTATTGTCTACTTTTAATATTAAAGGAAATTATTGATTTTACGCTTTTTTAGAAGATAATTTTTCAAAAATAATAAAAAAAAATAGAATTTATATCTATTAATGAAAATAAATTTTTAGTTGATTTATCAAAACCTGATACTCTTATTAGTGATATAAAAATTAATAAATATTCGAATGAATTTTTTAAAAATAAAATAAATAAATTTTCTGATAATATTATTAAATTTAATGATATAGTTGGTAGACTTTAAATTGATTTTAAAACAGCAAAAATTGATGAAAACAGAATTAATGATTTCTATATTATTTCAGAAAACTTGAATAGTCAAATAGCAAATTTAAAAGAATTAAATTCTGAAAATCTCGATAAAAAAGATATTGAGTTAATTTTGGATAAGATAGCCAGAGATATAATTAAATTGTAAATAAATATAAAATACCAAATTTTAAAATGAATTTGGTATTTTTCTTTTTATAAGAGCATTTTTTGATTTTTTTTTAATAGCATAGTATAATTGTTATGATTAAATTTTAGGAGAATATTTGTAATGAAAAATAAAAAAATAGTATTTATGGGAACACCTAATTTTTCAGTTCCAATACTGAAAATGTTGATAAATGATTTTGGTGTCAATTTAGTAATAACACAACCAGATAAAAAAATAGGAAGAAAAAAAATATTAACTCCTTCTCCTGTAAAAGTATTAGCAGAAGAACATAATATAAAAGTTTTACAACCTATTAATATTAGCCATGATGAAGAAGTATTTAATGAATTAAAACTTTTAAATCCAGATATTATAATAACCGCTGCCTATGGACAATTAATACCAGAAAAAATTTTAAATTTACCTGAATATAAGTGTGTCAATGTTCATGGTTCTTTACTTCCAGAACTTAGAGGCGGCGCTCCTATACAATATTCTATTTTAAAAGATTTTAAAGAAACTGGAGTTACAATAATGTATATGGAGAAAAGTTTAGATTCTGGTGATATGATTTCTAAAGCATCTTTTCCTATATTAGATAGCGACAACTACCAAAGTGTTCATGATAAAATGTCATTACTTGGAAGAGACTTATTAAAAGAAACATTACCAAATATTTTTTCAAAAAATATAAATCCAGTAAAACAAGACCATAGTCAAGCAACTTTTGCCCCTAATATCAGTCGCAAAGATGAACAAATAAATTGGAATGAAAATGCTAGAACTATCTTCAATAAAATTCGAGCTTTTGACCCAGCACCTGGCGCTTTTACTTATTTATATAAAGATATATTTAAAATTTGGAAGGCACAAGAAGTTTTTGATATTGAAAATAACGACAAATCTGTTGGAACTATAATAAAACAAGAAAATAACGCATTATTCATAAAATGTGGAGATAATACTGTATTAAAATTATTAGAAGTTCAAATGTCGGGTAAAAAAAGAGTGGATATTAAATCTTTCTTATCAAATAAAAAAGATTATTTGGGAATAAGACTTGGTGATTTGAATGAATAAAAAATCTTCCAGAGAATCAGCCTATGAAGTCTTATATGAAATTATCTTAAATGACGCATACAGTAATATAAGTTTAAATAAATTTTTTTCAAAATACTCATTAGAAAATAAGGATAAAAGATATATTACGGAAGTAGTCTATGGAACAATAAAAAATAAAATTTATTTAGAATACATATTAAATAAATACTCTAAAACTCGAATAAAATCAAAAATTAAAGTTTTATTACTAATGGCTATATATCAACTAATATTTATGGATAAAACTCCAAATTTTGCCATAGTAAATGAAATTGTAAATATATCAAAAAAAATTGGTGGTACTTATACTAGCAAATTTGTAAATGGAATTTTAAGAAATATTGCTCAAAATTTTTCTGAAGATAACTTGCAATTTGAAAACGAAGAAGAAAAATTTTGTATAGAAAATTCATGTCCAAAAGAATTATATGATATTTTGACCAAACAATACGGTTTAGAAAAAGGACAAAGCATAATAAAATCTTTCATTTATAAAAGTAAGAATAGTATAAGAATTAATAAAAAAAAAACAAATATTGAAGAAGTGATAAAATATTTTTCTAGTAAAAAAATAGAAGTTAAGCGAAGTAAAATTTCAACAGACTGCCTTGTAGTTGATAAATCAACAATGAATGATGAAAAATTTTTAGCAGGTGAATATATTATTCAAGATGAAGCTAGTGCCCTTGTAGCACACACAATCAATGAAGATAAAAGTAAAAATTATAATATTTTAGATGTTTGTGCTGCCCCTGGGGGAAAAAGTCTTCATGTAGCTACTGAATATTTTAATTCTAATTTAATTTCATGTGATAAATATATACATAAACTAAAATTAATTGAAGATAATGTAAAAAAACTAGGCATAAATAATATAAAAATACTAGAACAAGACGCTACAATATATAATTCTCAATTTAAAGAAAAGTTTGATATAATAATATGTGATGTACCTTGTTCTGGAATTGGTGTTATAAAAAATAAACCAGAAATAAAATATAAAATAAATGATAACTATATAAATGATATATCGCAATTACAGCTTAAAATACTGGAAAATAGTATAAAATATCTTAAAAAAAATGGAATAATTATTTATTCTACATGTACAATAGACAAGAGAGAAAATGAATATAATATAGATAAATTTTTAGAAAAAAATAAAAATTTTAAATTAGATAAAATTACTACGGATGGTATTGTAAAAGAGTACAAAGCAGGAATGATTTCTATTTTACCAGATGAGTATAATTGTGATGGATTTTTTATATGTAAAATGAGGAAGTTGGAGGATTAATGTTAATTACTGAATTAAAAAATTATAAAAAAAGTAGATGGCTAAAAGATTTTGAAAAAATGTCTATCTATTCTCTAAAATTAGACCAATTGGAAAAATATTTAGTGTCTATTGGAGAGAAGAAATTTAGGGCTAAACAAATATATGATTGGCTTTATAAAAAAAGAATAAATAGTTTTTTTGAAATGAGAAATATACCAAAATCATTACAAGAAAAATTAGATAGTGAATTTGATATAACTACACTAAAAACTCTTATAAAGCAAGAATCAAAAGACGGAACTATTAAATTTTTATTTGAATTACAGGACAAATACACAATAGAAAGTGTCCTTATGAGAAATAAATATGGTAATTCCTTATGTGTTACTACTCAGGTTGGTTGTAGAATAGGTTGTACATTCTGTGCCTCAACTTTGGGAGGGCTTAAAAGAAATCTTGAAGCAGGTGAGATTGTTACTCAAGTTTTAAAAGTTCAGCAAGAGTTAGACAAGGTAGGAGAACGTATTTCTAGTATAGTTATAATGGGTATAGGTGAACCTTTTGAAAATTATGATGAAATGATGGATTTTATTAGAATAGTAAATAGTGATGAGTCATTTAATATTGGAGCTAGGCATATTACAGTTTCTACATCTGGAATAGTACCTAAGATTTATGATTTTGCTAATGAGAATATTCAAATTAATTTTGCAGTTTCCCTACACGCACCTACAAATGAATTAAGAAGTAGAATAATGCCTGTTAATAGAGCCTATAATATAGATAAATTAATGGCATCATTAAAGTATTATCAAAAAATTACTAACCGTCGTATAACCTTTGAATATGGTTTGATGGGCTTGGTCAATGACCAAGCAGAACATGCAGAAAAATTAGCAGAAATAATAAAAGATTTAAACTGTCATGTTAATTTAATTCCCATCAATTATGTTCCAGAAAGAAATTATGTCAGAACTAGCAAATCGGATATTTTTAATTTTGAAAAAATATTAAAAAGAAATAAAGTAAATGTTACAATAAGAAGAACACAGGGTGATGATATAGATGCAGCCTGTGGTCAATTAAGAGCAAAAGAAAGAAAAGACGAGGTTAAGGGAGGAATTCCAGATGCCAGTAGTATATTCGTATAGTTATAATAAGGGCTTAAAAAAGAAAAAAAATGAAGATGCTATTAATGTTGTAAAAAATAAACAGGGCTACATTATAAGTATTATTTGTGATGGAGTCAGTAGTCATAAAGATTCTGCATTTTCTAGTGATTATATAGTTAATAATTTCTCTAAAAAGTGGAAAAAAACTAAATTTGATGATTATGACACAATGAAAAATTGGGTTATTGATAATATTAAATTACTTAATTTAGATATTATAAAAAAATCAACAGAAAAAAATAAAAAAATGGCAACAACTTTGTTAGTTACAGTAGTTTTCGAAGAACAAATTCTTGTTGCTAATGTGGGAGATAGTTTAGCATTTGGAATAAATAATAATAGAATTACAGAAATGTTAAGTAAAGATGATTCTTTTGTTGGTGTATTATTAGAAGCTGGTGTCATTACTGAAGAAGAAGCTAAAGTTCACCCAAAAAGACACGCACTTACACAAGCTATTGGTATATCAGAAAATATAACTATACACATAAGAGAAGAAGAATTAAAATTTGATTATATACTTAGTTGTTCGGACGGCTTGACAACTATGCTTACAGAAGAAGAAATTACAGATATATTAATGAATGATTATTTATCAGTAGCAGTAAATAACCTTATTAGCGAAGCAAATAATAAGGGAGGAATTGACAATATATCTATTTCTGTATTTAAAGTATTGAGAGGAGATAATGATGATAAATAATATAATATGCAACAGATATAAAATTATTTCTCACTTAGGTACAGGAGGAATGGCAACAGTTTGGCTTGCAGAGGATACAATTTTAAATAGAAAAGTTGCTGTAAAAACATTTAAAATTGATTCTAATGATGAAGAAGCTATTAAAAGATTTAATAGGGAAGCAAATGCTGTAACTACTTTATATCATAATAATATAGTTTCTATATATGATGTAGAAAATGAGGATAATTTTTATTATTTAATTTTAGAATATGTAGAAGGAATGACACTAAAAGATTATATGGTTAAAAACCCTAATATTCCTTTAGATACTGCTATACATATAATGAAACAAATAGCAGAAGGGCTATCTCACGCCCACAAAAACGGAATTATCCATAGGGATATAAAACCACAAAATATTTTAATGGATAAAAATTTAACTTGCAAAATAACTGATTTTGGAATATCAAGAGCATACGGAGATACAACTCTAACACAAACAAATCAAATGTTAGGTACGGTTTATTACTTATCTCCTGAACAAGCAAGAGGAAATGTAGCAACTGCACAAAGCGATATATACTCTCTTGGAATTTTAATGTTTGAACTACTTACAGGAAAAATTCCTTTTAAGGGGGAATCAGCTGTTGCTATAGCCTTAAAACATTTGCAAGAAGATATACCTAATATTGATAAATATAGAAGTGATATACCTAAAAGCGTTAAAAATATTATCATTAAAGCTACTATGAAAAATCCAAACGAAAGATATATTAGTTCAAAAGAATTATCTGAAGACTTAAAAACTTGTTTAAACTATGAAAGATTAAACGAAACTTTATACACTGGTTTTTCAGCACTAAATAATAAAAATGATGATAATTACGAAAGAACAGTTATTCAAACTTATTCTAATTCTGAGTTTTATAATAATTATAATGAATCTAAAGAAAAAAATAATGCTTATAAAAAAGTTTATATAAAAAATGAAGATGAACTAGAAAAGAAAAAGAAATCACCTATATTAAAAATTTTTATTGCAATATTTTTAATAATTTCAGCAATAGGTATAACAGCATATTCATATAATTATTATATGAATGTGTCTAGGATATCTGTTCCCGACCTTAAAAACTTGACTCTAGAAGAAGCAAAAAGTCAAATATTAAATGCAGAATTAGTTGTTGGAGAAATTACTGAAGTTGCTAATGATAATGTAAAAGAAAATACTGTAATAAGTAGCGACCCTTCAAATGGAAAAAAAGTTGCAAAGGGTAGCGTCATCAATTTAAAAGTATCTTCAGGTAAAAATACAATAGATATGCCAAATTATTTAGGAATGACAGAATTACAAGTTAGAAATGCAATAGAAAAATTAGGATTTAAAAATGTTACTTATGAAAAAGCAAATTCTGACGAATATGAAGAAGGCAAAGTAATGTATCAGAGTATAGATTCTGGTAAAAAAGTTAATCCAAAAGATACATCATTAGTTATAAAAATTTCAACTGGCGCTAAAGAAATACTGATACCTAATTTTATCGGTAAGACTTTGAATGAAACATATTCTCTAGCAGAAAAATTAGGAGTAAAAATTAGAGTATCTGCCAATGAATATAGCTCTGAATATAAAGAAAATACTATTATTAGCCAATCACAGTCTGAAAATTCAAAATTAAAAAAAGGTGATGAAATTTCTGTAGTAGTATCTAAGGGAGAAAATCCAGCAACATCTAATGTAACAGTAACTAACTTTGTTGAAAAAGATGTAGAAAGTTTGAAAACTTGGGCTGAAAAAAATGATTTAATATTAAAAATAACTTATAAAGAATCAAATATTCCTTCTGGTACAGTTATTTCTCAAAGCCCTAAAAATGGAACAATTAAAAAAGGGTCATCAATTTCGGTTACAGTTGCTAGATAAAAAATAAGTAAAAAAAGATAAAGTTAATTATTAACTTTATCTTTTTTATAAGGACATAATATGAATGAAATAATTAATAAAAAATTAGAATTATTACCAGATAAACCTGGTTGCTACATCTACAAAGATGATTTGGATAATATAATATATGTAGGAAAGGCAAAAAATTTAAAAAATAGAGTTAGAAGTTATTTTAATGGAACTCATAACAAAAAAACTCAACTTCTTATTAATAAGATAAATGATATGGAATTTATCATAGTTAATTCTGAAAAAGAGGCTTTAATTTTAGAAAATAATTTAATAAAAAAACATAAACCTTACTACAATATAAAACTTAAAGATGATAAGTCTTATCCCTACTTAGTTATAACTAATGAAAGTCATCCTAGAATAATGTTGACAAGAAAATACAAAAAAAATTCAAAAAATATTTATTTTGGACCCTATGTGAATATAAGATATGCTAATAATTTAAAAGAAATTATTGATAAAATATACCCCTTAAGAAAATGCAATCCGGTAGAAAAAAGACCCTGCATGTATTATCAAATTCGTGAATGCTTAGGCCCATGTGCTAAAAATTTAACTAAGAATGACTATAAAGAAAATATAAATAATATTAAAATATTTTTAAATGGAGATACAAGAAAAGTTTTAGATATTTTAAATGAAAAAATGAATACTTATGTTAATAATTTAGAATTTGAATTGGCAGCCAAAACACATGAGTATATAAAATCAATTAATGTATCGCTAGAAAAACAAACTATAGCTTCTAATACACATATAGACAGAGATTACATAGGTTATTTCTATGATGATAATTATATTTGTATACAAATTTTTCTGGCAAGATTTGGTGGAATTATTGAAAGGAAAATTGAATATTTTGATTTATATGATAATCCAGAAGAAATATTATCTTCTTATCTAAATCAATATTATAGTTTTAATAAAAAACCTAAAGAACTCTATATAGAAACTAATAATACTGATTTTTTAGAAAAATTATTAGATGTAAAAGTAATTTCTCCTCAAAAAGGAAATAATAAAAAAATTATTGATACAGTAAAAAACAATGCTGAATTTTATTTGAAAAATGAAATTATTATTGAAGAGGAAAAAGAGAAACAAAATTTACAAATGCTAGATGAATTAGCACAAAAAATAGGTGTTAATAGCATAAATAATATAGATGCTTTTGATAATTCTAATATAATGGGGCAGAGTGCTGTTTCTGTAAAAGTTAATTTTGTAAATGGTAAAAAAAATACATACGGTTATCGAAAATTTAGAATAAATAATTCAAACATAGATGATGTAGCTACAATGAAAGAAGTATTATTAAAATGCTATAATGAAAATAATTTAAAACCAGATTTAATTATAGTAGATGGCAGTAAAAATCATGTTGTAGCTGCTGTTGAAATTATTCATCAAAAATTAAATTTAGATATAAAAATTATAGGTTTAGTAAAAAATAATAGACACATTACAGAATATATAATTACTGACGATTTTGAAGTTATTAATCTTGCTAAAAACTCAGATTACTATCTATTTTTAAAAAGAATACAAGATGAAGTCCATAGATTTGCTATAACTTATCATCGAAGTTTACGAACAAAAAATATGTTTAATAGTCCACTAGATAGTATTAAGGGGATAGGAAAGACTAGAAAAAAATTATTATTAGAAAAATTTTCTAGTTTGAATGAAATATTATTATCTGAAGATAGCAAATTAATTGCTTTGGGAATACCGAAAGCAACAGTAACTGAATTAAAAAAGGAATTAGCTTTAAAAATTAAAAACCAAGAATAATATTTATACGATAGCAATAAAAAAGCTAACATTTTTTTTGAAAACTATTGAATTTATTTTAAAATAGTGAGATAATGAAAAATAAATATTTTATACTTAAGGAGATATTTTATATTATGACAAAAATATTGGCTATTAATTCAGGAAGTTCATCTTTAAAATTTCAATTATTTAAAATGCCAGAAGAAAAAGTTATTGCAAAAGGTCTTGTAGAAAGAATAGGGATAGAAAATGGAATATTCACTATCGAATTTAATGGAGAGAAAATTAAAGACGAATTAGATATACCGAACCATAACTTTGCAATAGAAAGATTAGTCAACAAATTGACAGAAATGAAAATAGTTGAGAAAGTAGAAGAAATAGAGGGTGTTGGACACCGTGTAGTTCATGGTGGAGAATTTTTTGACTCTTCAGTTTTAGTAACAGATGAAGTTTTAAAACAATTAGACTCAATACAAGATTTAGCACCTTTACATAATCCAGCTAATATTATGGGAGTAAAAGCATTTCAAAAAGTGCTTCCCGGGGTGCCAAACGTCTTAACATTTGACACTGCATTCCACCAATCAATGCCTAAATCAACATATATGTATGCAGTACCGAGAGAATATTATGAAAAATATGGCGTTCGTAAATACGGAGCTCACGGAACTAGCCATAGATATATAGCTCAAATGGTAGCAGAAGTTACTGATAAAAAAGTAGAAGAACTTAAAACAATTTCATGCCACATAGGAAATGGTGCGTCAATCTGTGCAATTAAAGAAGGAAAATCACTTGATACATCAATGGGATTCACACCACTTTCAGGTTTAGTTATGGGAACTAGAACTGGAGATATAGACCCAGCTACTATTCCTTATATTTCATTAAAAACAGGTTTAGATTTAAAAGAAATAATCCATGTATTTAATAATGAATCTGGATTAAAAGGTTTGTCAGGAGTATCTTCTGACTTGCGTGATGTAGAAGATATTAGATATACAAATGCTAATGCAGCTGAAGCAATTGATATTTATATAAGTAGAATTAAAGAATATGTTGGCTCTTATGCTGCAATTATGAACGGAGTAGACGTGATAGTATTTACTGCAGGTGTTGGCGAAAATGCTGCTTGGGTTCGTGAAGAAGTATTAGAAGGATTATCTTTCTTAGGAATAGAAGTTGATAAAGAAGCAAATAATGTTCGTGGAAAAATTGCTGAAATAACAAAACCTACTTCTAAAGTTAGAGCTTTCGTTATTCCTACAAATGAAGAATTAATGATTTCAAGAGATACATTTGAATTATCAAAATAAAAATCAATAAAGTATAAAAAAATATTTAGTGTGTAAAAATTCACACTAAATATTTTTTTATTAAACCCTATTTACTATGTAGTGTTTATAATTTTTTGTGCAAAACATTAGGAATATAAATTTTCTTTTGTTATAATTTATACTGTTAAAAAATCTAAAGGAGAAAATACATGTCTGTACTTGATATAAAAAATTTAGAAGTTTCTATACATAATAAGAAAATTTTAAAAGGTTTGAATTTAAAAATTAATTCTGGAGAAATTCATGCAATCATGGGACCTAATGGAGCTGGGAAATCAACACTAGCTTCTGCGATAATGGGACATCCGAAGTATGAAGTTGACGGTGGTAGTGTCTTACTTGATAATGAAGAAATACTTGAAATGGAAGTTGACGAAAGAGCAAAAGCTGGTTTGTTTTTAGCTATGCAATACCCTTCAGAAATTCCTGGAGTACCTACTTCAGAATTTATTAAATCTGCAATTAATGTTCACAGAGAAGACAATATTCCTGTTATGGAATATATCAAAAAATTAGATAAAACAATGGAATTTTTGGATATGGATTTAAACATGTCACAACGTTATGTTAATGATGGTTTTTCTGGTGGAGAGAAAAAACGTAATGAAATTTTACAAATGATGATGTTAGAACCTAAATTTGCTATTTTAGATGAAATAGATTCAGGTTTGGATATTGACGCTTTAAAAGTTGTATCTAAGGGTGTAAACGAAATGCGTGGAGAAAATTTTGCTTGCTTAATCATCACTCATTATCAAAGATTACTAGATTATATAATTCCTGATTTCGTTCATGTTTTAATGGACGGTAAAATTGTTAAATCGGGTGGTCCTGAATTAGCTTTACGCTTGGAAAAAGAAGGTTACGACTGGTTAAAAGAAGAGGTCTAAAATGGATAAAAACAAATTAAAAATTAGCACCAAATCATTAAGAAATATTTCAGACAATACTAAAGAAGCAGAGTGGTATCATTTACTTAGAAAAAAAGCTATGTATGAAAATTACTCTTTAAATTTTCCTAAATTAGAATCAATGAATTTAGAAGAGTGGTCATTACTAGATTTTAATATTAATAACTTCTTTAACGAAACAGAAAATAATTTTAACAAAGACGACTATGCAGAAGAAATTGATTTTAATGACGAAAGTATAATTATTATTCAAAAAAATAATAAATTAGCTTACTTAAACATTCCAGAAGTATATAAAAATAAAATATTAGTTCAAAATATATTTGAAGCTATAAATGATAATAAAAACTTCAAAAATATTTTTGCTCAGATAACTAGACCTAACAAGGATAAACTAACATCTCTACACTATTTATTACTAAATTCTGGTATTTATGTAGAAGTATTTGCTAATGAAAATATAGATATACCACTTCAATATTATGTTATAACAGAAAATGATTATTCATTATTTAATCACGTTACAATAAATATTAAAAATAATTCTAACTTAAATTTTGTTGAAAATTATATATCTAAAAACAATAAAAAAGCATTCAATATAATTTCAGAAGTTTTAGTCGGTGAAAATTCTAATATAAACTACACTTCTATAACAAACTTTGAAGAAAATGCTAGAGGAACAATATTAAGAAACGGTGAAACAGGAAGAAACGCTACATTAAATTGGAATGTTGCCGCTATGGATAGTGCAGATGTTTACCAAGATAATACGACTAATATTTTAGGAGATGGTGCAGAAAGTAATCTTAAAATAGTAACTCTAGGTAGTGGCAATCAAAAACTTTACTTTAATAGTGAGTTGGTAAATCAAGGTCTTAATACTAACGGAGACATTTTACAACATGGAGTATTGTTAGATTCTTCTCATGTAGTATTTAATGGAATAGGATTTATCGTCAAAGGAGCTACTGGTTCAAATGCTTATCAAAGTTCCAGATTGTTATCATTATCAGAAAATGCAAAATCAGATGCAAATCCAATGCTATTAATTGATGAAAATGATGTTGCAGCAGGGCATGGAGCATCTTTAGGTAAGATTGACGAAGAACAAATATATTATCTGAAAAGTAGGGGGCTTTCTGAAAAAGAAGCTAGCAGATTACTTGTTCATGGTTTCCTATCACCAGTAATTGAACAATTAAGTTTAGAAAAAGTTAAAAATAAAACTACACAATTAATTGATAAAAAAATTATAAAGCGAGTGAGTAAGTAATGAATATAGAGAATATCAGAAAAGAATTTCCTATATTAAATAAAGAAATCAATGAAAATAAAATAATATTTTTTGATAATGCTGCCACTACACAAAAACCAAAGTGTGTTGTGGATAAAATAGTAGATTTTTATAGTAATTATAATTCTAATATTCATCGTTCAGTATACACACTAGGGACAGAAGCAGAAGATTTATATTATAAATCAAAAGAAACAGTTAGAAGATTTATTAATGCTAAGTATCAAGAAGAAATTATTTATACAAGTGGCACAACAGAAAGTATTAATAATTTAGCCAGAATGTTAGAAAATAATATTGCTAGTGATGATGAAATTATTATAAGTTCAATAGAACATCATGCTAATTTTATACCATGGCAAGAATTGTGTAACCGAACAGGTGCAAAACTTAATATCTTAGAAGTTAATGAAAATTACGAAATTGAAGTAGAAGAACTGGAAAAATTATTGACTGAAAAAACTAAAATAGTTTCAATAACTTATGCTTCTAACGTCTTAGGTAACATTTCACCAGTAGAAAAAATTGGTAACTTATTAGAAGATAAAAATATATTTTATATTATTGACGCAGCCCAAGCAGTACCTCATCTGTCTGTTGATGTACAAAAAATAAAATGTGATTTTTTAGTTTTTTCTGGTCATAAAATGCTAGCTCCTACTGGTATAGGAGTTTTATACGGTAAGAAAAAACATTTAGAAAATTTAGCACCAGCTAAATTTGGTGGAGGAATGATTAGTATAGTAGAAGATTTTTCTTCAACTTGGGCAGATATACCAAATAAATATGAAGCGGGTACGCCACTTTTAGAACAAGCAGTAGGGCTTATGGCTGCAATAGACTATATTGAAAAAATAGGCATTGACAATATTGAAAAATATACAAAAGAACTTACTAAATATCTATATAAAAATTTATCTGAAATAGATGGTATCACAATATATGGAACTAAGAATATAAATAATAGGGTATCCCTTATTTCATTCAATTTAGATTCTATACACCCTCATGACATAGCTTCATTTTTAGATACAAAAGGAATATGTGTTCGTGCAGGACATCAGTGTACACAACCATTATTAAATAGATTAAACACTTTTTCAGTAGTCAGAGCAAGCTTATATTTCTATAATACAATTAGTGAGATTGATATATTCATACAGACTTTAAAAGAAATAAAGAAGTTTTTCAATAATGAGCTTTCTTAATTTGCAAGATATCTATAAACAAGTCATCTTAGACCATAGTAAATATCCTCATAATATGGGAGAGTTGAATACTGATTATAAACTTGAAATGCTTAACCCTTCATGTGGTGATAAAATTACAATATACATGAACATAGAAAACTACACAATAAAAGATATTAAATTTGTTGGTAGTGGCTGTTCAATCTCGATAGCTTCTGCATCTATGTTGACAGATGAATTAAGGGGTGCAACATTAGATGAAGCTAACAATAAAATAAATAATTTTTTAAATATGATAATGGGCAAAGAATATGATAGTCATATATTAGAAGATAGTAATTCATTAGAAAATATATCCAAATTACCTGCAAGAGTAAAATGTGCTACTCTTGCTTGGAAAATTTCAGAAAAAATAATAAATAAGGAGCGTGATAATTTTGAATAAAAATGAAGCAATGTTTACCGATTATAAATATGGTTTTTCTGATGTTGATATTTCGATTTTTAAAACAGAAAAAGGATTAACAAAAGAAATAGTAGAAACAATATCTAAGAAGAAAAATGAACCTAAGTGGATGTTAGATTATAGATTAAACGCACTAAAAGAATTTTATCGTTTACCTATGCCAACATGGGGGGGAGATTTATCAGAAATAGATTTTGAAGATATGACCTACTATGTAAAACCCTCAGAAAAAACTGAGCGAAGCTGGGACGAAGTACCGAATGAGATTAAAAAAACTTTTGAAAAATTAGGAATACCAGAAGCAGAACAAAAATATTTAGCAGGAGTTTCTGCTCAATATGAATCAGAAGTAGTTTATCATAATATGCACAAAAAATTTGAAGAATTAGGTATTATATTTGAAGATACAGATACAGCTTTGAAAAATCATGAAGAACTATTTAAAAAATATTTTTCAAAATGTGTAGAATCAAATGATAATAAATTTTCTGCTTTAAATTCTGCTGTTTGGTCTGGAGGTTCTTTTATTTACTGCCCTCCTAATGTTTCCATAGAAGCACCACTACAAGCATATTTTAGAATTAATACAGAAAAAATGGGACAGTTTGAACGTACTTTAATAATAATAGATGAAAATTCATCTATACATTATGTAGAGGGCTGTACAGCTCCAACTTATTCTGCAAGTTCTTTACATGCTGCAGTTGTAGAAATATTTGTCAAAAAAAATGCAAGATTTAGATATACAACTATACAAAACTGGTCTACTAATGTTTACAACTTAGTAACTAAGAGAGCCATTGTGGAAGAAAATGCAACAATGGAATGGGTTGACGGAAACCTAGGCTCTAAATTAACAATGAAATATCCTGCTTGCGTTCTTGTAGGTGAGGGAGCTAGCGGTAATACACTTTCTATTGCTCTTGCAAGTGAAGGACAAGTTCTTGATGCTGGTTGTAAAATGATTCATTTAGCACCTAGAACATCATCTTCTGTTGTTTCTAAATCTATGTCAAGAAAAGGTGGAAAAGTTAATTATAGAGGTTGGATTAATTTTGGAAAAAATTCTGAAGGTTCTCGTTCAAATATAGAATGTGATACTTTAATTTTAGATGAATTTTCAACATCAGATACAATACCTTACAATATTATCAAAAATTCAAATGTTTCTTTGGAACATGAAGCAAAAGTTTCAAAAGTTTCAGAAGAACAACTTTTCTATTTAATGAGTAGAGGCTTAGATGAAACGCAAGCTACAGAAATGATAGTAATGGGCTTTATCGAACCATTTACAAAAGAATTGCCAATGGAATATGCAGTTGAATTAAATAGACTAATTTCTTTCGAAATGGAAGGTTCAATAGGATAATAAATGAATAGTTGATTTTTTTAATCAACTATTCATTTATTTATAGCCTTAATACTATATATATGATATAATTTATTAAAATGAAACGATTTTATAAGGAGGTAAAAGATGAAATTTTTATCTTTTAAGCATAAGGAACTTGAATTATATGGTGTAAAAGTTAAAAGAGAAGAAAAGGCTTGGAATTTAATAGAAATTTTAAAAGATTTTGATAAAGATGATTTTATACCTGCAACTCTACGAGAAGCAATAGAAGTTTATGGAGTTAATTTTATAGAAAAAGTTAGAAATATTATTTCTATTGTGGAAAAACGTGAAGATGCAGAAAAATATAAAATTAATCTTAATGATATTATATGGAGGGCACCTATCACACGTACTCCTAAAAATATATTTTGTGTAGGTCATAATTATCCATCTCTTATTAAAGAAATAAAAAATGTAAATATCAAAACTCCAAAAGATGTTGTTATTTTTACAAAAGCTGCTACAACTATATCTGCAAATAATGAAGTTATACCCTCTCATAAAGATTTAACTAAACAACTTGACTATGAGGGAGAGTTAGCTATTGTTATTGCTAAAAATTCTAGAAATATATTAAAACCTCTAGCCTTAGATTATGTTTTTGGTTATACAATAATGAATGATATTACTGCCCACGATATGCAATATAAACACGGTCAATTTTTCTTAGGAAAATCTTTGGAAAAATCTGCAGCATTGGGACCTTATTTAGTTACAAAAGATGAAGTTCGTTCACCAGAATCTATGAATATAGTAACTAAGGTAAATGGAGAGATTAGACAAAATGCTTCTACATCAGAAATGTTATTTAGAATTGATGACTTATTAGCTGAAATAAGCAAAATTATCCCATTGGAAGCTGGTGATATAATAGCTACTGGGACACCAGCAGGTATAGGTTCTGCAATGACACCACAGCAATTTTTAAAAACAAGTGATGAAATAAAAATAACTATAGACGGTATAGGAACACTAACAAATATTATTGGTGACTAAAAAGGAGAATACTGATGGTTAAAGAAAAAAAAACAAAAGATAGTTCAGAGAGTTTAAGTAGAGAAGAAGCTTTAGCTAGAGCTATCAAAGAAATTGAAAAAAATTATGGTAAAGGCGCTATAATGGATTTAGAGGGTAACACTTCTGTTAAAGTAGAAGCTGTTTCTTCTGGTTCTCTTGCAATAGACAAAGCCTTAGGAATTGGTGGTTACCCTAGAGGAAGAATTATTGAAATATTTGGCCCAGAGTCTTCAGGTAAAACTACTGTAGCTTTACACGCCATAGCCGAAGTTCAAAAACAAGGAGGAGTTGCAGCCTTTATTGATGCAGAGAATGCTTTAGACCCTGAATATGCAAAAGCACTAGGAGTTAATTTTACTAAAGGAAGATTTTTCTTATCACAACCAGACTCAGGAGAGCAAGCTCTTGATATAACAGAAAAACTTGTTCAATCAGGAGCTATTGACATAGTAGTAATTGACTCTGTTGCAGCTCTAGTACCAAGAACTGAGATTGAAGGAGAAATTGGTGATGCACATATAGGTTTACAAGCTAGACTGATGTCTCAAGCACTAAGAAAATTAACAAGTATTATAAACAAATCAAATGTTATAGCAATTTTTATAAATCAACTTAGAGAAAAAGTAGGAGTAATATATGGAAATCCTGAAGTTACAACAGGAGGTAGAGCCCTTAAATTTTACTCTACTATAAGAATGGAAGTAAGAAAAGGCGACCAAATAAAAGAAGGTTCAGATGTCTTAGGTAATAGAACTAAAATTAAAATTGTAAAAAATAAAGTTGCTCCTCCATTTAAGCTAGCAGAAGTAGATATAATGTACGGAGAAGGAATTTCCCCTGTTGGTGAAACTCTTGATATAGCTGCTGAATATAATATTATAAAAAAAGCAGGTTCATGGTACTCTTATCAAGGTGAAAAACTTGGACAAGGTAGAGAAGCATCTAAAAAAGTATTAAAAGAAAATAAAGAATTGTATGATGAAATATATGCAAAAATAAGACAAGTTTTCTTAAACGGAAGTAATCACGAAGAAAAAAATACTCAATCAGGAGAAGAAATTTTAGAAAATAATGAATAAAAAAATATTTAAATTAGTTATTTGGCTTATGATATTTTCAATATTAGCAAGTGGATTTATAGCCAGTATATATATGTTTCTATAAAAAATAAAACTCATTAATTTGAGTTTTATTTTTTTTCAAAAGTGCTATGAAGCAAAAAAATCTTATTTATGATAAAATATTAAAGAACAACTAACTTTTAGGAGAATTTTATGACTAAACTTATCGAAAATATGAATGAAAATCAAAAAAAGGCAATATTGACGACAGAAGGACCTTTAATGATAATTGCAGGTGCTGGTAGTGGTAAAACAAGAGTTATTACCCAAAGAATAGCTTATTTAATATACGAGAAAAAAGTATACGAAAATAATATATTAGCCATAACATTCACTAATAAAGCTGCAAAAGAAATGAAAGAACGTATTTATAATATAGTAGGCGAAACTTCTAAATATATTTGGATAAATACTTTCCACTCTATGTGTGTTAGAATTTTAAGAGAACACATTGAAAATTTAGGTTATAATAAAAATTTTACTATATTAGATTCCAGTGAACAAAAGTCAATAATAAAAAATATATTAAAAAATCTTAATTATTCAGAAAATGACTATGAACCAAAATCTATATTAAAGATTATATCAAATTCAAAAAATGAATATAAAAAAGCAAAAGATGTAGCAGAAGCTGCAAGATTTGGTTTCATGAAAGTAGTAGCTGAAGTTTATTCTGAATATGAAAAATATCTAAAAAAAAATGCTGTTCTTGATTTTGATGATTTACTTATAAAAGTAATAGAATTATTTGAAAAATATCCAGAAATATTAGCAATATATCAAAATAAATTTAAGTATATCCATGTAGACGAATATCAAGATACTAATTTAATTCAGTATAAATTAATTACCATGCTAGCAGCTTTACATAATAATATTTGTATAGTGGGTGATGATGACCAAAGTATCTATTCTTGGAGAGGTGCGTGTATAGATAATATAAAGAACTTTGAAAAAGACTTTAAAAATGTAGAAGTTGTATTTTTAGACCAAAATTATAGGTCAAATTCTATTATTTTAACAGCTGCTAATTCAGTAATTAAAAATAATGTAGATAGAAAAGATAAAAATTTATGGTCTGAAAATAAGGGTGGCTCAAAAATTAATTTATATCATGCCTTTAATGATTTAGATGAAGCTGAAAATATATCAAGAAAAATTAAATCATTAGTAAAAACAGGTAAAGAATATAAAGATATAGCTATTTTATATAGGGCAAACTACTTATCAAGAACTTTGGAAAATTTATTACTTACTAACTCTATACCATATAAAATTATAGGTTCGTTAAAATTCTTACAAAGACAGGAAGTAAAAGATTTACTATCTTATATTAATGTTCTTGTAAATAATAATGATGAATTAAGCTTGAGAAGAATTATTAATGTTCCTAGAAGAGGAATAGGCCAAGGTGCTTTAGAAAAAATAGAAAATTATATGGCAATTAATAACACTACTATGTATAATACTTTGGCTAATATAGAAAAAGTAGGCTTATCTAAAAAATCTGTTAAAGACTTACAATCCTTGTATAATACATTTGAAAAATATTCTGATGGTGATAATTTTTCTATTGACCAAATAATAATGGGTATTTATGTTGATAGTGGTTATGAAGAAATGCTTAAAAATTCTAAAGATGAGTATTCTGAAAGTAGAATGGAAAATATTTCAGAATTAGTTACATCTGCTAAGGAATACTCAGAAATAAATAACAATATTATGGATTATATAACAGAAATGTCTTTAGCCTCTGATTCTGATGACGAAAATTTAGATAATGCTGTTACCTTATCTACTATACACGCTTCAAAAGGACTAGAATACGATACAGTATTTATAGTAGCACTTGAAGAAAATATTTTCCCATCTGTTATGAATAGTGATGACTTAACTGATGAACAAAATAAAATGGAAGAAGAAAGAAGACTAGCTTATGTAGCTATAACTAGGGCTAAAAATAATTTATACCTATCTAATGCAAATCGTCGTATGCAATTTGGAAATACAAAATTTAATGAAATATCAAGATTTATAAAAGAAATACCCGAAGATCTATTATTAGAAGAAAGAAGTCTGCAATTATCAAGTTTAAATAAAATAAATTCTGATAATAATAATATTACATACATAAGTAAATACAGTCCGAAAATAAAAGAAAAAAAATTATCAAAAGCATATAATTTTAATATATATGATAAAGTATCTCATAAAAAATTTGGAAAAGGAATTGTAAAAAATATTATAGAAGATAGCATAATTATAAAATTTGAAGAATATGGAGAAAAAACTTTATTACTTGAATATGCAAATTTAATTAAGGAGTAAATAATGAGTAGTAATGAGATAAAACAAGAAATCTACAACTTAGTAGACCTATTAAATAAATATTCATATAAATATTATGTAGAAGATATATCAGAAATAACTGATACTCAGTATGATTTACTTTACAAAAAATTAGAAAAATTAGAAGAGGATTTTCCTGAATTAATATTAAAAAATTCTCCAACTCAAAGGGTGGGCGATGTTACACTAAGTGAATTTTCAAAAGTTAGACATACTACTCCTATGTTGAGTTTATCAAATACTTTTTCTAAAGAAGAACTTAAAGATTTTGATAATAGAATAAAAAGTACATTAAATATAAAATATTTAACCTATATTTGTGAATTAAAAATAGACGGTTTAGCAGTTTCAATTACTTATAAAAATGGAGATTTAGTTTCTGCAGCAACTAGAGGTGATGGTACAATAGGAGAAGATGTTACAGAAAATATAAAGACAATATTTTCAATTCCTAAAGAATTAAATTCAAAAGTTGATATAGAGGTAAGAGGAGAGGTATATCTACCAAGAAAATCTTTTGAAATTTTAAACAAAAAAAGATTGGAAAATAAAGAACCAGTCTTTGCCAATCCTAGAAATGCAGCTTCTGGTTCTATTAGACAGCTAGATTCAAAAATTACGGCACAAAGAAAATTATCAGCATTTATTTATAGTATGGTTAATTCTAATGAAAGTACTCAAGAAGATAACTTGATAAATTCTAAAAAATATGGCTTACCAGTAAATGAAAATTATAAAATTTGTAACAATATTAATGAAGTAATTGAATATATCGACTATTGGGATAAAAACAAGGCTAATCTGCCTTACGATATAGATGGTATAGTTATAAAAGTAAATGATGTTTCTTATCAAGAAAAACTAGGCTATACACAAAAAAGTCCTAAGTGGGCTACTTCTTTTAAATTTCCAGAAGAAGAATTAGCTACTAAATTATTAGATATAGAATTAAGTGTAGGTAGAACTGGAGTAGTTACACCGGTTGCAATATTAGAACCTCTAACTATATCGGGGTCAACAGTTTCAAAAGCTACTTTACATAATAAAGATGTAATCGAAGAATTAGAAATTTGTATAGGAGATACTGTTGTTGTTAAAAAAGCAGGAGAAATTATACCTAAAATCACCAAAGTTATAAAAGAACTTCGTCTTCCTAACAGCAAACCCTATAAATTTCCTGACTATTGTCCTTCATGTAATTCAAAATTAATATGGGAAAAAGAAAATCCTTTTGTTAAATGCGAAAATTTTGACTGCAAGGAACAAACTATTAAAAAAATTATTCATTTTGCGAGTAGAGATGCTTTGAATATTGAAGGTTTAGGAGATAAACAAATAATTTCTCTATATGAAAATAAAATAATATCTGGCATTATAGACTTATATAGTCTAAATAAAGAAAATTTATTAAATATGGATAGAATGGGAGAAAAATCCGCTACAAATCTTTTAAATTCTATTGAAAATTCAAAAATATCTTCTTTAGATAAAGTTATTTATGCTTTAGGAATTTTAAACGTTGGAAAAAAAGCAGCTAATATAATAGCAAAAAAATACGAAAATTTAACAAATTTAAAAGAAGCAAAATTAGAAGAATTAATAGAATTAGAAGATATAGGTCATATAACTGCTTTATCAGTCATAGAATTTTTAAGTTATAAAAAAAATACAGATTTAATAGATAATTTGATTGAAATTGGTATAAATCCTACACATTTACATCAGGATAAAAAAGAAAATATTTTTACAAATAAAGTAGTAGTTCTTACTGGAAAACTTACAAAATTAACAAGAAACGAATCAAAATCATACTTAGAAAATTTCGGAGCCAAAGTTACTAGTTCTGTTACATCAAAAACAGATTATTTAATTTGTGGTGAAAAAACTGGTTCAAAATTAGAAAAAGCTAATGAATTAAATATAAAAATACTTACTGAAGAAGACTTTATAAATATTATGAAAGGATAGTGGATATGATAAATAAAAAAAATAAAATACCCTATAAATTATTTTTTATAGTAGTTTTTATCGTAGCGTTCTTAACTTTTTTAATTATGAATTATAACCCTGTTTCTATCACTTTTATTTTCTTTACAGTAAAAATTCCCCTAACAATACTATTTTTTATTTTAACATTTCTCGGTATAATTTCATCTCATATTTATTGGAAAAATAAATATTCAAAATTAAAACAAAAGCTAGAAAGAACAGAAAAATTACTTTTCAAAAAAGAAGAATTAGAAGAAAAAATATAATAGATGAGGACTTTGATAATGGGTTTGAAATTTAATTGGGTAAGCCCAAGTTATTCTGAAGAAGAAATAAAAAATTTAAAAAATACTTATAATTTAACGGATATGCAAGCTAAATTTCTTTTAGCAAGAAATATAAAAAAAGTAAATCAAATTAAAGAATACTTAATTGGCGACTACGATGAGGGCTTTGACCCATTTTTAATGAGTGATATGCAAATCGCAGTTGAAAGAATACACAAAGCTATTGAAAATGAAGAAAAAATTTTAGTTTATGGCGATTATGATGCAGATGGTATAACTTCTACTGTACTTTTATTAGAAACTTTATTATCTTTGGGAGCTAATGCTTCGTCATACATACCCAATAGATTTACAGAGGGATATGGTCCTAATAAAGAAGCATTTAAAAATATTATAGAATCTGGAATTAGCCTTATAATAACTGTAGATAATGGAATAGCTGGTGTTGAAGAAGTTGATTATGCTAATTCTATTGGTTGTGATGTTATTATTACAGACCACCATAAGATACAAGATAGGCTTCCCAACGCTTACGCTATAATTCATCCAGAACATCCAGACTTTAATTATCCATTTTGCAAATTAGCAGGTGTAGGAGTTGCTTTTAAGTTAGCTCATGCACTTTTAGACATATATCCGGATTTTCTCTTAGACTTAGTAGCCATAGGCACTGTTGCTGATTTAGTTCCAATAGTTTCAGAAAATAGATTTTTTGTAAAACAAGGCTTAAATCTACTAAATGAAGATACAAGAATAGGACTAAAATTTTTATTGGATATTTCTAATCATTATGGAAACATTGATGAAGATACTATATCTTTTATTATAGCACCTAGATTAAATTCTATAGGTAGAATTTCTAGTGCTAGAGACGGTTTACTACTATTATCAACTGATGATAATAATACAGCTTATGAATTAGCTAAAAAAGTTGATAGCTTCAATATAGAAAGAAAAAAAATTACAGAAGATATTGTAAATGATATTAATAAAAAAATAAAAAATGATAAAAGAAATCTACTTGTTATCTATGAAGAAGGTTATCACGAAGGTGTTTTGGGGATAGTAGCGTCAAATATTTCAGAAAAATATAAAAAACCTGTTTTAGTTATGAATAGAGATAATAATAAATTAAAGGGGTCTGCTAGAAGTATCTATAACTTTAATATATATGAGGCTATGAACAAAATAAACACAATGTTTACTGCATTCGGCGGACATAGCATGGCAGCAGGCTTTTCAACATCAGTAGAATTTATAGATGAAATAGATAAGTCACTAAACGAAGAATACAATAATTATTTAAGTAATTTTGACTTTAAATTAGAAAAAAATGTTGATTTAAAAATAGACTATAATAATATTAGTTATCAATTAATAAATGAATTAGATAAATTTAAACCTTTTGGAATGAATTTTGAAAAACCAGTAATTGTGGTTGAAAATATCAATGTTTTAGAGAAAATTGAATTTGGAGCTAATAATCAGTATTTAAAACTATTAATTGGTAATAATAATAATAAAATTGAATGTATAAGTTTTAAAGATAATGAAATTTTTAAAGAAATAAATTCAGGCGACATAATTAATATTATGTTTAATTTGAATAAAAATTATTTTAACGGAAGAACAAAATTACAAATAAATTTAATAGATATTGAGAAAAAAGATTATATTTTTAGAAATTTAACAAATAATAATTTAGACTTTAATTCTTTTCCAAAAAATGAATTGAAAATTTCTAGAAATTATAATGATACGATTAATAATTACTATCTATACAAAGATTTACATAAAATAAATCAAAATTTTGATATTATAAATATACTTGAACTACCCAACAATAAACAATTTATTTTTGATTTATTAAATTTAAATCCGAAAAAAGTAAATATATGTTGCTTAGAAGGAGAAGCTAAATATAAAAAATATAGAATAGATAAGGAAAAATTAATAAAATTTTACAATATAATTTTAAAAATTAAAACTCTTAATCTAAATACTAAAGAAAGTATTAGCAAAATGATAAACTTATTAGAAACCAATATTGCTAGTTTAAAAATTATGATACAAATTTTTATAGAACTAAATCTAATAAAATTAGATAAAAATATAATTTATTTACTATCTGATAATACAGATGTAGATTTAAAAATTTCTAAAACATATAATGCAATGATAGAAAGATTTGAAATAGAAAAATTATTATTAGAAGAAGATATATCAACAATAAATAATTATTTTATGTAAAATTAAATAATAAAATAAGATTTTAAAAATTATTTTGCCATTTATTTATTAATATAGTATAATTTAATAGTTAAAATCATAAGTTTTATATTAGGAGAAGGACAAATGAACTTAGAAAAATATATATCAATAGTAGAAAACTGGCCAAAGGAAGGGATTAGTTTTAAAGATATTACAACTCTTATGGCAGACGGAGAAGCCTATAAATATGCAACGGATAAAATTGTAGAATATGCCAGAGAAAAAAAAGTTGATGTTATTGTAGGCCCAGAAGCTAGAGGATTTATTATTGGTTGCCCTGTAGCTTATGCTCTTGGTATAGGATTTATACCAGTAAGAAAACCAAATAAATTACCTAGAGAAGTAATCAGCTATGAATATGATTTAGAGTATGGAAGCAACACACTTACTATGCATAAAGATGCAATTAAACCAGGGCAAAGAGTTTTAATTACAGATGATTTGTTGGCCACTGGTGGGACAATAGAGGCAACTATTAAATTAGTAGAAAAATTAGGAGGAATTGTAGTAGGAATTGCCTTTTTAATAGAGTTAGACGGTCTAAACGGTTTTGACAAATTAAAAGACTATGATGTTTTAACTTTATTAACAATGTAATCACTAGCAAAATATTATGAAATTCAATTTAATTAAAAAAAAATATTTAAAAGATATAGACACTACTGCGTTTGTCTATGAACATAAAAAAACAAAAGCAAGATTAATATTTTTCAATAATAATGATGAAAATAAATCTTTTAGCATTACATTTAAAACTATACCAAATAGTGATAATGGTATATTTCATATTTTAGAACATTCTGTACTTTGTGGTTCAAAAAAATATCCCGTTAAAGAACCTTTTGTAGAACTTATAAAGGGTTCTTTTAATACATTTATAAATGCAATGACCTTTGCTGATAAAACAATGTACCCTGTATCTTCAAAAAATGATGAAGATTTGAAAATACTCATGGATATTTATCTAGATGCTGTATTTAACCCTCAATTATTAGAAAATGACAAAATTTTAAAACAAGAGGGTTGGCATTATCACTTAGAAAATAAAGATGATGAACTTGAATTTAAAGGTGTAGTTTATAATGAAATGAAAGGTGCATATTCTTCTGTTGATGAAATAATTGATATGCACATTACAGAACAATTATATAGTGATACTCCTTATAGATATTCTTATGGAGGTAAACCAGAAAAAATTGTTGAACTAACACAAGAAGAATTTATAAATACATATAAATATTGCTATCACCCAAGTAATTCATACATTTTCTTATATGGAAATTTAGACATTGAAGATTATTTAGAAAAAATAGACTTATACTTAGCTAATTACGAATTTAGAGATTATAGTAATTATTTGATTAATGAACAAAAAAACTTTATTGAAAAACCAGTAGAAAAAACTTACTATACTGAATATCCAAAAGATAAAAATTATGTTACTATAAACTTTTTAATAGGGTCTAATTTAGAAAATAATTTAATAAATAGTATAAATGTAATAGATGAAATATTACTAGGAAACAATAATACAAATTTTAGAAAATATTTTATTGATAAAGGAATATGTGAAGATTTATATGGATATATGCAAAGAGATAAGGCAGAAGTAGCATATTCTATTATTTTTAAAAATGTAAAAAATGAATATGTAGATAAGATAGAATTTTTATACAAAGACGCTTTGCAAAAAGAATTAAAAAATAAATTTAATAAAGAACAAATTCAATCTATCATAAATAAAAATATCTTTACAATAAAAGAAGAAGTCAATAAAACCAGTTCTCCAAAAGGGGTAAGCTACGCTATAAGAGCCTTGAGAAATTGGTTGTATGGTAATAACCCTTTGGAACTATTTGATTATGATAAAACAATAAAATTCTTAGAAAAAAATTTACAAGATGAACAATATGAATACATAGCCAATAAATTTTTATTAGAAAACAATAAAAAATCTATTATAAAAATATTAGCAACTAATAATAAAGAAGAAGAACAATCATTAAAAGCTTATAAAAATTCTCTATCAGAAGAAGCTATTAGTAAAATTATTTTTGATACAAAATCTTTAATTAAGTGGCAAAATACAGAAGACGACAAAGAAGCTCTCGATAAAATAAAGAGTGTTAATGCTAAATCTGTAACTATAAAAAATCCATTTAAGCCTACACTTTTTAATGAAGTTAATGCTATTAAATATGCACATTACGATATTAATACTTCAAATATAGTTTATTCTAAGTTTATTTTTGATATTACTAATCTTAGTAAAGAAGAATTAAATTATGCAGCATTGCTAACCCATTTACTATTTAACATAAATACTAAAAATAAAACAGAATTAGAAGTAAATACAGAAATAGATACTTATTTAGGGGATATTAATTCTAGTATTAGTATTATGCAAGATGAAAAATCAGCTGATACAAAAATAAAATTTGTAGTTTCTGCTAAAAACTTAGTAGCCAATTCAAACAAATTAGCAAATATTTTATTAGAAAATACACTTAATTATGATTTTTCAAATAAACAAAATATTTCAAATGTTTTATTAGAATTTAAACTAAACTTAGAAACTCAACTAAAAGAATATGGTAATACTTTTGTAAATAGAAGAATAGCTAGCTATATGAGTTTAAAAAATATGTTATTTGAACAAATAAATGGTTATGATTTTTACATTTTTGTTAGTAACGTACTTAAAAATATTAATGAAGATTTCGATAATACATATAATAATTTGACAAATATAGCAGAAAAAATATTTAATAAAAATAATTTAATTGTAAGTACAACTTGCTCTAAAGAAGATAATATCATTTTTAATGAACATATTTCAAATTATGTAAACTTTTTAAAAGAAGATGCAATTTTAGCTAACACGTCTAAAATTAATTTTGAAAAAAAAGAAAAAAATTATTCAGAAGCATTTTACTTTAATACTCTAGTTCAGTATGTTGGTATGGGCTTTGATGAATTTGAAAATTATTCAGGTAGTCTTTTAGTTTTAAGACATATACTTAATTTTGATTATTTATGGAATAATGTTAGAGTTAAAGGTGGAGCTTATGGGTCTGGCATTAATATAAATAAATTTAAAGAACTGTCTTTTTGGTCATATAGAGACCCAAATTTTGAAAATACTTTAAATGTGTATAAAAATACTGCCGACTATATAAAAAATCTGAATTTAAACGATAAAGAATTAAATAAATATATAATAGGAACCCTGAATAATTTTAATCAATTAATGTCACCTATTGAAAAATCTACTTTTTCTCTAAATCATTATATTAATAATTATGATTACAAAGAATTTGATAAAATCGTAGAAGAAATAAAATCTACTACCTTAGAAGATTTAATAAAATTAGCAAAAATATTTGACAGTAATAATAAAAATTATATATGTGTTCTTACTACAAAAGAAAAAGCAACAGCTAATAGTGAGTTGTTTTCTAAAATTATAGAAATAAATTAATGAAAGGATAATTAATAATTATGAGAGTTAGAAACAAATCAAATGCACTACCTAGATTAGAAAATAATCCTTTTGTTTTTATTGAACCAAAAAATAATAAAAATAAGTGGAAAGATATTTTTAAAAATAATAGTCCTATTCACTTAGAAGTAGGGACAGGTAAGGGGAAATTCATATTTAATCTAGCAAAAAAATTTCCTGAAATTAACTTTATTGCTTTAGAAACACAACCAACTGTATTAAGTTTTCTTTTGGATAAAATAGAAGAAGAGGAAATTTCTAATCTAAGATTACTACTAGCAGATGCTAATAATTTAACAGAATATTTCGGAAAAGAAGAAATTGACAAACTATATCTTAATTTTTCTGACCCTTGGTCTAAAAAAAGACACGAAAAGAGAAGGCTAACCTTTAAAACTTTTCTTACTCAATATTCAGAAATTTTAAATAAGGAAAAAAGAATTGCTCAAAAAACTGATAATATGAATTTATTTGAATATAGTTTATTTAGTTATTCAAATTTTGGGTTCACTATTGATAAAATTTCACTCGATTTAACGAATAGTAAATATGAAAGTGATAATGTACATACAGAGTACGAAGATAAATTTATAACTAAGGGCAATAAAATATATTATGTAGAAGTAGTAAAAACAATTATATAAGTGTTGATTTTTACAATAAATTTAATTATAATTATTAAGTAATAAACTTAAAGGAGCAATAAAATGATTTCAGTTAATGATTTTAAAACAGGTATTACTATTGAAGTAGACGGTAATATTTGGAAAGTATTAGAATTTCAACATGTTAAACCAGGTAAAGGTGCTGCCTTTGTACGATCTAAATTAAGAAATCTAAGAACTGGGGCTGTTAATGATAAAACATTTAGAGCTGGTGAAAAAGTTGCAAAAGCTTTAATTACTAACGAAAAAATGTCATATCTTTATGCTACAGGTGATAATTATATTTTCATGAACAATGAAACATACGAACAAATTGAAATTCCAGAATCCAATATTAAATATGAACTAAATTTCTTAAAAGAAAATATGGAAGTTTCTATTCTTATGTATGGTAGCGAAATTCTTGGAGTTGATTTACCAACTACGGTAGAATTAGAAGTTACACAAACAGAACCAGGAGTTAAAGGAGATACAGCTACTGGTGCTACTAAATCTGCTACTGTCGAAACAGGATATACTTTACAAGTCCCTCTATTTGTAAAAGAGGGAGATGTTTTAGTAATAAATACATCTGAAGGATATTATGTATCTCGAGCATAAACAAGGATTGATTAATCCTTCTTTTTATTATTTTTAGGTGATTAATTTCATCTTGAAATAATAATTTTGACAATACCAGAAGTTTTTTTATTAAAATTAAGAAAAATTATTGTTATATTTAATAATATGTGCTATACTGATAACTGTGTATGTAGTAAATGTTATGAATAAACTATTTCCAAAAAGGAGGATTAATTCATGGCAAAAGTTTGTTACGTTACTGGGCGTAAAGCACGTTCAGGAAATACTCGTTCACATGCAATGAACGCTACAAAAAGAAGATTTAAAGCTAACTTACAAAAAGTAACTATTTTAGTTGACGGAGAACCTAAAAAAGTTTGGGTTTCTGCCCGTGCTTTAAAATCTGGAAAAGTGCAACGTGTATAATTAAACACAAGACTAACTTTAAACTATCTAAGATTTCTTAGATAGTTTTTTACTTTGCTTTCATTTGAAGCTATAAGAAATGCTAAATTAAGTCAAGATAAATAATCTCGGCTTTTTATTTTGAATATTATATAAATTTATAGTATGATATAATTATTCGCATAATACATATTATATGTATAAATGAAAAAGATAAAGGTGGAGAAAACAATGAACCAAAAAGATTATTATAAAAAAAAAATAAATAATAATATAAAAAATTTTCCAGAATATATAGAAGATTTTTTTGATACTTTCTATGACATTTTATCACCTCTAACTCTACATCGCTATTTAGAAACTTATCATTCATTTTTAAATTGGTTAATAACTGAATGTATTTCTGAAGCTGATAATATTAAATCGGTAAAAATATCTACCTTAGAAAATTTATCAAAAAAAGAAATGGAATCATATTTCAAAAAATTAGCTCGTGAAGAAATAAATGGAAAATATCGTTCTCAAACTACAATAAATAATTATAAAGCCGCCATGCGTTCATTATATAAATTTTTAACAATTACCAGTGAAAATGAATTAGGAAAATCCTACTTTGAAAGAAATGTAATGTTAAAAATTCCTATTAACAGAGTAAAAGAAACATTATCATCTAGGTCAAAAAAAATATCAGAAAAAATATTTTTAGATTCTCAAGATGATGAATTTTTAAATTATATAGAATTTGAATATGAAAAAACTTTATCTAAACATGCCAAAACATTCTTTTTAAGAGATAAAAATCGAGATATAGCTATTTTAACTTTATTTTTAAGAAGCGGTATTAGGGTTAACGAACTAGCTAATTTAAAAATTAAAGATATTGACTTTAAAAATTCTGAAATTAATGTAATTAGAAAAGGTGGAAAATACGACACTGTAATAATTACAGATTCTGCTATTAAAAAAATTAAAAATTACTTAACTACTCTACCTTTAGAATTAGGTAGGGAAGATAATTTGTTTGTAACTAAAAATAAAAAAGGTATCTCTATTAGAAGCATACAAAAATTAGTTATGAAATATACTGAAAGTTATAATATACCTATGTCCCCTCATAAATTAAGGCATAGCTACGGTACTAAACTTGCCCAAAAAACAAATGGAAATATACCAATAATAATGACACAAATGGGTCATTCAAGTAGCGAAACTTCCATTCTATATATAAACGAATCAAAGAAAATAATTAAAAAATCCATTGAAAAATTAGATGAATAATTTATATAAAGATTTCTTCATTTAAAATACAATTAATAAAATAAAAATAATAAATTATACTTACTTTACCAAAAAATATAAGTATAATTTATTATTTTTTATTTCTAAAATTATTTTTAAAAATTATCTTATATAGTAAAATAAAAAATATTTAGTGCAGATTTTTTTATTCACACTAAATATTATATTTTCATTATTTAAAAACATGTATAGAATTTTTAAAATATTCTATTCCAGATAATATAGTTAAAATTACAGATATCCATAAAATTATATTATCTAAAGCTATTCCTAAGTTATTAAAAATAGGATTCCCCAGTAAAATAAGTATTATTGCTACAAGTTGAGTTATAGTTTTTAATTTACCTAACAAACCAGCTGCTATTACCTCCCCTTGTTCAACTGCTAACATTCTTAAACCAGTAACAGCAAATTCTCTAGCAATAACACAAACAACCATCCAACTAGGTATCATAGCTAGTTCTACCATTACAATAAAGGCACTTCCTACCAATAATTTATCAGCTAACGGGTCTAAAAATTTACCAATATTAGTAACTAAGTTATATTTTCTAGCCAGATATCCATCTAAAAAATCTGTAATTGAAGCGAAGATAAATATTATTGCTGCTATAAATATATTATAACTTATACTTCTTCCTCCTAATATTGTAATATTACCATTTATATTGAAGAGTAAGAAGAAGATAAATACTGGTATTAAAATTGTTCTAAAAAATGTTATTTTATTTGGTAAATTTGTTCCCATAATATACAACTTTATCCTTACACTAATTTTTAATAATTTATCTTTGAAATTTTATTTGATTCATACTTTAATTGATTATACCATAAATATTTTTATTCAACAACTTAACTATTGATTATTTTCTGCAAATTCTGGTTCTAAAAATACTTTTCTTGGCTTGCTTCCATCAGCAGCTCCTATATAGCCGTCTTCTTCTAGGGTCTCTATGATTCTTGCCGCCCTATTATATCCAATTTTGAATCTTCTTTGCAATAATGAAGCTGAAGCCTTTTGAGTTTTTGCTATGAAAAGTAATACTTCTTTATATAGAGGGTCTACTTCATCAGATTTTCCAGCTTCTCTTGATGAATTTTCTGATGGTTTCATGCTAGGGTCGTAATCAGTTTTAGACTGATTTTTTATAAAGTCTACAATATTTTCTACTTCTAAATCAGATAAAAATGCTCCTTGCAATCTCACAGGCTTGCTAGATTCTGCTGATTGAAATAGCATATCCCCCCTTCCTAGTAAAGTTTCTGCCCCTGCCTTATCTAAGATAGTTCTTGAATCTATACTAGAACTTACAGCAAAAGAAATACGAGATGGTATATTTGATTTTATTACTCCAGTTATAACGTCAACCGATGGTCTTTGGGTAGCTATTATTAAATGTATACCAGCAGCCCTTGCCATTTGAGTTATTCTAGCAATTGACTCTTCTACTTCTTTTGAAGCAACTAGCATTAAATCTGCTAATTCATCAATAATAATAACTATGTATGGTAATTCTTTATATTCTTCATCTTCTTGTGCTATTTTGTTATAACCCTCAATATTTTTAACTCTGGCAATAGAAAATTCTTTGTATCTTCTTTCCATTTCTAAAACTACCTTATATAAAACATCAGCAGCTTTTAAAGGATTAGTTACTACTGGCGTTAACAGATGTGGTATCCCATCATAAATAGATAATTCTACCATTTTTGGATCAATCATTATCAATTTAACCTTATCTGGTTTATTTTTTAATAAAATACTTGTTATAATGGTATTTATACAAACAGACTTACCACTACCAGTAGACCCTGCAACTAAAAGATGGGGCATCTTATCCAATCTTGCAAAAATAGATTCTCCAGAAACATCTTTTCCTAAAGTAACCGATAAGGGGGAAGCGTCATTTCCATTAACAAAAACTTCTTTCATGGTTACCAACTGATTAACACTATTGGGTATTTCAATTCCTATTAGAGATTTGCCAGGTATCGGTGCTTCAATTCTAACATCTTTAGCTGCTAAATTTAAGGAAATATCATTACTCAAATTAATTATTTTACTAACCTTGGTACCAGGAGTCGGCATAATTTGAAATTGAGTTATTGATGGTCCTACTATAGCTTTTACAATTTTTACCTCTACTCCAAAATTTTTAAATGTATTTTTTAAAATCTTAGATTTATTAACTATATCTTCTTTTGAAATTTTTTTATTCTCTACTGGGTCTTTTAACAATGAAAGCGGTGGTAAAGTATAATGTTCATAATCATTTACTGCTTCATAATTTAATTTTTCTTCTTTTTTAGAAGTATTATAATTATTATCTTTTAAATTATCCTCTTTTATTAAGTCCTCATTTTTAAAATCATTTATTGATATTTCTAAATCAATATCTTTAATTTCATCATAATAAGTATTTATTTTATCAGCTTCATCTAATTCTTTGGTAAATTCAACTTCTTCGTTTTCTAAATATAAATTCTTTTTAGATGATATACTAGTTATCAAACTAGAAATTTTATCTGGGAATAATTTATTTATATACATTATTATGGTAAATATAAATAGAGATATAGCTAATATCAAAGCTCCATAATAAGATAATAAGTAAACTACTAGCTTACTTTGAAAATAAAAAATTTTTCCCCCTCCTAAAAAAGAATTATAGTTTTCAGAAACATAAAAATACGAAAATAAGTTATAATTACTAGATTTGTAAAAAAATAATTCTAATATTAAAGAAAATAAAAAAATAATAACTACTACATATATTTTATTATGTAAACTTTTTTTAAATATAGAAAATATTACGCTAGAGAAAACTATTAAATATAAAATATAGCTTGAACTACCTAATAAATATTTAATAAAATTATCAAAAGTTTGACCTAGCCAACCCATTCTTAAAGTTGTTATTGTAGTTATAGCAATAAGAACTATGTAAATAAAAAAATTATAAAAACTGGTATTATTTTCTTTGAAATTTAAAAATAACTTATAAACTGAAGTTGATTTTTTTTTTGATTTTATTTTTTTATTTTTTTTCAACCTATTTTTTGACAAAATATCACCTGCTTTCAATATTTTCTATAATTATAGATTCTGTGGGACATGAATCATAACATTCTAATAACAAAGATTTGAATTTATCATCTACTGTCTTTATCATCTTGTTGTTATCCAATTTGCAAAATGCAATACCGTCTTCATCACATTCATAAATTTCAGGGCAAATAGAATAGCAATTGCCACAAGATATACAAGTTTCTCTATTTACTTTAGTTCTCAAATTTATAAACTCCCTAAATAATCCACTAATTTATCAATAGCTTCTCTTCTGTGGCTTATACTATTTTTTTCTTCTGCTGAAATTTCTGCAAATGTTTTATTTAAACTATCAACAAAAAATATAGGGTCATAACCAAAGCCTTGAGTTCCTATTTTCTTTGTTAATATTTTCCCCTTACATTCACCTCTAAAACTTGCCCTTTTACCATCTGAATGAACAATACTTATAACACATACATATTTAGCTGGCGATTCTTTACCATTCAAATTTTTTAAAACTTGTTTAATATTGCTTTCATCTGTTTGCTCCTTAGAATATCTTGCAGAATAGACACCAGGTTCATTATTAAGTAATTCAACACAAAGACCACTATCATCTGCTATAGTATCTTTGCCAGAAAATTTAGAAACTATTTTGGCTTTTTTTAAAGAATTTTCTTCAAATGTTGGCATATCTTCTATAATTTCATCTTTAAAGCCTATATCATCTAATGTCAAAATTGTGTAATCTTTTAAGATATTTCTTATCTCCATTAATTTATGCTTGTTATTAGTTGCTAAAACTAATTCTTTTTTCATAAATTTCTCCTTATTTATAATTCAACCACTTCTATACAAATATTTTCATTTAACCATTTATTTGCTGTTTTTTTAAACTCATTACTATCCTTAGAAATAAAAAATTTATGGTCTTCTTTTTCTTTCTTATTGTGAATTTTTAAAAAAGTAAGAATCATACTTACTTCACGAGCAGTTTCTATTCCAGAAGATATAACTTTAATTTTATTCTTATAGTAACTTTCAATATCTTTTTGTAAAATTGGATAGTGAGTACAACCCAGTATTATTGTATCTATATCTAAGTTTTTAGTTTCAAGTAATTCATTATTTAATAACTTAAAAACCTTTTCTTTGTCATTATAATTCTCTTTTTCAACAAAAGAAACAAAAGTTATACAAGCCTTATTATGAACTATGATATTTTTATTTATATTATGAATTTCTTTTGTATATGCTTTTGACTTAGCTGTAAAATTTGTTCCTAAAACTAAAACTTTTTTATTATTTGTAGCTTGAATTGCTGTTCTTGCTCCTGGTTTAATAACTCCAATAATTGGAATATTATACTTTCCCTCTAAATAATCTAAAGATGCAGCAGTTGCAGTATTACAAGCTAAAACTATCATCTTAACATCTTTTGATATTAAAAATTTAACAGCTTTTTCTGTATATTTTAAAATTTCTTGCTGACTTTTATCACCGTAGGGACAATTTTTCACATCACCAAAAAAATATATAGTTTCATTAGGTAGTTGTCTTATTATTTCCTTAACAACTGTAATTCCCCCCACTCCACTATCAAAAACACCAATAGGTCTATTCATTATTTTTATCCCCTTCAAAAGAATTAAGAATACTCTCTAATTCTAAAATTTTATTATACGATTTTGTTTCTATACCTGAATACTCTTTAAGAATTATATTTATAAATCTAAATACTATATTAATTTCGCTATCATCTAAATGTATTTTTTCCAAAATATTTACAGAATTATTAGATAGAATATATATTAATTGTATTAATTTATTATCCAATTTAAAAAAACTATTATTACATTCTTCTACATCTATAAACATATTTTTTGAAAAAGAATATCCCGCATAATTTTTATTAGTTTTTAAATATTTAAATACAAATCCCTCATATTTTAAAAATAAAATTATAAAATAAATATTTGATAATTTTTCATCAATCTTATCTTCATTTATTAAATCAAGTAAATTATTAAGTAATTTATAAAAATAAGGATTTAATAATTGATTATATCCTATTATTTCTATTATATTTTTTATATAACTTGACTTTTTAATATCATAAATAATATTAGAAAAATAATTGTCGACGTCTAAATTTATTATTTTATTCATTCCACTTGTACGAAAAAATGAAGTTGTTACCAAAGTTGGAATAAACAATTTATTTTTTTTCTTATTCTTATTTACATTTTCATAAAAAAAACTTTCTACAAGCCCGTTTTCTGTAAATATATGTACTATTTCATGGTAATCTTTATAAGGAATTTTTTTTATTACAATACCTTTTAAGATAGCATTTTTAGCCAAAGACATCATCTCTATATCCTAGGTCTTTAATAAGATTTGGTTTTCTTCTCCAATTATCTATAACCTTTACCCAAAGTTCTAAAAATATTTTTTCTCCTAATAAGTCTTCAATATCTCGTCTTGCTAGCTGACCAATTTTTTTTATCATTTGTCCTTGCTTACCTATAATCATACCTTTTTGAGATTTTCTTTCTACTATTATAGAAGCAATAATTTGTTTTTTTAAATCTTTTTCTGATGATATTTTATCAATAACAACGGCTATTGAATGAGGTATTTCTTGACTTGTAAGTTGCAGAACTTTTTCTCTAATAAATTCTGAAATTATAAAATATTCTGGACTATCAGTAATAACATCGTCAGGATACATCTTAATGCTATAAGTTAAATATTTTTTAGTTACATCTAACAAATTATCAATGTTAATTGATTTTAAAGCTGATATGGGTATAATTTCAACAAAATCATGTAAATCTTTATAGAAATTTATTATTTTAAAAATATTTTCTCTATCAATTAAGTCTATTTTATTTAATATTAAAAAAGTAGGAACATTAAGTTCTTTTATAATATTAATTATTCTTTCGTCGCCTCTGCCATATTCATCTAAAACATTAACTATAAGATACACTATTTCTGATTCTTTTATAGCACTATTAGCTAATTTCATCATATAGTCCCCAAGTTTATGTTTTGGTTTATGAATACCTGGAGTATCTATAAAAACAATTTGAGCATCATCATCAGTATATACACCATTAATAATATTTCTCGTAGTTTGTGGTTTGTCTGACATTATTGCTATTTTTTGATTTAGGATATTGTTAAGTAGTGTAGACTTCCCAGCGTTGGGACGACCTATTATTGTAATAAAACCTGTTTTTATTAAATTTTCATTCATAATCATAACTTTCTATCTAGTAAGTCCGTATTTCTCTAAAATTTCTTTTTGCTTAGTAAACATTTCTATTTCATCTTCTTTTGTTGCATGGTCATAACCCAATAAGTGTAAAAAACCATGAACAGCTAAAAATCCTAACTCTCTTTCTAAAGAATGTTCATATTCTTTTGCTTGTTCTTTTGCTATTTCAAAACAAATTATAATATCACCTATGTAATTATCCTGTTCGCCACCAATAATTTTCAATTCATTTTCTACATCATCATTTAAGGCAAAAGAAATTACATCTGTTGGTCTATCAATTCCCCTATATTCCTTATTTATTTTGTGTATTTGTTCTATATCCACGATAGATAATGAAAATTCCGTTTTTGATTTATTTATATTTTCATAATCTGCAGCAATACCTAGTAATTCTACTAACATATTTTTAGTTTCAAACTCAAGTATATTAGAATCATCTATAATTTCTACAAAAGACATACATACTCCTTTTTTATAATAACTTATTGTAAATTATATTATACTTTAAAATAAAAATCCAATAGTAGTAAAAACAAAAGTTTTTACTACTATCAAATTCTTATTAAAATATATTTATAATGTTTTCTTGCTCATCAATATCTATTTTTATGGCATTTGGAATCTTAGGTAAACCAGGCATTGTTAGTATTTTATTTGTATAGACTACTATAAATCCTGCTCCTGATTTTAATTTTACATCTGTTATTTTAACTATAAAATCTGATGGTCGCCCTTTTATACTTGGGTCATCAGAAAGTGATAAAGGTGTTTTTGCCATACAGATAGGCAAATAAGAAAAGCCTAATTTATTAATATTATTAATTTCTTTTAAGGATTCTGCATTTACATCTATTCCGCTTGCTCCATAAATTTCTTTACATATTATTTCTATTTTTTCTAAAATAGTTTTTTCATCAGAATATAATAATTCAAATTTTTTATTATTATTTTCTACTGACTCAACTACTTTATTAGCCAAATCTTCTGCTCCCAAGCTTCCTTTAGCAAATACTTTTGTTTCTGATATTACAACATTATTTTCTTCTGCCCAAGCTTTAACAACTTCTAATTCGGCTTGTGTGTCAGTTGAGAAAACATTTAAAGCTACAACTACAGGTAAATTAAATTTATTTATATTTTCTATGTGTTTTTCCAAGTTTGGAAGTCCCTTTTTTATTGCTTCTAAATTTTCAAGAGTTAATTCATTTGCACTTATTCCTCCATGAAGTTTTAAGGCTCTAATAGTTGCTACAATTACCACAGCTTTTGGAACAATACCAGCTTTTCTACATTTAATATTTAAGAATTTTTCAGCCCCTAAATCAGCTCCAAATCCTGCTTCTGTTACTACATAATCGGCATATTTCATAGCTGTTTTTGTTGCAATAATAGAATTGCATCCATGAGCAATATTTGCAAAAGGACCTCCATGAATAATAGCAGGATTATTTTCTAATGTTTGTACAATATTAGGTTTAATAGCATCTTTTAAAATTGCTGCTAATACTCCTTGAATTTCTAAATCTCCAACATATATAGGTTGGTTTTTTTTATTATAAGCCACAATTACATTTGAAAGTTTTTCTTTTAAATCTTTTAAATTTTCAGATAAACAAAGAATTGCCATAATTTCACTAGCAACAGTAATATCAAAATGGTCGCTTCTTTGTTGTCCATTATTAGCAGTAGCAACTTCAATATGACGTAAGGCTCTATCATTCATGTCTAAAGCACGATTAAATACAACCCTATCAATACCTAATTCATTGCCCTGAAAAATATGATTATCAATTACAGCAGAAATAGTATTATTAGCTGTCGTAACTGCGTGCATATCTCCCGTAAAATGTAAATTAATATCTTCCATAGGAACTACCTGAGCATAACCTCCACCAGCAGCTCCACCCTTCATACCCAAAACTGGTCCCAAAGAAGGTTCTCTTAGTGCAACACAAGATTTTTTACCAATTCTATTTAATCCATCAGATAAACCTATTGTAACTGTTGATTTACCCTCGCCACTAGCTGTAGGATTTATTGCAGTAACTAAAATAAGATTAGACTTTGGATTTGTAGACAATTTATCTATTTTAATTTTTGCCTTGTAATCCCCATAAAGAATTAACTCATCAAGAGAAACTCCTAACTTTTCTGCTACCTTGCAAATTTTTTCTTTCTTACTTTCTATTGAAATTTGAAAATCTGTTTTCATCTATAAACTCTCCTATATAGTATTATAATATGTTTTTAAAATTTTGTTGCCTTAACGCCTCATATAATACCATTGCTACGGTATTAGATAAATTTAACGACCTTACTTTATCAGTAATAGGTATTCTTAAAGTTTTATTATAGTACTCTTCTCTAAAAGAAGCGGGTAAACCTTTAGTTTCCCTACCAAATATAAAATATAATTCTTCATTATTTTCATTAGAAAAATCAAAATTTGAATAAGTTTCACTTCCAAATTTTGTTATTAAAAAATAGTTTTTATCACTTGTATTCTTCAAAAAATCTTCTAAGCTATCCCATATAACTAAATCAAGATGCTCCCAATAGTCCAATCCTGCTCTTTTTAAATGTTTATCATCTATAGAAAAACCTAGGGGCATTATCAGGTGTAATCTAGCACCAGCTCCTACACATGTTCTTGCTACATTACCAGTATTAGCAGGTATCTCAGGTTGAAAAAGAACGATATTATTCATATATTATTAAAATGGTAAACTACCGCCAAAGAACTTACCTAATCCCTTTCTTTTATTTTTATTATTCATAAGACCGCCAAATTGCTTCATCATTTTTCTCATTTCATCAAATTGTTTTATTAATTTATGAACTTCAGAAATAGGTCTACCACTACCTTTGGCTATACGATTTCTCCTAGGAACATTTATTATATCTGGATTTTGTCTTTCTTCTACAGTCATTGATTGAATTATTGCTTCTATATATATAAATTGTTTTTCATCAATTTTAGACATATCCAAGCCTTTTAATTTACCCATACCAGGAAGCATTCCCAGTATATCTTTTATAGAACCTAATTTTTTTATTTGATTTAATTGAGCTAAAAAATCTTCAAATGTGAATGTTTGATTTAACATTTTTTCTTGCATTTTTTTAGCTTCATTTTCATCAATACTGCTCTGGGCCTTTTCTATCAAAGTTAAGACATCACCCATACCCAAAATTCTTGATGCCATTCTTTCTGGATGAAAATCTTCTAAATCATTCATCTTTTCACCCATACCAACTAATTTTATAGGTTTATTAATAATTGATTTTATTGATAAAGCAGCACCTCCACGAGTATCACCATCAAGTTTTGTTAAAACTATACCACTTATTTCAAGTTCTTCATTAAAAGATTTAGCAATATTAACAGATTCTTGACCTATCATAGAATCGACTACTAATAATATTTCATCAGGATTAACATCTTCTTTTATTTCCCTTAATTCATTCATTAAAAGTTCATCAATATGCAATCTCCCCGCTGTATCTATAATAATATAGTTCAAATTATTATCTGCTGCATATTTCAGTCCTTCTTTAACTATTTCCAAAGGAGACTTATCAACATAAAATACAGGAATATCAACTTGTTTACCTAATGTCTGTAATTGTTTTACGGCCGCTGGTCTATAAATATCTGCTGCAATTAATAAGGGTCTTTTTTTGTTATTTTTTTTCGCTTTTAAGGCTAACTTGCCAGCAGTAGTAGTTTTACCAGCACCCTGAAGACCTACCATCATTACAGTATTTATTTTTTTATTTTTTAATACTTCTTCTGTTTGTCCCCCAAGTAACTCTACTAACTCTTCATTTACAATTTTTACAATTTGCTGGGCAGGAGTAAGCGACTTCATTACTTCTACTCCAACAGCACGTTCGCTAATTTTTTTTACAAATTCTTTTACAACCTTAAAATTAACATCTGCTTCCAACAGTGCTAACCTTATTTCTCGCATCATTTCTTTAACATCAGATTCGCTTACTTTTCCCTTACCTCTTATTTTTGATATGGTAGCTTGTAATCTTTCTGACAAATTTTCAAATGCCATAATAAACCTCCTAACTTTCTAGTTTTATTAACTGATCTAGTAGATATGAAATATCCTCGTTACCATTAATTTTTTTTATTTCCTTATAAAAAAATAATCTTTCATTACTAAGTTTTATTAAAGATAATTTTTCTTCAAAATTCTCTAAATCTAATATTATTCTTTTTATATTATTTGAAACAGCTTGTTTTGACACATTAAAATTTTCTGATATTTCGGTTAATGACAAATCATCAAAATAATAATTTTTTATATATTCTTTTTGTTTGTCATTTAATAATTCTGAATAAAAATCATACAGCTGAGAAACTCTTAATATTTTATCTATTTCCAAAATTTTCTCCTTTAATAATATTATCGTTTAATTTTATCACATTAAAAATAATTAGTAAATTTCTTTGTATTAATAAAAAATATTTAGTACAGATTTTATCCACACTAAATATTTTTATCATTTATTTTATTATTCCACTAAATTTTAAATAGGTTTCATAATCCATCTCTTTATTTACTACTCCACCATCTGGTAAAATTTCTATAACACGATTAGCGATCGTTTGAATAAATTCGTAATCATGAGATGTGAAAAATACCGAACCTTTGAAAGCAATAATTCCTTCATTGACAGCAGTAATAGATTCTAAATCAAGATGATTTGTTGGTTCGTCTAATAATATGACATTAGCCTTGGATAACATCATCTTAGACAGCATGCAACGCATTTTTTCTCCCCCAGAAAGAACATGGGCTCTTTTAAGTGCCTCTTCTCCAGAAAATAACATACGCCCTAAAAATGAACGAAGATATGATTCTGCTTCTTCCTCTGGTGAAGCGTATTGACGTAACCATTCAACTAAAGAAAGTTTAAGTCCTTCAAAGTAAAAAGTATTGTCTTTTGGCATATAAGACCTAGAAGTTGTAATTCCCCATTTTATATTTCCTTCATCAGCTTCTATCTCTTCTGCTAAAATTTTTAATAATGTAGTTTTGGCAACTTCATCACCTAATAGTATAACCTTGTCATTAGGATTTACAGTAAAACTAACATTTTTTAAAACTTCTTTCCCGTCTACAGTTTTTGAAAGATTGTCAACTATAAGTAAATCATTTCCAATTTCTCTATCAGGGGTAAATCTAACATAAGGGTAGCGACGGCTTGATGGTTTTATATCATCGAGTGTAATTTTATCCAACATTTTTTTTCTACTCGTTGCTTGTTTTGATTTAGAAGCATTAGCAGAAAAACGTGCAATAAATTCTTGTAATTCTTTGATTTTTTCTTCTTTTTTCTTGTTAGAATCTTCTAACATTCTTCTAGCTAGTTGACTTGATTGATACCAGAAATCATAATTTCCAACATATAATTGAATTTTTCCAAAATCTAAATCACAAATATGTGTACATATATTATTTAAAAAATGGCGGTCGTGGCTGACTACAATAACTGTATTTTCAAAATTTATTAAAAATTCTTCTAGCCACTGAATTGCACTTATATCAAGCCCGTTTGTAGGCTCGTCTAATAATAATACATCTGGATTTCCGAATAAGGCCTTAGCCAGCAATATTTTTACTTTCTGAGAGTTATCCAATTCACTCATTAAAGAATAATGAACAGTGCTAGAAATACCTAAACCTTCTAATAACTGAGCTGCATCACTTTCTGCATTCCAACCGTCCATTTCAGCAAACTCAGCTTCTAATTCTGCAGCAATAATACCGTCCTCTTCTGTAAAAGGGTCTTTCATATAAATTTCATTTTTTCTGTTCATAACGTCCCAAAGTTTTTCGTAACCCATCATGACTACATCGATTACTTTTTCTTCTTCATAATCAAAATGATTTTGACGCAAAACAGCTAATCTTTCTCCCTTACCAAGAGATACATGCCCTTGTTGAGAACCAATTTCTCCAGATAAGAGTTTTAAAAACGTAGTTTTACCTGCTCCATTAGCTCCAATAAGACCATAGCAATTACCATTTGTAAATTTTATATTCACATCCTCAAATAATTTCCTATCAGCAAAGCGAAGTCCTAAATTTGTAACTTGTAACATTATTTATCTCCTTTATTAAAACTAGCTATTAAATTTTCAATGTGTAAAGCATATTCGCTACTTGTATCATAGGTAAAGATTAATTCTGGAAATTTTCTTATTTTAATTTTTTTTGCTACTTCTGATTTTACAAATCCCTTTATTTTACTCAGTGATTCTTTAACTTTTTGTTTTTCCTTATCATCACCAAATACTGTGTAATAAACTTTAGCTTGAGAGTAATCTCCTGTAAGCCTTACTTCAACTATTGTTACAAAACCTAAGTCATGATTTTTTACTTTGCTTGTAAGAACCTGTGTAATTTCTTTTTTTATTTGTTCACCTAGTCTATTAACTCTTAATTCTGACATACTAACCCTTTCTATCTTTTAACCTCTTCCATAACGAATACTTCAAATACATCACCCTCACGAATATCACTATAATTTTCTACCGTCATACCACATTCGTAACCTGCTTGAACCTCTTTAACGTCATCTTTAAAGCGACGTAATGTATCAATTTTACCTTCATATATTACTACACTATCACGAATAACACGAACCTTACCATCACGAGAAACTTTACCTTCTGTAACATAAGCTCCTGCGATTGTCCCAACTTTTGATACCCTTATTACTTGACGAACTTCTGCAAGACCGATAACTTTTTCTACAAATTCTGGGTCTAAAAGTCCTGTCATAGATGATTCGATTTCTTCAATAACTTTGTATATAATTGAGTGCAAACGAATATCAACCTCTGCATTTTGTGCCATTGCTTTTGCATTGTTATCAGGTCTAACATTAAATCCAATAACCACTGCATTAGAAGCAAGAGCTAGAGTAATATCAGATTCATTTATCGCACCTACTCCTGTATGAATTATACGAATATTAACTCCCTCCACATCAATTTTAGCAAGAGACATTGCTAGAGCCTCAACAGAACCTTGCACATCAGCTTTTATAATTATATTAAGGTCTTTCATCTCACCCTGTTTCATTTGTTCAAATAAGTTATCTAATGAAACTGCACTAGAATTTTGTCTTTGACTTTCTATATATTGCTGTTGACGAATTTCCCCTATTTGTCTAGCAGTTTTTTCATCACCAAAAACTACAAATCTATCACCAGCATTGGGAACTTCCTGTAGTCCTGTAATTTCTACTGGAGTTGAGGGTTTAGCACTTTGTATAGCTTTTGCCCTGTCATTAATCATTGCTCGTATCCTACCGTAGGTATTACCAACTACTATTGGGTCTCCAACATTAAGTGTTCCATTTTGCACAAGTAGGGTAGCAACAGCTCCTCTTCCCTTATCCAATTTTGCTTCAATAACAGTTCCAAGCCCAAGCCTATTTGGATTTGCCTTGATTTCTTGCATATCTGATACTAACAATACCATTTCTAACAAGTCATCAATCCCTTGCCCCTGTAAAGCTGATATTGGAACAAATATTGTATCACCACCCCAATCTTCTGGTGTTAAACCATATTCAGCTAATTCACCCATTACTTTATCTGGATTAGCTTGTGGCTTATCCATTTTATTCACAGCTACAATAATAGGTACTTCTGCCGCTTTAGCATGGTTAATTGCTTCTATTGTTTGTGGCATTACTCCGTCATCAGCAGCAACTACTAAAATTGTAATATCAGTTACTTTAGCTCCTCTTGCTCTCATTGTAGTAAAAGCTGCATGCCCAGGAGTATCTAAAAAAGTAATTTTTCTATCATTAACACGAACTTGATAGGCACCTATATGCTGAGTAATTCCTCCAGCTTCTCCAGCAGTTACCCTTGTATTTCTAATTGTATCAAGTAAAGTAGTTTTACCGTGGTCTACATGCCCCATAATTGTAACAATTGGAGGTCTTACCATGTTGTTTTTTTCGTCTTCTTCTACCTCAAAATAAACATCAAGGTCTTCCTTATTAATTTCAACTTCTTGTTGAATTTCCTTACCATAATCTATAGCAATTAATTCTATTTGCTCTAAAGTCAATGACTGATTAATATTAGCCATTATTTTTAATTCTATAAATAATTTTTTTATCAATTCTGTTGACGTGATTGATAAAGCAGAGGCTAGCTCGCCAACAGTCATCCCTTCTTTTACAAGAATAGTATCATCTGAAATATTATTCTCACTAGGAACCTCTATCATAGCTGGTTGTTGCTTATTACTTTTTTTATTCTTTTCTTTTTTTATCTTTTTCTTTTTATTTTTTTTATTATTTTTAAATAATTCCTTATCTAGATTATTTTCTAAGATTTCAGAATTTCTTTTTTTATTTTTTTCTTCTTTTACCCTTTCTGTTTTTTCACTTTTTTGATTTTTAACTTCTTCCTTTTTATTAAAAAGCTTTTCTAAAATTAAAAATCCTTCTTCTGTCAACATTGACATGTGATTACCAACTGCTATGTTGGCATCTTTCAATGCTTTTATTATTTCTTTTGAAGATTTATCTACTTTTTTGGCATATTCATGTATTCTAATTTTTTCCATTATCGATACATCCTCCTTTTTCTCTTATTAACTCTTTTAATCTATTACTAAAACCCAAATCTGTAATACCAACTGCTACACGATTTTCTTTTCCTATCGCACGACTTAATTCCTCTATTGAAAATACAATGCAAGTATCAACTCTGTAATACTTTGTTTTATCCACTAGTTTTTTATAGGTATTTTTTCCACAGTCATTTGCTATTAATAATAATTTTATCTCACTATTTTTGATATTTTTTAATATTAAATCTTCTCCTGTTACTACTTTCCCAGCCTTACTCATTAGACCCATTAAATTTAATGCTTTTCTCATTATTTTTGAGGAATCAACTTTCTATAAATTAGTCGTATTACTTCAGCATATATTGGCTGCATTTCTTCCTGACTTGCTTCGAAAAATTTTTCTAATTTATTTTTTTTCTGTGCAGCTTCTACAACTTCTATATCAGCAACAACATAAGCTCCTCTTCCTGATTTTTTACCTGTATTGTCAACAGAAATTTCACCATCTTTATTTTTTACTATTCTAATAAGTTCTTTTTTAGGCAACATCTCATTAGTCAATATACATTTTCTTTGCGGAATTTTCTTTTTTTTCACAAGCAGGTCTCCTTAATCATTTTTCCTATTTATATCAATTTTCCAACCTGTTAATTTAGCGGCTAATCTAACATTTTGACCTTTTTTCCCAATCGCAAGTGATAATTGGTCTTCTGCTACTTCAACAGTTGCAATTTTATCTTCTTCATTAATACTTATATTAACAACTTTTGCTGGTGATAGAGAATTTATTATAAAATTCTTTATCTCTTTATCCCAAGGAACAATATCTATTTTTTCACCATTAATTTCTTTTAAAACGTTAGAAACTCTGACACCAGAAGAACCAACACAAGCACCAACAGGGTCAATATTTTTATCTTCAGAATAAACAGCTATCTTTGTTCTTTCCCCTGCTTCTCTTGAAACACTTTTTATTTCAACAAGACCGTCATAAATTTCAGGAACTTCTTGCTCGAATAAACGTTTTATAAAATCTGGATGAGCCCTTGAGGCTAAAACATAAGGTTTGCTTCCTTTTGTTGGATTTTCTACTTTGGATATATATACTTTTATAGGGCTTTGTGGTATATAAATTTCTCCTGGAACCCTTTCATTTTCTCCTAGAATAGCTTCAATTTTACCCAATTTAACATAAACATAGCGAGAATCTACCCTATCAACATAACCTGAGCGAATTTCACCTTCATATTCTATATATTCTTTAAACAATACTTCTTTTTCCGCATCACGCAATCTTTGCATTAAGGCCTGTTTTGCAGCTTGAGCACCAACTCTTCCAAAATCTTTAGGACAATCTGTTTCTTCGTATATATCTCCCACTTCATAAGCTGGATTAATTTTAAGGGCATCTTCTAGTGAAAATTCTATTCTATCGTCATATACTTCTTCTACGACATCTTTTCTTATAATAAATTTGTAATCACCAGTTGTTCTATTAAAGTCAACACGAACATTTTTAGAAGCATTAAAATTTTTTTTGTAGGCAGATAATAACGCCATTTCCACTGCTTCAATTAAAACATCTTTTGAGATACCTTTTTCTATTTCTATTAAATCTATTGCTTTAAGCAATGCCTTGCTCATCTTATTATTCTCCTTAATTATTCTATACTTATAATTTAACAGCCAACCTAATTTTAGCTATTTTTGCATAATCTATTTCTAATTTTTTAACTCTTGTTTTATCTTTGTATTCTATCAAAATATTTTCTTTATCTACAGCTATCAAATCTCCAAAAAATTCTTTTTGATTATTAATTTTTTCATAAGTTTTTAGACATACATATTTGCCAATAGATGAACTTATTTCTTCTAAGTTTCTTAATTCTATTTCTATACCTGGAGAACTTACTTCTAAATAATATTTATCAGAAATAAAATCTTCCTTATCAAATTCCTCAGATAATAAATCACTTAATTTTACACAATCGTCAAGATTTAAGCCACCATCTTTATCAAAATATATTCTTAAAAAATATTCTAAACCCTCCTTAATATACTCAACATCATATAAATTATACTCTGTGTCTCTTACTTTATTTAAGGCTATTTCCTTAGCCCTATCAACAATATTCATAATACACCTCTTTCTTATTCAACAAAAAGAGTGGAGAACTCAAATTCACCACTCTTTTTAGGTTAAATTTATTTATTTGTAAACATTCTATCACATAAAATATAGATTGTCAAATTATTTATATAACTCTTTTTTTAATATATTTACTATATTACTTATCTCTTGATTAATATTTTCATTATAAACTTCTTTTGATATCAGACCATCATTATGAGCTTCGTTATAGCCCATAATTATAGAAATAGAATTTTTTATTCTATGCAATAAAATTTTTTGTTTTTCTTCTCTTTTATCTAATGAATTACTCTTTTTTAAAATAATATATAAATTAAAAATTAATAGTAGAGAAATGATTATATAAAATAAAAAATAATAGGCTACCTTAAAATATATAGCTAATAAACACAAAATAATTAAAGTATTTATTAAAATTAAACTATGTATATTTTTCATGATATAACTTATATACCTCTCTTTTATTCACACCGTATTTTTTTGATACAATCTTTAATGCTTCTGAAATTTTTATCCCCGATTCTACTAATTTTTCAATTTCAAACAATAAATTTTCAATTTCAACTTTTTCTTCATTTTTTTTATTCGGAGAAATTATTAATACAAACTCTCCTTTTTCTTTTATAGTATTAGAATTTAAAAAGTTTAAAATATTAATTGCCTTATCCGTTACTACTTGCTCATATATTTTTGTTAATTCTCGAGCTACCGAAATTATTCTATCTTCTTCAAAATCGACAATATGCTCTACCAAATTTTTTATTCTGTGAGGTGATTCATAGATAATAGCTGTATAGCCTTCATTCAAGATACTAGTTAATTTTTTCATTAAATCTCCACTTTTTCTTGGGAGAAATCCATGAAAAACATAATTATAAGACTCTATCCCGCTAGCAATCAAGGCTGTAAGACCAGCATTAGCCCCAGGAATTGCAACAACATCTATAAGATTTTCTTTACATTTTTTTATTAATATATAACCAGGGTCAGATATACAAGGCATACCTGCATCAGACACAAGAGATATGCTAGCCCCATCCTTTAATAATCCTAATATCCTATCACTTGCAACTTCTTCATTATGCTCATGATAAGAAATTAATTTTTTATTTTTTATATTAAAATGATTTAATAATTTTTTTGTATTACGAGTATCTTCACATGCTATAATATCAGATTCTTCTAAAACTTTTAAAGCCCTTATACTTATATCGTCTAAATTTCCTATGGGAGTTGAAACCAAATATAACATATACTTACCTACTTTCTTCATTTATGCCATTAATTATTTCTTGCTTTTCTAGGGTCATATTCTTACTTATATACAGATTTTTTTCTTTTTTACTAAGTTTTTTTAAAGCCATTTCCTTTTTTAAGGCATCACTCTTATTATCAAACTCTTCAAAATATTTTAAAATTACCGGTCTTCTACCCTTGGTATATTTTGCCCCCTTTTTTAAATTGTGCTTTTTAATTCTTTCCTTTATATCCTTTGTATAGCCTATATAAAATGTATTGTCTCTACATAATAAAATATATGTAAACTCTGATTTTTTATTCAATATAATACACCTTCTTCATTTCATCTGTATAAGTATTATCTTCATTATAAATATACATAGGCTGTTCTACTTTTATATCACTAACTTTTGACAAGGTCCCCTCTACTAAAACAATTTTTGAATTTTCGCTAGTTTTTTTACTATACACAAACCTAATTCTTTTTATACCCAAATTATAACTATGGCACTTATTTATAATATCCGCTATTCTGTAACTTCTGTGTACCATAAAAAATTTACCATTTTGCTTTAATGTATACTTTATAGCCTTTAGCACATCATCTAAATTACATAAAATTTCATGACGAGAAATACTATGATTTGTTTTATTTTTTATATTTGGCATATTTTCTACTGGAAAATAGGGAGGATTGCAAATAACATTATCAAAACTTGAACCCTTGAATAGCTTAGCTATATTTTTAATATCCCCCCTAAGTACATTAATATTCTTTAAATTATTAATCCTAATATTTTTTTTAGCTAGTTTAACCAAATTTTCTTGTATTTCTAACATAGAAATATTGGCAGAACTCTTTTCTCTAAGTAAAATGGAAATAGCCCCATTACCACTACATAACTCCAAAATATTTTTATAAGGATTACTTCTAACATTAGCAAAATCAGCAAGTAAGAAGCTATCCGTTGACATTGAATAGTAGTCTTCTAACTGTATTATTTTAAAATTTTTAGAAAGTTTATCTACTCTTTCTTTTGTATTATTCATATTATTTTAAACTGCCCATATCTATATTTTCTTTTATCAAATCAAATAAAAAAGATTCTAAAACTAAGCTAGCATTGACATTAAGGCTAATATCACTCTTAGATTTTAGGATAATTTCATAAAGTCTAAATAAATTAATATTTTCTTTAATATTATTCCTTACTTTTTCAATAGTTATATCTAAAAATAAATTTACATCTTCTTTACTTAAAATATTATCTAATAAATTAATTATAGCTAAATTCTTATTCTTAGAAAAATCTTTGTAGAATAAATTACTTAAATTTAATATTTTTTCATAATTATCTTCAAAACTTATTTTTTGTTCTTCTTTATTTCCCAGATTAATAACTTGACATCTGGATACTATTGTTTTTAAGCTAGCAGCCAAATTCAGGCTACTTAATATTGCGATTATATCATCTTCTGGTTCTTCTAAAAATTTTAAAAGTGAGTTTGCCGCTTGAGGTGTCAGTTTATCAACATCTTTTATCCAATATATTTTTTTACCAAAAGTTGATTTGATGCTTAATTTATTTTTCAAAAAATTAATTTCTTCTTTTTTTATCGAATTGTCAGATTCTATAATTAAAAAATCAATATAATTATTATTGTCTATCTGTTTACATACTTTACATTCATCACAATAATAAAAATTATTATTAAAATTATTTCTACAAAAAATAGACTTTACAAACCTTAAAATAGTATAAGAAATTACTTCTTCATTATTGCTAAAAAATAAATATGCATGAGATAATTTATCTGATTTTAAAATATTTTCAAAATACTTATCTATTGAATATTCCATCTATTTAATAATTCCTTAACCTTATTTATAACTTCAAATTTAACTTCTTCTATACTCTTATTAGCATTTACTCTTATAATTCTCTTTTCTTGCTGTAAAGCTAGCTTATCATAGCCTTTTTTCACATTAATATAAAAATCCTTTTTTTCATTATCTAAATTATTATTATCGCTACGATTTGAAGCCCTAGATAAAGCCTCCTCTACATCAACATCAAAATAAAATGTTGCGTCTGGAGATAAGTTCTCAATAGCAAAATTATTTATCACAAGAATATCCTCCTTACTCAGTCCTCTGCCGTAGGCTTGATAGGCTATTGAACTGTCTAAAAATCTATCGCACAATATTATTTTTCCTGCAGTAAGTTCAGGCAATAATTTATCCTTGATATGTTGTCTTCTGCTTGCTGCAAACAAAAGGGCTTCTGTTTTTGCATCAATATCTTCAAATAAGATTATACTTCTAATCTTTTCACTAATTTTAGTACCCCCAGGTTCTCTTGTAACAACAACCTCATAACCTTGTTTAAGTAAATATTCTCCTATAAATTTTATAATTGTAGTTTTTCCAGAACCATCAATTCCTTCAAAAGTTATAAATTTCCCTAACATAATATCTCCATTTATCTAAAAATTATACTCCACTATAAAATTAGTGGAGTATTCTTTATTTTCCAAATACTTTTAAGTAATCTTGTTTAAACAATTCTATTCCCTTATCAGTTAAAGGATGTTGTATTAACTGCCTAATAACTTTATATGGTATTGTAGCTATATCGCAACCTAATTTCGCACACTCCAAAACATGTATTGGATTTCTAACACTGGCTGCTATAATTTCACTCTCAATATTATTCACCCTAAATATTTCTACTATGTCTCCTATTAAATTTAATCCGTCTTGACTAATATCATCTAATCTTCCTAAAAAAGGAGAAACATAAGTCGCTCCAGCTCTTGCAGCTAACAAGGCTTGTGTTGGTGTAAAGATAAGTGTAAGATTTGTTTTTATACCTTCTTTAGACAAAATACTAGTCGCTTTTAAACCCTCCTCTGTCATAGGTATTTTAACTATCATATTAGGATGAATTTTTGCTATTTCTCTTGCTTCTTCCATAATATCTTCAGCTAGTTCTGTAGTAGCCTTAACTTCTCCACTTATTGGACCATCAACAATACTCGTTATTTCTTTAATAACATCTTCAAAATTTCTTCCTTCTTTAGCTATAAGTGATGGATTAGTTGTAACCCCACAAATTATTCCTAAATCATTTGCTAATCTAATTTCATCAACATTTGCTGTATCTATAAAAAATCTCATTACTTCACTCCATCATATTAATTTTACTTATAAAATAATATTATCACATGCTAAAAAAAAAATCAATCACAGCCTAATATCAACATAATAAAATTGTTTTTTTTTTATAATTATGTTAAAATTTATTAGTAAATTAGGAGGAAATCAAAAATTGGAAAAAAAATATATAAATCAAATTCCATATCTACTATTTATATTTATAGTTTTTGTAACCACTCCATCTTTTTATTATTTTTTTAATAACAAGGCCCAGTATTTAATAAATACCGTAATATTTATACTACCTATTATCATATTTCTGTTATCCTATTTCTACTCTTATAAAAATAATGATTTCAGTTTTTTATTTGCTATATTTATCCCCATATTTCATTTAATATTCTGTACAATCATTTTAAATTTAAGTTTATATACTTATGTAATACTTTATATATTTTCTTGTTTCTGCGGTCAAGGAAGCGGAAAATGTATGCTGAAAATAATTAAATATATAAAAAATAAATAATTAAATTAAAAAAGATAAGATATTAGCTAATATCTTATCTTTTTTGTATAATTCTATCTCATTGTAACAAATTCTTCTGCCCCAGTAGGATGAATAGCCACCGTATTATCAAAATCTTTTTTTCTTGCCCCCATTTTTATTGCTACAGCAAAACCTTGAATCATTTCATCAACACCATATCCTATACCGTGTAAGCCTACAATTACTTCATCTTCTCCTAAGCAAACTAATTTCATTACACAAGCTTGTCTATGACTTGTAATAGCTGAATACATGGGAGTAAAAGAAGATTTATATACTTTAATCTTATCTTTACCATATTTTTCTATAGCTTTTTCTTCTGTAAGTCCTACTGTTCCTATTGCTGGGTGAGCAAATACCACTGTCGGAATATTTTCATAATCTAAATATTCTTCAGGCTTATTATTAAATAATCTTTCAGATAATCTTCTACCAGCCGCTACAGCTACTGGCGTAAGTTCTACACGACCCGTTACATCCCCCACTGCATATATTCCCTCAACATTTGTATTTTGGAACTTATCTACCAAAATATAGCCAGCTTCATTTACTTTAACACCTGTTACTTCTAAATTCATATTTTCTGTTACTGCTTTTCTACCTATTGCCCAAATCAATAAATCAAATGTTTCTTTATTGCCATTTTCTAATTCTAAAGTTACTGAAGAATCATCATTTTTTATAACTTTTTTTGGCACAGCAAAAGTATGTAATTTTAAGCCTTCTTTTTCCATAATATCTTTTAAAGTCTCAACTATTAGTCCATCAAAACTTCTTAAAGGAGCGTGTTTACGAACAAAAAGATGAGTTTTGGTCCCTAAAGAATTAAATACACCAGCTAATTCTACAGCAATATAACCAGCTCCGACTATACCTATACGTTTGGGAATAGATTTCAAACTAAAAACTTCATTTGAAGTTACTCCATATTCAGCCCCCTCAATTTTTGGAATGCTAGGTCTACCCCCAGTTGCAATTAAAATGTGTGCTGCCCTATATAATTGTCCATTAACTTCGACTGTTTTAGAATCTACAAATTTTGCAAAACCTTTTATAACATCTACCCTGTTATTTGACAAACCCTTATTATAAGAAGTGTGTATTCTACCTATATAAGCTGTTCTATTTTCAACTAATTTAGCAAAATCAAAATTTTCTAATTTCAAATCAAAACCATAATCTGCTGAATAATTATTAATAGTATCAGCTACCTGTGCAGCATACCACATAACTTTTTTGGGTACACAACCTACATTAACACAAGTTCCCCCTATATCCTTAGCCTCTATCAAAAGGCATTTTTTACCATAAGAAGCCGCCCTATTTATAGAAGCAATACCTCCACTTCCTCCACCGATTGAAATATAATCATACTCTTTTATCATAATTCACCTCTAACAAAATTTATTTAATTTATTTTTATAGCCTTTAAAATATCCTTTAAGGGATTATTTTCTAAACTATCCTTATTCATATATTTTTTTATATCTTTAAAACTAGCCTTCTCTTTTTTATTATTTTTAATTTCTCTATCAACTTCTTTTTGTTTTATTGAAAAACCACATGAACACCTATAAGTCCCACTATCTCCATTACCAAATAATACCATTTTTTTATGACAATTCTTGCAACGTAAATTAGTAATTTTTGAAATAATTTTTATATTTTTACAACTTACATTGGAACACTTGAGTATTTTAGTGCCTTTTCTGTCTATTTCTAACATAAATTTACCACATTTGTCGCATTTTTTCCCAACCATATTATCATGTTTAAATTTATCTTCACTACTTTTAATTTCAGAAATAATTTCATGAGTATATTTTTTCACACCCGATAAAAATTTTTCTTTGGATAATTTATTTTTAGCTATATTGTCCAAATCTTTTTCCCAAGTTGCAGTCAAAGACGGACTTTTTAGTTTTTCCGGCACTAAATTAAGCAACTGTTTTGCCTTATTTGTTGTTTTTATTTGCTCCCTATCAGAAAAAAGATAATCGTTAGTAAATAACTTTTCTAAAATATCCGCCCTAGTCGCTACTGTTCCTATACCGTTTGTTTCTCTTAATATTTTCTTTTCACTCTCACTATCAACATAGTCAAAAGGATTTTCCATTGCATATATCAAACTTCCTTCTGTAAAATAAGAAGGAGGTGAAGTTTCTTTTTTCACATATACAAGAGAATCGATATTTAATTTTTTTATTTCTTTAATACTATCATCACTTTCTTTTTCAAAAATTTTATATCCCAGCTGTAATGTTTTCTTAGCAGTATTTGAAAAAATTTTATTTTTTATTTTAAATTCCCTGTGTATTTCTTCATACCTACAATCTGCTAATAAATTTTCAAGAAAACGCCTAGTTATTAGGTCATAAATCTTAATTTCCATATCAGACATAATATTATAATTAGGTCTTTCTTCCGTTGGAATAATAGCGTGATGTTCAGTAACCTTTTTATCATTAATCATTCTTCCAGCATTTATATTTCCACTTAAAATATTTTTAACTATACTTGAATAAGTCCCATAAGAAACTGCGTGAAGCCTATCTTTAATTGTTCCTTTCATATCGCTGGTTAAGTATCTAGAGTCAGTTCTAGGATAAGTTAAAATTTTATATTTTTCATAGAGAGTTTGGATAATATTAAGCGTTTGTTTCGGAGAAATTTTATACAAATTTGACGCCGTGTATTGAATATCGGTCAAATTGTAAAGTGGTTTGGGTGATGATTTTTTATTTTTACATTTACTAGTAATATTTTCTATTCTAAAATTTTTATAATTATTCACAAAATTACTAGCATCATCTAAATTATTATCAGAATTACCAGTAATAAATTTTACTCCGTCAACTACTGCTTCATATACATAATAATCTCTTGATTTAAAATTTTTTATTTTTTCTTCACGTTCAGCCACCATTTGCAAAGTTGGAGTTTGAACTCTCCCACAGTTTAAGGCCGCATTATATTTAAAAGTTAGAGCCTTAGAGGCATTAATACCTACCAACCAATCTGCACTAGCTCTTGCAAGCCCAGAGTTATAAAGCCCCATATACTCTTTTCCATCCCTTAGATTTTTAAAGCCCTCTTTTATTGATTTGTCAGTAATTGACGAAATCCATAATCTTTTTATCGGTTTATTAGACCTAGCCTTTTCTATTATATGTCTAGCCAATACTTCCCCTTCGCGCCCAGCATCTGTTGCAATTATTACTTCTTTTATATCTTTTCTATTAATCGCTTTTTCTATCACTTTATACTGCTTAAATGTTTTACCTATAATTTCAGTCTTCATTATCTTGGGTATCACGGGTAAACTATCTAAATTTATTTCTTTAAATTCCCTGTATTTATCCGGAGTTTGTAGGGCTACCAAATGCCCTAAAGCCCAAGTAACAACATATCTATCCCCCTCCAAACACCCATTAATATTCCTACTAGCCGATAAATTTTTTGCTATATCTCTTGCTACCGAAGGTTTTTCACATAATACTAAACTTTTCATAAACACCTCACAAAATTAATTTATACATATTATATATTTTTATTCCATAAATTTCTAGTATAAAAAAGATGATTAACCTAAGTTAATCATCTTCAATTATTATTTTGCAATCTTAACTGCTCGAACTTCTCGAATTACATTCACTTTTATATTGCCAGGATAGTGCATACTTTCTTCAATTTTATTCCTTACTTCTTTTGCAATCTTATAGGCTTTTGTGTCGTCTACTTCTTCAGGATTAACAATAACTCTTATTTCCCTACCCGCCTTAATAGCATAAGTTTTTTCAACACCCCTATGCTCATTCGCAATTTCTTCAAGGCCCTGAAGTCGTTTTATATATGCCTCTAAGGATTCTCTTCTAGCACCCGGTCTCGAAGCTGATAAAGCATCTGCCGTAGCAACCACCACCGATATCGGGTCACTAGCTTCACAATCTCCATGATGAGAAGCTATCGCATTAATTACTATTGGATGCTCCTTATATTTATTAGCCAACATCACCCCAACTTCAACATGAGAACCCTCTACTTCATGGTCAACAGCCTTCCCTATATCATGAAGTAAGCCTGCCCGCCTTGCCATTTGAATATCTAGTCCCAATTCACCAGCTATTATACCTGAAATATAAGCAACCTCAATAGAATGCTGCAAACCATTTTGCCCATAGCTTGTTCTATACTTCATCTTACCTAATATCTTTATTAAATCAGGATGCATATTATGAATACCCAAATCAAATGTAGCCTGTTCTCCAACATCTCTAATATGCTGGTCAATATCTTTTCTAGCCCTATCAACAGCATCTTCTATCTTAGCTGGATGTATCCTCCCATCAGCAATCAACATATTAATAGCCGTTTTAGCAATTTCTCTTCTTATTGGGTCATAACCCGACAACAATACTGCTTCTGGAGTATCATCTATTATCAAATCAACACCAGTTAAAGTTTCTAAGGCTCTTATATTCCGACCCTCTCTCCCAATAATTCTCCCTTTCATATCGTCAGAAGGCAAATCAACAACAGATACCGTATTTTCAGCTACAACTTCTGATGCAAATTTTTGCATAGATTGTATTATCAATTCTTTTGCACGCCTATCAGCAACATCCTTAGCTTCAGCTTCCCTATTTCTTATATAGACAGCTGTTTCCTTAGACATTTCTTCTTCTAATGATGAAATTATTTCTTCTCGAGCTTGTTCTTCAGTCAAGTTTGCAATTCTTTGCAACTCTTTTTCTTGTTGAACTTTCAACTCATTCAATTCTGCATTCTTATCTTCAACAATTTGAAGTTTCTCTTCTAATTTCAATTCCCTAGAACTAATTAATTCATCCTTTTTATTAACCAATTCTGTCTGTCTATCCAAAGAGGCTTCTTTTTGAATAAGTCTTTCTTCTTGTTTTTCTATATCTTGCTTTTTAAATTCTATTTCCTTATTAGCAATATTAACAATTTCTTTAGCCTCATTTTTAGCTATTAATAATTCCTTTTCAGAAATAAATTTAGCCTCCTTTTTAGCTTCATTAACTATATATTCAGCATCTTGCTTAGATAAAACTAATTTTTTTTGAATAGTATTTTTAGCAACAAAATATCCAGATATAATTCCAACAAGTAAAGTTGCAATTATGCTTCCATAAAACATTTGCAACCTCTCTTTAAATTTATTTATTGATTTGTAATTCATCGTGAATAATTATCACATACTAAATTCTACAATATTATCTAATAAAAGTCAATATAAGCAAATATTTTATTAATAAAATATAATAAAAGACTTGAATTATATATTTTCTTGTGTTAAAATTATCCAGTATTTAAAAAATACATAATGTTTGAGTGGGAGAACAATAAGAGTTCAAAGACCACATCACGAAAAATAATAGGAGGTTTATCGTGGCTAAAAAAATTATTAAATTAGTTAAGTTACAAGTTCCAGCAGGTAAAGCTAACCCTGCTCCACCAGTAGGACCTGCCTTAGGGCAAGCTGGAGTTAATATCATGGGATTCTGTAAAGAGTTTAACGCTCGTACACAAGACCAAGCAGGATTAGTTATTCCCGTAGTAATTTCTGTATATGAAGACCGCTCATTTACTTTTATTACTAAAACACCACCTGCTCCAGTATTACTGAAAAAAGCAGCTAAAATTGAAAAAGGTTCTTCAGTGCCAAACAAAGACAAAGTTGCTACAGTAACTAAAGAGCAAGTTGAAGAAATAGCTAAACTGAAAATGGAAGACTTAAACGCTGCATCGGTTGAAGCAGCTGTTCGTATGATTGAAGGTACTGCACGTAGTATGGGTATCTTAGTAGCTGAATAGGAGGATAATAAAATGGCAAAAAAAGGTAAAAAATATCTTGAAGCGGCTAAACTGATAGATTCTTCTAAACTATATTCAGTACTAGAAGCAATCGAGTTAGCTAAAAAAACTAGTCTTGTTAATTTTGACGCAACTGTCGAAGTAGCATTCCGTCTTGGAGTAGATACTCGTAAAAATGACCAACAAGTACGTGGAGCTGTAGTTTTACCAAAAGGAACTGGTAAAACTGCTAAAGTTTTAGTATTTGCTAAGGGAGATAAGGCTGCAGAAGCAGAAGCAGCCGGAGCTGATTATGTAGGACAAGGTGAATATATTACTAAAATTCAACAAGGTTGGTTTGATTTTGATGTAATTGTTGCTACTCCTGATATGATGGGCCAAGTTGGTAAAATCGGTCGTCTATTAGGCCCTAAAGGCTTGATGCCTAACCCTAAAACAGGAACAGTTACTATGGACGTAACAAAAGCAGTAAATGAAATCAAGGCTGGTAAAGTTGAATACCGTGCTGAAAAAGCTGGTGTAGTTCACACACCAATCGGTAAAGTTTCATTCCCTACTGAAGACCTAGTAGAAAACTTTAAAGCTGTTCAAGAGGCTCTAGCAAAAGCTAAACCAGCGGCAGCTAAAGGAACTTATTTCAAATCTGTAGCAGTTACTTCAACTATGGGACCTGCTGCAAAAGTAGACACTGCAGAATTTAAATAAAAAACTAGAGGAAAATTCCTCTAGTTTTTTATTTTTTACTACTTTTGAATATTAAAAACAACTAGCAAAAGCTCTATTTTGATATCATTTTAATATTAGCCCTTTTTCCTTTGCTAAATGCTTTTCAATAATAAATCCATGTGCTATATTATACTTAGCCCTAGTAGAAAAAATTAAATTCGAGAAAATAAAGTAACAACCAAGGAATTAAGAAATAATGAAAAGATATAAAAAATATAAGCAAGTAGATTTGCCCTGGTTAAGGGAAGTGCCTGAACATTGGGAGATAAATTTATTAAAAAACATAGCAAAATATACTACTGGTAATAGTATAAAGAATGAAGAAAAAAAACACTTTAGCATTACTGATAATAGTTATAAGTATATTTCTACTTCAGATTTAGATTTTGAAACTAAATCAATTAAGCACAAATCTAATCTATATATATCTAATAAAAACAAAAACTTTAAAGTAGCACAAAAAAATAGTTTGTTGGTTTGTATTGAAGGTGGAAGTGGTGGAAAAAAAGTTGCTAGATTAACTGAGGATGCTTGTTATGGTAATAAACTGTGTAATATTAATTCTTTCGAAGTAAATATAGATTTTTTATTTTATGTTATTAATTCAACTATATTTAAAAATTACTATAATACTAACATTAATGGTGATAGAAATGGGATTTCACAAAACAAATTAGGTTTATTTTCGTTTGCTATCCCCCCCCTATCAGAACAAAACCAAATAGCCAACTTTCTTGATTGGAAGATAGGGGAGATTGATAGGTTGGTGGGACTGGAGAAAAATAAAATTGAAAAGCTGGATGAGTTGTTGTTTAATAAATTAAATTCAATATATGATAACTTGAAAAATTATAATTTAGTAACATTAAAAAGAATTAGTAATGTGTATTCTGGAAAAGAAGTCGTAGATGAAATTAAAAAAAGTAGTTCTTCTTTTGAAGTGTATGGTTCTGGCCCTACAGCATTTAAATATACAAGTAATTATTTGTTTGATGGGAAATATATTATATTTGGAAGAAAAGGAACTATTGGGAAGCCTTATATTTTAGATAAAAAATTTTGGCTTGTTGACACTGCTTATGCTATTACAAATAATAAAAAAGTAAGTTTTGATTATTTATATTATATCTTAAGAATATTTAAGTGGGAAATATTTACCACTAATACAGTGAAGCCAAGTGTGGTTGCCGATGAAATTATTAAAACTAAAGTTAAATTACCTACAATTAAAATTCAGAAAAATATCAATAAAAAAATTAATATGTTAGAAAACAAAATTAAAATGTATAAAAGTTTAGTAAATCAACAAATCCAAAACTTACAAGAACTAAAACTAACATTAATTTCTGATGTAGTTACAGGAAAAATAGATGTAAGAGAAATAGAAATACCAGAAGAATATAGGAAAAAACCTATTTAATAGCTATTATCTTATATTATAAAAAGCATAATTTAGACGCCCTATCTAAATTATGCTTTTTTCTATTTATTTTTTTCTATATGACTTATTAAATCACTAATTTTTTCTATATTACTTGCATCTTCATCAGAAAATTCAAAATTATATTTTTCTTCAATATCCATAACAATTTCAGCTATTTCTATAGAATCAGCGTCTAAATCGTCATTCAAATTAGAATCTAATTTAATATCTTCAGAATCAATATTTATATGTTTTAATATTATTTCTTTTACTTCTTCAAAAATTACCATACTTGATTATTCTCCTTTAAATTCTTCCACCATTTTATCATATAATCTTGTTTTATGTATATTTTTTGCTTGCTGGACTGCATAATAAACTGCTTTTTCATCAGCAGAACCATGAATTTTAATTGCAGGATTTTTCAAACCCAAAAGTACTGCTCCGCCGTATTCACTATAATCAAATTTTCTTTTAAATTCTTTTAATTCTTTTCTAATAATTAGGGCTGACATTTTACTTAAAAAACTAGATAAAAATATACTTTTTAACATACCACCCAGAGACAAGGCAACACCCTCTATTGTTTTTAATAATATATTCCCAGAAAAACCATCAGAAATAACTATATCATAATTATGCTCTAAAATATTTCTAGCTTCCAAATTACCCTTAAAGTTACTAACATTCTCTTTTAATAATTTGTAGCTATCCTTATAAAGTTTGCTCCCCTTATTTTCTTCATGCCCTATATTTATTAAAGCTGAAGAAGGATTAGCAATACTATAAATATTTTTCATATATATATTAGCCAGTCTTAAATAATTAAGTAAATCTTCTGGCTTTGCTTCTACATTTGCTCCTAAGTCGGTTAGTAAAAATTTATGCTTAGATGCAGTTGGTAACATGGTAGCTAGAGCTGGTCTGGCAACTCCTTCTATTCTTCCTAGAATAAAAAGTCCACTTGCCATATAAGCTCCCGTACTCCCAGCAGATATACTAACATCTATCTTGCCAACTTTCAAATCTTCAAGCATTTTTATCATAGATGAATCTTTCTTTTTTCTATGAACCCTTGCCGGATCATCTGATATAAAAACTTCTTCCCTACACAAAACTTTTATTATATTATTATTTGTAATAAGACTTAAGTCTTCTTCTAAACCATAAGCAAATACTTCTACTTCATTATCACTAAATTTATTTATAAAATTAATAATATTTTGTTTATCATCTGCCCCAAGTAAATCAATACCTATTTTCATATTACGCCTTTTCTTCTCCTAAAAATTTCGCTTCTACTACAAATCTCTCTTCCCAAACACCAGTTTTATAGTTATAAGCATCACAAGTAAACATAGTTAATATATTTGCTTCACCCGGGTGCTGATTTAAAATTTCAACCTGATTATCAAAAACATTATAAACCCTACTTACTTGATATTTTAATAACCTATCTTTTGTTACTATATTTACTTCTGTTCCCACTTGAATTTTTCTAAGATTATAAAATCTTATATCAATACCCAAAACGCTGTGTCCTGCCAAAACAACATTTTGGTCATCCAAGCTTTGCTTAGGATCAACCGTAGCAACACCATTTAATAAGTTAATCTCCGAATCACCTTGAAATATAGGCTCTTGAATTTTTAAATCATCAATAAGTAAAATTCCTAGCATTGAATCAGTTAATTGAATATTTGAAGAATTATCCGTAAAAGCCTTTTGCCACCATGGAACACTTACTTCTTCTTCATTATTTTTATAGGCTGTAATTATTTTATCATTAATACTACCCGTAAGATACTCTCTAATTTTATTTTTAAAAATTAGCAACAAAGATGTTATTAGTAAAATAGCTATTATTAAGTTAATAATTATAATTTTTATTCTTTTATTTTTCATTATATCTCCAATTTCTAATATCTAGTCTTAGATAAATTAATGTAACTTTTTATTCTATCTGTATTTTCTGAAAATTCTATAAGTTTACTAGCTAATTGCTTAGCTAAATACATTAATTCAGTATCATTGATTATATCGGCCACCTTAAAGCTAGGTAACCCACTTTGCCTGGTTCCAAAAAAATCTCCTGGTCCCCTATTTTTTAAATCAAATTCTGATATTTTAAAACCGTCATTTTCTAAGCACATAATATCAATTCTTTCTGATTTAACATCAGATATTAATATACAGTAGGATTGATGAGAACTTCTACCCACCCTTCCCCTAAGTTGATGCAAGGTCGCTAAACCAAATCTATTAGCGTCCATTATAAGCATAAAAGAAGCATTGGGTACATTAACCCCCACTTCAATTACCGTAGTCGATATTAAAATATCTATTTGCTTATTTAAAAATTTTTCAACTATACTATCCTTTTCAGCATTCTTCATTTTTCCATGTAATATAGCTATCCCTACCCTGTCTGGAAAATAATTTTTCATTTTCTCATACATTTCATCAACATTTTTCAAGTCAATTTTTTCTGACTCTTCAATTAAGGGACAAACAACATAGCCTTGTCTACCCTTTTCTAATTCTATAAGTATATTATCAAAAACTGAATTAATTTCCTTTGTGCTAGCCTTATAAGTTTTTACTTTTTTTCTTCCCTGTGGAAGTTCACTTATTGTAGAAACCTTAATATTTGAAATCAAGCTTATTGCCAAACTTCTAGGTATGGGTGTAGCTGTCATCATCAAAGTATTAACCTTTTCTCCTTTTTCTGCAAAAAACTTTCTTTGATTAACACCAAATCTATGTTGTTCATCTGTAATTGCAAATTTTAAGTTTTTAAAGATAACATTTTTTTGAATAATAGCATGCGTTCCTACCAGTATATTAATTTGCCCTTCAGAAAGTAGTTTTAAAATTTTTTCTTTTTCCTTTTTAGGTGTGCTACTTGTTAGCAAGGCAATAGAGACATCAAGATTTTTAAAAAAATCAAAAAAAGTTTCAAAATGCTGACTAGCTAATATTTCAGTAGGTGCCATTATTGCTGCTTGATAAGCCGATTTAATTACTCCATAAACTAAAGCAGCAGCCACAACAGTTTTCCCACAACCAACATCTCCCTGTAACAATCTTTCCATGGGTTGAGGTCTTGATAAATCTATAATTATTTCATCAATAACACTTTTTTGAGAATTAGTTAAATCAAAATTCAAAGTTTTTATAAATGAATTAATATTTTCTAAATCTATATTTATTTTATAATCCTCATCTACTATACTATTATTAATATTTTGTAATTGTAATTTTAATTGATATTCCAGAAGTTCATGGAAAGCAAACATTTTTTTTGCTTTATAAAAAGATAATACATCTTTGGGAAAATGTAAAGTATATAGAATTTTATTTAAGTCCCAAATACCCTTAAAATTTTTTGGTACCAAGTCTAATATATAATTATTTTTATCAATTAATTCAAAACAAGTAGCTACTAATTTTGAATATTTTTTTTGACTTATTCCTTGTTTAAGATGATATAAAACTTCAATATTTGAATTTTTTGATTTAGCCAAAAGTTCTTCATTATTAAAATTAATTTTAGATGCTGTGATTGTATTAGATGATTTACTATATCTTCCTATTATTAATATTTTTTGACCTTCAGATAGATATTTTTTTAAGTATTGTTGGTTAAAAAAAACTATTTTTATAATACCAATTTCTGTTGAAATTAAAAATTGTGTTCTACTTTTTCTTTTACTATAAAATTGAGAGAGTGGTTTGCTACTAATTCTCCCGTAAACATTTACTTTTTCACCATCTTTCATATCAGCCGACAAGTCAGATAAGTGGTTAATTCTATAAGGAATATTAAAAAGTAAATCTTTAACACTACTTATCCCTAATGAATTTAACACTTCTAATGTTTTAGGCCCTATACCGCTTATATTGTTAAGATTATATTCCAATATATTATTCATTACCAAATAATAAGCTCCTATATTCTTCCTCTTTTTTCCTTATAGCTAAACCCCTTCTAGCAGTTTCTTTAAATTTAGGTGATAATTCTTGCCCTATTCTAGCTACTCCTGCTGTCTGAGAACTCGATAGACTTACCATTATAGAATCAATTATATCAAATAGACTTCTAAACTTCATTACTAACTTCTCCTATTAAGAATAAAAATATTTGCAACATGAAAAATCCACGCTGCAAATATCTTGTTATAATTCTATTATTGTAGGAATTATAACTGGTTTTCTTCCTGCTTCCTTATCGAAATACAGTGATAAATTTTCTATTATTGACTGCCTAATAGAGTAAATACTAGTAGTTTTTTTTCTAATAGAAAATAAAACAGCATTTTCTACAATTTCCTTAGCATTATTTATTATTTCTTTAGAGTCATTACCTTGTGTAAATCCTCTTGAGATTAAATCAGGTGTCCCTATTAATTTTTTATTATTTAAATCAATAACTACCGAAACAATTACTGTTCCATTTTCAGATAAGTCTTTTCTAGCCTTAATTACTACACTTCCTATATCTCCTATTCCCAAACCATCAACATAAACATCTGCTGCTTCAATCTTCCCAGTTACTCTTGCAGAATCTTTCGTTAAAGCTAGTATATCTCCATTTGCCATTATAAATGTATTTTCCTCTTTAACATCACATTCAATAGAAGTTTTAGCGTGCATAACCTGCATTCTATACTCTCCATGAATAGGCATGAAATACTTAGGTTTTATTAATCTAAACATTAATTTTTGTTCTTCTTTTGCTCCATGCCCAGAAGTATGAACATTATTAATACTAGATGTTATAACATTAGCACCTAATTTTGATAATAGGTCAATATTTTTGTTAATTGACACTGCATTCCCAGGAATGGCAGAACTAGCAAATACAATCGTATCTGTTGGCATTATAGTTATTTTTTTATGTGTTCCATTTGCAATTCTTGTTAAGGCGGCCAACTCTTCTCCTTGAGTTCCCGTACAAAGTATAAGTAGTTTATTAGGATCTACTTCTTTTAGGTGTTTAGAACTTATAAACGTATCTTTTGGGGCTTTTATATAACCTAACTCCGTTCCTATTTTTATTGCTTTTTCCATAGAACGTCCAAAAACCGCTATTTTCCTATTGTGTGCAATACAAGCCTCTACAACTTGTTTTACCCTAAACACATTAGAAGCAAAAGTTGCAAAAATAATTCTATGCTTAACTTTTCTTAAAATATTTGAAATAGTAATACCTACTTCTTTTTCACTCATAGTAAATTCATTTCTTTCAGAATTGGTCGAGTCAGAAAGTAAGCAAAGAACACCCTCTTCTCCTATTTTAGCCATTTTATATAAATTTGCTGGTTTTCCTACTGGTGTGAAATCAAATTTAAAATCTCCAGTATGAACAATTCTTCCTTGGGGTGTATTTACAATTATTCCAAAAGCATCTGGTATAGAATGAGTAGTATTGTAAAACTCTATTGATAAATGTTTAAAATTTAAAATTGTATCTTCATTTATTTCATGAAATTCTGCTCTCGAAAGTAAATTATGTTCCGCTAATTTTGATTTAATCAAACCCAGGGCAAGAGGACCTCCATATATCGGTAGACTTACACTCCTAAGTAAAAAAGGTATACCCCCAATATGGTCTTCATGACCATGAGTTATTATTAAGGCTTTTACTTTGTTAATATTTTTTTTGATGTATGTATAATCAGGTATTATATAGTCTATCCCCAACATATTATCTCCAGGAAATTTTACTCCTGCATCAATAATGATTATCTCATCACGATATTGTATGGCATAAGTATTTTTCCCTATTTCTCCCATACCACCTATAGCAGCTATCCCTACTTCGTGTTTTTCGATAAATCTATCCATTTACTTTCTCCAATTTAAAATTATCTGATTTTTTTTCAAATTCAAGATGTGCTGGACTAAGTTCTTGTACAAACTCAATATTAAAATTTCTATTTTCTAAAAATTTTAATACTTCTGGTATATTTTCAGCTTCCACATAAATTGTTTTTGTATTTTCTCTTACTGGTATTTCTTTTGCATTTTCTTGATAAAAAACTTTAAATACTTGCATAATTTATTCTCCTATCATTTCGTTTAATATATCTACTGTGTAGTCTATTTCTTCAAAATTTGTATATTTATTTATAAAAGAAAATTGTAATAAATTTTTTTCAACTAAATATTTACTATTATAATGTATAAAAATGTTATTAATAGCCAGAGAATCCCCAATATTTTTAGATGAAATATTATTAGGAATGATAACTGTTATAATTATAGGGGATTGCTCTGATTCTTTTACCTTCATTATTGATAAATTTATTTTTTCCAACTTATCTTTCATATACTTATATCTTTTTAAAATATCAAAATAAACATTATCATTTTTAAAATTATCCAAAGCCATATTAAGAGATTCCATTAATAATGATGGTTGGGTAAAGGGTATCGATAAATTTTTATTGGCATAACTTAAGTCAAGATATAAACTCTCTGAAGATAAATCCAACAATTCAGTATTATGACCTACTATTGCTAGTCCAGCAACAGAACATAAAGCCTTACCTGAAGAACAGGCAACATAATCCACATTACTATAATCATATTTTATTGCTCCTGCTGCAGAAATAGCATCAACAGCAATTACTAAATTATTTTCTCTAGCAATATCTGTTATTTCATGTAAATTATTTAATATTCCCACACTTGTTTCATGATGGACAAGATAGATATATTTATAGTTATTATTTTTAATTTCATTTAGTAAATAATCTAAGTCAAAACTTTCTCCAAAATCAACAGAATAAGTTTCAAAATATAAATCATGTCTTTTAGCCTGATTTATAAGCCTTTTCCCAAATTCTCCATTAGCAAGTATTATACCCTTGCCTAGTTTTCTCTCTGTTAATTGTGCAAATATTGATTCATTTGCCAAAGTTCCAGAACCGTGAAGTATTGTAACATTCTTTACTGACAATATTCTTTTTAATTTTTCTACTGTATTTTCAGCAAGATTCACAAATTCTTTACTTCTATGCGAATATAATTTTTTGTGAAGTTTTTCTAGCACTTCATTTGACAAATCTACTGGGCCTGGAAGATAGTTAATAGTCTTATAATTAGATAATTTTTTTAGAACTTTACTATCACTTTCTTTTAGATTTAAAAACATAGGTATATATTCTGCATCTTTAGTTCCTACATTATCATAAAATCTTTTAAAACCTATGTGGTTATATAATTTTTCTTGACGAATAGTTCCTGAAATGAATATTATGTCGTAAGAATTTTGAATAGTATAACTAAAAACTCTTTCTACAAGAGAAAAAAATACTTTTGTTTTTCTATATTCATTTTTAATAGATAATAATCTTATTTCTATTGGTTTATTAAAATCCCCCTTATAATGTTTTTCAATTCCATTAACTTTTTGATCTAAAGAAAAAGGACGCTTATCACACAAAGATATCATCCCAATAACTTCAGAACCTTTTTTTGCTATAATATATATGTTATTATCATGAAATTTATCAATTAATATTTCATCTTCATTTTTTTCATGCTGAGGTATTTCGTTTACAAAAGTTTCATAATTTAATTTAAATATTTGTTCATATTCTTCTTTTGTATTTGCAATTTTATATATCATCATATCACCAAATTATTTTATTATAAATTTTCCTAAATTCTATATTATCACAAACATATTATTTTTTCAATTAATGCACAAATTAAAAAGAGAGTTTAGAAATAAACTCTCTTTTTTGATTATAAAATTCTTTGACTTCTTATTGCTGTCTTTAAATTAGTACATTGATTTATAGATTTTGCTTCAATAAGTTTTTTAGTTTTTGAGGCAAGAAAGCCTTTATACTTAAATTTTCCAAAAACTGAAGCTATTGCATCTTTAGAACCCAGAGAGCAAACAACGCCACGATTAATATATTTGAAATTAGTTGAGCTTGTTCCCCTTAGTCTATTTAAGATATGATTAGATACATATTCACCCATTTGATTTGCTATTTGTGCTGTAGGTGGATAAGGTCTTGATTGTCCTTCTTCTATAAACGCTGCACAATCACCTACTATATAAACTTCTTCTAATCCTGGAACTGTTAGTTCTTGTGTTGTTACTAAGCGACCGTTTTTAGCTAATTCTGGGAAAGTTTCGTCCATAATTCTACTTCCCTTAACTCCAGCAGTCCATACTAGCGTAGAGGCCTTAAGTTCTTTTCTTTCTCCTTCAACTTCAATTATAAAGCTATCTGGTGTTGAACCCTTAATACCTGCTCCTAAAATAATTTCTACTCCTCTATCTTCCAAATATTTTCTAGCATAATCGCTATATTCTTTATCGAACATTGGAAGTAAAACAGGTGCTGCATCTAAACCATATATTTTTACTAATTTTTCATCAATTCCATATTTCTTACATAATACTTTTCTTCTATCTACTAGTTCTGCTAAAAATTCTATACCAGCAAGCCCAGTACCTCCAACAATTATAGAAATATCTTTTTCATCTTTTTCTGTTGACTCTGCATATTTTTTGAAATTTTCTTCTATTTTTTTAGAAATTTTTTCAGCAGCTTTAATATCTGTAATAGGCATAGAATTATCTAACATACCTTCTATGCCAAATGTGTTTGATTCAAATCCTAATCCCACAACTAAAATATCATAAGCTAACTCTTTAGTTTTTGTATGAACTAACTTTTTATCAGTATCAATTTTAACTACTTCATCTTGTAAAAAGTTTACACCAGTTTCTAAGATATCTTTTATCTCTATACATATTTCACTACTTGAAATGTTACCAGCAGAAACTTCATGTAAATTAACACTATCATAATGATATGAATTTTTATTTACTAAAGTAACTTTAGCCTCCCCACTTTTAATAACTTTTTTTAAACCTTTAAGAGTAGTTAGTCCTCCGTATCCTGCTCCTAAAATAACAATATTTTTCATTTTATTTTCTCCTTATATTAATTTTTTATATTTTATATTTTATATTTTATTTGTTTGTCTAATTTCCGAAACAACATCCACGACCACAGCAACCACCGTCATCACTCCCATCATATTGAATAAGATTAGGATTATCTATAATTATATTTTCTCCCTCATCGTCGATAATATAATCAATAACTGCCCCGCTTAATAATTCTTCATCATCTTCATTGATTAAAACTTTTAAGTCCTTATAATTATAAATTTTATCTCCTGACAGTTCAGTATCTACTGTATCAATATTATAATGCATTTGTGTACCATCAATTGCAACAGATAATTTTAGGTACAGATTTTCATCACCTGCATCTAAAAGCATTGTTTTAAATTTTTCTATGGCAACTTCTGTTATATGAACTAGATTTATTTTTTCTGAAACCATTAAATTTTTCCCTCTTTTTTCTTTATGCTATTATTATAACGCTTTTTATAGTAAAATGATAGTATAACGCTTAAAAAAAATTATAATTTTATAAAATTTTTGGAAAAGAGAATACTATGCTTAATAATGATTTAGAAATAATAAATAAAATAAAATTAGAAATTGAAAAATTAAAACCAAAATTAGAAAAAGATAATGGAAGCATCGAATTTTTAAATTTTAAAAATGGTACTGTTAAAGTTAGAATGCTAGGAGAATGTGCAAGTTGCCCAATAGCACATCTGACTATGGAACATGCTATCGAGGCAAGCTTGGTTAGAAAAATACCAGAGGTGAAAAAAGTTATTAATATTAATTTTCAAATCATAAAATAAAAAGTTGTAACTAATATTAGTTACAACTTTTTATTTTTAACGGTTTCTTTTATCCTTTCATAGGCTCCTAATTCTATTTTATCAAGAGAATTTTTTATAATGTCTAATGTTTTGTTATATCTATATTCTTTATAATATTGTTCTGCTATTGTTAATTGTTTATGTAATTCAATATTATCTTTTCTATATCTATTTGTATATCTTATTAGTTTTTCTACTAATTCTATATCTGTAAGAATATTATCAACTTCAGATTTATAAACATTCAATGATTCTTCAACTTCTTCAACTGCTTCTTTTACCAAATCTATGTTCATTGGTTCTTTTTTAAGTTCTTCAAGTGCATACTTATAACTATCCCTTACTTCTTTGTATAAAACAACAAATCTATCACTAAAACCTGGAACTCTAGAATTAGATAATTTACGTTTAACAACTTCTTTTTCTTGATTTATATAATTTAATTTTTCTCTAGCTGATAATTCTTCTTCTCTAAGACTTGTAAGATACCTAGAATAAGCTGTTTGTTCATCTTCTATTTTTTCTATTTCTTCTAATAGTGCATGAATTTTATTTTTTAAATCTTTATAATTTAATTTAGGCTGATTGCCGATATAAACATCTATCTCATATTTATCATCTATTATATTACTTATCGATTCAAAATTTCTAGCAATCATTTCTTCATCTTGTGAATAGATTTGATACCTATTTTTTATTTCTTGTATATTATTATATAGAGCCTCATTTAACTTATCCTGTACTTTTATTTTATTAGTAACATCAGAATAGTTTTCTTCTACATACTTTTTATATTCAAGTTCTTTTTTTAGATTATTAGAAACTTCTTCTATAATATCATATATACCATCTAGTATAGATTCTACCAAATCAATATTTCCAGATTTAATTTTTTCTCGAGCATCATTTAATTGCCAAACACAACTTTCAATCTTATTAGGAATTTCTAAATGCGATAATTTAAATCCTTTTTTTTCCATTTGCTCTACATTTAGTCTAAGAGTTTGTATTTGTGTAGGCGTTGTTTTCTCGATTTCTTTCAACACTTCTGGTAGAATAGTCATTTTTTCTTTTAAATTCAAGAGTTCATCATTAATAATATCAAGTTGTTCTTTTGCTTCTATGTATTTTCCACTTGCTGTTAAATTTTTAAATTCATCTAACTTAGGAGCTAAATTTTTAATCTCTTGTTCAAAATTATCAGCAGCACCTCCGTATTGGTGTCTTTTTGCCAACAATTCCCTATTCATTTCTTTATATTCTTGAACTATCTCTTCATATTTTTCTTTATTTTTAGGTTCTATTTCAGATAATTCTTTTATTTCTTTTCTTATAGTAGAGATTTTTTCTTTGATTTTAGATACCGATTCTCCACAGTTGAAAATTATTTCATCTGCTTTTTTAAAATTGAATTTATCTATATAACTATCTGCAAGATATAAATCTTTATCTAATTCATCTATATCAATACTTTGTATTTCATACCAAGAACTTTCCCAACCGTCATATAAAACTTGTGCTTTACCTGCCATATTAAGATTCTTTACTTCTCTTAACTCATCAGATAAAGTTTCTCTTTCTAAATTATCTTTAGTTTCAAACAAAGGTAACAAATCCTGCTTTTTTCTATTTTTTATTATAAATAAATAAGCAATTCCTACTATAATCGCTATGAAAATAATAGAATAAACATATACCATATTAAAACCTCCACTATTATTTTTTATAAATACATTATTAATGAAATTATAACACTTTTCTTAAATAAAAACAAAGTTTTTTAGTTATTTTTTTATATTTTTCATTTTAAACTAATGTATCTATAAATTTATTAATATTTTCATTATCATATTCCACTTTTTTTAAGAATAGTCCACTAGCTTCTGCTCTTTTCCCAGCTAAACTTCTATCTTTTGCTTTTAATATATCAACAATATATTCTTTAGGATATTTATTATTAGCTACATTAATTATAGTTCCTATTATTATCCTAACCATATTATATAAAAAACCATCTCCACTTATTTCAAAAATAACAATATCCCCTTCTTTTTTTATAGTAAAATTAGTTATTGTTCTTATTTTATTTTCTATACTACTATTTTTAGAACAAAAGGAAGTGAAGTCGTGAGTTCCCAAAAATAAATTTAAGCACTCTTCAGCTTTGTTATAATCAAAATTATATGGGAAATGTCCAACATAGTTAGCTAAAAAAGGGTCAACATTTTTAGAAATACATAGTCTGTATTCGTATGTTTTTGCAAGACTATTAAATCTAACATGAAAATTATCATCAACAATTTTAGCTCCTAATATTCTAACGTCTTTTGGCAAGTAAGCATTGACAGAATCAACCCACCCTGATTCATTTATATTTAAATAAGTGTCAAAATGTATAGGTTGAATATAGGCGTGAACACCACTATCTGTTCGACCGCTCATGTGAATTTTAACATCATTTCCTTTGTGAATTTTCTTTAAACTTTTTTCTATTACTTCCTGAACTGTTATATGATTTGGTTGAATTTGAAATCCAAAATAATTACTTCCGTCATATCTACAAAAAAGTAGAACTCTCATAAAAACCTCTTTATATTTATTTTATCACTTTAAAATAATAACATAAAAATAGCTAGAGTCAATAAATTGACTCTAGCCTTATATTAATATCCCATATCCATATCATATAAATTACGATACTTATCACTATTTTTATAGAGATAATCATGACTACCATCAAGTTCTATCTTTCCATCTTTTAAGAAAATTATTCTATCCATTTCTTCTATTGAATTTAGATGATGAGTAATCCATAAAATTGTTTTTTCTTTTGAATTTTCAAAAATAGTTTTTAATAATTCAGTTTCTGTTTTAGGATCCAGTCCAACGGTTGGCTCATCTAAAAATAAAACTTCATTTTCCTGTATCAAAGTTCTAGCGAATGCTATTCTTTGTCTTTCTCCACCAGAAAATCTTGAGCCAGTTTCATAAACACTTGTATTTATTTTTTCTGGCAAACTATAAATTAAATCTTTTATTTTTGATTTATCAAGACTTTCATCAATTTGTTTATTCAAAATTTCAGTATCAATATCAGAATTAAGAACTGCAAGTTCGATATTTTCTTTAATTGTCATATCAAACAAGTAAGGTTTTTGACTAAGCATGGATATTTTATTGCCAAGTAATTCTTCATTTGGTTTATTACCAAAAACTTTTATTTGACCTTCATAATTATTGTAAGTTCCTGTTAATAATTTTATTAATGTAGATTTTCCTACACCACTACGCCCTAATATAGCTACTTTTTCTCCTTTTTTTATATTAAGAGAAATATTATCCAAAACTTTTGAACTCTTATCGTAAGAAAAGCTTAAATTATCTATTTCTATAATATTTTCATAATCTACATCTTCAAAATTAATTTTATCACTATTTTCTTTTTCATTTTTATAAAAATCTTTTACCCTGTCGATAGATATTTGATATGCTGGAATTTGAGAAACGGCATCTCCTACCATTGTAACTACGGCTAAAACTGATAAACTAACCATACAAAAAGAAGCAATATAAACATTACTAATAACATCATTAATCATCATATTACGGCATGAATAAATCATAAATACTGCAATTAAAGCAGCAAAAAATTGAATAAATATTTCTCTAAAGTGAATAAATATTTTTATTTTATGTTCTTTCTTTAAGAGTAATTTTTCCTTGCTAGAATAATCTGAAATTAATTTATCAACTTTCCCCGCAGATACTAAATCCGTTATACCAAAAATAGCATTTGTAAAATCTCTATATAGGTCATGTTTAGATTTTTTCATTACATGTAGATTTTTTTTAGTAAATAGTAGTGATAAAAATGGTATAACAAAAATGATAAAAATTCCGAAAATAAGAGCTAGCATAGCATAATTAGCATCATATCCAAACATCATAGTAATAAATATAGTATATAATAGCAAAGAAATTATGCTAGGAAATATACTTTTTAAATAGATATTTTGCAAATGGTCGATATCTTCAGCAATTAATCCCAGTAAATCTCCTGATTTATATTCTTTTTTTAATTTTAATGACATGGGTTCTAAAATAGAATAAACCCTACTTCTCATTTTTTCTATAATTTTTAGTACTAAATTATGACTAAATAATCTTTGAACATAAGAAAATACTGATTGGGATAATGAAAAAGTTCTGGTTAAAACCGTAGGAACTTGTAACAATAAAATATTTCCTATCCTTAAAGATGATTTACTTATCAAGTAACCAGATACAAACATAAGGGCTACGCTTGAAACAGCAGAAATCAAACCAAGAAAAATTATTAAACTTATCTGCTTATTATTTCTTGAAATTTCACTTCTTACTATAGAATTATTTACTTTCATAAAAACCTCCTGTTAGAGATAGTTTTAATTCTTTATAATAACTAGAATTTTTATAATCATTAAGATTTATAATTTTTTTGATATTTCCTTTGTCAATATGTAAAGCATAGTCCATATTATTTAACCAGTGCAATCTATGAGTAGCAATAATAACTGTTCTTCCTTTAAATAATTCTAATAACTTTTCTTTTATTTCAAATTCAGTTTCAATATCTAAATGGCTAGTAGGTTCGTCTAATACTACCACTTCTCTATTACTTATTAATGCTCTTGCAATAGCTATACGTTGTGATTGACCACCACTCAGCTCAAGACCACCCTCACCTATATAAGTTTCCAATCCGTCTTCTAAATTTTCTATAAATTCTTGAAGACCAACTATATTACAAATTTCTAACAATTTATTTTCGCTAATTTTTTCTTTAGTATAGAATAATATATTATTTTTTATAGTGTCTGGAAAAATATAAGGGAACTGAGGGATATAAGAAATTTTATTTAACCAATTAGAATTTTTCAAATCAATATCTTTATCATTTAATAAGATATTTCCACTATTAAAACTAGATAAGCCCGATAATATTGAAATTAAAGAGGACTTTCCAGAACCACTATGCCCTATTAAACATAATTTATCCCCAGACTTAACAGTAAAATTCAAATTACTTAAAATTTTATTTTCTTCTTTTATTAAATCCACATTTTTAAATTCTATTTTATTAAATTTATCTATTTTTACATATTCTTTTTCCAATTGTTTTTTACTGTTTATAATTCTACATATTTCTTCATAGGCAATCTGACCATTTAAACTAGCATGATAATCAGTTGCTGCTTGCTTCATAGGCAAGAAAAATTCTGGTGCTATTAGTAAAACCGTTAAAGATGGCAATAGATAAGTTTCTCCGTCCAATAATAATATTCCTAATCTCACAGCTAAAAATGCTATTGCTAAAGTAGTTAAAATATCTAATGCAAAACTATTTAAAAAAGCATATTTTAAAGTATTCATAGTGCTTCTACGATATTCTCTATTTTTATTTTCCATGATTGGTAGGTATTTTTTAGAAATACCTAAAAATTTTAAAGATTCTATACCTCTTATAGTATCAATAAAATTGTTAGAAAGCATACGATATTTTTTATATTGGCGGTCTGCCATTTCTTTTGCAGTAACACCTAATAAAATCATAAAAATAACAATAACTGGAATAAAAGAAAATATCATAATAGCAGAAACCTTATCTGTATAAAAAATAAAAAATGATGTGAAAACTGGAATAATTACACTACGCATTTTTTTTGAAACATTAAGTTCAAAGAAATTTTTCACTTGACCTATACCTTCTATCAATAAAGTTACTAACTTACCTGTCCCTTGTTTACTAGAAAAATCAGTACCATTAACAAGATAAACATCTATTAATTCCCTACGCAATTTTTTTTCTAATTTTACCGATTCTAATTCTGTTACATACTGTTGCAAATGTAAAAATATAGTTTTAAATAAATATCCTAAAAAGAAAAATATTGAATTTTTAAAAATATTATAATCTCCATAAAATAGACTAACAATTACTTTAGCTAAAAAAGCAGTTTGCATAATTATACAAACTGCTTCTAAAATAGATAGTAATATTAATAAAATGTTCAAGTTTTTCTTTACAGGAAGTTTTATTTTTTTCTTCCTTGCTTCTTTCATTAATTAATACTCCAATTCATCTTCTTTTCTAAGTCGTTTTCTGAAAATAATGTACGACCACACTTGATAACCTAGGACAAAAGGTAACATAAAACATGCCACATAAGTCATAAGTTTTAAAGTGTAAATTCCACTTGCAGCGTCATATATAAATAATGATTTTGTAACATCTTCACTATTTATAATAGCTCTTGGGAACATTCCTGCGAAAACACTTAAAGTTAAAAAACCTAAAGTGCCTGAAGTAGATAAAAATGCTAGTAAGTCTTTATTACTTCTGTTAAGGAAAAATGATGCTACATAAAATACTACTGCAATTACTGCTAAAACAGCACCAACATAATAGTTATTAGTAAATATATCTGTCTTAATAAATGCCCAGCCAGCGAATACCAAAGTAACCACAGCAGATATAGGGAATAGTAAAGTTGAGATTTTTTGTGCTGATTTTCTCAAACCTCCCTCTGTTTTTAAAACAAGGAATTGAGAACCATGAACTAACATAAGTAAAAACATCATTAAACCACCCAATATTGTAAATGGTGATAACAATCCTAAAAAGCCGTCTAATAAGGCTTTATTTTCACTTAATCTAGCTCCAGTCATGAAATTAGCAACTGCTACCCCCCAAAGAATCGGTGGCAATGCACTACCAATAAGCATAGAAAAATCACAAAATCTAATCCATAATCTATTATCGCCTAATTTTCCTCTAAATTCAAATGATACGCCTCGCAAGATAAGTGCAACAAGCATTAAAACAAAAGCTATGTAATAACCACTAAATAATTTTCCATACCATATGGGGAAAGCAGCAAACATAGCACCTCCACCTGTCAACAACCAAACCTCGTTAGCATCCCAAAAAGGTCCTATTGTATTAAAGTATAATCTTTTTTCTAAATCATTACGACCTAATGCTTGAGATAGTACACCTACTCCGAAGTCATAACCTTCTAAAATAAAAAATCCTGTAAATAAAATAGTTATTAAAAGAAACCAAATATTAGGTAATACAACCGCTAAATCCATTTTAGATTACCTCCTTTATTGTTGCTTCTTTTTTCTTCATCATATATCTAAATAATACAAATTGTGCAATACCTAAAACAGTATATAATCCACAAAATACTATTAATGAAAATAGTACCGATTCTGCTGCAATAGGGGAAACTCCTTTACTTGTTGGCAGAATACCAAAAATTATAAAAGGCTGACGTCCCATCTCGGCATAAATCCAACCAGCCGCAGTTGCTACTTCAGCTATTAAAATCATCCAAGGAACACTTTTTAAAAACCACTTTCTTTTAAGTTCTGTTTTTCTTAAAGAAGCTATAGTTCCGAATAAAGATACAGCTAAAAGAATCGAAACAGAACCTGACATTACTCTAAATGAATAAAATATTGTCGTTACATCTGGTATATAATTCAAATGTTCTCCAACAACTGGATAATATTTTTGATCCAATTCTTTTTGAAGTTCTTTCATACCTTTTAAAGAACCTTCGAATTTATCAAATGATAAGAAACTAAGTAAACCTGGAATTTCAATTAAAGGTTTTGATTCTTGTTGTTTTTCATTAATTAAAGCTAATACTGTAAAAGGTGCTGGATCAGCAGAATTTTCATAAAGTGCTTCCGCTGCGGCAACTTTCATAGGATATTCACGAACAAGATATTGCATTTGTGAATGTCCTGTAACTCCTAAACCTAAAGAACCTATTAAGGCAGCAATTATAGAAACTTTGAATGCTTTTCTAAATAGTGTAACTTCATGTCCTTTAGCCATTTTCCATGCTGCTATACCTGATATTACAAAAGCCCCTACTGTTAATGATGTAAACATTACATGTGGAAATTGATTCCACAAATATCTATTAGTAATTATTGAAAGAAAATCCACCATCTCTGCTTTTTTACCAATAATATCATTTTCAACTATTTTAAATCCTACTGGTCTTTGCATAAATGAGTTCGCAGATAAAATCCAAAATGCTGATAAGATAGTACCGATTGACACTAACCATATACACATAGCGTGTAATTTTTTATTGATTTTTTCCCATGAAAAAATCCAAATACCTATAAAAGTTGATTCCAAATAGAAGGCCAATAAAGCTTCTATAGCTAATGATGGTCCGAAAACATCACCTACAAATGAAGAATACTCAGACCAGTTCATTCCAAATTGAAATTCTTGTAGTATACCCGTTACAACACCTACGGCAAAGTTTATCAAGAATAAATGTCCAAAAAACTTAGTTATTCTTTTATAGTGTTCATCACCACTTTTAACATACATGGTTTCAAAGATTGCTATTAAGAAAACCATCCCTATAGTTATAGGTACAAAGAAAAAGTGAAATACGGTTGTTGCCGCAAACTGTAATCTCGAAAGAAATAATAAGTCCACTTTTATACCTCCTTAAAATATTAATTATAATAATAAGTAAATTTTATTATACTTTAATTTTATTATATTATCTTTGTATTAAAAAGAATTTTATATATATTTCAAAGAAGATTTTTCAAAAAAAACAATAAAAGTTCACAATTTAGACAATTATATTAATTTTAATTGTGGCTTACACCCAAAAATAAACTTAAAAATAAAATAAAGAGTACAATTAATGAAATTTTTACATATACAGAATTTTTTTCAATATAAAATTGAAACATCATACCTAAGACTCTTATTATCGGAGTTAATATCAGTATAAAAAGTCCTATTAATAAGAAAAATTCTGCTTTAAAATTTATTAAATTATCAATTAATGAATAGTAATTAAATTTTTCATAGTGAAAAAAATCTTTATTTTCTTTTATAGACAATAGTATTCCAATAACAATAAAAAAAGAACTAGCTAAAACTCCAGAAAGCAAAATATTTGAAATTTTTTTATTAACATAATTCATTTATAGTAGCCCTAAACCTTTCAAAAACATATTAATAATAGTAAATAATAGTATCGGTAAAAAAATTAATCTTATATATTTGGCATTGATTTTTTGCATAACTTTAGCTCCGAACCTAGACCCTATTAAAGTACCTATTGCGACAGGAGCAGCTATAAATGGATTTATAGTTCCATTGAAAAAATATATAAGGGCGCTAGCACAAGCTGTTACTCCCATCATAAAATTACTTGTTGCTGTACTGACTTTTAAAGGTAATTTCATATAATCATCTAATGCTATTACTTTGAAAGCTCCACTTCCTATACCTAGTAACCCACTAGCCATACCTGCTCCAAACATCACTAAAGAACCTTTTTCAACATTTGTAACATTATAAGAAACTTCTTTTTTTTCTGCCTTGTCATAATATGAGGATGAAAATTCAAATTTTTTTGAGTATTTATCGTTTTCTACAAATTCATTTTTCACCTTGAATTTTTTTATTATTCCTGATTTTTTTAACATTCCATAAAATGAATTTAATAAAATTATAGAAAAGAAAATATATAATAATTTTGAAGAAAAGATACCAGAAAGTAATGCTCCTATTATTCCTCCAACAGTTGTAAAAATTTCTAAAAACAATCCTATTTTTATATTAGAAATTCCGTCTTTAACAAAGGCTATTGCAGAACCACTGCTTGTTGCAATTACGGCAATAATGCTAGCTCCTATTGCATATTTTATATCTACTCCAAAAAATATTGTGAGTACAGGAGTTACTATTAATCCTCCCCCAAGTCCCACTAAAGAACCTATAAATCCTGCTAGTATAGACCATAATATTAAGTAAAAAATACTCATAACTTTATCATCTCCCTAAATTAATCCTTTGAATATATTATTAAACATTTTTTATTTGTATTTAAAATTATATTACTATCTTCAAAAAATTCATTACTTGTAGCATTTGCCCTATCTAATGTCAGTTTAAAATTTTCAACGCTATATTTTGCATTATGTATACTTATTACAGTATTTTCAAAAATAGGTACAAAAGATATATACTTGTACTCTTTATTGTTTGTTAATTTATTAACACCTAATTTTGAAACAAAAATAATATTATTATTATCATAAAGTGTAATTTCTAAATGTTCGTATTTTAAGTTGTTAAGCAATAAGATATTACCAAAAAAATGGTCTAATCTCTTGCCTGTTGCCCCGAAAATATTTATTTTTTTTACATTAGAAAAATTTTTTATTATAACATCCAAGGAAAACTCTGCATCTGTTAAATCTTGATTTTCTTTTTTTATAATTCTAGTATTTTTTAATATTTTTTTATAGGTAGCATAATCAAAAGAATCTAAATCTCCACAGATTAAAATTGGTTGTATATTATTATCTATTAAAAATTCAGCACCTGAATCTACTCCTACCCAAATATTTTTTTTATGTAAAAAAGTAGGTTTTAATCCACCTAGCATGACATTTATTTCTAATATTTCATTCATATTCATAATATTATTTTAATAATTGGCTCAGTGTTTCTTCTTTATTGCTAGAATTAAATAAAAATGAACCACATACTATTAAATCTGCCCCCCTATCTCGACACAATTTAGAGGTTACTATATTTATTCCCCCATCGACTTGTATTAAAAAATTATATTTCTTGTCTTTTCTTATCTTATCCAATTCTTCGATTTTTTCTAGCATTCCTTCAATAAATTTTTGTCCACCAAAACCTGGATTAACAGTCATTAACAAGACATAATCTACTTTGTGAAGAATATGTTTAATAGTTGATATAGGTGTTTGAGGGTTTAATACTATTCCTGCTTTTTTTCCTTTATTTTTTATAACATCGATTAGTCTATCTGCATGATTTGTTGCTTCTATATGAAAAGAAACCATATCAGAACCTATATTACAAAATTCTTCTAAATATATATCGGGGTTGGCAACCATTAAATGTACATCTAAAGTTTTATTTGTAGTTTTTCTGATTGATTCTATAACTGGAAAACCAAATGAAATATTAGGAACAAAATGCCCATCCATAACATCTAAATGAAACATATCTATTCCAATATCTTCCATTTCCCTAATATCTTTTTCTAAATTTGAAAAATCAGCCGCTAGTAGTGATGGTAATATTTTTTTCATTATTATCTCCTTTTTATTTCTTTAATTTCTTCAAAAAACATCTTATAATTATTGTATCTTTCTTTAAAATAATCATCTTCTAAATTATTTTTTATATTGCAATTAGGTTCGTCAATATGGTTACAAGTTTTAAATTTACATTCTATATTATAAAAATCTGAAAATAAATATTTTAATTCTTCTTTTTCAATAAAGTTTATATCTAAAGAAGAAAAACCTGGGGTGTCTGCAATATAAAAATTATCTATTTTATGAAATTCTATATGTCTAGTAGTGTGTTTTCCCCTACCTAGATGTTTAGATATTTCTGAAGTTTTAAGTTCAAGTTTATTATTGGATAATTTATTAATAAAAGTTGATTTGCCAGAACCAGATTGCCCTGAAATAGATACAAATTTATCTTTTATTTTATTTTTTAAATCTCTTATATCCTCATCTTTATTAGAAAAAATGATATAACCTATTTTTTTATAATAATTTATTATGTTAGTAAAATTCTTAAATTCAATTTCATTTAACTTATCTAATTTCGTGAAAATTATAATTGTTTTAATATTACTATATTCATTTAAAATAATCATCTTATCAAGTAATTTGCTTGAAAAATCAGGTTCTTTAACTGATACGGTTATAATTCCATAATCTATATTAGATACTTTAGGTCTAAGCAGCTCATTTTTTCTATCTTTTATATCTATAATATATCCAAGAGAATCTTCTTCTATTTTTATTGTTACATAATCTCCTACCAAGGGTTCTATATCCTTATTTCTAAAATTTCCTCTTGCTCTACAAGTAATTATTTCATCATCAGACAAAACATAATAAAACCCACTCATAGCTTTGATTATTTTTCCCTCTTTAGATATCATTTGCCACACTACCTGCAATTTCTTTTTTTATTTTTTCTGAAATCTTAATCATCTCTATTGCATGTTCTTTAGATAATTTCGTTGTATTGTTACCTGAAATCATTCTAGATATTTCATTAACCTTTTCTTCCTCATCTAAATATTTAACCTTAGAAATCGTACGATTATCAATTATAGATTTCTCTATATATAAGTTATAATCAGATAAAGCCGTAGTTTGAGGTAAGTGTGATATAGATAAAATTTGATTTTTTTGAGATAATTGATAAATTTTTTCTGCCATTCTTTGCGAAACCTTACCGCTAACGCCGGTATCAATTTCATCAAATATTATTGATAGTCCTTTAATATTATCAGAAAAAATAATTTTTAATGCCAGCATAATTCTTGAAAGTTCTCCTCCAGAAGCAACTTTAGATAGTGATTTCAAAGGTTCTCCTAAGTTAGCGCTGATTAAAATTTTCAAATCATCTATCCCATCTGCAGAAAAATCTTTATATTTAAAATCTATTTTAATAGTACTTTTTTCCATACATAAAAATTTAAGTTCTGATTGGATTTTCTTTTCTAATATTTCAGCAATTTTTTTTCTATTATCTGATAGTAACTTGGCACTATCTAAAAGATTTTTCTCTAAAGTATGTAATTTTAATTTTAATTCATCTAAATTAGAACTATAATTTTCTAAGTAAAATAATTCGTTTTTTAATTCATCTTTATATAGCAAAAGTTCATCTGCATTTTTCATATATTTCTTTTCAAGTGATTTTATGGTTAAAAGACGATTTCCCATTTCATTTAGTCTTGCCTCGTCATAATCTAAATTATCATTAAACCTTGATAAATCATACTTAAGGTCTTCTAAAATGTAGTAAAAATCATTTATTTCTTGATATTTAGAAGAGAAATCTCCATTATGCCTTGACAATTTCTCTAATAAAGTTTTGATATTATATGTTTTTTCAAGAACTCCGCCTTCAGTATTCAAATTTTGATTTATTCCTAAAATTAATGAATTTATTTTTTCATAATTAGATAAGTAGTCTATCTCTGATTTAAGATTTTCTACTTCATTTTTCTGCAAATTTATTGCTTCTATTTCATTAATTTGGTATTTAGTAAAATCTATTTTTTTGGATATTTCACTACTATCTTCTTCCAATTCTTCTATTTTTTTGTACAGTTTCCTATATTCAAAATAATTATTTTTATAATTTTCTATAAAGGGACTTAAAATTTTTTTACCATAAGAATCTATTAAAAATAAATGTTTTTTTTCTAATAACAAAGTTTGATTGTCGTGCTGTTCATGAATATCTATTAAAAAAGAAGATATTTTTTTCAAAGTAGATAAATTAACTACCGTATTGTTTATCCGACAAATACTTTTCCCATTAGAAAATATATCCCTTTTTATTATAATCAAATCATCAAGTTCAATATCCAAAGAAGAAAAAATATCATTTAATTCCTCATTTTCAGGAAAATCAAAAACTCCTTCAATAGTAGACTTTTCTTCACCATGTCTTATATAATTAATTGAGGTTCTTTGCCCTGATAATTGCGATATGGCAGATAAAATCATAGATTTCCCTGCACCAGTTTCACCAGTTAATACTGTAAAACCATTATTAAAATCAATACTAACCTCTTCAATAATTCCGAATTGTTTTATATTTAATTGTAATAACATTAATTAATGCTCCTTACTTAAATTGTCTATTTGCTTCTTCTACTATTTTTTTTATATTTATATCCTTATTAATTACATTATCAGGTGTATATTTTAAAATCATTAAATATTCAATATTTCCATCTCCACCTGTAATCGGTGAATAAGTTAATTCCTTAACACTAAATCCTAGATTATTAGATAAATAAAATATATTTTCAACTACTTCTTGATGAACAAGTTTATCTCTAACTATTCCACCCTTTCCTACCTTGTCTTTCCCAGCTTCAAACTGAGGTTTTATAAGAGTACAAACTTCTCCAGAAATTTCAATTATTTCTGCAAGAGTAGGTAATATTAAATTTAACGATATAAAAGATACATCAATAGAAACTCGCTCAATCGGTTTTGAAAAATTATCTTTGGTGCAATATCTAAAATTAGTTTTTTCCATTACAGAAACCCTACTATCAGACCTTAATTTCCATGATAACTGATTTGTACCCACATCTAGTGCATACACATAAGACGCCCCGTTTTGCAATGCACAATCAGTAAAACCACCAGTAGAAGCACCAATATCCAACATAACTTTATCAGCAACATTAAAATTAAAATATTTTATTGCTTTTTCTAATTTTAAACCTCCCCTACTAACATAAGGTAAAGTTTTTCCTTTTATTCTCAAATTAACATTAACATCTATTTTTTCACCAGGTTTGTCGACACGATTAGAATCATAAAAAATTATTCCTGCCATTATTGCTCTTTTTGCTTTTTCTCTAGAATCAAATAATCCTTGACTTACACAAAGAACATCAGCTCTTTCTTTTAACATACACGCTCCAATAAGTTTATTTGTTTTAATTTTATCATATATACTTATTTTTATCTATAATATGGAATATTAATTACTTTTAATTTTTTTATTTTTATGTGATAATTATTAAAAATATTTTTAGGAGTGTATATGAAATTATGAAAAAAAATATTATAATCGCTCAAGCTAAATCTTTAATAAATGACGAAAATAATTTATATGCAAATCTAGCGAATTTATCAGCATTATTTAAAGAATATTTACCAGATACTAATTGGGTAGGATTTTATTTAGTTGATTTTGAAAGCAAAAATTTAGTTTTAGGTCCATTTCAAGGTAAAGTTGCATGTGTTAGAATACCATTTAATAAGGGAGTTTGTGGAAAATGTTACACAGATAAAAAAACTATCTATGTAGAAAATGTACACGAATTTCCTGGTCATATTGCCTGTGACTCTGCTTCAAACAGTGAACTTGTAATACCAATATTGGATAAAGATAAAGTCGTAGCATTATTAGATATAGATTCTGTAAAATTTAACAGATTTTCAGAAGAAGAAATTAATTCATGGACTAATATAGTAGAAGAAATATTTAAAGATTTTAAAATAAAAAAGTAATAGTTGATAAACGTGAAATAATTTTTTCTTAATTAATCCTTTTTTACTATTTCTTTTCTTTTCTTATAGTCTATTTTACTTTTTTCCATAATAAAAACATATCCTCTTTCTACCAACACATTTATTATTTTTGTGTCTAGTTTTTGGGACATGTTCTAATTTTTCTACCAATACTTTTTATTAATATTTATATTTATGTAATTTTAAAAAAAATAAAAGGGGAATACAATCTTAAAATTATATTTCCCTTTTTATATACTTACTTAATTAATTAAGTAAGTATATAATATTATCCTTTAAAATTCTTAGTTAAATTTAGCACTTCAGCTGCAATTTTTTCTACAACAACTTCTTTATGTTCTAAAAGTTCACAAATCCAATCTGCTATTTGAATAAATTCTTTTTCTTTATATCCCTTTGTAGTCATAGCAGCACTGCCTAAACGGATACCACTAGTGTGTACTGGTTTTTCATTATCAAAAGGAATGCTGTTTTTATTACATGTAATATTAACTTTACTTAGTAAAGAAGCCGCTTCTTTACCGGTGATGTTAAATTTATTTTTTACATCTATCATCAACAAATGATTATCCGTTCCATTTGAAACTACTCTTACCCCTTTTTCGGTAAATCTCTGAGCCATAGCCTGCATGTTAGCCACTACTTGTTTGATATATTCTTTATATTCATCTTGCATTGCTTCTTGGAAACAAATTGCTTTAGCGGCTATAATGTGTTGTAAAGGACCGCCTTGGGTACCAGGAAAGATGCGTGAATTTATTTTTTTTGCATATTCTTCCTTACAAAGAATAATTCCACCTCTCGGCCCTCTTAAAGTTTTATGAGTTGTGCTAGTTACAAAATCAGCATAAGGAACTGGATTAGGATGTAAGCCTGTAGCTATTAAGCCCGCTATATGAGCCATGTCTACCATTAAATACGCTCCTACTTCATCAGCAATTTCTCCAAATTTTTTAAAATCAATTATGCGTGAATAAGCACTTGCTCCAGCAACTATTAACTTAGGTTTAATTTCTAAAGCTAACTTTCTAATTTCTTCATAATCTAACATTTCTGTTTCTTTATTTACTCCATAAGCATAGAAATCATATAAAACACCAGAAAAATTCATTGGATGACCGTGCGTTAAATGTCCTCCAGAATTTAAATCCATTCCCAACACCTTATCACCAGGATTTAAAATAGCCATATAAACTGCCATATTAGCCTGTGAACCAGAATGTGCCTGAACATTAGCATGCTCTGCCTTAAATAAAGTTTTTAGACGGTCAATAGCCAACTGTTCAATTAAATCAACATTTTCGCAACCATCATAATAACGTGCATTAGGATAACCCTCAGCGTATTTATTCGTTAGAATACTACCACAAGCTTCTAAAATATCTTCAGAAACAAAATTTTCAGAAGCAATAAGTTCAATATTTTCATACTGACGTTTTTGCTCCATTTCTATATATTTTTTTACTAATTCATCTTTCATAAGTATTTTCTCCTTTTCTTATATTTATTATAATATTTAATACTTAGTTAATTATATATTTTTATTAATTTCTTCGTAAGAAAACTTATTCATTTGATGAGAATATAGGTCTAAAATAGGAATTTTGTTTTCAATCAAGTAATTTCCAACTGCCCATTCAATATGTAGTCTATTGTAATCTTTAGGAATTTTTTCTAAAGGAAATAATAATACAAAGTTTTCATTCCATTCTTGTTTTAATTGATGAATTATTATTCCTGAAGTATTATATTTCCACTTACGCTTATCGTAAATATCTTTTTCGTCATATTGTTTTGCATTTTTTGGAATATCAAAGTTTATATCATTACTGCAAGCAACAACTCCTAAAAATCCTTCTTTAGTAAATTTCATCCATACTATATCTCTTTCATCATTCAAATTATATTTTTTTTTAATATCTTTATAATTAAGATTATTAAGATTAAATATTGGATTATAAGTTTGGGCGAAAATTTTATCAATAACTCCTAAACCCGATAAAAAATTTAAAACTAATTCCCCTATTTCTTTCACTGTTGATTTAACGGCTGTTCCTCTATAATTTTTTAATTGCTCCTTTGAAGTTTTAAATCTGGGACAGTCTTTCCCTTGTACAGATTGCCCATGTACAGATTGCCAGCGAAATTCATTTTTTTCATTGTAATAGTATGCCTCACGACTTACATAAAGATATTCTTTCAATAATTTAATATTCATTATTATCTCCTAATTTTTTAATTATCCTATTAATATTACATTTTATTTAGTCAATAGCGTTACTGCTTCCACTTCACTTGTTTGTGGAAACATATCAATAGGTTGAATTTTATCCACATTATAACCTAAATCTATCATAATTTGCAAATCACGAGCTAGACTTGCTGGATTGCAACTTACATAAACTATTTTAGGTATATTCATGTCTGCCATGTTGCGTAAAAAACTTTCATCACATCCCTTTCTAGGAGGGTCTACGATAACAGCATCTATTTTTATTTTTTTTTCTATTAATTCTCTTATCTTATATTCGCTTTTACCGAGTAAAAATTTAACATTTTTTATATTATTTATTTTGGCATTTTCTTTAGCGTTTATAACAGCTTCTTCTACTACTTCTATCCCATATACTTTTTTTACCATATTAGCAGCAAATAAACTTATTGTTCCTATACCGCAATATGCGTCAATTATCACATCAGTATTTTTTAAATTTGCAAGTTCTATTGCTTTTGAATATAAAATCTTAGTTTGAGTGGGATTTACTTGATAAAAAGATGCTAGAGAAATATTGAACTTTATACCCTTAATATCATCTTCTATAAAATCTTTTCCATAAAGTTTAATACTTTTTTCTCCGAGTATTACATTAGTTTTTTTAGAATTTATATTTAACATAATGCTAACTATTCTTTTATCCAGTTCAATAATTTTTTCAACAAATCTATCTAAATTAAAAAATTTCTCTTTAGCTATAATACCAACCATAATTTCTGTTTTGGAGCTATTTGTTCTAAACATAATATGTCTTATTGCACCCTCATGCTTTTCCTCATCGTATATTGAAAGCTGCATATCAGAAATAATTTTTCTTATGTTATTTACCAAAAAATTATGTTCTTTGTACTGTATTTTACAGTCATTTGTATTTATAACGTCATGACTTCTAGGTCTATAATAACCCATTTTAACTTCATTATTTTTTACTTGTACAGGCACTACTGATTTATTTCTATAATAAGTTGGTTTGCCCATTCCTAGTGTAGATAAAACTTCTATCTTGTTAGCTCCAACTATTTTATTTATAATGTTTTTCACCTTATTTGTTTTAAAAGAAAGTTGTTCTTGATATGTCATGTGCATTAAGTTAGCACCTGATGTTTTCTCTTCTACTTCAACCCTATTAGGAGAAGAAGAAATTATCTCTATTAATCTAGCATATCCTAAATTTTTTTTAAGTTTTGTAATTTTTACTCTTATTTTTTCGCCTACTATAACATCTTCTACAAATAACGGAAAATTATCTATCTTTATAACTCCTAGTCCGTCATGAGTATAGTCTATTACTTCAGCAATAAATTCATCATTTTTCTTCATTTAATTCACCTTGTAATTTAAAAATAGTAATGGTAAAGCCATTACTATTATTTTAATAATTTGTAAATTTATATCCTAAAAATTTTTCTATTTATATATATATTTGATTAAAAGGTAAGGCATATAAATCTTTGTGATTTCTTAAAAAGTCTGAACTTAATTCATCTAAATTCTGCTCTAGCATAAAAAATTCTAAGTCATCTATCTTATCTCTTAAATCATTGACTTCTATTCCTTTACTTTCTACCAATCTAGCTATATTTTCTTGCCCTAAATTATTAACTCTTGCCACCATATTTTTTAAATATATCAAATGCTCAGTGCTAATACATTTTCTTTTTGCCAAAAATTTATTATTTGTTTGATATATCCTTCTAGGCTATCATCTTACCTTAAATTAGAAAATTTCAAGTTTTGAAATTTAGTTTTAAATTGATTTAAATTCATAAGTAGATATTCAAAATCTTCTAACTCACATTGCCAATCAAATTTTTCTGCATAGAAATTTTCAATTAAAATATCTGAAAATAATATCCAAATAAGTTCTTCTTTAGCTATATTATTTTTATCTATTCCCCTATTTTCTAAAAAATTAGTATTTTCATTTATATAGGTTTCAGTCTGTAAAATTAACTTTTCTACTTTCTGCAAAACTTTTTGATTGCTATCTGTTATTATATTAGCAAATTTTATATAGTATTATAGCAATACTTCTTTATTATTCATACTTCTAGGATTTTTTTTAAAATATTAAAAATTTTTTTTCATAAATTTCCTTATCTAAATATTAAATCCTATAACTTTTACAGAATTTACATGGGGCAAATTTTCTAGTAATGATTTTAATTTTTCTATATTTGTAAAATTTATATTCATATTCAATGATAAAATTATCGTTGCTCTATCGTTAATAGGAACTGTTTGGTGTATGGTAATAACATTACACTTTTCTCCGTGAATAATACTCAAAACTTTTCCTAGCATTCCTACTATGTCATCTACATTAATAGATAATGATAAAATAGATTCCTTTTTAAAATCTTGAATAGGAAATATAGTATCCCTATATTTATAAAAAGCACTTCTGCTCAAATCATATTTTTTAGAAGCTTCTAATATTGATAAATTTGGATTTTTTTCCAATTCTTTTTTTATTTTTATTGTTTTTTGAACAGCTTCTGGTAAAACGTCTTCTCTTATTATATAATAATTTTTATTTTCTTTCATACTTACTCTACAAATTCAAATTCGCCTTTTAATATTTTAACGGTATCTCCATTTGAACAACCTCTTGCTCTTAGGGCATCATCTACTCCCATAGAACGCATTTGTTGTGCAAATCTTCTTACTGAAGCATCACGATTAAAGTCTGTCATCATAAATGCTCTTTCTATTCCAGCACCACTAACAACGTAAGCACCGGTATCATCACGACTTATATTAAATGTTTCATCATTCGGCTTATGTTTATATAAAACCCTATTTTCAATAGTTTCTTCTTTATTAATATCAATTTCATATAAAGTATTATAGTTAGTTTTGTCTAATAAATCACTTATCTTATAAAGTAAGTTATCAATATTAGAATGAGTAAATGCCGATATTTCTATTAAATCTATTTCTTCATTATTTTCTGCAATTTTTTCTTTGAAAATTTTTAGATTTTCTTTTGATTCTGGCATATCCATTTTATTTGCAACAACTATTTGTGGACGCTCTAGTAAACGCATATTGTAGTCTTCTAGTTCCTTATTAATTATTTTATAATCTTCATAAGGGTCTCTTCCATCAGCTGCTGACATATCTATAATATGAACTATTACTTTTGTTCTTTCTATGTGTCTTAAAAATTGATAACCTAATCCTACACCTTGACTTGCTCCTTCGATAAGTCCAGGTAAGTCTGCCATAACAAAACTCTTGTTATCTTTTGTTTCTACTACTCCTAAATTTGGAACTAGGGTTGTAAAATGATAATCAGCAATTTTTGGTTTTGCTTTTGAAGTTATAGATAATAAGGTAGATTTTCCTACTGATGGGAAACCGACTAACCCTACATCAGCCATTAATTTTAATTCTAATGTTATATTTCTTTCTTCTCCTGGTTCACCATTTTCTGCTATTTCAGGAACTGGATTTGAAGGTGTTGCAAAGCGACAATTACCTCTGCCTCCACGCCCACCTCGTGCAACAATTACTTCTTGTTCATGTATTGTTAAATCACCTAGAATTTCACCAGTATCCGTATCTTTAATAATTGTTCCTGGTGGTACTATAAGATATAAATCTTTTGATTTTCTTCCGTGCATTCCTTTATTCATACCATTCTCACCATTTGGAGCAACAAAACGTTTTTGGTATCTATAATCCATAAATGTTCTCAAACCTTCGTCAACTTTAAAGACAATATTGGCACCTCTACCTCCGTCCCCTCCAGCTGGCCCTCCCTTAGGAACATATTTTTCACGCCTAAATGCTACTAAGCCATTTCCTCCATCACCAGACCTTATATATATTTTTACCTCATCTATAAACATACATTCTAACCTTTCAAATATTTTTATTAAATAAATTCTATTCATTATAACATATTTCTAATGTTTTTTAAATTATCATAATAAAATATCTCATACTAAATATTTAGCATGAGATATTTTTGTTTAATATATTCTTATAATTTTTATTTTTAATAATTTATTTTATATTTATTATTTTATAAAAAATTCTATTGATAAATATTTTAAAACTAAATTTACAAACATAAACTGAATTTCAATTTTTTTATAATTATAAAATTAATTTAGTATGCACAATTTATAGAACTAAGGTCTATTAATATTTATTTTAAATTCTAAAAACAAATCATTTTGCATTTGAACAATTTTTTGACTTTGTGCGTCATATACTTCTAAATGATTCATTGTTTCTTCACTAGGATAAAATTGCTCATCTGAAGTAATTTCTTCACCTAATATCTCATAAGCGTCCAAAATAGGTGTAGCATAGCCAACAAATTCAGCATTTTTAGCAGCATTTTCTGGTCTTAAAATAAAATCTATAAATTTATGGGCTGCTTCTACATTTTTTGCTACTTTTGGAATTACCATATTATCAAACCAAATGTTGCTTCCTTCTTTAGGAACTGAATAAACTAATTTTTCATTTTCTGCTATCATCTGTGCAGCACTTCCAGAATAAGTAATTGCAACTTTGGCATCTTCATTGACCATTAACATAGTTTTTTCATCATTGTTAATAGCTTTTATATTAGCCCCCATCAACTCTAATTTTTTCTCTGCCAACTTTAATTTTATTTCATCAGTTTCATTTACTGATTCGCCTTGCGATTGCAAAGATAAACCTAACATTTCCCTTGCTCCATCTATGAGTATTACTTCATTTTTAAGACGTTCGTCCCAAAGGTCATCCCATTTTTCAAATTTTTGGTCTTTATCAAGCAAGTCTGGATTATAAATTATTCCAAGAGTTCCCCAAAAATAAGGAATTGAATATTTATTATTCATATCAAAACTTTTATTTAATAACTCTGGATTTATTTTATTAAAATTTGTTAATTTAGATTTATCTATTTCTTGTAACAAATTAAAATCTATCATTTTTTTAATCATATAATCAGAGGGTACAACTAAATCATAAGAAGTTGAACCTGATTTTAACTTAGTTAATAGAGCCTCATTAGAATCAAAAGTTTCATATATTACTTCAATACCAGTTTCTTCAGTAAATTTTTTAAGCAAATCCGGAGAAATGTATTCTCCCCAATTAAAAATAGTGAGTGTGTTTTGACTTCCTGCTTGTGAAGAATCTATATAAGTTCTACTTTCTAGCAATCCGATACATAATAAAATAATTGATATGGCTGAAACTACTAATTTTTTCATATTATCTAGTTACCTCCTTTTTTAATTTACTCATACTAATTACATAGTAAATTAATACGGCAATTATAACAAATAATGTTATTACTGTTGAAAGTGCATTTATCTGCAAATTAATTCCTTGTCTTGCCATAGAATAAATTTCCACAGATAAAGTTTGGAATCCATTACCAGTTACAAAAAAAGTAACAGCAAAATCATCTAATGAATAAGTAAGTCCCATAAAAAATCCTGCTAAAATTCCTGGGGTTATATAGGGGATAATTACCTTAGTTATAACTTGTGGATAAGTTGCTCCCAAATCAACCGCGGCATCAATCATTGAAATAGGCATTTCATATAATTTTGGTAAAACCATTAAAACTACTATCGGAACACTAAAGGCAATATGAGAAATTAAAACTGACCAAAATCCTTGTAAACTTTCTAATCCTAACTTGTCAGATATAAAAGTAAACACCAATAAAAAAGAACAACCAATAATAACATCAGGACTAACTATTAAAATATTATTTCCTACTAAATAAGAATTTTTAAATTTATTAGTTTTTAAAGAAAATATTCCTAAAGCTCCTAAAGTTCCTAATACTGCTGAAAAAATACCGCAAAGTAAGGCAATAACTATGGTGTTAATGAGTATAACTATCATTCTAGTATTTTCTATTAACTCTTTGTAATGAATAAAAGAAAAATCTTCAAATACAACCATTGTTTTTCCTGAACTAAAAGAAAAATAAGCCAAATAAATAATAGGAATATATAAAATAACAAAGACAAGTATTAAATATAATTTTGATAGTATATTTTTCATTATTTTTTTACTCCTATCCTATTTTTATTATTTGTTAAAACCATAATTACTCCCATTACTATAATTAAGAATACTGCTATTGTAGAACCTAATCCTACATTTTGAGTAACTAAAAAATGTTCTTCAATAGCTGTTCCTAAATTGATAATTTTATTACCTGCAATAAGCCTTGTAATCATAAATATAGAAAGTGCAGGTATAAAGGTTACCTGAATACCGGTTTTTACACCCTCAATACTAAGTGGTAAAATTATTTTTGTAAATGTTGTTTTTAAGTCTGCCCCCAAGTCATAAGAAGCATCTATAAAATTTTTATTAATACCAGCAACAGAATTATAAATAGGCAGTAACATAAATGGTAAAAATATATAACTAGCTACAAAAATAAAACCAAATGAATTGAATAATAAATTTTGAGTTCCAATACCGATAAATTCTAAAAATGAATTAATCGCTCCATGTTTACCAAATAATCCTATAAAGGCATAAGTTTTTAAAAGTATATTTATCCAAGTAGGTAAGATAATTAGTAATAACAATATTTCTTTGTATTTACTTCTGCTAATTATAAAAGCAAGTGGATAACTAAGTATTAAACAAACTAAAGTTACTAAAAAAGCATACCAAAAACTATAAAAAGTCATCCACATATAAGTTTTACCAAAAAATTCTGTATAATTTAATAATGTAAAATTCCCTTGAGTATCTTTAAAAGAATAATATACTATAAGTCCTATTGGAAAAACTACGAACACCAACATCCATAACGCGTAAGGAACAATAAAAAATGAACGTATCTTTTTATCAAACACTTTTATTCCTCCTCTTCGTATGCTTCTAAACGTGCATCAAACTCTTCTTCTGTTTCTCCAGGAACCATGATATGAATTGCTTCTGGTTCAAAATCAAGAGCAACAGCTTTTCCTACTTCTGCTACTTTTGTAGAGTGAACTATCCACTCATTATATTGATCATCTAAGCAACAAATTTCATAATGAACTCCTCTAAATAGTTGGGTATCTACAACAACTTTTATTTTTCCTTTTTCTACTGAAGTAATTTCTAAATCTTCTGGACGGATTACAACTTCAACTCTTTTATTTTTAGGTAAGCCCGCATCTACACATTCATATTCTTTGCCGTATATTTCAACTAAATAATCTTCTAACATTACCGCATTTACTATATTAGATTCGCCAATAAAATCAGCAACAAATCTATTTACTGGTTCGTCGTAAATATCTAAAGGACTACCACTTTGTTGAATTTCTCCATTATTCATTACAAAAATATAATCGCTCATTGCCAATGCTTCTTCTTGGTCATGAGTTACATAAATAAATGTTATACCTGTTTGTTGTTGTAATTCACGTAATTCATATTGCATTTCTTGGCGAAGTTTTAAATCCAAAGCTGATAACGATTCATCTAACAAAATTATTTCAGGTTTATTTACTATGGCTCTAGCAATAGCAACACGTTGTTTTTGCCCTCCACTCATTTCAGAAATTTCACGTTTTTCAAAATCAGATAAGTTTACTAATTTTAAAGCTTGTTTTACTTTTTTTTCTATTATTTCTTTTTTTTCATTTTTTACCTTTAATCCAAAAGCAATATTTTCAAAAACATTCATGTGAGGAAATAAGGCATAGTCTTGAAATACAGTATTTACTTGACGTAAATTTGCTGAAACATCATTAACAACTTTTCCAGAAATTTTTACTTGACCACTTGTAGGTTGTAAGAAACCACCAATTAATTTTAGAATTGTACTTTTACCACAACCACTGGGGCCTAATAATGTGTAAAATTTTCCTTTTTCAATTTCTAAATCAATATTTTTTAAAACTTTATTATTACCAAAAGACATTGATACATCTTTAAATTCAACAATATTTGTCATTTTTTCCTCCTATAAATATGAATTTGTCGCTACTATTAATACTTTACACTCATCTTCAAAAGGATTTGATAAGGTATGATTATCCGTAGCCGTAAAATAAAATGTTTCGTTGGTATCTGCAACATATTCTTTTTCACCAAAGGTCAACATACATTTTCCTTTTAAGATATAGCACAAAGTGTCCGATTCAGATGGAGAAAAAGTTTTATAACTACTCTTACTTGATAAGGTCAATATCAAAGACTCCATCTCTTTTTCATTTGATTCTGGCACCAGCCAATTCAATTTATAATAATCATCTGTTTCTTCATAAAGTGTTTGATTTTCTTTTTTATAAAGAATTTGTTGTTCTGCACTTTTTTTATCAAAAAAATCTTTTGGTTCGCAACCTAATACTTGAAGTATATCAAAAAAAGTTTCCATCGATGGAGATGATAAGTCTCTTTCTATTTGGGATATATAACCCTTAGATAAATCTGTTCTTTCTCCTAATTCTTCTTGAGTTAATCCTTTTTGAATACGTAATTTTTTTAATCTATAGCCTATTGAATACATTTTTCTCCTTTTAGTTTAGTATTAAAAAACTTTATGTATACTTAGTTAAGTATAATAAAACTTATTGTTTATAAAGTTTAGTAAAACAAAACTTATTGTTTATTTTTAACAAGAATTATTTTATATTATTTTTTTAAAAAAATCAATACTTTATTTATAAAATAAAAAAATATCTATTTTCATATTATGAAAATAGATATTTTATGGAGATGGCGGGATTTGAACCCGCGTCCAAAAACACCTCTATTTAACTTCTACACGTTTAGTTTACCTATTAAATTTAATTTTTTACTTATGCCAGTAAACAGGCTGTAAAAAACGAGTTTGATTAAATTCTTACTTATCACTGCAAACGGAAGTAATAAATTATAGACTATTATTAAATGAACCAGTTATATTAGTCATAGTCAAACCAATTAACCAGCCTTTAGCAATTAAGCTGCTAAAGCTAATGATTTATTGTTGTCAGTTATATTTAAACTGTTTCGTTTTTAAAGAGCCGAGCCTCTTACGTGCAATCAAACAGACCAATGCCCCTGTCGAATCCTAAACATCCCCCGAATATAACTTTGTTATTATAACATACTTTCAAAAAAAAGTGAAGAAACTAAATAGTTCTTCACCTAAATTAATATTACAATTCTCTTCTTCTTGTTCTACGAGGACGAGGAAACATTTCTGATTCTGTTTCGTCTTTAGCGTAATTACTTGTAAATGATGTTGATGCAATGTTAGCTCTTTGAGATAAATCTCTATCATTTTTATCTTCATCAAAACCAGTAGCAATTACAGTAACAATTATTTCATCAGTTTGCTCTAATTCTTCATTTATAACTGTACCAAAAATCATGTTTACTTCTTCATCACTAGCTTCTTGAACTATACTTGCAGCTGCTTGTGCTTCAAATAAACTTAACGATGGTCCACCTGTGATATTTAATAATACTCCTTTTGCTCCTACAATTGAAGTTTCTAGTAAAGGAGACGAAATTGCTTTTTTAGCGGCTTCAACAGCTCTGTTTTCTCCAGAAGCTACACCAATGCCCATTAGGGCTGACCCTTGATCTGACATAATAGCTTTAACATCAGCGAAGTCTAAATTAACTGCACCCGATACATTTATTAAATCAGAAATACCTTGAACACCTTGGCGTAAAATATTATCTGCTTCTAAAAAGGCCTGCATCATAGGAGTAGATTTATCTACAATATCAAGTAATCTTTCGTTAGGAATTACAATAAGTGTATCAACTGCTCCCTTAAGCGCATTAATCCCAGCTGTTGATTGTACTTGACGTTTTTTACCTTCAAAATTGAATGGACGTGTAACAACACCAACTGTCAAAGCTCCTAATTGTTTGGCTACACTAGCAACTATAGGTGCGGCACCAGTACCAGTTCCTCCTCCCATTCCAGAAGTAACAAATACCATATCTGCACCTTCTAAAGCGGCTTCTATTTTATCTTTTGTTTCTTCTGCTGCTTTGCGTCCTATTTCAGGATTCGCTCCAGCTCCTAACCCTTTTGTAAGTTTTTCTCCTATTTGAATTCTTACATCTGCTTTTGAACGTCTTAAAGCTTGTGCATCTGTATTAATTGTAATAAATTCTACATTTTGCAAACCACTTTCAACCATTCTGTCAACGGCGTTACCACCGCCACCACCAACACCCACTACTTTAATATTGGCTGTTTGCCCAAATTCGCTATCTAAAAAGCTATTTACCATTATAATTTATCCTCCTAAATCTTATTCAAAGAATGAACTGTATTTTTTTCTAAATTTTCCAAAAACACTTGCTTCTTCTTTTTCTTCATAATATTCATCTTCATAATATTCATCTGAATTTTTGTCTGTTTCAACTGAAGATACTCCAATTTCTTCTATTTCCTCTAAGTCTTCAAATACTGTATTTGTACTTTCTTTTATTATAGCCACCTCAGCAAAACTTTGATATCCAAATAATTTTTCTATATTGTAACTACTTGTTAGGGTTCCAACTGCTACTGATAATTCTGGAGAATTTGCTCCTATTATTTTTGGAGTGCCAATTCTAACATTCATTTTTTTCAACATATCACGTGCTAATTCTAATACACCAGGCATTAATGTTGTCCCACCAGTTAATACAACATTTCCTTTTACTCTATTTATACCAAATTTTCTTAAAACGTCAAAAGCTCTAAGCATTATTTCTTCAACTATTTCTTCTATATAATCAGATAGTTCTTTTTGAGTAAAGGGTTCTTCGTCAGCTTCTAAATTATCTAAGTCTATTATTATATCACTAGATGCTAAATCATAAAAACTATGACCTTGATTATGTTTTATTTCTTCAGCTTTTTTAAATGAAACATTTAAAACATCAGAAATCATACGAGTAATATCATCTCCAGCAAGTTCTATAGATTGAGATAATTGTAATATATTGTCTTCATAATAACTTACAGTTGTTAATCCTGCTCCAATATCAATTATAACCGAACCATAATCTCTTTCTTCGTCACTTATAAGAAGTTCCCCCAATGAATGAGAAGTTATAAAAGTTTCATTACAGTCAACTCTTAATTTTTCTATACTTTTATAAATAGTATGTAAATGTGTTTTTGATGTCATAACTCTATTTCCAGTAACCTCAAAAGCATGATGCCCTGTCATACCTTTTGGTTGGGTAATATGCTCTATATCATCAACTCTATAATAATCAGGAATTATCTGAACTACTTCTCTTTCTTTTGGTAAAGGAAGAACTTTTGCTTCTTCGATTACCTCTTCTATGTCTCTTCCGTCAATATCGTGTTTATTATCAAATTTAATTTCAGCTACACTTTTCTTAATATGAGTGTGAATACTTGGAACTGCTACATAAAGAGATCTAATATCTTTATTAGCTTCACTTTTAGCCATATCTAATGCTTTTTCTATATCTTTTGCGGCTGTTTCCACATCAACTATATTGCCTCGTTTTATAGCATTAGTTTTAACAATACCAACACCCAATATATTTAATTTTTCATAAACTACATCAGCTATTATTACTTTTATACTAGATGAGCCAAGATCAAGTGCAGTGTACAATTGTGAACTCAAGTTAGACACTCCTTCCTTAAAATTTCCCATTATTTTATAATGAAATTGACACTATTACGCCAATTATTATTACATACAATAGATTATAACATAAAACAATTAAAAAAAGTACGAAAATACAAATTTTTTTTTAATTTTTTTATATTTTTACACACTTGTAATAAAAAGACGTACCCTGTTGAGTGACTTTCTATTACAAGATTTTATATATTTATTGTTTAATTAGTTTTTGTTGAATTATTTTTTATATTTATATTATTTTTTAATAAATTATTAATTTTTGACTCTTTTTGAGTTATAGTTTTTTCAGTTTCTACATAAGCTCCATTGACTAAATTTAAGGTTGTATTAGTCTTATCTGTTATGTGTTTTTCCATTTCAAAATAATAATTTAATTTCTCTGAAAAAATTGATGTAGTTACCTTAACTTTTTGACCATCTCTCATATATATTATGGATAAATCTTTATTATGTTTATCTGGTGTTATTTCTGAAATTTGAGATAAAACTTCCACCTTTAAGTTTGAAAGATTATTTAAAATTTCATTCTTTTTAAATTCTTCATTGTTAAAATTTTCAATAATAGGCAAACTATTACTGTTGCTTACCTTACCTACATATATTTGACCATCAGACATTAATACACTATAAGAATTATCCTCATTTTTTTCCAAAGCTAATAATTTTTTTTCTTTTATTGCAATAGTTATAGTTTGAAAATATTCTTTTTGAATATTAACTTCAGATACAATATTATATTTTTTTAATATTATATCTTTTACATTATCTTCATCAACTTCCCAAATTTTAACATTATTATTTATTCCTACTTCATTTAATAAATTTTCTTTTTCTACCTGGACATTACCTTGTAAATTAATGTTTTTTAATTTTACTAGGCTACTGTTGAAAAATATAAATATAGCAGATAAGATTGTTAATATTGATAATAGTATAGTTGTTTCTTTTTTTCTTTTGTTTTTGTATTTATCTACAGCGCTTATAAACTTCTTTTTACGTTCTGCCTTGTACAAAAAGTTATTTTTATTAAATTTTAAATTCATTTTAATTCAACTCTTTATTTTTTATTTTATTAAAGGTATCAATAAATTCTTGACCTCTTACTTCAAAATTTTTATACTGATCCCAAGAGGCACAAGCGGGAGAAAGCAATACTGTGTCTCCATTTTCAGATTTTTTAAAAGCTATGATAGTAGCATTATCAACTTTACTAGCTTCAATATACTTAATATTATTTTTTTTAGCAAGATTTATAAGGATATTCTTACTTTCTCCGAAACATATAAGCAACTTAACTTTATGCAATTCAGAAGCAAGTTCTTGAAAATTTATTCCCCTATCTTTACCACCTGCAATTAAAATAACATTTCTTTCAAAACCTGATAGAGCTTTTAGTGTAGACACAGGATTAGTTGCTTTTGAATCATTATAATATTTTACACCATCTATGTCTCCAATATACTGCAGTCTATGCTCCACTCCTATAAAATTATACACAATTTTCTGAATATCAGCAATAGATACATTTTCTAATATAGCTACAATAGTAGCATTTATTATGTTTTCTAAATTATGTTGGCCTGGAAGTTTTACTTTTGATATTTCAAATATATCGGTATTCTTATATTTTAACCAGCCAGATTCAACATAAGCATCTGCGTTTTTATCATTTTTACTGCTATAATAAATTATATTTGCATTTATCTTTTCTACTTCATAATTATTTTTATCTTGTATATTTAAAACTAAAAAATCATTTTTATCTTGATTTTTAAATATCCTTTTTTTTATATTTTGATAATTTTCTTTACTACCGTGATAATCTAAATGTGCCTCTCCTAAATTTGTAATAAGGCTTATATATGGCTTGAATTTCTCTGTTCCATTAAGTTGAAAAGAAGATATTTCTGTAACTAAAATTGTATCTTCTCCATTTTCATAAGCTACCTCTATGGCAGGAAATCCAATATTACCCGCTAATTTGACTTTTTTATTTTTTAGACTTAACATCTCATAAATTAGTTTAGCAGTTGTTGTTTTCCCATTAGTTCCCGTTATGCCTATTATTCTATTATTAAAAAGTAAACTTGTTAGTTCTATTTCTGTTATTATTGGAATATTTTTATTTTTTGCTGTTTCTAGTATTTCTATATTATAAGGTATTCCTGGATTTTTAACTATTAAATCTATTTTATCTAATAAAGATAGATGGTGTCCTCCAGAGATAAGCTTAACTCCTAATTTTTCTAAACTAAGTGCTTCAGTATCCTCTGATAAATCTTCACTAGCGTTTAAAACAACCTTTACTCCTAATTTAGTTAATACAAGAGCTGTTTTATAGCCACTTCTTGCAAAGCCCAACACTAAAACTACTTTGTTTTTAATTTTTTCTAATTCTTCAATGTTCATTACACTACTCCTAAATAATAACCTATAAGCGAAGATATACAAGCTATTATTACAAATAAATATACTGTTTTAACTTCCCCATAACCTGATAATTCAAAGTGATGATGAAGTGGTGCCATTTTAAATATTCTTTTCCCTGTTTTTTTAAAGTATATAACCTGAATCATAACTGATATGGTTTCTAATATATATACTAAACCTATAAAAAGAAATGCAATTTCTTTATGTAAAATTATTGATATAGCTGCAAGAATACCACCAAGTGCAAGAGAACCAGTATCCCCCATAAATATTTTTGCTGGTTTTTTATTGAAAATTAAAAATCCAGACAAGCCACCTATTATTGCTAAACAAAATATAAAAATTGGATAATTATTTTCTTTATAGCTAAATAGTAGAAAAACAAATGTTGTAATTATAGTTACACTACTTGCCAATCCGTCAAGACCGTCAGTTAAATTTACTGCATTTGAAAATCCTGTTTGCCAAAAAATAACGAATATCATATATAAGAAATACATATTAATCTTGTAATCTATAAATGGAATATTTATATAATCAACTTCTACATAACTGATTTTTATTAGTATATAAAAAATTGCAGAAAATAAAATTTGTAAAAATAATTTTTTTTTAGGAGATAGTCCATTATTTTTTTTTTTCACAACAATAAGAATATCATCAATATAACCTACAAATGCAAATGACAATGTAGTGTAAATTAAAATAAAGTAATATTTAATATTTTCTACATTGAATATTGAAGCTAAAACTAATGTTAATGTTATTGCTATTATAAAAGATATGCCCCCCATTGTAGGCGTACCTTGTTTTTTTATATGACTTTTAGGGCCTTCTTCTCTAATAGCTTGTCCAAATTTTAATTTGTGCAAATATTTTATTAATCTTGGAAGTGATAATACTGTTACAAAAAATGAAAAAAATAATATTATTATACCAAATTGTATATTCATCTTTTTCTCCTTAAGATAATTTTAATTTTAGTTCTTCATCTGGCTTAATATACTTTCCAGGTAAAATAGATTGTTCTTTTACATAGCCATTCCCTTCAATACTAATTTTTATGTTTGCCAACTCTGCATATCTTAAAACATCAGCTTTTGACCAACCTTTAAAGTTTGGTAAAATGTATTGCGTATCCTCAGTTAATAAAAATACCTTGTCGTTTTTATTAACAATATTGTCAGCAGATGGAAATTGATTTGTTACACTATTTCCAGAACCTAAAACTACTATATTTTTAGTGTTAGTAGATAAATCATTTATACTATTATTAATATTATTACCTATGTAGTTATTTATTGAATAAGTATCTTTTGAAATATTTTCGTTAACTTTTTTTATATTAAGATAGTCTAAGCTACTTTGCATGACTGGATTAAATAATTCTTTTACAGAATTGCTATAAGATTCATTTTCTTTTTTACTCGGTAATTTTATTACTGCATAAACAACTATTTCAGGATTATCACTAGGGGCATAACCTAAAAATGAATGCATAACTTTATATGTACTCTTGTAGTAGACTCCTGTTTCAGGATTAACCACTTCGGCAGTACCAGTTTTACCAGCTACAACATAATCATCTAACCTATATTTTTTACCCCCAGCTGACCATTCTCCATTGACTACTCCATATAATTCTTCCTTAACTCTTTCAGCGGTATTTTTTGATATTGGATTACCAACAATTTCTTTTCGACCCACATTGACATCAATATTTTGGTAATTATCATGTATCCTTTTTACAAAGTAAGGTTTTAACATATTTCCCTCATTCAATATTGCAGTTTCTGCTTGTAACATTTGAATTGGAGTTACTGTACTACCTTGACCAAACACACTTGTAGAAGCTGACACCACATTATTAAAAGCTAATTGTCCTGACGCTTCGTTTTCATACAAAGAGCCAGTTTTTTTACCAAAACCAAATTTTTCAAGACCTAATTTAAATTTATCTCTTCCTAGTTGTTCAAGCATAGTCAACATTAGTGTATTAGAAGATTCTTGAAAACCATGTCTATAAGATATTGTACCCCATCCATTTTTATTATGGTCATATATAGTAGTATCATACACTTTATAGGAACCAGATTTGTAATATTTATTTGGGTCAAATATATTATTTTCCATCATTATTGCAAGAGAAAAAGTCTTCATTGTAGAACCAGGTTCTACAGCTGAATTGAAAACTGCATTTGTCCATGCCTTGTCTAAATTTTCTTTCGTATTAGGATTAAATGCAGGAGTTTGCCCTATACCAAGTATTTCTCCCGTCTTGGCACTCATAACTACTGCAAATGCACTCTCTGGTTCATACTTATCATGAATATCTTTTAGAGTGTTGTCAACAAAACCTTGAATATTTTTATCTATTGTCAGATATAAATCTGCCCCGTTTACAGGTTTTACCTCTGTTGCTGGAATATTAGATACTACTTTCCCCCAAGCATCTCTTGCATAAACTATTCTACCACTCTTACCTCTGAGATAATAATCAAAAACTCTTTCTATACCCAACTTACCAACAATTAAATCACTATCATCACTAGAAGTCTGTGCAAATCCTAAAAAATTTCCTAAAAGAGATCCATTAGGATAATATCTTTTAGTAGTTGTTTCAAATTTTATACCTGGTAGTTTTAAATCTTCTATTTTTCTTTTAGTTTCTACATTAATATCTTTTCCGTAACTTCCAAATTCTACTTGATATGCTTTATCATTTTTTAAAATTTTTTCAATAGCTTCTTTTGATAGATTAATTAATTTAGATAATTCTTCTGCTGTTTTACTTACATCAACAACATGTTTTCTAGGTGCATCATCTTCTAAACCTTCAGAGGCCTTATCAGAAACTACAGCAATAAGTTTATACGATTCAATATTATCTGCTAGAACATTACCATTTCTATCATAAATTTTCCCGCGATTTGGTTCTAATACCGAGTCTATTTTATACTTCTTATCCGCGATTTCAGATAAATTCTTCCCTCTAATAGTTCCCAAAACACTCATTTGACCAATATTATAAATAAGTATCCATACAAAGAAAAAAACAAAAAGAGTTGTAAATATCATTTTTGTTCTTTTTTTAGATATATTTGATTCATTCTCAATACTTTGCTGATCTTCTAAAAATTTTAAAGTTAAAAGTTTTCTTAATTTTCTCAATTATCTCACTACCTTTACATTATCTTTATGTGAAGCCATTCCTAACATTTCTGCGATTTTCTTTACTCTTTCATATGATGACAAGTCATTTATTATAACTCTTTGTTCTTCATTACTACTTTCTATCTTACTAATTTCATTATTATTTTTAGTTTCTAAATTTCTAAGCGAATATATATCACCTACATAACTTAACATAATATATATTGAAACTATTACTGTAATTGGAAAAGCTATATATATGGTTAATTCTGAACGAGTAAGTGAAACCTTTTCTTCAATTTTCTTAACTCCGTATTCTCTACTATATACTTTTAACGTTGCCACTTTTGTTCCCTTTCTTAGGTTATTTCTGCACTTCTACTATTCTTAATTTAGCACTTCTAGACCTATTATTTTCTTCTAATTCTTCATCACTAGGTGTTATTGGTTTTTTTGTAATATTTTTTAATTTAGTTTTGTTTTCAGTTGGAATTATAGGTAGTCCTTTTGGTAAATCTTTTTCTTTTAAATGCTCATTAAATATTTGTTTGCAAATCCTGTCTTCTAAAGAGTGAAAAGTTATAACAGAAATTCTTCCTCCCATATTTACCAAATCTATTGCCTGTTCTAATGAATTTTCTAAAACACCTAATTCATTATTTACTTCTATTCTTATGGCTTGAAATATTCTTTTTGCTGGATGTCCACCTTTTCTCCTAGCGGCGGCAGGTATTGAATTTTTTATTATATCTACTAATTCAAAAGTTGTTTCTATATTTTTTTCTAGTCTTCTCGTCTCAATATTCCTAGCTATTTGCTTAGAAAATTTTTCTTCACCATAACGATAAAATATTCTTACTAAATCATTATAGTTATAGTTATTAACAACTTCATAAGCACTTAATTCTGAAGTAGTATCCATTCTCATATCAAGTCTAGTGTCATAGTTATAACTAAAACCACGTTCTGGAGTATCTAACTGGGGAGATGAAACACCTAAATCATATAGTACTCCATCTACCTTTTCTATTCCTAATTTAGCTAATTCAAATTTTAAATTTTCAAAATTTGATTTTATAAATACTACCTTATCTTCATAATCTTTCAATTTAATTTTTGCATTAGAAACTGCCAAATCATCTTGGTCAAATGCGTACAATTTTCCATTTTTTAATTTTTTTAAAATTTCTAAGCTATGTCCTGCTCCTCCTAGAGTACAGTCAACGTATATTCCATTTTCTTTTATATTTAGTCCACTTATTGCTTCATGAAGTAGCACACTATAATGTTTAAACATAATATCCCCCACTAAAAATCAAAATTTTCAAGTTCTTCTGCCATTTCTTCAAAAGTAATTTCACTATCAAGTAATTGTACTTGCCATTTTTCTTTATCCCATATTTCAATTCTATTGGATACTCCATTGACAACACATTCTTTTTCTAAACTGGCGTGTTCAATTAGTGCTTGTGGAATATTTATTCGACCCTGTTTATCAACTTCAACTTCTACTGCACCAGAGAAGAAGAAACGTTGAAAGGCACGAGCATTTTTCTTTGTAAGTGGTAGCGACTTAATTTTACTTTCTATTTTTTGCCACTCTTGAAGCGTATAGCCAAATAAACAAGAGTCAAGTCCTCTTGTTACAATAAATGTATTTCCTAGTTCTTCCCTGAATTTAACAGGCATACTAATACGCCCTTTATTATCCATTTTATTGTTATATTGACCGATAAACACGCGTCTCACCACCTTTAATATATAATTTACCACACTTCCCCACTTTTTTCCACTATTATTTTAAAAAATATTAAACTTTTTTTAAATTTGTCTTTTTATTTTATTTTTCTAAAAAATAAAAAAATCTTAAATTCTATAAAATAGAATTTAAGATTTTTAATTATTCTTCTATAAAAGAAATTATTGCTTTTTCTGAAAGAGAAGAATCACAAACTACTTTTGTATTTCCTTTCTTAGAAACAAATAAAGCTGGAACTGTTTTTATATTATGCTTCTCTCTAAAAATAGCTAAGTTCTCATCGGTAAAATCTTCTGTATTTACGAAGAAAGTTTGTTTTGCTAAATCTTTAGAAACTTTACTTATTTTTGGTGCAAATATTTGACAGAAAGGACAAGTTGACCTACCTAAAAATACTATTAATTTTTCTTTTTCTTCTATTAACTTTTCTAAGTATGAAGAATTTATAACTTGAAAATCTTTTATATATTCGTTAAACGACATAAGAATATCTCCTTAATTTAATATTTATAAAAATAATTTTACGATAAATAAAAAAAGCGAGCAAAATATTTGCTCACTTTTTATTTATTAATTTCATTAATTTTACTATTTAATTTTTTAGAATACCAAATTCCAAATAAAAGTAAGCCGAATAAAACAACCCAAAAAATTACTGTCCATAAAGTTGAATGTGGAAATTCATGTGGTAAATATCCTAATTTTTTGTTTGCCGCTGCAATTACAAACAATTTAATACCAACCCAAGCAACAATTAAAAAGGCTGCAAGTTCAAGACCTGGTTGGTCATTCAATATTTTTATGAATATATTGGCGGCAAAACGCATTATAATTACACCAATAATTCCACCTAATACCATAACTACAAATTGCCCTAAGTTTATTCCGCCTATTGAAGTTTCTGAAATGTGTGGTAGTGTTATGGCTATGGCAACTGCCGCTAAAATTGAATCAACTGCAAATGCAATGTCAGTTAATTCTACTTTTATTACTGTATCCCAAAAACCACTTTGATTTTTTGTGTTTCCATTTTCTTCGTATTCTTGATAAGCGTTTAATTTTTTATAAAATTCTTTTATGTGTGTGATAGACATATATAATAGATATAAGCCACCCACTACTTGTATTTGCCAATACTGAACCAAAACTGTAATTAAGAAAATAGCTATAATACGAAATACTAACGCCCCAACCAAACCATACATAAGTGCTTTTTTCTGCTGAATTAGTGGTAAATGCCTTACCATTATTGCCAAGACTATCGCATTATCAGCTGATAATAAGCCCTCCAATAATATTAAACTTAATAATACTATAAGGTATTGAATTAAAATTTGTGTGTCCATTTTTTCTCCTTTCAAAATATAAAAAGACCCCCGCTTTTAAATTAAAAGCAAAGGTCTTACTAAATAACAACGTTATCTCTAATACCGATAGAATTTTATCTATGTAATGACGATATCAGAAACTCAAAAGAGTTAAGTTACTCCCCTTTGGAACTATGATAATATTCTATTTAAAATTTTAATACTTGTCAATTATTTTTGCTTAAGCCATTTTAGTATTAGTGATAGTAAAAACAAAATAAGTGAATTTATAATTAAAGTTATGATTGTTAAAAGTAATGTATTTTTTTGCTCTAAAAATATTTGTGCAATAGCAATATTATGAATATCTGTAAATGTATATTTTAAATATTTGAATATATTGTTAAAAGATACTAAGTAAGCTACAACATATTTTGAACCAGCAAAGAATAATAAAGATATAGCTACTGCCAAATTTGTATTATTGAACATAGATAGAATAAACAAAACAAAATTAGCAACAAATAATAATATTGCACAAGCTAATCCCAAACTATATAAATAATTCACATTCTTTAAAAAAGATATTAAATCGAAAATTTTTATGTAGTGGAAATAAGCTAGATTTATAGCTAATATTAAGAAATAATATAATGTAAAATTAATAAATTTAACAAGTAGCTTAGAAAAGATATTTGAAAAATTAGTTACTTTTGAGTTATAAATAATATTATTTACCTTAGTCTTATAGTCTTCTCTATAACTAAATATTATATTAAGCCCTAAAATAAAAGCAACTAGAATTAATAAAACTTTCAAAACATAATTATACAAATAAGTTTCAAAATCTACTTCTAAATAATTTATTATACTTTGGTACTTATATGCTGACAAACCACTTACTAGGAGCAAGAATACAAAATAAATATAATTTAATTTTCTTTTTAAAACTTTTAAAATCTCTATTTTTAACATCTAACTACTCCTCTACTTCATATAAATCTGCATCTTCATTAAAATCACTTATATTTAATACTTCAATATTAGATTTTACAAAATAATACAGGGCGTCTTCTAGGTTATCTCTTCTAATTATTAATTTTTTATCAATAGTTTTAAAATCAAAATGTAAATCTTTATATAAATCTTCTTCTTTGTAGTCTGTAATTTCTAAAACAACTAAATCCTTAATCACAGAGAGTTTATTTGTATCATCAAAATAAACTTGTTTATCTTCTGAAATAACTAAAGTTTTTTCACATAAAAGAGCAAGGTCATTTAACTTTTTAGATAATATAACTATATTTCTATTGTTTTTGGCTATTTCTTTTTTTAGAAAACTTGTTATATAAGCCATGTCTTTAACATTTAATTTTGTATCCGTTATATCTACTATAAATATTTTTTGAGATACTAATGACGAAAATAATATACTAAATTTTTCTTTAGAAGATAAATCTAACTTAGCGTAATTAGACTTATAATCCAAATTTGCTAAGGATAAAATTTCTAATATTTGTTTTTTTGTATACTTAATTTTAAATAAGGATAAACTTGTTTTTAAGTTTTGATATAGGGAAAAATTATTATAAAATCCTATATTATTTTTAAAATATGGATAATAGTTTTTAATTTTTTTTATATCTTTGTCGTTTATAAATACTTTACCATCATAACGTAAATTTCTCTTAAATACTTTTTTTATTAATTCTAATACTTTGTCATTGTCATTAATTATAGTTAATGAAGAGTTTTCTTCTAGTGTAAAATCTAAATCTAAATATTTTTTACGAGCTATTTTTTTTCTAAATTCTTTGAATTGTAATGTCATAAATAACCTCTATTTTTTATCTATCTAAATATATTATAACATATTAGTTTTCTTTTCAAGAAAAAGTAAGTTGAATATAAAATTCAACTTACTTTTTCTCTTTGCTATCTTCCTTGTAATCACACTGATTACAGTATACATATTTTTTACCCTCAAATAACAAGTTTTTACATTTAGGGCAAATTCTATTTATCGGCTTATCCCAAGAAACAAAATCGCATTCTGGAAAAGATTCACAACCGTAAAATACTTTTCCTTTTTTTGATTTTTTTTCTAATATTTCGTGTTTACTACACTTAGGACAAGTTACACCAACTTTTTTCTGTATTGTCTCTGTATATCTACAATCTGGAAAGTTTGAACAAGCCACAAATTTTCCAAATTTTCCTAACTTAAACAACAAGGGCGAACTACAATCTGGACAGTTTTCACCAGTATATTCTTTTTGTATTTCTACCTTATTTAATTCTTTTTCTGCCTTGACTACATCTTTATAAAAATCATTATAAAAATTATAAATTGCATTTTGCCATCTAATTTCACCATCAGCTATTTTATCTAAATCAGTTTCTAAATTAGCTGTAAATTCAGCATTGATAATGTCAGGAAAATATTCTGCTATCATTTTACAAACAACTTCTCCTAACTCGGTAGGATAAAAAACTTTATTTGTTATTTTTGCATAATATCTTTTTTGCAAGGTATCAATAATAGTAACATAAGTTGATGGTCTGCCTATACCTAATTCTTCTAACGTCGCTATTAGTCTTGCTTCTGAATATCTAGCGGGTGGTTGCGTAAAATGTTGTTGCTCTTTAATATTTTTTATTTTGGCAAATTCTCCTTTTTCAAATTCTGCGACTTTTTTAACTTTTTCTTTGTCATTAAGAATTTTTAAAAATCCTTCAAATATAATTTTAGATTCACTAGCTTTAAAAATGACCTTATTATTTTTAAAAGTTGTTGTTGTCGTTTCATAAATAGCATCCGACATCTGACTAGCCACAAATCTTTCCCAAATCAATTTATATAACTTGTATTGGTCAGGACTTAAATATTCTTTAACCCTATCAGGAGTAAACTCAACATTGGTTGGTCTAATCCCCTCATGTGCATCTTGAATATTTTTATTTTCCTTAGTTTTTTTAGCAGAAGTAGAACAATACTCTTTTCCAAAATTTTTCAAGATAAAATTATATGCTTGATTTTTAGCGTCATCTGATATCCTAGTAGAGTCTGTTCTCATATAAGTTATAAGTCCAGTAACTCCTCCTAACTTTTTAAGATTTATTCCTTCATACAATTCTTGAGCAAGACTCATTGTTTTTCTAGTTTTAAAGTTAATTTTCCTAGAAGCATCTTGTTGCATAGTTGATGTTGTAAATACATTAGGAGAATTTCTATTTTTATTTACTTTTATAACATCTACTACTAAAAATTCATTACTAGTAATAGATTTTTTTACCTTATCCACATCTTTTTTAGTTTTTAATTTTATTTTTTCATCATCATAAGAATAAAAATTAGCAGATAAAATTTTTCTATCCTTAATAAAATCTATCTGTAAAGACCAATATTCTTCTGGTATAAAATTGCGAATTTCATTTTCTTTATCAACAATAAGTTTTAAAGCTGTACTTTGAACTCTACCAGCAGATAGTTTTGGTTTTACTTTTTTCCACAAGACTGGCGAAATATTATAACCTACCAACCTATCAAGAACACGTCTTGCCTGCTGTGAGTCAACTAAATTTTCATCTATTTCTCTAGGATGTTTTATCGCTTCTTTTACAGAATCTTTAGTTATTTCATTAAAAATTATTCTATTTTTTTCTTGTGGTAAATCTAAAATACTTGATATGTGCCAAGCAATAGCTTCACCTTCTCTATCAGGGTCGGAAGCAAGATATATTTTTTTCATACCCTTTGCTTCTTTTTTTAAAAACTTTATAACATCTCCCTTGCCTCTTATAGATATGTAGTCTGCTTGGATATTTTCTTTGTCAAGCACCTCTACACCCATTCTACTTTTTGGAAGATCTTTTATATGTCCTTTTGAAGAAATTACCTTATATTTTTTACCCAGATACTTTTCTATTGTTTTAGCTTTCGACGGAGACTCGACAATTACTAAATTTTCAGCCATTTTATTTTTCTCCTAAAATTTTATAATAAGTATGATAATTTATTTTTTTTAAATTGTCAATAACACTTACCTATAATTAATTTTTAATCTATTTTTGTTAAAATAAATGGTTCTTCATTTTCTCTAACCATTATTGTATGCTCGTACTGGGCTACAAATGAGTTATCTTTTGTTACCAATTCCCATTCATCTCTGTCGCTATTAGAAACTTCTTTTGCTTTTGTAGAAACAAAGGGTTCAACAGCTAAACACATTCCATTTTTTAAAATAAGATTATCCCAAGGGTCAAAATAATTAAATACGTGTTGTGGTTCCTGATGTAGACTTGTTCCTATCCCATGTCCTGTTAAGTTTTCTATTACTTGCAATTTATGTTCTTTTATTTTTTTATGGATATTTTTACCTATTTGATTTATTTTTTTTCCTGCTTGGGCATACTTAACTCCTTCAAAAAATGCTTCTTTTGCTACATCGCATACTTTTTGCTTCATATCGTTATCACATTTACCAACTACAAAAGATACTCCAGTATCTGCATAATATCCGTCTTTACAACCAGAAACATCAATATTAAGTAAATCTCCATCTTTTAATATTTTATTATTTGCTGGTATACCGTGTGCTGCTTGATTGTTAAGTGATATACATGTATAACCTGGGAAATCATATTCAGTTATTGGTGCTGAACTTGCTCCATACTCTTCAAATAATTTTTTTGCTATATTATCTAATTCTTTTGTTGATACTCCAGGTACTGCCGCTACTTTCATTGTATCTCTTATTATTGCACAAATTCTACCTATTTCTTTCATTTTTTCAAGTTGTTCTTCATTAGTTATTATCATTATTTGGCTCCTTTATATTATAATTTAATTAAAATTATTTATTAATTCACTCAAATTTTTTATACTGTATGTAGGTTGTTTTGCTTTTGCTTTCAAAGCTTCCTTAATTGTAACTCCTGTTTGTACATGAATGGTATCTATTCCTGCATTTATTCCAGACATAATATCCGTATCATAATTATCACCAACCATTACTATATCTTCCATATTATAATTAAATTTAGAAATAGCTAAATCCATAATAATCTTGTTGGGTTTGCCAATTACAGTAGGTTTAACACCAGTTACATACTCTAAATATTTTACCTGTCCTCCATTACTAGGTGCCATACCTTCTTCTGTGGGAAGTAGTTTGTCTGGATTTGTTCCTATAAACTCTGCACCATTCCTAATTATAAAGCAGGCTTGTTTTAATTTTTCATAAGTTAAATTTCTATCCAAACCTACAACAACAGCTTGTGCATCATCTTTATTAGTAATTGATATATCATTTCTTAATAAAGTTTCTCTTAAACCATCTTCTCCTATAAGATATGATTTTTTATAAGATTTTTTCTTCATATATAAAGCCGCTGCTTCTGATGAAGTAAATATATTTTTTTCGCTAGTTTCTATATCTAAACTTTTTAATTTTTTAACTACATCACTTTCTGTTTTTGTAGAATTATTAGTTAAAAATAAGTAATCTATATTATTAGAATTTAGATAATCAATAAATTCTTTTGCGTATTTTATTTTTTCATTACCGTTATACATTGTTCCATCTAAATCTATTAGATATAAACTATATTTTTTTATCTTCATTATTACACCTTCAAAATAAAAATATTACCATAATTATAACATAGCCAGATAAATAAATTAAAATTTTTTTGAAAAATATAAAATAAAAAATTTAAAATAAATCATTTTATCATAATTTACTGCTATACTTTAAATATCAAAATAGGATATTAATAATTTTTTATTAACAAAAAAAGAGATATTTTTATATATCTCTTATACATATTCTAAAAATATTTTATTGATAAATAATAACCATTCATTCATTTCAGCGAATTGTTGTTTTTCATGATACCAAACAACCATTACTAAGGACTGAAAAGACATATACCATTTAAGTTTCAACCTGTAAGCTAAACTTGATTTTATTCCATAGCTTTCAAGCCATAAATCCCAATCTTTTTGAGGAATATAACGATACAAAATAAATGAAATATCTATGGCAGCATCTCCAAGTATAGACTGCTCCCAATCAACTAAAAACAACTTTCCACTATCTGATAATAACCAATTATCCTTGTGCAAATCAGCATGGCAAGGAGAAAAAGTTTCAGTAATAGGAACATTATTTTTTAAATAATTAAATACCATAGCAATATCACTATTTCTAAGTAGTTCTTCTGACAATATTTTTTCAAGATTTCTCAAAGAACTAAGTGCTGTGGTTTCTTTAAAACCTTGAGTTTGCATCAATTTTTTTATCTTAACAGAATTATGAACTCTACTAAGTATTTTAGGTATTCTTGGGTCAGTCATTTCATCTGCTAAAAGAGTACGACCATTCTCAAAATCTTGAGCAATTATAACATCACCATTACTAAGCCTTCTAGTCCATTTTAATTTAGGAACTATCTTTTCTGCGGATAAGGTAGCTATTAAAGGAGTGGTATTTTTCTTTATAAAATACTTATTATCTTCTCTTGAAAAATAATAATCTTCTTCGTATTGTTCACCTAGCGTCCAACCCATCTGATAATATTCTCTAGCCAAAATACCACTCCTTTCCTAATTAATAATATTCTTTAATAATGCATTACTATTTTACAATTTTTAATTAATTTTTTCAAGATAACATCTCTAAAACTAAACTTAAAATTTTCAAAAATATTATTACTATTTATTAAAAAAAATAATTATTTTCTCTTTATACTTTATTATAATAAGTTATTATTTTAAAAATAAATATTTAAAAAAAATATTTTAATAAAAATAAATTTAAAAGTAAAGTTTTATTTTTTTATAATTAGTATGAAAAAATCAGTGTAGATTTTTATATCTACACTGATTTTTTATTTATATTATTCACAACAAATTCCATAAATAGATTCTGCAAAAATTGCAACTGATAGTAACAAATCTTCTACAAACACATATTCATTTGCTTGGTGCATTGTATCTTCTCTTCCTGGTAATAAAACTCCAAAAGCTACTGCTTTTTTCATACATCTAGCATAGGTTCCTCCACCTATAACCATAGCATCATTTTCAAAATCTCCAGTATGTTTTCTATAAACAGAAAGTAAAGTTTGAACTAAATCATCTTCTTTTGGAACGTAGTGAGCACCCTTATTAGCATAAAGGTCAATATCAAAATTTTCAAATGATAAAGCATTTACTTTTGATACTAAATCATACTTTGCAGGATAGCGTGTATCAGTCTCTATACTAGCAACTTGTTTTTCTAAATCATATTTAAAAATACCATAATTAAAAGTAGCTGTTCCCATTTCATTATCACTATATTTCAAACCTAACTTTTCTCCGAATGGGTCATTTGCTAAATTCAAGGCTATGTGTTCTACATAATTTTTTCCATTTACATCAAGTGATAAGGCATTTAAAAATTCTGCCATAATTGTTGCAGCATTAAGTCCTAATTCAGGAGTAGAACCATGAGCAGCTTTGCCATAAAAAATTAAAGTTATTTCTTGACCATCTTCTACTTTGTAATTATCGTAAGAATAAGATTTTAATTTTTCTTCTAGTTTAGCAAAATCACCAGATAATTTTGCAATAGCTTCACTAGGCACCATATTCTTAGCTAGCCCAGAATTTAATGACAGTAATTTGAAATCTGAAAAACTTTCATCTTTTACAAATTTTAAATCATATCTAAAATTAGCGTGTGCTTTTTCTCCATATATTACTGGATAATGAGCATCAGGTGTAAACCCTAAATCTGGTCTTTCTTCAGTTTCAAAATATCTTTTTACACATCTAAATCCTACTTCTTCATCTGTTCCAACTATTAACCTAATACGTTTTTTCCAATCAACACCTAAGTCATCAAGTAATTTCACTGCATAGTAGGCTGCCATAGTAGGTCCCTTATCATCAAGGACACCACGAGCAAAAATTTTACCATCTCGAATTTCTGGTTCAAAAGGTTTTGATACCCACTCACTAGGATTAGCAGGAACTACATCAACGTGTCCTAATATACCAAAAATTTCTTGACCCTCTCCTACTTCTATATGTCCAGAAACATTACCTACATTTTTAGTAATATATCCATCACGCTGACCAAATGACAAGATTTTATCCAAACCTGCTCTTGGACCTTTTCCAAAAGGAGCATCTTTACTTATTTCTCCTCCAGTATATGACTCTACTCTTAAAAGTTCAAACAAATCTTTTAATAAATCTTCTTTGTATTTTAGGGCTTCTTCTTTAAAATTAATATTCATCTTATTTACCTCACTTATTTTGTATTTTTTCTATTTCTTCTTTTGTTAAATATCTATATTCACCTAGTTTTAAATTTTCATCTAATACTAAGTTTCCAATAGTAAGTCTTTTTAAATATATAACATTTAAATTAACTGCTTTCATCATTCTTTTTATCTGATGAAATTTACCTTCGGATATAGTAATAAAAGCTTTGCTTTTTTCTTCAGAAGAAAAAATAATTTCTAACTTAGAACTTTTACACTTATAATCTCCGATATGTACACCTTGTAAAAATAAATCTACTATACTACTATTTAATTGACCATCCACTTCTACATAATATTTTTTATCAATATTTTTCTTGGGGGATAATAAATTATGTGCTAAATCTCCATTATTAGTAAGAAGTATTAAACCCTCTGTATCCTTATCTAGTCTGCCGACTGGAAAAGTGGCTAAAATTTTATCTTTATCACTTAAATAATCAATTACCGCCTTATCTCTAGCATCTTGTGTGGCACTTACAACATTCTTTTCCTTATTTAACATTATGTAAATATATTTTCTATATTCTAGTATTTCTCCATCTACTTGAACTTTGTCATCTTCATTAACCTTAAAATTTGGTGATTTGATAAGAATATTATTGACTAATACACCTTTTTTTATAACTTTTTTCACTTCATTTCTACTAAGAGTTGTACAAGAACTAATATATTTATCTAATCTCATATTATCCTCTCCTTAGTATAGTTTTTAAGTTTATATTTTTGCCAAATAAATATCTTACAAATTTACTTTTACTTAAAACTACAAAGTAAATAACTACTCCAAATACAGCACAAATAGCAACTAGAATAGAACTATCTATTTTAAAATGTATATTAAAATTAGATATTATCGAATCATAAATTGCTAAAATAACAAAACTCATTATAAAACAAGAAATTAATATTTTTATAAAATTCTTAGCAAATTCCCTAATTCTTAAACCTATCTCATACTCTATAACTACAAAATTTAAAAATATCATCAAAATATAGGTTAGAATTGAGCAATATATTGCTCCTTCTGTTTCAAAGTGTAATATAAATTTCTCATTTAAGAAAAATTTAAAACATACTCCTACAATTATTGTGTAGATATTTATTCTTTGTTTGTCTATGGCTTGCATTATGATACTCGTAATTCCATACACAGAATAAAATAAGGCTAATGGTATATATATTCTCATCAAATAAAAAGCCTCAAGGTCAAATTCATAAAAAGAAACGTAGATAGGTTCTGTTAGTATATACATGCCAAAAAGAGATGGCATTACTATCATCAATAAGGCTAGAATAACTTTATTGATTTGAATACTAACCTCGTCAGTCTTTTTATTGACATAAAGTCTTGTAATAGCAGGTAAAAACGCCCCTGTCAGTGCCGGTGCTAAAGAAACAGAAATCATAACCAATTTATTAATATAATTATTATAAACATTAAACTGGTCTTCTCCAATTTGAGCTTTTCCCAATATATCCATAGCAGGTATGATAGTATTTTGGTCTATCAAAGTTAGAATAGAAAAAAATGATGATACTATAACAAAGGGGACAGAAACAGAAAATATTTCTTTAATTATAGATACAGTCTTTTCTTTTTTATAAACAATATCATTATAATTATTAAAATCTAAATTGTTTTTAAATCTTACATAATAATATAATAAAATAAGCACTGCAATTATGGCTCCAATACCCGAAGCAAAAGTTGCCATAGCATTTGCATATACAACATTACCTTTTGTTATTTGCATTACTATATAAGTTCCAAGCATCATAACAGCTATTCTAAATACCTGTTCAAAAAATTGAGATATTGCTGAAGGAAGCATAATTTCATGACCTTGAAAAATACCACGCAAACCTCCATTTATCATAACAAAAGGAACTGCTAAACTTAAAGTTTGAATTACTAACTCCAAGTCCTCTACTGTATATCTTAATGGTACATCAACGGTAGATATTGTATATGCAGCCATATACTTAGCACCAAAAATAAAAATAAAAAATCCAATTATTCCAAATACAAGTAAAATACTTGAACCAGTTTTTGCTATTCTTTTACTTTTTTCAAAATTACCTATTTCGTTATATTTAGATATTAATTTTGATATTGCTAGGGGAATACCAGCAGCAGACAATTCTAATAATAATACATAATAATTATAAGCATAATTTATCAAAATCATATTAGGTTTACCACCCACTATACTATAGTAGGGAATAATATAAATTAAACCTATTAATTTTGTTAAAATTAAGCTTAGACTTAAAATAAATGTTCCTTTAAACAAGGAATCTTTTTTCAAATTATTCACTTCCAAACACTATTAAAATTTAACCTTTAAATATACAAATATTGGAAAATATATACAAGGGTAACAAATACACTATATACTAAAATTAATCTAAATAATCTATCAAATCTTTTTTTATTAATAAATTTATTCGATACTAAAATTACATATAGGGCTGAAAAACAAATAAAAGTAAGTAAAAAAACTAATATAGTACTTAGCACAAATAGCATATTTTCCTCCACAATAAAATTTTATTAGATTCATTTTATCATACTTTTAATAAATTTACACTAATTATATTTTTTAATAATAAAATTTTCTGTCAATTATAAAAATATTTCATTAAAATCTAAAATAAAATGTTAGATTATTTAACATATACTTTTACTTTATATATTTTTTATGTTATTATACCTTTGTAAATATAGATAGGAAGGTGAAATTATGGGATTTAAAGATTTTCAAAAAAATCTACCTGCCTTGTCAATTAGTGTTGTCACAAGGATAACACAACTTTCTGCTAGACAAATTCGTTACTACGAAGATAAAAAACTTATAAATCCTGAAAGAACTCCAGGAAATACAAGATTATTTTCGATAAATGATGTTGAAAAATTATTGTCTATAAAAGAATTATTGAATAAAGGTTTTAGTATAAAGGCTGTTGATGAAATAATTAATAATAAAAAAGTTTCTTCAGAAATAAATAAAATTAGACAAATTATTCATAACGATATATTTATTGGACCAAACGCTTCAAATAGAGAACAATCTATTGGTCGTGGCGACCTTTCTAGGTTTTATAATAATAAAAAATAAAAATATTAAAAGGAGATTTTATTATGTCAAAAAGACAGAAAATACTAGAGACAATTAAAAGGGAAAATGTAAAATACATTAGATTGCAATTTACTGATATTACAGGAACTATAAAAAATGTTGAAGTTCCTGTAAGTCAAATCGATAAAGTTCTAGATAATAATATGATGTTTGATGGTTCATCTATTGAAGGTTTTGTGCGCATTGAAGAGAGTGATATGTATCTTTATCCAGACTTGGATACTTTTTTAGTATTTTCATGGGATAGTGAATATGGAAAAGTTGCAAGATTTATTTGTGATGTTTATACTCCTGATAGAAAACCTTTTGCAGGCGACCCACGTGGAAATTTAAAAAGAATATTGAAAAAAATGAATGACCTAGGATTTGATACCCTAAATCTAGGACCAGAACCAGAATTTTTCTTATTCAAACTAAAAGAAAATGGTGAGCCTACTTTAGACTTGAATGATAATGGAGGTTATTTTGACCTTGCACCCGTTGACTTAGGAGAAAATGTAAGACGCGATATAGTTTTAGAATTAGAAAATTTAGGTTTTGAGATAGAAGCTAGTCATCACGAAGTTGCACCAGGACAACATGAAATTGATTTTAAATATGCAGATGTAATAAGTGCTTGCGACAATATTCAAACATTCAAACTAATTGTTAAGACTATCGCTCGTAAACATGGATTAAACGCAACATTTATGCCAAAACCTATATACGGAATAAACGGTTCTGGTATGCACTGCAACGTTTCTCTTTTTAAAGATGGAGAAAATTGTTTCTATGATGAAAACTCTGAAAATAAATTATCGAAAGAAACATATCATTTCATAGCTGGAATACTAAAACATGCCCGTAGTTTTACTGCTATATGTAACCCTACCGTAAACTCTTATAAGCGTCTTGTTCCTGGATATGAAGCTCCTTGTTATGTAGCTTGGTCGACTTCTAATAGGTCGCCATTAGTGCGTATCCCTGCTTCACGTGGTAAATCTACTCGTGTAGAAATACGTTCAGTAGATCCTGCAGCGAATCCATACTTGGCTATGGCAACAATATTAGCTGCAGGTTTAGATGGTATAGAAAATAAACTTGAGCCTATGCAAGAAGTAAATAGTAACATATATATAAGGACTAGAGAAGAAAGAATTGCAGAAGGAATTGATGAACTACCTTCAACTTTATATACTGCATTAAAAGAACTTAAAGATTCTACCATAATTAAAGAATCTTTAGGCGACCACATATTCCAAAACTTTATAGAAGCTAAATCTATTGAGTGGGATGTTTTTAGAACTCGTGTAACCGACTGGGAAGTAGAACAATATTTAAAACAATATTAAAATAAAAAAAGATGAGAATAATATTCTCATTTTTTTATTCTACTACTAGCTCTATTATTGATACTTCTTCAATAGGTTTATCTTGAAATCCTGTTTCAACGTTAGCAATTTTTTCTAAAACTTCTACACCATCAATGATATGACCAAAAACTGTATGACGATGGTCTAGCCAAGGAGTACCACCTTGCTCTGCATATATTTCGATTGCCTCTTTTGACCAACCCCCAGCTTCTAATTGTGATAACATCATACTATCAACATGTTTTGCTTGGACAACAAAAAATTGACTTCCGTTTGTATTCGGTCCTGAATTAGCCATAGATAAGGATCCATAAAAATTAAAATAATTTGGAGAAAATTCATCTTCAAAAGGAGAATTCCAAATAGACTCACCACCCATTCCTGTACCAGTTGGGTCTCCTCCTTGAATCATAAAATCCTTAATTACCCTATGAAATATAATTCCATTGTAGTAACCATTTTTGGCATGAGTAATAAAATTTTCTACAGTTTTAGGTATATCTTTTTCAAATAATTTAAAAGTCATATCTCCTTTAGTTGTTTTAATTATTACTTTTCTTTCTCCATCTTGAATTGTTTTTATTTTTTGTGATAAAGTCATTTCTACGCCTCTTTTTTAATTTTTCTTTCACTAATTTCTTTTAATATATTTTCTTTAAATTCAGCAAAAGATTTTATTTTTTGTTCTTGAGAACCAAATGTTCTTACATTTACAGAATTATTTTCTACTTCTTTGTCTCCTATAACGATTGTGTAAGGAATTTTTTTATTTGCTGCTTCACGAATTTTATATCCTAATTTTTCATTTCTATCATCTATTGAAACTCTTACTCCATTTCGTTTCAAATCTTCAAAAATTTCTTTAGAATATTCATAGTGATAGTCATTGTTTACAGGAATTATACGAACTTGGTTAGGAGCTAGCCAAGTTGGCAAATCTCCTTTGTATTCTTCTAATAAGAAAGCAACCAAACGTTCCATAGTAGAAACTACACCACGATGAATTACCACAGGTCTGTGCATTTTTCCGTCTTCACCTACATATTCTAATTCAAAGCGTTCTGGTAGTAAAAAGTCTAACTGAACTGACGACAATGTTTCTTGTTTTCCTATGGCTGTTTCTACTTGAACATCTAATTTTGGTCCATAAAATGCCGCTTCACCTTCTGCTTCAACATAATTAAGTTCTAGTTCATCAGCCGCTTCTTTTAACATTGATTGTGCATTTTCCCACATTTTGTCATCGTTAAAATATTTTTCAGTATTTTCAGGATCACGATATGATAGACGATAACTGTAATTTTCTATTCCTAAATCTTTATAGGCTTCTTGTATAAGTGCAACCGTACGTTTAAATTCATCTTTTATTTGGTCTGGTCTAACAAAAATATGGGCATCATTTAACGTCATACCTCTTACACGTTGCAAGCCACTCACCGCTCCACTAGCTTCGTAACGGTGCATCATACCCAACTCTGCTATTCTAATAGGTAATTCTCTATAAGAATGTTTTTCATTTTTATAAATCATCATGTGATGTGGACAGTTCATTGGACGTAAAACCATTTCTTCATGGTCCATAGTCATTTTAGGAAACATATCTTCTTGATAATGCTCCCAGTGTCCACTTGTTTTATACAAATCTACTGATGCTAAAACTGGTGTATAAACGTGATCGTACCCAGATGAAACTTCCTTATCTACAATATATCTTTCTATTGTTCTACGAATTGTTGCTCCGTTTGGTAACCATAATGGTAATCCTGCCCCTACTTTTTGGCTTGTTGTAAATATTCCCAATTCTTTTCCTAATTTTCTATGGTCACGTTCTTTAGCTTCTTCTAATTTTCTCAAATGGTCTTCTAAAGATTCTTTACTATAAAATGCTGTTCCGTATATACGTTGCAACATTTTATTATTACTATTTCCTCTCCAGTATGCACCAGCAACTGATAACAATTTAAATTCTTTAATTTTTGATGTTGATAGAACATGACCACCACGACAAAGGTCAGTAAATTCACCTTGCTTATATACTGTAATTTCTTCACCTAGTGGTAAATCATTTATTAGTTCAATTTTGTATGGGTCGTGATAAAATATTTCTAACGCTTCCTCTTTTGAAACTACTCTACCTTCAATTTTATGATTTTCAGAAATAAGTTTTTTCATCTCTTTTTCTATGTTGCGTAAATCTTCTTCATTTACTTTATATTCACAGTCAAAGTCATAATAAAAACCACCATCTATAACAGGTCCAACTCCGAAACAAACATTTTCTCCGTACAATCTTCTTAATGCCTGTGCTAATAAATGGGCAGACGAATGACGTAAAACATATAATGCGTCAGAATCTTTATCATCTGCCAATATTAATTTTAAAGAACCATCTTCTTCTATAGGTTTTTCCAATTCAATATAAGCATCATTTAATTTAGTAGCAACTACTTTTTTCTTCAAACTTACACTAATACTTTCAGCTACTTCTAAAGCTGATTTATTTTCATACTCTCTTATGTTCCCATCTGGAAATATTAATTTTACCATTTTATAATCTCCTTAAAATTTTTTTATAATAAAAATAAAAATCCCTACCTAGTTTATAACTAGATAGGGACGAATAAATATCGTGGTACCACCCATTTTTGAAATAAAAATTTCCTCATTTAACGATTAAAGCTCGTAAAACTTTATACAATTAAAATTACAAGGTAGTAATGAATAAAATCTTATAAGTATTTTCAGCACCATACTCTCTCTTTAATAAGTGATTTTATCATCGTGTCCTTTTTGTATAATCATATTATGCTAATGATTTTACCACAAAGAATAATTTTGTGCAAGAGGTAATTTTTTATTTTGTTCTTTCATTATCACAATCTAAATATATTGGACTTGCTAAATATCTTATTCTGTCCAAAATTCTCATAGCCTTAGTTTCATCAATAGTATTTTTAGTAACAGAAAGAAAATCGCTCAAATCAACAATACCTAAATTTGACGTGAAAAATGTTAATAAATTTTCTGAAGAACGATAATTTATAATAGGAACTAATATTTCATCACGAACAAACTCAGTAATATTTTCTGCACCTATATCGTCAATAATAAGTATATCTTGTTCTCTTATACTATCAATTACATAAGTATAATCACCACTAGAAATCATTGTTTTTATTTTGCGAACAAATTCCGGAAAATAAATTATTGCTGGTTCTTTCCCCTTATCTTTTAAATAGTTATAAACACAGCCCATTAAATATGACTTACCTATTCCTGTTTTCCCATAAACATAGATGCCTCGTGTTTGTCTACCAGCGAGATGTTCATCACAAATATCAATTAATTTTTTTGATAATTCTATTTTATTAATATTCTTAGAAACATTAGCAAAATTAGAGTATAAAATACCTTTAGATATGTATTCCGTTTTAATTCTATTAGACCATTTTCTTTCTTCATTTAATTTTTTTTGCTTAGGTGTTTCAGAAAATTCTAAATAAACAGTTCCATCATTATACTTTAATTTTGGTAAATATTCTATTTCTTTAGCCTTATTCTTGCTAAGATAAAAATCAAAAAATATCTGCTTATTATTTTCAAATATTTCATCATTAATATTATTTTTTTTTATAAATTTTAAAATATCCTTATCTTTTAAAATATTATTTGTTAAAAATTCTTCTACATTTATTTTTTCACTAAAGCTCTTAGTTATACTAGAAATTTTTTTCATTAATTAATTCCTTTTTCCTTCAAAAATTTCTCAAATTCATCATGAGAAATACTATCATTATTAGTTTCTAATTTTGTATCATTGCTCAAACTATTTAATTGCTCTTTTATATAATCAGGAGTTTGCACAATATGAGATTTTGAAAAATTACCTGGATTATTATAATTTTTACTTTTTGTTCTGTTAAATTTATTTTTATTGTAATTATCTCTTTGAGAATTTACAAAATTAATTGCATCTAAAGCACTAACCATTTTAGTTGACGACCAAGAACTTGCAATTTTATCAAAATAGTTAAAACTAGGTAATCCTTTAGAATTACTTTCACTTAGGGCATAATCTAAAAGAACATTAAGGACTCCCGATGTAAGATTATATTTATCTTGTAATTTAAAAATAATATTTTTGCTATCAATTTCAGATATAATTAAGCCCCATTTTCTATTTAAAAATTCTATATAATTAATATTATCTAGTAACTTGGCAAATTTTTCTTTTTCATCAAGTTCTCTTTCAAGATTATATGTATCAGCAAGCAAGTGTTTATTAATCATATTATCAAGTACAGGCGGTTTTTGTTTTTTTACCGTAACAAATAACTGATTTAAGTAATCTTTCAAAACTTCTATATTAATGGATGTTCCAGAAGTTATATCCTCAATAGAATGCTCAATAGCATCAGCCATATTTTCAGGACTTACCTTATACAAATGTGCTAAATTTAAAATATCCTTCTTAATTGAATTATCTTCTAATATCACATCTAAATACTTATTACTAAGTAGATAATTTAATTTTGAAAAATCAAAATAATATTGGTCTAAATTGGGACCATAGCTTATTTTAGAATTTTTATTTATATTATATTCTACTTCTTCATCAGAATAAACTTCTGAAAATTTAGCTGTAATATCTAAAAAATTTTCGAATGAAACTTTATTAAGACTAAATCTATCTTTAATTAATGTGTATGCTTCATAACCAATAGCATTTTGCAATAATTCTGACAACAAAGTATTATTTAAAAATTCGTAAAAATTAAGTGGTCTAAGAATTTTATATATGTAGAATTTTTTATTATCTTTCTCAAAGTAATATGTTTGTAACAATCCAAGAGCTTCTAATTTTTTTCTAATAAGAACAAATTGTTTAATATTTATCCCCAACATATCAATAAGTTCATAGTGAATGGAATTAACAGTCATATTCTTATCATTTAAAAGTTTAGTAGCAAGAAATTCATAAATTTTTATAGCGTTTGCACCAATTAAAGGTAAGTATAAAACATTTAGTTCTTTAGAATAATCAAAATTGTAATAATCATTATATACTAAATAATAATCTTTTTCTTGCAAGGAATTATTCATCAGTATCACTCATAACTTCAATAATTATTTGAATATACTCTAAAGCAAAAATAAAATCTTCATTAAATTCATATTTTATCTTGACGTTATTTTTTAGTGGAGCGTAAAAAGATTTAACTAAGACAGGATAAACATTATCTAATAATAATTTAGTATTATCATTCTCATATAAATCTCTCATAACTACAAATATTTTTCTAACTATGGAAATAAATTCACTCTTAGTAGGAGTTTTTATATTAGTATATGTATTGAATTTAGAATCAAAGCTTAATATATCTTTCTTATTCTCTTTTGCAACAAAATTTTTCATATCTTCAACTAAATCATACATATAGTTAAAAAACTTATTAACATCTAATAAATATTCATCACTAATTACTTTAGATTCACCTATAAATAAAAGTTCATTAATATTATAATCTGTTACAAATAAATACATTTTATATAAATCTGAAAATTCAATAGAATTAAATGTTCTATAATCATTTACTATATTGCGGATGCTTTGATTTTCTTTATATAAATTATAAATAGTATTTAACCAAATAAAATCATCTAATTTTTTATCATTAATCAAATTTATAAGATAATTATTAAATTCATATACTTCTTCATCTTTAAATAATAATAAAATATTACTTTCAATTTCATCAATTATGTTAAAAAATTTCTCAGCCTCTAATGAGTTAAAACCTTCTAAATTAAAGTCAGATTTTAAACTTGCCTTGATTTTAGTAAATAAATATTCACTATCATCATTTTGATCAATTCTTTTTTGAAATATAGTATTATAACCTGGTTTCTTAGAATAAAAATAGTTTTCTATTCCTTTATTAAATTTGAGTAAATTATTAAGTATTTTAATATAAGCTACCTTTATATTAAGTTCATTAAATGTAGAATTTATTTTTTCTAATGCTTCTAATATACTTTTTTTATTTTTTTGAGTTATAGTTAATAATTTTTCATCTTCAAGATACATAATATTACCTCCATTTATATAGTATAATGTTACACTATTTTTTTTATAAAATCAAATCAATAAAACAAAAAAAGAACCCATAAGGGTTCTCTAAAGCCTGGCAACGTTCTAATCTCGCAGGTTCTAAGACCAACTACCCTCGACGCTAAAGAGCTTAACTTCTGTGTTCGGTATGGTTACAGGTGTGTCCTCTTTGCTATCGCCACCAGACGAAAACTTTTATATATTATATTATATCCAATCTACTTTGTCAATTCCAAAACTTACTTGATTAAGTCTTCGACCTATTAGTTTTAGTCAGCTCAATGTGTTACCACACTTACACTCCTAACCTATTCTCCTTGTCGTCTTCAAGGGGTCTTATACTACGTGGGAAATCTCATCTTGAGGGGGGCTTCATGCTTAGATGCTTTCAGCTCTTATCCCGTCCGTATTTAGCTACCCAGCTATGCCACTGGCGCAACAACTGGTACACCATTGATACGTCCATCCCGGTCCTCTCGTACTAAGGACAGCTCCTCTCAAATTTCCTACGCCCACGACGGATAGGGACCGAACTGTCTCACGACGTTCTGAACCCAGCTCGCGTACCGCTTTAATGGGCGAACAGCCCAACCCTTGGGACCGACTACAGCCCCAGGATGCGATGAGCCGACATCGAGGTGCCAAACCTCCCCGTCGATGTGGACTCTTGGGGGAGATAAGCCTGTTATCCCCAGGGTAGCTTTTATCCGTTGAGCGATGGCCCTTCCATTCGGTACCACCGGATCACTAAGTCCTGCTTTCGCACCTGCTCGACTTGTCTGTCTCACAGTCAAGCTCCCTTGTGCCTTTACACTCTCTAAATGATTTCCAACCATTCTGAGGGAACCTTTGAACGCCTCCGTTACTCTTTAGGAGGCGACCGCCCCAGTCAAACTGCCTACCTGACACTGTCTCTGAGTTTTCTATTCTCTAGGTTAGAATTCCAATACAGCAAGGGTAGTATCCCAACATCGCCTCCTCGTACACTGGCGTGCACGTCTCCTAGGCTCCTACCTATCCTGTACATACTGCATCAAAATTCAATATCAAGCTACAGTAAAGCTCCATGGGGTCTTTCCGTCCTGTCGCGGGTAACCTGCATCTTCACAGGTACTATGATTTCACCGAGTCCATCGTTGAGACAGTGCCCAAATCGTTACGCCTTTCGTGCGGGTCGGAACTTACCCGACAAGGAATTTCGCTACCTTAGGACCGTTATAGTTACGGCCGCCGTTTACTGGGGCTTCAATTCATACCTTCGCTTGCGCTAAGCACTCCTCTTAACCTTCCAGCACCGGGCAGGCGTCAGCCCCTATACTTCACCTTGCGGTTTTGCAGAGACCTGTGTTTTTGATAAACAGTCGCTTGGGCCTATTCACTGCGACCACATCTCTGTGGCTCCCCTTCTCCCTAAGTTACGGGGTCATTTTGCCGAGTTCCTTAACGATGGTTCTCTCGCTCACCTTAGAATTCTCTTCCCAACTACCTGTGTCGGTTTGCGGTACGGGCACCTCTTATCTCGATAGCGGCTTTTCTTGAGAGTTTGGTTTTAGCAACTTCGCTACTTGTTTTCGCTCCCCTTAACGCTTCATGATTATGCTTGGCGGTTTTTCCTACCTCGCTCACTTTGCGCTTAGACGTACTATTCCATCAGTACGATTGCTTAACCTCCTCTGTCCCCACTTCTCTCAATTGATATTTGGTGGTACAGGAATTTCTACCTGTTGTCCATCGGCTTTTCCTTTCGGATTCACCTTAGGTCCCGACTTACCCAGGGCGGACGAGCCTTCCCCTGGAAACCTTAGTCTTTCGGTGGATAGGATTCTCACCTATCTTTCGCTACTCACACCGGCATTCTCACTTCTAACCGCTCCACCTCACCTTCCAGTTCGGCTTCACCGCTGTTAGAACGCTCTCCTACCATATAACATTAGTTATATCCGCAGCTTCGGTTGTTTGTTTAGCCCCGGTACATTTTCGGCGCAATGTCACTCGACCAGTGAGCTATTACGCACTCTTTAAATGGTGGCTGCTTCTAAGCCAACATCCTGGTTGTCTGTGCATCATCACATCCTTTTCCACTTAACATACAATTTGGGACCTTAGCTGGCGGTCTGGGCTGTTTCCCTTTTGACTACGAACCTTATCACCCGCAGTCTGACTCCCGTTTATATTTATTTGGCATTCGGAGTTTATCTGAATTCGGTAACCCGGGATGGGCCCCTAGTCCAAATAGTGCTCTACCTCCAATAAACTTCTAACGAGGCTAGCCCTAAAGCTATTTCGGAGAGAACCAGCTATTTCCAAGTTCGATTGGAATTTCTCCCCTACCCACAGCTCATCCAAACACTTTTCAACGTGTCCTGGTTCGGTCCTCCATTCAGTGTTACCTAAACTTCAACCTGGCCATGGGTAGATCACTTGGTTTCGGGTCTACTCCATCATACTATTTCGCCCTTTTAAGACTCGCTTTCGCTTCGGCTCCATGTCTTCCACTTAACCTTGCATGATAGAGTAACTCGCCGGTTCATTCTACAAAAGGCACGCCATCACACTTATATAGTGCTCTGACTAGTTGTAAGCACACGGTTTCAGGTTCTTTTTCACTCCCCTCCCGGGGTTCTTTTCACCTTTCCCTCACGGTACTGGTTCACTATCGGTCACTAGGTAGTATTTAGCCTTGCCAGATGGTCCTGGCTGTTTCCAACGGAATTTCTCGTGTTCCGCTGTACTCAGGTTCTATCTCTTTTCAATTTGCCATTTCGTCTACAGGGCTTTTACCTTCTTTGGCTCGCCTTCCCATGCGATTTGACTATGGCTTTTCTCCAATTTGTTGATAGTCCTACAACCCCCTAAAGCATGCTTTAGGGTTTGGGCTTTTTCCTTTTCGCTCGCCGCTACTTAGGAAATCGATTTTTCTTTCTTTTCCTGCAGGTACTTAGATGTTTCAGTTCTCTGCGTTACCTCCCTTTCGGGTGACAGCTTTTTATTTCTGCCGGGTTGCCCCATTCGGATATCTACGGATCTTTGATTACTTACGTCTTCCCGTAGCGTTTCGTCGTTTGTCACGTCCTTCTTCGGCTCCTAGTGCCAAGGCATTCTCCGTGTGCTCTTTTCTACTTAATCGTGTAGCTTTGGCTTCGTTTTTTCCTTGAACTCTTTTTCTCGGTTTTTCTCTTGTAAATCTTCTTTATAATATATATTCTGTTTTCATTGTGCTTGAGTGTTTGAACACTCAAAACTAAAAGAAATTGTCAATGTTTTTCCTTTTTCCTTAGAAAGGAGGTGATCCAGCCGCACCTTCCGATACGGCTACCTTGTTACGACTTCACCCCAATCATCTACCCCACCGTGACCGGCTCCCTCCTTGCGGTTAGGCCACCGTCTTCGGGTGTTATAAACTCTCGTGGTGTGACGGGCGGTGTGTACAAGACCCGGGAACGTATTCACCGCGACATTCTGATCCGCGATTACTAGCGATTCCAGCTTCATGTAGTCGAGTTGCAGACTACAATCCGAACTGAGAATAGTTTTGTGAGGTTGGCTTGCTTTTACAAGGTCGCTTCTCTTTGTTCTTATCCATTGTAGTACGTGTGTAGCCCAAGTCATAAGGGGCATGATGATTTGACGTCATCCCCACCTTCCTCCAGTTTGTCACTGGCAGTCTATCTAGAGTCCCCATCTTACTGCTGGCAACTAGTTATAAGGGTTGCGCTCGTTGCGGGACTTAACCCAACATCTCACGACACGAGCTGACGACAACCATGCACCACCTGTATCAGTGTATTACCATAGGCAATAACAATTTAATCTCTTATCTCTTCACTGTATGTCAAGACTTGGTAAGGTTCTTCGCGTTGCTTCGAATTAAACCACATACTCCACCACTTGTGCGGGTCCCCGTCAATTCCTTTGAGTTTCAGTCTTGCGACCGTACTCCCCAGGCGGAGTGCTTAATGCCTTAGCTGCAGCACTGAAGTCTTTTGACTCCAACACTTAGCACTCATCGTTTACGGCGTGGACTACCAGGGTATCTAATCCTGTTTGCTCCCCACGCTTTCGCGCCTCAGTGTCAGTTGCAGGCCAAAAAGCCGCCTTCGCCACTGGTGTTCCTCCTAATCTCTACGCATTTCACCGCTACACTAGGAATTCCACTTTTCTCTCCTGCACTCAAGTTTAACAGTTTCCAATGACCTTCCACGGTTGAGCCGTGGGCTTTCACATCAGACTTATTAAACCACCTGCGCGCGCTTTACGCCCAATAATTCCGGACAACGCTTGCCACCTACGTATTACCGCGGCTGCTGGCACGTAGTTAGCCGTGGCTTTCTGGTTAGGTACCGTCTCTACTGTATATAGTTACTATACAGTCATTCTTCCCTAACAACAGAGTTTTACGAACCGAAATCCTTCTTCACTCACGCGGCGTTGCTCCGTCAGACTTTCGTCCATTGCGGAAGATTCCCTACTGCTGCCTCCCGTAGGAGTCTGGGCCGTGTCTCAGTCCCAGTGTGGCCGATCACCCTCTCAGGTCGGCTATGCATCGTCGCCTTGGTAGGCTTTTACCCTACCAACTAGCTAATGCAGCGCAAAGCCATCTCATAGTGTCAGTTTTCTCCGACTTTTAATTTTTCTTCATGCGATTTTAATCTTATCCGGTATTAGCTACCGTTTCCAGTAGTTGTCCCAGTCTATGAGGCAGGTTCTTTACGTGTTACTCACCCGTTCGCCGCTAAAAGTTGTTGGTGCAAAGCTCCTACATCTTTTCGCTCGACTTGCATGTATTAGGCACGCCGCCAGCGTTCGTCCTGAGCCAGGATCAAACTCTCCAAATTTTATTTGTTTGTTTGATTAGCTCTTTTAAAGTTTTTTGTTGTCTTTTTTAACTTTTTTTGGAATTAACGTTGACTTTTTCTTTTAGTTTTCAATGTTCAAGTTGCTGCTTTTTTTACAGCTTTTATATTCTATCATTCTATTTTTTCTTTGTCAAGTTCTTTTTTGGGTTTTTTTAAAAATTTTTTAAATGTTTTTAAAATTGTTTAAAAGCATTTTTTATTTTATGAACTTTTGCTTGTTTTTTTCTATGAATTGTTGGTCTTTTAGGACTTTTTTATTCTAGCATTTGTTTTTGTTTCTTGTCAAGTGTTTTTTGGTTTTTTATTTAATTTTTTTCTATATCGCAAATTACAATAGTAAGTTAGGCACCTCAGGCAAGTCATAAGGACATACATAATTAAATAATTTACGTGGATAACGATTTATCCATTGTTCAACAGCCGTTACTTCGTTAGGAGTAACGGTTGTTGTGCCTTTTGGGAACCATCGTCTAATCAATCGATTTGCATTTTCGTTACTACCTCGTTCATAAGAAGAAAACGGATGTGCGTAATAAATAGGACAAGTGATGGCTTCGTCTAGTCTTAAAAATTCAGAACCATTATCAGCTGTTAAAGAGCGAATTAAATAGTCTTGTTGAATAGACGTCAAAGCGGTATTCACACTTTGGGCCGTTTTATCAGGAATAAGACGAATGATTTCATAGCGTGTTTTTCTGTCTGTTAATGTCAATAACTGTTGTCCACGTTTCTTGTTTAAAATGACTAAATCAATTTCAAAATGCCCAATTTCTTTTCGTTCGTTAATCTCTTGTGGTCGCTGTTCAATAGAGAGGGCATTCGTTTTTCTTGGTGGTCGTTTTTCATTTGATTTTATTGGTTTAGTTTTTCTAGGGTAAATCAGATGTTTACGTGAAATACCTGCTATCCATCCTTTATATATCCATGTGTAAATTGTCGTAAAAGACGGCATATCTGGTAATTGACTAATCATTTCAGGGGAATATTTATCCATAATTTTTTCTCTGATTACATTTTCTTTTTCTACAGTCCACGTATCCGTTCTACCTACGGCTAAACGTAAATGATTATAATCATTCTGTGCTTTTTGAGCAGAGTATTCTTTAGTGCCACCATGAAAAGATAAATCAATCAGTCCGCGTTTAATTTCGTTATTAATAGTTTGGTGATTTTTGCCTAATAATCTAGCGATTTCTCGGTTACTTTTTCCTTCTTTTTTCCATTTTTCAATTAAATAACGCTCTTTTTCTGTAATGTGTTTGCCTTTTGTGTTATAATGTTCTTGCATCTCTTGGTATCCTTTTTTTGTAGTTACTAAAAGTATATCCTATGAGATGCTTTTTTTGTACTACTGGCTAACTTAATTATATAATTTACTATTTTTTTCTATATAATTTATCATCAAAATATTTTTTATGGTATAATTAATTAAATTTTAAGTTTATAAAGGAGAATTTTATGGAATTTAGAGAAATAGAATATTCTGATATTGAATTAATTTTGAAATACAAAAACCATATTTTAAAGTATTCAGACCATATACATGGTGCTGCTGGTCTTAAAGATAGTGATAATATTGAAAACTGGATTAAAGAAGTTAAACTAGCTACTAAGAAAGAAACTTTATTAAATAAAGATTTTGTGCCTGCGAATACATTTGTATTAATAATAGAAAATAAAATTGTGGGCATTATAAATTTAAGACACGAGCTTAATGATTATTTATTTAATTTCGGTGGTCATATTGGATATAGTGTTCGTCATGACGAAAGAAGAAAGGGTTATGCTAAATTAATGATGAAGAAATGCTTGGAATTTTCTTTTGATAATTTAAAATTAGACAAAATATTGGTAACTTGTGATAGTGAAAATATAGCTTCTGAAAAAACTATTCTTGCATCTGGTGGAATATTAGAAAATATTGTTAATGAAGGTGATAAATTGACAAAAAGACATTGGATTTATAAAAATAAATAATTTTTAATCACTTATTTATTTTAAGTAAATAAATTAATTTTTTATTTCGAACATAAATTTTTAATACTATATTAATTAAATATAAAATTTAAAAAGTTAAGATAGTTATAAAGACTTCTTTGCTTTTTTATTTTATTCTATTGATAAAAATTTCTATAGTGATATAATATTTATAAATTATTATTAAAAGGAGTTATTATGGTTAAAGTTTCTAAATTTGGTGGTAGCTCAGTTGCAAGTTCGGAGCAATTTAAAAAAGTAAAAGAAATTGTAGTAAGTGATAAGTCAAGAAAATTTGTTGTAGTTAGTGCGGCTGGCAAGGCTCATAAGGAAGATAATAAGATAACAGATTTACTGTATTTGTGTTATGCTCACATAAAATATAATATAAATTGTGAAAATATTTATTCTATAATAAGAAAAAGATTTATAGAAATTAGAAATAATTTGAATATTAATTTTGATATTGAAAAAGAATTAGATAAGCTTGAAAAAGAGTTAGTAAAATATATAGATGAAGACTATTTAGTTAGTAGAGGTGAGTATCTTACAGCTTTATTAATGGCTGAATATCTGGACTATAAATTTGTAGATGCTAAAGATTTAATTTTCTTCAATTATAATGGAAGTGTAAATTATGAAAAAACTCAAAATAAATTTGATGAAATAATAAAAAATAATTCTAAGTTACTTATACCTGGTTTTTATGGTTCTCTTCCTAGTGGAGAAATAAAAATAATGTCAAGGGGTGGCGGAGATGTTACTGGGGCAATTATTGCTAATGTGTCTAATGCTGAAGTCTATGAAAATTGGACTGATGTTTCTGGTGTCCTAATGGCAGACCCAAGAATAGTTGATAACCCAAAGGAAATTGATTTAATAAATTATACAGAATTGCGTGAGTTGTCATATATGGGAGCTAGTGTTCTTCATGAAGAAGCTATTTTTCCTGTAAAGGATAAGGATATTCCTATTCAAATATTAAATACCAACAATCCAACTAATAAAGGAACTATTATAAAAAACAGTAAAGATGAAACCAATAATGTAATTACAGGTATAGCTGGTAAAAAAGATTTTTCTATAATTACAATAAAGAAAAATCATATGTCAAATGAAATTGGTCTAATAAGTAAAACTTTGATAATTTTTGAAGAATATAATGTAAGTATTGAGCATATACCTAGTGGAATAGACTCTTTTTCAGTTATTGTAGCAACTGAAGATATTAAGCCTTTTATTCATGAACTAATTGCTAAACTTAAAAAAATTACAAATGCAGATGAAATAACAGTAATGAATGAAATATCGCTAATAGCGACAGTCGGTTCACAAATGAAAAACAAAATCGGTACTTCAGGCAGACTATTTTCAGCTCTTGGTAAAGCAGGAATAAATGTAATAGTTATATCTCAAACAAGTGATGAAATAAATATTATAGTAGGAGTTCATAATTCAGATTATGAGCATACTATTAGAACAATATATAGTGAGTTTAATAAATAATTTAAAATATAGGTTGGCTATGATAAAAAGTATAAACTTGCCAAAATTTTATATAGAAAAATAAAAACACCCCATGAAATATTTTTTCATCTTTTTTTATAAAAATAGCCAAAATAAAAAAAGGAGCTAATGCTCCTTTTAATTGCGTAAACTATTCATAAATAATAATCAGTAAAAAAATAAACTAAGGCTAATTTATATTTTAAAATCAATATCAGCATAAGTGATATTAAAAAGTTTTTCTATTTTTTTAATATCTGGTACACTAGGGAAATTAATAGCTCTTTCCCACTTGCTCCAAGTCGCAGCGGATATATTCAAACGCCCAGCCACTTCATCTTGCGACAAATTAAACTTAACCCTTAGCATCTTTAACGTTAATTTTTCCAAAATCTTCACCTCCTTAAGTTCAAATATATATAGCTATACTAACATTTTATAAAAAACATATATAGTAACACATAAAATAAGTATTTTTACAATTAAACCACCAATATTTAAAAATAAATCTTTCATACCTCTTGTTATAAACTTAAAAAAATGTTATAATTCAATTATTAGGGGCTTTCGCCCCTATATAATTATTTTAATAATGTTTGTATTATCCACTTAATCAAACTAGCTAAAGTTCCAAGTGATAATACCAACAAAACCAACTTGTCGATGAAGTCTTTGATTTCGTCGATTTTTTCATCCCACTTTTTCAAGCTTTTAACACCTTTCTAGCTTGATAATAATATTATACAATATTATATTGTTCTTGCCAATATTTTTTTCTCTTTTTTAATACTTTTTCTCTTTTTCTATACACTTTATTTATGTAAAATATTAAAAAAATCATAAAAAACACTTGACAAAACAGACAATATTGTGTATAATAATATATGTAAAGTTGATAAAAACTTTACTAAAAAATAAAGAAAGGAGCAATAAAGCTTGAAACCTAAACAAAATAAAAAGCCTATACAGTGGGAAAAACTACTATTAGACGCACTGATAGACTTAATTATAGGTATAATCTTAATATTAATATCAAAATTAATAAATTAAGATTAAGGGGAGAAATCCCCTTACCTATAATTATAACAAATTTCAAGTTAAAGTAAACAAAATGATATTAAAACTAGGAATATTTTTTATAATATTAGCATTAGTAAAATTTATAATAAGTCTATACCTAAAAAACAAGGAGAATAAAAAAGGAGAATAAAACATGAAAAAAGAAATAGAAAAACTACTAAACAGCAATATTACAGCCTACACAATAGCTAAAAGTCTAAACCTAAACCCAACAACAATACAACGCTACAAAAACGGTATTAACAAAATAGACAACATGACACTAGCCACAGCAGAAAAACTATACAACTACTACAAACAAACAAAAAAAGGGAGCAAATAAGCTCCCTTAAACTATCTAAAATGGCCAAATTCCATTTGGTTTTTATTATCCCTAAAAGTACCAGTCGCAACAAACCTACGCTTACCACTAGAAGAAACATAAGAAACCCACACATAACCATTAGCTATGCAATAACTATCATAATTAATAACTTGACCCCTTTTATAAACAGCCACCACTTCACAATCAAGCCTAGGCTCATTTCTAACATTTAAAGACCCAGCCGTAACCGTAAAATGCCAACTCTCAGGAACCCTTGTCCACTCCCTATCATTTGCACCATCAACATCATAAGGTGGCCTAATAATAGCGGCAACCAAGCCATCATACCTATTAACAACCCTTGCAGGGCCTCCCTTTGTCAAAGCGTCTGCGTTGCCGTCTACATTTTGCTCAACACAAGTAAGCAAACCTCCATTTACAGCCGTACAAATGCCAATATGCCCCCAAGGTAAAGTAATATTCCATACCACAATATCACCTGGTTGAATAGTAACCTCACCCTTTTTAAAACGCCTAAAACCAGCTGGCAAAGCATTATTAACATAATTAATAGCATTACCGTGAACTTTACCGCCCCAATTATCATAAACATAAGCCATAATCAAATCCACACACTGAGAACCATACCAACCGTCAAAATCAGTACGCCCCCCTATCTTACTTTTTACCCAACTAATCGCTTCTGTCTGTGTTACCATAAAAAAAACTCCTTTCAAAATAAAAAAGCCAACCAAAAATTGACTTAAAATTAACTTATAAATTTACTTTTTAAAATAAAATTGCCTTACAAAAGTAAGCCAAAATAACGAATAGCTAACTCTCTTTTCGCTCACTACTAAAAGACCACTCACAAAGCCTGTGGTAGGCAGTATAACGTACCCCTGTTATACAAAGCACGGAACGGTTAAAAACTACCGAACGGAGTAATCGATTAGTTATTAAAACTAACTCCCTATGTTGTGCTTTTTAGGCTTATCGCAAAGGAACAGTTATTAAGCTCTGCCAAGCAGTGTAACGTGCTTCTATTACACTTCTATATCACTATAGATTTACTAACATTAGTGTTTTAGAAAGAGATAGGTTAAATCACTAAGGATTGGTTTTTATCTCTAAAATCATATTAACAAAATTAAAATATTTTGTCAAATTTTTAAAAAAAATTCTCATAAAACTCTTGACTTTAACCTCTTTTTAGAGTATAATATAAACATAAGGAGGTGAGAAAATGAGCAAGAAAAAACAAAAAAAAATTTCAACCCTACTAATAAAAATTAATATAGTATATTGCACCTTACAGATATTAAAAATTTTAGTAGAGTTGTTTGAAAAATTTTTAAAATAATAAGGCTGGGGAAAAATCCCCTCCTTATATCTTGCTTAATTATAACATGGACAAATAAAAAATACAAGCCCACACAACATAAAATATTCAGGAGGTAAAAAAATGATTATACAACACCACATAGAAAAATTACTAAACGGTCAAATAACAGCCTACCAAATAGGAAAAGCTACAAACTTAAACATAAACATGCTCCAAAAATACATAACAGGCGAGCGCAAAATAGAAAACATGACCCTAAAAACAGCAGAAAAGCTATATAAATATTACATAGACACACAAAAAGAGAGTTAAAACACTCTCTTTTAATTTATATTATATTATTTACCCTTTATAAAAGAAATTATCACTCCAGATAAAACAGAACCAATTAAAATAGCAGCCCCTATATTATTTCCTTTAACTGCCAAATAAAAACCACCTATAAATGCACCTATAGCTAAAGCAAAAGCCAAATACAAGCCCACACTAGTATACTTTAAATAAATTTTATTATTTTCATGGCGTTCTTTAACTTCTACCTCTAACAATTTCATCAATCTATCAGCACCATTAGGAATTATATTGTCAAACTCCTTTAGCATTGCTGGTGGTGGTAACATCCCACTATATTCTTCAGTTATCTCTATTTTTTGTAAAAGTAATAATTTATCTTTTTTTGATAATGCCTCTATTTGTTTTTGAATTTTATTTATATCATTATTTTTAGCAATATCTTTCTTTGAAGTCATTAGTTACTCCCAAAAAATCTTTACTAATATTATTAAAATCATTTTCTAAATTTTTTTTATCATCTAAATGTGTTTTAAAATTAGGTTTACCTACTTTAAAAAAATTAAAATTAAAAGCTAATAAAATACCATTTAAAAAATGTAACTTTGCATTTTTATCCATAGTAAAAACCTCCTCTGTTTAATTAAATATACCATTTTCCCAAATAAAAATCAATAAAATTTAATTATTTTCATAAATTAATTACCCGGAAATATATTCATACTTAATTTTGTTTAAAAAAATAAACCCTTAGGCTTGTTTATTATGCGTTAAAATATTTTGTCAAATTTTTTAAAAAAATTCTCTAAAAACTCTTGACAATATATCTCTTTTGATGTATAATTATAATATAAAGAAAGGAGGGAAAACGATGAACAAAAAAAGACTTAGAAAAAGAAAAGAACAGTCAAAAAAAGATAATACCATAATAACTATTAATTTCATAATAGCTATAATCAATTTAATAACTGCTCTAATAAACTTTTTTAAGTGAACCACTTTAGCCGAAAGGCTAAAGTAGGAACATCGTTTATTATACCATGAAAAAAAATATAATCCAAAAAATAACATTCGTTATTTTACTAATAACTTTAATATTACAAATATACATATTATTTTTTAAATAGAGGTAAAAAACCATGCAAGAAGTATACAAAATTATAAACCAAGTTTTACAAGAAAACACAGCTTATAAAATATCAAAAAAAACAGGGCTAGCCATATCATCTATGCAATTTTTCAAAAACGGTGACCGCAAAATAGAAAACATGACCCTAAAAACAGCAGAAAAGCTATATAAATATTACATAGACACACAAAAAGAGAGTTAAACACTCTCTTTTAATTTAGCCTATAATTCTTTTAACAAAGCCTCTTTTAAAATCTGACTAACATTAATATTTTTTTCCTTAACCAATTCGTTTAAATAACTAGGTATAGAAACATTACGCCTTACCGTTTTATTTTCTGTTCTCTTAGCATATTCTAACAAATCAGCACTTACCAAAGTTACAAAACTTTCTTCTAAAATACTAAAGCCGTCATTTTCTAATTTAATATTATGTATACTAGAAGCCTTAACAAGCTTATTTCCCTTAATAAAATCATCATACAACCAAGAACAAATATAATCTTGTGCCATTTTAAAAGCCTCTTTCAAATCCTGCCCAAAAGTTGCTCCATAATCAAAATCAGGGAAAACCACATTAAAGCTTTCACTTTCCTTATCCTTATAAAAAATAGCTGGATAAACTACAAACATAAAAAAACCTCCTAATGTAAGGGAGGGCTATTTATCCAAAAAAGCCGACTGTTTTAAAATAGCCCTTTTATCTCACACTAACCAATATACACAAAAATGTGTAACTTGTCAATAAGCTTTAAAAATTACTTATTCGGTATTTTATCATCGTTTGACATCAAATTCTTATAGCCCTGGTGAAGCGAAGTCGAAAGAAGACCACTCACAAAACCACTTAAAACGATTAAAAAATTAACATCATTTTTAAAACCAATATTAAGCAAAACCCCAACAAGCCCCAAAATAAAAGGAATAAACCTATTATTTACAAAGCCCAAATTATTTTTTAAAACATTGCCAAACAGCAGACAAAAGGCCACTATTTCAGCATTAATATAAGGCGTTAAAAAATCCATCTTAGCCCCCCTTTCTTTTTAGCGGCAAATTCTTATATTCAATAAATAAGGTAGAAACTACAGAATTACCGCCTAAATTCTCATAGCTTTCATAAAGTTCGGCTACCTCTTGCACCTTATCAACAGTAGTAAATCCAGCATGTAAAGCCCCTCGCATATCCTTTATAAGCCTATAGCTTAAAATAGCCCTTGTGCCTTGTGCTGTTTTGTCTACTGCCTCCTCTATTCGGCTTACATTGTTCGCCACCCTCTCTAAAGACTTCTCACGACCCTTTAAAATATGGTTTAAGACTGCCAAAGAAACAGGAGCAATTAAAACCGTCAAAGCCGTTACTATCAACTCAAGCATACATACCCCCTAAAAATAATAAAAAATTAACAAACAAGAAGCTTTTAAGCCTCCTTATTGCCTAGGTTTGATTTTTCCAAAAGCTCGCTAACTTTAGCACGCCATTTTTTAGGAACTTGATTTATTGTAATCCAACCTAATTCCACCTGCATTGCGAAATAATTAATCATCATTGCACCACCCCCTTTCAAAAAATTACTTAATTTAAGTCTAAAGTGTCTTAACTTCATCTACTGCCCCTCTACTTCCTCATCATCAAAAGTTACCTCATGATCCACAGCATCACCTGCAGAAGACACTTCAGCATCAGATCCTAGACTATCCACTTTTTCAGTCTCTGCTTTATCATCAGCAAGTCCTGCCTCCGTTCTTTCAGTATCCACTTTTTCAGTCTCTGCTTTATCATCAACCTTTTCAGTTTCTGCCGCTTCATCCTCAATATCTACAACATGATCTAAAGGCTCACTTGCTGGAGTATCGACTTCTGGACTATCAACTGCCCCCTTATCAACTTCTGGATTATCAACTGCCCCATCAGAGCCAATATTAGCCCCATTAGAGCCTGCCAAACCAGAGCCTAAACTATCAACCCCAGAAACAGCAGAAGACGCACTATCAAGGCTTAAATCGTCATCTTTTCCAAGCTGGGCGTCAGCCCCTGCTTTATCCTCATCAGACCTTACACTATCAGCTTCAAAGCCTACTTTATCGTCATCAAGTCCTGCATCTACCTTTACACCCTCTGCTTTATCAACGGCTACTTCCTCAGTCTCTGCTGTGTCCTCTTTTCCAACTTGAGCCTCAACTTCTGGACTATCACCTGCTAGCTTATCATTATCAGCCACTCCCCCGTCGCTTGCTAGCTTATCATCAGACCCTGGAACATCAGCCCCTGGACTACCAACTACAGCATCGCCTGCTAGCTTATCAGAAGAAAAAGCACCCTCTAGCCCATCATCAGCTACCACAGCCTCACCTGCTAGCCCCTCGTCTTCTTCCTCCTCCTCGTCTTCAATCTGTTCATTCAAGATTAAAGCAGTAGCCTTTAACATATCGTTAAACGTCGCCATCTCTTGCCTTATCTCTCCAAGGTACTTATCCTTAATCTGTTCAAGCTCACTTTGCAAGCTATCAAACCTTTCATTATTAGCCCTATTAGGGAAAACCAGCTCATAAAACCTATCAAGGGCAAGACCTACCAGCTCATCGTCATTTTTGCCCCTGTGATCCCCCTCAACCGTAAGCTGTAAGCTATTAAAATCATCGCACTTAATGGCGACAATCGTAGCATTAACCAAGCCATCGCTAGAAAAACGCGGCAAAGAATAAACCAAATTAAACTTCATCTTCTTTTACCTCCTCTTGTTCGTAAACTCTCAACTTCTCTTTCAACTCCTCATTATCCTTAAGCAAACTAAGATAAGCAACCTTATATTCGGCTAACTCACGCCTACTTTGCATAATATCATCAAGTAAAAAATTCTCGACCTTAAACTCCACAAAAAACGCCCCCTTTCAAAAACAAAATTAAATCTCTTCCCACTGAACTTTCCACCTTCTGCCAGAGCCACTAACCGTAATATCGCCCCCACTAGTAAAATTAAAAGTATAGCCTCCTTGCGTAATCTCAGCACCACCCGACAAATAAACAAGTTTATTAAAATAAGACTCCCGTTCCGTAACATCAATACCATTATAAAAGCTTGCAGTATTGCCGCAATACATCTGACCGTCAGAAGTAACACGCCAAGCATACCTGCCCGCAGTATTCCAATTACTGCCCCAATTAGCCCAAAGGGCTGTATACTGCCCAGAACCAGAAGCAATACCAACGTCAAAATCATATTTACCAGTCAGCCATTGGCCGCTACCGTTAGGATTATCACCAATTCTAAAGCCCCCCATAATACCAGTATAAGCCGACAAAATACCCTGAATATCAAGATCCCCCTGTATCTTAGTAGAAACCCCATCAATCACAACCCCGTTTACCTTGCCGTTTTTAGTAGTAAACAAAGCCCTTATACCCTCTTTTAAGGATACGCTAACCTCTGCCTTAGTCTCCTCCTTAGTCGTGAAATTATGCCTATTGAAAAACCAGGCGTAATCACCCTCAAAAATCCTTACATTCTCAAAAGCAATATTAGCTGGCAAACCAGAAAAAACAATCTCAGCCAAACTATCGGAAAAAGCAAAAGATACAGCAAACTGACCATTCTTAACCTTGATAGGCTCACCACCTACCAAATTAACAACAGACAAAGCTAAAGGTTGCATAGCTTCACTAATCCCGCTAACATCAGCCACAAAAGTATACTTGACATTAGCCCTTTTAGCCCTACTTAAAACAAACTTAAGCCTAGAATTAGACATGCTAGCCTTTCTTACAAAAATATTATTGCCTGGCATAAACTCGCTTTTAATCTCATCAACCTTACTAGCCGTTAGCGAAATCTGCTCATTATTCTGAATAATATTCGTAACAGAACTTTCAAACTCGGTTTTCTTAACAAAGGGAACGTCCCTTATATCCCCTTTATAAACCCTAACATTTAAAAGGCTAACACTAGAACCCGTAACATCAATAAAAAACTCCCTCCTACCAATAGCAACAGGAGCAAAACGCACCACCAAAACATTATTATAATCTTTCAAAGTAAGCCTATTTGCTAAAGCATCATCACGCACAGAAACAGACCTATTTCTAGGTGGATTTAAACTATCAAAAATAACAGTATACAGGCTAGCCTCCTCTATAGGCTCACTAAGAGCAAAAGCCAGCCTAGACCCCGTTTTAGTAGTCCTAGTATCTAAACAAATATTATTAAAATTAGTAGCAACCGAACGCTTAACAGAACCAACTTCAGACCTAAAGCTATCAATCCTACTTTCAAAAGTCCTAAAACGTTCCTCAGCCCTCAAGCTAGCCTGCTTTAGCCTCTCGTCTAAATTGCCCAAAGTATCCAAAGTTTTGGCAATAAACCCCTCACGCTTATTATTCCTAACTTCTGGAGCTTCAAACCTCGTAGCCACCAAGCCCTGCTCAAGCTGAATATTCTTAAAACTACTAACACCTATACAATCAGAAGAAACCAAAAGACGGCTTAAATCTTGACCAGAATTAAAAGAAGCGTAATATCTGCCGTTTTTAAACTCCAAATTATGCTCAATACCATTAACTAAAAGCTTCATCAATTCGCCTCCCAAACACTAATTTTTGGTTGCAAGTTCTCTATATTGCCCCGGCTAATAAAATACAGCACAAACCAATACTCACTAGAACCAAAGCTTGAAGGTGGGTGTCTATCCCAATTTTTGGTATACTCAAAAACCCTATAAGACCTATTACCCACACTTACAACTTGCCCGTCTGAGGAGCTAAAACTTTCATTAAAATAAGCCCCTGTTCCGTAACTAGTTCTAGCCATACTTAAACTAAAAGCCCCAGCATCCCTAAAATTAGCCTCATCAAAAATAATTTTAAACTTCAAAGGCTTACGTAAAGAAAGCGAAGACCTAGGAGTAGAAGCCGACCAATAAGACGGATAAGTAAAAGACATGCTAGCCTCATTTAAGGCGTACTTAATCTTGCCAAAAATCAAATTACCCCCGTAATAAGCCTTAATAATCCTATTCCCCCTATAAAACACCTTCTTAGCCGTCTTAAAATTACAAACAACCATAAGCTAATCCTCCGTAATCAAATAAAGCGTCCTGCTATCGTTCTTATTACGCAGGGCTAAATACTGGGCATTAGTCCCCGACCAAATCGTAATACTAGCCCCAGTAGCCCCTGTAGCCCCTCTTGCACCTGCTGGACCCGTAGCACCAGTAGCACCTCTTGCACCTGCTGGACCCGTAGCACCAGTAGCACCTCTTGCACCTGCTGGGCCTCTCTCGCCCCTTTCTCCCCTTTCTCCACGTTCTCCTTTTAAAGAATTACGCTGTGCTTCTGTAAGAGAAGAAAAAACAACATTCGCAGCGGGAATAGTTAGGGTTGAAGCGTCGCTAAAAGTAATCTCAATATTACCATTGCTTAAAGTCCTATTCGACCTAATCGTTATATTGTCGCCCTTGTCGCCCTTATCTCCCTTAGCCCCTGTTGCACCTCTTGCACCCGTAGCACCTCTTGCACCAGTAAGCCCACGCTCTCCTTGTTCGCCACGTTCTCCTTGTGGTCCCGTAAGATAGCTTAAAGCACTATAAAGGCTTCTACCGTCTCCTACCTTTAAAAAGCCCGTATCACTCTCAACACCTATTTCACCCTCATAAAGCACAATATCACTTGCCAGCCACTGGGCTTTTGTCATCCTCTTATGTTGCACCCTTGCAGTAATCTTTTCTGTCATACTAAACACCGCCTCCATCAAAAATAATTTCTGGCGACAAGTCCCAATCCGTCTGGATATCGTCGCCGTCTACAAGCTGCCTATACTCAAGCAAGGGATTATAAAGACCCCCACTTACTGCATTACTTGCCATATCTAAATCAATAACCTTAGACTTATACCACTTAGAAGAAAAAGAAAGCCTATAAGAAACCTCACTATAAAGGCTTAATATATCACTATCGCTTGTTACTTCAGCTATTAAAGGATTATTAGCCCTTGCAGTAACTCGCCAAGGCTTCCTATTAGGCTGATTAAATCTTACATCAACCCTTAAATAAGGCTGGCATTCAAGCTCAAAGCTTAAAGTATAGTTTGTATTATCCTTAAAACCATCGCCATTATGCAAAACAACAAAATTTTCACCAAGCCTAGAAGTGCCGTTTACATCTCCTAATAACCTATTCTTAGAAAATTCGATTGTCCCATCGCTCCCTAGCCTATTTCTTAAATAATTAATATCCTTTTCAATATAAGCCAACTCGTCTTTAGTAGTATTCTTTAAAGTCTGTAATATCCCGTCTTCATCAACCACAATTTGAGAAATCTTTTCTTTTAAAGTCTCTACAAACTCCCTTTTGAAATTCTCACTAGTGCTAAAGTCAATAAAAAGCTTATTGTCCCTAACGCCGATAACCTCCTTATTACCGTGTCTAATAGAAACATTATTCACATCAATAGAACCTGCTTCTATCATATCGGCATTAATCCTTAAGCCCGTGATAATCTCGGCGAACAATTGACCGTCCGAAGACGTAGCCAGCCTAAAATCGCCATTAATACCAGTTGTCGACACGCTAAGACCGTTGACATCAAACTTCCAAATAACCCTAGCCGTCTTTTCGCTGTCAGTATCCATAATATAAATCTTGTCCTTATAATAGCGAATATTGCTTCCCATACCCTGGTTTAAAGACGTCTTTAAAGCCTCCTTAGCCTTATCAACTGCCGATAATTCAACCTCATTAAGCTTAGTCTCAAGCGACGCCTGCCTATTAATAGCTTGAACCATATAATTATGTATAGGCTTAGAAGACAACCTAAGGCTAACAAACCTTTCAAGTAAGCAGTCATAAGAATAACCAACAACACGGGTTGCTACCTCAAAGCCCTTATGAACAACCCTTAAAGTATCGCCCAAATAAACCCTCTCAAGAACTGCATAATCCTTATATTCCCTAGTCTTAGACAAATCAGCAAAAGAAACCTCACAAGTAATTTCTGGTTTATCCAGCCCTTGCTCGAACTCATACCTTGCCCTTTCCTTCAAAGTCTGCAAAGCCTCCTCGTGGTTTATCTTATTTTCATTGTCTGGGCTAAGCTGTTCTGAAATAACATCGGGATATTCAATAACCCTATAATTCTTAACAAAATACTTACTCTCTAAGGGGCTTACAACATACTTTTCAGGTATCAACAAACCGTCATAGCCCTTTGGCATAATGTGAGTTACAAGCCCTGAATAATCCTCTTTAAACTCAAGACCAGTAAGATTTTTACGGTACTTTATCGTAACCCCCTTATCAGTCCCCATACTAGACAACCAATTAATCCTGAAATTATCCCTGTCTAACTCACCACCCCAACGTGAAATAAGGCTATTGTCTTCATCGCTCATAATAGCCTGGACAGTATTCTTTCTAACCAAACGTGAAGACGCCTGTATATTAATATCGCTTATAGCCGTAAAAGTATGAGGACTAACCGAAGCACTTAAAACCCGATTAAGAGCAACCGAACCGTCCTCTTTTCTGATGAAAATATCCTCAATAAAATTACCTGCCAAGTCATAAAAAATATGAGTAGCATAAACCTTTAAAGTGTCTAAATCCTTAACAATAGACTTAATACGGAAAAGTTGATCCCCCTTATAATTAGGAACCCTTAAAACCCTAGCAAGCTTAAGCTTCTTAGCCTGCTTAGCCTCTGAGGGGTAGGTTAAATTAAGCTCATAGCGGCCGTTTAAGTCTTCACTTACCACACAAGAAATACAGTCATTTAAAACATACCAGCCCCTATTATCAAAAAATCTATTATCCCTTTCAAAAAATAAACTAATCACTATAAGAGCCTCCAATTATATTTAATTTCTATACTTGTAACGTTACCCTCAACAGTAAAAATATTATCACCAGGACTTAAAACAGGTAGCTTTCCCTTTGAAGTTCTTTCTCTGGAAGAAGCACCCACAAAAACAGAATTAAGTTCGCTGTCAACTTCAACATAAGCCCCCGCGTCAGACCCTAAATCAAAAGAACATAAAAAAAGTCCATCCCTTTTAAAAGTTACAAGACCAGAACCTGCAATTTTTAAATAAGGGTAAGCCTTAAGACTATAAGGATTATTAACGCAAAAAGCCCCGTCAGTAATACTAAGTGGGACAAGCTCATTACTAATAAGTCTTGAAAAAGGCTCACACTCTAACACCACAAGAAACTTAATCAAAGAACTATTACCCAGGGGATAAGCAACCTCGACCCCCTTAGTAACCATAGCCCTATAATACCTGTCCGGGTAAGCATCAAAAACCAAGTCCCCCTCGCCACTAAAAAAAGCCAGTAAGTCTTGCCTGCTCGCCTCTGTGTGTCCCTCCAAAGTTAGGCTTATAGCCTCTAGGCTGTCATCTTCCAAAGTTAAAAAGCCGTCCCTGCCTGGAACTGTTAAAAACTGTGTCCTTTTCTGACCTGTTGGCAAATTAGGGAAATAAGAAAAGACAAGCCCCAAGCTATCGCTAGAAACTCCCTTAAAACTAAACATTACAAACCACCCCCTAAAGCCATTTTTTGCTTACGCATTTCATAGTCAAGTTCCCTTGCTATCTTCCTAATATCCTGAGGAGTATTATTATAAACCTTGTCAATATTAATTACAGTGTCCCCCCTGCCACCTTGTGAATACTCCTTATTCTCTTCAGCAGTAAGGACACGCTCGCCCCTGTGTAGTCTGGCGTGGTAGCCGTCATAAGGGACAAAATCAAGCCCGTTATAGTGGTAAGCCATATAAGAATTATGGCCGTTTGCAATAGCCTTTCCCCTATCTTCAAGACGCATAACTTGCTCGTAAACCTGGTAATTTATCCTATAAGTTGCCGATTGACTCTGTATTTTTGTCCTATTAAGCCCTAAAATACCCTCAATAACTCTATCAATCCAAGACTTAACCTTACCAGTATTAAAATCTAAAGACTTGTCAAACTGACTATATTCACCCCTAAGCTTGCTTATACCCTCACTTCTTAGGCGTTCAGCCTCCTTAGTAGCTTTGGCGTAAGTCTCAACCGTCGCCTTTTTCATCGCCTCATACGTCTTTTTCTCGTCTGTCGTAAGCTGTCCGTTTAAAGCCTCTTTTCTTGCCTTAAACTCCTCAGCAAGCCTTAATTGCTCGTCTTTTTTAGTCTTAGCCGCTTCTATCGTATCATCACGTAACTTATTAATCTTTTCAATAATCCCTGCCACGTGTTCTTGTGTAATCTCATTAGCCCTATCTTTTAAATTAGACAAAATAACCTCTTGTTCTGCCTTATTCTTAGCCACAATCGTAACTGTTTCCTCGTCTTGCTCCTTAGTTAGCCGTATAATCTCATCCTTAATAGACCTAGCATTTTCACCTTGTGCTGTCTTAAGCTCCTCAGACAATTCTATAATCCTTTTTGTTCTCTCCTCAGCTGATAAAATAGTCTTTGTCGCCGTCTCCTCAGCGTCCTTAATAAAGGCCTCCTTAGCCTCTTTGCTAAGCTCAGAAGAAGAAGAAAACAACTCATTAAACCTTTGTAGCGTCTCGTCTTTAGCCTGGTTAACCTTAGCTACATAATCATTTCTAAACCTTTCAGCCCCTTCAACAATAAGCCTGTGTCCCTCCTCTGAGTTCTGATATAAGCCCGTATACATACCCTCGGCAACCGTCCTTATTTCCTTAGAAATATTGAAAAAGTGGTTATATTCCTCTTGTGTCTGCTCACTAACCTTTTTAACACTCTCTACATGCTGACCATAAAGCGGGCCTACACTTTTAAAAGTTTCAACACTAGTCTTTTTATACAAATCAACAGCAGGTACTGCTTGCTCGGTAAAAGCTTGATAAATCCCATAACCAGCAAGAGCCACTGCAGAAATACCAGCCACCACAGGAGCAGCTGCAAGAGCTAAAGAACCCAGGGACGCACCAGCCCCCAAAAGACCAGCCCCAGCACTAGTTGCAGCAGTCGCAAGACCACCAAAACCAAAGCCAACATCAGCTATTAATGGCAGAGCGAACAAAGCCCCCTTGCCAACAGCCCTTAAAGCCTGTGAAGACTTAGACAAAAGCTTAGCAGACTTAGCCATACCAGCCCCTCCTTTTTCAACAGCAGAACCAGCCTTTAACACAAGACCCCCTGCCTTTTCAGAAGAAGAACCAAGCCCCTTAAGCTTCTTGCTAGTATCGCTTGAAACATCTCCTAATCTCTTAGTCTTAGCAGTCAAGACATCAAACCTTGCCGTATCAAGACCAGGACTATTAAGCCCCTTATTCTTGCCCTTTTTAGCCCCCTTAGACGCCTTATTAGCCCCAGCTAAAAAACCACCAGAACCAACCCTTGCTAAAGAAGAATTAGCCCTTTTAGCCTGCAATTCAAGCTCCAATAAAGACCTCTTCAAAAGCTGAATATCTGCTTGTATACTAGAGCTTGCCAGCCTAAAATCCGTACTAGCCGTTTTAGTCCCCTGTCCTAAATCCTTTTTAAAAATATTCTTAGCAAAAGTACCAAAAGAACCAATAGCCGACTTAGCCTTAATAAAACCCTTAACAACCACACCAAGAGCTAAACTTACAGGGCCTATTGCAGCAGCTAAAAGAGCAAAAGCCCCAATAGAAGACTGCAAGCCCTGGGGTAACTTATCAAACAAGCCCATAAAACGCCCCACTAAATCCAAGCCCTTATTAAGAATAGGTAGCAACTTAGAACCTAAAGAAATACCTAAATCTATAAACTTATTCTTAGCTATCTGTAATTGAGACGCCGTCGTTTTATATCTTTGCTGTGCCTCCTGTTGCAAGGCGTTATTATCTTGCCAGCCCTTATTAGCTATTTTTTGGGCTTCATTAAACTTATCACTTGCACTTGCAGCCCTTAAAATAGTGTCTCTTAGCCTCACTTCCTCAATGCCCATATCAGACAAAATTTCAATAGCCGACTGTCCACTCTTGCCAGTATCATTTAAACCTTGTAAAAACAACTGCAAAGCAGAAGACGCGTCCCTTTCAAAAGCCAGCTTAAACTCATCAGCAGAAAGCCCAGCAACTGAAGCGAACTTTTGCAACTGCTCGCCCCCCTTACTAGTAGCAAGCTTAATATTAACTAAAAGCTTACTCATGGCAGAGCCACCCATTTCTGCTTCAATACCAACAGAAGAAAGAGCGGCCGCAAGCCCTAAAGTCTGGGCTTCTGTAAGTCCTACCTGCTTACCAGCACCAGCAAGACGCAAGCCCATTTCCACAATCTCACGTTCCGTTGTAGCCGTATTATTACCCAAGGCCACAATAGTTGACCCCAGCCTGTCCACATTATCGGCACTAGTACCCATAACATTACTAAACCTTGCTAAACTTGTCGCCGCCTCGGTAGCCGTTAAATTAGTCGCATTTCCTAAATCAATCATAACACGGCTAAACTTCAAGATATCCTCTTTCTTAATCCCTAGCTGTCCTGCAGCCTCTGCAACCTGGGCAATAGACACAGCAGACGCTGGAATTTCCTTTGCCATCTTCCTTATGCCGTCGCTAATTCTGCTATATTCTGCTTCCGTTGCCTCTGTAGTCTTCCTAACACCTGCAAAAGCCTGCTCGTAATCAATAGCAAACTTAGACACAGCAAGCCCAGAAGTAACCAAGGGGGCAGTAACAGCAAGCGACGCCTTCTTACCAAAACTAACCATACGCGACGCCAAATTATCAAGCTTAGAAAATCGCTTTTCAATCTCCGACGCCTTAGCAGTAGCAAGCGACGCCACCTTGTCCATATCAGACTTAAAAGCCCCGTACTTAAGCCTTATCTCGGTATAAAGAGGTGGTAGACTAAGACCACCAACAGAATTTACACCCATAAAAACACTCCTTTCTAGCAAACAAAAAAGCAAAGGCTATTAACCCCTGCTTAAATTCTTGTCTGCTTCCTTTCTGCCCAACCTATAAATATTTTTCAAAACCTCAGCAGACTCTGGGCTTTGCTTCATACTGTGGATCCAACTATCCCTTTTAATCTGCAAAAATAAAGAAATAGGGAGGTTAGCCAACTCATCAAAAGAAAAGCCCGAATAATCCCTCATCCTCTTAAATTCATAAGTCTTAGCATCAAAAACTTTCTCCCACTCCTCACAAGCGAAATACTTGTCAAAAATAGCCTCTCTAGCCACCCTGTCGCTAGGAAGTGGGACGGCTAATTTGGGTCGTTTATAATCTCCTGTGTTCTCTCAATCAAACGGAACCACAAAGCATTAATAAAAGCCAAATTAACACTTTCTAAATCTTTCTCAGAAATCGGGACATGCTCCAAATTACGATTTAAAGCCTTAAGAACAAACTTAAACCTTAAATTCAAGCCCTTTTCCACAGTCTCAGCACTGCCTAAAAGCTTCTCAATTTCTAAAACTTCCTCATAATCCTTAAAAGAAAGCTCCCTAATATTAAGGGTTTTGTCATGCTTCCAATCTACCCTAAGCCTACGCTCAATTAAATTTTTTAACATAAATTACTGTTCCTCTCTAACTTCGCATAAAAAGCCCTTTTTCTTTTCAACTGCCATAAACTCAGCGTCAATAGTCGTTTCCTTCTCTCCCGAAAACTCAAGGGCAAAACCATTCCCAGCTTGTCCAATTAAGGTGATACGAACCTTTTTTCCGTTATCCTTAGTGTGAACAAACCTAACAATATTACTTGCAAGGCTACCCCCAGCACCAAAAACAAGCTTCTTAGACTGCTTAGAATTTTTTGTTACCGTCTCAACCCTAGCATTAGAAAGCTTAGACAGCATATCTAAATTCCAAGTCAAAATACCCGTCTTAAAAGAAACCTCCTCACCCTTAATAAACCTTTTAACAACCTTATTATACTGATTTTTAACGTCGTAAGCCTCGGGTTTATACTCAAGCGTTGCGCCCCCCGAACAATGCCCCACATTATTCGCTTCAACCTCTATAGTCGCATCTTCGGGTATCTCCCCGTCAGTTGCTGCGACCAGGTAAAGCTCACCAGAACCAAAAATAAACTCATCTATTCTATTTGTCATAAAAATTACCTCTCTTTCTTAAACCAAGTAACCGTCAAAAACTGGCTACTATCATATAAATTAAAATCATGCAAGGGCAAAATGCCACCCCCACTTAGGGCAAAACGCAGTGAATAATCATCAACAAGGCGGTTATTATCCTTATTAAAACTAATTAAACACTCAACATTAGCCCTTAAAACCTCCAGATTATCAAAATCACTTGAAATAATCCTAACCTCCAAGACGTCCCTATTAATAACGCCCCTTTCCAAAGGCTTCAAAATATAAAAAGCCTCACTATCATGAACAGGCCTAAAAGAAAGCCCCGTTACATCATCCAATAACTTCTTTACAACATGCGACAACATACTACTTGCCCCCTAACAACTTCTTAATCTCAGGTAACTTTTCAGAAATAGCCCGTTGTAAAAAAGGCTGTGGTTTTTGCCCCTTAGTAACATACCAACGCTTCGTACCGTACCTATCAGGTATAAAAAACTTCCAGCTAGACTTGCGACCATTGCCACCTACAGCATAAATTCCTGTCCCCTGGTGGACAAAAGGGGCATATTGAGCAGTATTCCCAACAAGCCCCACCACCTCATCGCCAGTAAGCCTTACATCACTTACATTACTAGCCTTTAAAATACCAAAATTTACAGGGCTTAATTCCGTCGCCCTAGCCTCAACAAGCTTTACAGACGCTTCAACCCTCTTTTTAGAAATATCTACAAGTTCTAAACTAGCGGCCTTTACACCCTTTACAAAATGCGAATTATCCATTATAAACATACTCCTTCAAAGACAAAAAACTAAGCCTATGTTCTGAAGAACAACTTACAATTTCAAACACCCTGCCACCAATCTTTAACCTATTATTCCTACTAGATAGCGACTTATCAAAAGTTAGGGCAATATGGGAAACTTCAGACCGCTTAAAATCATCAGCAAAATAAAGCTCACTAACACTATTAAGACTAAGCTTAATTTCCCTATCTTCTACCCACTCCTTAGACTTAGCCCCAGACTTAGACACAGTCTCTTTAAAAGTAAGAACACTTGCAGGTTGCAAGTTATACATCAAGCTCATAAGACAGCCTCCTAAACTTCCTTAACTTAGTCTTAATTCTGGGCGGAATATCCCTTTCATACTGAAAACTAACGCTAGGGTAGCTTTCAGAACGTAAGCCCTCAACCCCTAGCGTATTATACCTGTACATAATTAAGTCCTTTATAAGACTAGCAAAAGACGGCTTAATATCATCTTCTTCAATGTTGCAAAACTCCAAAATATCCTGGATAGCGTCCGAATACAGATCAAGAGACTCTAAAAGCTCCCCATCTACACCAGGCCTATTTTTCAAGCTGTTTAAAATCTCCTCTCTCATAAAATCTAAGCCCCAGCTTGTACTCGTGGAGTTTCAACAACACTATAATAAAGCACTGCTACAGCATCATCTCTTAAACGCTTAAAGCCGTACTTCAAAAGACCCCTTATACCATCGGCAAAAGAATTTTCAAGTCGTATAGCCTCAGTCTTTTGTATCTGCTTAGCTGCACCAATAGCCGACTTGTGATGTGCCGCAACCATACTTTGTGGTAACTCCTCACTAGTCATAACTTGCAAGCCGTTTATCTTTTGACCCTCTACAAAACCATTACTTAAAACAGTAGGGTTAACAGTAAAACGTGGATCTTTAGATAAAAGCCCCAAAACCTCAGCCGAAACAGTAACGAACCTGTCAGTCTTTGGTACCTTCTTCTTAGAAAGCTCCGTTCCCAAATCAACTATAAAATCATAAATATTTTTAGCGTGAACCGACTTCTTACTTGAAGCAGACCCCAACTTGCTTATTTGCCCTGAAGAAGTAAGCTCTGTGAAAAAATCAGCGTCATAAGTCTCAGCAAGCACTGCCCCGTGTTCGTCTGCTATCGGTTTTAAAGTATCCTTTTTAAGTTGTACCTTATCCACATCATCAAGCTTAATTGCAAAATACTTTTGCTTTGGAAAAGTCATCTCTACAATATCCGTATCTACCTCTGCCCAGTTAACAGAACCTGCATAATCACTTACAGCCCCCTTTTTAACCTTAGTAAATACTACCTTTTCCCCCTGAATATCAGTCGGTTTAGTTGCCATAGCGTCAGCTATAGAAACACTGTGAAATTGAGAAAGTAAAGCCCCCTCCCAAAGTGTCGGTTTAAAATTTCTTATTGTCATAATATCTTTATCTCCTTATTTATAAATTTTTAAAAACATCGGCTATTTCATCAGCCGACATACTATCAGCCCTATTTATAAGACTGTCATAACTATTACTAATATTTAGCTTCTCAGGATTTGCTGGCTTGTAGCCTGTTATTTTATTAGCATCTTCGCTTGTAAAAAACTCTTTGTAAGTCTCCTTAAAACCTGCTACCTGCTCATCAAGACCCTTGACTTGTCCGTCCTTGTCAACCTTTATTTTTGACATATCAACTTGCTTAGTCAATAATTCCTTATGCTTAACCCCAGACAAGGCACTTTCAATTGCATACTGAATTTTTAAATCATTTACCTTTCTTTCAGACTCGGCTTGCAAATCTGCTATTTGCTTTTTCAAGTCATCTACATCAACCCCTTCAAAAACTTTTAAGCTAGCCTGTAAATCTCTTATAGTATCCTGGTTACTTTCATTAATAGACTGTAGCGAATTAATAGTGTTGCCATGTTCTGCCATAATCTTGTTTATAACCTCAACATCAAGACCCAAAGCCTGTAAAAATCCTCTTTTCATTTTATTTTCTCCTTTACATTTATTAACGTGGTATAGTCCACAATAGAGCTTGTCAAGTAACGTTTGACATACGAAAAAGACAGTTTAGCGTCATATCCAGGACAAAAGAAAAACACCCAACAAAAGCTAAGTGTTTAATTTTAATAAAAAGTTCCTAAGCCTAAAAATAGCCTTTCCCTAACCTCCTGTAAGTATCCAGGTAATAAAAATTACAATCTGGATAATCCTTAAAGCTAGCCCCCCTAAATGTACGCTCAACCTTATGCTTCCAACGGTTTATAGATACATTAGCCTCTGGTAAAGGCTCAAGGGATAAATAATACCTTTTTTTCTCCTCTATTTCTTCGGGAGTGTAAGCCTTGCTAACTAAAAAGCCCAATTCATAAGCCTCTTCTTGCAACATTGGGCAAAGCTTAAGCAAGTTTTCCCTAGTAGGCTCACAATCAAGACTTTTAAAAAACTTTTCTCTTTGTGCTTCTATAAATTCTGACGCCCTTTTTTTATCTCCTGAAAGTACCATTTGCCACATCCAAAAATGGGAAACATCTTGAACTTGGATATAATCTTTATAGTTATTCATCTTCTAACAGCTCCATTTCTAATATTCCTTTTTCCTCGTCTATATTTAATATTTTATACCTTGTATTTCTATGAACTAAAAATTCTTGTTCAACAGGGTTTTCTGAATTTTTGCCTATATAATAGCCCTTAGTCTGCCCTGGGGTTTGGATAATAAGCTTATAGCCATCACCAAAATGTTCTGTTCTTGTCCTGTGTATGCTCGTACTGACATAATTTTTAAAATAATCACCTTCTTGAAGTGCCTTAAATTCTTCTTTGCCTGTATAACGGTATAATTTCAAATCATAGCCTAAATTATTACTTTCTAAGACTGCATCTAAGGCTTGCACCATAGCTTCAATATCTGGTTTGTTTATATCCCTTAAGTCTTTGTCTCTTAGGTATGTATTAATATCTTCTGAATATTTCCCTGTATATTTACGTATAGCCCTTTTTTTAATTTCAGACAAGCTAGACCAAACCCCATCAGAAACTTCTTGCAGCCTCTTTTCTGTCTCCTTATCAGCTATCTTATAGACTATTTCTTTCTTAATTATAGCACCAGCAGAGCCAGCCTGTAAAGCCTTATTAACTGAGGCTTCCTCCCTATCAAACTGTTTTGCCAGATTATCAACATCAATATAAGCAACCAGAACACAGCGACACCTAGGGTGTCTAGGAAGAATAGGGGCGTTATCAATATCATAAATATTACCAGCACAGACTGCACACTGCTCGCTTGTCCTATCGTCTAAGGTTACGACATCTTTTATTTTCTCCTTTACATTTATTAACGTGGTATAGTCCACAATAGAGCTTGTCAAGTAACGTTTGACATACGAAAAAGACAGTTTAACGTCATATCCAGGACAAAAGAAAAACACCCAACAAAAGCTAAGTGTTTAATTTTAATAAAAAGTTCCTAAGCCTAAAAATAGCCTTTCCCTAACCTCCTGTAAGTATCCAGATAATAAAATTTACAATCTGGATAATCCTTAAAGCTAGCTCCCCTAAATGTACGCTCGACCTTATGCTTCCAACGGTTTATAGATACATTAGCTTCTGGTAAAGGCTCCAAAGATAAATAATACCTTTTTTTCTCCTCTATCTCCTCAGGGCTATAAGCCTTGCTAACTAAAAAGCCTAAATTATAAGCCTCTTGTTGCAACATTGGGCAGAGCTTAAGCAAGTTTTCCCTGCTAGGCTCACAGTCAAGACTTTTAAAAAATTTTTCTCTTTTTTCTTCAATGTATTCTAATATTTCTTTTTTATCCTCTAATAAGTCTTTCCAATGCCAAAAATGGGAAACATCTTGCATTTGGATATAATCCTTATATTTATTCATCTTCTAACAGCTCCATTTCCAATATTCCTTTTTCCTCGTCTATATTTAATATTTTATACCTTGTATTTCTATGAACTAGAAATTCTTGTTCAACAGGGTTTTCTGAATTTTTGCCTATATAATAGCCCTTAGTTTGCCCAGGGGCTTGTATAATAAACTTATAGCCATCACCAAAATGTTCTGTTCTTGTCCTGTGTATACTCGTACTAAGATAATTTTTAAAATAATCACCTTCTTGAAGTGCCTTAAATTCTTCTTTGCCTGTATAACGGTATAATTTCAAATCATAGCCTAGCCTATTACTTTCTAAGACTGCATCTAAGGCTTGCACCCTAGCTTCAATTTTAGCGTCTCTAACTCCTCCTAAATCTTTATTTCTTAGGTATGTATTAATATCTTCTGAATAGTCCCCTGTATAGTAACGTATAGCTTCTTTTTGTTCCCCACTAAATGTTTTATAAACCCCATCAGAAACTTCTTGCAGCCTCTCTTCTGTCTCCTTATCAGCTATCTTATAGACTTTTTCTTTCTTAATTATAGCACCACCAGAGCCAGCTTGTAAAGCCTTATCAACTGAGGCTTCCTCTCTATCAAACTGTTTTGCCAGATTATCAACATCAATATAAGCAACCAGAACACAGCGACACCGAGGATGTCTAGGAAGAATAGGGGCGTTATCAATATCATAAATATTACCAGCACAGACTGCACACTGTTCGCTTGTCCTATCGTCTAAAGTTACAACATCTTTTAATTTCTTTACAACCTTACTGTCTTTGTAAGCCTGTAATTTAACCTGGTTTAAATGATGCATAGCCTCAGTTCTGACAAGTAGCATGATTTTGTTAAAATCCCTATCAACGCCATTTTTTAAACGAATAGCCATTTCAACAGCAGACAAGCCAGTATTAAGCCCAACTTGCAAAGTCTCGAATAATCTTTTTGTCATCTCAGCCTGGTTTTTGCCTAGCCTAGTCTTAAAGTTGGCACCAAGCCAGGGCTTTTGGGCTAACCTTTTAACCGACAAATCATTATAAACAATATCAAAGCCAAGCTCCTTTGAAGTATCCTCATAAGTCTTAAGGCTTATATCGTCAGTAATATTAGAATAAATCTTATCTACCTTCTTACTTAAAAGCAAAACCTCGTTTTTATACCTATTTTGTAAAAGCCTTAAATACTTAGACCTATAAGCCAAACTTCGACTTAAGCCCTTTTTGCTTATAAGTTCTTCTACCTTCATAAGCTCATCAACTAAAGACCTTGTCAAATCTTCATATATGGCAATAAGCTTTTTACTATGCTTTTCTGTATTGTAGTAAGTCTGCCACTGGTTTTTAGCTGCCCTATCTTCAAAATACTTACTACTCGTCTTCACCGCTCATTACCCTTTTAAAATCTTTCTCAAGCTTAATTGCAAAATACTTTTGCTTTGGAAAAGTCATCTCTACAATATCCGTATCTACCTCTGCCCAGTTAACAGAACCTGTATAATCATTTACAGCCCCCTTTTTAACCTTAGTAAATACTACCTTTTCCCCCTGAATATCAGTCGGTTTAGTTGCCATAGCGTCAGCTATAGACACACTGTGAAATTGAGAAAGTAAAGCCCCCTCCCAAAGTGTCGGTTTAAAATTTCTTATTGTCATAATATCTTTATCTCCTTATTTATAAATTTTTAAAAACATCGGCTACTTCATCAGCCGACATACTATCAGCCTTATTTATAAGACTGTCATAACTATTACTAATATTTAGCCTCTCAGGATTTGCTGGCGTGTAGCCTGTTATTTTATTAGCATCTTCGCTTATAAAAAACTCTTTGTAAGTCTCCTTAAAACCTGCTACCTGCTCATCAAGACCCTTGACCTTGCCCTCCTTGTCAACCTTTATTTTTGACATATCGACCTGCTTAGTCAACAATTCCTTATGCTTAACCCCAGACAAGGCGCTTTCAATTGCATAATGAATTTTTAAATCATTTACCTTTCTTTCAGACTCTTCTTGCAAATCTGCTATTTGCTTTTTCAAGTCATCTACATCAACCCCTTCAAAAACTTTTAAGCTAGCCTGTAAATCTCTTATAGTATCCTGGTTACTTTCATTAATAGACTGTAGCGAATTAATGGTGTTGCCATGTTCTGCCATAATCTTGTTTATAACCTCAACATCAAGACCCAAAGCCTGTAAAAATCCTCTTTTCATTTTATTTTCTCCTTTACATTTATTAACGTGGTATAGTCCACAATAGAGCTTGTCAAGTAACGTTTGACATACGAAAAAGACAGTTTAGCGTCATATCCAGGACAAAAGAAAAACACCCAACAAAAAGCTAAGTGTTTGTTTTTTTATTTACTATTTAATTATCTGCCTAGAAAATCCAAAGCCCTTTTATACTTCATATTTCTTTTTATATCCTTATTTGTAATATAATTTAATCTGTTTAAATTAGAATTATGTTTTAAATCAGAAATTTTAACTTGTCTTGCCAACTTATTATTTTTTACCACCTTCAAATAATCAAAATATGATTGGTTAGGCTTTTTAGTTATAACATCAACAGCTTTTACTATTTCCTCGTCAAAATAAGACTTTAAAAAATCAATAGTTATTTCGCTATCTTCTACAACATCATGAAGTAAAGCAACAATTTTCCCCTTAATCCCCTTTGTATTAAACATAACATAAATAATATGGAAAATATAAAGTCTACCCGCCTTATCTCTTTGCCCTCTATGAGCTTTTAAAGAAATGAAAAAAGCATTAACAAAGTTGAGCATAGTATTCTTCCTCTGTTATATCTTCAGTAAATATAGAACCGATATTTATTTTTAAATAAAAATTACTTGGAATTTCTTTTTTATCCTCTATTTTATAATAAATACCATCTTTTTCTTTAACATACTTTTTATAATCTGGACAATAATAATAAGAAGGCTTCATAATATATTACCTTATCCTTTCTACTCCTTTAGGAATGTTTATAGTGTTACTTAAATTTATCATTTTTTGAATTAATTTTTTATATAAAACATCATCTATACTAAAATCTAAAACTCTTTGTTTTTCATATAATTCATGCAATTCATTTTCTTTTATATGTAAAGATTTATGAGTATGAAATTGCAACTCAAAAATATTACCCTTGTCATCTTTTACCAAAGTATTTATTCCCTTGTAGGTAACATTATTTTTAAAAGTATTTTTTACTCTCATAATACTATATCCTTGTTTTTCTAAAAATTTTTTAACTAAAAAATAAGTATCAGTAAAATTATTTTCATTTTGAACCAAAGTATAACGTAAAATATCATTTACTTCATACAAAGCATTAGAAAAAGTTATATTTTTTTCTTTAACATCATCTTTTACTTTTCTATACAAGCTTTCTGAATTTTTAAGTTTAAAATCTAAACCTGCTAATTCTCCTCCAGTATTTTTAGCAATTATATCTAACGTTTTAGTTACATTCGGTTCAATACCTTTAAAATATTCAATACGATTTTCTACCAACGAACGGTAATTGATTTCTTTAATATTATTATACTTCGAATTAGTTATTTTCGCAATTAATTTCTCCTCCACTTCCTCCCTATCAAACTGTTTTGCCAAATTATCAACATCAATATAAGCAACCAGAACACAGCGACACCGAGGGTGGCGTGGAAGAATAGGGGCTTTATCAATATCATAAATATTACCAGAACAGACTGCACACTGTTCGCTTGTCCTATCGTCTAAGGTTACAATATCTTTTAATTTTCTCCTTTACATTTATTAACGTGGTATAGTCCACAATAGAGCTTGTCAAGTAACGTTTGACATACGAAAAAGACAGTTTAACGTCATATCCAGGACAAAAGAAAAACACCCAACAAAAGCTAAGTGTTTAATTTTAATAAAAAGTTCCTAAGCCTAAAAATAAAATCGCCCTAATTTTCTGTAAGTATCCAAACAGCAGAAATGCCAATCAGGGTAATCGTTAAAGCTAGCCCCCCTAAATGTACGTTCGACCTTATACTTCCAAAGCCCTATAGGTACATTAGCTTCTGGCAAAGGCTCCAAAGATAAATAATACCTTTTTTTCTCCTCTATCTCCTCAGGACTGTAAGCCTTGCTAACTAAAAAGCCCAATACATAAGCGTCGCCTTGCACCAAGGGGCAGAGCTTAAGCAAGTTTTTCCTAGTAGGCTCACAGTCAAGACTTTTAAAAAATTTTTCTCTTTCTTCTTCTATAAATTCTAATATTCTGTCTTGCCTCATCACACGCCAATGCCTAAAGTTTAAAACATCTTTAAGTTGGATATAATCTTTATAGTTATTCATCTTCTAACAGCTCCATTTCCAATATTCCTTTTTTTTCATCTATATTTAATATTTTATACCTTGTATTTCTATGAACTAGAAATTCTTTTTCATAATCATTTTCTGAATTTTTGCCTATATAATAGCCCTTAGTATGCCCAGGGGTTTGGATAATAAGCTTATAGCCATCACCAAAATGTTCTGTTCTTGTCCTGTGTATGCTCGTACTGACATAATTTTTAAAATAATCACCTTCTTGAAGTGCCTTAAATTCTTCTTTGCCTGTATAACGGTATAATTTCAAATCATAGCCTAGCCTATTACTTTCTAAGACTGCATCTAAGGCTTGCACCACATCTTCAAATTTAGCGTTTCTAACTCCCCCTAAGTCTTTGTTCCTTAGGTAATTATTAATTTTTCCTGAATCTTTATCTGTATATTTACTTATAGCCCTTTGTTCAGTTTCAGACAAGCTAGACCAAAGCCTATCAGAAACTTCTTGCAGCCTCTTTTCTGTCTCCTTATCAGCTATCTTATAGACTATTTCTTTCTTAATTATAGCACCAGCAGAGCCAGCCTGTAAAGCCTTATTAACTGAGGCTTCCTCCCTATCAAACTGTTTTGCCAGATTATCAACATCAATATAAGCAACCAGAACACAGCGACACCTAGGGTGTCTAGGAAGAATAGGGGCGTTATCAATATCATAAATATTACCAGCACAGACTGCACACTGCTCGCTTGTCCTATCGTCTAAGGTTACGACATCTTTTATTTTCTCCTTTACATTTATTAACGTGGTATAGTCCACAATAGAGCTTGTCAAGTAACGTTTGACATACGAAAAAGACAGTTTAACGTCATATCCAGGACAAAAGAAAAACACCCAACAAAAGCTAAGTGTTTCAAGTTATATTATATTAATTTTAAACTATCCCCAGGCATAAAAATTTTTATCTGGAAATTCTCCAGAATCCCAAAGTTGCTTTACCAATCCTCTGGCTCTATTAGCAAAAAAGGTGCTGTCATCTTGTTTATCAAATGATGATAATTCTAAAATATAAACCTCTCCTGTATCTGGAACTATTTCAATAATTCCAGGTCCTGCATAATTTTGTGGCGTATAAAAATATCCAGTAATACTTGAATTTTGTATTTTTTCTAAAAGTAACATCATTATAAATCACCTCTTTCTTTTTTCCATTTTTTTAAAGCTTCATAATAATTATAAATTTCATTGGTTAAATCATGAGCTTGTCTGTAATTATAACCTTGTTTCATAAGCGTATATTCAAAAAATTCATGTTCTAACATTACAAAATCATGATTTTGAATATTTTTCCCTTCTCTCAATCTTCGCCAAGATTCAGCCATATTATAATCGGGGTCAAACCTTTTAAAATCATTAACTAAATTATACTCATTTATAAAAATATGATTATATATCTTTTCTATATCTTCTATTCTAAAACCTGTATTTATAGCTATTGTTAATATTTCTTTCTTTTTATCCCTGTTTCTTACATAATTATAATATTTTTCTGCGTGCTTATCTCTATTTATTTGATAAGGATCATTATTATCGTTTAAAGCCCCATGTATCCCAGGACTAATAATTACATTTTTATTATAATTTATTTTTTCTTTATTTTCAATAATTGTGTCTGCCACTTCCTCCCTATCAAAACCCTTAGCCAAAGTATCAACATCAATATAAGCAACCAGAACACAGCGACACCTAGGATGTCTAGGAAGAATAGGGGCGTCCTCAATATCATAAATATTACCAGCACAGACTGTACACTGTTCTCTTGTCCTATCGTCTAAGGTTACGACATCTTTTAATTTCTCCTTTACATTTATTAACGTGGTATAGTCAACAATAGAGCTTGTCAAGTAACGTTTGACATACGAAAAAGACAGTTTAGCGTCATATCCAGGACAAAAGAAAAACACCCAACAAAAGCTAAGTGTTTAGTACATTATATTAAATTATTGATACCTCTTTATTTAACAAGTCTACTTCTTTTTCAAATTTAACAGAAACATCTTTTCTTGATGTAGTAGCTGAAAACATAGGAATAATAGCGTTAAAATAGATATTCCCATCAATAAGTAAGTTAGAATTATTTCTAAAATTATCTGGTAATTCTGTATCTAACTCTAAAATTAATCTATTACCAAATTTACGAGTTTTTATTACTTTCATCTTCTGTTAACCTCCTATATATTTTTTTATATAGCTCTATATCTTTTTTTACAAATTCTATTTCTATTTTTGGTAGTTTATATCTATCTGCATATCTTAATGATTTTTCTTTAGCTAATATTTCATTTTTAACTACATCTAATCTTGACCCGTCATTCTCATTTCTTAAATATTGTTCACTATGTTCAAGTTCTTCAATAAGTGCAGATATAGATATTTTTTCACGCATCAATATTGTATAAGCATCTAAAGTAATAGCCTCAGCATTACGAGAATCCAAATAAACTATTGAAGATTCATCATTTATAATAACTCCACCTCTTCTTCTAAATTTTCGGGATAATTTATTTATTAAACTTTTAGATGCTATAGACATTTTACTATTATCTATATATTTTTTTCTTTTCATATTTCTATTATATCCTACACTTTTATATTTTTCAAGCATAGCTTTCTCAAAATAAAAAGCCATATCCAAAAGAATATGACTTGTGAAATGGACGGTGTGCCTGTCCCGTCATCTCAGATACCTTTTAAGGTGCGTAGTGACACTAAAATCTCTACCTCATTTCTATTACATTATAACATAAAATTATAATTTTTTATATATCGTTAGCTCTTTTTAATTTAGTTTTTTTTATAATATTAATACTTGAAAGTAATTAATTTTATGATATAATATTATTAAATAGAAGAAGTCGCACTCCGTAGGGGCTCGGTTTCTTCTTTTTTTTATTTTTTTAATATATCAATAAGCTTATCAGATTTTTTACTATTGCAATTTTTAATCCTCTGTTGTTATATTTATAAACGTTTGTTAATTGTCTGAAAAATTCTTCATTTGTTAAAGGTGAATTTGTCAAATCAAATACTATATTTTCAGATTGTTTTTTGGCTTTCTTAGTATTATTATCAACAGTTGTTTTTCCTGAACCTGTTATTTCTTTTAAATCAAACTTCATATTGTTTATTAAATAATCAGGAGTTGAAATATTTTCAGGATAATTAACTCTTGGAACAATTTGAACATGAACTCCAAATTTTTTAGATATCCACTCTGCTACTGCTTTTTCTTCTTCAGAATAATCTAATACAACGTGTTTCCCATCAACAAAGTATTTAACACCTTCGTATTCCCAATAATTCATATCTGTAACTTTTGGTTCTTTATAATTTTTTAACCATTCATATTTTACACTTTTATACGTTAAAGCCTTATTAACTGAGGCTTCCTCCCTATCAAAACCCTTAGCCAAAGTATCAACATCAATATAAGCAACCAGAACACAGCGACACCTAGGGTGGCGTGGAAGAATAGGGGCGTCCTCAATATCATAAATATTACCAGCACAGACTGCACACTGGTCGCTTGTCCTATCGTCTAAGGTTACGACATCTTTTATTTTCTCCTTTACATTTATTAACGTGGTATAGTCCACAATAGAGCTTGTCAAGTAACGTTTGACATACGAAAAAGACAGTTTAGCGTCATATCCAGGACAAAAGAAAAACACCCAACAAAAAGCTAAGTGTTTAATTTAATAAAAAGTTCCTAAGCCTAAGTAATTATACTATAAGCCTAAATCTTGCTGTAATCCTCAAGGAAAAATCGCCCTAATTTTCTGTAAGTATCCAGGTAACAAAAATACAAATCAGGGTAGTCGTTAAAGCTAGCACTGCTAAATATACGCTTGGTCTCATGCTCCCAGCGTCCTATAGTTACATTAGCCTCTGGCATAGGTTCAAGACCTAAATAATACCTTTTTTTCTCCTCTATCTCCTCAGGGCTGTAAGCCTTGCTAACTAAAAATCCTAATACATAAGCCTCTTCTTGCTCAGTTGGGCAAAGCTTAAGCAAGTTTTCGCTAGTAGGATCACAATCAAGCCTTTTAAAAAATTTTTCTCTTTGTGCTTCTATAAATTCTGACGCCCTTTTTTTATCTCCTGAAAGTACCATTTGCCACATCCAAAAATGGGAAACATCCTTCAATTGGATATAATCTTTATAGTTATTCATCTTCTAACAGCTCCATTTCCAATATTCCTTTTTCCTCGTCTATATTTAATTTCAGCCTAAAAATAGCCTTTCCCTAGTCTCCTGTAAGTATCCAGATAATAAAATTTACAATCTGGATAATCATTAAAGCTAGCCCCCCTAAATGTACGTTCGACCTTATGCTTCCAAAGCCCTATAGGTACATTAGCTTCTGGCAGAGGCTCAAGGGATAAATAATACCTTTTTTTCTCCTCTATCTCCTCAGGCGTGTAAGACTTGCTAACTAAAAAGCCTAAATCATAAGCCTCTTGTTGCAACATTGGACAGAGCTAAAGCAAGTTTTCCCTAGTAGGCTCACAGTCAAGACTTTTTAAAAATTCTTCTCTTTTTTCTTCAATGTATTCTAATGCTTCTTTTTTATTTCCTGAAAATATCTTTTGCCACTTCCAAAAATGGGACACATCTTTAAGTTGGATATAATCTTTATAGTTATTCATCTTCTAACAGCTCCATTTCTAATATTCCTTTTTCCTCGTCTATATTTAATTTCAGCCTAAAAATAGCCTAAAAATAAAATCGCCCTAATTTTCTGTAAGTATCCAGTAAACAAAATTCACAATCTGGATAATCGTTAAAGCCAGCACTGCTAAATCTACGCTTGACTTCATGCTTCCAACGGTTTATAGATATATTAGCCTCTGGCAAAGGCTCCAAAGATAAATAATACCTTTTTTTCTCCTCTATCTCCTCAGGACTGTAAGCCTTGCTAACTAAAAAGCCTAATATATAAGCCTCGGCTTGCACAGTTGGACAAAGCTTAAGCAAGTTTTCCCTGCTAGGCTCACAGTCAAGCCTTTTAAAAAACTTTTCTCTTTTTTTTTCGATATATTCTAATGCTTCTTTTTTATCTCCTGAACATATCTTTTGCCACCTCCAAAAATGGGACACATCTTTTAGTTGGATATAATCTTTATATTTAGTCATCTTCTAACAGCTCCATTTCCAATATTCCTTTTTCCTCATCTATATTTAATTTCTTATATCTGGTATTTCTATAAACTAGAAATTCTTTTTCAGTAGGGTGTTGTGAATTTTTGCCTATATAATAGCCCTTAGTTTCCCCATGGGCTTGGATAATTAACTTAAAATCACCGAAATCATTTGTTGCCTCTTCATCTATGCTCGTACTAAGATAATTTTTAAAGAAATCACCTTCTTGAAGTGCCTTAAATTCTTCTTTGCTTACATAACGGTATAATTTCAAATCATAGCCTAGATTATTACTTTCTAAAATCTCATCTAGTATTTTCACCTTGTCTTCAATATCTACTTTGCTTATACCCTCTAAGTATTCGCCCCTTAGGTAATTATTAATTCTCCCTGAATAAAGATATGTGTAATCCTCTATAGCGTCCTTTTGTTCCTTGCTAAATGTTTTGTAAACCCTATCAGAAACTTCTTGCAGCCTCTCTTCTGTGTCCTTATCAGCTATCTTATAGACTTTTTCTTTCTTAATTATAGCACCAGCAGAGCCAGCTTGTAAAGCCTTATCAACTGAGGCTTCCTCCCTATCAAACTGTTTTGCCAGATTATCAACATCAATATAAGCAACCAGAACACAGCGACACCGAGGATGTCTAGGAAGAATAGGGGCGTTATCAATATCATAAATATTACCAGCACAGACTGCACACTGTTCGCTTGTCCTATCGTCTAAAGTTACAACATCTTTTAATTTCTTTACAACCTTACTGTCTTTGTAAGCCTGTAATTTAACCTGGTTTAAATGATGCATAGCCTCAGTTCTGACAAGTAGCATGATTTTGTTAAAATCCCTATCAACGCCATTTTTTAAACGAATAGCCATTTCAACAGCAGACAAGCCAGTATTAAGCCCAACTTGCAAAGTCTCGAATAATCTTTTTGTCATCTCAGCCTGGTTTTTACCTAGCCTAGTCTTAAAGTTTGCACCAAGCCAGGGCTTTTGGGCTAACCTTTTAACCGACAAATCATTATAAACAATATCAAAGCCAAGCTCCTTTGAAGTATCCTCATAAGTCTTAAGGCTTATATCATCAGTAATATTAGAATAAATCTTATCTACCTTCTTACTTAAAAGTAAAACCTCGTTTTTATACCTATTTTGTAAAAGCCTTAAATACTTAGACCTATAAGCCAAACTTCGACTTAAGCCCTTTTTGCTTATAAGTTCTTCTACCTTCATAAGCTCATCAACTAAAGACCTTGTCAAATCTTCATATATGGCAATAAGCTTTTTACTATGCTTTTCAGTATTGTAGTAAGTCTGCCACTGGTTTTTAGCTGCCCTATCTTCAAAATACTTACTACTCGTCTTCACCGCTCATTACCCTTTTAAAATCTTTCTCAAGCTTAATTGCAAAATACTTTTGCTTTGGAAAAGGCATCTCTACAATATCCGTATCTACCTCTGCCCAGTTAACAGAACCTGCATAATCATTTACAGCCCCCTTTTTAACCTTAGTAAATACTACCTTTTCCCCCTGAATATCAGTCGGTTTAGTTGCCATAGCGTCAGCTATAGACACACTGTGAAATTGAGAAAGTAAAGCCCCCTCCCAAAGTGTCGGTTTAAAATTTCTTATTGTCATAATATCTTTATCTCCTTATTTATAAATTTTTAAAAACATCGGCTATTTCATCAGCCGACATACTATCAGCCCTATTTATAAGACTGTCATAACTATTACTAATATTTAGCCTCTCGGGATTTGCTGGCGTGTAGCCTGTTATTTTATTAGCATCTTCGCTTATAAAAAACTCTTTGTAAGTCTCCTTAAAACCTGCTACCTGCTCATCAAGACCCCGAACTTGTCCGTCCTTGTCAACCTTTATTTTTGACATATCGACCTGCTTAGTCAATAATTCCTTATGCTTAACCCCAGACAAGGCACTTTCAATTGCATACTGAATTTTTAAATCATTTACCTTTCTTTCAGACTCGGCTTGCAAATCTGCTATTTGCTTTTTCAAGTCATCTACATCAACCCCTTCAAAAACTTTTAAGCTAGCCTGTAAATCTCTTATAGTATCCTGGTTACTTTCATTAATAGACTGTAGCGAATTAATGGTGTTGCCATGTTCTGCCATAATCTTGTTTATAACCTCAACATCAAGACCCAAAGCCTGTAAAAATCCTCTTTTCATTTTATTTTCTCCTTTACATTTATTAACGTGGTATAGTCCACAATAGAGCTTGTCAAGTAACGTTTGACATACGAAAAAGACAGTTTAGCGTCATATCCAGGACAAAAGAAAAACACCCAACAAAAGCTAAGTGTTTAATTTTAATAAAAAGTTCCTAAGCCTAAGTAATTATACTATAAGCCTAAATCTTGCTGTAATCCTTAAGGGAAAATCGCCCCAATTTTCTATAAGTATCCAGTAAACAAAATTTACAATCTGGATAATCATTAAAGCTAGCCCCCCTAAATATACGTTCGACCTTATACTTCCAACGTCCTATAGTTAAATTAGCCTCTGGCAAAGGCTCAAGGGCTAGATAATATCTTTTTTTCTCCTCTATTTCCTCAGGGCTGTAAGCCTTGCTAACTAAAAAGCCCAATTCATAAGCCTCTTCTTGCACCAAGGGGCAGAGCTTAAGCAAGTTTTCCCTAGTAGGCTCACAATCAAGACTTTTAAAAAACTTTTCTCTTTCTTTTTCTATAAATTCTGACGCCCTTTTTTTATCTCCTGAAAATATATTTTCCCAAAACCAAAAATGGGAAACATCTTTAAGTTGGATATAATCTTTATAGTTATTCATCTTCTAACAGCTCCATTTCCAATATTCCTTTTTCCTCATCTATATTTAATATTTTATATTTAGTCTTTCTATGAACTAGAAATTCTTTTTCATAATCATTTTCTGAATTTTTACCTATATAATAGCCCTTAGTTTGCTTAGGGGCTTGAATAATAAACTTATAGCCATCACCAAAATGTTCTGTTCTTGTCCTGTGTATACTCGTACTAAGATAATTTTTAAAATAATCACCTTCTTGAAGTGCCTTAAATTCTTCTTCGCTTACATAACGATATAATTTCAAATCATAGCCTAGCCTATTACTTTCTAAGACTGCATCTAAGGCTTGCACCCTAGCTTCAATTTTAGCGTCTCTAACTCCTCCTAAATCTTTGTTTCTTAGGTATGTATTCGTTACTTCTGAATAGTCCCCTGTATAATCACTTATAGCCCTTTTTTCAATTTCAGACAAGCTAGACCAAACCCCATCAGAAACTTCTTGCAGCCTCTCTTCTGTCTCCTTATCAGCTATCTTATAGACTTTTTCTTTCTTAATTATAGCACCACCAGAGCCAGCTTGTAAAGCCTTATCAACTGAGGCTTCCTCCCTATCAAACTGTTTTGCCAGATTATCAACATCAATATAAGCAACCAGAACACAGCGACACCGAGGATGTCTAGGAAGAATATGGGCGTTATCAATATTCATAAATATTACCCAGCACAGACTGCACACTGTTCGCTTGTCCTATCGTCTAAAGTTACAACATCTTTTAATTTCTTTACAACCTTATGTCTTTTTGTAAGCCTGTAATTTTAACCTGGTTTAAATGATGCATAGCCTCAGTTCTGACAAGTAGCATGATTTTTGTTAAAATCCCTATCAACGCCATTTTTTAAACGAATAGCCATTTCAACAGCGACAAGCCGTATTAAGCCCAACTTGCAAAGTCTCGAATAATCTTTTTGTCATCTCAGCCTGGTTTTTTGCCTAGCCTAGTCTTAAAGTTGGCACAAGCCAGGGCTTTTGGGCTAACCTTAACCGACAAATCATTATAAACAATATCAAAGCCAAGCTCCTTTGAAGTATCCTCATAAGTCTTAAGGCTTATATCGTCAGTAATATTAGAATAAATCTTATCTACCTTCTTACTTAAAAGCAAAACCTCGTTTTTATACCTATTTTGTAAAAGCCTTAAATACTTAGACCTATAAGCCAAACTTCGACTTAAGCCCTTTTTGCTTATAAGTTCTTCTACCTTCATAAGCTCATCAACTAAAGACCTTGTCAAATCTTCATATATGGCAATAAGCTTTTTACTATGCTTTTCTGTATTGTAGTAAGTCTGCCACTGGTTTTTAGCTGCCCTGTTTTCAAAATACTTACTACTCGTCTTCACCGCTCATTACCCTTTTAAAATCTTTCTCAAGCTTAATTGCAAAATACTTTTGCTTTGGAAAAGTCATCTCTACAATATCCGTATCTACCTCTGCCCAGTTAACAGAACCTGTATAATCATTTACAGCCCCCTTTTTAACCTTAGTAAATACTACCTTTTCCCCCTGAATATCAGTCGGTTTAGTTGCCATAGCGTCAGCTATAGACACACTGTGAAATTGAGAAAGTAAAGCCCCCTCCCAAAGTGTCGGTTTAAAATTTCTTATTGTCATAATATCTTTATCTCCTTATTTATAAATTTTTAAAAACATCGGCTACTTCATCAGCCGACATACTATCAGCCTTATTTATAAGACTGTCATAACTATTACTAATATTTAGCCTCTCAGGATTTGCTGGCGTGTAGCCTGTTATTTTATTAGCATCTTCGCTTATAAAAAACTCTTTGTAAGTCTCCTTAAAACCTGCTACCTGCTCATCAAGACCCTTGACCTTGCCCTCCTTGTCAACCTTTATTTTTGACATATCGACCTGCTTAGTCAACAATTCCTTATGCTTAACCCCAGACAAGGCGCTTTCAATTGCATAATGAATTTTTAAATCATTTACCTTTCTTTCAGACTCTTCTTGCAAATCTGCTATTTGCTTTTTCAAGTCATCTACATCAACCCCTTCAAAAACTTTTAAGCTAGCCTGTAAATCTCTTATAGTATCCTGGTTACTTTCATTAATAGACTGTAGCGAATTAATGGTGTTGCCATGTTCTGCCATAATCTTGTTTATAACCTCAACATCAAGACCCAAAGCCTGTAAAAATCCTCTTTTCATTTTATTTTCTCCTTTACATTTATTAACGTGGTATAGTCCACAATAGAGCTTGTCAAGTAACGTTTGACATACGAAAAAGACAGTTTAGCGTCATATCTAGGACAAAAGAAAAACACCCAACAAAAGCTAAGTGTTTAATTTTAATAAAAAGTTCCTAAGCCTAAAAATAGCCTAAAAATAAAATCGCCCTAATTTTCTGTAAGTATCCAAACAGCAGAAATGCCAATCAGGGTAATCGTTAAAGCTAGCCCCCCTAAATGTACGCTCGACCTTATACTTCCAAAGTCCTATAGGTACATTAGCTTCTGGCAGAGGCTCCAAAGATAAATAATACCTTTTTTTCTCCTCTATCTCCTCGGGACTGTAAGCCTTGCTAACTAAAAAGCCCAATTTATAAGCGTCACCTTGCACCAAGGGGCAGAGCTTAAGCAAGTTTTCCATGCTAGGCTCACAGTCAAGACTTTTAAAAAATTTTTCTCTTTTTTCTTCAATGTATTCTAATATTTCTTTTTTATCCTCTAATAAGTCTTTCCAATGCCAAAAATGGGACACATCTTGCATTTGGATATAATCTTTATATTTAGTCATCTTCTAACAGCTCCATTTCCAATATTCCTTTTTTCTCATCTATATTTAATATTTTATACCTTGTATTTCTATGCACTAAAAATTCTTTTTCATAATCATTTTCTGAATTTTTGCCTATATAATAGCCCTTAGTTTGCCCAGGGGCTTGGATAATAAACTTATAGCCATGATCAAAATGTTTTGTTGCTTTTTCATCTATGCTTGTACTGAAATAATTTTTAAAAAAATCACCTTCTTGAAGTGCCTTAAATTCTTCTTTGCCTGTATAACGGTATAATTTCAAATCATAGCCTAGATTATTACTTTCTAAAATTTCATCTAGTATTTTCACCTTGTCTTCAATATCTGGTTTTTTTATATCGCTTAAGTCTTTGTTCCTTAGGTAATTATTAATTTTTCCTGAATCTTTATCTGTATAGTAACGTATAGCTTCTTTTTGATCCCCACTAAATGCTTTATAAACCCCATCAGAAACTTCTTGCAGCCTCTTTTCTGTGTCCTTATCAGCTATCTTATAGACTATTTCTTTCTTAATTATAGCACCAGCAGAGCCAGCTTGTAAAGCCTTATTAACTGAGGCTTCCTCCCTATCAAACTGTTTTGCCAGATTATCAACATCAATATAAGCAACCAGAACACAGCGACACCGAGGATGTCTAGGAAGAATAGGGGCGTTATCAATATCATAAATATTACCAGCACAGACTGCACACTGTTCGCTTGTCCTATCGTCTAAAGTTACAACATCTTTTAATTTCTTTACAACCTTACTGTCTTTGTAAGCCTGTAATTTAACCTGGTTTAAATGATGCATAGCCTCAGTTCTGACAAGTAGCATGATTTTGTTAAAATCCCTATCAACGCCATTTTTTAAACGAATAGCCATTTCAACAGCAGACAAGCCAGTATTAAGCCCAACTTGCAAAGTCTCGAATAATCTTTTTGTCATCTCAGCCTGGTTTTTGCCTAGCCTAGTCTTAAAGTTGGCACCAAGCCAGGGCTTTTGGGCTAACCTTTTAACCGACAAATCATTATAAACAATATCAAAGCCAAGCTCCTTTGAAGTATCCTCATAAGTCTTAAGGCTTATATCGTCAGTAATATTAGAATAAATCTTATCTACCTTCTTACTTAAAAGCAAAACCTCGTTTTTATACCTATTTTGTAAAAGCCTTAAATACTTAGACCTATAAGCCAAACTTCGACTTAAGCCCTTTTTGCTTATAAGTTCTTCTACCTTCATAAGCTCATCAACTAAAGACCTTGTCAAATCTTCATATATGGCAATAAGCTTTTTACTATGCTTTTCTGTATTGTAGTAAGTCTGCCACTGGTTTTTAGCTGCCCTGTTTTCAAAATACTTACTACTCGTCTTCACCGCTCATTACCCTTTTAAAATCTTTCTCAAGCTTGCTTTCTTCCTTTTCCTCTTGCTCCTTAAGCCTCTTTTGCTCCTGCTCAAAATCAACAACCCAAGGATGATTAGCCAGTATAGTCTCGTCCGAAATAAGCCCCTTAGAATTAATACAATTAGCGATAACTTCACTTTCATTAATTTCTAAATCGTGGGCAAAAACAACGTTAACATCAGGAGCATTAGAAACATTTAAAAAATCATTAACAAACAATAAAAGCTTATCAATACCCTTAGAAAATTCCTGCTCAAACTTAGCCGCTTTAAGCTCCAAACCAGAAAATAAAAACTTCAAAGCGACCCCAGAAGGAGCTGACCCGAACTTGTCCAAATCCCTATTAATAGACTGTGAATACTCTATAATATCCCTTTTCAACTGCTCATAATGATTTTTTAAGGCCGTAATATCCATTTCAGGAGTTAAAGCCGACACGTCAGACTTGCTTTCAGTATCGTCTGCATCTAAAAGAATAATACGCTCGTCATTAATCATAGCCCTAAGCTTAGCCACGTTATCGCTATCTCCACTATACCCCTTTAAGACATAAATAATATTCTTAACCTCTTGAATATAATTCGCAGCTTCTGAGCGTGTCAAGTCGTAATTATCAACAATAGACTTAACAAATTTCAGATCGCACAATTCACGGTGATTATTCTTAAAAGCAACAAAAGGAATACCACTTGACCAATTAAAAAATTGATTTTCAACACGTAAAGGATAAGACAAATCCCCAAGTTGCATAATCTCACCTAAAGACGCATCAAGCCTATAATGAGTAACCCCCGAACTTGTCCAAACCTCCAAATGCTCAAAAGTCTTTAATTCATTAAACAGCCAAACCTGCTCAGGATAAAAGCGAATAAAAGAATTAAGCCTAGCGTGTGTTACATCCTCCCAAATGGGGATGCACTGCTCAGACGGTACCACCATTAAGCGAAATACCCCCTCCTCATCAACATAAGGATGCAACCAAGCAATCCCCTTATTAGACGCTTCATAAGCCAACTCTTCTAAAACATTTTGAAAATACTTGCCCAAAACCTTTTTTACATCGTGGATATAATCCACATCATCACATTGAAAAGTGCAATCCTTAGAAAAAGAAAAAGACACCTTCTCATCAACAATATTTTTATAGCTAGCGTGAATAAGCCTATTATCAGCCTTATTTTGCTTCTTATAAGCGTTCTTTGCGTCCTTATAATCGTTGTCTACGTCGTAATACTTCTGACCCAATAACATCCACTTATACCTATCAGAGCTTTTAAAACTATCGACATAATACTTTATCTTTTTAGTGTTCAAGTTTTCCATATCATCCCCGAATAAAAAACTCATAAACAACCTCCTTTTATTCCAAAATCCCATTAAAAACTTACACCCCCTACTTTAAACTTAGAAACCTTAAGACTAGCCACTTCGTAATTATCCAGCCCGTACCAAATAGCCGACAATGTGTGGGCGTCAATGTTAAATTCATCCTCCAGAAGCTGACCGTCCCTATTTACAGCAAAAGACAAATCGCAAAGTTCTTTAATAGCATTAGGGCAAGATGTAGAAATAAAAATATTTCTAAACCTCTTAACTTTTTTAGTATAAACATTTCTCGACCCCTTAAACTTCTTACAAGCCTTAATATTAAAGCCCTTTTGCTTATAATACCTTATCGCCTTAGGCTCTGCTGAATCAGCCTTAATAAGCTCGCCAGTCTGTCTAAACTCCTCAATATCCCTTGCTATCTCCTCGTCTGTCTTATCCTTAGAATAATACTCCCAATAAATGAATAAATCCTTATTATCATGATCAACAACCATTCTTAAAAGGGCGTTATAAGACGTTACAAAGCCAAAATCAAGCCCGTTAAAATATAAAGGTGTTTTTATCTCTTCCATCTTGCAAAGCATCACATCGGGCTTTAAAAGCTTAATTTGAGGCAGTACCTTTTTACCATTCACCCCAAACTCACCTCGCCTAGCTATTCGCCATAAATCCCTGTCGTAATTTTGCATATCGTCAAGTTGTTCAATATAAGAAGACGGCAAAAAATAATTATCATCACAAACGCTATGATGATAAAATGCATTACCCCTTTTTATAATCCTTTTCTCGTAAAGCTCCCTATCGTCTAGCTTAACAAGCCTTTCTTGATTATCCGGGTTTACATCAATAAAAAAGTGCCTGTAAAGCCAAGAGTTCTTACTCACGGGGTTAGAAGTATAAATAATGTGGTTAGACTGTACATTATGCCTTAAACGCCCGATAAGCTCCTTAATACTCTCATAATTAACTTCCGTACACTCCTCAACCCAGATAATAGACACCCCATTTATAGACTTTAATTTTTGCGAATTATCACAACCCTTAAAAATAAACTCACTGCCATTAAAAAAAGTTATCTGCAAGGGCGACTGCCTCTTTTTAAAATGCAAACCTTCTTTAAGCCCCAACCTAGAGCAAACCTCAAGCAAGAGATTATAGCAACTTTCCCTTATAGTCTCGTAAACCTCACGAACAACCAAAATACGCCTATTAGGTTCGCTTATAGCCTTACTTATTAACTTAATAGCCGTATTATAAGACTTACTAGAACCATAACCACCAACAACAACATAAAAATAGTGTTCCCAGTCTTCCAAAAAAGGGCGAAAATGCTTATTAACCCTTACCCTATTCATCGCGTTCAACCTCTAAAAAAGAAATATTAACATTAGGATCGGAATTAACGCTTATATTCTGACTATACATTGCATAAGATTTTGCCAGCTTATCAGAAGCTGCAAGACGTGTTGCCAAATCTGGGCTAACCTCAATAACCTTTTGGATACCCTCCCCGACACCTATAAATTTCACATCCTTTACATTGCCCCTTAAAATATCACTCCAAAACTGCCTAATCTCCAAACAAGAAGCAACCGAAAGCTCGACTGCCCTTTCATCGAAAATTGCTTGTAATTTTGCCACAACTTCTGCAATGTGTCCGTATTTTGCTTTATTATTAAGCATAAAAGACCCGTGCTTTCTAGCATTCTTAGCAGAAAAACCAGCCTTTAAAGCCGCATCAGCCGCATTTTGGAAACCATTAGCCACAAAATTTAAAACAAAAGCCTTTTGCTTATTCCTGCCAGTTGCCCAGCCTGCCATCAAATCCAAAGCCGCCCTTTCTAAATCCTTTGAAATATCCTCTCTAATAAACACCACCCCCTAAACACTGCCAAAAACCAGTAAAAAAACCAGCCTTTTTAACCTTGCTTTTAACAACAATTTATGGTATAATATACTCAAAGGAGATATAAAGCCACCTCCTAAAATTATTTAATTATTTTATTACGCTTTGAGTTGCAGCTCTTAGCGTTTTTTATTTTGCCTTTTTTAAACACTTAAAACTAGACCATTAAAAACCAAAACAAAAAGCACCTAGTAAAAACTAAATGCCACTTAACCCTTGATTTCCCTTTCAAGTCCTCTTTTTAAAACGCCACTAAAAATCCCCCCCTTTAACTGAAAACTAAATTATAACAAGTTTTTATACATATGTAAATGATTTGTCGGTTAAAAGGTTAGCCCAAAAGCCCTGGCTAGAAAAAAATCATAAACAAAGACTAAAACCCAAAATAAAAACCACTTAAAAAGTGGCCTTATTTATGTAAAATAATTTCAAAAAAGGTGGGGAAATTAACAGTGAAAAAACTAAAAAATTAACCAAAAAGCTTGTTATAAGGAATACTCCGTAGAAATTCCTTATTATACAATTTTACCCCCATTTTTTCCAATTTTTCCAGACTTTTTCAAAAAAAAATAAAAAAAAACAAAAAAAGGGGTTTTTACCCCTTAAAAAACAAAAAAACTACTCAAGCTTACCTCGCCCTAAACGCTCCTCAAAAAGCCTTTTAAATTCCTCTAAATCCTCATCAACCATTACCTTTTTAATAAAATTTCTAGCAACAGAACGTTTAGAAATATAAAGCTTTCTTTCCTTGTTTTTCTCATCCCACTTTTTATTAGCCCGCTTTTTAGCTTCACTAATTTTTATTTTATTTTCCAAAAAAATATATTGCCTTTCCCTCGCCAATACTATATAATGGTAATAGGTGGTGGCGAGTTCCACCTATACCCAATTTTTAAGTTTATAAATTTAGAAGTTATTACTTACTTAGTAATGCTTCTATTTTTTTTATTAACTCTTCTTTATCTTCCGTGTCTTTAATAACTTGAATTATTAACTTAATAACAGCTTCAAATTCTCTATTTGTCATATCTTCCAATGTTTTCTCCTCCCTCTCGCCTTATTTAAGGTTTTTAACCTTATAATAATATTATACACGCCTTACCGTGTATTGTCAATACCAAATAATAAAAAAAATAAAAATTACTTTTCAAGTTCCCTTAAAATTTCTATAAATAAGGGTTTATCTTCATCACTTATTAAATCAGTTAAAAATTTTCTGGCATGGCTTCTATAATTAATATATTGTATTTTCTTTTTCTCCTCTTCAGTTCTTCTTAACTTCCTCTCTTTATCCCTAAGCCTTCGTTTTTCCTTTTCGATAAGTTTTTCTTCTTCAGTTAGTCGCATTTGCCTTTTTCTATACTGGGTTAAATTTTCCATTTTTTCCCCTCCTTTCATCTTGTTTTTTATTTTTTTATGTGATAAAATACTTTTAAAGGTAAGGCGACAATCTGCCGCCTTGTGATTTTATAACAGTTATTTTTTACGCTTCGAGTTCCCGCTCTTAGCGTTTTTCTTTTTGCCTTTTTTAAAATGTACCTTTAAATATTTAAAAACTATTAATAAAGTATTAAATGTTATAACTACATTTTGAATATGTTCAAAAAGATATAAAATAACCTTCATAATCTCACCCCCTCTCAAATAAACTTGAAAAGGTGAGAACCTTAAAAAAAATGTAGTAACTTAACTACAATAATATAATATCATATTCTACACAACTTGTCAATAAAAAACACAAAATTCACAACAAAAAACCACTAAAACTAGTGGTTAAAAATTATAAAACAAGAAAAAAAGAAATCAATTTTAAATAAAAAGTTACTTGCCGTAAATATCCGCTTCTAAATCCAAAAGCATAGAATAAAGCTTGTCCTTTTGCCCCTTAATAATATTATAAACGCTAGACTTGCTATAAGAAACCTTAAAACAAATCTGCTGGATAGAATAACCCTTTTTAAACCTCATAGAAACAATAGAATTAGTAAAAAGATCCATCTCATCAAAAAGCCTATTAACACAGTCAAGACAACCCTTTTTAAACAAATAATCCCTATTAGAAATTTTACGTATTAAAGCCTCATCATAAGAAGAAGATAAAACAGGCCTTAAACCAAGTTCACAATCAGACTTTTCTTTAGAATTTAAAAACAAATAAATCTCACGCTCCAAAAGCTGCTGTTTAGCAAGCAAGCAAAAAATCAAATAAGAATTAACCCTAGAAGACACAAAAACACCCCCTAAAACCTAAAAACAACTAACTAAAGAACTAAACAAAAACCTATGATTTTCATTAAGCCTAATAGGATTTTTACCCCTAGACAAAAAGCTAAAATTACCCTCTAAGCAATCATCAAAAGCTTTTTCAAAATCCTTAAGCCTCCCCTGGAAATCCCCCAGCAAGACTAAATCACAATCACGGAAAAAATAAAAAACAAAATGGGAATTGCCATTATTTGAAGCAAATTCAAAAGAAGAAAATTCTAAACCCCTAACATCTGAAAAATGGCAAAACCAAAGCCTAGCCTTAGACAAATCACAAGCTAAAAAATCACAATGTAAAAAATCACAACTTTCAAAAATAAAGCTATCAAAACCTAAATTTTTCAAATCACAACGGCTAAACTTAGAAAAATAAAACTTGCCCTCATCCAAAAAACAAGAAACTAAAGAACAATCCTTAAAACTCACAAAAAAGCCATTAACACCTTTAAACTTAGCAAAAGAAAGAACACAAAGATTAAAAGAATTATCAAGAAAAGAACAATCCTTAAAACAAGCCTTATACAGATTAACACCCTTAAACTTAGCATAATCAAACCTGCAAGACTTAAAACAACTTTCAGCTAAAAAAACATCGTCAAACTTAGCATAAGAAAAATCGCAATTTTCAAAAACAGCCTGCTTTAAAAACAACTTAGAAAAATCAAAATCGCTAAAATCATAAGAACTTAAAACAAGCCTTTCTCCCTCCTTGCCCTTGCTCTCTAGCCATATTTCATGTTCGACTACCAAAACGTCAAGGCTTGCTTGCGTCATAAACTTACAAGGCTTACATTCACTTAAAAAATCACTCATAGCTACACGTCTCCCTTCTTAGCCTCTTTATAATCATTTAACATATCCAAAATAAAATCAATAACCTTTTTATACCTCTTAAGCAAAATAGGCTTATGTAAATATTTAAGCTCAACATGCTTTATAAAATCACCAAAAGAACCAATAAAAGAGCTGCAAGTTACCAAGTCTAAATCAGCCCAATAAGAAACCTGGTTATTATCGCTTGTTGTATCAAGCCCAACAGAAATAACCCTTTGCCCCTCCACTTGCTCATGGTATACATGCCTTAAATAAGCACACTTTAAATTAGCACTTGTCAAATTAGCCTTGCAAAGATTAGCCCCTTCTAAATCTGCATCCCTTAAATTAGCCCTTGCTAAATTAGCATTATAAAGATTAGCCCCTTCTAAGCAAGCATCCCTTAAAATAGCATCTTTTAAGCAAACCTCAGATAAAATAGCCTCCCTTAAATTAGCATTATCTAAATTAGCACAATCTAAATTAGCATCTTTTAAATTAGCAAAAATTAAACGTGAATCCCTTAAAACAGCAGAAGCTAAATTAGCACAAGCTAAATTAGCATAAAGTAAATTAGCCTTATAAAGATTAGCACAAGCTAAATTAGCAAGCCTTAAATAAGCATCTTCTAAATTAGCAAAATTTAAACTAGCAGAAACCAAAGACGCCTGGTAAAGATTAACACCCTTTAAAGATGCTTGCTTTAAAATAGCCTCATCTAAAATAGCCTTTCTTAAATTAGCATAGCTTAAATCACTAAAGCTTAAATTAGCCTTTTCTAAAACAGCATATTCTAAATCAGCATAGCTTAAATTAACATTTGTCAAGCTAGCATCCCTTAAATTAGCGTATCTTAAATCAAGATAGCTTAAATCAACAAAACTTAAATTAAGCCTACTACCCCCTTTACCCTCGCTATCTAGCCATTCTTCATGTTTTCTTAATAAATCCTTTAATACATCTTCATTTAATTTTTTCATCCTGTTAACCTCCTAAAAATATCTACTTAATCACAATAGGTCTTTCTTCACTAAACCTATGAAAAAAACAATCAAAAATTAAAAAACCAATATAAAAGCCCACAAACACGGCAGACAAATATTTTAATATTTTATACACTCCTAAAACCTCCAATAAAACAAAAACCCTTAAATCTCTTTTAAAAAAATTTCAATTCCAACATTACCGACTGCATAAACCTTTTTAATATGAGTAACCACAACCTGGGCATCATCCAGAAAATAACCAGACTCTGCCATACAATCTTTCAAAGCCTTAATTAAGTTATCCGTATCAGGTCTAGTAATCTTATACACCTGGTTTTTCTTAACATTCCCAGGTCTTTCAAAATGATAAACAACCCCAAGCTCCAAAGCACCCACAAAAGGGCTATCTGGTTTATATTGATCTAACTTAAGCCTATATAACTTCTTAGTAAGCTTAAGCTTTTCACTATCCCTAACAATAGGACGTCCCTTTATAACAGCTATTTTCTTTTGCTGTGCCGTAGTCCTCGGTATCTTATCAAACCCCAAAAAAATATGCAATTCTCGCTTATTATCCATCTTTAAATAACCACTCCCTATATAATCTAAAACCTAAACTTACAAGCTAAAATCCAACCTAAAATAAGCACCTAAAAAACCTAAATTACCCCTAAATGCCAAATTAAGCATTTTAAGCTATGTTTTAGCCCTTTCTTTTACTTTCTGGAACATTATATCATTTTTTCTTCTAATCAAGCTCTATGCTACCTTAAAACGCCTAATTTACCCCTTTAGACGTTCTACTCACAAAAGAAATTCCTAAAAAACATATTTATATATATTTTTATTATAAAGTAGTATAGCCCCATAATATAATATCACGCGTACGCTATATATATAACTAGTATACTAATTATATATAATAATAATATATATATATATATATAAACTAGGTGATATTATATTATATTATTATTAATATATTATTATTACTATTCATTATTACTTATGTGTAAAAATTACACTTTAAAATGGCAAAAATTACACTTTAGACGGAAAAAATTACACTTTAAAAATTCTTAAGTGTAAAAATTACACTTCTACCTCTTATGAGGTATAGAAAAGGGCATGGCTAAATAAGCCTATAGCAGACAATTTTTTTTTGTCTAAAATAAAGCGTGTTTAAATAAGCCTATAGCAGACAATTTTTTTTTCGTCTAAAATAAAGCATGATTAAATAAACCCAAAGCAAACAATTTTTTTTTGGTATCAAATAAACCATTTTTTGGTCTTAAAAATCTATTCAATTTTCATTGTACACTAAACAATTTAAAAAATACTGTTGACGAACCAAGAATAGACATTTTTTTAAAATTTTTGTTGCCTTGTACCGTGTATATGCACAAGTCCGCTCACGGTATGCGTATTTGCATTAAACATTATTTTAAAATTTATTTTCTCTTTGTACCGTGCATATGCACAAATCGAATATGGCTACTTTCCAGTCTTTTAATCCGTTAGTCATTTTATTTTATCCAGCTCCCCCTTTTTACTGTTGCCATCGGTTGAGCTGTCGTTTAAATGCACGCTTAAATATTTAGTTGTTTAGGCGGATTGTTATTGCTATATTATCCACGCCCCACATCTTACTAACCATTTAGGTGGCGTGTCGTCTATTTGTCGATTTTAATGAGTTTTCTAAGGTGTTAGTCATTTTATTTTATCCAGCTCCCCGCTTCCACTCTCCCCGACGTTGAGCTGTCGTTTATATCGCTTAGTTATTCCGGCCGTTGGTCATTTTATATTATCCACGCCCCCGCTTACAAACCTATTTGTTGGCGTGTCGTCTATTACTAGACATTATTTTAAAATTTATTTTCTCTTTGTACCATGCGTATGCACAAATCGGACACAAGGTATGCGATTTTTTTTATAAACATTTTTTTAAAATTTATTTTATTTCTTGTACCATGTATATGCACAAGGGTCTTAAGGGTATTTCGACTAAATAAGGAATAATAATTACTTGTTATACCAAGTATAATTTATTATTCTGTCAACCTCTTCTTTTTCAAATCGTTTATCTGTTCTCTTTTTATCTTCTTTATATTTTTTTCTTAAAAATCTAACAAAATTTATTAAACTTTTTATTTTTATTTTTTTTATTCTATATATTTCGATCGTATCTAGAATATATTTTTTTTCACACCCTCTTATATCTCCGTCTATCAATATTTGCTCTAGCTCTAATACAGCGGAGGGCATTTTATCTTCTAATTTATTTATTTTTTCTTTATCTTCTAATATATCTTTTAATATATCTTTTAATTTATCTTTATCTTTATTTATCGTTGAAACTATCTTATTATTTTTCTTATTATTATTATTATTATTTTTCTTAATTTCTTTATTCTTTGATTTATCTTTTTTCTTTATCTTATTTTTTTCTATAATCTTGTCTTGGGGTAAAAAGACAAAATATTTAGTGTTTTTCTTATTTCCACTTTGTTCTATTAAGTTTACTTCTATTAATTCTTGCTTAGCCTTAATTAAAGTCTTATTCGACTTTAGGCCGCTATTGTTTAATAAATCTTCTATGTTAAAGTATATAAAATATTTCTTTTCTTTATTATCGTAAAATTTTTTGTCTTTTGTTTGTGATAATCTCACCCTATCCAACATAAACATATAAAGAATTTTAGCATTGTTAGATAGGTTAAAATACTTACTTTTAGGGTTGAATAATTCTTTAGGTGCTTGAAAAAAGTTCATCTTATCCAACCCCCCTTTTTATTCTTTTTCTTTAAAAGGGTTCTTGTCGAATATCGTGTTACCGTTTATTCCTATTCCATAGCTACCAAAATTAAATTTTTGGTTTTCTGTCTTCTGATCTGCCTGGTTAAATAACCAGTCCATATTGTCCTTGTCTTCTTTGCTTTCCTCTCTCTTAGCCTGCAGGTAGCTTATACTGCTAGCTATTACATCGGTCGTATACTTAGTAGTCCCGTCTTTTGCTTGGTAGCTTCCCGTGTGTATACTACCACACAAGCCTATTAAGTTCCCCTTGCTTTGATATCTACACAGATTTTCAGCTTGCTTACCAAACGCCTTACACTGTATAAAATCCGTCTGTTTCTCTCCTCTTGCATCCTTTACGCCCCGGTCTACTGCCAGCGTAAAAACTGCTACGGCTAAGTTATTATTACCTATTTTTAACTGAGGGTCTTTTGTCAGTCTTCCGACTAGCACAAGGTTATTCATCATTTTCACCACCTCCTAGCTTATCTTCTATTATACCAATTATTTTTAAAATTGCATCTTTCTCTAATAAGGCTACCCTTATTTTTTTCGCCCTCTCCCTCTTAGGAAAGTGTAAACAGTAGGCTTTATAGCTATCATAATTTTTTTCATCATATGCCATTAAATAAAGGCTAAGCTGCAGGGCTATATAATCATACTCTACGCTTGCTGTTGTTTTTATATCATATATGATATTCTCGCCCACTCCGTCTATAGTACCGGCGTACAAGTCTTTATAATGTACCCTATGCTCTACATACTTACTTTCAAAGTTTTTTATCCTCTTATAGTCTTCTATAGTCTGCATTTCTTTTTCGCTCAAGTCTAGGTAGTTGAGGGCTTGCCCCTTTTCTAGCCTTTCTATTAGCTCGTGTATTTTTGTACCATAAGAAGCGGCAGTCGCCAAAACTTCCTCAGCTACCCCTTCGTACTTCTCACCCAGGATTAATTTTATAGCCTGCGTTACAGAAATTAAATTTTTACCACCCAAAGTATAACTATGATTTGCTTCTTGAAATTCTAATTTGTTCATTTGTTACCCTCTCCTGATTTAAATAACTTTCATACAGCTGGCTGTTCTCTTGTCTAAACTGCCGAGAATTAAACACATAAGACACACTAGACGGAATATAAGATATACTCGCCCCCTTTGTAAGGTACTTGTCTATACCCTCCTTTTTCATCTCCTGCATTAAGTCCTCTTTTATCCTTGCTATATCCTCCGTTACTTCCTTAACTAATTTTTCTTTTGCTTCAAGTTCTCTAAGTAGTTTTTCCATAAAGTCGCCAGCACCTCCCCACTAACATCATTTAACGTTTCATAACCATTAGCCTTTAACCACTTCGTAACTTGGACAGGGTCAACATTATCATTAATATTTTTTATTATCTCTTCCTTATCTTTTGCCGTATTTGCATCCTTTAAAGCCTGCCTTGCCTTTCTCTCCTCCTGGTTCTTAGCGTCTATTATATCATTTTCTGCTATCTCTAAGGCGTTCATATACAAGTACCTTTTAGCATAAGTAATAGTCGCCCCTATATCCTGCATCTTTGCCCCCTCTAACTTCTGTATAGGGCTTGTAAATTGCACCTTCTCGTCCGTCTCATTATCTTTTATAGTCAGCTTGGCCACTTCCTTATACAAGTCAAAGTGGCTATATAAATCTAAACTTTCAAAAATTTCATTTACCCTTGGTAAAAAATCTTGCAGTTCAAAATACTTAAACTTTTGAAATGGATTAAGCCCACTTTTCTTTAATTGCTTTTCTTGTAATAACACCCTTGCTTTTTGTAATTTTTTCACCGTCTTTACCTCCTACTATCTCCAACCTTCGTTGTTTACTCCTTCCCACCAGTCTATATTGTCCCAAATAAGGGCTATTATCTCGGTTACCTTCTTTTCTGGTAGCCTCTTGCCCAAATTGTATTTTTGCCTATTAAGTAGTCTTATTATTTCCCTTTGCTCGTTTAATTCATCTGTTAGTTGTCGCATTTTTTATTTTTCCTTTTTTTGTATATTTCGCTAATTGCTCTTAGCGTTCTATTTATTGCCTTGTCCCAGTCTATACCTAATTTTATTTTTGTTTTCTTTTCTAGTATTTTTAATTCGTATATGTAATGGTGCATTTCTGCCAGGTCTTCTTTTTTGTTCCTGTCTATTTTTTCTTGTATTGTTTCTTTCATCTTGACTTTTCCCTCTTTTTATGCTATCATCTACCTATATATTTAGGTTTGCTAGTAACTTATGTTGCTAGCTTTTTTATTTGCCTAAACTCCTCTTTACTTGACGGTAAGAAGCATTTATATATTCTATGCCTTCCCCCATATACACAGCTAAACGTACTTTATTATACGTATTTACACCGTGAATTGTTAAAACCGCATGTATAAAATATTTCTTGGGTATTCTATCAAATTGTACCCTATCCGTTGAAAAATCACGCCGTAAGCCCAAAAGCTTTATCCTTGCCCTTACCTCTTCCTTGCTGGTTTTAAAATGTTTTGCTAAGTCCCTAACTATAAAATGAGGTTGCAATTTATACAGATCTACATCCTCTTTCATTTCCCATTTCTTGCTTACTTCTCCCATCTTGCCTTTTCCTTTTTTCTTCTAAATCTTTTTTATAAATTCTTGCGTTGTGTGCCTCCTCCTATTTGTTTTATACATTGTTTTCTTGTATAATTTTTGTTAAGGTAACAATTCTGGGTACCCAATTTCTTTAAAAAAGGAGTTGGTTTTTTTGACCAAGTTTTTACTGATAGCGTAAACTTGTATATTTTTTTCAGTCGACTTTACATTAAACAAAGTAATTTTAGCTAGATGAAATTTTAATGTAAATATAGGTGCCGTGAAAAATTTATTGAGGAGGAACGCCTGCTGTACTTGCTAAGCCTTCTTTTATCTACTAGCAATAGATAACAAGCTAAAAGTACCGAATTAAGACGTTAGCTAGACGTCTTTTTTTGTTTTACAATTCAATTCCTTACCCCCTTTAATAAAAAGGGCTTATGAATTTTTGATTGCCTTTATTAACTTTCTTTTTCACAGGCTTCTTTTCCTCTAAATCTCTAAAATCAAAAAACATTGTTAGTACTAAGCCCCCCAGTATGTACATTAGTGTTCTGAAAGGGTTTAAGCCTTCTTCTACTCCTACAGCTAGAAAAACACCTATTATAAAGCCCCTTACACCTTGCATTTTACAGCCCCCCTTCAAATTCTATTTCATCTATGCTTACTCCGTAAACCTGGCTAATCTTTTTTAACCTGTAAAGCCTAACGCTCCTAGTATTTTTTTCATGATTATATAAAGAATTTCTACTAATACCTAAAAGCTTCGCCGCCTGCTGGACGCTAAGCCCCTTACTTTCCCTTAATTCCTTCAAAGTAACCAAAATAACACCTCCTTTAAAACCTAATCACCCTTGCTTACCCAACGGAAAATTAAAAAACAAAATATAAAAGCTAATAAAAATTGCATTTTCTAAACCAATATGATATACTTATATATAAAGGGGTTGCCCCCTTTATTAGTTATTTACGCTTTCTGTTTTTTACAGAAGGCTTTTTATTATTAGTAGCTCTTATTAAACTAGCAATACCGGCAAATAAAACACCTAAGCTAGTCAAAAGCTCTGCTAACTCTTTAAAAGTAATCATACCTTACTCCTTTTTCAAAAACTCGGATTAACTTAACCCTGTATAAATATTCTACCTTCTTCTTCTTCTTCTTTTGTCAAGCTTTTTTTACAAAAAAAATAATATTTTTTCATCTTTTTTTATAAAAATAGCCAAAATAAAAAAAGGAGCTAATGCTCCTTTTAATTGCGTAAACTATTCATAAATAATAATCAGTAAAAAAATAAACTAAGGCTAATTTATATTTTAAAATCAATATCAGCATAAGTGATATTAAAAAGTTTTTCTATTTTTTTAATATCTGGTACACTAGGGAAATTAATAGCTCTTTCCCACTTGCTCCAAGTCGCAGCGGATATATTCAAACGCCCAGCCACTTCATCTTGCGACAAATTAAACTTAACCCTTAGCATCTTTAACGTTAATTTTTCCAAAATCTTCACCTCCTATTTATAAAATTTACTTATTACTAATGCGTCAAAATCCAGTAAATAAAATAGACTAAAGCTATAATCTCAAGCGTTTTCCACACAATTTTTAAAATTAATTTTACCGTTTCCTTATCCATATTGACTATTTCTTGAAAAAGTGTTAAAATTTGGTTAGGTGGAGCTTTCGCCCCCACCTTTTAACCAAATATTATTTCAATTATAATTCTTATTATGACAGTTAGCTTTAAAAGCTTTGTTATAATTGAAAGTATTAGCTCAAGGTATTCATCAAATATCTTGAGTTTTTCTTTTTCATCTCACTTTTTCAAGCCTTTAACCCTCCTTTCTAGCTTGATAATAATATTATACAATATTATATTGTTCTTGTATGTACTTTTTTATTTTTTCTTAACTTTTTTAGTTTTTTATAATAATATATAAGTATAATAATTAAGGAAGTGATAAAATGATTAATCTTGTAAATAAAGAAATAATGGCTAGAAATACAAAGTATTATATGGGAAAAATGATTTAAACACTACTGAATTTTCAAATAAACTTAATTTTAATACACTATAGTGTTAGATTAGTTTAAAGCTAAAACTTATTCTAGAATAGATCAAATAGAGATAATGACTAATTAGTTTGTAATATCAAAAGTAGATTTAGTAGAAGCAGATTAGCAAATAAAAAAAACAAGGAGTAAAAATCCCCGTCTTAGTATAAGTAGAATCAGGTATACCAATCACAGCGATATAAGACATAATAGACTATGAAGAAATAATCCAGGAAATGGAAAGAAGTGGAGAATACTTCGACCCACAAATAAAAGACAACTCCATATAGCTAAAAATGGGCAACGGCGGCGTAATAGTAAGAAAACAACCTGATGCTCAGACAGACCACACCGTCATAATAATAGTAACCTACGATAACACAACCTGCAAAAAACTAAAAAACCAATATACAGATATCAACCAACCCTGCATACGCCCCCATGTTTTACACCCTAGAAGAAATCCAAACAAAACCAGTAACCATACTAGGCAAAGTCGTAGAACTAAGAGCGAAGTTTTAGGGATAAGAAAATAATAGAAAAAGGTTATACAATGTGAAAAAATTTTATTTTGACGAATCAGGTTCAATAACAAAAAGCAAAAACATAAATAATAAATATTTTATTTTTGCTGGAATATCTACAAATGAACCTGAACACACTAAAAGAATATTTAAAAAAGCAAAACAAAAATATTTAAAAAATAATCCAGACCTAAATTTCAACATAAAAAATGAAATAAAAGGCTCTGAAATGAATATTGATTTTAAAATATTTTTATTTGAAGAACTAATAAAAAAGACAGACATTACATTTTACTTTATGATATTTGATAATCACAATGCCTATGACAGATTAACAACAAATCCATCAATAACATTCAACTACATAAACTTCTTATTACTAAAAAATTCATTTTCAACTTGCAACATATTAAATTTGAATTTAGATAATAGAAATGTAGCTATTAAAAATTTAAAGTCCTTACAAGACTATCTAGAAATTAAATTTTGTATAGAAGATAACAAAGTAAAAGAATATGTAAAAGTAGAATATTTTGAATCACAAAACAATATATTAATACAAATAGCCGATATATTTTCAAATTTTATTTATAGATTAATAAAAGGAAAAGATAATAATTCAAATCAAGAAAAAGCCATTAAAATATTCAATAAACTAAAAATAAAAAACATTCAGCATATGGATTATTTTCCACGAGCTAAATGTAATTCTAGTTTATTTGGATAAATAGGATAGTATCAACTTAAGAATGGGTTACCAAAACAGGCAACTTACGAATAAATGTACGCCATTTCTTAAGAATTACCAATACCACCTAAATTAATTTTACATTATTGCTGCCCAATAGTCAATAATTTTTTACTTTTTATAAACAAAACTATTAAAATTATATACATAGGAAATTAGCATTTGAAAAAGCTACGGCTTTCAAGTGTGCAAATACTGTGATATATGAAAATATATATGCAGTATTTTTGTATTTAAGAAAAATTATAAAAATATAATTTTAGATAGCTATTTGTAGCTATCCAATATGGTTTTTAAACCGCTAAAAAATTAAATTTAAAGGATTATAATTATGAAAAAATCAAAAATTTTATTAACAGCATTATTATCTAGTGTGGTTATTGTAGGTGGATGTTCTAACAATACAGAAAAAAAATCTACAACTAAAGAGTCTTCAACTTCTAACTCAAAATCTAGTTCAACAAATTCAACAAACAAAAAAGAAGTAAAAGACAAAATTTATGGATTAAATGAATACTGGGTAGTCGATGGTCAATGGAAATTAAAAATTGATAGTGTAACCACTACTACAGAAAGAAATCAATTTTATAAAGATGAACCAGCACAAGTAGTTGTTATTACTTATACATATGAAAATCTAGGGTATAAAGGAGAATTCCAAGATTTATTTTTTACACCATATCAGGTCGTTGATGGCGGTAAAAAAGTATCTAAAATATACCCAATAATTAATCTTAACTATGTAAAACCTACACCTGAAGGTGCTATTATGGAGGGTGCACAAAAAGCTTTTGGATTATCTACTGAAAGTAAAACAATTAAAGTTATGTTCGACAAATACGACAGCAATAAAAAGCGACAAAAAGCTACATTTGAAGTCCCTGTAGAATAAAATAAACAAATAAAAAAACTCCCCTACTTAGCCAAAAGCAAGGGAGAAATAGCGTATAGTAAAATACACTAGTCTCAACAGCTAATATTATACTATACGCTTCTTAATAATCCAAATTTACAAAGGAGCGTGTTTTTATGAATATCAAAGAATATGAAAAAACAAAGCAAGATTTTTTTAAAAAAAGATGCCAAACTATATATTGCTAAAATGCAAACCTAAAGAAAAGAACTAGGTATATTAACTAATAAATACCAGTTATTTTCAGAAGTATATAATGACTGGTTTGAAGGGTACAAACATAATATAAAAGAAAATACACTTTTCATTAAAATGCACATTTTCAAACTATTGTTAGAGTGATTTAATAAAATTAAACTAACAAAAATAACAGATTCACATTGTCAAAAATTGATAAGTACACATTCTGAAAAATATAGTCTTGCCCTACTAAAAAATGAAAATGTAGAGAACAAAAATATTCATAAATGCAATAAAATTAAATTTAATTTAATTTATAAAAATCCAATGAACGACGTTATGCTTCCTAAAATTAAAAAACTGAACAAGAAGACGAATTATACTATAATTAAAGAAGAATTAAGACTTTTATTAAAAAAAGTTGAAAAAATTACTCATTAAAAACATTAGTAATATTTAGACTACTTGCCTTTATAGGAATTAGTAAATAAGAATTACTAGCATTAACTTAGGATGACGTTAACTTAAATAATACTCTTATAACCATAAATAAAAATCTCTCACTAAATATATACTATAAAATAAAAATTCAATCCTCAATAATCAAAAAAGCAAAAAGAAAAATTACCATAGACACTAAAACTGTACAAATGTTAAAATACTACCAAAAAACAACAAGCTCTAAATTATAGTTTACAGATAAAAATGACAACTTCATAGGTCTAATGTACTTAAATCACAAAATTAAAAATATATGCAAAAACACAACTTAAAATTAATAAAAATACATGGTTTTAGACATACCTGTTGTTCTTTATTATTCGAAAGTGGTGCAAACATTTAAGACTTACAAAACAGATTAGGGTATAACGATTTAAAAACTACAATGGGAATATACGCCCACTTAACAAAAAACAAAGAAATAAATTAGCCAACAAATTTGCTAACCATTGAAACTTTTAACAACAGTTCCTTATATATTTCGTATACATTCTAAAAACAACCCTTGAAACGTTGATGTATCAAGGGTTTAAAAAATATTATTTAGTTTCTCTGTGTAGAGTTACTTTTTTTAATCTAGGACAGTATTTCTTAAGTTCAATACGGTCTGGATTATTTCTTTTATTTTTTTTAGTAATGTAGTTTCTATCACCACATTCTGTACAAGCTAATGTTACATTTACGCGCATTAATATAGCCTCCTATTTTTAATATATGTCTTACAACTTTTTCATACAACGACAAATATTATATCATTAAATAAATATAAAATCTAGTATTTTTATATAATTTTACTTACCTATTACCTTTTTCTTTTCTTTTAATTCTTTTATTCTATTTAATCTTTCTTCTTTTCTTTTCTTTTTTTCTTCTCTACTTGAACTTTTTATAGGACCTCTTGCTATATGTTCCTTACTGTCATTTGTAATAAGAACTTTCTCTTCGTTTTTCAGTTCTATTTCTTCGTGTCTTTCTACTTTTATACGCAGTAGATTTGTAGTAACACTATCTTCAATTTCAGCAATCATATTTTCAAACATGATATGACCTTCATTACGATACTCTCTAAGAGGGTCTATTTGCCCATAAGAACGCAAGAAGATACCTTTTCTCAACTGGTCCATCTGGTCAATATGGTCTGTCCAATGCTGGTCAATAGAATTTAAAAGTATATATTTTTCAAAATTATCCATTGTTTTATCAGTAAGTAATTCACGTTTTTCAGCAAGTTCTTTTTTAATATTTACGAGGGCTAATTCTGCTATTTCTTCTTTATCACTAGCTTCTGTGTAATTATCAATATTAATAGGATTATCTAATAAATATTTTTCATTAAGTAATTTCACGATATCTCTTATATCAATATCTTCATCTACAAACTCTAAATTTAAGGAGTAATCAATAGTTTTGTTTACAGCATTGTCTACCATGCTAGCTATTATTTCAGAAACTTTTTCTAATTCTAAAACTTCATTACGTTCTCCATACATTATTTCACGTTGTTTTCTTAAAACATCGTCATATTGAAGAACTTGTTTTCTAGCATCAAAGTTATTTCCTTCAACACGTTTTTGGGCACTTTCAACAGATCTACTTATCATGCGACTTTCTAATGGAGTATCGTCATTCATATCCATTAATTTTTTAAGTCTATCCGCTCCAAAACGAAGCATAAGTTCATCTTCTAAAGAAAGATAAAATCTTGAATAACCTGGGTCTCCTTGACGTCCTGAACGTCCTCTTAACTGATTATCAATACGGCGCGATTCGTGTCTTTCAGTACCTATAACGGCTAATCCACCTAATTCTCTTACACCCTCACCAAGTTTTATATCTGTACCACGACCTGCCATGTTGGTTGCAATAGTAATTGAACCTTTTTGTCCTGCCATTTTAATTATTTCTGCTTCACTCTCATTTTGTTTGGCATTTAAGACCTTGTGGGGAACTCCAGATTTATAAAGTAAATTAGATAGCAATTCACTTGTTTCTATGGCTACTGTACCTAATAAGACAGGTTGCCCTGCAAAATATCTTTCTTTCACATCACGAACTATCGCTCTATATTTAGACTCCATACTAGAATATACTAAATCTGGTGCGTCAATACGAATTACAGGTTTATTTGTAGGAATAGTAGTTACAAACATATTATATATATTTCTAAATTCTTCTTCCTCTGTTTTGGCAGTACCTGTCATTCCAGATAATTTTTTATACATTCTGAAATAATTTTGGAAAGTTATTGTTGCCATAGTTTTGCTTTCTTTTTGGATTTCAACATTTTCTTTAGCTTCTATGGCTTGATGTAAGCCTTCCGAAAAGCGTCGTCCTGGCATAGTTCTTCCAGTGAATGAGTCAACAATTAAAATTTCTCCATCATAAACAACATAGTCAACATCAAGACTCATTGTATAATTTGCTTTTAGAGCTTGATTTATATGATGAGTTAAGTCAACATTTTTTAAATCATAAAGATTTTTTAATCCAAAATATTGTTCAGCCTTATCAATACCTCTTTCAGATAGTTGAATAGCTTTAGTTTTAATATCTAGTGTATAATCCCCATCGCTACCATCTTCTTCTTTAGCCATCTTTAAAGTTCTAACAAATGCGTTAGCTACTTGATATAAAGATGTAGATTCTTGACCTTCTCCAGATATTATAAGTGGTGTTCTTGCTTCATCAATAAGTACAGAATCTACCTCGTCAATTACTGCATAATTTAGAGGTCTTTGCACTCTCGATTCAACATTTCTAACCATATTATCCCTCAAATAATCAAATCCAAGTTCGTTGTTTGTAGAATAAGTAATATCGCAATTATATGCTTCTCTTTTTTCCGATGGAGATAGGGAGTTTAAATTTAGTCCAACAGTTAGCCCCATATATTCATAGAAAACACCCATTTCTTCTTTATCACGTTGTGATAAATATTCGTTTACAGTGATTACGTGAACACCTTCGCCGTATAGGGCATTTAGATAAACTGGCATAGTTGCAGTCAAAGTTTTACCTTCTCCTGTACGCATTTCTGCTATATCTCCCTTATGAAGAGCGATCCCCCCCATAATCTGTACCTTGTAAGGTTTCATACATAATGAACGAAAAGCTCCTTCTCTTGCAGCGGCAAAAGCATCTACTAGTATATCATCTAATATGTCCGAACTAGAAACACCTTTTTCTTTTTGTTGTGAAATATAATCTCTAAATTCTATTGTTTTATTTTTTAATTCCTCTTCTGTTAAAGAAGCATATTCATCTTCTTTAGCAATTACTTTCTTTGCCAATTTTTCAAGACTTTTTAATTCTCTTTTATTAGCATCGAAAACTTTATTTAAAAATGCCATATATAATTTCCTCTCGGTTAATAAATTAACTTCTTAACATCATAATATTATAACACTTAGATATATATTTAGCAATTATTTTTTCTAATTAGCAAATTATATGTAAAATATTCAAAGTAAAAATTTATTACTTATAATATAACTTTACTAAAAGTTATAAAAAATAGACACTTTTATTTAAACCATCTATTTTACTTATATCAAATTTTATTACTATCTTACTTCTACCGCTGTATCAGTAGCGACAACAAGAATCATATCGCCATTAGTTCCTAGGCTTTCAAAGTTTATAGATAAACCAATGACTGCATTAGTTCCTAATTTACTAGCGTTAGATTTAAGTTCTTCGTCGTATCCGGCACTTCTCCCTCTAAAGAAATTTCTAAAACCAGCCCCTATATCTTTTATGAAATTTATACCAGCTAATACTGATCCAGTAACAAGTCCCTTATATTTTATTATTTACATACCTGGAACATTATTAGTTGTTGTTATTATCATAATTAATCTCCTTATATTTAAATATTATTTTTTATTACTTATTTAATATTTTTTGTATTCTTTCTACTACTCTATATTTTCCTAGCAACTCTAAACTTAAATTTAATTCTGGCCCGTGCATTTGTCCAGTAGTAGCAACACGAATTGGCATAAATAAGTTTTTACCTTTTATACCTGTTTCTTTTTGAATTTCTTTGATTGCATTTTTTATATTTTCTGCTGTAAATTCTGACATTGAAGAAATTTTTTCTAGCAATGCTTCAAAAACTTTTGAATTTGTATCTAGGGCTAATATTTCACTTTCTTCATTAGCAAATTCAAGTTCTTTTTTAAAGAATAGCGATGTTAATTTAACTATTTCTGCTCCGTAACTCATTTGTGGTTGATATAAACTTATTAATTTTTCAAACCATTCTTTATTTGTTTCAATTTCTTCTTGGGTTACTATTCCTTCTTTAACTAAGAATGGCAAAGCAAGATTTAATATTCTTTCTAGGGGTTGTTTTTTAATATATTGATTATTAATCCACGTTAATTTTTGATTATCAAAAAATGCAGGAGATTTGCTTAGACGTTTTTCGTCAAAAATTTTAGCAAATTCATCACGAGTGAAAATTTCTTCCTCTCCTTCTGGAGACCAACCTAATAAGGCTATAAAATTGAATATTGCTTCTGGTAAGTAACCAAGTGAATCGTATTGTTCAATAAATTGAATAATACTTTCATCACGTTTTGATAATTTTTTCTTGTTCTCATTAACAATAAGTGTCATGTGTCCAAATTTTGGAGCTTCAAAACCTAAAGCTTCATAAACTACTAATTGTTTTGGAGTATTAGAAACATGGTCATCTCCTCTTAATACGTGTGATATGTTCATTAAGTGGTCGTCTATTGCAACGCAAAAATTATAAGTTGCAACTCCGTCATTTTTTAAAATAACGAAATCTCCAAAATCTTTACCCTCAAAAGATAATTCTCCTTTTACCATATCTTCCCAGCTGTATGTTCTATCTTGAGGAACACGAATACGAATTGATGGTTTTCTTCCCTCTTTTTCAAAAGCCTCTTGCTCTTCTTTTGTTAAGTTGGCATGTTTACCACTATATCTAGGTGGCAAGCCCTTAGCTTTTTGTTCTTCTCGTTCGGCTTCCAATTCTTCAGCAGTCATGTAGCATTTATAGGCCTTATTTTCTGAGATTAATTTTTCTGCATACTCTTTATATATTTCTAAACGTTCAGATTGGCGATAAGATCCACAATCTTTTTCCTTATGAAGTCCCTCATCATATTCAAGACCCAACCACTTCATATATTGCAGCTGACTTCTTTCTCCCTCTTCTTTATTACGTTTAAAATCAGTATCTTCAATTCTTAAAATAAAATCTCCGTCATAACGTTTTGCAAAAAGATAATTGAATAAAGCTGTTCTTGCATTACCTATATGCAAATTACCTGTCGGTGATGGAGCATATCTAACTCTTACTTTTTTCATTGTAAAACTCCTAATTATTTAGTTTAATTTAAAATATTATACACCAGTAAGCTGTAAAAATCAATAAAACCTTGATTCTATACATAAAAGTATATTTAAAATATTATAAAAAAATTTTTTATTTTAGAAAATATTTTATGAATTATAGAAAATAATTTCTAAATTAAAATTACCATTTTGAATCCATGTAACATTTTCATTTTCAATGTTATGCAAAATGTTATATAATATTAATTATAAATATTTTAAAGAAAGAGGGTTGTTTAATGTTACAAGTAAGTATCTTATTACCTTTACTTGCAATTTTTTTAGTGCCTTTAATAAAGAAAAATATTAAAAGCATACACTTAGGATTTTTCTTACTCTTAGTACCACTAAGTTTGTTTTTATACTTTTCATCAAAAATAAGAAGTATTTATAATGGAGAAATTTTTACAAATCATTTTTCTCTTGCTTCAAACATTGGTTTAGACTTAAATCTTAGACTAGATGGGTTATCTTTATTATTCGTACTTCTTATTACTGGTATTGGTACATTAGTGATACTTTATTCTGCATACTACATGGAAAGGCTAGACCCTAAACTGCATAAATTTTATATTTTCCTTATGTTGTTTATGTCAGCTATGTTAGGAATAGTTTTATCCGATAATTTACTTAGTATGTATATGTTTTGGGAATTAACTTCTGTTTCATCATTCCTATTAATTAGTTATTGGTATGAAAATGAACGTTCAAGAAGCGGAGCCTTAAAATCTCTTATCATAACTGTATTCGGTGGAGTACTAATGCTACTAGGAATATTCATATTAGAAAATATTACTGGAAGTTTTAAAATAAGTGAAATAATAAATTACAGTCAAAATAATGAATTTGGTAGTCTAATATATATTGCAATGATTTTAATTCTTATCGGTACTTTTACAAAGTCAGCACAGTTTCCATTCCATATATGGTTACCAGACGCTATGGTTGCACCTACACCTATAAGTAGTTATCTGCATTCTGCAACTATGGTTAAAGCTGGAATATATCTTTTATTACGTATTGGTATTGTATTTTCATTCACTCCTATATTTGCTAATACCCTTATAATATTTGGTGTCATTACAATGCTAATAGGTTCAATTAATGCAGTATTCTTAAAAGATTTAAAAGCCATATTAGCCTACTCTACTATAAGCCAACTAGGAATGATGACACTGATGATTGGTATTGGAAATCTAGGTTTATATAACAATAATCATACTATATATACATTTGCATTTTATACTGTTTGCTTCCATATAATAAATCACGCTGTTTTTAAAGCCAGCTTGTTTATGGTTACGGGAATTATTGACCACACTCTTCATTCTCGCGATATATCTCTTATCAGAGGAATGAGAAAAATTCTACCTGCAAGTTTTGTAATTAGTATATTAGCTGCAATGTCTATGGCTGGAGTACCACCATTTAGTGGTTTCTACTCTAAAGAATTTTTATTAACAACAGTTTATAATTTATTAGATACTAATATCTATTATCTTATTGTTATAATAATGACTATTTTGGCTGCTATAGGTACATTCATCTACTCCATGATATTGGTATTCAAACCATTTTTAAATGAATTTAATCCTGAAGTTTTAGGAAAACACAAATTACATATTGTTAATAAAGGAATTGTTATAGCACCTGCAATACTAGCATTAATGACTTTAGCAAATAATTTTTACAAAGATGTAATAGTTATTCCAGCTCAAAAATCAGCTGTTGTAACAAAAAATTATATTACTCATATTAATCACGAAAGTTTTGTAACTAAAGAATTAATAACATCAATAATAATTATTCTTGTAGGAAGTTTAATATATATAAAATTCGCTAATAAAAATTCTATTTATAATTACAGTCCTGTTATTATAAATATTCAAAAATTATATGATATTTGTGGCGAAAAATTACATAGTTTAACAAAAGAATTACATGATTTATTTATAACAAATAAAATAAGAAGAAGTATGACTTATATCTTTATATCTCTATCTGCTACTGTAATAATAGGTTACTTCATTTTAGGTAAACCTCTTGCTATTAATAATTTTTCTGAAGTAAATTTAATAAATATCATTATATCTATCGGTATTGTTATATGCTGTATCTTCTTATCTTTTATGACTAACAGATTAGTTTTAATTATGACTTCATCAGGAATAGGATTTATGATGACAGCTCTTTATGTAACATTTAGGGCTCCTGACCTTGCAATGACACAATTTGTAATAGAATCAATATCAACAATTATATTCTTGATTGCTTTTATTGTTCTAACTAATAAAACTAAACATATTGAAAAAACAAAATTCAAACTAACAAATGCAGTAATAGCTATCTTGTCAGCTATTAGTTTTATAATCGTAGGTCTTGTTTCTTATGCTTATAAAAATCCATCAGTAATTAGTCCATTTTATAGCGAAAATGTAATTCCTTCTGGTGGAGGAAATATAGTTAATGTTATTATAGTTGACTTCCGTGGTTTTGATACTTTATTTGAAATTACCGTTATGAGCATGGTTGCCCTAATAATTTACTCTATGTTTAAAATTATAAAAAAAGGAGGTAATAAAGATGAAAACTAATGATTTAATTTTAAAAAGTTTATCGACCATAACTTCAATATTTATCTTTTTACTTTCGCTTTATTTATATTTCGGAGGGCATTTTTCTCCAGGTGGAGGTTTTGTTGGCGGGTTACTTTGCACAATGGCTTTAGGTCTAGCTATGTTTACATACGGCATAGACAAGGTTACATCTACCCTGCCTATAAACTATATTTATATTACAGCCAGTGGTTTAATATTTTCCATAGGAACTGCCATTTCTGGTATGCTTGTAGGAAAAAATTTCTTTAAACACCACTTCACTCATATTCATTTTCTCTTAATTGGAGAGGTTGAATTACATACGGCAGCTATATTTGATTTGGGTGTTTATCTTGTAGTTGTCGGTGTACTTATGTCTGTAATATTAGCCTTTGGAAAGGACGGTAGATAATATGGAATTTTATATGATTATACTCTGCGGAATTTTGGTTGGTTTTGGAGTATATATGATGCTTTCAAAAAGTACAATCAGAATAATTATAGGTGTTGGACTTTTTGGTCATGCTGCTAATCTTATTATATTAATATCGGGTGGGCTATACGACGGAGATATTCCTATTATTTCAGAACTTGGTAATAATTACATAGACCCAGTTCCTGCTGCTCTTATTCTTACAGCAATAGTTATAGGTTTTGCAGTAACTTGTTTATTAATATCAATATATATAGCAAACTACAAACTTCAAAACAGTGATGATATTAACACATTAGAAGATGTAGATTTTATAAAGGAGGTAAGTAAAGATGTATAGTAATTTACCAGTTATTCCCATAGTAATACCTCTACTATTTGCATCAATTACTATTTTCTTTAAAAATAATACTTTTATACAAAAACAAATTACACTCTGTGCTAGTATTTTAGTAACTATATCTGCAATATTTAATATTTTTAAAATTAAAAAACATGAAATTTTAATTCTTGAAATGGGTGATTGGAAGAGTCCTTTTGGTATAACTTTAGCCCTTGATGGATTAAATAGTATTTTAGTTTTAACATCAGCTATTGTTTTTCTAGCAACAATAATTTATTCGAGTAAAACTATTGATAAATATAGTGAAAATAGTTTCTTTTATACTGGTATATTACTTATTATGACTGGTATTAACGGAGCTTTTACAACAGGAGATATTTTTAATTTATTTGTATTTTATGAAATACTCCTAATGGCATCTTATCTTTTGTTACTTGTAGGTATAAAAAAAGAACAACTAAAATCTTCAATAAGTTATGTTCTAATGAATGTTTTTGCTGGAAGTTTATTTGTTATTAGCGTAGGTTATTTATATACAATAGTTGGTAGTTTAAATATGGCTTACATCTCTAAAACTATCAGTTCACTACCCGACAAAAGAGGTTTGTACCTTGTAGGTCTAGTTATGATATTTGTATTTGCCATGAAGGGAGCTATATTCCCCTTATTCACATGGATGAATAGGGCTTATGCCGCTCCTCCTATTGCAGTATCAATAATATTTGCTGCACTACTAACAAAAGTAGGACTTTATTCAATAATTAGAACTTACAGTTTATTCTATTATGAATCTAATACTATAAAATATTTTCTATTATCTTTAGGAACTATTTCAATAATAGTTGGTTGTATCGGTGCAATATATCAAAAAAATCTAAAACAAATTGTAATATTTAATATTATAATATCACTAGGAATTATGGTTGCAGCTACTTCAGTATTAAATAGCAAAGCAATAAAAGGTGTTATCCTCTACTCAATAAATGATATTTTATTAAAAGCTGCTCTATTTACAATGGTAGGAATTATAATTTATATTTGCAAGGTGAAAAATATAAAAAAATGCGGACTAATTAACAAATATCCCTTACTTGGCTGGACTTTCTTTATTACCACTCTTTGTCTATCAGGTGTTCCACCTTTAAGTGGATTTTACGGAAAAGCATTAATTATACAAGGCTTCGTAGAAGATAAACAAATATTTGTAGGTGTGATAGTTACCCTATCTGGTTTAATAGTATTTTATTCTCTTATAAAAGTATTCTTAAATATTTTTTATGATAATACAAATAAATCATTAGAATTAAAACCACTGCCAAAAATTTTAATAATACCAGTTTTATCTCTACTTGTTATTGCTATTGTTGTAGGTTTGTGTAGTAATCTTTTAGAACCCTTATTAGAAAAAAGCACATCTACAATATTAAATTCAAATAAATATATAGAGTTGGTTTTACAGAAAGGATAGTTGACTATGGCAATTCAATTTTTTATTAATATATTTTTCGGAATACTCTGGATGTTCTTTTCTAACGGATTTAATCACGAATACTTTTTTGTTGGCTTTTTCTGGGGAGCTGTAATAATTTTTATTTTGAGAAAACAACTTCCTGGTAAACAACTATATTTTGTATATCTATACAAGTGGATAAAATTAATATTATTATTCTTAGTAGAATTATTAAAAGCAGATATTGCGGTGTTTAAATTAATGTTCAAACCAAAGTTAGATGTAAATCCTGCAATATTTGAATATCCTTTAGACGTAGAAAAAAAATGGCAAATTGTTATGTTGGCTAATATGATAACTTTAACTCCTGGAACAATAACAGTAAATATTAGTTATGATAATTCTAAATTATTTATTCATAGGCTAGACACTGACGATATAGCAGGAGAAATAGAAGCTATAAAAAACAGTTTTGAAAAAGCCATTTTGGAGGTGGATAAAATTGAATAAGATATTAGATATTACTATTTTAGCTGGTATTTTTACAAGTTTTATTATGATTATCTTTCTTCTTTACTACATGGTAACTAAAAAAAGTATTTATGATAAACTTATAGCTAGCGATTTAATAGCAATGCCTTTAATTTGTGGCGTTGTACTTATAAGTATGTATTACAAAACTTTATCCTACATAACTTTGGTACTAATAATTGCGATAATTTGCTTTGTTGGAACCGTAGTTACAACTAGATTTTTAGTGCGTAAGGAGGTTTTCCCTGATGACAATTCTAAATAATGCAATGACAATAATAATTATTCTTTTAATAATTATTGCAATACTGGCTATGATTAGTACAATTTTAGGATTTATTAGACTTCCTGATGAATTAACTAAATTACACGCATCAGGAGTTACAGGTTCTTTTGCAGTTGAGCTAGTATTAATCGCTGGTTTTATATTCTTTTATAGATACTTGAATGTTTTTGAATATAAATTAATTATTGCGATAATATTTTTATTTATAGTTTCTCCTATTACAGCTCACATGATAGGATTGACTTCAATAATCTATAAAAAAGATGCTTACTTTAAAAGAAATAAACAAATAGAACCCTTATTAGAAGATGTAAAAAAATATAACGAAAAATAATATTAAAATAAATTTTAAGAAATTTAAAATTTTATATGAAAAAATAGAATTATTTTTTAATAATTCTATTTTTATTTTGTCTATAATGTAAGAAATTTTCTACAAACAAGTGTGTAATTGACTTATTAATTTTAATGTAGTATTATAACCTTATAATTATTTAAAATATTAAGGAGATTTTCCAATGAGAAAATATTTTGGAACAGATGGTATAAGAGGAGTTGCAGGTCAAACTTTAACTGCTGAATTAAGTTTTAAAGTTGGTCGTGCTTTGGGTTCACTTCTTATATCAAAACATGAAAGTCCAAAAGTAATTATAGGTAGGGATACCAGAATATCTTGTGATATGATAGAAAGCTCTTTGGTATCTGGTTTAACAAGTTCAGGTGTCAATGTAATGCTAGCGGGTGTAATACCTACTCCAGCTATAGCATATTTAACAAATGTATTAGATACAAATTCTGGAATTATGATATCAGCATCTCATAATCCTTATCAAGATAATGGAATTAAAATTTTTGGTTCAGACGGTTTCAAATTAACTGACGAAGAAGAAATTATTATTGAAAAATTAATAGATGATAATTCAAATATAATAAATGCTTCAAAAGATAAATTAGGAAAAATATATAATTCTTTCAATCTAGCACAAAAATATATACAACATATTAAACAAGCAATAAATTTAGACTTAGAGGGTATGAAAATAGCCTTAGATTGTGCTAACGGGGCTACAACTTCCATAGCACCATTTATATTTGGAGATTTAGAAGCTGATATAGAAACAATAGGTTGTAATCCAAATGGTCTTAACATTAATCATAATGTTGGTTCTACAAAATTAGAAACTTTAGCTGAGTTTGTAAAAGAAAATGATGTCGACCTAGGTTTTGCTTTTGACGGTGATGGAGATAGAATGCTTGCTGTTGACAACGAGGGAAATATTGTTGACGGTGATAAGATAATGTTTATTTTGGCTCAATATTTAAAAGAACAAAATAAATTAAAAGATAATATGGTTGTTTCTACTGTAATGAGTAACTTAGGATTTTATCGTTCTATCGAAAGTCATGGTATGCAGTCTGTTAAAACTTCAGTCGGCGACCGTTACGTTGTAGAAGAAATGAGAAAAAATAATTATTCTATTGGTGGAGAACAGTCAGGTCATGTTATTTTATTTGAACATGCCACTACTGGAGATGGAATACTTACAGCTGTTTGTCTAGCTTCAATTATAAAAGAAAAGAAAACTACTTTAAAAAATCTTGCCGACCAAGTTACAATATTCCCACAAAAATTAGTCAATATCAAAGTTGAAAATAAAACAGAAGTCATGCAGGATAAAGAAATATTAGAAGAATGCAAAAAAATAGAAGAAGAACTATCTTCTAGTGGTCGAATATTACTTAGAGCTTCTGGAACAGAAAACATAGTAAGAGTTATGGTAGAAGCAAGTAGTCATGAACTGACTGACAAATACTGTAAACAATTAGCTGCTTTAATAATAGAAAAATATAATAAATAAAAACATACCTAGTGTAATTCCACACTAGGTATATTTTTATTTCACCTTATCCAATTCAACATTCATAGATTTAGCAGTTTCTTCAACTTTTTTATATACATCTTGATTTACTTCTTCAAAACCTGTTATTGAATATAACTTAGTCATTAATTCCATTGTTTCTTTATCATTTTGTAATTCTAATAAAGCATTTTTTAATTTTTTTTGCATATCTGCATCAAGAGAATTAGATACAGTAATAGTTATTCCAGGTATTAAATCACTTGTCGCTAAAACTTTAAGTTCGTCTTTGGCAGTTGGAAAATCTTTAGCATATTTATTTAAAAGATTTTCATAAGAACCGATAGCATCCACATCACCATTTAATAATAATTGTAAACTCTTGTCATGGCCCCCAGTAAATTGTGTAACAATATCTTTTTCCAAACTAAGACCTTTGTTTACTATCATTGCTCCAGGATATATGTAGCCTGAAGTTGAAGAAGGATCTACAAACGCAACTTTTTTATTTTTTAAATCTTCGATTGAATTTATATTAGCATTTTTTCTTACCAAAATTACAGCCTTATAGCCAGGTTGTCCATCTCTTCCTTTAGCCGTAAGAATATTTTTAGCATTCCCTTGACTTGTTGCTAGTAAAGAAGAAAATGGTGGTATTAAACCAAAATCTACACTTCCACTATTTAATCCTTCAATAACGCCAATATAATTACTAGCAGTAAAAGCTTCAACCTTTACTCCTAACTTTTCACTTAATTTGTTAGCAATAGGTTGCACATCCTCGATAAGTTTTTCACTATTAGAAGTTGGAACAAGTCCCATTTTTAAAACTTTTGTTTCTGCTTTTTTATTGTCATAAGAACAGCCTGTTAAAGCTATAATTAAAATAAAACTAGAAATTAATAATAGTAATTTTTTCATCTACTATACCTCCCATAAAATTAATAAATATATAATATCATATTTGATAATTTTTATCAATTAATCTTTTATAAAAATAATTTATAAGCAACTTTCTACATTTTTAAGATTTATAATTTTTGATAAATATATTAGTATATAAAGAATTAATACTAGAAAAAACTAATAAAAAGAACTACTTAATAATTTTGAAGAAGTTTATCAAAAATGGAATTTACAAGAATTAAATATTAGGGAGGCTGCTTGTGTATTAGGAGTAGCAAAGACAACTTGTTACAATTGGTTAATAATTAGAAAAAAACAAAAAAATTGTTCCAAATAGTAGACTTTTTGGAACGGAGTTTTTATCTTTAAATTTTTTTTAAAAATAAGATAAAAACTTATTCACTTAGCCGTTTATAAAATATTTTTATGAACAAGTTTATTATATAATTTAAGTTCAAAAAAGTCTGATTTTATGAACTAATTAAAAAATATAAGGAGGTCATTATAATGACAAAAACTACAAAATTTACTAAATTTCTAACTGCTGCACTTGCAGTTTCATTATTTACTAGCCCTATGGTAACCCATACAACTTATGCTAAATCAAAGATAAGATCTAGTGTAAGTGTATATAATAACATAATTTATGTTTCATTTTCTGAACCTTTTTATCAAAATGAATATCCAAATGAATATCCAAAAGCTGATAATTTTATAAAAAAAGTTGATGATTATATTAAATCTAAAGACTTTGCTAGCCAAGGAATTACTTTTAAATATTATGAGACTGCTGATTTTCTTGAAAGTGGAGAAGAATTTCGTTGGGTTGGGAAAACTATTATGTACACATTAAAAGACAATGAAAATGCTGAAGAAGTAAAAGCACGTTTAACAGCTATAGCTAATGAAATACTAGCGGCTACATCTGAAGCTGGAAACAGTGCGAGTGATTCTAATAACGATAATAATGCAAATTCTGAAAATAACGTAAATAGCTTAAAACCTGAAAATAATGTGGGTAATACTAAAAAAGATAATAACCTGAAAATAAAAGATGAAAAATTTGTTAAAAAAGATGGAGCTTGGATTTACAACAAAGCAGATGGTTCTATGGCTAAAGGATGGTTATTCGATAAAGAATACAAGTCTTGGTTCTTCTTTGGTGAAAACGGAAGAATGGCTGAAAATACTTGGATACTAAGCAATGGTTCTTGGTTCTACTTAAAATCAGGTGGATATATGGTGCAAAATGAATGGGTATTTAGTAACGGTTCTTGGTTCTACTTAATTCAAGGTGGATACATGGCACAAAATGCATGGATTCAAGACGCTAATGGAAACTGGTTCTACCTAAAATCAGGCGGATACATGGCTCAAAATGAGTGGGTTAAACACACTGACGGAAACTGGTATTACCTAAAATCAGGTGGATACATGGCAGTGAATGAATATACTCCAGATGGATATTTTGTTGACGCTAGTGGCGTTTGGGTAAGATAATAGCATAAAAAATAAAAAAACTTAATTGGGTAAATTTACCTAGTAAGTTTTTTTTTTTTCTATTTAAAATGTAAATTTGATAAGAGATGTGAAGCTAATATTATATATCTTTTTTTAAAAATTTTTATCTATGCTCTTGCTCAACTTAATAAATATTCTATTGTAAAATAAAAAACCCACAAAATTAATTGTGGGAATTTTTTATTATCTAGAGTAGTACTCTACTATTAATTGTTCATTTATTTCTTGGTTAAGTTCGCTTCTTTCTGGAATTCTAACTAATGAACCTTCAAGTTTATCTTCATCAAAAGTTAAGTATTCAGGTACAAAGTTAGTTATTTCAACAGCTTCTTTAATAATTTCTAAATTACGTGATTTTTCACGAATAGAAATTACTTGTCCTGGTTTTACTTGATAAGATGCTATATCAACTTTTTTACCATCTACAAGAACGTGTCCGTGGTTTACTACTTGACGTGCTTGACGGCTAGTTCTAGCTAGACCTAAGCTGTAAACTACAGAATCTAAACGTGTTGCTAGTAAAGCCATGAAGTTTGTCCCGTGAAGACCTTGTAATTTTCCTGCTTTATCGAATAATTTACGGAATTGTTTTTCGTTCATGCCGTGTAGGTAACGAAGTTTTTGTTTTTCTTGTAACTGTAATCCGTATTCAGATAATTTTTTTCTTTGACCTGGACCGTGTTGTCCTGGTGCGTAAGGACGTTTTGCTAACTCCTTACCAGTACCACTTAGTGATATTCCTAAACGACGAGATTTTTTCCAAGTTGAACCTGTAAAACGAGCCATTATATGCTCCTCCTTATATCTTTTTGTTTTGGTAAAACAAAAAGCACAATACTGTTGTTGTATATGTTATAGTTCTGGAACTTCACCTAGCAGCATAGGTTACGAGTTGCCACATTAAAAAATGTATAACATAGAGGCAATAACAAATATTTCACTGCTATTATTTTACACTGTTTAGTATTTTAACATTTAATTATATTTAAGTCAATAGTTTTAGCTTAAAATCCTTGTTTTTTAAGCAATTCATTTGTTATGGCAAGGGGTTTTTCCTTATAGAAATCTGCGAATTTTTTAGACCATAATTTTGTTTCTCTTGCTTCTGCAAATTTTTCCATAACTTCATCATATTCTTCTATATCTGAAATTGTAGAAATTGGAAATTTATTTTTTCCGACATTAACGCTTGCTTTTATTCTTGGTTTAACTCTTTCCGTAGTTAATTTTTCATCTATTTTTCATATACTTATTCCACAAATTGGATAGGTATATTTTGGCATTTCTAATATTTCTATTAATTCTTTGGCAGCTGACCTTATAGCACCACAACAAACAGTACCATATCCTAATGATTCTGCTGCTAAAACTGCATTTTGCATAGCCAGTGCAACATCAGTAGTTGCAGTTATTATTGTATCTAAATTATCTTCAATATTAAAATTAGAAAAATGTTTTTCACTTGATAATTTATGTCTAGTTAAATCTGCACAATATAATAAAAATACAGAACTTGTAGATATATGAATATTAGATTTTGATAATTCCCATATTGTATTTTTTAAATCTTCATCGTCTATCACTACTATACTATAGTGTTGACCATTCATCCAACTAGGTGCTTGTTTGCTAGATTTTATTATTATATCTAATTCTTCTTTGTGTAATTTATATCCCTTAACAAAACTTCTATTTGAACGATGATTGTTTATAGTTTTTATTACCTCATTCATTTTATAATTTCCCCCTTAAATTAAAAATATTTGCTTAATATTATAAGAAGTCAGATAAAAATTTATCTGACTTTACTTTATCTTTTTGCTATTTCTTCTAGTAACATTTTATTAATTATTTGTGGGTTAGCTTGCCCCTTAGAAACTTTCATAATTTGTCCAACTAAGAAACCTATTGCTCTGTCTTTTCCATTTTTAAAATCTTCTATTGATTTAGGATTATTATCTAGTACTTCACTTACCCACGTTAATAGCTGGCTTGTATCAGAAACTTGAACTAGACCTTTAGCTTTTACTATTTCTTCTGCATTACCACCATTTTCGATAAGTTCTGCAAAAACTTTTTTAGCTATCTTACTTGAAATAGTTCCGTCAGTTATTAACTTGACCATTCCAGCAAGACTAGCTCCAGTTATTTTTGTTTCTTTCAGTGTTTTTTGTTCTTTGTTTAAATATGCGTTGACATCAACCATTAAATAATTTGATACTAATTTAGGGTCGCCTCCATTTGAAACAGCTTCTTCAAACATATCAGACATTTCTTTTGTAAGTGTCAGCACATGAGCGTCGTAGGCTGGTAGCCCTAATTCTTCTTGGTAACGTTTCTTACGTGCGTCGGGTAATTCAGGAATTGTCAAACGAACTTCTTCTATCCATTCATCAGATATTCTCATAGGGACTATATCAGGTTCTGGGAAATATCTATAATCATCTGAACCCTCTTTAACCCTCATAAGTTTTGTTGTGCCTGTTGTTTCATCAAAACGTCGAGTTTCTTGTTTTATTTCTCCACCAGATAGAATAACTTGTTCTTGTCTTTTTTCTTCAAATTCTAATCCTTTTTTTACAAAAGTAAATGAATTTAGATTTTTTAATTCTGTTTTTGTACCAAATTTTTCTTGACCATAAGGTCTTATAGATATATTAGCATCACATCTCATAGACCCCTCTTCCATTTTTACGTCTGATACTTCAATGTATTGAATAATTGAACGTAATTTTTCAAGATAGGCATAGGCTTCTTCAGGAGTTCTTATATCTGGTTCAGAAACTATTTCAATTAATGGCGTTCCTTGACGATTAAGGTCGACTAGAGAATAACCATTTCTGTGAGTTAATTTTCCTGCATCTTCTTCAAGATGGGCACGAGTTATACCAATACGTTTTGTTTTTCCATTAACTTCTATATCTATCCAACCATTTTCTCCTATTGGCTGGTCAAACTGTGAAATTTGATATGCCTTGGGATTGTCTGGATAAAAATAATTTTTTCTATCAAATTTTGATTCTTTTGCTACGGTCATATTAAGAGCCATAGCTGCTTTCATTCCCCATTCAACCGCACGTTTATTAACTACTGGCAATACTCCTGGATAACCTAAATCAATAACACTTGTATTCGTGTTTGGTTCTGCACCAAAATGTGCTGGTGATGATGAGAAAATTTTTGAATTTGTTTTTAATTCTACATGGACTTCAAGTCCGATTACTGTTTCAAAATGCATAAATTTCTCCTAATATTAAAGTTCAATTTTTTTATTGTGTAAATTATAGTGTGATTCGTAGTTATAAGCAACATCATATATAGTTGATTCAGCAAATGGTTTACCAATTATCTGCATACCTATAGGACGTTTACCCTTGAAACCACAAGGAATACTTATAGCAGGTAAACCAGCCATATTAACAGGAATTGTTAAAATATCATTAGCATACATTGTTACTGGGTCTGTAATTTCTTCTCCAATATTAAAGGCTACTGTCGGTGCTGTTGGTCCAATAACTACATCATATTTTTCAAAAACTTTATCAAAATCTTGTTTGATTAGTGTACGAACTTTTTGGGCTTTTTTATAATAAGCGTCATAGTAACCAGAAGATAATACATAAGTTCCTAGCATGATACGACGTTTTACTTCAGCACCAAAACCTTCTCCACGAGTTTTTTTATAAATTTCTTCCAGGTTGCTAGCATTCTCACTTCTATAGCCGTAACGAATACCGTCAAAACGTGAAAGATTTGAACTAGCTTCAGCAGAAGCAATAATGTAATACGACTCTATTGAGTAAGATGTATTAGGTAGAGAAACTTCTTCTACTATTGCTCCTTGACTTTCTAAATATTTAACAGCTTCTAAGACACTATTTCTAACTTCTTTGTCTATTCCTTCGCCAAAATATTCTTTAGGTAGGGCTATTTTAAGTCCTTTAACGTTACCAGTAATTATTTCACTAAATTTAGGAACATCAACTGGAGCACTTGTCATATCATTTTCATCAAGACCAGAAATTATTTCTAAAATTCGTGCATTGTCTTTTACTGTTCTAGTCATAGGTCCTATTTGGTCTAGCGATGATGCAAAAGCAACCAAACCAAATCTTGATACACGACCATAAGTTGGTTTAAGTCCTACTATCCCGCAATAAGAAGCAGGTTGACGAACAGAACCACCAGTATCACTTCCCAAAGTGAATGGCACTTGCCCAACTGAAACAGAAGTTGCACTTCCTCCAGAAGAACCACCTGGTACAGCATCTAAGTCATGAGGGTTGCGGCAAGATTTGTAATATGAATTTTCTGTTGACCCACCCATTGCAAATTCATCCATATTTAATTTTCCTATTAAAATTGGATTTTCTGCATTCAATTTATTCATAACTGTAGCATCATATATAGGATTAAATCCTTGTAATATTTTTGATGCACAAGTAGTTTCTACATTTTTTGTTATTATATTGTCTTTTATTCCCATAGGTACACCAAAAAGTTTCCCAGAGAAATCATTTTTTTCTTGACTAATATCTAACTCTTTAGCTTTATCTAAAGCTAATTCTTCTGTTAAAGTAATAAAAGAACCAATTTTTTCATCAGTTTCTTTAATTCTTTTTAAAGAAGTTTCAACTAATTCAGAAGGTTTTACTTCTTTATTTTTTAGTTTAGCTTCTAAACTTTCTATACTTTCATACATTAAAGTCATTCATCTTCTCCTTAAAAGTAATTATTCAATAATAGTTGGAACTTTAAATTGTCCAGCCTCTTGTTCATAAGAATTTTTTAATACTTCTTCTCTATCAAGACCTTTTTTTGCAACGTCTTCTCTAAATACATTTACCAAATCTAAAACGTGATATGTTGGTTTGATATTTTCTGTATCTACAACAGATAAATTTTCTACTAAAGATACTATTTTTTCTAATTGTTCAGTATATATTTCTACTTCATCTTCTTTAATTTCAAGTCTTGCAAGATGAGCTATGTGTTCAACCTGTTCTTTTGTTATCTTAGACATACAATCCTCCATTTTAATTAATTACTAACTAATAATAGCATAAACCAGCCTTTTTATCAATTAAATATTAAATCTTTTATATTATAAATTTTAAATTTAAAATAAATTTTCCAATAAAAAAACTCTTGATTATCAAGAGTTTTTTTATTATCTTATTTCAGCACCATTAGGAATATCATAATTTATTTCTACTACTTTTAGTATTCCATCTTTTTCTGCAGATAAAATCATTCCTTCACTAAGTTCACCGCATAATTTAACTGCTTTTAAATTTGCAACTACTGCAACTTTTTTTCCTACTAATACTTCTGGCTCGTAATATTTTGCTATTCCTGAAATTATTTGACGAGTATGATTTCCTAAATCTAATTTTAATTTAAGTAATTTTGAACTTTTTTTAACTTTTTCACAACTCATTACTTGTGCAACACGAAGTGAAGTTTCAAAAAATTTGTCGATTGTAATTTCTTCAGCCAAGGGAATAAAATTATCATTTTTTTCTTCTGCTTCTTCCAAATTAGCCAATGCTTTTGGAGACATTTGTTCTTTTATGTATTCTATTTCTATATTTTTATCAAATCTAGGGAATATTGGTTCTGGTTTTTCTGTAACCTTGATTGTTCCGTCAAATTTTCCAAATTCTTTAACACTTGCATAAGTTAGTAACTCATCTGTAAGATTAAGTTGAGTTTTTATTTCTTTAGGTGCTTTAGTTAAAAACGGACTTATTAATATGGTAGTAATGCGTAAACTTTCTGCCAAATAATTCATCACTTTATCAAGAACTGATTTTTTTGATTCGTCTTTAGCTAGTAACCAAGGACTTGTTTGGTCTATATATTTATTAGTTCTTGTTATAAATTTCCAAAGACTTTCTAAGGCTTTAGAAAATTGCATATTCTCCATATAATTTTCATATTCATCAACCATTTGTTTGGCATTAGAAATTAAATCTTTATCAATTTCATCTTCCGTTGCAACAAAGGCTGGAATAAAACCATCGCAATATTTATTAATCATAGAAATTGTTCTATTCAATAAATTTCCTAAGTCGTTAGATAAGTCTGAATTTATTCTGTCAATAAAACTTTCTGGCGTAAATAATCCGTCTTGCCCAAAAGGAACTTCACGCATTAAGTAGTATCTAACAGAATCTAAACCGTAACGTGAAATTAACATATAAGGGTCTACTACATTTCCTTTTGATTTAGACATTTTACCGTCTTTCATAAGAAGCCAACCATGACCAAAAATCTTTTTAGGTAAAGGTAAGTCTAAAGCCATAAGTAATATAGGCCAATAAATAATATGGAAACGAATAATTTCTTTTCCTACAACTTGAACATCTGCTGGCCAGTATTTCTTGAATAATTCATCACTTTCACCAGTTGCATAACCTAGTGCAGTTATGTAATTAACCAATGCGTCAATCCAAACGTAAACAACATGTTTAGGGGCAGAATTAACTTTAACTCCCCAATCAAATGTTGTACGAGTAACTGCTAAATCTTCCAAACCTGGTTTGATGAAATTATTTAACATTTCATTTTTGCGACTTTCAGGTAAGATAAATTCAGGATGTTCATCATAATAAGCAACTAATCTATCAGCATATTTACTCATCTTAAAGAAGTAACATTCTTCTTTTACTAGCTTAACTTCATTACCACTTGGAGCAATACCACCAATCATTTTCCCATTTTCATCACGAAAAACTTCTTGTAATTGAGTTTCTGTAAAATATTCTTCATCACTGATTGAATACCAGCCCTCATATTCTCCTAAATATATATCGCCTTTTTCTAGCAACTTATCAAAAATATTAGCAACTGCTTTTTTATGATAAGTGTCAGTCGTTCTTATAAATTTACTGTAATTTATATCCATAGAAGACCAAAGTTTTTTTATGTCTTCTATCATTGTATCTACATATTCTTGTTCACTAATTCCTTTTTCTTGAGCTTTTTGTTGTATTTTTTGCCCATGTTCATCAGTTCCTGTTAAAAAGAACGTGTCATAACCCTGTATTTTTTTATATCTAGTTATCGTATCGCAGGCTACGGTAGTATATGCATGCCCTATGTGTAAATTCCCACTCGGATAATAAATAGGGGTCGTTATGTAAAATGTTTTTTTATTCATTACTACATTTTCCTCTCTAAATTTTAATATAATTATTTTTATTTTATCACAATAATACAAAGTATGTATATAATTTATTGTAATAAATTATAATATTAAAATTGAAAAATTATTTTATACTCAAAATTTTTATACTAAAAATAATTTTAAAGTTGCTAAAAAATTATCTCTTATCTACTTTCTTAACTGCAAAATCTCCTAGGTATTGAACGACAAATACTATTATCAAAATTACTATTGTAGAAACTAAAGTTACTGCATTATTATTACGTTGAAAACCATCTAAGTAGGCTAAGTTCCCAAGACCTCCAGCGCCAATAACACCTGCCATAGCAGTTGAACCAACAAGGGCGATAGCTGTAACTGTAATTCCTGATATTAAAGCTGGCTTGCTTTCTGGGATAAGAACTTTTGTAATAATAGTAATATTTTTTGCTCCCATTGCTTTAGCTGCTTCGATAACTCCCTTGTCAACTTCTCGCAAGCCAATTTCTACTAAACGAGCATAAAATGGTGCTGATGATATTATCAAGGCTGGTATAGCTGCTTGCACACCTAAAATTGTACCGACTAGAACTTTTGTAAAAGGTATTAATAGAACTATTAAAATAATAAAAGGTATAGCCCTAAATATATTTACTATTGCAGTTATTATTGTGTAAACAGTTATTACTAATTTATTATTACTTGTTGATGTTAAATAAAGTAATAATCCTAAAACCATACCTAAAATAAAAACTGCTATTAAAGATTCTGATGTCATTATCAATGTTTCTATTGTTTTTTCTATTATTTTGTCCCAATTTACTCTTGAAAAATCCATATTATAATACCTCCACAGAAATTTCTAATTCATATAATTTATTAATAGCTTGCTCTATATTATTATCTTCTCCAACAATCTGTATATATAAAGTTCCGATATTCCCTGTTTTTATTTTATCAATTTTACCTTGGATAATATTAACAGTTACTGAATTTTCTTTTGCTAGTTTACTTACTATTGGTTCGCTAAAATGTTTGTCATCAAATGTTAATTTTACTATTTTTCCATTAACAAAAGTTTCTTTCCAATTTTTTATATTTTTATTGGCTGATTTTTCTGAACTAAATGCTGTTTGTTTTAAGAAGCGTTTTGTAACTTCTTGTTGCGGTTTATAAAATACATCATACACTAAACCAGATTCTACAATTTCACCATTGTCTATTACTGCAACTTTAGTGCAGATAGTTTTTACTACATTCATTTCATGCGTTATTAAAACAACTGTAATATTTATTTTTTTATGAATTTCATTAATTAATTCTAATACATCAGCTGTTGTTTCAGGGTCTAATGCACTTGTTGCTTCATCACAAAGTAAAATTTTAGGATTACCTGCCAAGGCTCTCGCTATACCAACGCGTTGTTTTTGTCCTCCAGATAATTGAGATGGATAATTATCTTTTCTATCTTCTAAACCTACAAGTTTTACAAGTTCATCAACTCTTTTTTTTCTTTCATCTTTAGCAACTCCTAAAATTTCTAAAGGAAATTCAATATTTTCTGCAACAGTTCTGCTCCAAAGTAAATTGAAATGTTGAAAAATCATTCCAATATTTTGTCTTTTTAGACGACGTTTCTCATTACTGATTTTTCCAAAATCTTCTCCCAAAACAATAACTTGACCGTCTGTTGCAGTTTCAAGACCATTTAATAATCTGATTAATGTAGATTTTCCTGCACCTGAGTAACCTATTATTCCATAAATATCTCCTTTTTCGACATTCAAGTCTATATTTTTAATTGCATGAACATTATTTTTATAGATTTTATTTACATTTTTTAACTCTATAATTGATTTTTTTGTCATTGTATTTCTCCTTTTCAATATTATAAAAATAAAAACACCCTTATTGCATATACAATAAGGGCGTCAAAACGCGGTACCACCTTGATTTTTACTTCAGCTACTAACATAGCCTTTGCCTATAACGTGGCACAACGAATAAAGTTCACTAATTTTAATTGCTTACTCTATTGACAAACATAGACCATATTCACAAATTTCATATTACATACTCTCAGCAAACGTATGCTCTCTTTAAATATTCTATATGCTACTCATCAATGCTTCTGTCTAATATTAATGAAAAGTATATCACTATATATATTTATTGTCAATACTATTATTTAATTTTCTTAATAGTAAATAATTTTAAAAATTGCAAAGTGTTTAATAAAATAATATAAATAATTACATAATAATATATAAATTCAATTTTAACATTATATTTTAATATAAAATAAAGTGTCAACAAGTTGATAGCTCATATCAGTTAATGCTTTTGTAAAATCTTCTGAAGTAATTGTTTTTACTTCTTTTACTAGTGTAGTTGTTTTTTGATTGCTACTTTGACTATAACATCCTGTAACAACTAATCCTGCAACCGCTAAAAATGAAATTAATTTTTTATTGTACATTTTGCCTTATGTTCTAACCTAGCACTTATCATTTCTTTTTTTATCCTACTGATGTATAATATCATAAAAATTTTAAAATTTCAATAGTTTGTTTCTATATTTTACGTACGACAGAAGTACATATATGGGTTTCTGCCGATTAATTTTTATTTATTATTCTGAACTTTCTGTGCCAGTATAGTATTATACATTAACATAGTTATCGTCATTGGTCCGACACCACCAGGAACAGGAGATATATGTTTTACTTTTTCTTTAACTTTTTCAAAATCAACATCGCCTACTAATTTATCATCTTTATAATTATTTCCTACATCTATAACAGTTGCTGTGTTTTTATAATTATATTCATCTGTTAAGAAATGTGCTATCCCCACGCAAGATACAATAATATCTGCCCTTGCTATTAATTCTGATAAATTTTTAGTTTTTGAGTGTGCTATCGTTACTGTTGCATTTTTTTGAAGTAACAAACTAGCAACTGGTTTGCCAACAATATTACTTCTACCTATAACTAAAGCATTTTTCCCTTCTATATTTTCTTCTACACTTTCTATTAAACTCATTATTCCTAACGGCGTACATGGAATAAGTTCTGCAGTGCCTAGCGTTAATTTTCCTACGTTTATAGGATTAAAACCATCAACATCTTTTTCTATGGTTATAGCTTCTAATATTTTTTCTGAATTAATATGTTTAGGTAGGGGTAACTGAACTAAAATACCATGCACAGAATTATCATTATTTAATTTTTCTATTTCTTGCAAAAGATTTTCCTCAGAAATATTTTCTGCAAGTTCTATTTTCACAGAATTTATTTTATTTTCTAAGCATGCTCTGTGCTTAGAATTTACATAACTTCTTGAGGCTCTATTATCTCCTACTAATATTACTGCTAAAGTTGGTACTATTCCCCTATCAAGTAAAATCTGTGTTTGATTTTTTATTTCATTTCTTATTTCACTTGCTATTTTTTTTCCGTCAATTATATAAGTCATTACATCTCCTTAATATTTTTATAATCAAATATTTATAATAAAATTTATTTTTTTATTTTTAATTTTGAAATATTTTCTGTTCCCTTAATTATTCTAATAACATTATCCTTGTGCATATATATTATGAACATACACATAAATACCATTATGTATCTATCAAGTCCTACACCAAATATTCCTATATATAAGGCTCCTAAAAAAGAAATTATAATACTTCCAAGAGATACATAGCCCGTTATAAATAAATTTATAAAAAATATTATTATTAGGGCTAAGGCTAGATAAGGATAAAGATACACGAATACAGATGAACCTGTCGCAACAGCCTTGCCACCTTTGAAGTTAGCAAATATAGGAAAAATATGACCTATCATCGCAAAAGCTCCAAATAAGGTTAGATAGGTTACGTCTCCTAAAATTTTATTGGCAATAATTAAACTAAGAATGCCCTTTAAAAAATCTAAGAAAAAAACTGCAAGTCCTGCTTTTTTACCAAGATTTCTTATCATATTGGTTGTACCTAAATTTCCACTACCCATATTTCTAATATCTTTGTTAAAAAATATTTTTCCTATTATCAAAGCAAATGGTATAGAACCAAGCAAGTATGATAATAAGAGTAATAAAAATATCGTCATATACTTTTCCTCTTATCTTATTGTTACACCATATTTTACTAATTCATCTATTACTTGGCTATGAACTTTTGTTATTTCTTCTTCTGTTAAAGTTTTTTCTTTATCATTATAAAATACTGTTATAGCTATAGATTTTTTCCCACTTGGTAAACCTATTCCTTGATAAATATCAAATAGTTCTATATTCGTAATTAATTTATTAGGAATATTTTTAATTAAGTTTTCAATATTTTTAAATTCATCTTTTTCATCAATCAACATGGCAATATCACGACTTACACGAGGATATTTAGAAATTTCAAAATAAGTTGGTTTAACTTTATCGTTAGATAGTATCTTATCCAAATTAATTTCAAAAACATAAGTTTCTTCTAAGTCTAAATCTCTAGCATAAGTAGGATGTATTTCTCCAATAAACCCTATTTCTTCATCATTATAAAAAACTTTTGCTGTTCGACCTGGATGCATTAAATCTATATTTGCTTTTTGGTAGGAAATATTTTCTTGCAATCCTAATTTTACAAATAATAATTCTAAATAGGATTTAAGGTCATAAAAATCTATTTTTCTTTCTTCTTTTAGCCACTTAGTTACTTGTTCTTTACCAGTTATAGCACCAGCTATATATAGTTCTTCTTGTGGTTGAACATTGTCATCACCACTGCCAAAAAATACCTTACCTATTTCAAGTAATTTTAAATTTTCATTACGACGTGCCTTGTTATAAACTACCGTATTTAATAATCCTGATAACAAAGTTTGACGAAGCGTTGAGTGATTTTCTGACATTGGCATTAGTAGAGAAACTTTTTCTTTTTTTGCCAATGTAAATTGACTGGCTTCTTTATCTGATACTAAAGAGTAATTTATTGTGTCTGAAAATCCTAAATTCACATATAATTTTCTTATCTCACGCACTAAATTTTGTTTGTATGTTAAACCACCCTTAGTTGAATTAGAAAATTTTGGTAGGCTTGAAGGTATATTATCATAGCCGTATAATCTAGCAACTTCTTCTGCTATATCTTGCTTGATTGTTATATCAGGTCTTCTTGTCGGAACTGTAATTATTAATTCTTCTTCATTTATTTTCACAACAAAATTTAGTAATAAAAGTATATCTGCTATTTCTTTTGTTGTAAGTTTTATACCTATATAATTATTTATGTATGCAGTAGTTACTACTATTTCATTTTCTTTATTTTCTTTTTCTAGTGCTACAATTTTTTCTGGACTTGCCTCAGGGCATAATTCTTTTATTAACTCCACTGCTCTTCCCAGTGCTAGTAATTGTAATTTTGTATCTATTCCTTTTTCAAAACGTGTTGAAGATTCGCTTCTTAAATTATGATATGCTGAAGTTTTTCTTACAGATAATGGAGAAAAATATGCAGACTCTAGCACAATACTTGTTGTTTTTTCTGATATTTCTGTATCTGCTCCGCCCATTACTCCTGCTAAGGCTACTGGAAGAGTACCGTCTGTAATAACTAAGTCTGTTGCTAGTAGTTCTCTTTCTTCTCCATCTAGAGTGATTATTTTTTCATTTTCTTTAGCATTACGAACTAAAATTTTTTCACCTAAAAGATTTTTGTCAAAAGCGTGCATAGGTTGACCATATTCTAATAAAACATAATTAGTAATATCAACAATATTATTAATAGGTCTTATGCCTGCTCTCATTAATTTTGATTGCAACCAAAGTGGAGATTCTTCTATTTTTATATTATTTACTATTTGCCCACAATAAGATAAACAATTTTCACTTTCTATTTCTATATTTAAGTTTGTTGCAGGATAATTTTCATTATTTAAAATTTCTTTGAAATTTGATTTTTTATTATAGAGTGTAGCAACTTCATAAACAATTCCACGTATACTCAAAGCATCTGCCCTATTTGGTGTGATAGAAATATCAATTATTGTATCATTTAAACCTAATAATTCTATAACATCACTACCAACTTGAATAGGCTTATTAAAAACATATATTCCTTCTTGAGAATTTTTAGGAACTACTGAGTTAGATAAACCTAATTCTTTTAAAGAACATATCATACCTTGTGATTCAACGCCACGAAGTTTAGCTTTTTTTATTTTTAAACCTGGTAGTTTTGCTCCTACTTTTGCTACTATAACATATTGACCTTTTGATACGTTGGCTGCTCCACATACTATTTGTAATACTTCATCACCTACATCTACGCTACAAATATTTAATTTTTCTGCATCTGGATGTTTTTCTTTTTCTTTTACATAACCTACTACTAAACCTGATAGGTCTTTATCTAATTTAATTAATTCTTCTACTTCTAAACCACCACGAGTAATTTTATCAGCTAATTTTTCTACACTGTCATCTATATCAATTAATTCTTTTAACCAGTTATAACTAAGTAACATATTATCCTCCTAATTAATCATTTCTTTTACTAACAAATTGTTCTAAAAATCTTACGTCATTTGTATAAAAACTTCTTATATCAGAAATTCCATATTTCAACATAGCGATACGTTCTGGTCCCATTCCAAATGCAAAACCTGAATAAACTTCCGGATCAAAACCTGCCATTTTTAAAACGTTGGGGTGTACCATACCTGCACCTAAAATTTCTAACCATTTTATGTTTTCTTCATCATCTTCATTACCCCAAGAAATATCTACTTCAACAGATGGTTCAGTAAATGGGAAAAAGCTAGGACGCAAACGAATTTTTTTATTTTCTCCAAAAATTGATTTTATTAAATATTCTAAAGTTCCTTTCAAGTCAGAAAAACTTATATTCTTATCAACTACTAATCCCTCTATTTGTGTAAATTGATGTGAGTGAGTAGCATCGTCATTATCACGTCTAAATACTTTACCTGGACAAATAATTTTTACTGGTCCCTTACCTTTTGCCTTTAACATTTCTCTTGCTTGTACAGGAGATGTTTGAGTTCTCATTAAAAGTTCATTAGTTATATAAAATGAATCTTGCATATCTCTTGCTGGATGATTTTTAGGTAAATTTAACATTTCAAAATTAAAATGGTCTGTTTCTACCTCTGGTCCTTCAGCAACAGAATAACCCATAGATATAAATAATTCCTCTATTTCTTCAATAACTTTGTTTAGAGGATTCATTCCTCCCCTATTTATTTTTCGAGAAGGTAGGGTTACGTCTATTTCTTCACTTGCTAATTTCATTTCCGTAGCTTTATTTATTAAATATTCTTTTGTTTCTTCCAAACTATTATTTATATATTCTTTAATTTCATTTACAGCCTTACCAAAAGCTGGTCGTTCTTCAGGAGATAATTTTTTTGCTCCTTTCATAATTTCAGTCAAAGCACCTTTTTTACCTAAAAACTTAACTTTTAAATCATAAAGTGATTTTTCATCTTTTATCTCTTTTACTAAATTTTGATATTCCTCTTTTAATTGTTCTAAATTCATTAAAATTTCTCCTTCTTAAATTTCTTTTTTTAATTTATTTTCTATAATATAAAAATCCCCGCAACAAATATTTGTTACAGGGACGAATAAGTTCGTGGTACCACCCAAGTTCAAGAGTAATTTTTAACTCTCCTTAATTGATTTTTAACGCAAATCAAACGATTGTACTCACCGGCGCTTATACAATTACTCATAAGTTAAAAATACATATCTAGTTTTATAATTCTCTCAGTTATAGAATTATTTCCTGTAAAAACTTTAATATATAACCTCTTAGTCTACGCTTTTATTTTATTATTTTAATTCTTCTCCACTGAGTATGTATTCTAGGAAATAATCTTTTTGCACTTTTATAAAAGTTCCTTTCATACCCAGTGATTTCGATTCAATAATTCCAGCACTTTCTAATTTTCTAAGTGCGTTTACTATTACTGAACGAGTAATCCCTACTCTGTCAGCTATCTTACTAGCTATTAATAAACCTTCTTTACCATCTAATTCTTTAAAAATATGTTCAACCGCTTCTTTTTCAGAATAAGATAGTGAGTTCATAGACATAACTACTAAATCTTTATCGCGTGCAATATTTTTTTCTCTATCCTGATTTTCGTGTAATATTTCAATTCCTACTACCGTTGAAGCATATTCAGCAAGAACAAGATCATCTTCTTCAAAATTTTCTCCAAGTTTACCGATAACAAGAGTTCCAAGTCTTTCGCCAGCACCCCTAACAGGTAAAATTACAGTATAACTTCTTCCGTCAAATCTTTCTTCCTCTTCTATTGGAAAAATAGAAAGTTCATGTCTAAAAGGTATGTCAACTTTAGTAGAATAAACTTTAAGAGCCGCATTGATATAATCATTTGTTACACGTCCAGTTTTTATCATATCATCAAGACGCTCATTTGAGTAATCAATACTAGAATCATAACCTAATATTTTTCCATCATTATCTAAAATATATACAACAGAGTCAAGAATTGCGCTAAGTCTCATAGCCATTGCTTCAAAATCAACTTTTGAATGTCTTCCTTCTTGCAAAATAGCACTTATTTTTCTAGTTTTTTGTAATAGACTTGCCATTTTCTCCTCCTATAATTAATTTACTCCCCTAAGATTATACAGTTATTTATATAAAATGTAAATAATTTTTAAAATATTTATTCTATATTTTCTAAAAATTTACTTAAAATTTCTAATGAACGTTCTGCATACTTAGAATATTTTTCTTTTTTATCCTTTATTCTTTCTTCTAAAGGTTTTATTATTCCGAAATTTGCATTAATGGGTTGAAAATTTTTACTCGTATTATCAACGATATAATTTGCCATTGCTCCAATCATTGTTTCAGTTGGAAAAATTATTTCTTTACCTTTAGAATTATTAACGGCATTCAATGCTGCTACAATACCAGATGCGGCACTTTCAACATAACCTTCTACTCCTGTCATTTGCCCTGCAAAATAAATATTTTCTTGCCCTCTTAATTGATAAGTTCTTTTTAAAAGTGTTGGCGAGTTTAAATAAGTATTTCTGTGCATAACACCATAACGAACAATATTTGCATTTTCTAAACCTGGAATAAGATTTATTATTCTTTTTTGTTCTCCCCATTTTAAATGAGTTTGAAAACCCACTATATTATAAAGTGTTCCTTCAGAATTATCTTGACGAAGTTGAACTACTGCATAGGGTCTTTTGCCAGTTGGGTCTTCTAACCCTACCGGTTTCATAGGTCCAAATAATAAAGTTTTTTCTCCACGCTTTGCCATTTCTTCAAAAGGCATACAGCCTTCAAAATATATTTCTTTTTCAAATTCTTTTAAAGGGGCTACTTCTGCCTTGATTAATTCATTATAAAATACTTCAAATTCTTCTTTTGTCATGGGGCAGTTAAGATAGGCTGCCTCTCCTTTATCATAACGAGATTTCAAGTAAACTTTATTCATATCTATCGAATCTTTTTCTACAATAGGTGCCGCCGCATCATAAAAATAAAGTCCTGTTTGTTTTGTATATTTTTTTATTTCTTCTGCTAAAGCATCGGATGTTAAAGGACCAGTTGCTATAATTACTGGAGTGTCTGTCTTAGGTATTTCAGTAATTTCTTTTTCTATTACTGTGATGTTAGAATGATTTTTTATTTTCTCTGTTATCATTTCAGAAAATTTTTTCCTATCTACTGCTAAAGCACCTCCAGCTGGAACTTGTGTAGCATCGGCACAAGAAATAATTAATGAATTTATGCGACGCATTTCTTCTTTTAATAATCCTACTCCGTTTGTCAGTCCATTTGCCCTAAGAGAATTAGAACATACTAATTCTGCAAAATTATTTGTTTTGTGGGCTGGTGTCATTTTTTTAGATCGCATTTCATAAAGTTCAACCTTAATACCTCTTTCTGCTATTTGCCAAGCTGCTTCACTTCCAGCTAAACCTGCTCCTATTACTATTATTTTTTCCATAATTTTCTCTCTTTCTACTTTATAATAAGTTTGAAAATTTTTCTTTTTCCCTATCAATTACTTCTTGTTCATCTTCAAATAAAGTAACCGAACTTTTATTCACTAAATATGTTTTCACACTTTCAAGTGTTAAGTCTATTAAGTCTGAATAATCATCTCGACTTTCATATTCTTCGATTTTTTCTAATTTTGGTTTTGTTTTTGGTGATTTAGGTGTAAATATTGTACAGCAATCTTCAAAAGGCAAATTAGAAATTTCATAAGTTTCTATATCAGTAGCTATCTTAATAATATCAATTTTGTCCATTGTAAGTAGGGGTCTTAGTACAGGTAAATTAGTTACACTGTTAATACAATTCATAGATTCTAATGTTTGACTAGCCACTTGTCCTAAAGACTCTCCTGTGGCAAGAGCTAAGCACCCTTCTTTTTTTGCAATTAGTTCTGATATTCTAAGCATAAAACGTCTTGTAGAAGTCATAGTGTAATTCGAGGGTATTCTTTTTACTATTTCAGTTTGAAGTTTTGTAAAATTAACTACATGTACTTTTACCGTACCTACCGTTTGACTAAGTTTTTTTGATAAACTAAATATTTTTTCAAGGGCTTCATTAGACGTAAATGGTGGTGATTGAAAATGAATCATATCTACTTCTACTCCCTTAACCTGTAACATGTGGGCTGCAACTGGGGAATCTATCCCTCCAGATAATAACAACAAAGCTTTAGAAGATGTATTCGCAGGAAAACCACCCAAGCCTTTTAGAAAATCTGTAAAAATAAATATACCCTCACTTCTTACTTCGACATTTATTACAAAATCAGGATTTTTTACATCTACTTTTAAATTACTATAATTTGTTAAAACATGGCTACCAAAAATATTATTTAGTTCATTTGTATTCTTATGAAAATTTTTATTCGGACGTTTTGTTTGTATTTTAAACTTATATTCTTTATCAAGTTTACTTTGTAATAATATATCTATTTTTTTCTCGGCTTCATCTATTTCTAAAGGTGATTTAATAACAGGAGAAAATGTGTGAATACCTGGTATTTTTTTAAATACAGCTAACATTCCAGATAAATATTCATTATTATCTAAGTGAATATACATTCTATCTCTTTTTGTCTGAATATGATAACCCTTAAATTCTTTAAAATTTAATTTTATATTTTTTGTTAGTTTTTTTAAAAATTCATTTCTATTTCCTGATTTTAGAGTTAATTCTCCATACCTAACTATAATATGACTATATTCCACTTTCTATTACCTCTTTAAATTGCTTATATTTTTCTTTAAATAATTCAACAAATTTTTCTATTTCTTGCATATTTGTAAAATATGAAAAACTTATTCTGATACTTCCCTTGATATTATCTTCATCTAATCCACGGGCATTTAAAGCTTCATTTACATTAAATTTTTTAGATGAGCAAGCACTGGTTGTCGAAATCATTATTCCCTCATCATTTAAAGCATTGATTATAGCTTCGCCTTTTATTTTTGGTAGACTTATATTTACTATCGAATCAACATAAGTATCAGCTAAGGGAGAATTTATCTCGACATATTCTAGTTTTGATAATTCTTCTACTAGATATTTTTTAAAATTTTTATGATTATTTTTTATTGTTTCTATTTGTTCTGCATACAGACGCATAGCCTTAGCCATGGCGACTATACTAGGTAAATTCACTGTACCGTTTCGTAAATTATCTTCTTGACCCCCACCAAAATTAATATTTTGAATGGCTCTCCTAGATTTTATATAGAGTAAACCAATTCCTTTTAAACCATGAAATTTATGGGCAGAAATTGAATAACTGTCTATTTCATCAAGATTAATTTTATCCTTAATCACACCTTGTACACCGTCTACATGAAAATGTACTTTGGGATAATCTTTTAAAATTTCTATTATTTCTGAAATTGGTTGTATAGCTCCAAAAACATTATTAACCTGCATTACGCTAAGTAAAACTGTATCCTTACTAAGTAATTTTTTTAGATGTTCTAAATCTATTTTTCCATTTGGAAGAATTTTTATATAATCTAATTTAAAACCTTGATTTTCTAAAGAACGAAAGGTTTCTAATACTGACGGATGTTCTATTTTAGAAGTTATAATGTGTTTGCCAAAATCTTTTTTATGCAGAGCAACACCTAGTATGGCTATATTATTACTTTCTGTTGCTCCAGAAGTAAAATAAATATTGTTACTTTTTATTTTAAGAATATCTGCTATTTGATTTCTACTAGCTTCTAATAGCTTAGCATTTGTTTTGCCATAACTATTTATACTTGCAGTGTTACCATAATAATTTTTATTGACTTCTATAAATGTTTCTAATACTTCTTTAAAGGGTTTTGTAGTAGACGCATTATCCAAATATATCAAAACTTTATTCTCCTTTATTCAAAATATAAGTATCTTAAAAGATAGCATGACTATTCTTAAGATACTTTTAAAATATTACAATTCATTATTTACCACATCTTTTAATATTTGGTCCCATTTTGGTAAATATCTATCCATTCTAACAGCTCTATCACTATCTGAACGCAATACATTATGTGTGCTAGATGCAGTTAGTAGCAACTGACCATCAATATAGGCTTCATAATTAAATATTGATTTTATACCATTATGCTTAGCTAATGTTGTCTTGATAAATAAGTCCTTATTTTGTAATTTTATATTATTTTTTATGTATATTCTTATTTCAATATCCGTATAGTAGAAACCATAATTTCCTAAAGAATCAATATCTATTCCCAAACTATTTAAAAAATATTTTCTTGCTAGTGTTAGCCATTCATAAATATATTTATTATCTAAATAATCGTATTTATTAAAAAATTTTTTCTCTAGTTTGAATTTTATAGTTTTTTCGTACATTTTTGATTCTCCTTGTCTATAATATTTTGAATTGATTTCATTATTTCATTAGTTATGTCGTCATGTTTATAGCCATGTTTTTTTAAATCGGCTGTATCTATCACATCACCAATTACTATCTTAATCTTTGAAAAAATTCTAAAATTTTTCTCGGGGATAATAGCAAAAGTTAAAACTTTAGCTTCTGCTCTTGTCGATATTAAAGATACACCATTATGAGCCTTGCCTAATTTTAAATCTTTTGCGTAAGAGCGAGTACCTTCTGGAAAAATACCAATATTATCTCCATTTTTTAAGGCTGATATTGCTTCTGTTATACAAGCTCTGTCAAAAGTTCCCCTTTTTACAGGAATAGCATTTGTAGATTGTAGAAAGTTTTTTAATAAGGGTACCCTAAATAATTCTTCTTTTGCAATAAAGCGAATTTTATTTTCAAAAAAGGGAACAAATAGCAAGGGGTCGTGATTACTTAAATGATTACCAGATATTACCATTCCTTTGGAATTTTCTAGTTTTCCCTTATTGACAACTTCTACTTTATAAAAAATTTTATAATAAAGAGTTAGAGAAAATTTTACAAACTTATACACTTTGTTACCTCGTATTTTTTTAAAATAATATTTTTTATTTTATCTACTACCTCATCTATGGTAAATTCAGTTGTATCTATTTTTATTGCATCTTCTACCATAATTAAGGGAGCTATATCACGATTTTCATCTTGATAATCACGCTGGGAAATTTGTTTTTGTATTTCTTCTATACTTATATCGCTACAATTACCAGATTTTAGCATTTCCTTATATCTTCTATTAGCTCTTTCTTCTACTGAAGCTGTAAGATAGATTTTTACATTGGCATTGGGTAAGACTACCGATCCTATGTCCCTGCCATCCATTATAACATTACAACTATTAGCCAAACCTCTTTGAACATTTATAAGAAAATCTCTAACATTCTTACTTTTAGCAAATAATGATGTGTAAGTAGATACTTCTGACGTTCTAATTTTATCTGTAACATCTTGTTCATTTATTTCTTGCTTCTGAACAAAATCATCAAAGTAAACTTTTATTTTTGTATTATCTAAAATTTTTTTAATTTTTTCTTCATTTAATTCTTTTAAACCTTGAATTAAAAAATTATAGGTTAATGAACGGTATAAGGCTCCTGTGTCAACATAATTAAATGCTAATTCCTTGGCTACTCTTTTTGTTATTGTACTTTTACCAGAACCAGCAGGACCGTCAATAGCTACTGCAAAAAACATAAATATTACTCCTTAATAAATATATCCATACCATTATACTATAAACTATAAGTAAATGCTAATTCTAATATTTTAATAATAAAAAGTTCTATTTCTGTCTACCTATTTCAAAATAAAAAATATAATTTTTGAATTTAGCAAACAAAATAAAACTTTTTAAAATAAATGAAAAATTTTAAACAAAATGGCAACTAATAAGGCTGGTAACATATTTCCAACTTTTACATTAGTTTTAAAGAGCATATTACTTCCCAAACAAAAAATCATTATAGAACCTAGAGTTGAAATTCCAACCATAATATCTTGTGTGAAATAGTCGGCAATAAAAAATGATAATAATGTTATTGTCCCTTGATAGCAGAAAACTGCAAGAGCAGAAAATATTACACCAAAACCTAACATAGATGCAAAAATCATAGAAGTAATACCATCGAGCATTGCTTTATTGTAAAGAATACTCGGGTCATGATTTATTCCATCAGCAATAGAACCTAAAATCCCCATAGCTCCTATACAAAATATTAAAGAAGTTGTTACAAATCCTTCAACAAAATTATTATCGCCCTTACTACTTACTTTTGATTTTAAATAAAAACCAAACTTTTCAAAATATTTTTCTATATCAATTACTTCTCCAACAATTACACCAAGCACTAACGCAATAGTTATAACCATTGTACTCTTTGATTTAATAATACTATTATCAATAAAAAATATATTTTCTAAAAATCCAATAAGACCCATTAACAAAACAGACAGTCCCATTATTTTTAGTATAGAATTTTTTATTCTATCTGGTATCCCATTTTTTAAAAATAAACCTAATACTCCTCCTGTAATAATTGCTAAAGTATTTACTAGCGTTCCAATTCCTATCAAAATATCACCTCCAACTTATAAATAATCATTATAGCATAAATGAATTTTTTTCGTAAGAAAAATTTTAAAAAATTTATTCGCTATAAAAATAAAATTAGTATAAAATTAATGCTTCTTTGGCAAATACGTTGACTAAAAAAGATTACAAAAAATATTTTTTCTTGTATAAATATAAAAATACTTATTATAATTCTTAGCTCATAAAATAAAACGTGACAAACATTACAAAAACATAATAACTTAGTGAAAAATGTTAATAACGGTAAAAACACACAAAGATAAATGTGAGTTATAAATTATTAAATTAAATAATAGAAAGAATATAGAATTATTAAGAAATTACGAATTTCCACTAGAATAATAGCAGAAATTTTAAGACTTCAGCATTTTACAATATTTAGGATATATAAACCAAGTTATGAAGATATAAAAGCAGAGAAAAACAAAAAATATAAATCAGCATTGAGGTAAGAAAAATTAATAAACAATTTAATGGAAATTAACAATAGACTTAGAAAATATCTAAACTATCAAACTTCATTTTATATATTTATAGGCGAACTTAGTTTACTTTAAGTTGTAGTCATATTTTTTGTTTTAGTATTAAAAAAAGCAACTCAAAAGAGTTGCTTAGGTAATATCTAATTATTTTACGTCTAGAACTTGTTTACCTTTATACATACCAGTTTTTCTATCAATACGATGACCCATTACATAGTTACCACTTTGAGCATCTAAAGTAATAGCTGGTGAAGATAATTTTTTATGTGTTCTTCTTTTTCTTTTAGCTGTTTTCGATGTTCTTCTAAAAGGAACTGCCATAGTTAACTTCCTCCATATAATTTAATTCTGAGAATTAGCTTTCTTTAAACATATCACTTAAAGCAGAAAAAGGATTTTCCTTTTTCTTTTCTTCAATATAATCATCAGATATTAATTTCCAATCTTTACCACTACTATATTCTATTTCTTCATTTTCTAAATAATAATTTAGCGGGGCGTTCAAAATTATTAGTTCAGTAACAAGATGACTTATATCAATAAATCTATCCATAACATTAACATCATAATCTTCATCACCATATAGAAATGACTTATCAATAAATTCCTCTCTTTCTTCTATATCAAAAGGAACAGAAATTATATTCATAGTCCTACTAGAATAAACATTATAAGTTCCTGTGATAAGCAAATCGACAAAAATTTTATCTTGACCGTTTCTTGTGAGAACTCCACTAATTTTTATATTATCTATACTACTTATAGCGGGAGTAAAATTTTCAATATTGATATCTAATTCTTCTTCAAAAATAAATTTATCACTATTATCTTTGAATAAAGAAGATCTTAACCATTTCATTAAATATCACCTCATAAACACAATCATCATTATAACTTATAATTATATTTATGTCAACATAAAAAGTTTACACTTGTTTTTATATTTAAAGTTCGTTAAAAAATATTTTTTATTACTTGAAATAAATTATTTTTTATATTAATATATATGAATACAAAATAAAAATTAAAAAGGAGTAATCTTTTATGTCTAATTCCGAACTATTCAAGTTGGATGGTAATCCTAGTTTTAGTAAATCTCTACCCATATCTATTCAACACGTCCTTGCAATGATAATTGGTAATATAGCACCAGCTATTATAATTGCTCAGAGTATTGGGTTGAAACCAGCACAAATTACAGAGATGGTGCAGTCCTCTATGATTTGTGCTGGACTTGCAACAATATTACAAATATATGGTATTTGGAAATTTGGTGCTAGACTTCCAATAGTTATGGGTACTAACTTTGCATTCGTTCCTGTCATTATTACTATAAACTCTAACTATGGATTTTCTTCAGTCTTTGGTGCCTGCTTAGTAGGAAGTATTTTCTTAGTTTTCTTTGGATTATTTATAGAAAAAATTATAAAATATTTCCCTCCAATAGTTACAGGTACAACAGTTCTTTCTATGGGAATTTCACTTTATCCCGTAGCTATTTCTTATATGGCTGGAGTATCAAACACACAAGAATATGGAAATCTTACTAACTGGGCTGTTGCTATTATAACCTTAGTAGTAGTCTTAGCTATCGACCATTTTGGAAAAGGATATATAAAAATACTTAGTATTCTTATAGGAATAGTTGTTGGATATTTATTATCTTTTGCTTTTGGTTTGGTTGATTTTTCTGCAGTTTCTTCTGCACCTTACCTATCATATCCTAAAGTTTTACCATTAGGTATAGAGTTTCACACTGGAGCAATTATTACTATGATAGTTATGTATCTAGTAACATCTATACAAGTTATTGGGGACGTGTCATCTCTTACAGTAGGTGCAATTAACAGGGAAGCTAGTAAAAATGAAGTATCAGGAGCCTTAATGAGTAAAGAGCTTAGTGGTTTTCTAACTGCTATTTTAGGTGGTTTACCTTCTTCATCTTTTGCACAAAATATTGGAATTATTAGTATTACTAAAGTTGTTAGTAAAAAAGTAGTTACTATTGCTGGTATTATTATCTTAGCACTAGGATTTTTCCCTAAATTTTCTTCTATTATGACAACTATTCCATATCCTGTTTTAGGAGGAGCTACTCTATCAGTATTTTCAATAATTACTATCAACGGTATAAAATTGATAAGTAGAGAAAAAATGAAAAATAGAAATGCAGGTATTCTTGGTATATCTCTAGCATTTGGACTAGGACTAACAACTGTCCCAGCAACGCTAGCAAAAACACCTTTAGCTTTCTAAACATTTATAGGTAGTTCACCTATAATAATCGCAACAATAATTGCTTTTATTTTAAACTTAGTTTTGCCGAGAAAAGAAGAATAATATAAAAAGCTAGCATATTGGTAATTAATTTTAAAAATTATCAATATGCTAGCTTTTTTCTTTATAATAAAAATTTTATATCTATAATAAATTCATCATCTTTGGGAGCATAAGCCTTGATTTGTGATTTATGCCTATCTATTATAAGTTTTGCTAAAGATAAACCTATTCCATATCCCTTAGTTTTACTATTTCTTGATTCATCAAGTCGATAAAATCTATCAAAGACTTTACTTAAATCTCCCTCTTTTATTCCCTCTGTTTTATTTCTAACAACTAGATTTATACTTTTCTTGTTGCTAGTTAGATTAACATTAATAATACTATTATCATCAGCATATTTTATTGCATTATCAAGTAAAATATCTATTACCTGCATAATTGTTTGCTTATCGCCACTATAAAAAATATTTTCAGCAATATCGGCTACAATTTCCTTATCTTTAAAATTAGCAAGTTCTTGAAAGTCTTCTAATCTTGACTTAACTAAATTTGTCATAGAAAAATTATTTTTAATTAAATTTTCCCTTTCTTCTGCCCTGCTGAATGCTACCAAACTATTTATTAAGTGTGTTAATCTCTCAATTTGATTATGAATATTGTCTAACCATTTTGACTTGCCTACTTCCATTTCTAAAACATCTGCATTAGAAATTATTATTGTGAGAGGTGTTTTTAATTCATGACTAGCATCGGTAACAAATTGTTTTTGTTTTTCATAATTTATTTCTATTGGTTCAACTATTTTTTTTGAACTTATTACGAGAATAATTGAAATTACTATTATTATAACTAGAGCCACTATGATGCTATTTGTAAGAAATTGGTAAAATATTCCTAGCTCTCTTTCTACATTGGCACATACTATATATTTTTCTATTCCATAATCAACATAACCGTATTTGTAATAGTCGATATATCCTCCGTCATTATTTTCATCAAGTGCTTCTTGGATAATTTCTTTCGCCTTAACTATTCCAACACTGTTATCTCTGTTATAAATATTAATAATTTGATTGTAGTCTGTTATTTGAGCAATAAAGAAACCATTATAAAAATTTTTGTCCGAAGAAACTATTCCCCTACTTCCATTTTCTGTCCCATTTTCGATAATTTCTCTAAGAAGTATGGGTTCATTTTTAAATTTGTTTATTACTTCATCACTTCTTGATGAAATATTATTGTAATTTAAAAAATTTATAATAATAAATACTGCCGATATTACAAAAGTAACAGTAGAAACAGAAACTAAAATAAATTTTCTGCGTAAGGTATTAATCATTTAATTCCTCCAGAGTGTAGCCAACATTTCTTGTAGCTTTTATTTGAATATTTGCTCCAAGAGATTTTAGCTTTCTTCTTAAATAGGATATATTCACCCAAACTACATTTATTTCTGATTCGCTGTCATATCCCCAAATTTTTTCTAAAAAGTTTTCTGTGGGAATAACATTCCAAGGATTTCTCATTAGCATTTCCATAATTTGAAATTCTTTGTTCGATAGTCTGTAACTATCTTTGTTAGTTGATAATTCAAATGTTAATTTATTTAATTTTACATTGCCAAATTTTAATTCATTACTTGTAAAAGTTGCCTGTCTGCGTGTCATAGAACGGACACGAGCCAACAATTCTTTTGATGCAAAAGGTTTTGTTAAATAATCATCTGCACCGCTATCTAAACCCATTACCTTATCTTCTATTTCTGATTTTGCAGTTAGTATTAAAATTGGTGTGTTTTTTTTTTCTTCTCTAATTTTTTTTACAACGGTTATTCCGTCCATTTTTGGCATCATTACATCAAGTATAGCTCCGTCATAATCATCTAATAAAAGATAGTCTAGAGCATCTTGACCATTATGTACAACATCTATTGAATAATTATTATGTTTTAGCATAGCTTCTAGGGCTTCTGCCAAATCTTTTTCATCTTCTGCTAATAATAACCTCATACATTCCTCCACAATAACTTAATTACAGTTTTATTTTAAATTGAAAAATTAAAATTAAGTTTAAATAAAAATTATTATAAATTAAAAGAATAGATTTTTCAAATCTATTCTTGTTTGCTTATTTCATGTGTTTAACACGAAAAACTATTTCTTTGCCCCATCCCTTAATCATTGGTCGTGCTTGTGGATTACCCAAGTAACCACACGTTCTCTTAACAATATCACAAGTTTTTGTATTTCTGTTGCTACATTATGGGCATTTGAATCTTTTTTTAGTTTGGTTCAAAATCTCCTTAACAACCACATTCATAACATTTTTCTATGGTCGTATTAGTTCCTAAATATCCAATCTTGTCATAGGCGTAATTCCAAACAGCTTCTAGAGCTTTAGGATTTTAACGTAGAACTGGGTAATCGCAGTAGTGAATAAAACCAACACTTGCATAATCTGGATAATCTTTTTCAAAATATAATTTCTCAAGTGGAGTAGGATTTTTACTAACATCATAGTGATATGAATTTTTATAATAATCTTTGTCATTAATATTTTCTAAACTTCCGTATTTTTCTTTAATATATTCGGTAAAATCTATATTTTAAACTTTCTGAGGGTGTAGAATAGATACTAAACCATTAGTCATATTTGGCAGCCCATCCATCAACATTACGTTTTAACTCTTTCATTATTTCTAGGGTAAAATCTTTTGCTTCTTTATTTTATTCCAAATCGCCTCCATAAAATACACCAGCAACTTCATAAAGTACTATGTATCCTAAAGATAGAGTTTAACATTTATTTTTAAATAATTTGCTAACATTTTCACTGGCTTCTAACCTTTTTCCAAAAGCTCCATGCATATATAAAATTACTGCATTTTCTAGTTTTGCCTCCCCACATCTTTTGGCACGATAAACTAAAGCATCTCTACAGATATGCAATCTTTCTTGTAATATTTTCCAAAATTTTTCTTTATTGCCATTTGATTCAATAGCTATGCGTATTAATTTAAGTGTTACTACTCCCAAATTCATTCTACCACTTTCAATATTATTCCCATTTTCATCTTGCCAAGCTGGAAAAAATGAACGGTAAGACATAGCTGTTTTGCAAGAACCAGTAATTTTTACTAGTGTCTAATACATGATAACATCAGGATACATTCTCTTAATAGAACATTCCAAAGCTAATTTTTTTATGTCATAATTAGGATCTGTTTCTTTCAAATTCAATCCATCTTTCAGTGTAAATATAATTTTTGTAAATATGGCAGTTCTTTTTTCTATTCCTAAACTATTAATTCTTACTTTTAAGATAGCTTTTTGAACTTCACGAATGAAAAAATCTTCTCCAAGGTCGAAACCTGAAGATGTAAAAGGCGTTTGCCCTTGTAATTAATACAAAGTATTTATTTCATATTCTAAACTCTTCATTGCGTCATAAATATCTTTCTTTGTTCTTTCTAAAGCAAATTGTTTTTGTTTATCTTCACCCTCTATCCATTCTTTTGCTAGTTTATAATTTTTATCATAATTTAATTTAACAAAGGGAGTAATAAAATTAAGAAGAACACTTAATCACTGTTTTAGTGAAAAATGTTTAGCTTAATTCTTTTTTATTAGAGAGATTGATAGAAAGAAGGTTAAACATTGAGAAATTTTAAAAAGATAACAGTACTTTATGAGAGATTAAGTCGTGATGATGAATTTCAAGGAGAAAGTAATAGTATTTCTAACCAAAAGAAAATACTTGAAGAATATGCAAGCAAAAATGATTTAGATAATATCATTCACTTTACAGATGATGGTATAAGTGGAAAAAGATTTGATAGACTTGGTTTTACATTAATGATGGAACAAGTCAATATAGGAAATATTGGAACAGTTATTGTAAAAGATATGAGCTGTATAGGGCGTGATTATTTAAAAGTTGGTCAATTTATGGAATTAATAAGACAAAAAGGAGTTAGGTTAATTGCCATAAATAATAATGTAGATAGTTTTTACAAAGAAGATGATTTCAGCCCTTTTAGAAATATTATGAACGAATGGTATGCAAGGGGTGCATCAAGGAAAATAAAGTCAACTTTTAAAGTGAAAGGTGAAAGCGAAAAGCCAACGGCTAATACAGCACCTTACAGATAGATAGCAATAAATGGATAGTCGATAAAGTAGCAGCAAAAACAATAAAAAGAATATTTGATTTAACAATGAAAGGAGCAGGACCTTATCGTATCGCAAGAATATTAGAAGATGAACAAGTACCAATACCTGCAGTACATCAACAAAGACTAAAAGTGGGATTATATAAAACAACTCAATTAAATTATCCATATCGTTGGTGTAGTTCAACCATAGCAAATATCTTAAAAAGACAAGAATATTTAGGGCATACAGTAAACTTTAAAACAAGAAAACACTTTAAAGACAAAAAAAGTAAGTATGTATCAGAAGATAAGTGGTTGGTATTCGAAAATACACACGAGCCAATCATAGACCAAGAAACATTTAATAATGTTCAAAGAATAAGAGGAAATGTAAAAAGATACCCAAATGGTTGGGGCGAATTTCACTCACTAAGTGGACTTTTATATTGTAGTGATTGTGGAAGCATAATGTATGTTCACATAACATACAATTACAAAAATATCCCTTACTATACTTGTAGTTCATATACAAAGACACCTTGTGGAAGTCAGTGCAAAACGGCACACAGAATAAAGGCAGAAAATGTATTAGAACTCATCAAACAAATACTAGAAGATATAAAAAAGCAAATAGAACTTGATAAAGATGAATTTATATTATCTGCAACTGATGAAATGAAAGAAAAGGAAAAAGAGGAAATAGAATACAATCTTGCAAGAGAAACAGAATGTAAGCATAGGATAAAAATTTTAGAAAAACTAATGTGTAGAATATATGAAGATATGATTTTAGAAAAAATACCAAGCACAAGATATGAAGTATTAAATGTACAGTATGAAGATGAACAACTAAAACTTACTGAAGAATTAAAAGGAATTGAACAAAAGATAAAAAATATAACACATAAAAAGATGGAATAAAAAAATTTATAAAGTTAATTGGAAAATACAATACATTTGAAGAACTAACAACATATATGAACAATGAATTTATCGAAAAAAATTATTGTATATGAAAGAGATATAAAAGGATCTCCTACATCACCACAACGGATAGATATTTATTTAGATAGTTACAAACCTCCACAAGAAAAAAATAAGTGAGGAAGAAAAGATAATATTAGCAGAATAAGAACTAAAAAGAGAAGAAAGAAGAATAAAACTACACAATAACTACTTGAAACTAAAAGCAAACGGTAAGCAAAAAAGAATATGAAGAAAGCTATAAGGTAAAACGAGAACAACTAAAACAAGATAAACTAAAAAAATTAAAGCAAAATGGAATTAAGTTATCAGAACTAAAAGAAATGGAGAAAATAAAATAGAATAGTTTTTATATAAAAAATATGAAAAACAAATAAAAAATGCAACTAATAGCTTGCAAAACTTAAATAGATATGCTATGCTATAAAAAAAGGGGTGAAATGATTGAATAATAGAATAAAAGAGAGAAGAAAAGAATTGAAAATTACACAAAGTGAATTAGCAGAAAGAATTGGAGGAGTTTCAAGACAGTATATAAGTTTTTTAGAAGCTAATAAAAGAGAAGTACCTTCATTAGTATTTGCCAATAAAATTTCAAAAGCATTAGATAATTGTATATATAGATTATTTGATTTGGATGGAAACGGAGAATATAAATGCTATTGTTGTGAGTAGTCTATATAAAATAAAAATAGGAGGTGTTAAGTATGAAAAATATTAATCCTCAGAGGTATAAGAACGGAGATAAGTTTTAATGTAGTTTTTCTAGTATGTTATAGTTATAAAAAGGAGGTGTATATTTATGAAAAGTCTATTGTTTAATGATTTTGATAAAAGTAAGATTATTGAATTATTACAAAATAATAATATACCTGAAGAAAATAATTACTTAATCGTAACAAAGAATCGTAGTATAAAAGAAGGTTTAATAAAATTGCTTATTAATAGTACTTATAATGCTATAGATGCATCTTTACAATATTTACTAGTTTTCACTAGTGACGCAATATATGAAGCAAGAATTTCAGGAGAAGTACTAGATTTTTTAAAAAGAGGAGAAATTTCGTTTAATAAATATAAACATAATGAAATTAGTGATTTCAATATTGAAAAAAAAATGACAAAACATATTATTTCTTGGAAAGCCGGTGGTAAAATTTATTCTTATGAAGTAGATAAATTTCAGGGGATTTACGGCTTTGTAAAAGAAAATTTTAATTATTTACAAGAAAATAATTTTTTCAGGAAGACTTAATTATGAAAAAGATATTATCAATATTTTTAGCCTTAAATATTTTAATGGGAACTTTTGGAAGTACTGTATCTGTATATGCATATGACAACAAGGTTGTTTCTAATAAATCTGAAGTAGAGACTTTAAAAAATGATATAGAAAAAGAGTTAATATTTTTATTTGAAGAAGCAACAAGTTATAAAAATGGAATTTTATATGTAAATAAAGATTTGTTAATTGAAAAATACGGCAATGAGAAGGCACCCTTAGTAGCAATGGGAATAGAAAGGATTTATAAATAGGAGAATCTTTCAGCAAATTTAAAGGCCGAATTAGAAGACAGGGATTTTGTATCTTGCATGGGAGAAGAATTAGTAGGAATGATCCCAGGGATGGAACTTGTTGATTTGATGTCTGGAAATCTAAGAGGTTATATTGAAGGAAAGATGTGGGGAGAAACAGCTGAATATGTAACAAAAAAATTAGTAAAATTTGGATTGAAAACTAATGTTGCAGGAATAGTTGCACAGTTGGCTATATCTGCAGGTAAATGTGCTATTTGGGGATAATTATTAACAATTCAATATTTTTTTCAGAAGAAAAGAATAATAAATTTACTTTCATAGGTTAAAAATTAAAATTCTTATACTATAAAAACAAATATATATTAAATATTTAAGCGATTGAGAAAAATCTTAGTCGCTTTTTTATTTCAAGAAAGGAGCAAATATACAAACAGAAAATAAGAAAAAATTAAAATTAAGTATAGAGGAAAAGATAATATTATCATAAGAAGAAAAGAAAAAAGAAGAGCACAGATTAAAATTACATAATAACTATCTAAAACGAAAAGCTAACGGAAAACAAAAAGAATATGAAGAAAGATACAAGATAAAAAGAGAACAGTTAAAACAAGAGAAAATAAAAAGATTAAGACAAAGTGGAATTAAATTATTAGAACTAAAAGAAATGGAGAAAAATAAAAATGAAATGGAAAGAATATAAAGAGAAATTAGAAGAACTAGAAAAAGAAGATTATGAAAACTATATAAAGGCGATAATCAGTATAGAAAAAGGAATAGATGATGAAAAAGTGTTAGATAGTATATATAACGAATACTTAAATAGTCCTTGTAATCTTTTGAATGATATGTTCGATGAAATGTTAATATAACCGATAATGAAACTTGAGAAAACTCAAGTTTTTTGTTATAATTAAACAAAATAAAAAGGCAAGAGAGGATAGTATGAACATATCGTATGATCCGTTATGGAATATTTTAAAATCAAGAAATATGAAGAAAAAAGATTTATTAGAAAAAGCAAATTTAACAACAAATTGCATAGCAAATATGGGTAAGAATGAGTATATATCTTTAAAGAATATTGAGAAAATATGTGAGGCACTTGAATGTGATATTGGCGAAATTATTTGTTATTGTAAATCAGGAGGAAATTCGTTTAATGAATAATATATATACAAGTATTGAACTTTTTGCAGGTGCAGGTGGCTTGGCGTTAGGGTTAGAACAAGCTGGTTTTAATCATATTGGATTAGTTGAATATGATAAAAATGCTGTTAATACATTGAAAATAAATAGACCAAAATGGAATGTTATTTGTGAAGATATAGAAGTTGTTGCTAAAAGAGATTTGGAGAAAGAATTTAATATAAAAAAGGGAAAATTGGACTTATTATCAGGTGGAACTCCTTGCCAAAGTTTTAGTTATGCTGGCAAAAGACTTGGACTTGATGATGTTAGAGGTACAATGTTTTATCATTACGCAGTTTTTTTAAATAAGTTACAACCTAAAATGTTATTATTTGAGAATGTAAAAGGTTTATTATCTCACGATAAAGGTAGAACATTTAAAACTATTATAAATATTTTTGAACAAGAGGGTTATAAAATATTTTATGAAGTATTAAATGCTTGGGATTATGGTGTTGCACAAAAAAGAGAAAGACTAATTGTTGTAGGAATAAGAATAGATTTATTAAATAATAAAGAATTTTCATATCCAGAAAAACATCAATATAAGCCAGTATTATCAGATATTTTAAAAAATGTTCCTAGTAGTTTAGGTGCTAAGTATTCAAAAACTAAAGAGAATATTTTTGCTTTAGTACCACCAGGAGGATATTGGAGAGATATTCCAGAAGATATTGCTAAAGATTATATGAAATCTTGTTGGCATATGGCTGGTGGAAGAACTGGTATATTGAGAAGATTAAGTTTAAATGAACCATCTTTAACAGTTTTAACTACGCCTCAAATGAAACAGACAGATAGATGTCATCCAACGGAAGTTAGACCATTTACAGTTAGAGAAAATGCAAGGATTCAATCTTTTCCAGATGATTGGATATTTACTGGAGCAATGGGGTCTCAGTATAGACAAGTTGGGAATGCTGTTCCGTGTAATTTAGCTAAAGAGGTAGGTTTAAAAATATTAAAAAAGTTGGAGGAATTAAAAAATGGAAACTTATAAATTAAATTTTATTTCAAAAGAAGATTTTGAAAATCATGTAACCAATACTTTGAAACAGTATAATGAAACTTTAAAGAGCATAAATTTAAAAAAATTTAATAGTAATTTAATAGATCCAATTAAGTTACTTTTTGATAAAAATGTTTTTGATAAAAGTTTTGAAGAAATTATAAAATTAGAAATACACAGACAAAGGGATAAAATTAATAGTAATATAATTGGATATTTTCATCAAAATTTATTTAAAAGTATAAAAAAATGTGAAGTTCCAAATGAGGAGTGGGATATAATATTTAGAAATGATGATATAACATATTATGTTGAAATGAAGAATAAACACAATACAATGAATAGTTCATCATCTAGTAAAACTTTTATGAAAATGCAAAATCATTTATTAAATGCTGAGGATAAAGAAAAAAGTATTTGTGCCTTAGTAGAGGTTATTGCTAAAAAATCTCAAAATATACCTTGGATAATAACTCTCGATAAAGCAAAGCAATCTTCAAATGAAAAATTAAGAAGAATTTCAATAGATAAATTCTATGAGATAGTAACTGGAGATAAGAATGCTTTTAGTTTGATATGCGAGCAGTTACCAATAACAATTGAAAAAATCATTTCCAATAATAAAGAACTTAAGGTGCAAAAAGATACAGTATTTGAGGAATTAGAAAATATTAATAATGATACATTGTTAGCCTTATATAAATTAGCATTTAGTACTTATGAGGGTTTTAACTGGTAGAATATTGGACGATTAGATAAAAATCTAGTCGTCTTTTTTACTTGTAAGAAAGGAGATTTTAAAATGGCAGATAGTTTCCATTTTTCAATAGAGATTATTTCAAGGGGAAAAGGAAAAAGTGCAGTCGCAAGTGCTGCATATATTAGTGGAGAGAAAATAAAAAAATAATGGGACGGAATAACCCACGACTATACAAGAAAAGAAAGAGTATTACACAAGGATATATTACTAGCTCAAAACATAGCAAGAGAATTTAAAAATAGAAGTTATTTATGAAACTCAGTTGAGTTAAACGAAAAAGCAAATAACACCCAACTAGCAAGACAATAAGAAATATAAAACCTAGATAAAAAATTACTCTATATCAAACTTTACAAAGCGAACAAAGACTTATACAAAACCATTGAAAAACCAATCACTATGGCCTTAATAAAACACTTTAAAGAATTAGCGAATAAGCTAAATAATCAAAAAGAAAAAGCATTAGATAACACTAATAAAAAATCAATGTAAATGAAAAGGTGAAACAAGCAAGTAAAGATATGAATTTAGAAAGGTATGCTAAAATGGCAGAAAGAAGAATGCTATCAAAAACACTTATTTCTAGTGATTTATTTTTAGATATGCCCTTATCATCTCAAGCACTGTATATTCACTTTACGATACTTGCAGATGATGACGGCTTTGTAAACTATCCTAGAAGAATACAAAGAATTATAGAAGCAAGTGAAAATGATTTTAAAATGCTACCAGCAAAAAGATTTATTATATCTTTTGAAAGTGGAATTATAGTTATTACGCACTGGAAGATAAACAACTATATACAAAAAGACAGGTAGAAAGAAAGGGTTTATCAGTATGAAAAATCATTATTACAATTAGGAGATAATAACATTTATTAACTAAAAACAACTTAATATATACAGAATGTATACAAATTGGATACGCAGCTTAGTATAAGATAAGGATAGATTAGTAAAGGATAATATAGATAAGAGGAGGGGAAATGAGCCACTATCCACAAACTTTTACGGAGAATTCCAAAATATCAATTTAAACACCAAACAATACCAAAATCTAAAAGAAAAATTAGGAACAAATATAGATACAATGATTAAAAAGTTATCAAGATATATTAAAAGTAGTGGAAAGACATACAAAGACCATTAAGTAACCATATTAATAAAAAAATTATAAATTTATTATCTCGCACTTAACTATGGAATTTTTTTTGTTTTTGTAATATACTAATTACTAACTATGTTACAAAGGAAATTAAAATGAAAATTAAAAAAATATTTACTTCTGTAATAGTTAGCTTTTTACTTTTACAAGGTAACTTTGCTATTGCAGATGAAAAATTTATAGATAATAACGCAATTAACCAATTACTTAGAAATAATTCTAATATGAAAATTGTTGTTTCTGACTACAATACAGGAAAAATAGTTTCTGAAAAAGATGGCAATAAACAAGTAGCCTACAAAAATTTAATAAACCATATTGCAGTATTTGTTTTGTCTGAGGAACTTAGAGATGAAAAAATAAACTTAGAAACGAAAATAGAAGTTACTTCTGATGAAATTTTAGATAAGTATAAAATTGAAAATACTATAAGTGTTAAGGACGCCATCTTTATTTTAGAACAAGAGGATAGTCCTAGCCTAGCTTTAACAATCTTTAAAAAATTTAATATAAGTATCTCTCAAGCTCAATTAATTTTGGATAAATTGACTTTAAGAGATACGGAATTAAATAAATTTGAAATTAGTGATGAAAATAAAACAAGTGTTAAAAATTTAGCTTATTTAACTGAAGTTACTCTGAAAAATTATCCTATAATAACAGATATCACTAAAAATCCTGAATATGAATTTCTTAGTGGTGAAAAAGTAGAAAATGATGTTAAATTTATTCCTTCTGATATACTTAGAGCCTTAGGTCTAAACTATGACGGAAAAAATGCTACTTTTATTGCTTATAGTGGAAATACTAAATTTATAGTATCTATTATGGATATAGCTCAAGAAAAAGATGATTTCTTTGATACTATCCAAGAATTATATAATTACCTATTTGCAAATTATAATTATAAACTTGCCCTAAAGGCTGGAACTTATGATATAAATAATGAAAATATTACTATTGAAGAAGATATATACGACTTTTTTTACAAGGACCATGAACAAACAAATAAAAAATATTTTTTAATGAATGGGAAAATATTATTATTCCAAGATTACGATTATCTATCTGCCAATAATGGAACTGTATTTTCTTCTTACAAGTCTAACACAGACAATTCAAGTTTAACTAAATTAAAAAATACATTTATTCAAGATAATAAATTTAAAGAACGCAACAAAAGAGAAAAACTTGATATTATTGTCAACAGAAGCCAATATTTCTTTGCATTTGTTCTGCTAGTATATGTTGCTATTTTTATTTTAATATATCTATTGCAGGGAACTTTTTCTAAAAAGGAGGACTAATAAAATGCAATTAACTCAAGAAAATTTAGTTTTAGAAACTGAATATGGCAAGTTTGAATTAATCTTTAATTACAAAAATGCCTTTGATAAGGAATTATTTTTAGATAAATATATTGATATTTTAGATGATAAACCCTTTATAGTTGGCGACATAGCTTATGAAAAATTAAGATTATCTGGATTTTTCAATAATAAAGATAAGAACCACCCAAAAAACATTAGGAACCTAGAAGAATATTTATTAGAATTTTGTAATCTAGCTTGTCCGTTTTTTGTATTAAAAAGAATATAAAATAGCAGTGCATAATTTCCTATGCACTGCTATTTTTCTAAAACAAAAATTAGACGTTTTGAATTTTGATAGTCCTTATTAGCAAATTCAAAATCGCAAAAATAAGTCTTTATTTTAAAACCTATTTCTAAGATTTTTTCTATTATTTTATCTATATTATATGTACGCTGTTTTTGATATTCATATATTTTTTTGTATAGATTATCTTTTTCTTTAACAAAAAATGTTATTTCACTTTCTACTTCTAATTTATTTTCTGTAGGATATGTAAACCATAGATAACTTATTTCTTCATCTTCATATGCAAAAGGTTGCTCATTTAATAATTCATCTATTTTTGATGGTGTATGTATATCAAAAATAAATTTCCCACCCTTTTTTAAAACTGCATAAACATTTTCTAAAGCTAGTGTAAATTCTTCAAAATTTTCCAGATAATTAAAAACATCAAAAGCACTAATAATAAAATCAAATTTTTTATTTAATGCTTGAATTTCTAATAAATCAAGGGCTATATAATTAGCTTTGGAAAATTTATTACTGGCGAGTGCTAACATCTCTTCGCTTTTATCTACGGCAAAAACTTGACCATAAGTAGCTAAATATTCTGTTAAAGCTCCACTGCCACAACCTAAATCAAGAATTAACAGATTATTACTATCCATTAATTCTTGTTTAATTATATTCTTATACTTATCGTAATCAACGTCCATTATCCTATCATATACAATACTTAAATTTTGATACATATTAAACCTCTTTAAGAGGATATTTTTCAAATAGGTTGTCTAATGCGTAATACTCTCTGTCATCTCTTGTCATTATATTAACAATAATATCTCCTAAATCTAAAAGAACCCATTTTGCTTCACGCCAACCTTCTATATTAAGAATTTTACCGCCATTTTCTTGAACTTTTTCTTTTACTTCAGAAGCGATAGCTTCTACTTGTCTATTAGTAGGAGCATGACAAACAACTGAATAATCATATAAAAATCCTGCACTTGTTAAATCATAGGCTACTATATCATAACCACTTTTTTCATCACAGGCATCTACTACTACTTGTAATAATTTTTCTACTGTCATTTTTTCTCTCTTTCTTATTTTTTAATCAAACGGAACATGATAACATATAATTCATCATCTTCAGGATATCTAGCTGCTAATTTTTCTATTAATTCTTCTCTGCTAACTCCATAATATTTTGCATATCTGTCATTTAGTGTATCTCTTGTTACTGCTTTTACAAGTTCAACTTCTAATGTTGCAAAAACTGTTTTTGTTCTGTCATCATAAGTTATAGCTTCTAAAACATCACCTTTTTTAAAGTGTGCCTCACTCTTATTTCTTATTGTAATAATTTTTTCACCAGATAATATTTTCTCTTTATTTTTTTCTTTAAATCCTACCTGATAATTTTTTATATTATAATAATTATAACATTTTAACAATGGAGGATAAATTCTTTCATCGTTATCAATTAAGTATACCAAGGTATATTTTGCTGCAAGACGTACTGCTTCATCAAGGTCGTACTCTGCTACTTCTGTAACCTCTTTTAAGTGAGGATGTTTTCTTTGTGGTTCAATATAGTCAGCGATAAAAATAATTTTTTCTAATAGGGACATATGTTTACGGCCAAATGTATGACTAAATATTGCCATTTTTATTTCTTCGTCTTGAACATCAAATTCTTTTTCTATATAAACACTAGCAACTGGTCCGTGTAAAACTTCTGTTGGATAGTCAAGTAACTTTATATCAAGATTATACTTAACTACATATTTTTTCATTAATACTTCGTCCATAGGCTTGCATATATCATGTAGCAAGGCTGCAAGACGAGCTTTTTCTACATTAGCTCCAAATCTTTCAGCCAACATAACAGCTGTATCTACAACTCTTAATGTATGTTCATATCTTTTTTCGGGTAATATTCCTTTTACTTTTTCTTTAATTTCATTAAAATTCATATAAACTCAACTCCTCTATATAATTGGCACAATCCTTATCAACTAAATAAGATATATTTTTTTTATTTTTTAATTTATTGCGAATATCAGTAGAACTAATCTCTATAACTGGCGATTTTAGTATAACATAATTTATCTCTTTATAAAAAGTATCTTTTGAAATTATTTCTTCTAATTTTTCTTCATTACGAGCAACAAATATAAAGGTAACCATTTTACTAAGTTCAGAAATTCTGTGCCACTTTTTTAAATCTTTAACCCTATCTGTTCCTATTATAAAATACAAACTAGCATCAGTATATATTTCTTTAAAATATTTTATAGTGTAGTAGGTATAGCTAATATCGTTTTTATCTATTTCATAACTACTAACAGAAAATTTTTTATTCTTACTTATACTTTTTACAAGCATATTGTATCTATCTTTGTTGCTAGCTTTTAAATTTTCATTTTTTAGTGGTGTTTTATTAGAAGGGATAAATATTAATTTATCCATTGCTAAATCTTCTACAACATTACTAGCAGTTATAAGGTGACCTATATGGACTGGGTCAAAAGACCCACCATAAAGTGCAATTTTTTTCATTATTTCACCAACTCTATTTTCCTATACTTTTCTTTTGATGATTGTCTGTATAAAACTATTATATTACCAATAATTTGAACTAACTCTGAACCAGTTCTACTTGATACTAAGTCGGCAACATATTCTTTATCTTCTGAACAATTTTGTAATATAGTTATTTTTATTAATTCTCTTTTTTCTAGTGCATCAGATATTCCTTTTATCATATCTGGATTTACTCCTAATTTACCTATTTGGAAAATTGGATTTAAGTTATGAGCCAAGGCTCTTAATTGTCTTTTTTGTTTTCCTATTAACATTTATTCTCCTATTGTAATAAATTAATACTAAATTCTTGTTTTAAAAATTTATTATTAATATTTTAAATTATTGAATCTCTTGTAAATACTTCTATTTCTTTAGGTAATACTATATCTATTTCGCAACCAAGGTCGCTATTAACAGTTATCCAACCCAAACCAGATATTACAATATCCGTTTTTTTATTTTGTATTTTAAATGATTTTTTTATAGTTTCAGAAAAAATTGATAAATTATCTTTGAATGGTGGAGCTAGCATTTCTCCTAAGTGTTTTTCAAATAAGTTATCTGCGTTTTCTAATTTAGTTCTGTGTAAGTCTATCTGATTAGATGCATATATAGTAAAACTTTGTCTATCTCCCTTTGTAAAATCTATTCTACACAAACCAGCAAAATAGATAGTTTGCTTTGAATTAAGTTGGAATACTCTGGGCTTAACTTCTTTTTTAGGAATTACTAATTTTAATGTTTTCTCATCTAAATAATGTGCAATGTCATAATCTAAAATAATTCCTGGCGTATCGTAAATACTAGTTTCCTTGTCTAGAGGTATTTCTATCATACCTAGAGTTGTACCTGGAAAATGTGATGTCGTTATGATATTTTTATCGCCTGATGTTAGTTCAATAAGTTTATTTATTAAAGTTGATTTTCCTACATTTGTTGCTCCAACTATATAAATATCTTTCTTATTGCGTAATATATCTAATTTACTGGCCAGTTCTTCTATACCATTATTTTTTATAGCACTTATTAGGATAATATCTTTTACTTTTATTCCTTTTTGCTTCATCATTTTAAAAAGCCACTGCTTTATCTTATTTTCTTTGACTGATTTTGGCAATAAGTCCATTTTGTTGGCAACTAAAACTATATCTTTATCTTTACCAACTATTTCTGTAACGTCTTCTATCCATGAACCAGAAAAATCAAATATATCTACTACCTTTACTATTAAAGCATCTTTTTTTGCTAATGTTTTTATTAATTCATAAAAATCTTCTGCTCCAAGTTCAACATCAGTAACCTCGTTATGATGTTTTAGTCTAAAACATCTTTTACATATTATCTCATTATCGATACTTTTTTCTAAAACATTTTTTGGTAGATAACCTTGCTTTTTACTATCTTCTGTTTGTATCTGACTTCCACAGCCTATACAAGTTATTTTTTCTAACAATATTTATCTCCTTATATAATAAATTATACTTTTTTTATTTTATTTTTACGTAATTTCATTACAGGAAATTGTTTTTTTTCTTTTAAATTAGTAACTATTTTGCTTTCAAAATATCTATTTATTCTAGTTTTAAAGGCATCTGTTCTTGAAATTGGTTTTACTAAAACACTCATAGCCCCACCTAAATTTTTTGCTCCAAAAATATCTGTAAGTACTTGGTCTCCTAAAATTATTGCTTCTTCTGGTTTTCGATTAAGTTTTTTTAGGGCTTTTTTAAAACCGTTTGTCAATGGTTTTTTAGCTTCTGCTACATATTCTAAATTTAATTTTTTACAAAAATCTCTTACTCTTTCTTCTGAGTTGTTAGAAACTACAATTATATCAAAACCAGCTTTACGCATTTTCGTTAGCCACTTAGTTAGTTTCTTAGTATTTTTTTTACTATCCCACGATATTAGCGTATTATCTAGGTCTGATATTATTACCTTCTTGTTATGCATATTCATATATTCTACATCTATAAATTCATATTCTTCAACAAAATCATCTGGTGAAAAAAATTTTTTTAATACCATACTAACCTCTAATTATTTTATTTCTCCAATTATTTGTCCCATTTTTATTTCTTGTGGCAATTCTAAATTATTAATTTCAAAAGTATCTTTTTCAAATAATAAAACTACCGTAGAGCCAAATTCAAAATATCCTAACTCATCACCTTTTTCTACAAAATTATCCTCATAAGTTTCTATAATTGAATTTACATTTTGAGCTCCTACAGGTATCAAATTATATTTTATATTTTCATTTTTTATAGTCAATACTCTTCTATAATTATAGCTTAAAACTGTATCTCCTAATTTTAAGCCGGCATTATTAACAGGATATGAATATTTACCTAGAGTGTAACTTCCAACAATTTCGCCAGCAGTTGGGAAATGTATTCTGTGATAATTTTTAGGGCTAAGATAGATAACCATGTAAGTTCCTCCTGCTAATTCTTTTGCCCTGTCCTTATCAGCTAGTAAAGTTTTAACTCTATATTCTTGTCCTTTTACAATAAATGTAGCATCATCTTCTATTGTCCCAACTTCTGATATTACTCCGTCTGTTGGACTTACTACTACATTTTTTCCTTCTGCTATTGGTCGCAAACTTGGATGTACTTGTCTAATAAAAAATTCATTTAGATTTTTAAAATCTGCCACATCTTTTAAAATCTCATAAGTATTAATTTTATAAGTTTTTATAAAGGGTTGAATTAATAATCTACTCACATTTGATTTTGTTAATTTTTGTAATGCTTTGGAAGAATATTTTCCGTTAGTCAATTCAACACAGATTTGAAATAATCTTTTCTTTATCATTTTTTTCCTCACTTTTGTATATTTTCTATATAATTCTACTATAAACCTTGTTATTAAGCAAATATATATTGTTAAAATTAAAAATTTAAGCAGCAGGTTTGTAAAAAAACCTACTGCTTATTTTTAAAACTTACTTGTATCTACTGAGTTTAAATATTTTTCTAACTCTGGTGTGATATTACTAATTGTTCCATCAACAAAAGGATTTTCTAAATTAGCTTCTTTTACTAATTCTAAGAATGGTTTTGTTCCTCCTAAATCACAAAGATGTAAATATTCTTTCCAAGCTACTTTTGTATCTTGATTAGCTTTTTTCCAAAATTGGAAAGCACAAACTTGGGCTAGAGTATAATCAATATAATAGAAAGGAGAAGTAAATAAATGAGCTTGTCGATAGAAAAACATTCCGTTGTTTAGTGATGGTACATCTTCATAAGAACGACTTGGTAAATATTTTTTCTCTATTTCAAGCCACTTATCACGTCGTTCTTTAGGACTTAATTTTGGATTTTCATAAACAAAATGTTGAAACTCATCTACCGTAACTCCATACGGTAAAAATTTTAATGAAGATGCTATATGATAATACTTAAATTTTTCTGTATCTTCTTCGAAAAATAAATCCATCCATGACCAAGTTAAAAATTCCATGCTCATTGAGTGATTTTCACAAGCCTCGTATGTCGGCCAAATGTAGCTAGGAACTTTTACATCACGGCTTCTAAATACTTGAAAAGCATGGCCAGCTTCATGAGTAAGAACCTCTACGTCATGAGGTGTGCCGTTGAAATTAGCAAAAATAAATGGCGAACGATAATCTGGAATATAGGTACAGTATCCACCACCAGCTTTTCCTTCTTTAGTATCTAAATCTAATAAATTTTTATCTACCATAAAATCAAAAAATTCTGCAGTTTCTTCTGATAATTCACGGTACATTGTTATAGCATTATTTACTAAAAATTCTCTGTCCCCCTTAGGTTTTGGGTTGCCAGTTTTAAACATTATCGCTTCATCTTGAAAATTCAGTTTATCAAGTCCTAAGCGTGCTACTTGGTCTTTTTTAATTTTCTCTACAAGAGGTACTACATTTTCTAAAATCTGTTTTCTATATCCTGCCGCTTCTTTAGAAGTGTAGTCTGTTCTTCTCAAACGTAAATAAGCTAAGTCTACAAAATTTTCAAAACCTAATTTTTTAGCAATTCTTGTACGAACTTTTATCATACGGTCGTAAATATCATCATATTTTTCTAAATTGTCTTCAAAGAATTTGGTTGATACATTATTAGCTTTAGTTCTAATCTCTCTATCATCAGCTTGTGTATATTTTGCCATACCACTTAAATTATGTTCTTGGCCATCAAAAGAAATTTTAGCACTTGAAGTTAATTTAACATATTCTGTTTGAAGTTTATTTTCTTCTTTTAAATCTTCTAAAATTTCATCTTTAAAAATTTTTAAATCACATTCAATAAGATTAAAGTAATGTTCTCCTATTTCATTTTTTAATTCTTCCTTAAATTGAGAATTATAAATTATTTTTGAAATATTAGATTCATAAGCAGTTATCTCTGGTGAAAATTCATTCCAAAATTCTTGTTCGTCTTCATAAAATTTATCAGTAGTATCTAGGCTATTTCTGATTGACACTAATGTTGATTGTGTGGCAATTTTTTCTAAAAATTTATTATATTCTTTAAAAACTTTGATAAATTCATTATAGTTATTTGCTTGCGATAAAAGTTTTTTATAATTTTCTAATTTTGTTTTTGTTTCCTCTACATCAGGTCTTTTATACTCATAGTTATCAAATTTCATAGTTGTACAGACCTCTCTTATATATTATTACAAGTAATATAATAACATAGTTTATTACTTTATTCAAAATATGCTATATAAATTATTAAATACAGTATGTTTCATAAATTATTTTAATGTGCTACTATATACATTTTAAATTTTTCAAAATTTTATTTTTAAAAATTCATAGAATATTTTTTATAGATTATTTCATAAATAAAATTTTTATCTTTATTATTACAATTCAATCTATAAAATTATTTTATTTGTTGTTCATATTATAATGAAGATAAGCGTCAATAAAATCAAAAATTTCTCCATTCATCACCTTATCTATATTATTAACTTCATAGTTAGTTCTATGGTCTTTTACCATAGTATAGGGAGTAAAGACATAAGATTTTATTTGAGAACCCCAAGCAATAGACTTTTGTTCTCCTCTTATTTGATTTAATTCTTTTTCCTTTTCTTCTAACTCTCTTTGGTATAAACGAGATTTTAATTCTTTCATAGCTATATCCCTATTCATAATTTGACTACGTTCTGCCTGTGATTGAACTACTAAGCCAGTGGGAATATGTGTTATTCTAACTGCTGAATCTGTAGTATTGATATGTTGACCACCTGCTCCCCCTGCCCTGTATGTATCTATTCTTAAATCTTCTGCTGACAAATCAAGAGAAATTTCTGAATCTGTAAACTCTGGAATTACGTCAACAGAACAAAAAGAAGTGTGTCTTTTCCCTGACGGGTCAAATGGTGAAATTCTAATAAATCTATGCACGCCTTTTTCTCCTTTTAACAAGCCGTAAGCATAATCTCCATCTACACGAAGCGTTACTGACTTAACTCCACATATATCACCAGATTGATAATTAAAATATTTACAACTTAAACCTTGTTTTTGAAAAAATCTTTCATACATTTTTAATAATATTTCTGCACAATCTGTTGCATCACTTCCGCCAGCCCCTGCATGAATTTCAAAAATTGCAACATTATTATCATATTTTTCTGATAGCAATAATCTAAGTGTAAAACTATCCATCTTTTCTCTTAAATCTTTTTGACTACGTAATAATTCTTCATACATATCCATATCTTCTTCTAATTTAAGATATTCTAATATTTCTATATTATGTTCTAAGAGTAAATTTAATTCTTCAAACTCTGCCAATTCTTTTTTTAACAATTTAGATTCCGCAACCATGCTCGTAGCTTTTTCGCTGTCATTCCAAAAATTAATTTCCAGCATAAAATTATCTAATTCGGCTACTCTTTGAATTTTTGAATCTAAATTTAATGAAATTTTAAAATCAGCAATACTTTTTTCTATATCTTCTAATTCTTTTTTTAATTCAACCAATTCCAAAATAATTTCCTCAAATCTCTTTTAAGTTTAATTTTAATATTTAACCATATAATTATACAATAATATTTTAAAAATTTATAGTTTGCATTACAATTAAAATAAGTAAATTACTTGAATAGAAGATAATAATTTATTTTATTTTTATAATGTAGTATAATGTATAGAAAAGATTTTGGAGCAATATATGGTAAACTATCCTAATGGGAATAATAAATTTTCACAAAAAATTACATATTCTAATCGTGGAATGCACCTCGAAGATGATATTAATTTTGCAAATAAATTTTATTTAAAAAATGATACTGCTGTAATTCACAAAAAACCAATCCCCATACAAATAGTAAAAGTAGATTATCCAAGTAGAAATAATGCTATGATAAAAAAAGCCTTCTATAAGGTTCCGTCAACTACTGACTATAATGGAATTTATAAGGGAAAATATATTGACTTTGAAGCTAAAGAAACTAATTCTACAACATCTTTTTCACTTAATAATATTCATAAACATCAGATTGAACACATGGCTAGTATAACTAGGCATGGAGGTATAGCTTTTATCATAGTGAGATTTAAAAAAATTAATAGAACTTTTATCATGCCATTTAAAAAATTAATTAATTTTTATGAACGTTCAATAAAGGGTGGTAGAAAATCTATAAAACTTAGTGAGTTTGTAGAAAATAGTTTTGAACTTGATTTTAATTACAAAATTAGACTAGATTATATTAAAATAATAAAAGATTATGAGAGTGAGTTTATGTAATTATGAATAAAAATTTATTAAACATATTAAAAAATATTTGCTCTGTTGTATTCTTTATAACTACTATACTTACTTTTTTGATTTCTATATTTTTACTTGTAGAATTTTACAAATTACCAGAAATATCAAAAGATAAACTTACAAGTAAATTAAGCACAACTATTTATGATAGAGATAATAATGTTATAGCCATACTGGGAAATGAAAGAAGAGAATTTATTGAAGTAGAAAAAGTACCTGACACTTTAAAAGAAGCTGTTCTCTCTATCGAAGATACTAGATTTTATGAACACACTGGTATTGACCCAAAGAGAATAATCAAAGCCTTATTTGTTAATGCTATTTCTGGTGAAGCTCTTGAAGGTGGTAGTACAATAACCCAACAAGTTGTTAAACAATCTCTTTTAACATCAACAAAAAGTTACGAAAGAAAATTACAAGAAGCATTTTTATCTTTAGAACTAGAAAAAAAATATGATAAAAATGATATTTTAGAAATGTATTTAAACAAAATATTTTATTCGGATAATAGATATGGAATATTAACTGCCTCTAAATATTTTTATGGAAAAGAATTAGATGAATTAACAATACCACAAATTGCTTTACTGGCTGGTATTCCACAGCAACCTATTGCATATAATCCTTATGACAATCCTGAAGGAGCAAAATCAAGAAGAGATACAGTCTTATATGCTATGTACAGTAATAATAAATTATCTAAAGAAGACTATGAAAAATATATTGAAGTTCCGATAACAGATGGTCTTGTAGAAAAAACTAAATCAGAAAGAATGATACAGGGAATATCAAATCCTCAATATGCTGCCTACATAGATTTTGTTGTTAAAGAAATAAAAAATTTAAATTTATTTCCAGAAGACAAAGACCCATTTTCTTTGGGGTTAAATATTTATACAAACTTAGATAAAGATTTACAAAGTTCTGTACAAGGAATGCTAGATACAGAGAGTTCACCTATGATTAAATCAGCTGCTCAAGCAGCAATAACTGTCCTAGATACTAAAAGTGGATTGGTAGAAGCTATTGGTGGTGGGAAAAATTATACTTATGGAGATTTTAATTTCGCAACAGATTCAAAATTACAACCTGGTTCATCCATAAAACCAATATTAGATTATGCTCCTGGTATTGAATATTACGGTTGGGATTCTGCTACTATTTTTTCTGATACTGCCTATCTAATAGCAGGAACAAATCACTATGTTCAAAACTGGGATAGGCGTTATCATGGTAATGTTACTATGCGTAAATCAGTAGCTCAATCTTATAACATACCTGCAATAAGAGCATTTGAAGCACTAGGCTTTGAAAGAAGTAAATACTTTGCTAGCAAATTAGGAATTAATATTTTATCAAAATCTGTTACTACTGCCATAGGTGGAAGTAGCGAAACAGTTTCTCCTATACAAATGGCTGGAGCTTTTGCAGCTTTTGGAAATAAGGGGATGTATAATAAGCCGTCTGCTTTAATAAAAATATTAGATAAAGATGGAAATGAAATACAAGGTATAAAAGAAGAAGCTAAGAGAGCAATGAATGAATCAACAGCATTTATAATGACAGATATTTTAAAAGATGTTATATCAGGCGCTGGGACATCACCTGGCGGAAGAATTGTGGGATTTGATATGGCGGCAAAATCTGGTTCAAGTACCTTTGATGAAAATTTAGCTAATTCTTTAGGAATAGATGCTGTCAGATCTACTAAAGATAGCTGGATGGTCGGATATACAACCGAACATACTGTTGCAATTTGGCAAGGTCCAGATAATATAGACTCTAAAGAAAAAGCCTTAAATATAAATCAGGCAGAATCAACACAACTTATTTTTGCAAGAATTATGAAATTAGCTCATAAAGATAAAATTCCTGCAAAATTTAAAGTTCCTAGCAGTGTAAAACAAGAAAATAAAATTTACTTTGCAACAGACAGAAGCACCGAAACTGATAATATGTATGTGGGGACAAATTTAGATTCTGTTTATCAATACAAATTATCTGAAAAAGTTAGAACAGAAAGAAATAATTCATCTTTATTAGCAAATATAAAAAAAATATTGCCAACTGAAGAAGATGACAAAACAAAAAACTCAAATTCAACCTCTTCTGCTAACACCAAAAAAAATAATAATTAAATTAAAAAGTCTATTCAACATTTATAGTTGAGTAGACTTTTATTTTAATTAAATATTGTTATGTAAATAATTAAACTTATGGTATAATATCTATAATAAAATTGAAAGGTTATAAATATGAAAAAACACAATTACAAAAATTTAAAAAAATATCTTTCAAAAAAATATTTTATAGCTACATTATTAATAATATTTTCTTTATCTTTTGGTATAGTTTTAGGTTTTTTTGGAAACTTAGTAAAAAATCAACCTGTTTTGTCTTATAGTGAAATGAAAGAAAAATTAAATGATATAAGTATAAACAGTGATATATATTTTACAAATGGAGAAAAAGTAGCTACTATTAATTCTGAACTGATAAGAAAAACTATTCCCCTATCTGATATGGGAATTAATATTAAAAATGCTATTATTGCAAGTGAAGATGCAAATTTCTACAACAACATGGGAGTAGAGCCATTTGCTGTATTAAGAGCAACATATAATGAATTAACACATCGTTCTATATCTGGTGGCAGTACAATAACTCAGCAATTAATAAAAAATCAGCTTTTAGATAATTCACGCTCTTATGAAAGAAAAGCTAAAGAAATTTTAATGTCAATAAGGGCAAATAAATATTTTACTAAAGAAGAAATATTAGAAACCTATCTAAACATGGTGCCTTTTGGTAAAAATAAATTAGGGCAAAATATTAACGGTATAGAAACAGCATCTCTTGGAGTTTTCGGAATGCATTCTAAAGATTTAAACATAGCACAAGCTGCATATTTAGCAGGATTTGTTCAATCACCTTTTAGGTACACACCTTTTGATTCAAGCGGTAATTTAAGAAGTGATGAAGAATTAAACGCTGGATTCCAAAGACAAGTATATGTTTTAGATAGAATGCTAAGCGAAAAATTTATTACTAAAGATGAATATAATGAGGCTTTAAACTTTGACATTAAATCATCTTTTATTACCGATTTAAAAAATGAAACTGACAATTATCCTTACATCACAAATGAAGTTATTACAGAAGTAACAAAAATATTCGCAAAAAAAATGGCTGAAGAAGAAGGAAAACTAAATGAGTTTAAAAATAATAACGATTATCGAAATACAATATTAGAAAAAGCTAAAGTAAAATTTACTACAGGTGGTTATAAGGTTAAAACTACTATTGATAAAAATTTACACGATAAATTACAAGAAGCTCGTGACAATTATCCTAGTTTTATTACCCAGAATGGTCAAAACATTCAACTTGGAGCTACTGTAATAGAAAATAAATCAGGTAAAATATTGGCTTTTATTGGCGGTAGAGATTTTGATAACCAACAATTAAATCATGCTACTAGAACTTATAGATCACCAGGTTCAACAATTAAACCTTTACTTGTTTATGGACCAGCTATCGAAAAAGGTTATATAACTCCTAACTCTTTATTATTGGATAAAAAATTTGATTTGAATGGTTGGAAACCAGAAAATTATGCTAAAAGAGAATTTAATTTATTAACTGCAAGAAAGGCTCTTGCTCAATCACTTAACTTATCTACAATAAGGTTATATTCTGCTTTCGTTAACGAAAATCCAATGGACGAGTATTTGAAAAAAATGGATTTTGAGGGGCTTACTAAATCTGATGAAACAACTTTATCAGCTGCCATAGGTGGATTAGATTATGGTTTTACCGTAGCACAGAATACTAGTGCCTTCGCCGCACTTGCTAATTCAGGAGAATTTAATAAGGCATATATTATAGAAGAAATAGAAGACAATAGTGAAAATATTATTTATAAACATGAAAAAAATAGTGTCCAAGTATATTCTAAAGAAACAAGTTATCTAATAGTAAACATGTTACATGATGTTATTACTAATATAGGAATTGCTCCAGACATAGCGGCTAGATTAAAATTTAACTCTGACAACCTTTTTGTAAAAACAGGTACATCAGAATATAATCACGACTTATGGACTGTCGGAGGAACTACAAATATTACTTTTGGTTTATGGACTGGCTATGACCAACCACAAGAAATTGCTGGATTCACGCACGCACATAATCAGTGGTCATATTTTATGAACGTTATAAATGAATATAATCCAGAACTTGTTGATGCTGATAAAAAATTTGAACAACCTCATACAGTTAGGTATATAGGCATTAATCAAATAAATAATGACACTGGTTCAACTTTAGACTTAGTACCTAGTGGTTTTACAAAATTATCTGATGAGAAAATGTATAAAAAATTTGGGTCCCTTATTGATAAAAATACTCAAAAAACTATAAAAGAAATTAATGAGGAAAAAGAAGAAGAAGAAAAAGAAAATAAAAAGAAAGATAAAGAAAAAGAAGATAAAAATATAGAAACAAATACATCTTCTTATCAATCAAAAAACAATCATAATAATGGTGACAATGATGATACAGAAGAAGATGTTTAATTTTAAAAATTAAATTAAGAAAAGACTAATAATTAAATTATTAGTCTTTTTTGTTTTTGATAATATATTTTTTACTTAAAAATATATTTTCTCTAATAGCTATTAAAATATTTTCTAAAAATTTTAATTCAGAATAAACTGAAGTATAAAATACCGATCCTTTAAAAACTTTTTTATATTATAACTAAGCATTCTTTTATTATCAAAAACTTATTATTAATTTTTTACACTAGCATAATTAAATAATTTTTTCAATAATAAAAATTCCACAATATTTGTGGCATTTTAAGCATTATTATCATGTAATTTATTTATTTTATTTGCTATTTCAGCTATAACCTTATCTGCATTTGTTATATTTGCAGTATATATAAGTATAATATAGTCCCCTTTGGTTTTGTCATAAACTATTGCTGTATCGTTTGCTACTCCCTTAATCTGACCATATTTACTAGCTATCTCTTTATTTTTTACTCCCTCTTTTATCCACTCACTAGACTTAGATTTTTTCAGATACTCTATTACTTTTGGATATTTATCTTGATTTTTATATAAATATATCCATGCAGTTTCCATACTTGCTGGCGTTAATTTATTATTTTTTAACATTAGGTCTGGCATATTTATATTAAAGTTAGAGAAAAACTTTTTTAGAAGTTGTAAAGCATTAGCATCACTTCTTAGTATCATATTAGTTGCTGTATTATCAGAATATGTCAACATGTTCATTATAACATAATCTAGGTCATAACTTTCTTTTTTAGGATTATTAGTTATTTCTCCATTGCCTGCTTGTAAATAGCTAGATTTATAAGAAATTTGTTCATTCTCACTGATTTGACCTAGAGCAATTCTATTATAAACGTGCATTGCATAAACAACTTTTGTGGTGCTTGCCATTGAAAAATATTCATTTTCGTTATGAGCAAATCTGTAACCACTATTCAAGTCATTATATACTAAACCTATTTTGTTCTTTTTATTTTTATTTTCATATTGACTTATTATTTTTTTTATTTCAGAATTTAATTGTTCGATAGATAATTTATTTTCTTTTGTTTGAGTTTCATTTACTTGTAAAGGATTATCTTGTTGTTTGTTTTGATTACTTTCTTTACTTTCTGTATTTTCAACATTTTTAACTTCATTCAAAAATAGGTGTCCATAAACATTTCTTGAATAGAAAACAGAAAAAATAATTACTCCACTTATAAATATTTCAAAAATAATTTTTATATTTTTCTTAGCCTTACTTTTTCCTACTTTCATTATATAAATCATTTCCTTAATATAAATTTATTTTATTATATCATATTTTAACAAATTCTTCATCAAAGTTTTAAATTACTTTTTAATTACTTTTTTATTACATATAAAATCTATTATAAATTTTATAGTTTATATATTAGCATAAATTAAAAATTAATTTACTTTATACAAGTTTTTTATTATAATTAGTATACCATATTTATACAAAAATATATTGAGGTTTATATGACACATGCTAAAGCTATTTTTTTCGGAGAACATTCTGTTGTTTATGGCAAAAAAGGTATTACTATACCCCTGCCAGAAATGAAAGTTACTGCTGAATTAAATAAAAATAATCACATTCAAAAAAGAGATAAAATACTAACCTACATTGCTAAAAAATGTAATGTTGCAGACACTACGCAAATAATAATTAAAAGTTCAATTCCTGTTGGTCGTGGACTTGGTTCTTCTGCTGCTTTATCTGTTGCTATTGCAAGAGCAAATAAGTGCCCTAATATAAAAGAAATTGCTGATGATTGCGAAAAATTTATCCATGGCAACCCCAGTGGTATAGATGTAAACCAAGTTTTAAGCGAAAAACCTTTAATTTTTTCAAAAAAAGATGGAGCTAAGCCTTTAAATTTTAATCTTAATGCTTTTTTACTTGTCATAGATACAGGCCTTATTGGAATTACTAAAGACGCAGTAAAAAGAGTAAAAGAAAATTATGAATTTAATAAAATTTATATTGAAGAATTAGGTGAAATTACAGAAAAAGTTTTGCCCTATTTATTAAAAAAAGATTTAAGAAAAATAGGATTTTTTATGGATAAGGCTCACGAACTTTTAAGAAAAATTGGTGTTAGTCATGAAAAAAATGATGATGTTGTAAAAATTTGTAAAAATAGCGGTGCTATCGGTGCTAAAATTACTGGTGGCGGTGATGGTGGTTGCTGTATAGCCCTAAGCGAAAATTTTGAAAAAGCAAAAATTATACAAGATAAACTGAAAGAAAGAGGATATTTATCATGGATAGTTTCAGTATAGGATATGCTAATATTGCCTTGGTTAAATACTGGGGAAAAAAATCAAAAAATCCAGTCTTACCCTATAATCCAAACATTTCATTGAGATTAGACAATCTATATTCAAAAACAAAAATAGAAGCTAGCCTATCAGGTGAAGATGAATTTTATATTAATGATGAAAAACAATCAGCCGAAGAAGTTACAAAAATAATTTCTTTTATAAATGAGTTTGTTCCTAAAAACAGAAAAAAAATTAAAATAATAAGTTTTAATACTGTGCCAACTGCTGCTGGTTTGTCATCAAGTTCAAGTGGCACTATGGCTTTAGTCCTAGCTTGTAACGATTATTTCAAACTCGGCAAAACTATTCAAGAAATGGTAGCAATAGCAAAAGAAGGGTCAGGATCTTCTTGCCGTAGCTTTTATAAAATGGCTAGTTGGTTAGAAGACGGTAGCGTAGAAGAAATTAAATGTGATTTAAAATTAGCTATGTTAGTATTGGTAGTAGATGAAAATAGAAAAAAAATATCCAGCAGAAATGCTATGGAACTTTGTGTGAAAACTTCAACAAATTTTTCTGACTGGTTAGCAAAAGCAAAAAAAGATTTTGTTTTGTTAAAAAAAGCAATTGCAGAAAATAATTTTACAAAAATAGGTCAAATAACAGAAAGTAATGCCCTAGCTATGCACTCTACTACAAAATATGCTACCCCCCCCTTTACTTTCCTAACCGAAGATAGTTACAAGGCTATGGAAATAGTAAAATCACTTAGAAATAAAGGGCTAGAAATTTATTTTACAATGGATGCTGGTCCTAATGTGAAAGTCCTTTATCTAAAAGAAAATCACGACATCATATATAAGGAAATAAAAAAATTATGGACGAAAAAAATAATCAAATGTATGGCATAGGATATGGAAAATTATATCTTTGTGGAGAATATGCCATATTAGAAGATTACTCAAAAGCAATTATAACAAGTGTGCCAAAACAAATATTTGCTTTTATTAGCAAGGCTGAAAAAACAACAATTTATGATAATATGCACAATACAGAAATTTGTATGAATGATAAGCATAAAAATTTTACAAATATTCAAAAGTTGATAAGATTTATCAGAGAATATACCGGTATTCATACAGATTTTTTCTTAACTATTCATAATGAACTTATTACAGAAAATAAAAAATATGGTTTAGGTTCATCAGGAGCAGTCTTAGTAGCAATTACAAAAGCAATCTTAAAATTTTATAATATTCCTTTTGATAATATGAAAATCTTTAAAATCGTTGTTACTTTTAGCCTACTAAACGGTATAAAAGGTTCTATGGGAGATGTAGCTTCTTCTTGTAATGAAGGAGTAATCTATTATCAAAAATTTAATCAAGAAAAATTAAATAACTACATAAAAAATAAGAGTCCAAAAGAAATAATTGACTACTTAGAGTGGCAAGGTCTTGTAATAGAATTAATAAATGTTAAAGCGCCTGTTGAAATGATAGCAAAATGGACTGGCGAAGTAATAGATACAAAAATTCATGTAAAAAATTGGGCTACAACTAAAAAAGAAATGAATTTAAAAACTAATCACCTTAGAACTAAAGTAAAACGTATGTTAGAAAAAAGAAAATATAAAAAATTTATTGACCGTTCTAATCAACTTACTTTAAGATTAAAATTATTTTTACAACAAAATAATCCTGAACTCATAATACCTATTATAAAAGATATTAGAAAAAATCTTTTATACCTAGAACAAATATCAAATATTCCCATGGAAACTATTGCCATGAAAAAATATATTATGAAATTCCCATGTGGTAAACAAAGCGGTTCTGGTTGTGGCGATATGGTACTAGGATTTAGAACAGCTACTACCAATAAATTTACAATTAACCTAGACTTAGAAAAACTATAAAGGAGCAAGCGTGAGAAAAAAAGACCATATTAAAATTGCACTTAGCGAAAAAACAAACAAAACAAGTTTAGATAAATATAGAATAGAATACAATAGCGTTCCAAAATTTGGAATTGAGGACTTAGATACTTCAACCATTATTTGTGGCAAAAAATGGCAATGGCCTTTTTTTATAAATGCTATTACTGCTGGTGGAGAATACTGTAATAAAATTAATAAAGACCTAGAAGAAATTTGTGAAAAATGTAATATAGAATTTTTTGCAGGTTCTTACTCTCCAGCCCTAAAAAATGAAGATGATAAAAAATCTTATCCGAAAAATCGTTCTGTAAATTTAGGTTTGGATAAAAATGCAGAAACAATTCTAATTGCTATTCAAGAAACAAGGGCTAAATACTTACAAGTTCACACTAATCCCCTACAAGAAATGATAATGCCAGAGGGTGATAGAAATTTTGAAAATTGGTACTCTACCCTTGAATTAGTCAGTAAAAAATCTCCTATTCCGATAATTTTAAAAGAAACAGGATTTGGAATGAACGAAAACACTATTAAAATGGCAATCAATTTAGGAATAAATGCTATTGATATTAGTGGTAAAGATGGCACCAACTTTGCTCGTATAGAAAATAAACGAACTTCTTTCCCCTCTTTATATTTAGAAGAAATAGGCTACACTACTGCTAAATCCTTAGAAATAGCAAAAATTTATAAAAATGAAATTGATATTATAGCTAGTGGTGGAATTAGAAATCCTTTAGACGTAATTAAATGTCTAGCACTCGGAGCAAAAGCTGTGGGTATATCTCGAACTTTTTTAGATATTTTATTAAATGAAGGAAAAGAAATTTTAATTGAAGAAATTAAAAAATGGCAAAGAGAAATTAAATATTTGATGATACTAACAAATTCAAAAAATTTAGAAGAATTATATGGAAAAATAAGTTTTATTGAATATATTTAGGTTAAATTAATATAATAAAAATCTATATAGCTCCAGATTTTAAAGTTAAAAGAGTGGTTAAAATTATAGATATTAAAAAGGAGAATGCTTAATATGAATATAATAAGTTTATTTTCAGGTGCGGGTGGATTAGATTTAGGTTTTAAAAAAGCTGGATTTAAAATAGTAGTAGCAAACGAATATGATAAAACTATTTGGAAAACATATGAAAAAAATCATAATACAGCACTTATAAAAGGCGATATATGTAATATACCATCAAGTATGTTCCCTGAATGCGATGGTATTATAGGAGGTCCTCCTTGTCAATCTTGGAGTGAAGCAGGTTCTTTAAAGGGAATTGATGACCCTAGAGGTCAGTTGTTTTATGAATATATACGAGTATTAAAAGATAAACAACCAAAATTTTTTCTTGCTGAAAATGTAAAGGGAATGATGGCCAAAAGACACAATATAGCAGTTAAAAATATTGTTTCTCAATTTGAAAAAGCTGGTTATGACGTTTTTATTCATTTATTAAACGCAAGCGATTATGGTGTTCCTCAAGATAGAAAAAGAGTATTTTATGTTGGATTTAGAAAAGATTTAAATATTAAATTTAATGAACCACCAAAATCATATAATTTTAAATTAACATTTAAAGATGCAATTTTTGATTTGAAAGATAGTGCAATACCAGCTTTAGAAAAAAATAAAACTAATGAAGAAAAATGTAAAATTTCTAATCATGAGTATTTTATTGGAGACTACTCACCTATTTTTATGAGTAGAAATAGAGTAAGAACATGGGAACAACAAGCATTTACTGTACAAGCATCTGGTAGACAATGTCAGTTGCATCCACAAGCTCCTGTAATGCCTAAAATAGAAAAAAATAAACATGTATTCAAAAATGGTAAAGAATATTTGTACAGAAGATTATCGGTAAGAGAATGTGCGAGAATTCAAGGTTTCCCAGATAATTTTAAATTTTATTATACAAATTTAAATGACGGATATAAAATGATTGGCAATGCTGTTCCTGTAAATCTTGCATACGAAATGGCAAAAGCAATTATTTCAGCAATAAAGAATAATTAAATATAAATTTTTAATTGGAGGAGTTTATGAGTAAAAAAAGTAATAATCAAGGTAGAGCTTATGAATTTTCATATTTAATAATTTTATATAAAGAAATTTCTAAAATCAGACCTGTAATTATAAATAAAAACAGTAGTTATTTTTCTGCTGAAAAAGCATGGAATACATTAACGGATGATAATAAAAATTTATATAAAGTTAGTGCTTTAGCTGGAATTAACACTATTTTCGACCTTGAACCATTAATTTTAGACGATAGTAATGATGAATTAGAGATAGAAATTCAAGCAGATGATAAAGGGAAATTAGGAGATGTTAGAGATATTTTAATTATAAGACAAGGTATTGAATGGGAAATTGGTCTTAGTATAAAACATAATCATTTTGCTGTAAAACATAGCAGACTATCAAAAAAATTAGATTTTGGTGAAAAATGGTATGGTAAAAATTGCTCAGAACTATATTGGAGAGATATTAAACCTATTTTTGAATATCTCGATAACGAAAAGAAAAAATCTTCAAAATGGAGTGATTTACCTAACAAAGAAGATGATGTATATGTACCTTTGCTAAAAGCATTTAAAAAAGAGTTGGAAAGACAAAATACTTTGAATAAAAAAGAAATTCCAAAGTTAATAGTTGAATATTTACTAGGTAAGTTTGATTTTTATAAAATTATTGGAATTGATAATAAAAAAATAACTCAAATACAAAGTTATAATTTAAGAGGAACATTAAATAAACCAGGCAATGAAAGAAAGAAAAATATTGAAATACCAATATCAATATTACCTACAAGAATTGTAAGTTTAGATTTTAAACCTAATAGTAAAAACACTTTAGAACTATACCTTGATGCTGGATGGCAATTTAGTTTTAGAATACACAACGCTTCAACTAAAGTTGAGCCTAGTTTGAAATTTGATATACAAATTATAGGTATGCCCACAACTATTATTCCAATAGATTGCAAATGGAAACAATAAAAATACTCAATATTTAAAAAAATATAAATATTATATAATGTCATATAAAAAAAAGACAGCCTAAACTAAGGTGACCCCATAAAGTTGTACCTAATACCAGAGTAAGCATTAATGCTAAGTCTGGTATTTCTTTATATCTTTCCTACCCTAAAGATAGGAAATTTTTATGCTGTATTCTTCTTTCTATATTCTACTGGTGATAAGTATCCTAATTTTTCTTTTATCCTTTCATCGTTATAATATTTTATAAAATCTTTAATAGTTTGCTTTAATTGCTTATATGAATAGAATTTGTGTCCGTAATATATTTCTTGTTTTAATATTCCAAAGAAGTTTTCCATTGGTGAGTTGTCTAAGCAGTCGCCTTTTCGGGACATAGATTGGATGATACCATTAGTTTTAGTTTTGATGTGTATTGTTTTATTTGGTATGCCCAGCCTTGATATGAATGAAATATTCTTTCTCTTTGATTTTGTTTGTTATTTCTATTGCGCTATCTAAGGCTTTTAGGATTGGTTCTATTGTTGGTTGTTTTGATATTTCATAGCTTAGTATTTCACTGTTGTACATATCTAAGTATGGGTTTAAATAGAGTTTCTTTATTTGATAGGTTCCTGTTTTATCTTTTTCTAAATACTTAAATTCTGTTGTGTCTGTTGTTATTTTTGTGTATGGTTTTTTACTTTGAAATTTCTTCTTATTTTTGTTGTCTGATATTTTTCCAACTCTTCCTTTGTAGGATGAGTACTTTCTGGATTTTCTTGAATAACTTTTTACTTGAAGTTTTAGCTTTTGAACTAATCGTTGTACTTTCTTTTTGTTTATTATCAGTCCTGATTTTTTTAACATGGCTGTTATTCTTCTGTAGCCATAGTTTGGATTTTCATTTTTTGTTGAGTTTTTTTTTTTATTTTGTTTTCTATTTCTATATTTTATTCGGTCTATTTAAACGTTTTTGCCAATACATATATGTTGATTTGGCAAGATGAAAGTATTTTTAACAAGTCTTTTAGTTTGTATTTGTCTCTTAGGACCTCGATTGTTTGAGCAATTGTTTTATTTCTGCATCTGTCATTTGAGACAATTCTATCTTTTTTTTATTACATCATTTTCTAGTTGAAGCAATAGTTTTTTTCTTCTAATTGCTTTATCTTTTCTTTAACTGTGCTTGTGTTAATGAGTTTCTCTCTACTTTAGTATCTTTTAAATTTTTACGAACTTTGGCATTTTTGAAGACTTCCTCTTTTTTAGGTTTTAGTCCTTCTATGTCTTTTTCTCTAAAGGCATTTACCCATCTTACTATTATTGATGGATTGTTTATTTTTAGTTCATTTGCTAGGCTTTGATAGGACATTTCTCCCCTTAAATACAAGTTTACTACATTTAACTTAAATTCCAAAGTGTATTGTGTATTTTTCCTTTTTACTTTTAGTCCTTCATATCCTTGTGTCTTGTATGCATTTACCCTTGTTATTATTATGCTTTTATTTGGTATTGAGTATTTATATGTTAAATTTTTATATGAGATGTTTGTTTCTAAATATTCTTTTACTACTTTCATTTTAAATTCTGTACTATATTTTGCCATTAAAAAACTGACCTCCTTTAGTTAGTTTTTAGGTCTAACTTTTGGGGGTCAGTTCAAAAGGTTGTCTTTTTTATTTTTTATCTATAACCTAAAACATTATTTAACTGCTTTTTCTACAATTTCTATCATTCTTTCAAATGAAGTTAAGCCGTCCGGTGCCAAATAAGCATATTGAGCTTCTAATTCATAGATTGCTCCGTTTTTACCAGCCGTTGTTGCTTTAACTAATTCATTATCTAAAGTTGTTTTTGCATTTGCATTTGTTTTACTTTTTACAACAGTATTTCTATCAACATAGAATATAATATCTGGATTTACTTTTGAAATATATTCGTAATTGATTTCTGCTCCGTGTGTACTTGCCTCAATATTAGCATCAGCTGCTTCAAAACCTAACAAGTTGTGAACAAATCCAAATCTACTTTTCGGACCAAAAGCAGTAATTTTTCCTTCGTTAGTCATAATTATCAATGCTTTTTTCCCAGATGCTTTTGCTTTTTCTGATACTTCTTTTATTTTCTTTTCAAATTTTACTTTATCAGCTGCAACCTTATCTTCAACACCAAATATTTTTGCAAACTCTCCATTGTGTTTAAACATTGTTTCAAAAGCATTTTCAGATTGTGCCTCAAAGTAAGCAACTGTTCCTAATTTTTTTAGTTCTTCTAAAAATTCTTTTTGACGTCCTGCTGTGAAAATTATATCTGCTTTTACTGTACTTGTTGCTTCATAATTTGGGTCTTTTAAACTTCCCAAAGTATCTTTGCCCTTAATCACATCATCTAAATAAGGTACTGATATTTTTGCTGTTGCTAAATTTTCTATTTTTATATTGTATCTTTGAATAAAATCTAATACTGCAACATCAAATACTGCAACATTCTTAGGATTTTTTGCTACTTCAACCTCTCCGTTACTTGTCATAATTTTAACTTTTGTTGCTTCTTGACTTGAAGAAGATGAATTTGATGAACTTGTTGAACAAGCAGTTAATGATAAAGCTACTGTAAGAGCAGCAAATGGTACTAATATTTTCTTGAATTTTTTCACTTTTAAAAATCTCCTTATAAATTAATAATATTTTTTATAATTTTTGTTTTATCAAATAAAATTATTTTCTTGAAATTATAAATTATTTTTCTAGTATTAAATAATTTATTTATAATACATACATATTCTGCAATTATTTACGGTATGAATATCCATGTCTAATGAATATATATCTTTTAATGTTTCTCTAGTTATTACTTCTTCATTAAGCCCTTGCGTAATTATGCTGCCATTTTTTAGGGCTATGACATTATCAGCGTAAACTGATACAAAATTTATATCATGAATTACAACTATTACTGTTTTTCCTTTTTCCCTAACTAACTTTCTTAGAACTTTCATTATTTTTACTGAATGGTTCATATCTAAATTGTTTAAGGGTTCATCTAAAAGTATATAGTCTGTGTCTTGTGCTATTACCATAGCTATATATGCCATTTGAACTTGACCACCACTTAATTCATCAAGAAATTTATTTTCTAAATGTTTTATATTCAAATATTCTAATGCTTCATCTATTTTTTCTTTATCCGCATCTGTTATTTTTCCTTTAGAATGTGGATAGCGACCAAAAGATACCAATTCCCTAACTGTTAGTCTTATATTTATATGATTAAATTGACTAAGTATGGCAATTTTTTTTGCTAATTCTTCTGTTTTCCATTCTGCAAGTTGCATACCGTCTATGATAACTTGACCCTTATCAGATTTTAATGTTCTTGCTATTATATTTATTAAGGTGCTTTTTCCTGCACCGTTACTTCCTATAAAGGCGGTAAATTTATTTTTTTCTATTTTACAAGTTACGTCAGCTAATACTCTTGTTTTTCCATAAGTCTTATTAATATTTCTAACCTCTAGCATTTTTTCTATTCTCCTTAATGACTAAGTATATAAAATATATTCCTCCAACAAAATTAATTATTATAGATACTGCTGTATCGTAGGCTAATATTTTTTCCATAATAAGCATTGCAGAAACTACCAATATTACACCTATTAGACTAGCACATATAGTTTTGTAAATATGCTTATAGGTAGGTAAAAAATGTCTAGTTATACTCACAATAATTATTCCTAAAAAAGTCATAGGGCCTACTAAAACTGTAGATATACTTATAAGAACTGCTATTAATGAAAAAATAATCTTAACCAATAAAGAATGATTAAGTCCTAAAGATATAGATGTCTTTTTCCCAAGTGAGATAACATCTAACTTTTTCATAAAAAATAAGGAAAAAATTATTACTATTAATATAAGGACAGCAGAAATATTTAAGTACACATAGCCTATGGTATTAAAACTTGCAAAAATTTTACCCTGTAAAATTAAAAATTCATTCGGGTCTAAAAGTACCTGCATAAAATTAGACAGGGACGAAAAAAATCCTCCGAGTATCATACCACATAGAACTACCATATTAACATTTGCTGATAATTTTTCAAATAGTAGTACATAAACTATTACTGAAAAAATTATCATTAAAAGTAAAGAAGAAAAAAATTCTGCCATTGTAGACATTTTTTTTAAGGAGTGCGAACCTATAAAAAAAATTACTAAAGTTTGTAAAAATATATATACACTTTCTAAACCCATAATACTTGGTGTCAATATATTATTATTTGTTACGGTTTGAAATGCTACTGTTGAATAACCAGTAGCGTAACAAACTAAAACTATTGCTAGCATTTTTTTTAATCTTAGATTAAATATATATTCTGATTTTAAATCAAAAAAAATATAAAAAGAAATGAGAAATATAGCTATAAAACCCAGTATTAATAATTTTTTAATTATTTGTTTATCCTGCATAATTTTTTCTCCTTAATAATATAAATAAGAAGATAAAACTTCCCAAAACTCCTACAACTACACTTATTGGTACTTCATAAGGCATATATATCACTCTTCCTAGCATATCACACAATAGTAAAAAATAAGAACCTACTAGAGCCGTATCAAAAATTGTTGATTTTATGTTATCACCCTTGAGCATACTAACTATATTGGGAACTATCAAACCTATAAAAGGTATGCTCCCTATCATTACAACAACTATTGCAGTAGTAGCAGAAATTATCATCATACCCAAACTCAAAATTTTATTCTGATTTAAACCTAAAGAAGTTGTAACTTTTTCTCCTAAACCAGATATGGTAAATAAATTGGCATAAATATATACTAAAATTAATAAGGGCAGACCTAGATAAAGTATTTCATAATTTCCTTTTGAAATTAGAGAAAAATTTCCCTGCAACCAGGAAGAAATATTTTGAATTAAATCAAATTTAAAGGCAAAAAATGATGAGATACTACCTACTACTCCCCCAAGCATTATTCCTATTAAAGGAACTAATAAATTATCTCGTGTTTTTATTATTCTTATTAATTTCATAAAAAAGAAACTTCCAAACATACCAAAAATCAAGGCGACTGATATTTTTAGAAGACTACCAGCATCATGAAAAAATAATAAAACTACTAAAACTCCTAATTTACACCAATCCATTACTCCTGTTGTTGATGGCGATACAAATTTATTATTTGCCATAGTTTGCATTACTAGACCATTTATACTCAAAATACTAGCAGTAACTATAATACTCATTAATCTAGGAATACGACTTAGTAATAATATTTGTATATCATCACTTTGACCTTTTAGAAGATTTATAAAACTAAAATCTTCAACCCCTATCGTTAAAGAAAAAATTGAAATAAGAAAAAATAAAATTATCCAAAAACTTCTTTTTTTATAAATACGCATCAACTCCCAAAATAAATTGATAATCATTATCATTAAAAATATTATACCATATTCTAAAAAAAGTAAACTACTTTTTAAATTAGTAATTAAAATAAAAAAGACAGAATAAAATATTCTGTTCTTAATTTTATAAAGCGGCTGAAAAATCTTCGATAAATTTATCAATATTTTCAAAATCTTCGTCGCAGTCTGCTTCTATTTCAATTTTTAAATTTTTTGTAGGGTTTATCGCACCAGTTTTTTTAATTTGTTCATCAAATTGGTCAACACAAACACAATATTCATCATAAATTGTATCTCCCGTTCCAATAACTCCAAATATTTTTCCTTTTAAATTTAAATCTAAAATGCCTTCAAACAATTCTTCCATTTCATCAGGCAAATCACCTTCTCCGTAAGTGTATGTAGCAATAATAAATGCGTCAGATTCTTCTAAAATAGAAAAATCGTCCATATCTTCTACAAAGTACATTTGAATATCTAAATTTTTCTCTTCTTTAAATTTTCCAACAATTAATTCACTTAAGGCTTCTGTATTTCCTGTTAAACTAGCATAAACTAAGTTTATATTCATTAATTTATCCCCCAAAAATTTTCTAATAAATATTATTATAATTGATAATATCTTTCAAGTAAAGCTAATTTATATTTATCTTGAAATAAATGTATTGAAATTTTAAAAAAACAATGATATAATTAACCAGTTAATTAATTATTTTGGAGGTTATGTATGGAAGACATTGCACATAAAATTGAAAACACACTTAATGAAATAATAATTCATTCAGGAAATCAAAATGAACTCTTAGTAGGCGAATGTTTTTGCAACCACAATTATACAAATACACAAAAACATATATTGATGATTTTAAAGAATGAAAATACAAATAATAAGGACTTAGCTAAAAAATTAAATATAAGTCAGGCTGCCGTTACTAAAGCCATAAAATTATTACTCGAAGAAAATATGTTAATAGCAGAAAAAGATAATAAAGATGGCAGAATTTTACGCTATAAACTTTCTAAAGAAGCTCTTGATGTTGCAACAGAACACGAAAATCACCATCAAAGAACTATTAATTCTTACAAGCAAATATTAGAAAATTATAATACGAGTGAAAAAGAAATTATTAGCAAATTTCTTGCTGATCTTATTAAAAATATTAGGGGTTAAAATATGGAATATATTTCAGTAAAAAATTTATCTTTTAACTACGACAAAGACCCAGTATTAGAAAATGTAAATTTTCATATCAACAGTGGAGAATTTGTAACAATTACTGGAGAAAATGGTGCAGCCAAAACTACTCTTGTAAAAATTTTAATCGGGATTTTAAAAATAAAAAATGGCATTATCAATATTGCTAAAAAAAATATTAATAATGAAGAACTGACCATATCATATCTTCCCCAACAAATAGCAAGTTTTAATTCTGGTTTTCCTTCTACCGTTTATGAATTTGTAAAGTCAGGTCTTTACAGAAAAAATAGTTGGTTCAAAAAATTTACTAGTAAAGAAAAAGAAAATATCCAAAAAAATTTGGACTTGGTTGGAATGTGGAATAAAAAAGATGAGAAAATTGGTAATTTGAGTGGTGGGCAAAAACAAAGAATAATTATTGCAAGAATGCTGATGAGTGATGCCGATATTCTTATATTAGACGAGCCAACAACAGGTATGGACGAAAAAACTAGAAATGATTTTTACAATATGCTAAGTGATAAAGTAAATCAAGACAAAAAAACTATCATAATGATTACTCACGATAACGATGTTGTCGATAGATTTGCAACAAAAAATATTCATCTTTGCAAAACCGATACAAATTCTTGGTGCTGTAAACTTCATATAAAAAATTAAATAGGAGACTCTATGTTAAGTATATTAAAGTATGAATTTATACAACAAGCTTTACTAGCTGTAATTGCAATGAGTATCTTTGCTCCTATCTTAGGAACATTTTTAATACTTAGACGGCAAAGTTTATTAAGTGATACACTCAGTCATGTATCTTTAGCAGGAGTTGCACTAGGTGTTTTAATAGGATTTTCTCCTACCTATGCAACAATTACAGTGGTAATAATTGCTGCCATTTTCTTAGAATATCTGCGAACTATTTATAAAAATTTTATGGAACTTGGAACAGCTATTTTAATGTCAACAGGACTTGCAATAGCTATGGTTGTTATGAGCAAAACATCATCAAGTAGCCTAAGTTTAGAGCAATATTTATTCGGTTCTATAATTACAATTAATATAAATCAAGTTATTTCATTATTTCTTATTGCTCTAATTATCATATTTCTTACAATATTATTTTTTAGACCTCTGTATATTATGACCTTTGATGAACACATATCTTTTTCTGAAGGACTTAATATTAAATTAACATCTACACTATTTAATATTCTTACTGGTGTCGCTATTTCCTTAATGATACCTGCAGTTGGTGCCTTATTAGTTTCAACAATAATAATCCTACCAGCAAGTATCTCCCTAACAATTAGCAAAAATTTTAAAAGTGTTATATTTAGTGGTATTATAATATGCCTTCTTGGTATGATAGCAGGAATATTTATATCTTATTATGCAGAAACCCCAGCAAGTGCAACCATAACATTAATATTTATAACAATATTCATAGCAATTAATTTAACAAATAAAATAAAACACAAAGGAGTTATCTAATGAAAAAATTATTATTAACTATTATATCAATATTTACTATCTTACTGACTGCCTGTGGCAATGCAAAAGAAAATAACAAAACAAATATTGTTACTACCTTCTATCCTATTTATGAATTTACAAAACAAATAGTTGGAGATGAAGCAAATGTTGAATTACTTATACCAGCAGGAACAGAAGTTCACGATTTTGAACCATCAACACAGGATATGGTAAAAATTAAAGAAGCATCCGCTTTTATTTATGAAGATGATAATATGGAAACTTGGGTCGAAAAAGTAATAAAATCTCTTAATAAAGATGAAAATCAAATAATTAAAGCAACTAAAGATCTAGTATTATTACCTGTAGAGGAAGAAGAACACGAACATCATCACTCAGAAGAAGGACATCATCACGAATTTGACCCTCACTTGTGGCTATCTCCTTATCGTGCTATAAAATTAGTAGAAAATATCAAAGCAGGCTTAATAAAAAATTATCCCGACAAAAAATCAGTATTTGAAAAAAATGCAAATACTTATTTAGAAAAATTAAAAGCCCTAGACAAAGAATATACAGAAAAACTATCTCAAGCAAAACAAAAATATTTTGTAACGCAACATACTGCTTTTTCATATCTGGCACTTGATTACGGATTAAAGCAAGTAGGTATTACAGGAATATCAGCAGACAAAGAACCATCAATAGCAAGATTAGAAGAATTAACTAAATACATAAAAGAAAATGAAATTAAATATATCTACTTTGAAGAAAACGCCAAAAAATCTATTGCTGAAACCCTAGCAAAAGAAACTAATGTTCAACTATCTGTTCTTAATCCACTAGAAAGTTTAACAAAAGAGCAGGTTGATGCTGGTAAAGACTACATATCTATTATGAAAGAAAATTTGGCAAATCTTGAAAAAACTACTAGCCAAAGCGGAAAAGAAATTTTACCAGAAAATAGTGAAGCAGAAACTGAAAAAACTGTTCATAATGGTTACTTTAATAACAGTGACGTTAAAGACAGAGACTTATCTGACTATTACGGAGAATGGCAATCTGTTTATCCATATCTAGTAAATGGTGATCTAGACCAAGTATTTGACTATAAGGCTAAAAAATCTCAAACAATGACTGCTGAAGAATATAAAAAATATTACAATACAGGATATAAAACAGACGTAGAAAAAATAGTAATTAAAGATAATACTATGGAATTTTTTGTAAATGGACAAGCTAAAAAATTCACTTACAAATATGTAGGGAAAAAAATTCTAACTTACAAAAAAGGAAATAGAGGGGTTAGATTCTTATTTGAAGCGACTGATGAAAATGCAGGAAATTATAAATATGTACAATTTAGCGACCATAACATAGCTCCTATTAAAACTAACCACTTCCATATTTTCTTCGGTGGTCAAAGCCAAGAAAAATTACTAGAAGAAATGGATAATTGGCCTACTTATTATCCAGCAAAACTTAGTGCATTTGAAATAGCACAAGAAATGATAGTAGACTAATAAAAAATAGATTATATTTAAAAATAAAATCTATCAAATAATTTGAAAATACTTTTTAATTTAATGACTATACTTCTTATGATTTATAGTCATTTTTCTATAAACAAATTTTTTACATAAAAATTCTCCATAAGTAGATTTGCTTATAGTTTTGCTACTCATGGAGAAAAATATTTTTTTATAATTTTATATAGAATTTATTTTAATTAGTAAAATACTTAAAATAAAAAATTTTATTTTTAAGATTAGTATTTTAATACCACCATAATTTTTCATATCTACGCCCAATTTGCAATGCCAAATCTTTTTTGCCCTGCTCTAGCCCATTAATATACATACTACCACTTGTATACATATCTAACATTTCATTTGGCACACTAGAAATTACAATACTGCCATTATTTACATTTTCTACTTGTGAAAATTTTATACTATACTCACCCACTGGCAATTTATCAAAATACCAACGTAAAGTATAAGTCTGTAAAGGTAATTCCCAATAAAGTTCTCGATAAATAAATATTTTTTCTCGAACAGTTTTATTTGTAGCCTTGTCTATAATTTCTACCCTATACTTAGAATTATTATTTTCATCATAAGCCGAAATATAGCCCCTAACGTAGCTAAAATCCATAGTTGCCTTAAAGGTCTGTTCAACAGTCGTATCCTTATTGACCCTAACTATACCATCTCGTAAATAATTATCTGTCGCATAGATACTAATACCATTTATTACTCTCGAATCATAATCTAGATTCATAGAATAACTAGGTCTTAAAAAACTATCACTAACTAATTGAATAGAAAATACAAAAGCAAATGCTAGGAGTAATTTTTTCCTGTACTTGCTGAATATGGTTGTAGAATTTTCCTCTACAAATATAGTAATTCCCTTTATTGCTAGTATAAAGATTATAGGCATCCAAGCATAAACATAACGGGGTTTTGCTTCCCAAATCAAATGAAATACAAAAACACCGAATATAATTATTTGGAATAAAAAGCCAGATGTAATATACTCTTTTCTTCGCTTATAGATGTAATAAACCATCATAAAGATAATTACATCATAGATAAATTGAGAAAGATAGATAAAGAAACTATTATTACTACCGTAAAATAATTGCCAAAGAAAACTATCTCCCTCTCTTAATGCCCTAGTTCCATTAGTATAATTAATAGTTCCATCACTCCAATTCCCCCTAATTTTCAGAATAAAAACTAATAAATTTAAGAAAATTGGTCTGTGAAATACCCTATTTAAAAATAAAGTTAGGTCATCTGTCATCTTATTTTGACTTAGATAGGTATATTGAAAATCTTGCCAATTATAACTACCTCCCTGAATACTCATTCCCATAGTTACCCAGTGCATCATAGGAAATTTATAACCCTCATCTATAAAAAAGCCGTAATGGCTCCAAATAGCATCAAAAATTTTACCGAACACAAAAAATGATAACCCAAAAGTAAGTAATAGTAATAATAATTTTTTATACCATTTGAAAAATAATAAGTATATTATCAAGGCTGGAATAATTATAATAATATTAGAGCGTAAATTCCAGCCAAACCCTACTATTAAGGCTACTGCTATAATGTGTTTATTCTTAAAAATAAAGCTACCATCTGAAGGAATTAGCACATATATTATAAGAGAAACTAATACCACCATAAATGTATCAGAATAATAAAATAAACTATACATTTGAAATGGTATATAGACCAGCATTAACAATAAAATAAGTGTTTGCTTTGGTTTATCCAGTAACTTTCCTGCTGTTTTATAAGTAAAATACATGGCTATTGATGTTGATAAAAAGCAAAATAAGTGCAGGGCAAGAACTTCTGAAATATGCAAAATACCAGCAATACGATACAACCAATATAAAATTATTGTTGGATTAATATTATTAGGATAAACTAAAAAATAGCGTTCTCCCGAAAATCGCCCATAATTTAGCATATAATGAGCTTCATTTTCTAACTCAGCACCGTCAGAAAAATTTAAAGTATCCATAGATAAAATTATGGCTTGAAATATCAAATATGCTATTACAATAAATTTATTATATTTTTTTAACTTTTCATCATCACTAAACAATATCTTTCTTGCTACATAAATAATTCCCATAAAAGTTAGTGGTATTCCCAATAACAAGGCTAGAGGATTTAATATTCTTTCATAAACAAAGGGTGCTACACTTATCCAAATAAGAGCAAGTGAAAACAGACAAATAAAAGTATAGGAAAAAATATTGTGTAATATTCTTCTCACTACTATCTCTCCTTAACTAAAAACTTCTTTATAAATAATTTTGGAGATATTTTTAATATAACTCTCTTAAAAAAACTATTAAATTTAAAATAATTATATCTATCGATAACAATATTTTCTACAATCTTATTTATTTCTATATTATTATCTTGACTTAAAATATCCAAATACAAGTAGGTACATAAATATCGTAATTCACTAGAATTTTCTTTTTTCAAAGCAAAATCTTCTATACTTATCAATAGTTTTCAACATACACATACTATTATTTTCAATAATAATTTTATTATCCTAAAATTTATTTATTTTTTATAAAAATTAGTAGTCTTGACTAAAGAAATTTCTTTAGCATCATTAAAAATTTTAATCTTAAAATATATATTATCTTTTTCAAAAATTTCTGTATTAAATTCTAAATTATAAATACTTAAAAATTGTTTTTTAATAGCATAACTTGCTAAAGTGTAATCTATTAAATACTTTTTATCCAAAATTTCTTTTGAAAAAAACTTTATTCCATTAGTTTAAGTATTTTTAAACTCATTATTAGAACCCTTTATTAAAATTATATCACTGTCATTTTTACTAATTTCTTCTGCAATAGCTAATAAATAATTATCTTTTATTTTATTAATTTCTTCTTGCAAAAAATAAGGTGTCTAGCTTTGCACAATTTATACCTATATTTTTAGAACTTGATTTTGAACTCAGCTGTTTTTTTATATAATTAATATTTTCTAAATTTTTAAATTTTTCATATACACTCTCAATTTCAAGATTATTTACATAATCAACAATAATAATCTCAAACTCATTATAACTTTAATTTAATAAATTATCTATCTGTATTTATTAAATTATCTTGTTTACGACAAGAATTTAATATAATTGATATTTTATATTTATGATTTGACAATTTAATTTTTTACTAATATTTCATCATTTACAAGTACAGTATCAAAAAAATATCTTTTGTAAAATTTAGGTTCCTACCCATTAATATAACCCCTTACATAAATATAATACCTTAATTATTAATAATTGATTGCTACAATTAGTCTTAGTCTATTATACCCTAGCTAAATACTTAATTGCAAATTATTATATGACAAATTTTTTGTTTTACTAAGCACTATTTAGCAAATTACTTTACCACTAGATACAAAATATAGTTTTCTATTTTGATGCGGAGATTAATAAAAAATAATTTTTTAATTAATTACTCAGTATAGTATTCAAATATAGTATTCAAATTCCAGATATGCTTAGCTTGAATAACTGTTTAGATCCCATCGTTTTAAAAAATAATAATAAATTAAATTATATAATTTAAAATATAGGCCAGACTTGTTAGTAAGCCATAAGCAATAGTTAGTTGTGCACTTAATATCATATAGGGAGCCATCTTTTCTTTTGTTATATTATTTTTCAAACCAGCTATTATATTTATTGCTAAGGGTATCGTTAAAAATATAAGCAAATTATAAAAAGAAGCATATTTTATCAAAACGAATAATAGACTTAGTATGTACACTAATAAGTAGGAAAAAGCCATTACTTTTATAGCTCTGTTTTTACCAACAATAATAGCAAAAGTTTTTCTGCCTGATACTTTATCATTATCTAAATCCCTAATACTATTAGCCATCAACATGTTGCCTATTAAAATAAACATAGGTATAGATATTATCAGCACATCTAAATTAATGAAACTAGTTTGTAAATAATAGGAAATAACAATAATCATTGTTCCCATAAAAAACCCAGAAACTATCTCTCCAAAAGGAGAATAAGCTATTGGATATTTACCTCCAGTGTATATATATCCAACTAACATACATATAGAACCAACTAATAATAGATACATACTTGTATAAAATGATAAAATAACACCTAAAATAAATGCTATACAATATAATAAAACAGCCTCCATAAATACTTCTTTAGCACTTAATTTGTTTTTTACAATTGAACCAGCTATACCTTGGGAATCAATTTTATCAAGCCCACTTTTGTAATCATAGTACTCATTAAATAAATTAGTTCCAGCTTGTATTAATAAGCAAATCAACAAAAAAAGTGTAAAATTAATAAAATTAAACTTTTCTATATAAAATAATGAAAAACTACTTCCTATAAAAATAGGTGCGAAAGTTGCTGGGAAACTGTAGGGTCTCGTAGCTAAAAAATATTCTCTTAATTTTTCCATATATATATCTCCTTTCAACATTAAAAAATAAATTATAAAGAATAAAAAGTTGCCAACAGACAATTATAAATTAAAGTCTATATCATTATAAAACTGTAGCAATACACGATCAGTTCCTATACTATAAATTATAACATAAATAAATTTTATATTCAATATTTTTAGTAAAATAATTTTTGTAACTTCTTTATTTTAATTTGTTAAATAATCATAAAAATTCTTAATTTCATTATATAATTATATTTTTCAAGCCATTATTTTCTTCTTACTTTGCCCTAACAATATTTTTAAATTCTTTATAAGTTTTTTTATAGCGTTCAAGCTCCACACCTGAAGTGTAGCATTCTTCTACAATATCTAAAAATTTAATAATTGTAGCCAACTCTTCTGCTGAATATAATTCATAATCTATTGGATAAACAAATTCCATTATAATCTCCTATGCTAAAGAATAACCTATTCCACGAATTGTTTTTATATAGTTTTCACAGCCTACTTTTTTTAATTCCTTACGCAAGCCAGAAATATAAACTTCTATGGCATTCATGGTAGTTTCTGAATTTACTCCCCAAACCCTATCAAAAATTTCTTCTTTTTTTAGAATAATATTATTATTTAAAATGAAAAAATATAGCAAGTCTAAGTATTTTCCTTTTATATTTTCTAATATTTCATCATTGTAGTAAGCTGTTTCATTAAGTATATCAACTCTTATATTACCGTAACTTATGGTATTAGTATCTTTTTGATTTTTAAATCTTTGCATAAGATTATCTATTATTATTAAAAATTCTTCTTTGCTTCCACTCTTGAAAAAATATTCCGCTAAAGCGTAATCTATAATTTCTAATTTATCTTCAACACTAGCAGAAAATGTTAATACTGCTGTTGGTATATTCAAATTCCACTCTTTTAATTTTTTTAAAAGTTTTATTGCATTAACCTTAGGTAAGATACTATCTATAATTATTAAATTATATTTATTTTTTTTTACTTTTTCTAATCCTTCTTCTCCGTCATAACAAATTTCTGATTCAAATTTTTCAGAAATAAAGCTAGCTATTCTTGCGGCGAGTAACTTATCATCTTCTATTATTATAGCCTTCAATATTTTTCTCCTTTTTTTAGTCATAATACATTTTACAATTTTTTTCAGAAAAGTACAAATAAAAACAGTAAACTTTAAAAATATTTTAAATCTTAAAAAAATTTTTTAAAATAGTAAAAGTAAAAATACCAAGCATTCCTCCTATGCTATCAATAAAAACATCAGTAATATTACCACTTCTATTTGGAATAAATAATTGATGAACTTCATCACTAATAGCATATAAGACTACAAACAATAGACTGTAAACTATGTATTTTTTTTTATTTGTAAAAAAATATTTTGTAGTCGCTAAAAAAGAACTGAAAAAATAACCTAAAGCAAAAAATTCGCTAAGATGTCCTAGTTTTCTTATAAAAAGTGTATTAGAAATTTTTTCGGACTGGCTACCACTTTGATTTGAAAAATAAAAAATAATAGCACATATTAACAAACTTAAAAATAGAGAAATTTCTTTACTATGTAAAAATTTTATTAACTTCATTATCATTCTATCTCCTGTTTCAAAGTTTTAAACATCAATATAGCCAAAACTAAATTTAGAACCTGAACGAATGATTTTTTTTAAACCAAAACTTTCAAAAACAGCATCTAAATTGTGGGCTTTTATAATAACTTTCTTCCTCGCAACTCTTTTCATTTCTGCTAACACTTCAGCTCTTATCCCGTCAAAACAAGCCAGCTTATCAAAAACTGCTATATTATCAGAATCCTTGATATTATTAGAAAACATTGGGTCGGCATAGACTATATCATAGGAATTATCCTCACATTTTTTTAAAAATTCTAAGCTATCAATATTGAGAGTTTTTATTTTTCTAAGTGCCTTATCTATTTCTAAATTTCCTGAAGAAAAATTATTCAAACCACAAGAAACTATAAAATGAATTATTTTACTAGCTTCTAAGGACGTAACCCTATGACCGAAATAGCTAAGAACGATACTATCCCTAGCTAGACCCATAGTAATATCTAAAATTTCTTGATTTTTTTCTCCTATTATGTCTAACAGGGGTTCTGACTTATTTTTAATTCTTAACATGGCTGTATCTATATGGAAAAATAATTTTTCTTCCTTCTGATTAACATAGAGAATTTTATCCTTATAGACAAGCATAGCATTATTATATTTAGATAAAAATTGCCTAAGTGTCAATTTTTTTCTTTCTGCATAATCAACTTCAAAATAATTAGCAATTTCTTTCGCCCTTGAAATTATTTTATCATCAGTTTTTATATTAGTAGTTACGACAAAATTTTCATGGGTATTTATAAGTCTATTTTCTGTAATTACCATATCTACTTTTTTGTCATGTTCTTCCAAGGGGATATTTTCTGCCAGCATATTTTCGTAAGCTAAACCCAGGCTGAATTTGAAATCTCTACTCGAAAAATATTTATCATAATAGCCCTTGCCATAACCTAACCTATATCCGTTTTTATTAAAAACTACTGACGGAGTTATTACCAAATCTATTGACCCGTAATAATATTTTTCAGACCTAGGTTCTAAAACTCCAAAATACCCTTTGCTCAAATAAGAAACAGAAAATATTTCTACTAATTCCATTTTTCCTTTTACTATTTTAGGAACAAAAATTCTTTTTTCTTTTATATATTTTTCTATTAGTAATACTGTATTTATTTCCGAACCAAAACCGACATAAATAAATATTTTTTTTGCCAGTTTAAATCTTTTAAAATTTTCTAATCTCTTAAAAATTTCTTTGTCAGCTCTCTTGCGATATTCTTCAGACAGATTATTTCTTTTTTCTATAAACTGCTTTCGCAATAAAATTTTATCAACCATTTAAAACACTATCCTTTTTATTTATAAATCACTATAAGGTAAAATTTCCTAAATACTCTAATTTTTTATTTTCTAAAATTTAAAATCTATGTTTTTTATTTGTGATAGGGTTCTTTTTTTATAATTTTAAAGGCCCTGTATATCTGCTCTAAAAGTATTACTCGCATAAGTTGATGAGTAAAGGTCATCTCACTGAAAGATAAGCTATAATTACTACGTTTTCTTACACTCTCACTAAGTCCGTAACTGCCACCTATTACAAATACCAAATCACTATTACCTGTTATTGCTAAATTTTCTATTTTGCTAGCTAAATTTTCACTAGATAAAGATTTACCCAAAATTTCTAAACTTATAACAAATTGAGTGTCCTTAATTTTCGATAAAATATTTTTTCCTTCTTTTTCCTTGGCTATCTCTATATCCGCATCATTTTCAACCTTTACCTTCTCGTCATTAATTTCAAGAATTTGTAACTTTGCATAAGAGGATAAACGTTTTTCATATTCTTTAATTGCATCACGATAAAATTTTTCTTTTATCTTGCCAACACATAAAATTGAAATTTTCATTATTACACTCCAATAATTTTATATTACATAATTATACCACAATAAAAAAAGAATGAACCATATAATATAGTTCATTCTAAAATTAATCTTATAATTCATCTAAAATATTATAAATATCATTTCTTGTTAAAACTTCTTTTTCTTCCTTATTAAAATCTTTGATAATTTCTCCTTGATTAAGAACAATTAATCTATTTCCATACTTGAGTGCATCTTGTATATTATGGGTAATCATCAGTGCCGTTATATTTTTATCCTTAATTTTTTTATCCGTAATATCCATTATAATTTTTTGAGTTTTTAGGTCAAGTGCTGCCGTATGTTCATCAAGAAGTAGCAAGTCCGGGTTTTTAATTGTTGCCATGAGTAAAGAAATAGCCTGTCTTTGCCCGCCAGATAATAAACCTATTTCTGTATGCAATCTATTTTCTAAACCTAAATTTAAAGAAGATAACTGTTCTGTAAAATATTTTTTATTTTCTTCAGTAACTCCTAATTTTAAACCTCTTTTTTCTCCTCGTCTATATGCCAAAGCCATATTTTCACAAACTGTCATTCTAGGTGCAGTACCATAAAGAGGATTTTGAAAAACTCTGCTTATATACTTAGACCTTTTATGCTCACTCATAAGACTAACATCAATATTATTTATAAAAATTTTTCCACTATCGACCAAAAAATTTCCTGATAAAGCATTTAATAAAGTTGACTTGCCTGCTCCATTCCCACCGACTATGGTAATAAAATCTCCCCTATTAATTTTTAAATTAATATTTTTTAAGGCGTGATGCTCCCTATTAGTATTTTTAAAAAAAGTTTTATTTACATTATTAATTTCTATAAAATTCATATGCTAATTTCCCTTTCTAGTCTTAAAAATATTATTTTTAAACTGGGGCAAGGTTAAAAATATGGCTATTATTAAAGCTGTAATTAATTTAAAATCATTAGCTTCTAATATTTCTAGTTTTAAAACTAGAACCAAAAGTAACCTGTAAATAATTGCTCCACAGACTGTATAAATTAATCTTTCTATAAAAGTTACATCTCCAAAAATAACTTCTCCAATTATAATTGCAGCTAGGGCTATTACTATAACACCTATACCACTATTAACATCAGCATAACCATTATTCTGTGCCAAAATTCCTCCAGCAAAAGCTATAATTCCATTAGATAACATCAAGCCTAAAATAGTCATAGCTTTGACAGAAATTCCAAGTGATGATGCCATGTTAATATTATCTCCGGTCGCAATTAAAGACTGCCCTAATTCTGTTTTGAAAAATAATGCCATTATTAAAATTACTATACTAGAAAAAATAAGTCCTATTATTATAATATTGTAACTTTTTGGTAAGTTAAATTTTTCTAAAAAAGTAAAAATTGTATTGTTAGATAATATATTAAGATTAGGTCTTCCCATAATTCTTAAATTAACAGAAAGTAAAGCCGTCATAGTTAAGATACCTGCAAGCAGACTAGGAATTTTACAAACTGTTATTAAAAAACCTGTTACAAAACCTGCAAGCATACCAAAAATAATTGAAATTAAAATTGCTATATAGGGATTTATACCATGACTTATAGCAACAACAGCAACACAAGCTCCCAAAGGAAAACTACCTTCTGTGGTCATATCTGCTATATTTAAAATTCTAAAACTTATAAACAAACCTACTGACAATATTCCCCATAATAAACCCTGAGAAATTGCCGATATTAATATTTCCATATAAATATTATTCTCCTACTACTATTTCTGCCTTATTTTTTATTTCATCTGGAATAGTAATTCCTAATTCTTTTGCTTTTTTGTTATTCAAATAAATAATTCCATCATTAGCAAGTACGATTGCCTTATCTTCTGTTTTAGCTCCCTTTAATACTTCAATTACTACTTTTGCAGTTTCAACACCTATCTTGTATTGGTCAACTCCTATTCCTAAAAGTCCTCCATCTTTTACCATAGTATCGGCAGATGGAAACACTGGAATTTTATAGCTATCCGTTACTTTTACAACAGTAGCCATGGCACTAGCTATGGTATTGTCAATAGGAACAAAAATTGCATCAACACTACTAGCCACACTTTCTGTAACTTGTTGAATATCATTTGTATTAGCAACAGATTTTAAATTAACTTCTAAATTCATCTCTTTAGCTAGTTTTTCAGCTTCTTTGGCCTGTTTTGTAGAATTATCTTCACTTGCTGTATAAATTATTCCTACTTTTTTCATATTAGGTAAAACTTTTTTCATTATTTCTAATTGTTCTTTTATTGGAGTTCTATCACTTACTCCCGTTATATTGTTGCCAGGCTTGTTCTCACTTTTTATCAAACCAGCTTCCACAGGATAAGTTATACCCCCCATAATAATCGGAATATTTTTTGTTTCATTAGACAAAGATAAGGTTGCAGGAGTAGTTATACCCACCAAAATATTATTTTTATCAGCAACTAATTTTTTACTCATTGCTACTAAATTGCTTTGGTCTCCCTGAGCATTTTGTAAATCTATTTCTAAATTCTCTCCGATTTTATAACCTTGTTTTTTTAATTCATCTTCAAAACCTTTATAGATACTATCTAGGGCTGGATGACTTAGTAATTGTAATACTCCTATTTTTACTTTCTTATCATCTAATTTTGTTTTATCTTCTGACTTATTAAAATATAAAGCCACTAATAAAATTATTGCTAAAGCTGCTAAAAATATTTTTCCTTTTTTATTCATTTTGTTTTCTCCTTAATTGATAAAATTTTATATAAAAAGACCACCTAATTGTATCTATTGGTGGTCAAAAAAACCACGCAGATATATTTTAAATAATCTACGTGGTTTGCTATATTTTTATTTATCTTCCACATAGATACAATTTTACAAACACTTGTAAGGCTGTATCTATGCTGTAAAAAACGCAAGAAACAACCTGTATCTAGTGGCTTTGCCAACGAGTATTTAATTTTGTAACTCTATACAGATTCATAATTCTTTACGCTCCTTTAATTTATTTATGCCTAAAGTATAGCAAATTAAAAAATATCTGTCAAGCTAATTTTTAATTTTTGTCAAACATCTTTCATAATTAAAGTTTAAATTATCTATATAGACTACATCTCCTATTTTCATAGTTACTAAATTAAGTTTAAATTCTTCTTTATTTAATCTTGTAATTTCTTTTAAGGGTTCATTCCATTCATGAACTGACAATTTAAATTTTGAATTATGTATTGGCACTACTACTTGTGCATTAATATCTTTTGCCGCTTGTAAAGTTTCTTTGGGAAACATATGAGAATATTTCCACAACTTATTATACTGACCATTTTCCATAAAAGCCAAATCAAATCTTACATACTTCTTGCCAATTTCTTTAAAATGTTTGCCGTAAGCACCATCTCCACCTAAAAATATATTTTTAGTTTGATATTTTAAAACGTAGGATGTCCAAAGACTTTGATTAGCTTTTAAAAATCTGCCTGATGAATGATGTGTCGGTTCAGATGTTATTGTAAAATTTTCACTCAGTTCAAAACTTTCATACCACTCAAGTTCAATAATATTTTCTTTTTTATAACCCCAATAAAGAAAATGCTCTGAAACACCCAAAGGAAGAATAACCTTACCTACCTTATTTTTTAATTCAAGAATAGTTTTATAATCTAAATGGTCGTAGTGGTCATGAGTAATTATTAAATAATCGATATGAGGCATCTTATCCGACTTATAATATTCTGTCCCAGCAAATTCTTTAACATTATTCGGAAGTGGAGAGGCATTTACACTAAAGACGGGGTCAACTAAAAATTTAATTTTTCCAAGATTAAGTAAGTATGATGAATGTCCAAACCATATAAAATAATCTTTTTCATCGTTTAAGGTAAATAAATTAGTTTCTGTTATAGGTATTTTTGTAGGAATTGTATTAACATCTTTACTAAAAAATGATTTTAGTACATCAACAATACTAACACCTTCTGTTAAAGCTGGTTTTTCTTCTAAATTTGTAAATTTATTATTTTTATAATAAAGTGACCCCTCTATTCTTTTTTTCAAATTCCTCTTAGGTAATCTTCCAAATTTTTTAAACATAAAATCTTCTCCTAATAAAACAAATAAAAATTTTATTTTGAATTTTAGAAAAATATTATACTTTAAAAACAAGAAATTGTAAAATTTCAATGAAAAAATTTTTATTTAAAAAAACTAATACAGATAATTATTTTTAGCTGATACATATTTTAAAACACTTTTAATAACAATAAAATTTATATATTGAAAATTATAAAAAAAAATGTTATAGTATTGTCGGAGGATAAATATGGTAATTCAAATAAAAAATATTTCTAAAAATTATCCTAATTCTAATTTTCAAATAAAAAATATTTCTTTTGATATAAAAAAAAATGATGTTTTAGGATTAATCGGAAGTAACGGAAGCGGAAAAAGTACAATTTTAAAAATGATAAACGGTTTGGTTTCTTATGACAAGGGAAAAATTATTTATAATAATAAAAATTTAGACCAAATGAACGAAAAAGAATTAAGAGAAATGAGAAAAAATGTCGTCTACATCTTTCAAGATAATAATCTTTTAGACGGAAAAACTGTTTTTTATCACCTATCATTAATATATAAACTAAATAAAGAAAAAGTAAATGAAGCTGAAATCAATAAAATTTTAAAATTTATGAATATCGAAAATTTAAAAAATATTACTTGCAGAAATCTTAGTGGGGGGCAAAAACAAAAAGTGGCTATCGCAATGGCACTTTTACAAAATCCAAAAGTTATTTTGTGTGATGAAATAAGTTCTGCCCTTGATAGTAGTAGCGAAAAAGAAATTTTTGATTTGCTTATAAAACTGAAAAAAACTACTGATATTTCTATTGTTTTAATTTCTCATAACCTATCAATACTAAAAAATTTTTGCGATAAAGTCATATTGTTAGGAAATTCTACCATAAAAGAAATTATAGTACCTAATAAGAATAATAATATGGATTATGAAAAAGACTACTTTAAGCATATAAAGGAGTTTTTGCTAGATGATTAATTTAATAAAAGAAAATTATGATAATATTGTAAAAGCTTTCTGGGAAACGAATTTTATGCTCTTTGTTTCCATGTCTGTCTGTTTATTACTAGCCATACCACTAGGTATTTTATTATTTTCATTAAATAAAAAATATTTACTACATAATCAATTTGCCTACCAAACTTTGAGTATTATATTAAATATGTTAAGAAGTGTTCCCTTTTTAATATTTATTTTTATCCTAATACCTATAAGTAGATTTTTATTCGGAACAGCTTTTGGAAATTTAGCAGCTACCCTGCCTCTTACACTGGTATCAATTAGTATTTATAGTAGATTTGTTGAACAAGCCTTACTAAATATTCCAAATAGAATTATAGATAGGGCTATTAGCATGGGAGCTACAAAGTTACAAATGATACGTTATTTCTTAATACCCTCTATAAAAATAGATTTAATCCTATCATTCACTTCAGTAGCAATAAGTATTTTATCATACTCAACCGTTATGGGCGTTATTGGTGCAGGAGGTCTTGGTGAATTTGCCTATCGCTACGGCTATCAAGATTACAACTACCCCTTAATGTATCTCTTAGTTATTGTTTTTATTGTTTATGTTTATATTATTCAAAATATTGGTTATTTTATAGCTAACAAGGTTTCTAAAAAATAAAATTATTTTCAAATAGGAGATTACAATGAAAAAAACATTCACTATAATAACAAGCATATTAGCTTTAGTTTTAATTTTTACGGGTTGTTCATCAAAAACATCAACAACTTCTAATGAGAAAAAAACAATAAAAGTAGGTGCTGCGAATATTAAGGTTGTTACTGACATACTAGAAGCATCAAAAGAAGACTTAGCAAAAGATGGTTACACACTAGAAATAATTAATTTTTCTGACTATAAACAACCAAATGACGCCTTAAATAATAAAGAAGTAGATGCTAACTTCTTCCAACACAAACCATTTATGGACGCTTACAATAAGGGGAATAATGCCAAATTAGTTCAAATTCAAAAAATATATGACTTTACAGGAGCCTTCTACGGTAAAAATATAAAAAATATATCTGAATTAAAAGACGGAGCTGATGTGGCTGTTCCTTCTGATGCAACTAACCTAGCTCGTGCTTTAAGACTTCTTGCTAAAGAAAAAGTTATAAGCCTTAAAGACCCTAACAGCTACACAGTAACAGAAGCTGACATCACAGCTAATCCAAAAAATATTACTTTTACAAAAGTAGCCTTACTTAACCTTAACGAAGCCTACAACGAAAAAGATTTAGCTTTTAACTATCCTGATAAAATATCTAAATTAAGTTTAAATCCTGTTGATAATGGAATTATTAAAGAAGATGTAAAAGACCAAGAATACTACGCTCTTTCTTTAGTTTCTCGTGAAGACAACAAGGATTCAGACGGAGTTAAAGCCCTTAAAAAAGTTCTTACTAGTGCAAAAGTTAAAAAATTATTAGAAGAAAAATACAAAGGTATTTATCACGCATCATTCTAATATCTAGTTAAATATAAATAATCAATAAACAATAATATAGACAAACCCAACTTTTTCAAGTTGGGTTGTTTGTTATTTAAATTAATCTTAGGTTAAAAATAAAATGCTATATCCTCATAAGAATTAAAATGATTTTTCACCAAAATAAAATGTAATATTTTCCAAATTAGATTGTAAAAATATTTTTATTCATCTTGCATGCCGATAAAAATAATAAAAATATTTTTTTCTGGTTCAAATTAAGATATAAAAAATATTTGTATTACGTTACTCTTCCAATGAAAAATAATAAAAAATATTTATATTTTGCTAGCCTCCCAACAAAAAATAGTAAAAAATATTTTTCTTAATATTAATGAGTAAACTCTCAAAAAATAATTTAAAATACTTATTTTTATAGGCAAGCAAAAAATATTTTATATATATTAAAATATTTCTTCAAATACATAGTGATAAAAATTTACAAAAAAATATTTAGTGCAGATTTTTATCCACACTAAATATATAACTTAATCTTTTCTTAAACTAAAACTTTATGATTTTCAGCTCTTTCCTTGGCTGTTGCTTTTTGTTTAACTTCTATTTTTCCTTTTTTCTTAAGTTCTATTACCTTTAATAAAGCCCATAATTGAGAAGCCACAAATAGTGATGAGTATAGACCAAAGACTAAACCGATCAATAGGGCAATATTAAATGTAAAGATAGCTTTACTTCCTATCAGTAACATTACAACAACTGTTATAATTACCGTAAGAACTGTGTTTATTGAACGAACCAAAGTTTGACGCAAAGAAACATCTACCACTCTATAAATTTGTTCCTTTGATTTTATAACTTTTTCATAACGCATATGTTCTCTTATCCTATCAAAAGTAACTATTGTATCATTTATAGAATATCCCACTATTGTTAATACAGCTGCTATAAAAGTAATATCAATTTCTAAACGCAGGATACTTGCAATAAATATAATAACTGCTACGTCATGAAGCAGGGCTAAGATACTCGTAAAACCCATTCTCCATTCAAAGCGAAGTGCTACGTAAATTATTATTCCGATAGAGGCATAGATAAGAGCAAACATGGCATTTTTAGCAAGTTCCTTACCAATAACTGGCGATACTACACTTAAGTTTGCATCTTTTTGATATTTTTTAGTAAAATATTCTTTTATTTCTATGACTTTTCCTTGTTCAAAACTTTCTTTGGAATGAATTGTCGCTTGTTTTTTATCAGGTGATAAAACTATTTTTTCTTCTGTAATTTTTATATTATCTAAATCACTTTTAATTTCTTCTGTTGTTAATTCGGTATTTGCTAAAACATCTATCCTAGTACCACTAGAAAAATCAATACCTAAATTTAATTTAAAGACAGATAAAGAAATAATACCTGCAACCATTATTGCTATACTTAAAGCAAAAAACTTTTTCATATGCTTAGTAAAATTCAAACCATCAAATTTTGTTGGCAAGTCTAATGAATTTAAAGGTATTTTACTTTCAACTATATTATCTTTAGAAACTCCAAACCACCAAGTTTTATTGTTAAATATATTTGAATTCACTAACAAACTAAGTAATAATCTTGTTCCGAATACTGCAGTAATAAAACTCACTAATATTGTCAGTAACAACATAGTTGCAAAACCTTTTACACTACTTGTACCAAAAATAAATAATACTATGGCTGCTATGACTGTTGTAATCTGTGAATCGAATATTGTCCATAAAGATTGTTTTGCTCCGTCTGTATAAGCCTTTTTCAGACTGTAACCTGCTGAAATTTCTTCTTTAATTCTTTCGTACATTATGATATTAGCATCAACTGCCATACCAACACCCAAGATAATAGCTGCTATACCAGGTAAGGTTAGAACACCTGAAATTAAATTGAAGAATATTATTACTATATAAACATAGGCTACTAACATTACACTGGCTACAAAACCAGGCAGCCGATAAACTACTAGCATAAATAAGAAAATTAAACCTAGAGATACTATCCCAGCAAGTACCGTTTGATTTAATGCGTCAACACCAAATTGAGCTCCAACAGAGTTAGAATATATTTCAGTTAATTTTACAGGTAAAGCACCAGAATTAAGTAGAGCTGCTAGTTCTTTTGCAGACTCAACAGTAAAATTACCAGTTATTTGAACATCTTTTGAATTAATTGTTTGTGTAACTTGCGGTGCTGAAACAAATTTTGGAGAAGCTTTTTGAGCTTCGGCTGCATAGCTATCCCCCTCTTCAAAATCCATCCAGATTACCATAAGATTTTTACCTAAACCTCTTTTGCTAATTTCTGATGTTACATTCCCAAATTTATCAGCATCTTTTAATTTTAGAGTTACCATTGGTTTTGACTGCTGGTCGAAAGCTTGAGAAGCACCGTTTTCTTGCAGGTCTGAACCGTCTAATAATATATTATTTTCAACATCACGAATAGTTAGACTAGCTTGTGTTGATAAAACTTTTCTTGCTGTTTCTTGGTCTTTTACTCCAGCTAGTTCGACACGAATTCTATTGCCAGATTCTACTGTTATTACAGGCTCACTTACCCCTAAAATATTTATACGACGGCTAATTGTATCCGAAGTAGCTTTTACAGCATTCTCATCAATTACATCTCCTGATTTAAGTGGCTCTACTTGATAAAGAACTTCAAATCCTCCTTGTAAGTCCAGACCTAAATTCACCTTATTAATATTAGGTTTATAAGTTAAAAAGACACTGGTTAAAATAATTACAACTAGAGCGAAAAAGGTAAAAATTCTACTTGCTTTTCGCTGATTTTTTCTATTTCTCATTTGTAGTTTCTCCTAATTTATTTACATATTCTTCAAGATATTTTAAAACTGAAAAATCATTATTATTGCCGATTACTAAGTGGCACATTTTTTTTATTTCATCTCTTGCATTAGATGGGCATATAGCAGTTCCTGCAACCTTTAACATTTCTATGTCATTAAGATTATCACCAAAAACAACAGAATCTTCAACAGAAATATTATAATACTTAGCTACACGTTTAATTCCCTCTGCCTTGCTAGTACCTTTTGGCACCATATCAAAAAAGTGTGTGGCTGAAAACGTTCCCTCTAAGTCAAATTCTTTTTTTACTTCTTCATAAATTTTTTCTAGCAAGTTATGATTTTTTGATGACATCATCACCTTATAACATTTGTCCTTATTTCTTGCTATGGCAGATAAAATATCTTCTTCTATACATACTGGCGTTTTATATTTGGCGTTTGTTTCTTCTTCAACCCTTTTTATCCTAGCTACATTAAAAGATATTCTATCACAATATATATAGTTTGGGCTGTATATGTGTAGTTCAACACTTCCGTCTGTAAGTTCTAAATATTTTTTATGAATTATGGATATTTCTTTATCGGTAAAGGGATTTTCATATATAACTTCACCAGTTGCTTGATTTCTGATAAAACTACCATTACAAGCAATAGTAACATCATTCAAACCCATATCATGATAATAATTTCTAACTGCTATATCTGCTCTTCCTGTAGCTATTAAAAATTTAATTCCGTGTTCTTGTAACTTTTCTATTACTTTTTTTGAATTTGGACTTATTTCTTTTTCATCATTTAAAAAGGTTCCGTCCATATCTGTTACTACAACTTTTATCATACAATTTTCTCCTTCTTTTGTCATTAGGGGGTGCAAAGCCGTCTTAGGGGGTGCAAATTTTAATCCTCCTTATTAACTTTTATATTATATCAAAAACTATTGTTTTATTCCACATATTAAAGTAACCAGATCATATTTTTATGACCTGGTTGTTTTTAAATTCTAATGCTACTTTTTTATCTTTATGTATAATAAGTTTTTCTACCAAAGTATTAAAAAGCTTATCGTCAAAATTAATAAGGAGTTGTTCTTGTTTTTTTAAAAAATCTATAAACAATTTTAAATCTGCAGACTGCTTAATCTTTAGTTTTATAATTCCTCTCTTTTCTAAAAGTTCATTTTGTAGATTTTCATACTTCTCAACTAAACTGTCGTACTTTATTTTATAAGACTCTTGATTTTGTAATACACTAGAATTTTGCTTTATCAAGTTCTCTACTTCAATTTTTATATTTTCCATTTCTTTTTCTAAATTATTTATTTCTGATTCTATATCTCCTGTATTTTCAATCATATCTATTAGTAATGAAAAGTTTTTAATTATTTTATTTTTTTCTTTAATTACTTTATTAATTGCTTGGACACTCCAATTCTCTATCTCTTCTTTACTAACTGATGGAGTAGTACATTTATGTTCTTTTTTATATTTTTGATTACACCTGAAAATATATCTTTTATACTTACTATTAGAATGCCAAACATGTCTGCCATAACTACCTCCACAACATCCACAAATTATTTTTCCAAAATAGCTAGTTCGAGTTCTATTATTATTTCTTTTTAGCTCTAGTTGTACTATGTCAAATGTTTTTTTGTCTATAATAGCCTCATGATTATTTTCTACATAGTATTGTGGAAGTTCTCCTTCATTTTTCTTTTTCTTTTTTGTAAGATAGTCTACTGTAAATGTTTTTTGAAGTAACGCATCTCCTTTATATTTTTCATTTTGTAACATCCCTTTTATGGTTGTATAACACCATATTTTCTTTCCAGCAGGTGTTGGTATGCCTTCTTTAGTTAAAATTTTAGCTATACTACTAGGGTTTTCTCCTTTTAAGAATAGACCAAATATATATTTTACAATCCTTGCTTCTTCTTCATATATTTCAAAACCTCCATATTTACTTTCTTTAAATCCTAATACATGTCTATAATTAAAATGAACTTGTCCTTCTGCTGCTATTTTTCTTTTACTCCATGTTATATTTTCTGATATACTTCTACTTTCTTCTTGGGCTAGTGAGCTCATAATGGTAATTAATAATTCTCCTTTTGAATCTAATGTCCATATGTTTTCTTTTTCAAAGTATATTTCCACTCCTGCTTCTTTTAAATTTCTTACTGTAGTTAATGAATCTACTGTATTTCTCGCAAACCTACTTACTGATTTAGTTATAATTAAATCAATTTTTCCCTTTAATGCATCTTCTACCATTTCTTGAAATCCTAATCGTTTTTTTGTATTTGTTCCACTTATTCCTTCATCTGAATACATTTTTACAAAATCCCAATCACTTCTACTATTTATATAACTTTCATAGTAATTCATCTGTGCTTCATAAGAACTACTCTGATCTTCATGATCTGTTGATACTCTGGCATATCCTGCCACTCTTCTTTTTTTCATACTAGGAAGTTCTGATGATTTAACTGTTCTTTTTGGTTCTATTGTTATAATCTTTTTATTCACTTTTCTTCTCCTTAATATTATGTAGACTTCTATTAGATTTTTCTTTTTGTACTCTGTCAAAAATTTCCTGCGTAATTATTGCTTCCTGCGCATTTTCTACTATATACATTGTTCTTTTACCTTTATTTATTACTGAACATCCTTTTTCTATATCATGGTATGTTTTTTGTAGTATAAGTTTTACAGTGTAAGTTTCTTGTGATAAAATATTATGTATTATAGCTCTACTAAATTTATTTCCTTTTCTTGTTGTCTCTCCTATATCGTTAAGCTTTCTTGATATCATAGTTGGTGAGAGTCCCTCTATATACCAGTCGTATATTTGTTTTATAATTTTTGCTTCTTTTCTTTCAACTTCATATTTTGTATTTTTAAATCTATAACCATACATATCTTGTTTTATATATGGTATTCCTTGTTCAAAGCTTTTTTTTACTTTCCATTTGATGTTATCTGATATAGATTTTGATTCTTCTTCTGCTAGTGTTGATAATAATGTAAGTAATAATTCTCCATCTGTTGTTAGTGTATCAATATTTTCTTTTTCAAATCTTACACTTACTTTTAATAGTTTTAGTTCTCTAATTGTCTTTAGTAATTCTATAGTATTTCTGCCAAATCTTGATATGGATTTTGTTAAGATTATGTCAATTTCTCTTTTTTCACAGTCTTTAATTAAACGTTGATATTCTCCTCTCTTGTTTGTATTTCTACCACTAATAGCTTCATCTATATAAATTCCTTTTAATTCCCATTCAGGATTGTTTTGAATAATGGTATTATAGTAACTTACTTGATTGGATAGAGAATTTTTTAGATATGTATGTGATACTCTAGCGTAGGCTGCTACTCTTAATTTATCTTTTTTTTAATGCATTCACACTTTCTATTTTTATTACTCTTTTCAATATGTATCCCTCCTTTTTGTATTACTATATATCACTCAAAACGCTTTATTTATCAAGTATTTCTTCTGTATATTTACTTAAAATAGGATTATATTCTTCTATCATTTTATTTTTAAATATATTGTAATCTTCTTTTGTTATAGTTCTTTCTTTAAGTAATTTTTTTAAATAAATTATAGTTATTTGATATAATAATTCTTTATTAAATTCGTTATCATTCATTATTATTATCTCCAAATCTAAAATTAATATAACATCTATGACTACAATATTTTCTTGTTTTATTGGCATATGATTTAAATGTTTCACCACACATTAAACATTCGTGCATACTGTATGATTTTCTTTTTACTTGATTTAGGTGTGTATTCCACCACTTCATTCTACAAATATCACTACAAAATTTTTTTTGCTTCTTTCCTACTTTTTGTATTAACTTCTCATTACATAGTAGACATCCATCATGCTTTTTTATTGTTTCTTTTTTTAATTTCTCTCTTCTACAATATGATTTAACAGTATTATGTGATAATCCTAAAATAACTGCTATCCTCTTATATCCTAATCCTTTTTTTCTTAATTTTTTTATCTCTTCTTTTTCGTGTTTATTCATTTTCTGATTCTCCTTTTATACTAAGGACAAATTTATAATGATTTAACAATTATAAATTTCATATCCTTAAATAACAGTCAAAGAAATCAATTAAAAAATTAACCTTAAAATAAAAAAACCTATCATTGCTAACTAATTAGCTATGATAGGCTTGAATTATTTATATTATTTCGTTTACTCTTTGTTGTACTTTATTGTAATCCTATCCTGCAGATGTTAGTCTATTTTTTCTATCTTCTCCGTTTCCCCACAATCCATTTATTACTTCTCTTGCGACTTCATCTATAGTTTTTATCCCTGAAACAAGTTCGTTAACTTTTGTTTGAACTTCATAGTAGTTATAACCTGCAGATGTCAATTTGTTTTTTCTATCTTCTCCATTTCCCCATAATCCATTTATTACTTCTCTTGCTATTTTTTCTATACTTAAATGCGTTATAGGATATACTTTATTTCCTAATTCATCAAATACTTTGTATTCTGGATTATTGTCTGCACATTTTTTCGCATTTTCTAGTTTTTTAAATGCTCCTTTTTAACTATTTACATCACTCCAATTTTTACGAACTCTATACAGTTTTTCTACATTATTATTTATAACTACTCCATTTAATCTTTTGTTTACTTCATTAGCTATATAATTGAATTTACTTCCCAAATAAGGTCCTGGACAATTTGTTGGCGCAAACCATTCATGTTTTGTTAAGTTTCCTGTTGTATCTCCTGTATATTCTAATTTATTAATTCCGTTTCTAGAACATATATCTACACAAAGTTCTATTGTTTTTTCTAATGCTATGTCACTTACATGCCATATCCTTCCATATTCATCGTTTGCTACTTCTATTGTTATTGCTCTATTATCATTAGCTGCGCTTGATGAACACTTCCTCAACATACATCCCAACTCTACCATTAGAATCTACTCCGTAATTACTACTAGCTTGTCTGCTAGGTGATGCAAATATATTACTACATGTTTCTACTGATAAATTTCCTGCCATATGATGTATTGTGATTGTGTCTATTTTATGGTTTCTAAGTCCACTGTGATTAGGACTTAAATTTATATAATTTACTAAAGGGCTATTACTCATTTTATTTTTCCTCTCTTTCTTTTAGTTGACTTAATATTGATTTTAGTTTTTCTGGTATAGGTAGTCCCAATTTAGAGGCATTCTCTAGTATTGAAATTCCTTCGTTAGATAGGTAGAAAAATATTACCACTGCTCTTAATACTCCTACATGACCTAAACTATAAACATCTAGTATGTTAGCTACCCCAACTAGTGAAAATATAATAATTTTTCTAGCTATTCCCTTAAAGCCTACTGAACTAGATAATTCTTTTTTATCAATTGCACACATTATTCCAGTCACATAGTCTATTACTGAAAATGCTAAAAGTGCATAAATAAGTCCGTCCATACCTCCTAAAAATGCTCCTAAAACACCACCTATACTTGAGATTATTAGTTTAAAGTTTAGTATTGTTGTATTCATTTTATTTTCCTCCTGTTAAGTAATAAGTTATTTTCATTGTTTTTTCTGCTGTTTTTTCTAATGTTTTTGATAAGTTATTTATTGTTGCTGCGTAAGGTGTTATTAGGTATAATATTTTTCTTAAGTATTTATCCCCGTAGTTTTCTCCGTTCGCAAAAAAGCCCATTAAAAATGGGCCGTAAGTTATTGGTGTTGATGCTATTTTGGATAAATCGTTAGCTGCTATTTGTTTTACTTTATCGTTTTTATCTATTGTAAAGTTAGTTCCACATATCATATCTCCTAATAAGTACATACTACAACCTGTGTTTTTGTTTGTTACGTAATCTACTCTTATTTGAAAAGGTACGTCTATTTTTGTTAAGTCTACTGGGTTATTTATCGCAAACTTCACAACATATTTTTCATCTGTACTAACTGCATACACATATCCTCCTCTCAATACAGATTTAATAGTTCTATAATAATCATAGTCTAATGAGTATGCGCCTATATTTTCTATTTTCACATTTTCTAATGTGAATTCAGTTTCTTCTATAGAATTATTAACTTTATTTATTTTTAACTTAGTTACATTGGTATTACCTCCGCTAGTACTAGTTTTCAATAAATAATAATTCTCTTCGTCCACATAAATACACACTCCATATGTTCCGTAAGATTTCTTATACTTTATCTTTGTTTCTGTTATATTCTTCTCAGCTAAAAATGATAATGAATCATTTAATCTAAAATTAAGCAGTGGTTCTCTTGATTTTATTATTCTAAGATGATCACTTTCAGGAACTATTGATACTATATAATTTTCTTCGAAGTTAGCTTCTACTGCATTGACATATTTTTTCTTCATCTCAGTATCTGTATCCTTAATAAGATATTTATATTCACCTAGTTTTATACGGTTTGTTTTACCATCACTCTTTGTTCCAAAATAACCACCTCCCGCTTTGGCATTAGTTAAACAAACACTCGATATTTTACCATTTGCTTTTGATGTTCCAAAATCCCAAACATATTTATAGCCTGAAGTTGTTTTTTGTGATTCTTCTTTATTAAAGCTACCATTTATTGTATCTGTTTGGATTTCTGCGTTTTGACCTGCATATCCAATACAAGTATTTGTTGTAGTAATAAATGTTGTATTTTTTTCTTCTTCTATTCTATCTTTAAATAATAGTATTCCTCCCATAAGTTTTTCTACTATTGGATAATATATGTCTTTGCTTGTTTCATTAGTTAAAGCACTAGGATTTAATGTTAAGATTTTTTCTAATACATCTGTTACTAGATTTTCTTCTTCTAATATTTCTTTTTTGTTATTTTTTATGTTTATTAGTTCTATTGTAGTTTTACCTTTCATTATTTTCCTCCACTTCTACATTGTCTACTAGTTCTAGTGTATGGTTATTTTTTACTAGTTTATTTATGTTAATAGTTTCTTGAATTTCATAAGGTGTATTCTCTATTAACTCACTTTCTATGTTATCTTCTAAAATAGGAATTGGTAGTTGTTTTTTATTTTCTATTTTAGTTATTTTTTCGTTTATTTTTATTTTTCCGTTCCATTCTACATCCCCACCAAGAGAACTTCCTATTATAGCTGAAGATATTCCTTCTAATGGAATACTAACACTACCTTTATCTATTTGTATTTCTAAGTTAAATCTGTTTAGTACTTTTTCTTTTAGTTTTATTATTGGATAAAATAATGTTATTGTATTTTTTTCTGACATTAATGTTTCTTCAGGTCTATGGTTTTCTATTATTTCATCGTTTAAGTAATAGTTTATTTTTATTTTAGGGTTTATTTGTAAAGTTCTAATTAGTTTTAGTTCTTTTTGTTTATCATCTTCTTTTATTAATACAGTTTCTTCTAATTCTTCTGTTTCTTTTTTTACATTTAAAATTATTGTTGCGATAAAGTAAGCGTCTGTTTCTTTGTTGGATGTAAATTCTATATCTATTATTGTTTTAGGTTCTTTTTCTAGTGTTATTTCACTTGAATTTGTATATGAATTAACTCTTAATTTGTCTGAGTCTATTGTCTGTAATATTCCTTGAATATTTTTATCTTGTTTTGTTTTTCCTTTTGATAGTAAGTAGTTTTGCCCATCACTTTTTATTCTTAGTTTTCCATGAATTTTATACTCAATTGTAGTTATTATTGTTTGGTATGTTTTATTTTCTACTATAAATTCAACTACATCTCCTACATCTAATTTAGGATTACTTACAATTAGGCTATCTAACGGTGTATAAGTTATTTTACTAATTTCTTTTAGTATTTCTTTACACATTCTTTCTCTTTTTTCTTTTAATCCTAACTACATTAATGGATTAACTCCTAGATTCATTGTTAGGTATTCATCTATTTCATTTGAGTAGTATTCTGATATTTTGGTTTTGAGATTTGTGGTTTGAATTGCTGAATATTTTGTAAGAAAGTCAGATATACTTAAATCATATCTATTTTTTTCTGATATACTGTAGACTTTTGTTGTGGTAAATTTTTTTAATATTAATTTCCCATATCGATCTATTGTTAAAAATGTGGCAGTTACTAATCCTATGTAATGAAGAAGGTCTCTATATGTTTCTATATCGTTATCTGCGTATATTCCTACTATTTCTTTTCCATTAGGAAGTCTTTCTATTTCTTCTTTACTCATTCCTAGATTGACTTTACATTTATCACATGATAATTTTATTAGTTGATATATTGATCCATGTGTTTGGCTAAAGTTAATATTTTTCTCAAATTTAACCATATGGTCATAACCTTTTAATTCTACAAATTTTTTAGTTTTGTTAGCTTCATATATTTTAAATATTCCCATAGGTATTTCTTCATTTTCTATTTTGAACTTTAGTTTTATTTTGGCTTCTTCAAAAGATATATTTTTAAATTTGTTTAGTAGTAGTGTTATTCCCATTTCTGCTGCATAAACAGCGCCTAACTCTAATTCGTTATTTCCAGAACAAGAGTTTGTTATGTAGCCACTATCTTTTAATATATCTAAATCTGAAAATTCTATTGTTTCTGCCTTTTTTGTTATTACTTCTCCTATCCACTTATATTTTCTGCTTTTTTCTTTTAATTTATTATCAAAGTATGTACTTGTTTCATACATTTAGTACTCCTCCAAGTTAAAACTAACATCCCAAATTCCATATTTATTTAATAAGTTTATTTTGTAGTTTGTCACGTAAGAAGATATTGTTTTTTCTGTAAGTGTATATGGATTAAAATATTTTACTTCTAGTTCTCTATTTTTTAATAATTCCGATATTTTTAAAAGCCATTTAGAGGTTAATGTCAATTTTACTGTTATGTTCACTACTCCTTCTCTTAAAACATCTCGTTGTTTTATACCTGCTTGTGTTATTCCTCCACTTGATGATTCTATATCATTAAATTCAAATTCTAATTCATCAGGAGTTGGTATTTTTATGTTATTTATTTTTAAGTATGTTGTTTTATTCATTTTATCTTCCTCCTGATTTTATAATTTGTCTACGTTGTGTATTTACTATAATCTCATCTAATAAGTTACCTCCTAAATATACAGGTATTGTTATATCTTGTGCGTTATTGTTAAGGTTTATTTTTGATAGTAGTTTTGATATATCTGAGTTACTTTGTGTTACGTTAATTAGTTTTTGTATTTTATATTTTTCTGAACTTGGATTTAATACTAGATCTTGTGAGAGTCTTTTTACTGATGATTTTAATATTCCTCTACTGTTATCTAGTGTTTTTGATAAACCTTTTATAAAATCTGGCATTCAGCTTTCATAATCTGTAAGTGGCCCTACTTCTGGCACACTAAAGTGTAGATAACTCCAAATGGTATCAGCTACTCCTTTTACTGCGTCTACTACTGCACTAATTTTATTTTTTATACCTTGTACTAACCCTGAAATTAAATCACTACCCCAAGTGTATGATGATTTTATTAATCCGAAGATGTAATCTACTGCTGCTTTAAAACCGTTTTGAATTGTAGAGCTAATGTTCCCTATTATGTTACTAATGGCAGATAACATGTTATTAAATATTTGTGATACGTAGTTATATATATTGCTTACTATATTAGTAATTATTGAATAAATACTATTCCAAATTGTTGACATCGTACTTGATATATTGTTAAGTATAGTGCTTATTGTATTTTGTATTTTATTCCATGTAGAAGATATTAAATTACTAATTGTCGTTATTACACTATTAATTAGACTACTAATTCCACTCCAAATTGTTGAAATTATTTCTTTTATTGAACTCCAAATAGTTCCTGTGATAGTAAAAATAGTATTCCAGTAAGTTGTTATTACTGTTTTTATTATTTCTATTATTGTAATTACTGTTGTTTTTAGACCTATCCATATTGTTTCAAAAAATAGTTTAATTCCTTCCCATATTGTTGTGAATGTTGTTTTTAGATTCGTAAATGTAGTAGTAAAATATACTTTTATAACTTCCCAAACTATTATTAGTGTTTGTTTTACTTCTTCCCAAATATTTATAAAGTATTCTTTTATCCCTTGCCATGTTCTTAAAAAAAATTCTTTTATTTCACTCCAATGATCTTTTAAATAACTACCTATAGATATCAATGTTACAACCGCAGCTATTATAGCGAGCATTTGTACTATCGCACCAGATAAACCAGCCATTACACCACTCATCGCACTAAAAGCACCAGAAATTGTTGCAACACCCGTTATTAAATTTCCTATAGAACCAATGACTGTACCGATTATTACTAAAAGTGGACCTATCGTAGCTACTATAAGCCCAATTATTACGACTATCTGTTTAGCTGTTGGACTTAAACTATTCAACCAAGTTGCTATACCTCCAAAAACTGTAGCGATCCCTTGTAAAATTGGACCTAAAACATCAGAAATTGTTTCTCCTAAACTACCTAATGCTAGCTTAGCGTTATTACTAGCTACTTTAAATTTATCTATACCATCCTCTGTTCCTTCAAATGTTTTGTCTACAACATCCTCGTACTCAGACATACTTTTTGATAAATCATCTATAGAAAATCTACCTTCTCTTATAGCCCTAGTCATCTCTGCAGCACCTTTAGTTCCGAAAATCTTAGTCGCAATCGTTAGTGCTTCAGTTTCACTCCCTGCATTTTTTATCGATTCAATTGTTTTCTTAAGGGCTTCATCCATAGAAAGTCCATCTTTAGTGTAGGCTGCGACTGCCTTTCTAAAACCTCTTAACGCTTGATCTGCATTTACACCATTTGCTTCAAATTGTGCAAGTAAGTTAATACTCTGACCTAGATTTAACCCCATTTCTTTTAGGATTGCTCCATGTTGCTGAACTCCGTTCATAAGAGTATCAACACTTATTCCTGTATCTTGTGCTTTTTGTGTTATTAATCCTAACACATTGGCAGTTTCCTTAGCGTCAATACCCCACTGAAGCATTATTTTATTTGTCATTCCTATAGCGGTATTTAGGTCTGTTTCATTTATCTCTGCGAACTTAAGAAATAAAGTAGATAGTTCTTGAAGCTCATCACCAGTGACTTTAAACCTAGTGTTAACCTCTCCCACCGCAACACCTACATCACTCATACTAACAGGTAAACTTTTAAAAATATTATCCGCAACATTTTTTAACCCCTCAAAACTTTCTCCAGTTGCTCCAGTTTTTTTGATAATCGTATCATATCCTTCATCAATTTCACGAAAGGCTAATGTTGCTGCAGCTCCAACTGCTACAATTGGTGCTGTCACATTTTTTGATAGATTTGTGCCTACTGAAGATATCTTCTCTCCAGTCTCTTTGAATTTACCTCCAACTTCTTTAAGTGTAGCTTGCATCGAACTATTAGTGTGTTTTAATTTTTCTGTGAATTTATCTAGTTCTTGTTCAGTCGCAATAATTTCTCTTTTTAATGCGTCAAATTGCTTTTCTGAAATATCTCCATTTGCGAGTGCAGTTTTAGCTTGTTCCTCAGCGAGCCTTAATGTTTCTAGTTTTTTCTTATTTTCTTCTATGGCTGTATTTAAGAGTTCTTGTTTTTGAGTAAGTAATTCGGTATTATGTGGATCAAGTTTCAATAGTCTTTCAACATCTTTAAGTTCTCTTTGAGTTTGCTTAATCTTACCTTCAACTTCACTTAATGCTTGTTTTAATTTAAGAGTATCTCCTCCGATTTCTACAGTAATACCTGCTATTCTACTTGCCATACAATCACCTCCTAAAAATTATCCATATCTTCTTGTGTCGCTATTACTTTATAGTTATAACTATCATTATTTTTTTCAATGTACATATCATTTACTAACCCTATTGTTAACTCAGATAAATCATTCATTGAAAGTCCTAATTCAACTGAACGCAGTAAAAAAAGAGCGGTATTTAACGTCCGCTCAGTTTCTTTTGCTTTTTTTTAGATGTACTCATATTTTTAACATTTATACCCCATAATTTTATTAAGTCTGGTAGAAGTTTATATACAGATAAAGTATCAAACTGTTCTAACCATTCACCTACATCATTTGAGATTTTATCATCTGCATGGTAAGCCATAATATATGCGATATTTTCAAATATTTCTAAACTCTCAATATCGATATTTCCTTTATTCTTATTAATCTTATCTAATATAAGCAAATCTTTATAAATATCACGACTAAACTTCATTCTGTAAAGTCTAGGTATCGCTGCTGACGCTTTAAATGTTACAACTTTTCCATCTACATTTATATCTTTAATAACTCCCATTACATTTCTCCTTCATGTGTTGGCATATACACTGTTTGATACCAATTCTTATATGTTTCTTCTGTTGTCTCTTTACCAGTTTTACTCTTCACAAGTCCTTATTTGATAGGTCTTGCTTTTATTGAAAGTGTTTCTGTTTGTACTTCTCTTGATTCCTCATTTGTTTGACCTTCAATTTTTGGGCGACCTGCTGAACAATTATAAAGTACATGACGTATTTTTTTCTGATCTCCATCAAATTCAAAAAGTAGTGCAAAGTTCTTTGTTTCTGATCCTGAATCTTCAACTAGAACTTTATTCTTATCTTCTTTTTCTTGAAGAATATCCTTTCTGAAACTTTCTGGAATCATTGCAATCTCAAGATCACCGTCATATCCCATATTGTTATTGATTGTGTAATATGATCCTCCATCTGCATAGAAACTTTCTGGTTCTCCATTAGGTTCTAAACTAATTTTTACAGCACCTGGAATTGGTACTGGTTTTTCATAAGTTGTTGTATCACCTTCAGTTAATTTTGCATAGTGAACATGAGACAAATTAAATTTTACTTTATTTTCCATACTTAAACCTCCATCTTATAAATTGTTTCATACATTTGTTCACTAGATATCCATATTTCCTCTTTTTGATATATTATTCCTTCATTTAAAAATATTTTTTCTAGCCTGTTTTCAAGTTCAAAATCTTTTTTTGAAGTATATAATTCCACTATAAGTTTTTTAAATTTGTAATAAATTAACCCATCGGCATTAAATAAGTTGTCCCCAGAATAGTAATATAGTAGGTATGGTAATTTTGGATTACTACCTTCTTTAAAATGACTATAGACAAAGGGTATTTTTAATTTTTCTAACATTTTACATACTTCGTTTGTATCCATCACATTTTCTCCTCTAGTTTTTGTGTAATTCTCTCTTCTAAATTTCTAGTGGCTGGCTCTATATGAGGTATTGCTTTAGTTCGTCCACCATTTTTTTTAGCGTGTCCAAATTCTAGTAAGTGTGTTAGTTGATATTTGTTTCTTGAATGAACTACAACCTCAATAGAATTAGCACTTTCTCTTTTCTTGGTACTTTTCCAACTTGCTCGATATTTTTTGGTTTTCACAGGAGCATTATCTTTAATTTCATCTCTTACTTCATTTCCTAACTCCACTATACAAGATTTTAGTTCGTTTCCTGCTAAGTCGGCATAGTCTTTTAAACTTTTATTAATTTCTTTTGCTAATGAATCAATATTTACTTTTTTAGTCATTTATATTTACCATTTTAAATTTAATATATTTATTATTAAACTCGTCTAAATCTTTCAAATTATATATTTCATTATTTATTTTTACTCTGTATTCTAGTGTATTCATATTTTTTAATTTATTACACTTTCTAATTGTTACTAAATAATAAGATTTATTTTTTATAACACCTTGTTTTTCATATTCTTCTGAATTTAATAATTTTATATTGGAATAACAACTATAAAAATCACTCCAATGTTCTGTTTGTTGGTGTAATTCATCAAAATTAACTATACATTTTTGTATTGTTATTCTTGTATTTAATAAATGAATGTACATTAAAATTCCACCTTTCTTATCCCAAATAAAAGACTTCTAAGAGTTAGTGTTAATTCTTTATGGTTAGCTTCTTCTCTGTGTTCAAAAAGATAAGCAACTGTATACATCATTGCTGTTTTAACTTCTTCACATAATAAAAGAGTAGAATCTTCTTCTACTCTTAGAATATGCACGCATAAATTTTTTGAAGTTTTTATTAAAGATTCAAGCAGTAAGTCATCATCACTTGAATCTACTCTTAAATATTGTTTTACTTCTTCTAGTTTAAGACTCACTGCTTATCACTCCTTTTTTATCCATCTGTTTTTAATATTTGTACTGCTTCTTTAACTAGTAGTTTCCCATCAACTCTTTCTTTAGCTACAAATCCAATCATACCATTACCCGCGAATAATTCTTGGAGTTCCTTAAATGAACGAGCACCTCTATCACCTATGTTATAATAGCTAAAATCACCAAAAGCAATTTTATTTTCTGGTGCAAAAGCTGAAGTATACACTGGGTATCCTGCTAATTTATCAGGTTCTCCTAATTGGTATGATGGTTGCCAAATATATGCACCATTGTTATCTTTTAGTTTTCTGATATTAGCTATTATTTTATCATTTGTAATAAAAACTGCATTTTTTCGGTATGGACGCTTTAAAGCATGAACTAAGTTTATTACATCATCTGCTTTAATCGTAGATACTTTATCTAAATAGGTTCCACCATTTGTTTCATGAAATATTCCTGTCGGTTTATTATTTCCATCTCCATTTAAAAATGCATCTTCTTCAGCATTAGCTAGTGCTTTGCCGAATTGTTCTGTTATATAGTTTTCTAAATTAAATGCACTATCATAAAGTAGTTCTTCTGTTACTTTTATAGCAACATGCAATTTGTGAGCATCTAATAACATTTGTTTAAATGTTGCTTCTCCAAATTTCAACCCTCCACCTTCTTCAACCCACGCAGCCGCAGGGCTTGTCGCAGCTATATTGATTTTATGCTTACCATTTGTTTTTAAAGTCTGAGATAATTTTCTAATAATATTTTCTTCTTCTAACGTATCAACTAATCTACTATCATACTCATCTGGAACTAAATATCCTCCATCAGTATCTACTTTTTCTTGTAGGATATTTTCAATTTGTCTAAAATTAGATCGTAGTGCTTTTATCATTGCTTTTTTGTGTTGAAGATTTTTTTTGATTTTATCTTCTTTGTCAGACACCATTGGTTTTGAGATTAACGGATCATTTACTGGTTTTGATAATTCTCTTTCCATATTTTCCATCTCTTGAAGTCTCTCTATTTCAAAAGTAAAGTTTTTAACTTTTTCTTCCATCTTGTTGTAAGTTTCAACATCTTCTTTTGATAATAGTCCATCACTATCTTTTTTACTCTCAACAAAGGCTTTTGCACCTTCCCATGCTTTAGCACGTTTTTCAATTAATTCTTGTATTTTTTTATTCATAATTCTTACCTCCAGTTTTTTATTAAATCTAATCTATTTATTAACGAATCAGCTTCTATTTTTTCTTCGTTTACGTTTTTAAAAGTTTCTTTGATTTTATTCATCATTGAATTTTGAACTGTTGCTTCTTGATAAAGCATACTAACATTTGGAATCTCAATATCCTGAATCTCATCTCGTTTTAAGATAGAATCAGCAAAACCAAGTTCAACTGCTTTTCTTGCATCCATCCATGTTTCATTATCCATAAGTTTTGATATTTTGTTTCGTGATAATCCCGTTTTTATTTCATAAGCATTAATTATTGATTCTTTAACCTCACTTAACATATCTATAGCTCTTTGCATTTCGCTTGTACTACCATATGCAATTGTCATAGGGTTATGAATCATAAGCATTGAAACAGGACTCATAATAACTTCTGTTCCTGCCATAGCAACTACACTCGCAGCACTAGCTGCTATCCCATCAATTTTCACCTTAACATTTCCTTTGTGTTCCATTAAGAGATTATAAATTTGTGCGGCTGCAATACAGTCTCCACCAGGTGAATTTATCCATACAGTAATATCTCCACTATGTTTAATTAGTTCTTCTTTAAAAATCTGTGGAGTAACCTCATCATCAAACCACGATTCTTCAGCTATTGTTCCATTTAAAAATAATATGTTCTCTGGTGGTTTATCATTATTATTTTGTACTGTCTTCCAATTCCAAAATTTTTTCATCTGTGTTTTCCTCCTTATAATCTGTTAATCTCTCTGCATAAGAACCAGCCTTTTTAAGTGGTAACATGTTACCATTGACTAGATATAAGTTTCCTCCTTCCTCATCTGATATCAAATCTAAGTTTTCTAAACTCCTTATATCATTAGCACTCATCCAACCATTCTGACGTGCTGTTGCATATCCATTCATCCTACTTTGATAATCTCCTCTAAGTAGTCCATCAACATTGAATTTTATATAATATTTTTTCTTTTCATCACTTTTAAGTAATCTCCTAGTCATAGCTTGTTCAAAACGTTTCACCCAAGGATCTAGCGTATATTTAACAAACTCAAGAGATTGTTGTTCAATATTAGAAAAACTAGACTTTTCAAGATCACCTACCATGTGTGGAGGAACTCTGAAAATTCTAGCTATCTCATTTATTTGAAATTTTCTTGTTTCTAAAAACTGTGCTTCATTTGGTGCTATTGAAATAGGAGTATATTTCATACCTTCTTCAAGTATCGCAACTTTATGGTTATTCTTACCTGAAAATCCTCTAGTCCAACTTTTCCTTAAAATCTCTGCATTTTTTACTGTACCAGGATGTTCTAATATTCCACTTGGTGTCGCTCCATTAGAAAAAAATTTCGCCCCGTATTCTTCAGCTGCAATAGCCATACCAATTGCATTTTTAGCCATAGCTATTGGTGAGTAACCTACTAAGCCATCAAATCCTAATCCTGGTATGTGTAATACGTCTTGTGTGGTTAATTTTACTTTTCCATCATTTGTTGTATATTCATAAAAAATTGTATTATTTTCATCTCTATCAACTTTCATTTTATCTGGCATTAGTGGGTAAAGTCCTAAAACATCACCTTTCCCATTACGAATAATTTGAGCATATGCATTCCCCCATAATAATAAATGTGTCATTAATGTTTCTCTAAATATAAAACTTGTCATCTCATTGTTAGGTTCGTTATGGAGTAAGTTATATAAATAGTGGTTGGTTGCTTTTTTACTTCCTAAATCTGTTATTTCGTATATATGTAGTGGTAAACTAGCGAGGGTTTCTGATAATATTCTCACACATGAATATACAGCTGTCATCTGCATTGCAGTTTTTTCATTTACTCTTTTGCCACTTGCTGTTTGCCCAATAAAAAAAGAGTGGTTATTTCCACTCAATTTATTTATTGGCTTATCTCTTGATTTAAATAGTCTACTTAATATCATAATTTTGTCTCCTAATTTTTTGTATAATAAAAACACCTACTTAAGTGTAGATGTTTCATTTCTTATATTTTCAAAAGAGCAGATAATTGATCCCTTTTGGCATAAATAATTGCGATAATTTGTACGGATTTATTTTCTAAATCTATCCAGTAATATACATAGAAGTTTTCAATAAGTATTTTTCTAATACCTTCCTTAGCGTATTTTTCTTCACTAAGTTTAGGATTTCTTTCTGGAAATATATCTAATTTTTCAATACCTTCTTTTAATTTTTTTAATGTTTTTCTTGCTGCTAATGGAGAGTTTAAATCATTTTTAATATATGTTATTATATTTTCTAAATGTTCTACAGCTTGAGATGTAATTTCTATTTGGTATTTTTCCATTAAATCTCGCTTTCTAATTTAGAAAATACTAAATTCATACTCTTTGATTTACCCTCTTTCGCCTGAGATAATCCATTAGTAAGTATATTATCTAACTCTTCTTCACTTAAGGTATCTACAGTTATTACTTCATTAGGTATAGTTACTGAAAATGGTATACCTTTATTCATAATAATTTGCCTATAAAACATGTCTATTGCTGTTGCTCTAGGTATACCAATTGTTTCTAAAATCTGTTCTGCTTGTTTCTTTATATTTTCTTGTATCCTAACATTAACGCTAGCTGTTTTGGTCATTACCATATTTATCACCATCCTTAGCTAACATTATATAATTTTGTGTTGCTTTTTGCAATACATTTGTATTTTTTTTTTATAAAAACAACAATCCTCTATCATCATACCCACTTTCTACATTCTGATTACCACATCTTATAGCTCTATCTAGTGCCATAAATGTCTCACATATGAACTACCGCAACATCCACACCTAATTTTTCCAAAGTATTTTTTCTCTGTATAGCATTTTTTATTTTCACTTAACTGCACTTGAACCGCATCAAATACTTCTTTATCAATTATTGCTTCATGGCTATTTTCTACATAATACTGAGGTAGCTATCCGTTGTTCCTTTTCTGAGTCTTGTTTAAGAAGTCTGCTACATAGTGTTTTTGAAGTAAGGCATCACCTTTATATTTTTAATTTGTTAAAATACTTCTTACACTGCTATAACTCCATTTTTCTTGCCCTCTTGGTGTCAGTATTTTATTTTCAGTTAGATGTTTTGCTATTTGATTAGGATTTTTCCCTGATAAGAACTGTCCAAATATGTATCTTACTATTTGGGCTTGCTCTTTATCAAATTCTAATCCACCCTCCTCTTCTGGCTTAAAACCTAGTACATTATTATATGCGAATGTCACTCTACCCTCAGCAGCTTGTTTTCGTTTAGACCATGTTATATTTTCTGATATTGATCTACTTTCTTCTTGTGCTAAGGAACTCATTATTGTAATAAGTAATTCACCCTTTAAATCAAATGTCCAGATGTTTTCTTTTTCAAAGTATATCTCCACTACAAAATCTTTTAGTTTTCTTACAGTTGATAGTGAACCTACTGTATTTCTTGCGAACCTACTTTGTTTTTTCTTTTTTATATTATCCCAATGTTCTAATTTAGTGCGTTGCAGTTTTAGTTGATCCAATTGCTCTAAAATATGCACATAGTCTTTTCTTTCTTGCACACGTATTTCCAATTCATTTTGTAAATGTTCAATTTGTAACTGGATATCTCTCAACGATAATCCATCCTTGTTTAAGCTCGTTTCAATTTTTTGATTTAGCACTTCTAAAACTTCGTGACGATTCCCCATCAACTTATTTATTCCACGGATAATCATATTTTGGAGCTCTGTCTCATTAATTAATTCTACACAACAACAGGATACGCCTTTATCAATTCTCGTTTTACAACGCCAATTTACTGACTTTTTTCCTTTAGAAGACCATTGAATTCTTCTGAATGCACTCTCATATTCTTTACAAATAATCACATTGGATAAGCATACTTACTACTATACGTTGATTTTCTTTTGTTTTTTCCTTGATATTGTTCTGCTCTTTGTCGCAACTCCACTTGAACTTTATGAAATACTTCTTTTTAAATAATGCCTTCATGGCTATTCTCTACATAATACTGTGATACTATACCGCTATTCACCACTCTCTTTTTACTCAATACATCCACTGTATAAGTTTTCTGAAGTAAGGCATCTCCCATATACTTTTCATTAGTCAGTATTTTTCGAATACTCCCTGCACGACATAAACTAAGATTAGCTGCAGTCATTATATTATCCGCCATCAAACTATTCGCAATCTTCTGTAAACTTTTTCCCTCTAAATACTCTTTGAAAATCCGTTTAATGATATGTGATTCGTTTGGATCTACTACCAATTGCCCATTCTTGTCTTTGTTATACCCTAAAAAACGATTGTGATTGACCCCGCACTTCCCCTTTTTGATATCTGTACTGAATACCCATCTTGACGTTTTTACTAATGGATTCTGAATACCCATCTTGACGTTTTTACTAATGGATTCTGATTCTTGCTGTGCAAGAAAGGCCATAATAGTGAGTAGAACTTCTACCTTAGAGCCCATAGTGTTAATATTTTCTTTTTCAAAATAAACTGGAATTTTATACTCTTTTAATTGCCGAGTATAATGCAAGCAATCTAGTGTATTTCTAGCAAAACGGCTAATGGATTTTGTAATAATCAAGTCAATTTTTCCCTCTTCTTTTCACTTTCTGAAATTGATTTTCTTCTCGCACCTACTCTACTTCCGCCACGCATTAAATCCGCCTCCTATAGTTGTAAATGGAATTTTACCATATTTTCATTGATTTAGCAATTTGTTTTTTCTTTTTTTCGTCCGTTTTTGTCCGTTTTTTGTCCGTTTTCGGTATTCATAACATTATGTAAAAAATAAGTCTATAGTTACCACATACCTATATTGTTATAGTAAATTATATAATTAAGTTAGCCAGAGATACAAAAAAAGCATCTCATAGGATATACTTTTAGTAACTACAAAAAAAGGATACCAAGAGATGCAAGAACATTATAACACAAAAGGCAAACACATTACAGAAAAAAAGCGTTATTTAATTGAAAAATGGAAAAAAGAAGGAAAAAGCAACCGAGAAATCGCTAGATTATTAGGCAAAAATCACCAAACTATTAATAACGAAATTAAACGCGGACTGATTGATTTATCTTTTCATGGTGGCACTAAAGAATACTCTGCTCAAAAAGCACAGAATGATTATAATCATTTACGTTTAGCCGTAGGTAGAACGGATACGTGGACTGTAGAAAAAGAAAATGTAATCAGAGAAAAAATTATGCATAAATATTCCCCTGAAATGATTAGTCAATTACTGGATATGCCGTCTTTTACGACAATTTACACATGGATATATAAAGGATGGATAGCAGGTATTTCACGTAAATATCTGATTTACCCTAGAAAAACTAAACCAATAAAATCAAATGAAAAACGACCACCAAGAAAAACGAATGCCCTTTCTATTGAACAGCGTCCACAAGAGATTAACGAACGAAAAGAAATTGGGCATTTTGAAATTGATTTAGTCATTTTAAACAAGAAACGTGGACAACAGTTATTGACATTAACAGACAGAAAAACACGCTATGAAATCATTCGTCTTATTCCTGATAAAACGGCCCAAAGTGTGAATACCGCTTTGACGTCTATTCAACAAGACTATTTAATTCGCTCTTTAACAGCTGATAATGGTTCTGAATTTTTAAGACTAGACGAAGCCATCACTTGTCCTATTTATTACGCACATCCGTTTTCTTCTTATGAACGAGGTAGTAACGAAAATGCAAATCGATTGATTAGACGATGGTTCCCAAAAGGCACAACAACCGTTACTCCTAACGAAGTAACGGCTGTTGAACAATGGATAAATCGTTATCCACGTAAATTATTTAATTATGTATGTCCTTATGACTTGCCTGAGGTGGCTAACTTACTATTGTAATTTGCGATCTGTATTGTTATCAATAAAAATATAACAACTAACCTCGTCATAATATTAAATTGTTATATAATATTTTTTCTTTTCCTATAATTTAACTAATATTTTCAAACATCCCTATCAACTCCACCCCGATTAAACATTACTGTTAACTCGACACCTCCTCCTAAACTTTAAAATTCTCTCAAAACAAAAAATACCCAAGCGTTATTCAATTTCGAATAACACTTGGAAATCCTTATTTTATCAGCATATTTACTGCATCCACCCTATTTTTTCACCAACAGAGTTATACACTATACATGAAACGAGTGGATATGTTCGTTTATAAATTATTTTACATATTAAAGAAAATATTTTATTTTTTTTAATTTTAATCATTAGTTAAGTACCTATTTGTTTCTTTTTTAATTACTGCATTATTTTTTATTATTTGGGATTGGATCTATACTATTAAAGTAGACACAAAAATAAATAATATATTATAATAAAATAGACAAGAAAGGAAGTGGTAAAAATGGCTAAAAATGTCTACACAGAAGATTTTAAAAAATCTATAGTCAGCCTATACCAAAATGGAAAATAACAAACAGAACTTAGCAATAATTATGGAGTTTCTATTAGTACAATAAATAAATGGGTAAAAAATACTCAGAGATTCAAATAGATGACGGTGAAATATTTACTGCTCAACAAATTAAAGAATTACAGAAACGTAATGCTCAATTAGAGGAAGAAATAATAATTCTAAAAAAAGCGATTGCCATATTCACTCCACACTTAAACAAAGATTAGAAGCTATCAATCCCCTTAAAAACCAACACAATATCAAGCTTCTTTGTAAAGTGTTAAATGTAAATAGGAGTACATATTATAAATATATTTCGCCAAAAAGAATTAGAAATACTTATTGAGGAGCAAAATAAAAAAATAGAATACCTAGAAAATGAATTGAACAAAATTCCTATAAAAGCTAATATATCTGAAATATTACTTAATGAATTTGGTAGAATAGAAAGTGAATTAACAACCCTAAATTATCAGCTTAAAATGTATGAGGAATTATACAAACTAAAAATTGATAAAGAAAATGTTGAAAATGAATTAAATTGTATAATAAAATCTATATCTGAAAAAATAGAAAATACTATAAATAATCAAATGAATGAATACAATGATTTTGTATGTGATAATAAAAAAACAGCACCTATACTGAATATAGAAAGTATTAAAAAATATAACTTTTATATTCCAAATGATACAGGGACTGGTTCTCAATTTAGAGCTATTATTGAATATGATTTAAGTTTATTGAATAAAACTCAATTACCATGTATAATACATGATTCGATAATATTAAAACAAACTGAGGATGAAGGTATTTCAAAAATATTAGAATTATATAATTCATTTGACAAACAAATATTTATAGCAATAGATAAACAAAATACTCTTCCTGAGAAAGCAAGAAAAATAATAAAAGATACAACTATTACTAGTTTATCTCCTAACGGAAATGAACTATTTGGACATTCTTGGAATAATAAGAATAACTAATATACATTTGATTGCAATTATAATAAGAGAAATACAAAGTATTTACTTATTTAAAAATATTACAATTTAAATAAATCATTTTACTAATATGTTAAAATACTATATTAATGTCATATATTATATTTATTAAATATACCTTACATATTTTTTATTAATTTGATATAATATTACTTGAAATATAAAAAAAGGAGAATACAATTATGCGTAAATTTTATTTTAATAATATTGATGATTTAATAAACCATTTATTCTACAAATACGGGGAACTTTCTCCATTAAAATTACAAAAGAGTTTATATTTCTTATTTGCTTTTTATTCTGGAAATTATCAAGCAAAAGAAAAAGAAGGAGTCACTGAATCTTCATATTCAGACTCTTATCCAAAATATTTGTTTGATGCAAATTTTGAAGCATGGAATTATGGTCCGGTCATAAAAGAAGTTTATAAAAAAAATAAAGCTAGAGAATATAATGCTAAAGAGTTTAAATTTGATCTAGAGGCCAAAATTAATATAGAAATTAATAAGTTTATTAATGATGTTTCTGAAATGATTATAAACAAATCAGATTTTGCTCTTGTTGATAGAAGCCATGAAGATTATGTATGGAAAAATTCTTTTAAAAATAAAAATTCTAAGATTATGAAAAAAGAAGATATAGAAAATGAATACAGAAAAATTTTCCAAAGCATTTAATATTATGGAAAATAAAAAAAACAACATAAAATCAAATTCATCATTAAAAAGTAGCAATAGTATTAAGTCATCAAAATTTTTACAAGTTACTGAAGAATCAGACTATCAAATTTACGAGGAAAACACCCTTAAATCATTTAATATAAAAAATAGTGAGTTTACTAATTTTTTAAATAGACATCAAATTAGTGATTACAAAGAAAAAGTGTCAAACTTATTTGATAATCTAGTTCAATTAAATAATGAAAATAAAGCTATACTACTTAGTGTTGATTTAAAAGATATAAAACCTGATATTTATAAAAAAACAAAAGAAATTATGCTTAAATTTATTAGCGAAGATGATTTTTTAAAATTTGAGGATATGTTTTTAAAATATAATATTTTAGATAAATTGAAAATGTCAACACCTTATAGAATATTTTTATACAAGGATTTTAACAAAAACAAATATATTATATTTTTAATAGATCCCCATCACCTAGTTATAACTGATAAAAAAACTAGAAAAAATAAAGTATATAAAAATAATATTAATAATGATATTTGCATAAGTAAATTTCAAAAAACTCCATAACTATAAATAAAAACAAAGACCAAGAGAAATTTTGGCTGTATAATAAATACGAGGCATGGAGAATTTTGGCTCTAAGTCAAATCCTGGGGATGGAAATTAATGGTAATCTTATGCAGCAGAATTCTGCTGCATAAGATTATTTTTAATGTCATTTTTCTTATCATAATTCGCCAATAATCTAAATACAATTAAAATTCTTAACCTAAAATTATAAAATGATGTACCCATAAGATACTCTTTTAATAAGTTTTATTTTATTATTAATCCCTTCTAGAACACCATTAGAATAGTTATATCTCAAGCTATTTATCATATAATCTTCATATTTTTTAATAGTTTTAATAGCTTTGATCATACCTTAAGAGTAAGTATCTTCATTATTATTTATAGTTTCTTTAAATAATTCTATATTTCTTGTCTTTAATGCATACCTTATTTCTTGCATTATTTTATAGTTGTTAGCCAATATTTGATCTATTGATAGTATGTAATCTAATACTTCTTTGTTAGATACTGTTCTTCCAAATGTTCTTGAATAGTGAGTTTTCTGATAGTTTATTTCACTATATTCTTTTAATAGTAACCTCCAATATATTTTTAATTATATATATATATGCCTTTCTTTATTTTTGAATTTATTCATTAGTTGTATTCTGTATTTATTGAATTCTCTATTTATATTCTGTACTATATGAAACCTATCTATTATTATTTCTGCTTTAGGAAATATTTCTTTTATTAGTTTCATATAGGGTGGATATATATAAATACATATTGTTTTTACTTTTTTTCTTATGTTTCTTGGTATAGCTATAATGTTATGAATCCCAAAAGTTAGACAAAACTTTAGGAGGTGCAGTTCAATTTTTCATAGAATTGAGAATTAAATAGAACCTTTCAGCTATATATATTTTCTATATATATTAAACACTCTTTTAAAGAATACATGTTCAAATTACTTACTGCTCCTATTTGACCTAAAATATATGCACCGGAATAAAAAGGAATCTCTTCAATAAAAATATCTAAAATATTATAATTTTCTGGTAACCCATATTGTTTTGATAATTTATTTAACAATAATTTTTTACTATTATAATCTTTATAGTTTTCAAAATCTTTATATAATATCCTTTGAAATTCTGTTTTCACGATATTTTCAATCAACAAGTTAGTAATAAATTTTCTATAGTATTTTAAATTTTTTATTAAAATATCATTGCAAATGGAGCTTTCTATTAAATGAGCAAACTTTTCTTCTTCCTCTATTGATAAAATTAAGTTATATCTTATTTTAAAATAATTTAAAATAACATGAGATATTTCATGTAATATATATATATTATTAAAAATATTATTATAATTATTAGGAAAAATTAATATATTTTCTCTGCTCAATGGTAGATACACACATCTATAATAGTTTTCATTTAAATAAATTAAATTCTCACATAATGTTTTACTTACAAAGTTATATAAAGATATATCAAATTTTATTAAATTCAAAATATTAGTTATATTTATCTCATTAAAGACATCGCTATCTTTTATACCAAATACATAATATTGATAATTTTCTTTAAACGTATCTATTAATGGTTTTAATCCATTTTTATCTCTCCATATATAATAATCAAACTTGTATTTTTTTATATTATTATTTATACTTTCATTAATAAAATTCTCACATTTTATATCAATACCTTCTAAACTGAATTCAATATTGGGCAAATTAGGTGGATATTTTCTAAATAATTCCATTATATCTTCCTCACTTGCATCTTTTATCATTATAATATTTTTATCTAGCGCCCTTTCATACTCTAACAAGTTTTCTCTTGGTAAAATACTGGCTAAATACTCAATAGAATCTCTCTGTTCAATAATTGCATACAGCAATTTATCTGTTAATTGTTTTTCCATCGTTTTACACCAAAAATAATCATAAGTATCAGTAAAACAAATACAGCGAATATTAACCAAACAAATGTTACTTCAAAAGTATCAGATAATACTCCATTAAGGAAAACTGCTGCACTCATTATTAAAGATTCTACTGCGTAAAATATAGAAACTAAGGTCGTTCTACTTTTATTATATAATATTATTTCTTCGTGTAGAATCACACTTGATCGTATAGAAAGTACCGTAAAGAAAATAATATAAACTATAAAAATTAAAAATTTTAATATTGGTAAATTAATAAAATAAATGACAATTACTAATATGCTATTCATTATGAGTAAAGTAGTAAACAACAACTTATTACTCTCGACTTTCCCTATTTTTTCTGATAAAAAGCTACCTAACATTCCTGAAATACAAATTATCACCCATATATACCCATTTAAAAAATCTAGGTTAGGTATATAAAAAATAGATTGCCATTGATTTGATGGACCAGCATCTAAAATGGAAGGCATTAATAGCAATAAAATTAGCAAAGTTGAACTTTTCAAAATTGATAATTTTAAAACTGTACTTTTTAAATGCTCTGATGAATTTTTTATAATACTTATTATATCTAATTTTCCTCTATTTAAAAATGTTCTAGGGAATGCACTTAAAACAATTAAAAATACTAAAGAAAAAATAATAATACTAGCTATCAGTGACGCACTTTGATTATGCTTAAACAAAATTTTAGAACTCACAAAACCAACAATCATCGTTAATGACGAAGTTATCATCATACTTCTTGAAAAAATTTTTGAAATTTCTTCCTTTTTTCCTATTTCATCCAAACTATTTACAATCCAACTTTGTAAAGTTCCAGATTGAAAAGATTCTGCAATTGCTGAAAATAATGCTGAAATTAACAGTAAGTAAAAATTTTGGGTTAATAAAAAAATTAATCCGATCACTCTAAAAATACAACTTAATAGTAATGTCTTTTTTACTCCTATTACATCCGTTATTACTCCACAAGGTACCTCTGTTAAAAATGAAAATAAGAAAAATAATGCTAAATATATCCCTAATTGTGAGTAGGTAAAACCTTGATTTAATAAAAAAATATATAATATTGGGTTAAACATAGCTATTCCCATAGCAAGACCACTAGTTAAGATAAAATATTTATTAGTAATATTTTTAATCATCAATACTATTCTCCTTTAACTTTTTTATTTATTGTATACTTTTCTCCATAATTATCTCTCTTTAAAAAACCATAGTCAATCATATATCTTCTCAAAATAGCATAGTCATCATAATATTTTTTCAAAAATTTATTGAGCTCCTTTTCAGAAAACATTTCATTTTCTTTTTGTAATTCACCCAATAAATATGAAAATATAATTATTTTTACATTCTCTTTTTTGGGGATAACAGTTAATCGTCCATTTCTCAAATATCTATTTATTATTTCGTTCTCCATTTTTCCTCCTTATAAAAAATTGCTAAATATTTGTACACTTCTCTTTCAATATCCAACTCATTCCCCACTAATCTTACATTACTTAAATGTATCAGGGAAAGATGTTCAGCTCTGATATAATTTTTATTAGTAAAATATTTTATTTTTCTTTTATTTAAATTTATATTTATTTTCACTAATTTTTTTTTATCTCTATCTTCCTTTCCTTTTATATATTTTTTTAGCATTGTATATCTAGACTCATAAGCAATTGAAAAATAATCAAAAAGATATACTGTATTCTCTAACATCAACATAAATTTTTCTAATTCGGTCATATTATCAAAATCTACACAATCTTTTAGAGTATTCAAAATTCTTTTTGAATCTTCACAGGAAAATTTTTCAAAATTATCAATTCCTAAATTATAGTATCTGCAAATTTCTTTTTCATAAGGTAATATCTTGAAATTATTTAATTTAAAGCTACTCAATATAAAAGTAATTTTATGAAAATTATTTATTCCTTTACACCTTAATCTCAATACTCTTTCATTATTACCATTAATATAGAATAGATAAAAAAATTTTATGTCATTTTCTAAAATACTATTTAATGCTAGAAAGACATCACTTATAAAAGAATCTAAAACCAACTCTAAATATATCCAATCTTTCAACATATCCCTTTTATATGGATTTTCTACTATTGGGTACAACTTAGTACAATTATCTTTACTATTATGACTACCTACATCATATGAAATAATCACTTCATTAGCATAATGTTCATTTTTTTCATATATTATACTGTCTTTCTGTATAAATTCTTTAAAATGCAGGATTGAATATTTTTTTAATTCTTTAAATAAGAAAAAAATTACATTGCTATCATTAAAATCTACAAATATTTCCACATCACTTATTACATAAGAAAAATCTTGAGATTCACACATTTCGTATATTTTCAATAGTACGTCTCTAAATTTAGATATATCAGAAAATAATAACTTATTATACTTAATAACAAACTGTTCCCTATAAATAATAAATTTTCTATTAATCATTAATCTTGGTATATAGTTATAATCTTTTATTAAAGTTGGTATATAATTATAAGCTATATTATCTATATTAGAAACTAGTAATAGAAGTCTACATACATCATCTAGTAATTTTAGATTAATTGGTGAATTTATACTTATATCTACCTGCTTACCGTCTTTATCAGTTAATATAAATTCTCTATTTTTTTCATTCACAGTTAAAAATAAATCATTTAAATTTAAATCGCTAGATATATTTCTTGAATAATTAATATTTATTCCTTTTTTTTGTTTATTTTTTAAAAAATAATTAGTAATATTATTCTCTGATTTATAATTTAACGAATACTTATTTTCTTGTATCTCTTCATTTATAGAAAAACTTCTATATAAAGGTTTAGATGTATCCAAGTTATATAATAATTTTCCTTTAACTTCTATTATATTAACAGTAACATCGAAATTATATTCATAGTTCTTCTCAAAATTAAGTTTTTTTACTCTAATATCCAAAAAATTTTTATCATTAGTCATAAAATAAGCATCTAGGTGTTCACATATAAATTTAGTCCATTCTTCACTTCCATCATACTCATTAATAGATATAAATTCATTTACTTTATTCAAAAAATTGTAGTTTTTCAAAATATCTAGTATACTTATTTTTATAAAAGAATACGCATCTGTAAATTCTTCTACTAATTCATAATAACCTTTTAGATTTCTCTTTTTACGCAATCTACCTAAAAAATTACCCAATTCTACTATATCATTACTTGGAAGATCTAAATAATACATCTCATTACTTAATCTTGGACGTACAAGTATCCCATCTTCAGATATATCAGATAATACTATTTTTTCTTCTGATTCAGGAAGTAAAAACTTATTTTCCAATAAATTTTCGACTAATAACCTAATGTCACTATCAGAATAGCCAAGTAATCTAAAGTTTAATAATTTATATAATAACTCATTATTTATAAATCTATTTTTTGTACAAAATTCTACTATATCTTTAAGATAAATTTTTTCTATCCTTATTAATTCACCATTTTTTTTTAATTCATAGTAATCACCATAGTCCATAAATTCCCTATTAAAGAAATATTTTCCAGTAGGAACATAGAAAATATTGGCTTTTTTCAATTCAGGATAACTATACTCAACTTTCTTTTCACTTATAGTCACATTATGTTCTAGTACCATACCAAATAGAGGATTTGTTCTATACCTCATTCTATTTACGTATTTAGTCTTACCTTCAGGAGTATATATATTCATGAATTTTAGTATAATATCAATATCTGAGAAAGAATTATCAAATTTCCCCATTGATAATACTGGTTTTCTTAATGTTATTTTTTTGAAATTCATATATTCTCCTTACTTATTTATAAAATTTTGCCATATCTTTTAATAAATTGTAGATTAAATATGCAGATGTGTTGGCCCCTACAAGAGACAAATCATTGCTGGAATTATATTCTACAATATCAATTCCTAAAACTTTCACATCTAAATCAAATATTTTCCTAATAATTTCCAATAAGTTATTTACAGTTGAACCATTTGGTACAGGATAAGTAACCCCCGGATTATAAACAGGATCTAAATAATCCAAATCAATCGAAATATATAATGGTATATTCTTATTCTTTTTTAAGTAAGTTATTAAGTTTTCTATATCAGTAAATTTTGTCAAGTCTCTTGAAGTGTTATATTCTTCTATAAATAATGGACTCCTCGCACCAAAATTTATCAACTCTATATCTCCACTAAAGCTTTCTTTTAATTTTTTCATTACATTTCCATTGTGTAATTCTTCTAGTTCTGATATATCTAAATGTGCATCAAAATACAATAACCTTAATGACTTATAACCACTATTATTTATTCCTTTGACAATCGGGTATGTTATAGTATGATCCCCTCCCAAAAACAAAGGGAATATATTATTATTTGAAGAGTATATTTTATAAGATATAGATTCAATTTCATTTATCATTTTACTATTAAAATTTATATTAAGGAACCCGTAATCATAGATATATGAACATTCGACATCTAAATCTTTATTTTCTCTTATACTTATATTTGGATTTGGAAATTTATTTGACATATCCTTTAGTATAGAAATAGAATCTCTATTGTAATTATGCTTTATTGTCCCTTGAAAATAAGGAAATTCAAAAACTCCAACCTTCTTCTCTCTACTCTCTACATCATTCAAATCTTCTAGTAAACATCTACTATCAATCCCAAATAAAGAATAACTTGTATTAGGAATCAAATTATAATAATTTGGAAATAAGCTTATAAAACTATAATTAATTAATATCTCTATATCATCATTGCCAAATAAAATATCAATATATTTACCTCTATTCTTATATAAAAAATCTGCGCTTTCTTTATTCATTTCTAAATAAATTTCTGAAATTCTTATTCCATTCTCTTCTCTTTTAATGTAATTATTAATAAAATATTTCATAATTAAATCCTTAACTAAACATTCTTAATGTATTAATTAACTTTCCTTTTTCTCTCAGTATATTTTTTAATCTTTTTGTTACTTTAGTATTATAATTATCTATATCTTGTAATCCCGGGACTATTACTCTTGCTGTATATAAAAGGACATCATCTCGGGTTAAATTCGCACAATAAACATTGTAGCTTTCTCTTTTTAAATTATCTACTAAAAATTGTAAATCTAATATTATATTCCCAGTAGATAAATCATTTATACTAGTAAATTTTATTTTTTCACTATCTATATTAATTAAAAAGGGTGAAACATATTCTTTAATTCCCATTCCCCATAAAACTGAAGGTATTTCTTCATGCTCTATGTTATCTTTAATTAAATACTCTAATTCTTTTTGTGAAACTCGTAACTGTATTGCTTCAAAAATACTTCTTTTTATTGCTACAAGAATACTCAAATTAGCCCCTGAACCATGTGTATATATAGGATATTTTTTAGATTCCAATGTACAGTGCACAACATGAACAAAAGAAAATTGGCTAATTAACGTTAGATGAATGTTTATATCTTTTTCATTCAAAAATTTTAATATTCTTTTTATAGATTTATCATCACATTCATTAATTTCAATTACCTTAACTTTCATCCTTGCTTTATGTACTATCGAATAGGAATCTCTTTCTAAGACTTCCAATAAACCTTGCAAAATAGCTCTAGAAAATGTTACTTCTGAAGAAATTCCAGTGGTTGATTGTGAATGTAACATAAGTTCTTTAGGGCGATCATATGGAAAGAATACACTATTTGCTGGTAAAAAAATTTTTTCCTTATTCGTTAAACAGTATCCTTCAATCCACTCAAAATTTTTACATTGAGAATATTCATTTATAAAATTTTCATCTAATTTTAATTCTATAGGATTAAGAATTCTTCTCCCAAGTCTCTTTAAATTTTTATAACTATCTGTTATTATATATTTATTATCGTACAAAAATAATCTGGCAGAATATCTCTCTATTCCTTCTCCTACCGCACTAAAAAATGATTGTACATCTGTACTCCCCTTTCCACCATGAACAGAAAATTTATTTTCAATATCCTTTCTTGACGAATAAGATTTATATATTTTAAAATTTAAATCACTATATTCGTCTAAACTTTCCACCTTATAAACAGGAGATAATTCACTTATGGAACTAATTAAATTATTTGAATCATGGACACTTAAATATCGTGTATCTCCTAATTCATAATTTTCTGAAATTAGATCTGCATCCGAAAATGCTACAGTTTTCTTATTAGGGTATTTTACTACATCTACATACTCTATATTCCCTGTATGTTTTCTGTATACAACAGACTTATTATTTAACAATTTATAATTTGTAAATTTAATTATTTCTTGATTATTTTCTTCAAGTTTATTAAAAAAAGAATGATATGCTATTATTCCATAATTATTTGAAAATAATTCCAAAATAGAATAGTCAATATTTTCCACTATCCTAATTACTACGGATTCTAAATCCTCAAGTTTTATCATATATAATATATTGTATGTTTCTAAAATACAAATAGAATAATTATCAAAATTATTAGACTGTGATACAAATTCAACAGCTGTGCTATAATCTCTAATAGATATAACTGGTATTCTAATATTATTTATTGTAAGAAAATTAATTTCATTAATTTTAGGAAATTCATATTCAAAAATTGAATCATCTAGTATTTCATAATAATCTTGAAATAATTTGCAAAACATTTTTCCTTTATTATTTAAATACACTTCTTCTATTTCCTGCATAAATACTTCCTACCTCCATTTTATATTTTAAAATAAGAGTGCAAAGATAATTCTTCACACTCTTTCTAATAACCCTACACTATTTTAATACGCACTAGAATATCTGCATTTTGATTGTGCAACTACAGGTTTTGAAACGCTAACCTTTTTTATAATAAGATTTTCTTTTTTATCTTTAGTAGAGTTTATAACATTATTTTTATTAACTTTTTTCATGGTATTTCCCCCTTTCTTTAATTATTATGATTAAAGAATATCAAAAAAATAAATTTTCGTCAACTTATTTTCTGTTTTTTATATTTTTTTTTGAAATTATATAAGATATTAGGGAATTTTTACTATATTTTTCTGAAAATTATATCTTTAATTTATTAAAAAATTTATTCTTAATTTTTTCCAACCATGGCTCTTATTTTTTATAAGAACTGATAATAGAATTTCTTTTTCTCCCTTTCTATAATCTATAAAACTAATATAACATACTAATAAATTACTACTTTTGAATTATTTAAAATTTGAATTCTTCACTTTTTTACAGATCGCAAATTACAATAGTAAGTTAGCCACCTCAGGCAAGTCATAAGGACATACATAATTAAATAATTTACGTGGATAACGATTTATCCATTGTTCAACAGCCGTTACTTCGTTAGGAGTAACGGTTGTTGTGCCTTTTGGGAACCATCGTCTAATCAATCGATTTGCATTTTCGTTACTACCTCGTTCATAAGAAGAAAACGGATGTGCGTAATAAATAGGACAAGTGATGGCTTCGTCTAGTCTTAAAAATTCAGAACCATTATCAGCTGTTAAAGAGCGAATTAAATAGTCTTGTTGAATAGACGTCAAAGCGGTATTCACACTTTGGGCCGTTTTATCAGGAATAAGACGAATGATTTCATAGCGTGTTTTTCTGTCTGTTAATGTCAATAACTGTTGTCCACGTTTCTTGTTTAAAATGACTAAATCAATTTCAAAATGCCCAATTTCTTTTCGTTCGTTAATCTCTTGTGGTCGCTGTTCAATAGAGAGGGCATTCGTTTTTCTTGGTGGTCGTTTTTCATTTGATTTTATTGGTTTAGTTTTTCTAGGGTAAATCAGATGTTTACGTGAAATACCTGCTATCCATCCTTTATATATCCATGTGTAAATTGTCGTAAAAGACGGCATATCTGGTAATTGACTAATCATTTCAGGGGAATATTTATCCATAATTTTTTCTCTGATTACATTTTCTTTTTCTACAGTCCACGTATCCGTTCTACCTACGGCTAAACGTAAATGATTATAATCATTCTGTGCTTTTTGAGCAGAGTATTCTTTAGTGCCACCATGAAAAGATAAATCAATCAGTCCGCGTTTAATTTCGTTATTAATAGTTTGGTGATTTTTGCCTAATAATCTAGCGATTTCTCGGTTACTTTTTCCTTCTTTTTTCCATTTTTCAATTAAATAACGCTCTTTTTCTGTAATGTGTTTGCCTTTTGTGTTATAATGTTCTTGCATCTCTTGGTATCCTTTTTTTGTAGTTACTAAAAGTATATCCTATGAGATGCTTTTTTTTGTATCACTGGCTAACTTAATTATATAATTTACTTTATAAAATAAATTAGATACAGTATAAATAATAAATATTTTTGTATTTTAATAATATTAAAATTATATGTAAATAATTAAATTATTTCATCTAATATAAATAGGCTTTGACTATACTTATTTTTTCCGATATAATATATTATAATTAAGTAGGATTTATTGTTTAAAAATACTAATAAATAATAATGTATATATAATTAAACTAAATTAGAATAGCTATTTTGTCTAAATCTTAATTTTTAAAGAATAATAATTTAATACATATACTCATTAATACCATATTAATTATAAAAAAGAGGTGATTATACGAACAATAATTTTGTTATATTTAAAAATAAAAAATCTGATTTATATTACATTTTCTTCATTAATTCTAATATGAAAATAGAAATAAGTTATAAATTATACAAAGTGATGTTACATTACTCTAAAAACAATATGTTAATACAAGACAAAATAAATAATATTTTATCAATTAGAAAAAAATATTAATTTTAAGCAAGAAACTGTTATTAATACTAATATAAGTATGTTTAATAGCAGAAAGATAAATATACAAGATATTAATATAAACAATAAGGCGATAGTATTTTTTGGATTTCCTTATGATTTAGGTTCTTCAAATTATGCTGGTTCAAGAAATGCCCCAGTATTATTAAGAGAATATAGTAGTTCTTTGTATGATTATTTTAATAATAATTTTGTATCATTACCATTAGAAGCTTATGATATTGGGGATATAAATAGAAGAATTTATAAGAGTAATGGTAAAGAGTTTGATTTTGCATCTAATATTGTTGAGTATTTAATTTCATCTAATAAAATACCCATAATTTTAGGAGGAGATCATTCTATTTCGTATTCTACAATTAAAGGTGTTATAAATTCTAAAAAAGAATTTGGAATTATTCATTTTGATGCTCATCAAGATTTTCAAACAGAATTAAATTCAAATCAAAATTGGAGAGAATATCTACACCACGGTAATTTTTTAAATTGGATTATAGGAAATAAAGAAATTAAATTTTTATATCAATTTGGAATAGATGAGTACTCTAAAATATATAAGCATAATAAGATTCGTAGTTTTAATACAAAAGATGTTTTATTAAATATAGATAAAATTTTAAAATCTATGGATAAGAACATAGGATACTATTTAACCTTTGATGTAGATTGCCTATCTACAGAATTTATAACATCAACTGGAACGCCAATCCCAGGAGGGTTCACATATAGAGAAATTAATTATATTATTGATAAATTTATGGAATATAATATAAAAATTATTGCTTTAGATATTGTAGAATTAAATGATAAAAATAGAATGGATAGTTTAAATATATGCAAAATAATATTGGATTTAATTAAAGTATTGAGGTGATATATTGGAACTAAAGAATTTAGTACATAACTCGAATGTAAGAAAAAATAAAATTAATTCTTTTTTAGATTTTAAAGAAGAATTGATTAAAGATAGCCTATTTTTAGATTTGTATTTCAAATATAAATCTCCAAAATACACCTCACAAAGCACTTATTATCAAAATAAAATTTTAGGAGATTCTTTTGTATACGAAAGAAATATTAAATATAATAATATTGAGGAAAAATATAATTCATTAATTGATAATAAAGATAAAATACTTTTATTTAATTCAGGTATGTCTGCAATAACAACTTTAATAACAACATACATAGAGGGATATAATAAAACTAAAATAACTATATTAAGTACTATAGGATATTTTGAAACAGATAAATTTTTAAAAAAATTAACCTTTCCTGTAATATATAAGTCTGCGAACAATGAATTAGACTTAGTAAATGAAATAATTTCTAATGATATAGATATTTTATTTATTGAACCAGTTACTTATTCTTTAAACATGAATATTTTTGATATTTATCATATTATAAAATTATTTAATGACTATTCTAATAATAAAAAAATAAAAATTATTATTATTGATATAACATTAATTAGCCATTTCAATATAGATATTGATAAAATAAAAAAGATATTGAATAAAGAAAATATCTTTTGTATCATTGTTCAATCTCTACTTAAGTTATATCAATTTGGGTTAGAATTAACAAGTTCTGGAATGGCTATTTTAATCAGTAATTTCCGAGATGAAAAAATTAAAAATGAATTTGAAAAATATACCAATACAGTTGTTGAAAATAGAATGCTATATGGTACAAATTTAAATTTATCATCATTAAGAATATTTACTAACAACTTTTTATTCCATAGTATTTATTTGGAAAAATATATAAAAAAAATTCACGAAAACAATAGTTATGTCGCGAAACGTATTAATAACATAAAATTCAAAAAAATAGTCCACCCTGTCTTAAAAAACACTATTTTTAAACATTCAAAATCACCTTTTATTTTAATTCAATTAAATATAGATATTGAGAGTGAATATGATAAATTAATAAAAATAATTATTGATAACCCAGCACAAGAAGATTACTTAATTGATTATGGTTCTAGTTTTGGATTTCACAAAACTAGGATTGAAAAAATTATATATGACATTAACAACAGGAAATGCTTTTTAAAAATAGCTGTAGGCTACTGTAATAAAAATTTAGAAAAAATTATAGAATTAATAAATAATATGTAGTAAGAAGAAATTTATGCAACTTAGTAAATTTATTTTGCCAACTTTTGATCGTAATTTCTTTGATATAATTAAAGATTTAAAAACTCCTTGTGTTTGTTATGATTACAATTTTTTAATTAAAACTATAGAAAATTTTAAAAAAGATTTATCTTTATTCTATAGATCAGATTTATATTTCGCTGTAAAAGCTAATAATAACATAGAAATATTAAAAATTTTAAAAAAACTTGATTTAGGGGTGATGTTGCAAGTTATGAAGAATATAGTTTAGTAAGAAAATTAAATTTTGATAAAATATCAATAACGTCTCCTTGTTTAAGTATAAATGATATTAGAGAAATTTCAAAAAACAATATAATTGATATAGATAACATAGAACAAATAAACTACATTAATAATGAAAATATTGGAATTAGAATAAGTTTAGATAACTCTAAGTATGAAAATTATGGCATACCTATAAGCAATAAACATGATTTTGAATATATTAAGAAAAAAATAAAAAAATCATACGAATACATTATCACTCTAATAATTTTAATGTAGAAGAATTTCTAAATAGAATTAAAATATCTAAAAATTTAATAGAAAAGTATCCTACAATAAAAGAAATAAATATGGGTGGAGATTTATTAACATTATATAAAAATAGGAGTAAGTTTTTAAAAATTTTAATTAATTTGAATAGTGATCCGGTATTTAAAAAAATTAAATTAATTTTTGAACCTGGAGATGCTCTATTGAAATACTGTGGATTTTTACTCACGTCTGTAGTTAATAAAAAAATTGTTAATAATAAAAATATACTTTTTGTTGATTCATCTATATGGGTTTCATCACCTTGGGGAATAGAAAAACCTATAATATTGAATCCTAAAATAAAGAAAGAAAAATATGAAGTTATGGGTAATACTATGTATTATGGGGATTGTTTTGGAAATTTTTCACTTGAAACAAAAAATAAAGGAGATATAATTATTTTTCCTGGATTTGGTAGTTATACTATTTCAAATTTTAGAAATTTTCATCTTTATAAAAAATATAAAGAATACTTAATTATCGACAAAAAAATATTACAAATATGAGGCAAATTATGAAGGAAATAGTAAGTGTTGATAGTCTTAGTAAAGACTATATAATTAAAAACAGAGTTAGTTTTTTAAAAACTGAAAAGAAAATTAAAAATGCTTTAAAAAATATAACTTTCAAAATATCGGAAGGAGAAATTGTAGGATATATAGGAAACAATGGTGCAGGTAAATCTACAACTATAAAATTATTATTAGGTATACTCACTGCTACAAAAGGAAGTATAAAAGTTTTAGGTAAAGACCCTTTTGTCAATAGACAAAGTAATGCTAAAAATATTGGGGTACTCTTTGGGCAAAAATCTCATTTATGGTGGGATTTACCCCTGATAGATTCCTTTAAATACCTATCAAAAATTTATGATTTAGAAGATGAAGAATGGCTAAATTATTTGATAAAAGAATTAAATGTAACCGAATACTTATATCAGCCAGTTAGACAACTTTCCTTAGGGCAAAGAATGCGTGGAGAATTTATAGCCAGCATAATACACAAACCAAAATTAGTTTTTTTAGATGAACCTACCATAGGTTTAGATATAGAAACAAAGAGAATAATTATTGAACTCATTTTAAAAATAAATAAACAATACAATACTACTATAATATTAACAACTCACGAAATTTCAGATATAGAAAAAACTTGTAAAAGAATGATTTTAATAAGTGATGGGCAAATAACTTATGATGGAGCAGTTAAAAGCTTCAAAGATATTTTTAATAAATATAAAAAAATAAAAATGTACGGAGAAAATCTATATGATTTAAAAAAAGAAGGTATATTTTTACTGCGTACAAATATTGATTCAAAAGAATTTGTTTTTGATGAAAGCAAATTTAATGTAATAGATTTATTAAAACTAATACCAAATGAAAGTATAGTTACACAAACAGAGGTATTAAAGTTAAATCTTCAAGAGGTATTACTTGTCAAAGACAAGCTAGGTGAGAGCTATGAATAGATTTTTTGGATATTCTTTATATCAATATAAAACTTTACGTCAATATAAGTTTAATACAATAATGCAAATAATAGCGTCTTTAACTATGATATTAATACAATATAGTGTATGGACTTATGTAAAAAAATATAATTCTATAGATGTTGATGAAATAATAACTTATGTTTTGCTAGCTATTATTTTACAAATATTATTACCTATAAAATCAGCTACAAATTTTGTATCTGAAAAAATTTTAAAAGGTAATATTATTAATTATTTAAACAGACCTGATGGATTGATAATCATAATATTTTTTATTGTTTTTGGTAACTTTTTTTATAAATTAAAATTTCAAGTATTACCTATTTTAGTTATCTATGTGGTGTTTTTTTACAATATAATTTTTAAAATTTTTTCTTTTGAAAGATTGATACTTTTTCTTTTAATGTATTTACTAAGTTATCTTATTGCATTTTTATTAGGCTATATTATTGCCCTTTTATCAACAGTATTTATAAAAATAAATGGTATTTCTGAGTTAGTAAATGCCCTACTTATTGTTTTTGGTGGAGGACTATTACCTATAGACTTATATCCAAAATTGTTATTAAAAATATCAGAATTTACACCATTTTATTCCATAATGTATACTCCTGTTTCTATGATTGTATATGATAATAATTATAGCAAAATATTATTTATGTTTATTATGCAAATTTTTTGGATTATTATATTATGGATAATTTATAAAAAATTATCATATTATGTGTTTAAAAAATTAGATATAATGGGAGGTTAAAATGAAGAAGCACTTATATTTATATTTAGAATTTCTAAAAATGGATACAAAAAGAATACTAAGTTATAAGCTAGATTTTTTAGTAGGGAATTTAGGATACTTACTTGATAGTTTTACTACCTTATTTATATTACTTATTACTCTAAATTATACAGATATAATTGGTGGATTTTCTTTATATCAAATATTATTTATGTATGGTTTTTTAACTTTGACAGCAGCCTTATGGGAATTTTTCTTTGTTACAACATTAGAAGTTCCTTATTTGATACAAACAGGAGAGTTAGATTTGTTTTTATTACGACCTCTTAATATCCTTTACCAATTTATTATTTTTCAATTAGATGAAGAAGCTTTATTTGAGTTAATAACAGGGATAATTATTATTGTTTTTGCATTATACAATTTAGATATTAATATAACTTTCATATTTTTAATAAAGTTTATTTTATTTACAATATCTGCAGTCTTAGTAAGAGAAGCAATATATCTCGCCTTAGTATCATTTAGTTTCTTTTCAATAACAAATGATGGGATAAAATCAATTTTATGGCAGTTATATGAGTTGTCAAATTACCCTATTAATATCTATCCATTTTTTATAAAAGTAGTATTAGTGATTATTCCTTTCTCATTTGTAGGATATTTTCCAGTGATAAATTTAATAAATTATACAAATATTTTTGATTTAGAAAGCTTACTATTAATGTTTATTGGTCTTCTGCTAGTCCTACTAGTATACAAAACAATATGGAATTTTGGATTAAAAAGATATCAAAGTACAGGCTCATAGTAAAACAGGGTTCTAAAAGGAGGTGATATTTAATGAATGAGAATACTTTTAATTTAGATATTGACAATATAGAAATTCAAGAAATCCTAGAAGAATTAGATGAATTGGAACTACAATTAATAAATTCAGAAAACTTAGAAAAAGATTACGGATTTGTTTTTGCTAAAGGTGGAGGAAGTAGACCTAGAGTTTCAATGGATTATTAAATTATAATTATTATAGTATCTATTGTATTGTTATTAAAATAATAGAACCCTAATAAAAATCAAAGTAACATTACAATTATATAAAAATTTCGAGCAATAGATTAAATACCGCTCGAAATTTTTATATAATAATATACTTTAACCGATTTTAATTCTCATAATTTTTAATATTGATTTTAGTTTCAATAAAAGAAATATAATATTTTAATTTGCTAAATTTTTAAAAAACGAACAATATCCATACAATAATAAATAGACTAAAAAGTGTAATGCATTAAAATATTTTCTATGTTTATTCCCGTAAGCTTCAAATTCATTTTTGCAGTTTATACATTTAAATTGATAATATGCTTTTTTTCTACTATATTCAGATTTTTATTACCATTTATTTCTACATTTGTCTAAACAGAATCTTCTTATCCTCCCTTTTCCTTGTTCTACACTCTAAATATTCATTTTTTTATTTTTCTATATTTTCTTTATTTCTTCTACAATATGATTTTACTGTGTTTATTTATAGATCTAGTTTTTCTGATATTTTTTGTAAATTAAACCTTTTTCTCTTAATCTTATTATTATTCTTTTATCTATTCTCCTAATAGATAAAGGACAAAGTCTTATGGCTTAAGTAGTATTTTTAGAAATTTTTTATAAAAAATATAATAATATAATTTTATTTTAAGATAGAATTTCCCTTTTACTCCTTTAACCTTAAAAGTTATTATCGCTATCTGTGATTAATATTATACATGAAAATAGTATAACTATTGTAGAAATTACTGCATAATTCACAATATATCCTCTTAATACTGCTACTATAGGATTAACTAAAAAATATACTTAAGATTACACAAATAACAATAGCCATAATTTTTTCAGGAATATTCTTTTGAACAGTACTAAAATATGAGATAGACACCAGTCTATTTATCTAACATATACTGTCCATAATACTACTATTATTAGATAAGATAAATATACATTTTCTAGTAATAACATTAAACCTATGATAAATAAAGCTGAACTTTGTAAAATTAAGGTAATATTAAAAATTTTAAACTTATTAGTTACAACAACTAAATATTTATAAAATATACTACAGTATATTATTTCAAATACAGAAAATGCTAATTCTAAGAAACTGTGACTCCCTTTAAAAAATGAAAATGAATCTACTGAAATTTTAGGTAATAATAAAAATATACTCCAAAAACAGAAGTTTGTTAATAGACCAATGGTAACTATACTTCTTACTATAATTTTTTTAAAAATATATGAAATTCCTTCTTTAATATTTTGTATAGAAGAATTAGAACTTGTATAAGTAACTACATTCATTTTTAAATTCACAATAGATGTCAAAAATAATATACTTATAAATAGTAAGGCAAGCAGGGTTTGTTTAAAATCTAAAAATGTAATATATATTACATATATAAAAATTACCACTATACTTTATATTTGACTAAACGTTATTGCTAGAGAATTATTTTTATATAATTTTTCATTTTTTTATATAAAATAGAAATTATAGATTCCTAAGGTTGGTACATGTAAGTTCCCTATAATAGCAGATAAAAACATAACTATACTTATCATTACTGTAAATTCAAATTTACCTTATAATAAAATTATACCTACTATTAATAAATTCGTGCAGTAATTAACAATTTTATAAAATATAACTTATTAAATTTGTCTAAGATCCCAGCAACTAAAGTCGATAAAAATATCCCACATAATTAACTTACTTGCACCAATTATCGTAATTACAATTCTACTATAACAAATTACTACAGCATGCCAGTAAATATGCACTCAATACTTGATATAATATACTTGTTATAAAATCTTAAACTAAAATCTTTTTAAAGATTATTTCTTCCTATACAATAAGTTTATTTTAATTTCCGAATTATTATCTCATATCATAAGTGTATCTCTTTAGTTGCAAATTCATCAAAATCACTTGAATGAGAAACTACTAACGTTGTCATTTGATATCTAGTGCAGTAGTCACTTATATTTTGGGCAATTTCTTTTGATAAACTATCATTTAAAGCACTAGTAGGTTCATCTAATACTAAAAACTCTGGTCTCCTGATTAAGATCCTTGCTAGAGATAATCTTTGTTTTTGTCCGCCTGATAAGTTATCCCCATTTTTAGTTAATTCATAATTAAGACCTTTTTCTTCTACTAGTTCTGTTAGTCCAACCACATAAAGTACTTCTGTAAGTCTCCTTTCTAAATTATCATCACCCAATAGAATATTTTCTCTTAGAGATTTTTCAAATATCAGTGGAGATTGGCTTGTTTTTAAAATTCTTGAATAAGTATCCTTTAAAACAAGTTCACTATCATTCCATCTTAGTTTTCCTGCAAATGTTTCATCACTTGTTTTTACATTATTCATTATTATATCAACAAGACTAGATTTACCTACACCACTAGCTCCTTTAAGAAGAACAAAGTCGCCTCTGTTTACTTCTATTTTTAGATTTTCCAAAATCTTAACAGATCCTTCATTATGTTTAAAATAATTAATATCAAGACTTAATTTTTCAAAAGCTTCTAATTTCTCTTTTTCTTTTGTTTTATAAGAAACCAAATCAACAAAGTTTTCTTCCATCTTTTTACTAGTTTCATAAATTCCTATTTGGATAGAAATTGAACGCACTGGTTCGTCTAACATTCTTGAGTATGTGTACAAGGCTACTGCTGACCCTACTGTCATTTGGTCATTAATTATAAAATAAGATGAAATAATAATTGAAATTATGGGCAAGACAAAGGCTATTATCGTTGATGTGCCAACATATAAAGAAAAATACTTAGCAACAGCTTTGTTTTTATCTATTCTTTCTTCAATTAGAGAATTAAATCCTTTTATAAAATAAGATTCTTTCCTTAATTGTTTTACATCTAATAATGAATTTAGTGATTCTAAAATGTATTGATTAGATCTGGCAACTAAGGCTTGATCTTCCTTTACAACATCTGACATTTTTTTACTAACATTTTGAACAACAAGGAAACACAAAAAAGTTAATACTAACATAGCAAATGTTACATAAATATTGTACACAAGCATATAAGTAACAGTCACTATAAATACCAGTGCCTGCATAACCATAAGTACAACCCCTTGTGAATACCAGTCAGATATTCTTTTACTGTCATTGGTAATTTTAGATAGAACTTGCCCTGATGATTCATCTTTCATATCGGAATAATCTTTCTTCAAAATTTGCGAATATAAAAATTTCATAAAAGTAAAATTACCCAGAAAGAATAATTTCCTAAGTAAGTATTGACCTATAAAAATAAATACGAAATAAACAGTAGTTATTACTGCAAGTATCTTTAAATTATAAATTCCACTACTAAAATCTTTATTTATCATAGAATCGAAAATCTTCTGAATATAGCCTACTGCAGTCAGAAGCAATATCGTTTTAATCAATGAGAATATTAGAGTTAAGCTTTGATCTAACCGTAATATTTTAAAATACTGTTTCATATAAATCCTCCATATTATGACAATTAAGATAAGCTACTTTTTAAGTAGCTTATCTGTTAATTTTCTTTTTAATGATTCGTAGTACCCACTTTCACATAAGTCTTCAAATTCTAACAATTTATAATTTTTTAAAATATAAGATGGATATTCAACTTTATTTTTGAAATTACTTTCTTTTATTATTTTTGCAAATTCTTTGATTTTACTCAATAATCTAGGATCCCTGCTTTTTACAGCTGTTCTTATCGAAATAAACGTAATTTCTGGAATTGGTAGCATTTTATTAGTGATCTTGCTGACAATTTCCTCCCCTTTCCAAAATTTCCCAAACATAATCTGCTCAGATGAAAATAACTCTTTTAACGTGTAATGTGACCAAGATATTATCTTTTCCCACTGTCTATATGATAAATCGTCCACATCAAAAATTATATTTTTTGTATAGAATATCATATCTCTCTCAGATAAATTATGTCTTGCTTTTCTAAATTTTTCTGTTAAAATCAATGATTTATAGAATATGTATTTAGATAATTTTTCATCAGTATTCTCTGAACTTAAAACAACCTCTGTGCAATTCAACAAATTTTTATCTATTGATGATTTTAGATATGGACAAATCATATCTATTTTTTCTATATACTTTAAAAATTTTTCATTCATAGTATTTCCCTACATATCTTCTATAATTGCTGAGCAATCCCAAGACATTTTTAATACTCCCGTTTTTATATATTCTTCATATTCTTTTTCTTGGAAGTTACCCTCTCCTGTTACAAACCATGATATATCTAATTTACCAAATTTATTTTCATATAATTTTACCCAAGCTAATTCTTCTGGAAATTTAGCTTTATTTGGTACATGTTCTATATAAGCTCCTGCAGTTTCTAAGCAAAATTCTTTATATTCTTTATCATCTTCTAACATATGGTGCCAAACTTCATCCATGTATGTATTAGGCATTTTTAAATCCACACCTTCTACTTTTAATAAAGTGAAAAATTTTCTTAACTCTTTTGTTGCATGTTCTTCTGTTACAATTAATTTAGTCATAATAGTCTCCCCTATTAGTTATAGTATACTTTTTGTATCTATAATAAAACTACGTTTTTAAACGAATTTATTATATTCATCTTTTTTATTTTCCAGATAAATAAAAATGTAATTATATAATTTACACTAATATAAATGATAATGCTACACTGTAATCTATCGTTAATAAATATATTAATACCGATATAATTAGATTAAGTAACAATATTTTATTGGTATTTAATTTAAACATATCTACATTTTCTATATTTGAAATTCTTAGATAGTAATATTTATCTATCCTGGATTTACACCAAAACTCCCTTGTGTATATCCAATTACTAATAATGTTGAAAAAATTAAATTTATTGTTATTATTTTTAATACTTTATTTTTCATAAATATTTCCTCCCTATCTTTTTTATGAATTATACATCCTCAAAATTTCGTTGTCAATATTTTTTAATATGTTTTTGTGTTTTTCTATTTATTCTTTTATAATTTTCAATTCTCTAGCTATTAATTATCATTTTATAATATGACGTTTTTGTTTGAGTTATATAAAATAAAAAAGAGAAGCTTTCTCTATGAAAAATTCTCTTTTATGTATTGCTTTATTTGTATAGCTAATTTATTATTATTTTCTCCTTTTAAATATAATAATGCTTTTTTTATAATATAGTTTCACTTCTTATTTTTCTTTAAAACTCTCACTAACATTGCCTAAAAAACAAGATATATTCTAGTAAATATGACATTTTATATTACTTACATATTTCTATAGTGTCTAATATTTCCTGTATCCCCTTTTTATTTTCTTTATTTAATCATAAAAATCTATAATCGTTATATTTATACTTTAGTAATTTATAGTCTTCTTCTACACTATTTGCTTTAATTTTATCAAAAATTTTTGAAACATTTTTTGAGATTCTTTTTTCTCTCTACTAATGTAGCCATTAGTCCTGTTTAGTAGTATATTATTATGAATATAATTAATATTTTTAAGAAGCGATCATAATCTCCTATAATATTTGCTGTTAAGACTCCTAAAAATGAAAAATTTAATTGATGAAATATTACTAGTGATTTCATGCTTCCTACCTTATTATGTATATTATTTTCATAATTTTCTTTACTGTTTTTATTATTGGACTAGCTAGATTATTTATTGTTGATAGATAAGAAGTTATAATTGATATTCTCTTATTTATAGATGATCTATCATCTGCATAAAAATAATAAATATATGGAGCATAGATAAATATCTTTGAGCGGTTTTCTATATATTTTATTTTCCTTTTAAAGATGACTCCATCTTTTGTATTTATGATAAATTCAATCATTTATCATATCTATATAACCTATTTATATTGGATATTCTATATATTTAACATCTACCTTATTTTCTAAATTAATCTTATAAATCCTTTGTTTTGTGATTCTAATAAATATATATAATTATCCCTTAATGCTGAATGCTGATAAGCTCATAATTTGAGATATTTCGTTTTAATGTTAATCCTGAGACTCTAAACTTTATATCCATGAAATCCAATACTTCTTCTTTGAAAGACAGGTACTATGCCCCTTCAAATAATAATATAGTAGCATTTTCCTAAAACGATTCAAGTGATAGTGCGAGTACAAAAAGAGGAAGTCTTAATCAAGTAGAATCAGAAAAAATATATAATGGATATAAATTTATTTGAAACTTTACAAATTATCAAGGTAAGGGAACGATATCTTCACTAGATTTAATTCTTTGTCTAGGCGAAAGATCTTACATGGGATATGTATATAAAAATGATAAATTTCTAGTGGTATCAACAATAGAAAGAGCTATTAAAACATTAACAGAAAAACTAACGACCATTAGTAATGTCGAGATAGACTTTAAAAAGGAGAATTTACAAGTATAGTACTAAAAGATACAGGAGAAATATTAATAAAAAACATCAAAAAAGACCTAATAAATATAGGACTAACTTATAACTTACTTAAAAAAGTAGGAGTTGCTGATAAACATACTATTATGCCAGAAAAAATTCAAACAGAATAATTGTTATAATATATTCTATTCAAATAAAACACATTATATTGGACTAACCCCATATAGTCCATACTCTAATACCACACTTAAAATTATAAAAATAAAAAGGTGACTTATCTACATTTTCTTCTAATTTATCTTCAAAGATTAATATTTCTACAATAGCTTTTTTACCTAAAGGAAAATTTGAATTAAAGAAGTTTACTCTTGCCTTATAAAGCATTCCGCTAATATTGGTAGAGAATAAATCTTCTACTGCTTTAGTTACTAAATTATCTCATATATATTCTTCCTCTACTCCTGTCTTTATATCTCTTAGTATTATTCTAGCTTGTCCTTTCACTCTCTTTTCCTTTCTAATTTTTTATTTTTATTTAGCCGAGTCTTATTCTTTCCGTACTATCTTCATAATGGTTATCACATATGTTTTTTATTTTGAGGGAAATTCTATAATTGATACTAGTTGTCTTTTGTATTTCATAAGGTAGTCACTTGTATTTATAAATTTCTTTGTAACTACTTTACCTAGTTCTATTTTATTAAATAGTCCTGTAATATTTTTATCATTCTTAGATTTTGCTTTGTTTAGAGTACTTAGTTAGTGCCAGCCTCAGAAGTTTCCATATCTCCTTTTATCTTTAAATTAAAATTAGTTATGCAAGATGGTTTATTATCATTTGCGTTTTTCTTGCTAAATACAATAACACCTCCGAGATCTAAACTGGAATATCTACTGGAAGCCTTAGCTCAAATGTAATATACTTCATTACTAATATATCATTTAAGATATTTCTTACTAGTCTTTCTCTTGTTTCTTTTAATCCAGTTTACTACTAGATTCATAATAAAACCATATCCTGTCCCTTTTATAATATCTCTTTTTGTAAAATAATATCTTTTGCAATCTTCGCTGTAAATATCCGTCATGTTCCTTGTTATTTTATATTGTGTAATATTATATTCCATCAAGATAAAAACTTTCGGGATCTCCTTTAGTTTCTAGTGATATCGATACTCTCCCAGGTATAGGCACTGGCTTTTTATAGCTTATTGTTTCTTTGCTTTTGTAAAATAAGGCATCCATAAAGATAACTCGGGCTTGTTTTTATTACTTTTACTATAATTTCAATTTTTTCTTTTGGTATATTTGAAATTATTCCTTGTGCATACTTATGAATATTTTGATGACTTATATTTGTTTTGTTACCTAATTCTTATAAAGTAAGATTGTTTTTCAATCTCATTTTTTATTCTATTACCACTATCCAAATCTTAAACCTCAGAAATAAGATATTTACTATATTTTTATAATTTATCATATTTTTAAAAATTCCACAAACTAAATTTAATTATTAAAAAATGTCCACTTCTTATTTAGTTGCGGATATAAATTAGTATGAATGTCTAAAAATTAAAAAAAGACTTATAAAAAGTCTTTTTTCTAGTAAAGTGCTATGAATGCCTATTATAACATATCTTAGCCATATATTAAATTAAAATTATCAAGAAAATGGTAAATTGTCTTCCTGAATTCTACATTTTCTTTATATATATTTATTACGGTGAAAAATTTAATTTTATAGTCATCTAAAGCAATATGCGAATGGCTAATCTATTCATCTCTTTCATTAATATATCATTTACCTAGTTCATAAAGTTTTTCTTGTTGCACATTTGGAATATCTGTTTTTTATTTAAATGTTATTTCATATATCTTTTCATATGCTAAAAATGCCCTTTTTGAAATATTATCTTTAACCTTATTAAACTCTTATTTCATCTTCTATAAAACTGTTATATCAAATGATTTTACACTTGTTTTTCTAGTTTCAATAAATGTAACCTGTCTTTTTTGTACTAAATTATCTGATTCTTCTAATAATGTAGATAATCCACTCCGTTCTTCTAATACAATTGTTTATTCAAAATCATATGAATGTTTTCTCAATGTTTTTTCTGTTAATTTGTAACTAAATGAGAATACTTTATCTTCTATTTTATTATAAGTAAAATTTTCTTTTCTTACTAAGCCAGGTCTTTATATTTTTCTATTTTTTCCTTATAGTAAAATTTCATCTCCTCTTACACTACCTCATATGGAAAATAGTTAATGTCAATATTCTGGATTACCTTGCAAAAGTTACTCAACACCACCTTTATCTTTTATTGATGTTAAAGCTTCCCCTAGTGCTGAAAATTTTACTGTTAATTTATCATTTTTAACTTAATAACCATTTTCATTTCCTCCTAAAATAAAGTAAAGTGGCAGTAAAGGACTAATATATTTATGTATAAAATTTATTAAGAAATTTCTTTGATACTATTCAATAACTTGTGTTTCTGAAACTTTCTTGTACCAGTGAGCAGATTTTTTCGGATATCTTTCTTGTGTTTCAAAGTCTACATAGAATAAACCGTAACGTTTTTCATATCCATTTGACCATGAGAATACATCCATTAATGACCAAATGAAGTAGCCTCTTACATCTGCTCCATCCTTAATTGAATCTGAGATAACTTCAAGGTGTTTTTTCACGTAGTCAATTCTTACGTCATCGTAAACTGTTCCATCTAAAAATTCATCTTTATAGCCTAATCCATTTTCTGTGATATAAATTTTCTTGTAGTTTGGATAATCGTTTTTAACTCTCATGATTTGATCATATAAACCTTGGGGATAAATAATCCAGTCCCAATCAGTTTTTTTTACATAGTCAGGAGCAACCCTTTTACCTACACCTTTTATTTGATATTTAGAAGACCCTTTTTCGCCTTTCCCGTTATGAATTATTTCATTTTCTCCATCAAATGCTTCCATCCAATCACTCATATAGTAATTTATTCCTAAAAAATCATTTAAATCTTTTGTTGCTTCTAAAACTTTAAAATCTTCATCTCTTAGGTCTAATTCTCCACCGTTAGAATTTAGAATTTCTTTAACTCCTGCAAGTGTTGCTTCTGAGTATTTTCCCAAGTATGTAGCGTCTAAAATAAATTTGTTGTGAATAATATCTTCTAATTCAGCTGCTCTTACATCTGCAGAATTTTTTGGATTAAGTGGATATTTAGTTGGAAGTGCATGAACTACACCGATTTCTCCTTCATATCCTTTATCTTTATAAATTTTTACTACCTTAGCATGTGAAACCATCATATTGTGGTGCGATTGGAATAGTTTAGCTAAATCATATTGAATACCAGGTGGGAATTTCCCTACTAGGTATTGTCCGTCGCCGATAGGTCCGATTTCATTAAATGTAGTCCAGTATTTAACTTCTTTAAATTCTTCAAAACAATACTCTGCATACGCTACAAAGTGTTCAATATTTTCTCTATTTAAGAAATCTCCATTAGAGTGTAAAGTTTCTGGAGTATCAAAGTGGTGTAATGTTACAAATGCTTCTACACCATGTTTGTGACATTCATCGAATAATTTGTGGTAGTATTCCACACCTTTTTGATTGACTTCCCCATACCCTGTTGGAAAAATACGTGACCAAGCTATAGAAATACGAATTCCATTAAGTCCGTATTCTTTTGCTAATTTTAAGTCTACTGTATATCTATTATAGAAATCGCTAGCTGGTTCTGCCGTATACCAATAATTATCTACTAGATATTTATCCCATGCAACAGCTCCTTTTCCATCAGTTTTTGTAGCACCTTCAGCTTGATATGCTGCTGTTGCTCCACCAAATATAAAATATTTTGGTAATGTCTTTGTCATTTTCCTATACCTCTTATCTCTAAAATACGGAAATAATGCTATTAATTTTATTAAATATTACTATTTCCATTATCAAAATTTATTAACTATTTACTTGCTCTTTTACGAATTCTAATGATCCTTTCCCATCACGAGTTAATCCGATGTATTGAAATCCTTCTGTTTTAACTAGTTTGATCCCTAGTTTATCAGTTTCTGCTTTCATATCTTCATAGTTAGAAGATACTTGAGGAGCTAAGATAACTAATTGATATTGTGGAAGAATTTCACGGTGAGCTCCGTAAGAACCTGCTGTTGCAGTAATTGGCTCTCCAAATTCTTTAGACGCTTTTGTTAAAGCGTTAGCTAAAAGACCACTTGTTCCTCCACCTGCACATAGTACAAGAACATTTATTTGTTCCGTTAAAGTTTTTATTTCTTGATTTTTTTTCTCTGCTTTTTCTAACAATGCATCATCTTTAGCTGTGTTGAAGTTAGCTAAAAAAGTAGTTTGAGAAGATTTTCCAGATAATTCATCTTCAAGAATTTGTTTGTCATATACTTTGAAGAATGGGTAGTAAATTAACACGTCTACCACTATTAATGTTAATCCTAGAACGAATGACCATAATCCAAAGCCTGTTCCCATTACAATTCCAAGGGGACCTGGTGTTGTCCATGGTAAGTTTATGAAGAATGAGTTCATTCCAAGTACATCAACAAAAAATTTGAAAATCCATACATTTGCGATTGGTGCAAATACGAATGGCACAAAGAATACTGGGTTCAATACAAGCGGTGCTCCAAATAAGATTGGTTCGTTAACTCCGAAGAATGTTGGAACAACTGATGCACGGCCGATTGCTTTATTACGTTTAGATTTAGATAACCACATAAAGATAAATGGCACTACTAATGTAGCTCCTGTTCCTCCCATTGTTACGATGAACATTTGAGTACCAGGTGTTAAAATTTTATCTGCTTGTTCTCCTGCTTCTAATAATTGAAAATTTGTTTCGATATTTGCATATGTAATAGCTGCGATTGCCGGTTCTACGATTGATGGTCCGTGAATTCCCACGAACCAGAATAATGCAAATGCTCCGAAAATAATTGTAATTCCTACATATCCATCAGCAGCGTGGAATAATGGAGCTAATAAAGTTCCAACTACTTCTGCAGATCCTGTCCCTACTGTTGATCTTGATAAGATATCAATTCCATATAATATAATAATTGATAATGTGAATGGAATTAAGTCTTTGAATACTTGAGAAATGTTTGGTGGAACTTCCTCTGGCATACGGATTGTTACATCATTTTTTACACACACTTTGTAAATATTTACTACGATGAATGCTGATAAGAATGTTGTTAGTAAACCTTTAGTTCCTAAAAATCCATTTGCGAATCCTTTTTCTAATTGATCAGCTGCTAGTAATAAGAAACCAGTAATAGCTGCCAACATTGTAGATATAAAGTTTATCTGGTTTGTTGGTGGTAAACTAAGATTTATTGAATCTGTTAAAGATTTAGCAGTAGTCCCAGCTACTAGTAATGCAACTACTCCCATTGTGTATCCGTATGGTTTCATAATTAATGCTTCAGTAGCTTCATCCCATTTAAATCCAAAAATGTTAGGTACATAAGCAATCAGTAAGAAAATACTAGAGAATAATATTACCGGCATGCTGGCAATAAATCCATCACGGATTGCTCGTAGATAAATATTTCTCGATACCTTTTCAAAGAAAGGTTTCATTTTTTCTATTTGTAAAATTAATCCATTCATTATTTGCCTACCCTTCTATACAATTCAATAAAGTGTTTGATTGTATCTTTTAATAGAATTGTTGTCATTAGGTGGTCTTGCCCATGCATCATAGTAACACTATATGCTAAATCTTCTCCTACTGCTTCTTTTTGAATTAGAGATGTCTGTGCATTGTGAGCTAATACAATGTTTTCTTGAGCTAAAACTACTAATTGTTCAGCCTTATCAAAGTTACCTTCTTGAGCTACTTTTAATGATTCTAATAATTTAGAGCGTGCATCTCCTGCATAAGCTACAATTTCAAATCCTAATAATGTAATTTCTTCTTTGTTCATAGTATTTTCTCCTCTCTAAATCTATTGATTGATTTATTTTAATCTTTCTTTCCATGGTGTTGCTGTTTCTTTTAAGACTTTGTTTAAGTCATCGATGTTTTTGAATCCAGTTGTACGTAACCACTCACGTGCAGCACCTTCACCTTGTTCAATATATTCTTTAACACTTCCTGCCCAAGTAGCACGTCCACATAAAACACCGTTAAATTTAGATTCTGCTTCTTTAGCAAATAATAATGTTTCTTGGAATAATTTTGCTGAAACTCCTGCACTCAAGAAAATGTACGGTAAGCGAGTTGCTTCCTCTTGCTCTTTAAAAAATGTCGCTGCTTCTTCTTTAGTATGTAGAACTTCTCCATCTGCATATCCTTCAACAAAGTTCATATTTACAGGCACTTCTACTTTTAATACATCAACACCAAATCTGTCATCTGAGAATACTTTCATTGCTTCGATAACTTTACGAGGTTTTAATTTAGCGTATTCTGCACTTGTTGCATCTGATAATTTCTCATCGTAAGATAAAATTTCTAAGTAGAATGGAATATCTTCTGCTTTGCATTCAGAACCAATCCTTTCAATATATACTTGTTTTTTAACCTTTGTTTCTTCATCACTATCAACATCATAGTATAATAAGAATTTAATTGCATCTGCTCCTTTTTCTTTAAGGCGTAGTACTGACCAATCTTCTAAACAGTCAGGCAATCTCTTAGTGTTGCTTGTATCATATCCAGTTTTTTCATATGCTAATAGTAAACCTGTATTATTGTCCAATCTCTTAGTTGCTGCTAGTCCATATTCTGGGTCTAATAACATTGATGATGCATATGGAGTTAATTCTTCTGTTACTAAAACTTTTAATTCTTCCATTTGTGCAACTGATATCTCTTCTGTTTGGTGTTTAGCCATTATTTTTTTTAATGCACCACGTTGGTCAAAAGCTAATGCTGATATTATTCCGTTTTCATCACTTAATTTTTCCATATATTTTAATTTTTGTTCTGTTAATGCCATGCTTTTATACCTCTTTAACTTCTATTTTGTCAAATAATTCTTGATAGTTCTTTAAATTTATAAATCCAGTTTGTTTTTCTTGTGCATTTAGCATTCCTAATATGTTAGCTTTTTTCAGTAAATCTTCATCGCTTACTTCATGTATTAATGCTGATGCTATACCTGCTACTGTAGAATCTCCAGAACCTACTGGATTTACAACCCCAATTTTTGGAATGTTTACTTTGTAGAATTTATCACCATGTTTGGCAAAGGCTCCATTAGAACCCAGTGAAACGATAATCCATTCCACACCTACAAATAACTGATCTGATAATAAACCTTTTAGGTCTTCAATATCATATGTAACTTTTACATCAAATATTGCTGATAATTCATCAATATTTGGTTTAATTACATAAGGTTTCTTTTTCGCTTTTAATGTAGATACTAAAAATTCTCCTGAACAATCAAGAATTGTCTCCTTATTATTCTCAGTAGAAATTTCTACCATTTTTACATAGTAATCTTTAGATACACCCTTCGGTAAACTTCCTGATATAACAACTAAATCTGCTTCTTTTACTAATTTTTCATAATGTGTTAAAAAGTTTTGAGCTTCTTCTTCACTTATCTTAGGCCCTGGTTCCAAAATTTCAGTTTGATTTCCCCCGTGTAAAACTGCTATACAGTTACGAGTATCTCCTGATATTTTATAGAAATCATTCCCTACTTTATTTTTATTTAATTCCTCTTCTATAAATTCCCCAATTTTTCCACCTAATAGACCGCTTGCCTTAACATTATCACCTAACTGAGATAAAACTCTAGTAACATTTAATCCTTTGCCTCCTACTGTTTTATTTACTTCAGCTACACTGTTTACTGTATCTAAATTAAATTTATCTAATTGGTAAGCTATATCAACTGAGGGATTCATTGTTATTGTAAGTATTTTCTTATTAGTCATGATACTCTCCGCGAGCCCATTTTTCTAATAATTCTGTAAAGAATCCTTCATCTGTTTGATATTTATTAATTGTTTCTACTTTAGTAATTTTTTCGATAAGTTTTTTGTTTTCTTCTGTTGGTTTGTATTCTGCTTTGATAAATGCTTCAATGATGTCGTTCATTAGTAAGCCTCCTGTGATTTTCCCTCCAAATCCGATTACATTAGCGTTCAATTCTTCTTTAGCATATAATGCTGAAGTCATGTCTCTTACTAAAGCTGAACGTATTCCTGGAACTTTGTTTACAGCGTTGTTAATTCCAACTCCTGTACCACAAATACAAATTCCTAAGTCTGCTTGTCCTCTCGCTACTGATTCTCCTACTTTTTTACCGAAGATTGGGTAGTGAGTTCTTACGTTATCGTAAGTTCCGAAATCTAGTACTTCATATCCTTGTGTTTTTAAAAAGTCTACAACTGCAATTTTTTCATTTGTAACAATGTGATCACATCCGATAGCTATTTTCATTTTTGTATCTCCTCTTTATACTTTCTTCCTATAAATAATTCAATTAGCACATTTTGTTAAGCATATCTACACGAATTTGGTGACGTCCACCGTCGTAATCTGCTTCTACAAATCCTTTGGCGATGTTTTTTGCAATTCCTGGACCAACAATTTCAGAACCGATTGTAATTATTCTTGAATTGTTGTGTACTCTTGTCATGTAAGCTGATCTTTCATCTGAAACTTCTGCTGCTACCATTCCTTTAAGTTTTGTCGCTACCATAAATGGACCAGCTCCATAAGCATCAACTACAATCCCTAAGTTTTTTTCATTTGCAACAACTTCTTTAGCCACTGCTAATGTTACATCAACAAAATCTGCATCTTCTTTTTCAACATCTAGTACTTCATGTCCTAAATCTAGCAAGTAAGCCTTTAGTACATTCTTTAATTCCACTCCTGCTTTATCAGAACCTAATACAACTGTCATTTAAATTTCCTCCTCTTGTTTTTATTTTATTTAGTAGAATGTTTGTTTTTGTTGCTTCTCTTTCTACACTTTCATTTTTACAAAAAAAAACACATTTGTCAACACTTTTTTTGGATATTTTGTTATTTTTTTGTTTATAATTGTTTATAAAAACAAAAAATGACAGTCCCAATCACTACTGTCATGCGTTTTCATTATATTGTTTTCATTTTTGAAAAATTAAACTAGCTAATTTTAATTATGTTGATATTCTTAAGAATTGGAAATACATATACTAAATTTTATAATAATTCACCTTAAGTAAATTCCCATTATTTTTTATTCATATTATTGTTCTAACGATATTACTTCAATATATTTTGAAATTTGATTAATTATATCTGCATCTTCTGAATCTGTTACTACAGCCGTCAAGTCAGCCAATTTACAGAATGTAGTAAAATCTTTCTTGCCAATTTTTGTGCTATCTAATAATAAATATTGTTCCAAAGAATTATAAATTGCCAATTTTTGAGTATAGCCTTCTTCCAGCGACGAAGTCATAACATCATTCTCAAATATTCCATTAGCACTGAAGAACATTTTACTAAAATGCATATTTTCTAAACTAGTATTTGTAATTTCTCCTACAAATGATTCTGAAATTTGACGCATTTCTCCACCTAATAAAAACACCTTAAATGTTACAGATTTTTTCTTAGATAGAATATTAAATACTGGTAGGCAATTAGTAACTACTGTTAAATTAGTATTTTGAATTTCTTCAGCTAAGATTTCTACAGTAGTACTTGGACCTAAAAAAATTGTATCTTCCTCTTCTATTAAATTCGCCGCTAATTTAGCTATTTTTAATTTTTCTTCAGGATTTTTAGTATGCTTTTCTCTGTACGATACTTCTTTATATTGGAAGGCTGAATTCGATCTTGCTCCACCATGTATTTTTTTTAATACACCTTGTTCTTCAAGTTCAATAAAATCTCTTCGGACGGTCATATCTGTAACACCAAATGTTCCCATAATTTCTGAAATCCTTACTGTTCCTTTTTTATTTACTAATTTAGTAATTTCCTGATGTCGTTGAAACTTGTTCATTTTTATAACTCCTTTACATCCTTTACAAACATTATACAACAAAATAACGTAAAATGTTTATATATTGGATTTTCAAACAAAAAAAGTAATATATTCTCACTTATATGAATATATTAAATCCTTCTTTTATATTTATTTCTAATATTTCTAATCATTTTTGGGGAATCATATTTTCTAAATCAACTTATTTTTATTACTTTCACTCTATGACTCCTGATATATAAATAATATCATATAGTATTTTTTGTCAATATAGTATTATTATTGAACTTAATATTATTATTTAACAATTATATTTGGAATTAAATTTTCTAAATATTTTAACAAAAACTTAAACTATTTAACGATACATTAAATCTATGTAATCTCTAGGTTTATATCTACATTAATAATCTCATTACTAACATAGGTAGTGAACTCTTATCACTTTTTTCAGCTTATTTAAATGGTGTTATTCTATACATTTGTATCAACTAACTAATATCAACATAGGTTATAAAAAATTTCATATCTTATCTCCTAGCTCTTTATAAAAACTATAAATTTACTGATTAAGTAATTTATCACTATTACAATAAATTGAATAAATATTTTACCAATAAAGTCTTGAAATCCTATCCATACTAACAATTCCACACCTAATATTTCCACAGCCATAGTAAATAGTCTTGATGTGAAAAATTTTGATAATTCATAAAATATTTTTTTAAAGCCGTAAGCCTTAGAATTAAATACATATCTTGCATTAACTACATAAGCAAAGAGTATGGATAGTGCTATCGAAATAAAATTTGCTACTGCCCTTTCCATTCCTGACCTAGTCAATATGTAGTAGGCTACTAAATTAACTAGAGTGGTACAAACTCCAAAGAAAATATAGTTTATAATAGTTTTGTATTTTGGATTTTTATAATAAGCAAAATTTATATTTAATGATTTTTTCATATTAAACCCCTATTACTATAATAAGCTATACAACTTTATCTCAGGATATTTATCACTAAACCAACGCATAGCAAATTCATTTTCAAAAAGGAATACATACTTATCTTGCAAGTCTTTTACCAGCACACTTCTTGATGATGACATACTTTCTTTTATCATATCTTCATTTTCTATCCAGCGTGTCGTCTTTTGCCCGATATGTTCCATAATAACTTCGGTATTATATTCATTTCGCATTCTATGTTCAAAAACTTCAAACTGTAATTGCCCAACTGCACCTAAAATTATTTGGTTGGTGTGTAAGGTTTTATAATATTGAATAGCCCCCTCTTGAACCAGTTGCTCCACTCCCTTGTGGAAATGTTTTTGCTTCAAGACATTTTTTGCAGAAACCTTAACAAAAATTTCTGGCGTAAACGACGGCAACTTTTCAAATTCAACTTTTTTATTTTGGTAAAGTGTATCGCCTATCTGATAATTACCACTATCATAAAGACCGATAATATCTCCTGGATAGGCTGTATCTATGGTAGCTTTATCATCAGCCATAAAATTGGTAGAACGTGAAATTTTTATTTTTTTGCCAGTTCTCGTAAGATTAACGTCCATTCCTCGATTAAAAACTCCTGAACACACTCTTAAAAAGGCTATCCTATCCCTGTGTTTCGGGTCCATATTGGCTTGAATTTTAAAAATAAATCCTGAAAATTCTTTATCTAGTGGCTGAACCTTGCTACCCTCTACGGTATTTCTTTCTTTTGGTGTCGGTGCCGTATCAACATAATAATTTAAAAAACTTTCCACTCCAAATGACGACAGGGCAGAACCAAAAAATACTGGAGTTTGTTCCCCTCTTAACTGCTTATCATAGTCATACTCTACACCTGCTTGTGTAATTAATATCATATCTTCGACACATTTTGTATACATAGTGTCATTTGCCAAAGGATTATTATCAAAAATATTATATTCACTATCTAGATCAACAAAATTTTCTCCCTCTTTAAAGGGTTCTATATAATGATTTTTTCTATCCATGATACCAAAAAAGTTTTGTCCCATTCCTACTGGTAAGTTCATAGGATAAGTTTCTATTTCTAATTTTTCTTCAATTTCTTCTAATAATTCTAAGGGGTCTTTTATTTCCCTATCCAACTTGTTGATAAAAGTAAATATGGGTATACCCCTCATCTTACAAACTTTAAAAAGTTTTAGAGTTTGTGCCTCTATCCCCTTAGCTCCGTCAATTACCATGACTGCACTATCTACTGCCATCAAAGTTCTATAGGTATCTTCAGAAAAATCTTCGTGTCCTGGCGTATCTAAAATATTTATTATTTTTCCGTCATAATCAAATTGCATAACAGATGATGTTACAGAAATTCCACGTTGTTTTTCTATATCCATCCAATCACTTTTAGCAAATTTTCCTGTTTTCTTTCCCTTGACTGTTCCAGCTTCTCTAATAGCTCCACCGAATAATAATAATTTTTCAGTTAGGGTAGTTTTCCCAGCGTCAGGGTGAGAAATTATTGCGAAAGTTCTTCTCTTTGTTACTTGTTCTTGTATTGTGGTCACTTCTACTTTCTACCTTTCATTCTTATATTTCTTATTTGCCTCTTCTAAACATATTACAGGGTCAGAGTGCCAAACTTTTTTGCCGTTTTTTAAAATTTCGTAGTCCTCTCTACCCTTTGATGCCAAAATTATTACATCACCCTCTTGTGATAATTCTACTATTCTTTTTACTGCTTCTGTTCTAAACCATATTTTTTCGTAATTTTTGTGTTGCATTCCTTCTTCTATGGATGACATCAAAACTTCTACATCTTCATCTCTTGGACTGTCTGTTGTGATAATCACACAATCTGCTTGCGATATTATCTTACCTATATAAGCCCCTTTTGACAAATCTCTTCCGCCACCCATACCAGTTAAAAGCAGAGTTCTTCTGCCCTTTCTCATCTCCTTAGTAGCCTCTAATAATTTTTCATAGCCGTCTGGTGTGTGGGCAAAATCACTTATTATATCTATTGGCAAGCCTTCTCCTAAAATTTCCATACGTCCGTATAAGGCTGACAAGTTGGGTAAAAGTTTTATAATTTTTTCCAAAGAAAATCCTTTTAACCATACTGCTATTAGGGCAGCCAAGATATTACTTACCATAAAATTACCGATAAATGGTATTGTCGCTTCAAAATTACCCTCTGGACTTTTCAAAGTAAAACTAGTTGCTAATTTATTATTTATAGTAGCCGTTTTAATATTATAGGCATAAAAATCTGCACTTTTATCTTCTATCGAATATGTAATTTCTTCTTGATAAAGACACTTAGACATTATCTCATAGTATTTATCATCTTTATTAAGAACTCCGTACTTGCTCTCTAATAAATTATTTCCTAGGGTTGAAAATAGTAAGGCCTTGTCATAAGCATAGGTCTGCATATCGCCATGAAAATCTAAATGCTCGTGTGTTAGGTTAGTAAAAATTGCTATATCGACATCAACATTATAAATTCTTCCTAAAACCATGGCATGTGATGAGGCTTCAAAAGAAAAATGTTTGATATTTTCCCTTTTAACTTCACCAATTTTATTGTGCAGGCTGACAACATCTGGTGTCGTATTTCCTAGATAGATAGGTTTATCATCATTTTTACAAAATCCATTCGTTCCTAGATAAGAACTACTTTCTCCTAGCAGTATTAAAATATTATGAATTAATGAGGTAATACTTGTCTTACCATTAGTACCCGTTACTGCTACGGTAGAAATTTTTTTATAGCTGTCATTTAGGTAAGCCGCCAATTTACTGGCAATTTTATTTACTTCTTTTTCCTTTACTACTAGGACGCAAGAATTATTAAAATTATAATTTGTATCCTTGCTGGCTACTATCAAACTTGCACCACTATCTACTGCCGATTTGATATAATCATGACCATCAACACTATAACCAACTTGGGCAACAAAACAAAAATTCTTTTTAACCTGTTTTGAATTGCTAGTAATTCCAGCAAGTGCTTCAGGAATTTTACCATATATTTTTTTTATTTTAATATTTTTTATAATTTTTTTAATATCCATAAATTAATTCGACCCTTATAAAAAATTTACCACCTTACATTATAACACGTTAATTAAGAATACTCAAATTATCATTTATCTTTAATATATTAGTAAATTATATAATTAAGTTAGCCAGTAGTACAAAAAAAGCATCTCATAGGATATACTTTTAGTAACTACAAAAAAAGGATACCAAGAGATGCAAGAACATTATAACACAAAAGGCAAACACATTACAGAAAAAGAGCGTTATTTAATTGAAAAATGGAAAAAAGAAGGAAAAAGTAACCGAGAAATCGCTAGATTATTAGGCAAAAATCACCAAACTATTAATAACGAAATTAAACGCGGACTGATTGATTTATCTTTTCATGGTGGCACTAAAGAATACTCTGCTCAAAAAGCACAGAATGATTATAATCATTTACGTTTAGCCGTAGGTAGAACGGATACGTGGACTGTAGAAAAAGAAAATGTAATCAGAGAAAAAATTATGGATAAATATTCCCCTGAAATGATTAGTCAATTACCAGATATGCCGTCTTTTACGACAATTTACACATGGATATATAAAGGATGGATAGCAGGTATTTCACGTAAACATCTGATTTACCCTAGAAAAACTAAACCAATAAAATCAAATGAAAAACGACCACCAAGAAAAACGAATGCCCTCTCTATTGAACAGCGACCACAAGAGATTAACGAACGAAAAGAAATTGGGCATTTTGAAATTGATTTAGTCATTTTAAACAAGAAACGTGGACAACAGTTATTGACATTAACAGACAGAAAAACACGCTATGAAATCATTCGTCTTATTCCTGATAAAACGGCCCAAAGTGTGAATACCGCTTTGACGTCTATTCAACAAGACTATTTAATTCGCTCTTTAACAGCTGATAATGGTTCTGAATTTTTAAGACTAGACGAAGCCATCACTTGTCCTATTTATTACGCACATCCGTTTTCTTCTTATGAACGAGGTAGTAACGAAAATGCAAATCGATTGATTAGACGATGGTTCCCAAAAGGCACAACAACCGTTACTCCTAACGAAGTAACGGCTGTTGAACAATGGATAAATCGTTATCCACGTAAATTATTTAATTATGTATGTCCTTATGACTTGCCTGAGGTGGCTAACTTACTATTGTAATTTGCGTCTTTAATATATTTAATTTTTTAAAAATAAATAAGACCAATAATAAATTATTAGTCTTCACTATAAAAATTTTTCATATTATTTACTTACGTTTATAAAATATTTTTAGTCTCTGTTATTTTTATTGCTTCCATTATATTATTAGCTAACCTTTTTATGACTGGAACAACAACAGAGTTTCCTGCTTGTTTGTATAAATGACTTTGTGCTAAATTAGATGGTAACACATAATCTTTAGGGTAACCTTGAAATAAAAAACATTCTTTTGGAGTTAATTTTCTAATTCCATGTTTAGTTAAAATAATTGGTACATTATGCCCACCTGTTCCCATATTAGCTGTTAAAGTTGGACATAGTTTAGATTTATTTTCTCTAACATAAACTCTACGCCATTGATACAAAGTATCTTCATTTTTTATCTCATCTTTTAAAACTTCATAAAAACTACAATTATTTTCATTATAATAAAATTTATCATCAACTTTTTCATTGTAATTTATAATATCGCTTATTTTTGTGCTTAATAGTAGCGGTTCAATATCCTTAAAATTTTTAAAATCATCTTTTTTTCTAAAACCTATTATATAAATTCTTTCTCTATTTTGTGGAATATTCCCGTATTCGCAAGCATTAAGAATCATTGTTTTTAATTTATACCCATAACTTTCCAATGTTTCTTTTATAACTTTATAAGTATTTCCCTTATCATGCGTCAATAAATTTTTAACATTTTCTATGAATATTACTCTTGGTAATTTATCCTTTATAACTCTAGCTAACTGAAAAAATATTTCTCCTCTTTCATCTTCAAAACCTTTTCGATAACCAGCTATTGAAAAAGCTTGACATGGAAATCCACCTACAATAACGTCAACATCTGGAATAGTTTTTGTATTTATGTTATGAATATCGTCAATTACGATTTTGCTATGGTGATTAGATTTAAAAGTTTCAGCTGCTTTATTATCAAACTCATTAGACCAAACAATTTTAAAACCAGCTTGTTGAAAACCTAACTCTATTCCTCCAACACCTGCAAAAAGACCTGCAACTTTCATATTTATCTCCTTTTGCAAAAAATAAAACTATTATGTTTTTATAATTTAAATCTATATACTGTCTACTTTCTAAACTCTTCTTCAAATTCTTCGAAACTACCTAACTTTAAAAAGTCTAGATTATATATACCATTTTTCATTTTTGATAATTTTATACTATCTATGCCCATTATATCTAGTTTTTCTCTAGTAACGAGTTCTCCTTCTTTCAACTCAAGAATATCCCTTAAAATCCATTTGCCAAGTTCAGAATTAGGGTTACTCATCAATGCTTTTCCACCTTGTTGTGCAACTCTCATACTAATAATTTTTCCATTTGGTAATTTTACATCAAAGGGGGTTGTTTTATTATCTTCAGTACTATAATTAAAGAACTGTTTTTTATTCTTATGTATCCAACTAGGTATAGAAATATAAACTTCATTCAAATTTCTAATTCTTCCTCTTGCATTCCACTGATTAAGCCCTGAACGCTCTTCTACTCTATTATTTCTTGTGCTATATAAAGGTAAAACTATATAATCTATAACTGAATTATCACTCAAATATAATTTATCTACACTATTTTCTTCAATTATATCTTTATTTTTAATAGATAGCAAAAAATTGTATGGGTCTTTTAATATTTCAACGCTAAAACCAAATATTTTATTATTTCTACAAGTATTAAATCTTTTTAATAATGTACTTTTTGATAAACTAAAACTATATTCATGTATCATATCTGTAAAATGAATTGTCGTTTTACTTTGTGATGTTACTTTAATATTATCTATATTAATTAAATCCATATCTTCTTCAAAAATATATATATATTTATCACTTCTTGTTACTAAGTGATACATCATTTCGTTCAAATTACATATTCTCATAGTTGATTTAATTCTTTCATTTCTCATTTCAGAAACTTTTTTTACTAAATCTAAGCCTTTCAAATCTCTAAGTAAATATGATTCTTTATTAAACTCGGCAATCTTTTGAAATGTATTACCTTTATTCTGTAAAAATGTCTTTAAACCAATACCGATACCATTTTTCCCAGCATCAGCAGAAACATCACTCCTAGATAAATTATCAGCATTAAACGACTTGCAAAATATATTCTCCATCGCCCTATAATATAAAAATGGACTTTTACTTTCTGAAAATAAATTAGATAAGGAGCAAGTAACTTCAAGTAATTCAACATATAATTTTTTACTATAATCATCTTGTTTTAAAAAAAATTTACTTTCCAAAAACTCAATCCTAAAATAAAATTTCAATTAAAATATTGTAACATATTTTTGAAAACTTTTCTATAAATAGATGATAATATAAAATAAAGGAATTTGCATATTTATTTTATTTTTTTATTCCTAATTAATGCTATAATAGATTAATAAAAGAGAAATTATGGACAAAGAAAAATTTATTTTAGAATTACTTGAAACCATAAAAAATAAAGATTTGGCAAAAATTACTTTTTCTAATATTCGGGACAAGTCATTGGAACTGGAAAAAGTTATTGATAAATTTCTACTAATAAAAAAGAAAATCATATTCAATTTGGATATCTCTATAAGAGAATTTTAAAACATATAAATATTAAACTAGATGATTTCAAGGCTATTGGTTAAGAACTTACTAAACTTTTTACCTTTGCTCGTAATATAAATATAAAAATTTCAAAAAAAGAAAAACTGAATATTAGTAGAAAAATAATTTTTCTAGATGCTAGTTAAGCTGGGTGAGATAATACCATAAAAATATAAAAAACTTGACTGGGCAAATTTTTCTACCAAGTTTTTTTATATTATTAATATAAACTAAAAGTCTATATCTATCAATAATTTTTTTAGTGTGGATAAGAAAATCTATACTAAATATTTTTTATTAATTTTCTATCAATCCCATTGAGAAAAAAGAAAAAAGAGAACTGATAGTTCTCTTTTTTCTAAAGGATCTTGTAAAATATGTTTTATAATAATAATACTTAAATAAAAATTTTTTAATTCTATTTTATTAGCAAAATGCTATTTCTTAACAAATAAATTTTCTGTTTTTTCTAAATACTTATTGATTACTAACTGTGTAACCAAACTAGTTGAATTAGGAATAAAATTGCAAAAACATACATTAAAGGATGAATGTCCTTAACCTGTTTTTTAGTAAGTTTTAAAACTACATAGAAAATAAATCCAAATGCAATACCGTCATTGATAGACCCAGTTAAAGGAATACCCAAGATGGTTACAAAAGCTGGGAATGATTCTGTAATATCTCCCCACTCTATTTTTGCTATGTTTTCCATCATAAATGAACCTATTATTATAAGTGCAGGTGATGTAATAGCAGAAACAGACGCTAGACTACTAGCTAGTGGGAATATAAATACCGATATTAAAATTAACATAGCTGTTGTAAATGAAGTTAGTCCAGTACGGCCACCGTTTGCCACTCCTGATGATGATTCTATATAAGCAGTTGTTGGAGACGAACCGAATAAGGCACCAACTGTTGTTCCAAATGAATCAGCTAAAAGAACATTTCTAACACGATCTATTTTCCCATCTTTTATAAGCCCTGCTTGGTTAGCAACTGCAATCATAGTTCCTGTTGTATCAAATAGAGTAACCATTAAAAAGGCGAATACTATACCATACAAACCCATTTGAAAAACATTAATACTTTCAGTTATAGGATTATAAAGTAAAGAAAAATTAAATTTCGGAAGACCAAAAATACCATTAATTTTTAATATACCCATAAAGTAACTTACAACAGCTACCACAAACATTCCTATAAAAATAGCACCTTTTACTTCTAAAACTAATAAAATTAGAATAACTATTATTCCTAAAACTGTTAGGTAAGCCATAGGTTCACTCAATTTTCCTAATGATAATATTGTCGCCTTATTAGCTACTATAATACCTGAATTTTTAAGTCCGATAAAGGTAATAAACAGACCGATAGCAACAGAGATCCCATGTTTTAGATTGTTCGGAATCGAATCAATCAGAGATTCCCTAAATTTTGTAGCAGATAGTAAAATAAATATTACCCCTGAAATAAAACAGCTTGCTAAAATTGTTGTATAATTTGCTCCAGTAATGGCAACAACACTAGCAAAATAAGAATTAAGAGCCATTCCTGGTGCTACAACTATTGGATAGTTAGCCCCAAGTGCCATAATTAAAGTACCAACTAAAATAGCAAGTATCGTAGCTGTAAAAACTCTTTCTAATGGAACTCCTACACTTGATAAAATAGCTGGATTAACTACAATAATATAAGACATTGAAAAAAATGTAATAAAGCCTGATGATACTTCCGTTAAAACATTTGTCTTATTTTCTTGTAATTTAAAAATTCGATTTAACATAAAATTTTTCTCCTTTTTTAAATTATAGTTCGTAATCGAACCAATAACTATATTACTATTTTTTAAAAAATAAATCAAGAAAAATTTATTATTTTTTCTATAAAAATAAATAGAAGCAAAAATCTTATTACTAAAAGATTAATTACTTTTATTTATAAATTTTGTTATTTTCTTTGCCATAAAAAATTATTCTTTATCAAATTTTGGCACATAAAAATGACGATTTTCCAAACCGAATATTCTATCCGAAAATTCTCCTGGTGTAACATCTACTAAATTTTTATCAAACATTTGCATACGAGCATCTATATTGTCAATAAAATTCAAAATTTCCGCTTCTTTTAACATAGGTAATTTTGGAGAGCCAAATTCATACTTGCCATGATGAGATAGGATAAGATGGCGTAATAAAATAATTTCTTCACCCTCTATGCCTAATTTTTCTGCTGTTCTTGAGACTTCGTCACTCATAGTACAGATATGCCCCAACAGTTCCCCCTCTATGGTGTAGTTAGTAGATATAGGTCCACTTAATTCAATAGTTTTTCCTAAATCATGCAGGATTATTCCACTGTATAATAAGTCTTTATTTAAACTTGGATAAATATTTATAAGAGCCTGAGCTATTTTTAACATGGTAGTAGTGTGATAAATTAAGCCAGAATAAAAATCATGATGCATAGACTTGGCAGCAGGATAAGTTACAAATTCTTTTCTATATTTATTTAAAAGTTCTATGGTAACAGCCTTTAAATTTTTATTGTCTATAAGTTTTAAAAAAGTATTAAGTTCTGCTATCATTGTATCTTTAGGAATTGGTGCTACTTGAATAAAGTCATCAACATAAACTTCATCACTATCTGTTTTTAGGCGATAAGAATTTATTTTTAGTTGCATTTTTCCCCTGTATTCATTGGCTATCCCCTCTACATAAATTAAAATTCCAGATTTTAAGTTTGCATAGTCATCTTCTTTAACTTCCCATATTTTTGCTTCTATACTGCCAGTCTTATCTTTTAAGCTAAGAGTTAAATAGGGTTTCCCACTTGTAGCTATTCCCTTAGTAACATTATTTACTAAAAAAAACTGATTTATCTGCATTGCATTTTCAAAATCTTTAATAAACATAATTTCCTCCTTTTATAAATATTCACGCATTAATTTTAATTTTTTATCTATTTGATTACTATAATTTCCATAGCTAACAGGGTCTTTAGGATTTAGTATTGAATGAATATTATTATCCTATCAATAATTTTACTACTTGCTCCCCAACCTATTCCTATTATATTTTGTACTTCTTCCATTATTATAATATTATATAGATTAATATGTCCAGCTTTTGAATATCCTATATTTTCCATATTTGCCAAAATATTTTTTTGCCTGTATAGATAATAAGGAAAGTAATTATTTTTTTCATCCATTCCTTAGTTATCTCAAGCATCTGTTCTGCTTCTCTCCCACTCGCTACCGGATAGCGTGAGCGTTGCTTAGTCATCTGGCTAGCACGTTTAAAACTTAGGGCGTGTACCGTAATATTTTCTGGTGCAAGTTTTTCAAAATTATTAAGAGTATCTTTGATGTCTTCAATATTTTCCCCAGGCAAGCCTACTATCATATCCATATTAATAGTCTTGATGTAGGGTCTTGATAGATGATATTTTTTTATAGTTTCTTCAACACTATGTATCCTTCCTATTGCCCTAAGTGTAGTATCGTTAAAACTTTAAGGATTGACGCTAATTCTATCTATCTTGTATTTTTTTAAGACAGCCAGTTTTTCTTCATCTATGGTATCTGGTCTACCTGCTTCAACAGTTATTTCACGAAGTTTTGATAAATCTATTTTTTCATATATCTTAACCAAAACTTTTTCCAAATCTTCTGCACTTAAACTTGTTGGCGTTCCTCCGCCAAAATATATGCTGGTAACAGACTTTTTCTTTTCTGTTAAAATTTCAAAAACTAAATCAATTTCTTCAAAGAGCATATTTAAAAAAGGTTGCATACGCTCATCATTTTTCCTTATTTGATAGGCAGGAAATGTGCAATAAGCACATTTAGTTGGACAAAAAGGAATACCTATATATATGCTTACTTCATTGTCATTAATTTGATAAAAGTCGGGTATGGTTGCTAGTTGCAACTTAAAAATATTTTCTAAAGCCAAAATACTTTCATCAAGTAACAGATAATCTTCTTTTAATATTTTCTTTACCGCGTCGTAATTTTTATCTTCCTTATAAAGAATATGAAATAGTTTTGTTGGTCTAATACCTGTTAAAATTCCCCAAGGACTTACATAATCAAATACTTTATTAAAAAATTTAACTATTTATTTACTTAATAATCTTTTTAACTATTTACCATCTTTGTAATTTTTTATTAGAGAATAACTTGTGTAATTATTATAATCACTAGATAATTGAATTTTATATTTGTTTATATTAAAATCTAATCTTATATTTATTGTATCAGCTATTTCTTTGTTGTCGTAACAAAAAGTAGCACCCTGCACATACTGCTGTGCAAGGTGTTTAATTGTTAAACCATAAACTTCTTCTAAAATACCTGTTACTAAAAAGTTATAGTTATTATTTTTCATATTTATTAAATAATTCTTCCAATGGTTTATAAATTATTTTATTTATATCATCTAAAGTTATTTGTAAACGTTGTTGTGCTTGTATTAAATTATTAACTTTTTCATCAGCTAACAATTTAGCTTGTAACTCTTGGAATTTAGTCGTTTTTTCTTCTGAAGGTTGTTCTCCCTTATTCATTAAAGTCATAAATTCTTCTTGCACTGAAATAAATTCTTTGTATAATTTATCAGATTCTGCATTCTCTTTTACTGCTTCAAAAGCACCTTCCACAGTCTTATAATTTTCATCAGCACGCAAGGCACGTTCTAATTCATTTGCTTTATCATAAAGATTTGTCATTTTGAATCTCCTAAATATAATTATTTTTACAAGCTAAGTATATCATATATCTACTATTTTTAAAAGTTAATAGAAATTAGAATGTATTCATTTACAAAATAAGCCACTTAGTATAAAATAAAGATATAATAAAAAACTAGGAGGCAGTTTATATGAAAATAGCATGGATTGGTGTTGGTGTTATGGGAGAAAGTCTTGTAAATCATCTACTTAATGCAGATCATGAAGTATTTGTTTACAACAGAACACAAAGTAAGTGTGCTAATGTTGTAAAAAACGGAGCTATCTTATTAGAAAAAATTTCTGACGCTCCAAAATTTGCAGATATTATTTTTACAATGGTTGGTTATCCAAAAGATGTAGAAGAAGTCTATCTTGGAGAAAATGGACTAATAACCGAGGCAAAAGAAAATCAAATATTTATAGATATGACAACCTCTTCTCCGACACTAGCTGAAAAAATTAATGCAGAATTTTTGAAAAAAAATGCTCATACATTTGATATTCCTGTTACTGGTGGGGATATAGGAGCAAAAAATGGAACACTTACAGTTTTTGTTGGTGGAGATAAAAAAATATTTGAAGAAAAAGTTTATAAACTTATTCAAACATTCTGCAAGACAATAGAATATTTTGGGACTACTGGCAAGGGGCAATATGCAAAACTTGGAAACCAAATTGCCATAGCAACTACCATGATTTCGCTTGCAGAAAGTTATAAATTTGCAAAAGAAACTGGCTTAGATACAGACCTATTCTTAAAAACTATTTCTACTGGTTCAGCAGGAAGTTTTTCAATGTCTTCTTATGGTCCTAGAATATTAGAAGAAGATTATAAGCCAGGATTTTTCATTCATCACTTTATCAAAGATATGCGACTTGCTCTTGAAGAATGTCAAAAATTAAATTTACTTCTACCAGGTTTAGAATTAGTTTATGAAATGTATAACTATCTAAAAGATGAAGTAAAATATAATGAGGGAACACAAGCCATAATAAAATATTATGAATAAAATGTAGCAAACCAAGAACATATTCCTTTAAATTAGACAGTTAAATTATAATATATTTTAATTAAAGCATCATACCATACTTTACTAGGAATGATGCTTTTTAATATAATTCTTGTATTATTTAAAATTATACATAATCTTTTATTGTAAATAAGGCTAACTTTCTTGTTTTATAGTTTGTTTTTTCTTTTCTTACCATAAAAAAATATATCCCCAAAAACCAAACACTTTTTTGTGTTTAATTTTCAGGGACATATTTTTTTATTATTTATTCAAAGCTGATTTTGCTTGTTCACAAAGATTAGCAAAAGCTACACTATCGTGAATAGCTACTTCAGATAACATTTTACGGTTAATGTTAATTCCTGCAACTTTTAATCCATTCATTAAACGGCTGTATGAAATTCCATTTAATCTAGCTGCTGCATTAATACGAACTATCCATAATCTTCTGAAATTACGTTTTGTTTGACGACGGTCACGGAAAGCATACATTCCAGATTTCATTACTTGTTGTTTTGCAACTTTAAATAATGTATGTTTTGAACCAAAATATCCTTTAGCTAATTTTAAAATCTTTTTACGGCGACGACGAGTCACTGTTCCACCTTTAACACGTGGCATATCAAATTCCTCCTTACGAATATATAAAATAAATTAAATTTACTTTATCTCTAATATATTATTTTACTAATAAAGTTCTAATACGTTTGTAATCACCACGAGATACCAATGATGCTTTACGCAGATGACGTTTTTGTTTAGTAGTCTTTCTTGAAAACCAGTGAGAAGTATATGCACGGCTTCTTTTTAATTTTCCGCTTGCTGTTCTTTTCACACGTTTTGCTAAACCACGGTGAGTTTTCATTTTTGGCATTATCAATTTCCTCCTATATTAAACCTTTACTTATCTTTTTTTGGTGCTAGGACTAAAAACATACTGCGACCATCCATTTTAGGCCTTTGTTCGACAGTTGCTACATCACTAGCTTCATTAGAAAATTGTTCTAAAACTTTCTGTCCAATTTCTTTGTGGGTGATTGCTCTACCCTTAAAGCGAATAGTTACCTTAACTTTATCTTCTTTTGTTAAGAATTTTTTAGCATTTTTTAATTTAGTATCAAAATCATGTTTATCAATTGTTGGTGATAATCTAATTTCTTTTACTGTAATAATTTTTTGATTTTTACGGGCTTCTTTTTCTTTTTTCTGTTGCTCAAATTTGAATTTACCATAATTCATTATTTTTGCAACAGGAGTTTTTGCGTTAGGAGCAACAATAACAACATCTAAATTCATTCTTGATGCGATTTCGATAGCTTCTGACTTTGTTTTAATTCCTAATTGTTCCCCATTTTGACTAATTAAAAGAAATTCCTTCGCTTTAATCCCTTCATTGATTTGTGCAGTATCTTTACTAATGACCAGCACCTCCTATTTATATAATTCATCAAATACTATAAAAACAAAAGGCTGAATGTACATAATACATCCAGCCTAAATAATTCTAAAATTATTACTAACCTAACATCCTAAACGAGTGCAGGTGAGAAACTGGTGCTTCTACTTTCGTATTCAATATCTGTTATTGTACATTTTTTTATAATATTTGTCAACAGTTTTATTTTTTATTCCACAAAAACTTCTGATTCTTCTTTTGAATCTAATTCTGTTTCTTCTATTTTTGCTAAATGGTCGATTGAAATATTATTATAACGCATCATACCTGTTCCAGCTGGAATAAGTTTTCCGATTATAACATTTTCTTTTAGACCCATCAGTTTATCTTCTTTACCTTTAACTGCTGCATCTGTTAGTACACGAGTTGTTTCTTGGAATGAAGCTGCTGACAAGAAACTTTCTGTTTCTAGTGATGCTTTTGTAATACCTAAAATTACAGGTTTGGCAGTAGCCATAGTGCCACGTTTTGCTAAAATTTTAGAATTTTCATCTGTAAATCTATGAATATCTACTAAGGAACCTGGTAATAAGTCTGTATCCCCTGCATTGATAATTCTAACTTTACGAAGCATTTGACGAACCATTACCTCAACGTGTTTATCACTTATTTCTACCCCTTGCATCCTATATACTTTTTGTACTTCTGTTAATAAGTAACTTTGTACTCTTTCTATTCCTGCAATAGCTAATAGTTCTTTTGGCTCAATAGAACCTTCTGTTAATACTTGACCACGAGATACTCTATCTCCTTCTTTAACAAGAAGACGACTAGCACCGTAATCTTGATATTCTCTTTCTTCTTCTAAGTCACTAACAACAAATATTCTACGAACATGGTTGAAAGTAATTTCTACTTTAGTAACTAATCCATCAATTTCTGAAACTAGGGCTTTACCTTTTGGATTTCTAGCTTCAAATAATTCTTGGATACGGGGTAAACCTTGAGTTATGTCTGCTCCTGCAACCCCTCCAGTATGAAAAGTACGCATTGTAAGCTGTGTTCCTGGCTCTCCGATAGATTGGGCAGCTATTGTACCAACAGCCTCTCCAACCTCTACTTTTTCACCAGTAGCTAAATTTTTACCGTAACATTTTTCACAAACACCATGACGGCTATTACATGTGAAGGCTGAACGTATTAAGACACTTTCAATACTAGCATTTTCTATTGCTTTTGCTTTGTCAAGAGTAATCATTTCGCCTTCTGCTACTATTAATTCTCCTGTATCAGGATTAATAACATTTTCTTTTGAATAGCGACCTTCTAAACGTTCTTGTAGCGATTCAATTTCATCTGTTCCATTTTTAAGTGACGAAACTTTTAGTCCTCTTGATGTTCCACAATCTTTTTCTCGAACAATTACATCTTGAGCAACGTCTACTAAACGGCGAGTTAGGTATCCAGAGTCGGCTGTTTTAAGTGCCGTATCTGCAAGACCTTTACGCGCTCCGTGTGAAGAAATAAAGTATTCTAATACCGTTAATCCTTCTTTAAACGATGAACGAACTGGCATTTCCATAATTCTTCCAGATGGTGAAGCCATAAGTCCACGCATACCTGCCAACTGTGTAAAGTTTGAGGCGTTACCACGAGCTCCCGAATCACTCATCATGTGTATTGGATTCGTTGCTGGAAGTGAGTCCATAAGTTGATCTTGAATAATATCTTTTGCTTTTGCCCACTGTGCAATGATGTTTTGGTATCTTTCTTCTTCTGTTAGTAGACCACGTTTAAATAGGTTCATAATCTTATCAACATTCTTTTGTGAAACGGCAAGAATTTCATACTTGTTAGGTAGTACTAATACGTCACTAACCCCAACAGTTATACCTGCTCGAGAAGAATATTTGAATCCTAAATCTTTCATTCTATCTAACATGGTAGATGTTTCTGTGATATGGAATATATTAAATATTTCAGAAATTATTTTTGATAAGAAACCTTTTTTGAATGGTGTTACTGGTTCTAATTTAGAAATAAATTCTTTTAAACCACCGTCTTTTAATTTTTTACTTGAAATAAAGTATTTGTCAGGTAATGCTAATTCAAGATTTTCCTTTGTTGGTTCATTCAAATAAGGAAATTCTTCTGGCAATATTTCATTAAATATTACTTTACCTATTGTTGTAATAAGTATTTTTTTATTTTGCTCTTGAGTGAAATTTTTATTTTTAAAAGATTTTGCAAATATACCTATTCTTGAATGTAGATGAATATAACCATTTTGGTAAGCCATACTAGCTTCGTTGGCATCTTTAAAGATCATACCCTCCCCTACTGCACCTGGTCTTTCAAGTGTTAGATAGTAATTACCTAATACCATATCTTGAGACGGTGTAACTACTGGTTTCCCGTCTTTAGGGTTTAGGATGTTTTGTGCTGCTAACATCAACATTCTAGCTTCTGCTTGTGCCTCTTTTGATAAAGGTACATGTACTGCCATTTGATCTCCATCAAAGTCAGCGTTGAATGCTGTCGTAACAAGTGGGTGCAACCTAATCGCACGACCCTCAACCAAAATTGGTTCAAATGCTTGAATACCTAGTCTGTGTAAAGTCGGTGCACGGTTAAGAAGAACTGGATGCTCTTTAATTATCTCTTCTAAAATATCCCATACGTGATCTTCCATTTTTTCAATTTGTGTTTTAGCATTTTTTATATTATTAGCTAATTCACGTTTTACTAACTCTCTCATAACAAAAGGTTTAAATAATTCAAGAGCCATTTCTTTTGGAAGTCCACATTGGTACATTTTTAAATTTGGTCCTACTACGATAACAGAACGACCTGAGTAGTCAACACGTTTACCTAATAGATTTTGGCGAAAACGACCATGTTTTCCTTTTAACATATTAGATAATGATTTCAAAGTTCTATTACCTGCTCCTGTTACTGGACGGCCTCTACGGCCATTATCAATTAAAGCATCAACTGCTTCTTGTAACATACGTTTTTCATTTTGCACTATTAAGCCAGGTGCATTTAATTCTATTAATTTTTTAAGACGATTATTACGGTTAATAACACGTCTATACAAATCATTCAAATCAGAAGTAGCAAAACGACCACCGTCTAACTGTACCATAGGACGAATTTCTGGCGGTATAACAGGTAATGCAGTCATTATCATCCATTCTGGTTTGTTACCAGAATTTTTAAATGCTTCAAAAACTTCTATACGCTTAATAAGTTTTACAACTTTTTGCCCTGATTTATAGTTACTATCACTTAATTCTTTAAGTTCATTTTTTAAATCTTTAAGTTCTTTTTCTAAATCTAATTCCTCTAATAAGTCACGAATAGCTTCAGCTCCCATTTTTGCAACAAAAGAATTAGCTCCGTACTTACTTCTTGTTTCACGAACTTCACGCTCTGAGATAATTTGTTTTTTTAATAAATTTGTTTCTACTGGATCGATAACGATATAAGAAGCAAAATAAATTACTTCTTCCAGTTGTCTAGGAGTTAAGTCCAGTAATAGACCCATTCTACTTGGGCTGCCTTTGAAATACCAAATATGACTTACAGGTGCTGCTAGTTCCAAGTGAGCCATTCTTTCACGACGCACTTTTGATAAAGTAACGTCAACACCACATTTATCACATTTTATGTTTTTATATCTTACCCTTTTATACTTTCCACAGGCACATTCCCAATCTTTAGTAGGACCGAATATTTTTTCACAAAATAGACCGTAATTTTCTGGTTTTAGTGTTCTATAATTTATAGTTTCTGGTTTTGTAACTTCTCCGTAAGACCATGATCTTATTTTCTCTGGAGAAGCTAGACTGATTTTCATATATGAGAAATTATTTACATCTATCAAGAAGCCTACCTCCTTTATTATTTAATAACAATAATTCTTGCATAGTTTTTATTGTAAGTCTTCTTCGATTTTTTCTATATCCGCATATTCATCTTCATCACTTGTTAGTGATGCTAGTAGTGCATCTAAGCCCAAAGTTTCTTTTTTTTCCACAATCTCTTCTTCTTTAGAAGCTGATTCTTCTACTTCCTCTATGCTACGGTGTGAATGATGTTCAATAGTATCTGCAATTTCCATTTGAGCAAGGTCAACTTCATTGTCGTTGCTATCCATAACTCTAAAGTCCATACCTAGTGCTTGTAATTCTTTCATAAGAACCCTAAATGATTCTGGAACACCAGGGCGTGGTATATTTTCACCTTTTACTATTGCTTCATAAGTTTTTGTTCGTCCATTAGTATCATCTGATTTGTAAGTTAATATTTCTTGAAGTGTGTAGGCTGCACCGTATGCTTCTAATGCCCATACCTCCATTTCCCCAAATCTTTGTCCACCAAATTGAGCTTTACCTCCAAGTGGTTGTTGAGTTACAAGTGAGTAAGGGCCCGTTGATCGTGCGTGTAGTTTGTCGTCTACCATGTGGGCAAGTTTAATCATATACATTACCCCAACTGATACACGACTATCAAATGGTTCTCCTGTTCGCCCGTCATAAAGAACTGTTTTAGCATCTTTTGACATACCTGCTTCTGCAATAGTTGACCAAACATCATCATCATTTGCTCCGTCAAAAACAGGTGTGGCAACGTGTATTCCTAATTTCTTTGCAGCCATACCTAAATGAAGTTCTAATACTTGTCCGATATTCATACGAGAAGGTACACCTAGAGGATTTAACATAACATCTACTGGTGTTCCATCTGGTAAGTAAGGCATATCTTCTTCTGGTAAAATATTTGATATAACCCCTTTATTCCCATGGCGACCTGCCATTTTATCACCGACACGTATTTTTCTTTTTTGAACGATAAACACTCTAACTAATTCATTTACACCATTAGCTAGTTCTGCTCCGTCTTCTCTTCTGAATATTTTAACATCTGCAACTACCCCATCAGCACCATGTGGTACTCTTAGTGATGTATCTCTTACCTCTTTTGATTTAGCACCAAATATTGCATACAATAATTTCTCTTCTGGTGTTTGGTCAGTTACCCCTTTAGGAGTTACCTTACCTACTAAAATATCTCCGTCTTTTACTTCAGCTCCAATGCGAATTATCCCCCTTGAATCAAGATTTTTAAGGGCATTTTCTCCAACATTCGGTATTTCACGAGTAATTTCTTCAGAACCTAATTTAGTATCACGAGTTTCTGTTTCATATTCTTCCAAGTGAATAGATGTATACACATCATCTTTTACAAGTCTTTCACTCATAATAACGGCATCTTCATAATTATAACCGTCCCAGTTGACAAAGGCTACTACTAGATTTTTACCTAGGGCTAATTCTCCCTTCTCCATAGATGGACCGTCAGCAAGAATATCTTTTACATCAACCCTATATCCAACTTTAACAATAGGTTTTTGGTTATAAGATGTAGAGTGGTTTGAACGTGCAAACTTATGAACTTGATAAGTATCAACATTACCTAAAAGTTCTTCTCCATCTAACATTTCAATTCTTTTTACTTTAATTTTTGTTGCATCTACATATTCAACAATCCCAGGATATTTTGCTACTACGGCTGCTCCTGAATCTCTAGCTGATACATGCTCCATACCAGTACCAACAAATGGTGCTTCTGTTGTCATCAAAGGCACTGCTTGACGCTGCATGTTGGCACCCATTAAGGCACGGTTAGAGTCGTCATTTTCTAAAAATGGAATACAGGCAGTTGCCACAGACACAACTTGTTTTGGAGATACGTCCATATAATTCATCATTTCTTTTGGTTTAATCGTATTATCCCCACGGAATCTACAAACTACTTCATCATCTAAGAAGTACCCTTTTTTATCGACATTTGAATTTGATTGAGCTACCACGTATTTATCTTCTTGGTCTGCTGTTAAATAAGAAACTTCTTCTGTTACATAAGGTCTTCCTTTTTTATCAAATTCTACTTTTCGATATGGTGTCATTATAAAACCAAACTCATTAATTCTTGCAAATGAAGAAAGTGAGTTGATTAGACCTATGTTTGGTCCCTCTGGTGTTTCGATAGGACACATACGACCATAATGTGAATAGTGAACGTCACGGACTTCCATACCCGCTCTCTCACGAGTTAGACCACCAGGTCCTAGAGCAGAAAGACGACGTTTATGCGTTAATTCTGATAAAGGATTTGTTTGGTCCATAAATTGTGATAATTGAGAACTACCAAAAAATTCTTTAATTATTGCTGTTACAGGACGAACATTAATAAGTTGTTGCGGTGTTATTTCCTCTGAATCTTGGATAGACATTCTTTCACGAACTACTCTTTCCATACGAGTAATACCTACACGAATTTGATTTTGTAATAATTCTCCTATACAACGCAAACGACGATTACCCAAGTGGTCAATATCATCAACATTACCGATCAACTCAAATTCAAAACCATCACTATTTCTTCTATTTCTTATTAATAGTAAATAATAGTTTATAATTGCAATAATATCAGCTATTGACAGCGTCATTAAATCTTTATCAGGGCTGGCATTACCTACTATGTGTAAGACTTGGTCATTAGTTAATTCGTCAATCTTATAATTACTTCCAGCTTTTACAGCATTTACTACTTTGAATAATTGTATTCTCAAAGTATCTTTGCCGTCCAAACTTTCTTTCATATAGTACTCTTTAACATTTGCTGTCGTCACTAATTCATTACTTATACTATCCAATATTGCTCTTGTTAATTTTATACCTTTTTCTACTAATACTTCCCCTGTTTCAGTATCAACTATTGGTTCAACTAAAACTTGATTTTCTAATCTTTCTGATACATTTAGCTTATTGTTTAATTTATAACGTCCAACTTTTGCTAAGTCGTATCTGCGAGCGTCGAAGAAACGTGCATATAGTGTCGCTTTAGCTGTTTCTACATTTGTAGGTTCTCCTGGTCTTAATTTATCATAAATGACTTTTAATGCAGTTGCTGTATCTCTATTTTCATCTTTTTCAAGCGTATTTAGTAATTCATCATCTTCACCGAATAAACTGATAATTTCTTCATCAGTATTAAAACCTAATGCTCTAATTAGTGTTGTTAAAGGTATTTTTCTAGTTCTGTCTATTCTAGCAAATGCTAATCCCTTAATATCTTTTTCAAACTCTAACCAAGCCCCACGGTTAGGTATAACAGTTGTTTTATAAGCATTAGAAATATTTTTTACTTTTAGTTTTTCATCTTCAGTAAAATAAACTGATGGTGAACGTACTAATTGTGAAACTATAACACGTTCTGCTCCATTGATAATAAAAGTACCAGTATCTGTCATAAGGGGTAATTCTCCCATAAACACTTCTTGTTCTTTTATTTCGCCTGTTTCTTTGTTTAGCAACCTAACTTTAACTCTTAATGGAGCTGCGTATGTAACGTCACGTTCTTTTGCTTTGTCTATATCGTATTTAGGAGTTCCTAATTTATAGTCAATAAACTCTAAACTTAATTTTTCATTATTTCCTTCGATAGGAGAAACATCTCTAAAAACTTCTTTAAGCCCAGTTTCTAAAAATTTCTCGTAAGACGAAGTTTGAATTTCTATTAAGTCTGGTAGGTCTATAGCTTCTGAAATTTTTGCATAACTACGTCTTTCTCTATGTTTACCAAATTTAACTTTTTGCAACTGTGTCACCCCTCGATATTTTTTATAACATTGATTTTTAAGTTTGTATAAAATGCTGTAAATATAGTTTTTTATACAAATTTTAATAATTCATTCATAATTTTAAATAAATTACTTGCAATATATCATATTATCATAATTTATTTTTAAAGTCAATTTATTTTATTGATTTTAGGATATAATATCCCTTGTTTCTAGAAACAATTTTAACGTCTTTAAATAAATTTTCTAATAATTTTTTACAACTTGCCATACCTTGTTTTTTTTGAATGACTACCCACAACTCTCCATCAGTATTAAGAAATTCAAAACTTTGTTTCATTATTTTATGCACTACTTCCTTGCCTGCCCTTATTGGCGGATTGCTTAAAATTATATCAAAACTTTCTTCTATATTATCAAGAACATCATTTTCTATTAATTTTACTTGATTTTCAACCTTATTTAATTTCAAATTTTTATCAGATAATTCTAAACTTCTTTTATTTATATCTATCATGGTAAAAGAAAAATTTTTGTAGTTATCAGCTAAAAATACAGATACTACTCCGTAACCACAACCCAAATCACAAACTTTTGCACTAGTTTTTTGGCTACTAAAATTTTCTAGCAAAGTTCTCGTTCCAAAATCAACACCATTTTTAGAAAATACGCCATTATCCGTTATAAATTTATATTCTTTTTCCTTGATAAATCCTCTTATTATTTGCTCCTTACTTTTTGAATTAGGATTATTTGTATAATAATGTTCCATATATTATCACCTACATAAATTAAAAAAGTATATCTCTGCTTAGCTGAGCTAATCTGAGATATACTATATATTATTATCATCTAAATACATTCTAATGAATATTTGTTATTTTTACATCTATCTAATTAGTTTTTAGTTAAAATTCAATTATTTAACTTCTACTGAAGCTCCAACTTCTTCTAATTTAGCTTTAATTTCTTCTGCTTCTTCTTTAGAAACTCCTTCTTTAAGAGTTGATGGTGCACCGTCAACTTTTTCTTTAGCTTCTTTTAGCCCGTCGCCAGTGATTTCACGAACAACTTTGATTACTTTAATTTTTTGGTCTCCAGTAGCAACTAATACTACATCAAATTCAGTTTTTTCTTCTACATCAGCAACTCCAGCACCAGCTACAACAGCTACAGGTGCAGCCGCAGTTACTCCAAACTCTTCTTCAATTGCTTTTACTAGGTCGTTTAACTCTAAAACTGACATAGCTTTGATAGCTTCTAAAATTTGTTCTTTAGTCATTATAATTTTCCTCCGATTGTGTATAAGTAATTTTTATTTTTTATTAAGCTTCTTGTTCAGCTTTTTGGTCTGCAACAGCCTTAACTGCTAAAGCAGTATTTCTCATTGGTGCTGTTAATACAGATAATAGCATAGAAAGTAATCCTTCCTTGCTTGGTAATGTTGCGATAGCTTTAACTTCATCTAACAAAGCTACTTTACCTTCGATTACACCTGCTTTTAATTCAAGGTTTTCATGATTTTTAGCAAAATCATTCAGAACTCTGGCTGGTGCAACTACATCTTCACTTGAAAAAGCAATGGCATTTGGTCCAGTTAATACTTCATTTAACCCCTCAATTCCTGCTTGTTCCATAGCTCGACGTACTAATGAGTTTTTGTAAACTTTAAATGTTAACCCTTCGTTACGCATATTGTTACGTAGTTCTGTTACTTCAGCAACATTGAGACCACGATAATCAGCGATAACGATTGATGAACTTGCTTTAATTTCTTCTGCAATTTGGTTTACAAGTTCTTGTTTTCTCTCAATAGCTTTTGACATTGAATTTCCTCCTAATTAGATTTATCAATCTCATTGTACCAATAAAAGAACCTTTCTGCATGCGAGAACACACAAAAAGGCATAACATAATACTCTTTTTATTATCGTCCTCGGTAGGATTATTAAAACTTTCGTTCCCTACTGTCTTAGGTACATTTTAAACTGACTTTAGATAATATACACTATTTCTATTACAATGTCAAGTTATTTTTAATTTCATTTGCAAAATATTTTTTAAAATAATTTTTTTAATAATTAAATTTTATTTAAATACATAATAATTATTTTTTTAACATAAACTTTTAAAATTTTACTTCTTATAATAATTTTGTAAAATTTAAACAAAATAAAAAGCAGAAGTTTTCTTCTGCTTTAATTTCATAATCTCAAATTTTAAGTAATTATTTTTTAATAAGTTTTTATTTTAACCATAAAATAATTTTTCTTGAAAATTTTTAAAGTAAAATAATTTTTTTATTTCCACAAGTCTTCTAATAAGTGAGTTTGTGTTCTATCTGGTCCAGTAGAAAATACTGAAATTTTAACGCCAACTAATTCTTCTATGCGTTTTAGGTAGTTGCGAGCATTTTCTGGTAATTCTTCTAATGATGTTACTCCTGTAATATCCTCATCAAATCCTGGTAAAATTTCGTAAACTGGCTTGCAGTCTTTTATAATATTTTCACTAGCTGGATATTCTTTTAACAATTCTCCATTAAAGTCATAGGCTGTACATATTTTTAATTCTTTCAAACCACTAAGAACATCTAAGCAATTTACTGACAAGTTAGTCATACCTGATACACGTGCAGAATGACGCATAACCACAGTATCAAACCAACCTATGCGTCTTGGTCGTCTTGTAACTGTTCCGTATTCATTACCAACTTCTCTAATTGTATCTCCTATTTCATCAAATAATTCTGTTGGGAAAGGTCCATCACCTACTCGTGAAGTGTAGGCTTTACATATACCTAAGACTTTAAATCCATTTGTTGGGACAAAACCATTGCCAACAGTAATTCCACCAGCACTCGGATTTGATGAAGTTACATAAGGGTAAGTCCCGTGGTCAATATCAAGCATTACACCTTGTGCTCCCTCAAACAAGATGTTTTTATTAGATTTTTGTGCATCTTCTAATACTTTAGCTGTATCCGTAACATACTCAGATAATTTTTTTCCGTATTCAAAGTATTCATCAAAAATTTCTTCGACTGTAAAACCTTCTACTCCGTAAATTTTTTCAAAGACTTCATTTTTTTCTAACAAGTTTTGTTCTAATTTTTTTCTGAACAAATCTGCATCTAATAAGTCTGCTATTCTAATTCCACAGCGTTTATATTTGTCTACATAAGTTGGCCCTATACCTTTTTTAGTTGTTCCAATTTTAGAGTCACCACGTCTTAATTCTTCGACTTCATCTAATTTTAAATGATAAGGTAAAACTACATGTACTCTGTTAGATATTCTTAATCCCTTACAAGTTACTCCAGTTTCTTTAAGTTTATCAATTTCTCCGCACAGCCATTTAGGGTCAACAACAAGACCATTTCCGATAATTGATAACTTGTCTTCGTTAAATATTCCTGAAGGTATCAACTGAAGTTTATAAGTCTTACCATCAAATTTTATGGTATGCCCTGCATTATTCCCTCCCTGATAACGAGCAATCACATCAGCCTTTTCTGCAAGAAAATCAGTAATTTTCCCTTTCCCTTCATCTCCCCATTGTGAACCAACTATTACTATTGTAGTCATATAAATTGACCTCCTAAATTTTATATAAATATCACTTTTTATTATAACAAGTTCTATTAATGTTTGCAATATACAAAAAAATATTAAGTATTAAATAGAAAAACGAATAATTAACATTAAAAAAAGAGTGAATTTTTAAATCCACTCTCTAAAGTTCGCTTTTTAAAAAATATATCTTAGAAGATATATGCTCAAACCCCATTTTTTCGTACATATACTTTGGTGTGTCGTAAGAATCTGCTATTAAAATTATATATTTTTTATTAAATATTTTTATTGCACGATGTATTAACCCACTAGCAATACCTTTTTTTCTATATTTTTCTGCTACATATAAATTATCAACTTCTAAATAATTATCATTTAAAATAATATTTACAGAAGCAATAATTTTATTATTTTCCTTAGCTATTAACTGAACTATTTCTTCATTTCTTATATCTTCGTATATGGATTCTTTGTTGTGATTTGCCCACTCTTCATTGGCAAACTCTAAGTCTATTTTGTAGTTAAAATCAATATATTCTGGATAATCAGCCTTTTCTAAAACTGAAATATTTAAGTTATCAGCATCAATAATTTTTATTTTTTCAACATCTAGCCTATATAAATCAAATTCGGTGTTAGTGTAACCATTATTTTTTAAAAATTTTACTAATTTTTTATCTAACTCTGTATTTTCTGGCAGAGCTAAATTAATAAAATTTACACTCTTATCCCTAAAAAATTCTCTGCAAGCATCTATATAGTAAGCTAGCTCATCTTCATTTTTAGGAATTTCTTTTATTTCTAAATAGTTATCACTGTAAGATAATTTTGATTTTATTCTTCTGTGGATAAGATATTTTTCAGTTTCAAGGGCTACTTTAGATTTTGTATGAACATTTATAAAGCTATGTTGCATTGTAAAATACCTTTCTAATATAAGAATTATTACTGTTTCTTGTCAGATTTTTCTTTGCTAGTATCTTCTTTAGGCCTATTCTCATTACTTATAGTAGGGTCATTAGCTAAGTCTTGAATAGTTAATTGTTTTGGTAAATACTGCAATAAATCCTCTGCCGCTAGATTAACATAATTAGCTGTTCTGTAAAAGTTAGCAGCTGGTTTAACAGTTGATTTTTCATACTTTTTTATTAAAGGAACTATATATCCTTGATAGTGAATATTTATTAAATCATTAGCCATTGGTAAATTATTGTCCAAGGTATTATTTAAAACTGAAGATACATAAAGTAGATGAGATGGTTTTGGATAATAATAGTAAACTCCTGCCATGTTTGCGTCATATCCACCTATTCTATGTGATACTATATTTATATTATTAGTAGCAAACATTGATACAGCAGATGTTATCTGACTTGTTGTCATGTTGTGAGTAACATTATCTCCACCTATTGAAATCAATTCATTAACTTTTGCCAGAGCATTTAAACTCTTAGCCTTGTCTATAATTGCATGAATTATTTGAAGTTGTCTTTGACCTCTTTCGATGTCACTGTCATGGTATCTAGTACGAGCAAAAGCTAGAGCTTCTTCTCCTTTCAAATTATGCCAACCCTGTTTTAAATGAATAGTCCCCTGTTCTCCGTTAGAATTTTGCTCCACCATATCAAAGGGAACATATAATTTTACACCACCCAAAGAGTCTACAACTTGTTCAAAGGCTTTAAAATTTACAACGACATAAAAATTGATAGGAACATTAAGTAAATTACTCACCGCTTCTATTGTCCCATCGCTACCCCCATAAACATGGGCATGAGTTATCTTATCAAAGAAATAGGCTGAGGGATCATTTTTATCAGACGAATTTCTCATAAGAGTAAAAGAATCTCTAGGTATACTTACCATATCCATTCTATTTTTATCCTTATTGACAGTTAATAAAACTAGAGAGTCTGTTCTACTATTTTCTCTAGTTTGCCCTTCTGCAGCCCTAGAATCATTTTCATCTATCCCCATTATTAACAATGAAAACTTTTTAAAATTAGGGTCAACCTGCTCTGTATTTTCCGAATGTTTAAAACCTTGTTTTACATTACTTGAAAAATTACCCCAAGTGTAAATAAGAAAACCACTAGTAGCTACAAGTAAAAAGAGAAATGTATATAATATTCTTCTCCATCTTTTTCTTTTCTTTTTATTTTCTTCTACAACTTTTTCAACTCGTGATAATCTCGAATATTGATTTTTATCAGTATTATTACCCATATCTTCTCTCCATTTTTATAAATACCATACAATTATACTATATTTTTTTTTCAAATACTACTTTTAAAAGTAAATAAATATAATTAATTTAATTATTATCTAATTCTACAACTATATATTCAAGATTATTATTTATTCTCGTTGGAAAAGAACTATTCCCCAGCCCCTGTGAAACTATCATAGAAGTGTTTTTTTCTTTATAAATTCCATGCGTATATTTTGGAAAAAATCCTTGACTTGGAGAAAATATTCTACCCACAAAAGGAATATTCCACTGTCCACCATGAGCATGTCCAGAAAAGACCAAATCAAAACCTACTTCTGAATAGATATATAATTTTTCCGGTCTGTGAGCTAGTAAAATATTAAATTCTCCAGAATCATAATTTGCTAAAAGTGTATTTCTGTGATTTGCATAATAATTTTTATAATCATCAACCAAGAAATAATTAAAATCTTCTATTCCAGAAATTATAATTTTATCATTGCCTCTTTTTAGACTTACTTTTCTGTTAGAAATATTTTTTATTCCTAGCTTATCCAAGACTTTTTTTAAGTTTTCGTATTCATCACCAAGTCTAAGTTCATGATTGCCAGAAACAAAATAGCAATCTGCCATATCTACTAACTGGGATAGTATATTGTAAGCTGTGGCAGAATTATTTCTATAACTATCCAATATGTCGCCAGTAATAAAAATAAGGTCTGCTTTTTCTTTTCTTATATTGTCAAAAAATATTTGGTCTGAAAAACCTATTTTGTCGCAGTGAATATCTGATAACTGAATTATTTTAAAACCTCTAAATGAAGGAGGGATTTTTGAATTATTTATTTTAAAACTATTTTTTTTGACAAATTTATTTTGATATAAATATGTGGCAATCAAGGATAAACTTGCCAAAATATATTTTTTAATTTTCATATAGTTCTCACTTTACATATTTTTTCTAAGTATATCATTATAGTCTGTTTACTGCAATATTAATATAATTTAACATAAAAAGTGCGTGATTTTTATTTCACGCACTTTTTTATTTACAACTATCACAATCACATTCGTCGCAATTTTCACCATCACAACTACAAGCTGAATTTGTATGATTGTTATTAAAATTTTCATAACTACTATTCATCGCTTGTTCAGCTAAAAAATCATGCAAGTATCTTTTTATTGTTGCACTAGCAGTTAATTCGTAAACATTACTTAAAATTTCAGGATAAGTAGCTTCATTATACAAGAAAGGTCTATGCTTTTTTATTTCTTTTTCGACAAAATCTGCATAGTCTTCTTCTTCAGAAAGTGCTAATAAGGCTAGGGCTAGAAGAGACGAATCTTCTTTAATTATGTCATACCCCTGATAAATTTCAAATACTTTTTCTGCTTCGTAAAGTTCTTTTAGGGCATTAATTGCAATATACAGACTGTCATTATCAATTCCCATAATCGTTAAAATTTCTTTTACCATTGTTCTAATATCATTGTATCTTTTCTCTTGCTTATAAAGAGAAGTTAGTTGAATGTAGACATTTTTTGACAATCCTTGTAAGTCTAAATATTTTTCTAAATACTTAATAGCTTCTTGTCCCTTACTCATAAAACCAAGGTGCATATAAGCATCAAGATTTTCATTATCCAAGGCTACCGTTTTTAGTAAAAATTCTTTTGATTTATCCAAATCTTTTAATTGGTTATGGGCGTATGCCAAAGAAAAATAAATTTCTGCATCCTCATATTCTATTCCATATTGATTATAAAAATCTACTACATCTTCAAATTTTCCTAAAGATAAAAGATTATTAGTAACTTCTATAAAATTATCAATATTATTATTTTCATTAAACATCTTGTAGCTAAGTTCTAAGGCATCATCACCACGACCAACTTCAACGTAAACATTAGCAAGTTCTACATCAATAAGAGCTTTTAAATCTTCATCATCTTTAACTAATAATTTTGCTTGTTTAAATTTTTCTTCTGCTACATCAAATAAGAAATCATACTTGTAAATAAGACCTTCAAGCAATAGTATTTGGGCAGTTTTTTCTGCATTAAACAAAACCATTAGGGCTTCATCTTTTTTCCCAAGGTGCATTAAATTATCTACATAGCTTACTATGGCACCCTCATCTTCCTTATTATTTTCATATATTACTTCAGATACTTCTAGTGCCTTGTCTAGCATTCCATGTTCAAAAAATATCTCCCTAAAAACTTCTAATTGCCCTCTTTCTAAAAAATTAATATCTATATTTTCATATTCTTTTAAAAATTGTTCTATATCCATATTCTGCTCCTCTTTTAATAATTTCTATTTGCTAAACTAGCTACAATAAATAATAAATCTTCTCTGACATTTTTTGGAAACTTTTCTAGCATCAGTTTTGCCTTAGTTAAATATCTATCACTTATTAATTTTACTTTTGATAAAATTTCTTTATCAGCCTTTAATTCAGAAATGAGATTTAATTTTTCAATTTCCGTAAAATTTTTATATCCCAAAAATTTTTTTCTATCTTTTTTTATTTTAAAAATTATGGGCAGTGTTATGTTACCACTCATAAGATCCTGTCCCGTATCTTTACCAAGCACCTTTTCATCTGCTACAAAATCAAGATAATCGTCCATAATTTGATAACTCATACCCAGATAATAGCCGAACTTGTAACTTTTTTCTACATACTCATCAATTGCACCAGAAGATATTGAACCCAAGGCACAAGAACAAGCTATAAGAATGGCAGTTTTTCTTTTTATTTTTTTCAAGTAATCAAGTTCTCTTGTATCAATATTATACAAGTCTTCATACTGGATAATTTCACCATTACAAATTTGTTTTAAAGTTTCTGATAAATAAGTATGAACTCTTCCATTTTTTATCTTAGCTACTTCATTTAGGACAAGGGCAAACAAATAGTCCCCGATAAACAAGGCTGTATTGTTGCCATAAATATTATTTAAAGTAGCACGCCCCCTGCGTTCACTTGCACCGTCTATAATATCATCATGAATTAATGTCGTTGTATGAATTATCTCTAATATGGCAGCTATATGGCGTATATCCTCACTATATTTTTTATTATCTCCTAGAGCTGAACAAACAAGAGCTAAAATCAACCTAATACCCTTGCCACCAGAAGAAAAGTAAGACTGGATAATTTCATTTATTTTCTCATCATCACAAGAAACTAAGTTTACTATTAATTTTTTTGTTTTCTTTATTTCTAATTCATAATTATTAAGCATGCAAGAAATTAAACTCCTCTATCAATGTTTGAAGCTGCACTTCTCTTTTTAATAAATCTGATAAATATTCTTTATAACAATCATAAAAATTTCTTAAAAAAAATACTTTTTCATCAAAACTAAATTCCTTATTATATAAACAAAATAATAAACTTGGTAGACTAATAGCTAAATCAATAATTTCTAAGTTAGAAATATCTTTTTTAAGTAATAAAAGATAATTTTTTTTCATTACAGAAGAAAGCAAACTCAATTTACTCAAATCATTTAAAAAAAGCGAGTAATACTCAAAACTAAAAAAATCTCCTAATAATATTTCTTTAGAAGATAACTTAACATTAAAAAAAGCTTTTATGTGCTTATCTAAAGACGAAGTAGCAAAATAAATTGCTTCATTAATATTATCATTATCAAGAGAATATTTACAAACTAAATCTTTATATCCTAAAAACTTTATTAAATTTTCGTCATACTTATAAAAATATTTTTTCATACTCCTTACTCCATAAATTGCGATATAGAAATTATAACACAAAAACTACTTAATAAATAGAATTTGGCACAAAGAAAACAGCCAATATTAAATATTAGCTGACAAAAATTTTATTTGAATATTTTTTCTAAGTTTACTGCCTTGTTTAAAATTTCTGTTATGAATATACCAAAACCCATAACTAAGAATTGCGATAGAAGTAAAGAAGCATATATTGCTACAAAAACATCCCATTCAAAAGCAACTCTTGCTGAATTTTCTCCTGAAAATATTGCAATCTCATAAGCAATAATAGGCATACATACCCCTAAATAAACTACTATATTAACAATGTGTCTAACTATTCTATTTTTAATAAATTTAAAAATAAATATACTTAAAGCTAAAGCAAGCCCTGTTCCTAAGGTTCCAAAAAATACATCAACAAGACCTAAGGGACTAAAAAAATTAGCAATAGCTACACCCAAAGTAATCGGCACCCAAAACAGTGGACTGAATACTACTAATTGGGCTAAAGATTCACTGTATCTAAACTGTATAGCTCCATAAGAAAAACTAAGATTAGATACTGTCAGCACTACATATATGGCGGCTATTAAGGCTTGCAGTGTTAAAATTTTAACTTTATTATTTCTCATTTATCCTCCTTACAATGTTCAAGAATAAAAACAAAAAAACACTAGAATATGAGAGGCTAGTGTTTAGCTAGTTTTTTTTATAGATGGATCTCTCAAACATCTTTTATTAAATTTTTTAGTACTAATTCTAACATTAAATTATAAAATAGTCAAATAAAAATTTTAAAGATAAAGCATAGTTAATAATTTATTAAAAAATAGGTTCGGAAATTCCAAACCTATTTAAAAAATTAATTATCGTATTTTGCTCCACTATAAGCATCTTTTTTATATAATTTTAAAACATCTGTACATATTTTATCATATATAAATGCTGATACAAAAGGTATAACTATATAAACTAAGAATACTACTAATACACTAGCTCCCTTTTCAATAGCTTTAAGTGGTCCTATTAATCCTATAATACCAAAACCTGCACTTGTTTGATCGCCTAAAATATTAAATGCCCAGACTGATAAACCAGTCGTAGCCGCAGTAGCTAATATAGGAACTAAAAGAAGTGGAGTCCTCGCCACGTTAGGCATCATAAGTTTTATAGCACCAAGTATTATGGCTAAACTTACTCCTGACGGATTTTTAACTTTTATTGAACCTATCATAAGTACAGCTGCTGCTGATAAAACTCCAATAGCAGAAGCTCCTGCTCCTAAATAATTTGTATTAGAGAATAAAATAATACCCATTGCAACAGTAGATACTGGTGTAACTATAAAGAATGAGAACGACATAGCTATCAACATACACATAACTAAAGGTTGCAATGTAGTAAATGATAAAACAATATCAGCTAAAAATTTAGTAAGTTTTTGCATATATGGTAATGTATACAAACCTATTAAAGCTGGTAGTCCCCCACCTACTATTGGCAAGAAAATAATTGCTAATGAACCGAATTTTCCACTCACTGATTTAATAATATAAGTAGCAATCAAAGCAACAAGAAGCACATTAAACAAGTCCCCAACAGGTGTTGTTGTATATGCTTTTAATTGTGCATTATAAACTATCGAACCACTACCTGCTAATAAAGCAGCACCAAGAACAGTATTTTCTAAAGGTGTAAACTTCATTGAAATTGCTATTAATGAACCTATTAAAACAGGAACTGCAAATTGTAATAAATATACAGCCTTGCTCGCCGTTGCGAAAAAGTCTGACAAAAATAATTTTCCTGCGTACTTAAACACTGCACTAAGAACTGCGTTTGCTATAAGACCAGAAACTATACCTATTGCCATACCATTTAAAACAATATTAAATAGTTTTTTTAGTGTTAATTTTTCACTCATTTTAACATCTCCTTTAAAAATTTAATTCATCTGATTATAATAATGTAAGATGAGTTAAAACTATAATAACACAATTTATAAGAATTGCAATATGAATTTTCAAAAAAATAAGTAAATTTATAAAATAATTTTTCAATTTATTATTTTCATAAGATAAAAACTAAAAAAATTAGTGCCGTTTTTTATCAACACTAAATATTTTTATTTTATAAAATTGGTTTTTTTACAGGACTTCCTGCTTTTCTTGGATACTTGTTAGGAGTTTCCTTTGTTTTTTTTATTTTTAATATATGGCGTTCTTCTTCGCCAATAAAAAATTCAAAATCTTCTTCTAATTTTCCACCTAATAAGGCTATAGCTTTTTTAGCTTCCAATTTTTCTTCATCAGATTTTTGAGATTTCAAGGCTATAAAGTGTCCTCCTTTTTTTACAAGAGGTAAGCAAAATTCTGATAATATATTTAATCTTGCTACTGCCCTAGCAGTTACCAAATCAAAACTTTCTCTGTATTCCTTATTTTGTCCCAAATCTTCTGCCCTAGAATGAATAAAATTATACTTGTCTAGCCCTAACTCTTCTGCCAGTATATTTAAAAATTTTATACGCTTATTAAGAGAGTCAACTATGGTAACTTTCAAATGTGGAAAAATTATTTTCAGGGGAATAGACGGAAAACCTGCACCACTACCAACATCACAAATATTTTCTACACTAGAAAAATCAAAATAAAATGAAGTAGCCAAAGAATCGTAAAAATGTTTTGTATAAAATTCTTCTTCATTGGTAATAGCCGTTAAATTGATACGTTCATTCCAATAAATAACCAATTCAAAATATTTTTCAAACTGTTTTTTTTGTTTGTCTGATAAGTTTATTCCATTTGTTGCTAAATTTTTATAAAATTCTTTTTTATTCATCATTTTTTCTCGTTCTTCTTTGCTCTAAATAGACTAATAAAATAGAAATATCTGCTGGATTAACTCCAGATATACGAGATGCTTGACCTATGGTCAAGGGTAATACTTTTTTTAATTTTTCTCGAGCCTCTATTGCCAAACTAGGTACATCGTCATAGTCTAAGTCAACAGGTATTTTTTTCTCGTCCATTTTTTTCATTTTTTCTACTTGTTGCAATGATTTTTTAATATAGCCTGCATATTTTATTTCTATTTCTACTTGTTCAATTAGATCAAGGGGTAGACTAACTTCTTGTTCTGCTAAATTCATAATATCGAAATAAGAAAGTTCTGGGCGTTTCAATAAGTCTAGTGCCAAGATACCATCTCTTAATTCTGCTGTTTTTAAATTATTCATCTTGTCAACAACTATTTTTGTTGGGGTAATTTTAAATGTTTTTAATCTTTCTATTTCATCAGCTATCATTTGTCGCTTAATACAAAATTTATCATAACGTTCTTTTGATATTAAATTTAACTTATAAGCCTTGTCTGATAATCTCATATCAGCATTATCATGGCGTAGTAATAATCTATGTTCAGCTCTTGATGTCAATAATCTGTAAGGTTCGTTAGTTCCCTTAGTTACTAAATCATCTATTAAGACACCTATATAGGCTTCATCTCTACCCAATATTAGAGGTTCTTCCCCCAATACTTTACAAGCCGCATTTATACCCGCAATAATTCCCTGACCAGCCGCTTCTTCATAGCCACTTGTTCCGTTAAGTTGCCCAGCTGTAAATAGTCCTGCTATTAACTTTGTTTCTAGTGTTGGCCATAGACTTGTTGGATTGATAGCGTCATATTCAATAGCGTAACCATTTCTCATAATTTTAGCATTTTCTAAACCTGCTATGGATTTAATCATATCTCTTTGGACATCATCGGGAAGGGAAGTTGATAAACCTTGTACATAAATTTCTTTTGTACCCCTGCCCTCTGGTTCTAGAAATAATTGATGTCTTTCCTTGTCATTAAAACGAACATACTTATCTTCGATACTCGGACAATATCTTGGACCAGTTCCCTTTATCACACCAGAATACATAGCAGAACGATTTAAGTTTTTAGCTATAATATCGTGAGTGCTAGTATTTGTATAAGTTAGCCAGCAAGGTATTTGATCTTTAACAAAATCGGTAGTTTCATAACTAAAAGCATATTCCTTATCATCACCTGGTTGAATTTCTGTTTTTGTAAAATCAACAGTATCCGCATTAACACGAGGTGGTGTTCCAGTCTTAAATCTAACCATATCAAATCCTAAATTTTCTAGTTGTTCTGCCAAGTCAATAGATGGCATTTGATGATTAGGTCCTGAAGAATATTTAACATCACCTATTACTATCTCTCCTCTAAGATAAGTTCCCGTTGTTATAACAATAGCCTTAGCCTTGTAACTTGTTCCCAGCATAGTTTTAAGTCCAATAACTTTATTATTTTCTACTATAAGATCACGCACCATAGCTTGTTCCAAATCTAAGTTAGGAGCATTTTCTAATAAATTTTTCATTTCTAGTTGATACTTTACCTTATCTGATTGCATACGCAAGGCACGAACTGCTGGCCCCTTTGCTGTATTTAACATTCTTGTTTGAATATTTGTTTTGTCAGCAATTTTTGCCATAGCTCCACCAAGTGCATCAATTTCACGAACAACTATTCCCTTAGCTGGACCACCAACACTAGGATTGCAAGGCATAAAACCAATCGTATCTAAATTAATTGTAATCAATAAAGTTTTTACACCCTTTCTACTGGCAGCCAAAGATGCTTCAATACCAGCATGACCCCCACCAATTACAATTACATCATACTCTTTTAAAAATTCAGTCATAATTCCTCCAAAATATTTAATAAATAACTTTCAAAATTATGCTTTCACCAAAATTTTGTATATTACTTTTCAAATATATATTATCATAACTTATATTTATTATCTAATCTTTTAACTAAAAATAAAAACATAATAAGGTTAAATAATTTTAACCCTATTATGTTCATAAAAATTATATATTATTTTTTAATAATTTCATAAGTTGCTTTTACATCATCACTTAGCAAATGAGATATTTTACAACGTAATTTAATATTTTCAATTATTCCTTCTATATCCTCTTTTGTTAAATCAGGATAATCAACCTTTATTTCAGCATGATAAGCCCTGTTTTCGTAATCAAAAGATAAGTCTATTTCTATGGATAAGTCTAGAATTTCATATTTTCTGAAAAAGTAGCCCTTAGAACACATCAAGATACAGCCAGAAAATGCCACCGTAAAAACATCCATAGGTCCATCTGCTTCTGTCATCTTTAAAACATATTCTTGCTCATTACTACTTTTAGCAAAAACATCAAAACCTTTATCTAATTTACTCTTAACCTTATACATAATTTATTGCTCCTTTATTATTTTTTTTATTTCCTCATACAAATTACAATTAATTTTATTAAATTTAATATCACTAAAATCGAAATATTTTGTTATTTCATTAGGCTGTAATATTAAATATGCTCCAGCAGAAGTAGCAGCTAATGAACCTGGTTTTGAATCTTCTACTGCGATACAGTTTTCGATACTCACTCCCAATCTATAAGCAGCCGCCAAATAAATATCAGGTGCCGGCTTGCCATTTTCCACATCATATTTTGTTACTATATCATCAACATAGTTATAAAGATTATGTTCTTTTAAACCATCTATGATATGTTCCAAACTTCCATTAGATGCCACACCGATTTTTATATTATTTGCTATTAACAATTTAAAAGTATCTTCTATATAGGGAAGCAAAGGTGATTTAATAAATCTGTCATACATAGACGTTAAATCTTTTTCTAGTTTGCTATATTTTTCTTCACTCATATCATAAGTTGACATAATATACTTTTTACATTGCTCTGCACTTGTGCCAGGAACGTTTTTAATATAATTTATAATATCCAATTCTATATTTGTATGTTTTTTTATTAATTCTGACATTACTTCATAATATGTTTTTTCTGTATCAACAATCGTTCCGTCAAAATCAAAAATAACCGCTTCTAATTTTTTTATCATCAATCAACCTCCAAGATTCTCTATTATCATATTAACATTTTTAAAACTTTTTTGCCAGAGAAGAAGATAAAAAAGTTAGAATAACATTTAAAAAATAAATTCTGCTATAACTTATATAAGTGCTTATTTCTTGTTTTCTTATATTTTTATTTTATTAAAATTTTAAAAATTAAATTTCTCTAGTAGCTTCTTTTAACCACATTCTTTCTTCTTCAGTTAAGTGCGGAGCGACTACTTCATAAACTTTTTTGTGATATTTATTTAATTCATATCTATCAACATCATTTAACATATTAAAGTCTATTGCTTCTAAATCAAATGGCACGTAGGTTATTACTTCAAACTCTAAAAATTGACCATATTCATTTTTTACAGTTTTTCTAACAACTAATTCATTTTCCAAACGTATTCCGTGTGAATTAGTAATGTATAGTCCAGGTTCATTTGATAGTACCATGCCCTCTCTTAAAGGTTCTAATTCATTTAGACGAATTTGCCAACGAATGCCAGCTGGACCTTCATGGATATTACCCAAGTATCCTACTCCGTGTCCTGTTCCGTGATTATAGTTTTCGTAATTTTCCCACAGAGGCATACGAGCTAAAACATCAAGATTTTGCCCAGTAACTCCCTCTAAAAACTTAGCCTTAGATAATTGTAAATTAGCTTTTAATACACGTGTGTAGTCATGCTTTAATTCATCACTAACTTTTCCAATAGCAGTAGTTCTAGTAATATCCGTAGAACCCTGCATATAATTTGCACCAGTATCAGTTAGTAAGAATGTTCCAAGATTAATATTTACATTTGTTTCTGGAGTTGAAGAATAGTGAATAATAGCACCGTTAGCGGCATGACCACATATAGGAGCAAAACTTGGGCAGATATAATCTCCTTGCTCTCTTCTAAATTCTACTAATTTATCAGAAACACTAAGTTCACTTTCCTTTTCAATAAGTCCATTTTTAGCTAGTTGTTTTAACCAATAAATAAATTTAGTGTGTGCAACTCCATCTTTAACATGGGCAGAAATTATATTTTTAATTTCAATTTCATTTTTCATAGCTTTCATCAGAACAGTTGGATTACGTTTTTCTATTAATGTCGCTTCCTTAGGAATATTATTAAATATTGCATAATTTAACAAAGCTGGGTCTACTAAAACAACATCTGAATATGAAAATTCTTTTACATCTTCATAAATATAATTATACGGCTTTAAATTAACATTATCTTTTGCAAGTTCTTCTTTTATTGAAGTAGATAATTTACTTTCATCAACATAAAAATCAACTTTATTTTCATATACTATTGAATAACTTAAAAGTAGAGTGAAGAAATCAACATCAGTACCACGAATATTTAGTAACCAGCCATTGTCATCTAAAGTTGTTATTATGTGTGCATTAGCTCCAACTTCAGCCATTTCACGTCTAAGTCTTTCTAATTTTTGAGCAACAGTTTGTCCAGCTTGCTCTAAACTTAACGAGAATGCCTTGTTTTTTGATAATGAAGGTCTATCATCCCAAATTTCATCAACTAAGTCAATATCGTATTTTATTGTGGCATTTTTCTTTTTAAGTTTGACAAATAATTCTTTACCTTGCCCAAACATAACAACTCTTCCGTCAAAACCTAATACTCCACCCTCTGAAATATTTTCAACGATAAAATCTGTTATACTTGGAACCTCTGGCTCTCCCATTTTTTGTAAAACTATACCACTGCTTGCAAGTTGATTTTCTGCCTGTAAAAAGTATCTACCGTCAGTCCAAAGACCTGCAAAATCTTTTGTAACGACAACAGTCCCAGCAGAACCAGTAAAGCCACTTATAAATTCCCTAGACTTAAAATGTTCCCCTACATATTCACTGTTGTGATAGTCAGCAGTAGGTATCATATAAATATCTATCCCATCACTAGCCATAAGTTCTCTTAATTTAGCTATTCTCTCAAGCACATTCATAAATTTTCTCCTTATTTTAATATTTCCCTAAATTTATCTGTTGCTTTAATAAGTCCGTCAACAATCCCTGCTTCTCCTGATGAATGACCTGAAGCAACAACTACATTTAATTCACAATTATTTAATTTTTTACTTAGTTCATAAGCCCCAATAACTCGACAATCAATATCATAACGTCCATGAACAATAATAGTAGGAACATCTTTAATAACATCTACATTATTTAAGATATAATTATCATCATCCCAGAACATATTGTTCATCCAAAAATGGCATTCTATGGTCGCCATTGAAATTGCATAATTAATTTCTCCAAAACTATTTTCTAAATTTGGATCTGGCAGAAGAGTTACAAGATTTCCCTCCCACATACTCCATTCTTTAGCTGCTTGTTCTCTATCTTCCCTATCATCACTTGTTAATCTTCTATAATAAGCTGAGATAATATCTTTTCTTTCTTCTTCTGGTATTATGCTAATATATTTTTCAAATGCTTCTGGTTGAATATTACTTGCACCACCAATTTCATAAATCCATTCTATATCTTCACGGCGTCCCAAGAATATTCCCCTCAATACCAAACCTTGTACTCTTTCTGGATGCTTAATAGCATAGCATAAAGCTAGTGTTGCCCCCCAGCTACCACCAAAGACAAGCCATTTTTCAATATTTAAGGCTTGACGAATTTTTTCTATATCTTCGATAATATGCCAAGTATCATTATTTTCTAAACAAGCATGTGGTGTAGATTTACCACTCCCTCTTTGATCGAAAACTATTATACGATAAAATTCAGGGGCAAAGTATCTTCTACAAGTTGGAGAAGAACCACAACCAGGTCCACCATGTAAAAAAATAACAGGCTGTCCCTTTGGATTACCTGATTCTTCATAGTAGATTGTATGCTGTTCATCTACTTTTATAAAATCAGTAAAATTAGCTTCAATCTCTGGGTAAAATGTTCTTAATGTCATATTAATTACTCCTTATTTCTATTTTATACACCTATATTATAACATAGAAAAATAAAAATGAGTAAGAAATTTTCTATTCATTTAATTTATTTGACGACCTTTTATAAAATAAACTAACGTTCTATTAAAATTTCTCCCTCACGAAGTTTAACAATAGAAGCAAGTTTTTTCTCGAATAAGAATAATAACAGTGCTAATACTGCCAAGACTACCGCTATTCCTATTATACATGTAGGAAGTTTTGTGTCAAAGTCCAATTATAAATATATCCATAAGATTTAGCGGCAATAAATGTAGAAATAGTCCAAACTGCCATTAAGATAGATAGAATATGTTTTGGTGCATATTTAGAAATAAAGGCATTTCCTAATGGAGAAAATACCATTTCCCCTAATGAAAGAATAACACCAAACATTACAATCCATAAAATACTTGCTTTAGATGATTCTGGAGTTCCTACACCACCTTGCACTTCTGCTCCAACAAGCATTAAGAACGATGTTCCAAGAAGTAATAAACCTAGAGACAATTTTTTATATAAGCTCATATCTCCTTGAGGTCTCTTAGAAAGTTTCACCCATAAAGCTCCAAGAACTGGCTCTAAAACGATACATAGTAAGGTATTTTCTGAATCGAATAGTGCAGTAGAAACTTGACTACCAAATACATTTAAGTCTACATAAGTTGGTGCATAGTCATAAACAGCAAGATATGTTAAGTACCAGAATAACCAGAATACTACTGAGAATAATGAGATAAGAATTATTGAAAAAACTCTTCTTAATTCCTAGGTTGCTATAGGCGTTTGTTCTTTTTTATCTGTTTCTTCTTTAACTTCACTTTCTTTGTGAATTGACCCTGCTTGTAGAGATTACATTACAGAAAAAGGATACGGAGAATATTTCACTCACAGAACTGGTCATAATATAGGTTTAGAGTGCCATGAGTTCGGTGATGTTTCTTCTATCAATACTGATGTTCTTGAGCCGGGTATGGTATTTTCAATAGAACCAGGTATCTACCTACCAGGAGAATTTGGAGTTCGTATAGAAGATTTAGTTTTAGTAACAGAAGATGGTTGCGAAAACTTAAACAAACTAAATAAAGAACTAGTTGTTGTAGGAGAATAAAAATTTTTTAAAAAAGGAGTATTTTTACTCCTTTTTTATTTTGCCAATTAAATAAAAAATAATACCACATAGCAAAATATTATATGAATTTTTTTATTAATATTTTATAATCTAAAATAAAGGAGGTATAAAATGAATTTAGAATTAATTATTGACAGCAAATTTAAGGAGACACTTATAAAAATTTTTACAAATAAAGTTGATAATAAAATTGAAAAAATTATTAACTTCACTAAAACGAATAAGGACGTGATTATTGGCTATAAAAATAATGAACTTGAAATACTAAAAGAAGAAGATATAGAAAGAATATTTATTGAAGATAAAACTACATTTTTAATTGCAAACTGTCAAAAATATAAATCAAAAAGTAGATTATATGAATTTGATAATCTACTGAATAATAATTTTATAAAAATATCTCAAAGTGAAATTGTAAATCTAAATTTTATTAAAAAATTAGATTTCAGCTACAAGGGAACTATTATGCTTAAATTCAAAAATGGAGATAGCACATTTGTTTCAAGGAGAAATATAAAAAATTTTAAAAATAAGTTGAATATTTAGGAGGTATAAATATGAAAATTTTAAAAGAAATAATTTTATATTCAATAATAGGTATTGGCTTTGGTACGCTACTACACTACATAATAACTACTTTTATTTTAGATTACAGTTTTTCACCAGTTGTTCCTAATTTTGCTAGTAAATTTAATAACATAGATACAGCAGTAGGGCTGCAACTTTTAGTATTTGCCCTTATAGGAGTATCACAAGGTTTTGCAAGAAATATTTTTAAGCAGGACAATTATTTATTTAGGCAGAGTATAATTCATTATTTTCTTATTACCCTGCCCCTGCTTTTAGGTGGTTACTACCTACATTGGTTTGAATTAGATCTTAAAAAATTACTAAGATTTTTAATTTTTGTAAGTTTAATTTATTTTATACTATTTTTAATTTTCTACTTTTCTACAAAAAAGAAAATAGATGAGATAAATAAAAAATTAAGTAAGAATTTATAATTTAAAAGGACTACATTCATGTAGTCCTTAAATTTATATTTTTGTAATTTCAACTTTATTTGTAAACTTTATTTAAAAATTTCTCTATATAAGACCAATATTCTTCATTATATTTTCTTTCTGCCTTGCAGTGTTTAGAGTCTTTAAATATATGAATTTCTTTATTAGATGTCAATAATTCATAAGCTTTCTGAGCATTTGCTAATGGAACATAGCCGTCTGCATCGCCATGTAATATTAGGGCTGGTAGTTTTGTAGTTTTCAAGGCTTCACTTGCATCAACATCTCCAAAATTATAACCCGCCTTAATTTTCGTAACCATGTTAGCTAGAGGTATTACAGGAAATGATGGCAAGCCAAACATTTTATCTAGTTGGTAAACAAATTCTTCTTTTAAGTTTACATAACCACTGTCTTCAATAAAGCCTTTAACATTATCTGGCAAGCCCTTATTTAGAGAATTCATAGTTGTTGCTGCACCCATACTAATACCAAATAAGACTATTTGTGGGTTGTTATTTTCAGTAGAAACTTTTTTCACCCAAGAAACTAGGTCGGTTGAATCATACCCGCCCATAGAGTAGGCTTTCCCTTCACTTTTCCCATGTCCTATTAGGTCAGGTGCAAATACATTATAACCCCTATCGTAAAAACCACGAATATAGTTTGCCGCTTTTTTAGCTTCAATAAAGAAACCGTGTGTTACTACTACCCATTTTCTTGCCTGTGCTTCTTCTTTAGAATCTTTATGAACAAAAGTATATCCTTTTAATTTTACTCCCGTAACAGAATTCATGCTGTGTTCTTGTTTGTTTTCATCAAACCATTTCATATTTATTTCTTTTCTCGGATCAACTACTCCGTCATCATCTTGATTTGAAACCTTATCTTTATTAACTTTTGGATTTAAGGCAAAGTTGTAAAAATAATCACCGGTAAACCAACCCGCTCCCAAAATAAATACAACTAAAAAACTAAGAATTATTTTTTTATATTTTTTTACAAATTTCATTAACATTCTCCTAATATATAATTTATTTTAAAATATATTATATATCTAACAGAGATAAAAGTAAACAAAAAAGTTTACTTTTATTTTAATTGAAATATAAAATAAATTTATTTACTTCTTAAAATTTTTCTAAAATTTTTAGGGTATCTAGCATTTCTTTCATTACTTTTACATTGTGCATTCTAACAATTTTTGCTCCTCTTTTTATAGCTTCTATTGATAAAGTAGCACTAACAATATCCCTATCCTTAGGCTGGGTGTTCCCCCCTAAAATAAAATCTGTTGTTCGTTTACGACTGGCTGCGTATTGTATTGTAGAATTAAGAATATTCATAGCTGCTAATTTTTTAGTAATGATAATATTTTCCTCTGCATTTTTTCCAAAGCCTATTCCTGGATCTACTATAATATTTTCTTTTTTTACTCCTGCCCTTAAGCAAATATTTAGACTTTCTTGCAAGTCAGCAATTAAACTTTCTATTTCTCTTCCTTTTTGAGTAGCTCCATTGTGCATAATTATGATTGGTAGATTATATTCAAAAGCTACTTCTGCCATATTATTATTCTTTGCGCCATGAACATCATTAATTATATTTGCTCCCAGTTTAATAGCCTCCTTAGCAACCCTAGCCTTATATGTGTCTATACTAATTAAAATATCTGGAAAATTTTTTCTTATGCTTGGTAATATTAAACTTAATCTTGCTATCTCCTCTTCTTCAGACAATAACTTTGCTCCAGGTCTTGTAGATTCACAGCCCACATCTATTATGTCGGCTCCGTCTTCTAACATTTTTTTTACCTGATTTAAGGCTAAGTCTTTGTCAAAAAAATCTCCACCGTCAGAAAAAGAATCTGGGGTAAAATTTAAGATGCCCATTATTAAATATTTCTTTTCTGTCAATAATTTTTGAAGCTTAGTCATCATTTTTCTCCTTTAATAATTCTTTTCTTACTTCTGATATAAGATATAAAGACCCACTTACTAAAAAAGTTTCATCAGTTTTTAACTTAGGTACTATATCTTCTAAGGCTTGTTTGTAATTATCAAATATTTTTATTTCTTTTGTAAAGCTGGCAAGCAAGTTTTCTAACTTAGATTCTTTTATTTCAATAGGAACTTTGGTTACATAAAAGCTGGCGTCCAAACTTTCAAATAGTTTAATCATTTCTGAATAGTCTTTGTCTGCTAATATTCCTATTAATATTTTTATTTTTCCTAAATTTTGTTTTTTGAGATAGTTTACCAGACTTCTAACTCCGTCAATATTGTGGGCTCCGTCTAGTAAAATATTATTTTTTACCCATTCTAATCTGCCTAGCCATCTAGTATTTTCTAAACCTTTTTTTATTTCTACATCTGTTAAATTAATAGTATTTTTTTCTCTTAAAAATAAGAGTGCTTCTAAGGCTAAAGAGGCATTGTAAATTTGATGCTCTCCTAGCATTTTTATTTTTATATTTTTAAAACTTTTGTAAGAAAATATGTTGTGCTTAAAGGCAATTTCTTCTACATCAATATAATTTTCAGCTAAAATTTTAAGCCTAGCATTTTTTACTATGGCAACTTTTTTAATTATAGAAATAACTCCTTCTTTATTAGGATATAATAAAATATTATCATTTCCTTGAATAATACCTGCTTTTTCATAAGCAATTTTTTCTAGGCTATCTCCCAGTATATTGGTATGGTCAAGACTAATTTTAGTAATTATTGATAATTCCTTATTTTCAAAAATATTGGTAGCATCAAAACGTCCACCCAAACCAACTTCCATAATAGCAAAATCAACCTTGTTTTTTTCAAAGTAGCAAATTGCGACTACTGTTAATAATTCAAAAACAGAAATATTGTCTTTATCACTTGCAAAATTCTTATACCAAATATTAGAAATTTCTTGATATAAAGTATACATTTCTTGATAGCTAATAAAATTATTATTAATTCTTATCCTATCGTTAAAACTTACCATACTAGGACTAGAATACATACCTACCTTGTATTTTTGAGCTAGTGTATTTTGCAAGTATGAACTTACAGACCCCTTGCCATTTGTTCCAGCTATATGAATTACTCTTAATTTTTTCTCTGGATTACCTAGAATATTTAAAATATTTTTCATTCTATGTAGACCCAACTTCATACCACTCCGTTCTGATTTTGATACTACATTAACGATTAATTCTTCTGCTATATATTCTAAAATATAAATTGTTAAGTCGTTATTTATTTTTTTTAATTCTTGCCATACATCTTCCAAATTTTCCAAATTAAATACAGCTAGAGTTTTATCATCTACATTAATATTATTTTTTTTTGCATAAGTTAGCAACTTTTCTTTATAAAAATTTATTGTCATTTTTTAATCTCCTAAAATTCATAAATTAATTTTACTATGAAGCAAAAAAAAAGTACATATCACAGCATTTTATTTGATATTAAAAATTTAATTTACTAAAATACGTTTATTACTAATTAGTGATAAATTATAAAGAGGTATTTATGGACATAGCTTGGTAAAAATTCTGCAACATATACATATAGTATTTAGAAGAGAAGAAGGTGTTATAACTGCTAATATTAGCAAAACAATTAAGAATACTGGACTTACTCTTGCACAATTTGGTATTCTTGATGTTCTTTACACAAAAGGACAAATGAAAATTTGTAATTTACTTAATATAGTTCTAGCAACTTCAGGTAACATGACTGTAATTTTAAAAAATATGGAAAGTGCAAATTTAATTTATCGTAAAAAAGATGAAGTTGATAAACCTGCATTCCTTGTAAGATTAAAAGAAAATAGAAAAAACTTTTTGAAGAAATTCTTCCTAATCATAGAAAAGAATTAGAAAATGTCTACTCTATTCTCACAAAGGAAGATAAAGAAACACTTATTAATATTTTAAAAAAATTCAAAAATTTCAAAATCATCTAGGAGGAAATAAAATCCAAAAATCAGTATTAATAGCAGTAGATTTAAATAGAAAGGGGGATTTAATCAGCAATTTGCTAATTACATTAAAGAAGAACTTGAAAATCAGGGGCTAGCAACTAGCTTTTTAGATTATAAAAATTTACCAATCTTGGAGCAAGATACAGAACGTCCAGAACCAAAAGAAGTAAAATTAATTAGATATTAATTAGCAAAAGCAGATGCCATATATATAGTAAGTCCAAAATATAATGCTTCTTAGCCTGATATTGTTAAAAATTTATTAAACTGCTTAGCACGTCCAGCTAAAACTTTCGACTTTGAAATGCCAACTCTCCTAGATAGCAAAAAACAACCCTTGCTGTAGCTGTTGATTCAACAGAAGCTAAATTTGTTCATAAAAATCTTAATAAAATTTTAAAATACATAAGAAATGATGTATTCCAAGGTGAAAGTCTAGGAATTTCTTTAGCAGCTGATACATGGTAACCAGGTGAATTATTATTATCTGACTAACAAAAAGCCAAAACAGATGAATATATAAAAGTATTTATAAATTTCTTAAAATAAAAATAAAAAAATGATTTAGAAATATTTCTAAATCATTTTTTTATTAATCTTATGCTTTTTTAAAAAATTTTTGGTTTATCTTATCAACAATAGAAGCTAAGGATGCATCTCCTGAAACGTTGCAAGCCGTACCAAAACTATCTTGTGCTATATATAAGGCAATCATTAAAGAAATCATAATTTCATTGAAGCCTAATACTGATTGTAATAATCCTAAAGCGGCAAAAACTGCTCCGCCAGGTACTCCAGGGGCGGCTACCATAGTAATACCTAATAAAACTATAAATTGAACCATTACTGATATCGCTGGAAAAGCCCCACCATGTTGTAGCCAATAAACTGCTGTTGCACATGTAGTTAAAGTTATTGTACTTCCAGATAAGTGGATTGTAGCAAATAAAGGTATTGTAAAGTTAGCAACTGCTGGGTCAACACCCATTTTTTTAGTTGACTGTAATGTTACTGGTATTGTGGCTGCTGATGATTGAGTTCCTATTGCTGTAGCATAAGCTGGTAATATTTTAACTAACATTTTAAATGGATTTTTTTTGTTAACTGCTCCGCCAAATGTATACTGTAATAAAATTACCACAAAATGTAAAATTAATATAACAACAAAAACAAAAAGGAATATTTTTAAAATTTTAAATACTTCTCCTGAACCAGTTATATTAGCAAAAACTCCCATTATATAAAATGGTAACAATGGAATTATTAATTTGTTAAGTAGTAGTTCAATAACTTGACCAAATTCTTCAAAAGCTTTTTTCATTCCCTTCAATTTTAATGAAGAAATACCTATCCCTAAAACAAATGACAATATTAAAGCTGTTGTAACACCAAATATTGCTGGCATTTCAAATTTTATATACCCTGATAAAAGCAACTCTTCTGGATTCGTCAAACTTTGGAGTTGTGAACCCTTTAATATATTTGGTAAAAAGATTTTTGCTACTAAAAATGCCAAAGTACCTGCAAATAAAGTAGAAATATAAGCAATCATTGTAGAAAGTCCTAATAATTTACCAGCATTACTTGATAACTGACTTATCCCAGGAACAATAAATCCTACAATTATTAAAGGTATTGCAAAACCTAAAAATGAACTAAATATGTCTGAAAATGTAACTAGAACTCTGATAGCATAAGCTGGTAATACATTTCCTAATACTATACCCACAACTAAAGCCAAAACTAATTTTGCTAGCAGTGGTAACCTTTTATAAAAACTCATAATTTTTTTCTCCTTATATAAAATTTAACCTTCTGTATTTTTTAAAAATACATGTGTACATTATACAAGAATATTTTTAATTTGTAAATAGAAAAAAAGAAAAAATTTAAAAATTTTTTATATTTTTTCTTCCTATTTAAAATTAATTTACAAGCATAGTATTTTTATAAATTAAATATTAGTTTATTATTAAAAAATAAAAAAGAGAAATCACTCTCCTTTGTAAATTCTTTTATATCTATTTTTAATTACTAGTATAAGTTTTTCTAATAATATTTTTAAAATTGCATAAACAGGAATACCTATAACAGCACCTAGTATCCCCATCATATTTGTCCCAATAATAACCACAAATATTACTGTTAATGGATGTTGCTTCATACTTCGTCCCATTATATTAGGCGAAATAAAATTTCCTTCTAAAAATTGCACAACTCCCCAGACGACTAGCATCTTTAAAACCATTACCCAATCAGTTCCAAAAGCAACTAGCATTGCAGGTATAATAGCCATCATCGGCCCTAAATAAGGAACTATACTAAGTACTCCTGCTAAAGTTGCTAAAGACACTGCATACTGCAAACCGATTATTTGATAACCTACAAAAAGTAAAATACCTACACAAACAGAAACTAACATTTGCCCAGAAATATAAGATCCTACCTTATTATCTATTTCGTTAATTGTAGTCTCTATAGGTTCTTTAGATTTTTCAGGTAACTTGCTTATAATATAAATTTTAAATCTACTGGAATCTTTTAATAAATAATAAAGTACAAAAGGTGTAGTAATAATTATTGCAGCTGTTGATGATAATATTGAAGCTGCATTCGAAATGAAATTAGTAAAAATATCAAATGCCGCTGCACTAAGTTGTGTTCCATTCAAATTTTCATTAATGTAGACTATAATATTTTTTACAATAGCATTGTCTGCATTTGCCTCTAAATAATTTCTAATTATATTTACATAACCTGGCATAGAAGTTATTAAGTGCTGGGTCTGCTCAATCATAACTGGCACTGCCCCAATAAATACTGTTAGTATTACTGCTATCCCAAATATTATAGATAAGATAGATGCCATCCCACTATTTATTTTAGTTTTTGCTAATAACAAATTATAAACAGGATTCAGCATATAAAAGAATATATATGCTACTAAAACTGGAACCAGCAAGCTGTTAATTACTATTATAAGAGGTGCCATTATAACATTTATTTGACTATATAACCAAATTGCAGTAAATAATAAAATTATAACTATTAAAATATAAATACTTAATTTACCACCCAAAAAGCGAATTATATTTTCTTCTTTAGTGCTTGTTTTTTCAATTTCTATTTTTTCTTTTATTGATTTTTCTTTATTCATAGCTATTCCTTTCTTTATTATTTATTACATGTTAATATATTTTATCATATTCTTTCTTTAAATACATTTAATAAAGGTTTGATAAATATATTTTATAAAAAATAATTTCAACTGGCAATGTAAAATATTTGTAAAAAATTTTACAAACATTCAATAATTTTATTTATAAAATAATTATTTCTTTAAAAATATTTTTTTCTAACAGTAAATTATTGCAAATAAATTTTTAATACTAAAAAAATATTTTATTAAATATTTCCAATAATAAAGTATAGAATTAGCATATATCATATTTATAAAATAAACTTACTAAGCATGATTATAACTTAGTAAGTTTATTATTAATTATATTTATTAAAAATTGACTACATTAGCACTTGTGCCAGTTTTGATTACTTCTAATGCAGAGTTTAAGCCACCTTCTACAAGATTTTCTATAGCGGTAGTTGTGTAAAAGGCTGTATGAGGTGTATAGATTACATCATCACGATTAATTAATTCTTGAAGTAATTCATCATTTATTCTATATTTACTTAAATCTTTAGGAACATAGTCGCCCTCATTTTCATAAACATCAAGAGCTGCACCTAGTAATTTACCACTATCTAGTCCTCTTAAAACCGCTTTTGTGTCTACTAGCATACCACGAGCAGCATTTACTATTATTGAATTTTCTTTCATCTTAGCTATAAAGTCATCATTGACTAGATGCTTATATTCTTTTACTGCTGGCATGTGTAGTGTTATAACGTCAGATTGTGCTACAAGGTCATCTATATTATCAACATAAGCAAGAATTTTTTTGGCTTCGTCATTTTTAAAAATGTCATAGCCGATTACTTTTGCTCCGAGTGCATTAAATAGTTTTGCCACTTGAGTTCCTATTCTTCCAGTTCCGATAACTCCTACTGTAAGTGTTCTAACTTCTCTTGATAATATTTCTGGTTCCCATGAAAAATTATGTTCAGAAACTCTATTTTTAATTTTTTTGATATTTCTACTTAAATATAAAGTTGTTGTAATTACATGTTCAGCAATAGCATTAGGAGAGTATGATGGAACATTTGTCATCTTAATTCCGTATTCTCTCATTAAATCTAAATCGTAAATATCAAATCCTGCTGAACGTGTTGAAAAAACTTTTATACCTTCAGATTTTGCAAAATCGTAAACTTCTTTTTCAAATGGTTTGTTTTGAGCAAGAACTACCCCCTCAACACCTCTTATTAATTCTACATTATCTTTAGTAAGATTTTCATTAGTTACAAGTAATTCAATTTCAAAATTTTTTTCTCTCCAAATTTCTAATGCTTTTTTCTCATCTTCTCTTATATTAAATACTGCTAGTTTCATACTCTTAACCTCCTATTTACCTAATTCTTCAAAAATAAAAATATCACGTTTGTATATTTTTAAAATTTTTACAAATATAAAATCAGTTATCAATGCAAATACAAATGTTGCCATAAAGTAAACTATAAATAAAATAGTTATTTTACTCAAGATAGAACCTTGCATAAATTGGAAGGCTGCTATTGGACCAATAAGCCCTGAAAAACCAAAACCTGCTGACGCCGCAGTGCCTTGAATAGTGAAATAGTAGGCTAAAAATCCTGCAAAGACCGCATTTATAATTATTGGTATATTAACTATTGGATATTTCAACCAGTTTGGCATAAATATTTTCATAGAACCAAAAAATAAACTTAATGGTACCCCTATTTTATTTACACGCATGGTTCCCACCACTAAAGTCATTGCACAACTTGCTATTCCGACATTAGCCGCTCCAGATGCTAAACCTTGTAATCCTACTGCTATTGAAACAGCAACAGTTGATACTGGAGAAACTATTATTAGGGCAAATGAAATTGCTAGTAATATACTCATAAGTAATGGTTGCAATGTTGTAAAATCCATTATTATACTACCGATAAAACCAGTAATTTTTTTTACGTATGGTAGTATTGTTAAACCAAATGTTCCTACAATAGCTGTTGTTAGTACTGGCAGTAAAATTATTGTTAAACTACCAAATTTCCCCCTAAAAAATTGCATAACTAAAACTAAGACAGCAGAAACTATCATTATATTAATTAAATCTCCAATACCGTTGATAATCATTTTGCCATCTACTATACTGATAGAACCTCCACAAATAAAAGAAACCATACCCGAAATTGCCACTTCAATAGGCTGCATTTTAAACTGTAAGGCTACTAAGATACCTATTAAAGCTGGTGTAGCTAATTGCGACATACCTAAAACATTATAAATCATTTTAATTATACTACTATCATTAATAAAAAATTTAAGTATGCCTCCTAAAACTGCATTAGGTATTAAACCAACGACTATCCCTAAAGCAACACCGTTAAGTAATTTATTAAAAAAACTTTTTACTCCATCTTTTCCCACAAAAAAACCTCCGTAATTTTTTGATATAAGATATCAATAAAATTAATTATAACATAAAAAAAATGTGAAATAAACTATATTTTAATAAAATTAAAAAGCATTTACAAATTTATAAATTCTTAAATATAAAATCTATATTATTTTTTTAATAAATCACGAATTTCTTTAAGTAATTCTTCTTTAGAATCAACTGCTGGTACTTCTTTTTCACCATCTTCTGCTTCTACTTTAGAAACTTTTACTTTTGCTGTATTAATAATTTTTACAAACATGAAAATAGATACTGCTACTATTAAGAAATCAATAATTATTTGTATAAAATTACCATACTTAATTCCCTTCCATTCTATTGCTGTAAAGTCTGAACGGCTTGGGAATAATAACATAATTAGTGGCATAATTATATCTGCTACTAAAGAAGATACTATTTTCCCAAAAGCCGCACCAATTACAACCCCTATAGCTAAGTCTAATACATTACCCTTTAAGGCAAATTCTTTGAATTCTTTTAACATTTTTTCTCCTTTGTAAAATTTTTGCTCTAAAACAATGTTAGTAATTCTAACACAGATTTTTTATCCTGCCTAGTAATATGAACTGAATTTTTATTTTTGCACACAAAATATTGTTTTATTCTACTCAAAGAAAAATTTTTAAATAAGATATTATAAAAAATTATTTATTGCAAAACAAAAAACAGTAAATATTCTTGATTTACTGTTTTAAAGATAATTTTTTATTTTTTTGTTTTCCGTTTGTTAGTTACTTCTTTTTTAAGTAAAAAGAGATAACATAAGTTATATTTAAAGTTATAATTCAATTATCTTTAAATTTTTAATCTCACTTCTTTTTTTTATCAAAACTTCTTTTGATATATCAGACTTATCAATACCTATAACATATCTGTTTTTGTTTATTCCAGCTAATAAAAAGCTAGATGATCCACAAAAACAATCCATTATAATAGAACTCTCATTAGAAGATTGTTCCACTATCATTGATAACATATCTATATTCTTTTCAGTAGGGTATATTGGATTTTGTGGGTCTTTAAAATTTGTCCATATATCTTGTATTTTCTTTCCTTTATGCTCATCAGAAAATTTTTTAATTCTCGGTACTCCATTTTTAGACCACTCTATTAATCCATCATTATCTAGCTTGTCAAGTTCTTTAGGACTACACCTCCAATGTCTACCTTTTGGTGGCATCATTCCTTTCCATTTTCCTCCTGTTTCTCCATTTTTGGTTTCCCCTGGAGCGTGGCAAGGCACAGTATTATATCTTCTTCCTTTCTCATCAATCTTTGGAAATTTTTTTAGTATTTCATCTTCACTTAAAGGAATAGTTATATTATTGAATATGTTTTTTTGATTTTTCTTTGAATATATATATATAACATCTTTCTCATTTCCAAAAGCTCGTCGTTTGAAATTTTTAGGATTTGATTTTACTCTAGTTATATCATTTACAAAATTTTCCATTCCAAAAATTTCATCAAGTAATAATTTTATATAATGTCCTAATTTACAATCTATATGAAAATACAAAGTTCCTCTATCACTAAGTAATTTTTTTATTAAAATTACTCGTTCTCTTATAAATTCTAAATATTCATTTAAAGCCATTTTATCACTGTATGCTAAACTATCGTTTTTAGATGAACTAATAGTTGATACCTTATCTTCACTGTAATAAAAGTTAGAATTAGTATTAAAGGGTGGATCAATATATACTAAATCCACTTGATTTTCAAAATCATTTAATAGCATAATCATAGAATCAAAATTATCTCCTTTAATATATAATCCCTTTTCTTCGCCTTTAGAAATATTTTTTAACTCTAATTTTTTCAACTCAATAATTTTATCAATTTCTTTAAAAGGCTTCTTATTCTTATAATCTAAAAACATATTAATTCCTCATTATATTGAATATAAATAATCTCTTAGTAATATCGCTGATACTATTATCTCATCATTTGAAAAGTCGTTACATATGCTATTATACATTTTATTTTTTGTCTTTATATACAGTACTCCATCTAAAATTGAAATTACTTTAACATTGTAATTAGTATCTCTTAGTGGTTCTTTCATTGTAGCAACTGCATCAGCAAATTGTGCATTTTGGTGTCCACCAAAGTCTGTTAAAAATTTAGCTTCTCCTAAAATATAAGTTTTATTAAATTTCGCCATAAAATCTAAACCTTTATTTCTATCATATCCTAAAAATTCATTAGCAAAATTTTTCATACTTGCATCAGAACCATTAAAAACTATATTCTCTGTAGTATTCATAAATTCTTCAGTAGATGTTGTAATTTTACAACCTAATGCTCCAGCATCTATCCAATTTTTAAACATCGGCCCTATTTGCCTATTAGTTTCTTTTGGTGCAGTCGTTTTATCAAAAATTTCATCAAGCCCTAACTCATATAACATTCCTGTAATTCTATTAACTGTGTTAGGATTTCTAGCAATAGCACTTTTATCTCTCTTTAAATATGCTACATAAGAATCTTTAATAGGAAAAATTTCTTGTGCTAATAAAACATTTAATAAATTTGTTGAATCTCTATTTTCAAAATAATATTTTATATCTCTTACATCTTCTTCTTTTAACTCTCTTCTCAAATTAACAGACATAGGATATATTTTAAAAAGCAAATCCAAATAATTTCTTTGATTTGCTAACTCTATACTCTTTTCAGTCCAAATGTTCATACTTTAATTCTCCTTTATTATATAAATAACTTCTCCAGCCTTAAAATTCAACGCTTTACAAATTTTCACTATATTTTTTTAAGATATATACTCATTCTTACCCATATTTGCTATGCAATTTGTTGTTAAATTTGCTTTTTCTATTAAATATTTTTCTTAAATTAATTTTTTAAATTATTTAATTCACATAAAAATTTGCAAATAAAATATTTTTGATAAAATTATTAGGCTATATAAAATAAACAAAAAATATTAAATTTTTTAAAATTTACTATTTTGAAGATAATTTTTTATTTTTTTGTTTTCCGTTTGTTAGTTACTTCTTTTTTAAGTAAAAAGAACTAGATTTTTATTTAATCGTCTTAAAATTTTTTATATATCAAAAAGTTCTGTAGGATCAATTTTAAATTGCAACATATTTGCAGTTGGTCTTCCATTATCTCCACCTTTTCTCTGAAGTGTAACTTTACCAAGTTTTATTGAACCTCTAGGGCTAATTTTAACTTTACCATCTGCAAAATAATGATTAATAACTTCATTTATATTTTTCAAAACCCATCTGGCATCTTCTTGTAATTTTTGTGCTACTAAAACCCATTCAGCAGAAAATTCTCCTCGTCCCTTTAAAATATCAGATATTATTAGCAATTTATTATTATTTAACCAATCTAACAATAATTCTCTTTCTTCGTAGGTTAATTCATCCATAAACATTCTTCTATCATCTCTAATATCATCTCTATAAGGTTTTAGTTCACCAGTAAAATATTCTAAAATTGTATACACATCCAAAGGAATATTCCATAATTCGTTATAACTTTTTAACCACCTTTTATCAATTTGATTAAATCCTTTCTTATTGCTTACAAGTTTTACTTGTATATTTTCAATATCAAGTGCATCTCTCAGTTTAACTTGAACTTTTACATTCAAATCTGCTTTATATCCACTTATAACAATCGCCTTTACATATTCAATTCTTTCCAAAGAATAACCCATAATTGTTAGCCATTCTTTAGCTTCGTCGTTATTTTGCCAATCATTAAATTTGTCTGCTATATGTTGTTCATTTCTAAATCCATCTTTTGCAGTTTTTGATCCTAATTTAACTTTATCAATTTCCACCATCTTTTTATACCTCAACTTTAATATTTTTAATCATTTCTTTAGTAATTGCTTCTATAACATTTACCGTCATTGCATTCCCTGCTTGAGATAACACTTTATTGTTATTTAATTTATTTTTTTTAACTTTTTCTGCAATATTTTTAGGAAATCCTTGAAGTAATAATGCTTCATATCCACTTAATTTTTTTATTTTACCATTTTTTATATAAAGTAATCCGTGCCTTCCCGTTCGTAATGTAGGAAAAGTTTTATCATATTTACGTAAGTCTGATTGTCGCCAATCAATAACAAAATTTTCCCAACTTATAACTTCTTTATTTGTGAATTTATTACAATTATATTTATTTGATAAATATTTTTGAAATGTCTTATCTAAAATATCTAACTCCAGGTTATTATCTTCATCTAAAAACCAATCAAAATTTTTATTTGATAAATTTTCTATAGGAAATTCAAACATGCCATTATCATACCTTTTTTTAAATCCTACAATATATATTCTCTCTCTCATTTGAGGAACTCCAAAATCAAGACTGTCTATAACTTTGTAATAAATATTATATCCTATATTTTCAAGTTCTTTTTTTATTGTATTAAAAGTATTTCCTTTATCGTGATTTACTAATCCTTTAACATTCTCTAAAATGAAATATTTAACATTTTTATGTTTCATAATTTCTATTAAAGAATATATTATTTGTCCTCTTTCGTCATCAAATCCTGCTCTTTTCCCCACAATTGAAAATGTTTGGCAGGGGAATCCTGCAATCATAAATTCAAAATCAGGTAATTTATCAAAGTCCAAATTAGTTAAATCTCCATAATTTCTATTATCTTCAAAAAAAATTCGATAAGTTTCTGCAGTTTTTTCATCTATTTCACAATGACCAACACATTCTAATCCATTGTTTTCTAACCCTATCCTTCCACCACCAATTCCTGAACAAAAATCAAAAAATTTTAACATATCATTACCTTTCTATTTTTTAAACTAATTACTTGTTATAAATTACACTAAAGTACTTTACATATCTAAATGATACCTACTCACTCTTTCCAATATTATATGCAATTTGTTGTTAAATTTGCTTTTTCTATTAAATATTTTTCTTAAATTAATTTTTTAAATTATTTAATTCACATAAAAATTTGCAAATAAAATATTTTGATAAAATTATTAGGCTATATAAAATAAACAAAAAACAGTAAATTTTTAAAAATTTACTATTTTAAAGATAATTTTTTATTTTTTTCTTGGATTTTCTATTACTATTGCCCCAGCAGGAGTTCCCTTGATACAGTGTTTACACATATTTAAGAATAATCCATGCTCAACAACACCAACAATATTAGCTAATTTTTCTTTAACTATTTCTATATCAAATCCTAAATCCAGATGTAAATCAACTATATAATTCTTGTTATCTGTTATTAATATTTCTTCATTTTTATAGCGTAAGACAGGATTTAAACCTTGTTTTTTCATCTTGTTGATAGTGTGTGTATAAGCAAATGGTAAAATTTCAACTGGTAAATTAAAAGCACCAAGTTCTTCAACGTCTTTACTCTCGTCATAAATCCAAACCACGTGTTCGCTTAAGTCGGCAACTATTTTTTCTCTAAATAGGGCTGCACCACCACCTTTTATGGCATTAAAATTTTTGTCGATTTCGTCAACACCGTCTACTGTTAAATCGATGTGTTCAACTTCTTCTAGTTCTTTTACATTAAGACCTAATGATTTTGCCAATTCTATACTTTGAACAGAAGTAGAAACTAGTTCTACATTTAAGCCTTCTTTTACTTTTTCTGCTATGGCATGAATAAAATAATATACGGTTGAGCCAGTTCCTAAACCTACTACCATACCATCTTTTACAAAATCTAATGCTTTATACCCTACCTGTTCTTTTAAATTCATAATTTTCTCCTTATTTATATTCAATCAATAAATATTTTTTCTTACCACGTCTTAATACTAGATAAGATTTTTCTAACACGTCTTTATCAGAAATTGTATAATCTAAATCAGTAATTTTTTCACCGTTGATGTAGATTGCACCGTTTGTTATATCTTCACGAGCCTGACGTTTTGAAGTAACTAATTTTGATTTTACCAAGAAATCTACTATATTATCTTCTTCTTTTTCTAATATTTCTTTTGGCATTGCTTTTACAGCTTGTAAAAATTCAGAAGGTGATAAGTCTTTAATATTGCCAGAGAAAAGTGCTTCTGTTACGTGTTTTGCACTTTCAAGTGCTTCATCACCATGAACTATTTTCACCATTTCTTCTGCTAATTTTATCTGAGCCTTTCTAAGATGAGGTTCTGTTTCTACACTTCTAGCTAATTCTTCTATTACTTCTTTTTCTAAAAATGTGAATTTTTTTAAACTAGCAATTACGTCAGCATCAGCAGTGTTGAACCAGAATTGATAAAATTCATAAGGCGTAGTTTTTTCTGGGTCTAACCAGACTGCACCTCCTGTTGATTTTCCAAATTTTGTTCCGTCAGATTTTAACATCAAAGGAATTGTAAAGCCGTAGGCTTCTGTATCTCCATTTAATTTACGCATAATTTCTAAACCAGTTACTATATTTCCCCACTGGTCAGAACCACCAAGTTGCATTTTAACATTATGATTTTTATTCAGATAAGCAAAATCAATTCCTTGTAGTAGACTATAAGAAAATTCTGTAAATGACAAACCATTTTCTAGCCTAGATGATACAGAATCTTTGGCAAGCATATAATTTATATTTACTAATTTTCCATAATCTCTTAAAAATTCTAGCATTGATAACTTGCTCAACCAATCATGATTATTAACAAATTCTATATTTTTATTGTTACGAAAAATATTGCGTAACTGTCCTTCTAATTTTTTTGCATTAGCTTCAATTATATCCAAAGTTTGTAATTGTCTTTCTTCACTACGACCAGAAGGGTCGCCAATAACTCCTGTTCCACCACCAACTAAAACAACGGGCTTGTGTCCATACTCTGCAAATCTTTTTAAAGTTAAAAATGGTAATAGGTGTCCTACGTGCAAAGAATCACCAGTTGGATCAGTCCCACAATAGATAGATACACTTTCTCGTTCTAATAATTCTCTTATTCCATTTTCATCAGTTTGTTGATAAACCAAATCTCTGTATTTTAAATCTTTTAATAATTTAGACATATATCCAACTCCTTTAATTTAATTTACAATTTATTATAGCATAATATTATAGTCAATAACTAGTTTAAATAAAAGTTTTTATTTAATATAATTTTCTAAAAAATTTTTTTATAAAGACTTATAAGCAAGTTTTTTTATTATTTCTGTGTGTTCTGGATAATCTTTTATTAATTCAGCTTGAGTAAACAATTCAAAATCTTCATAAGTAAAAGCAGGCGTAACAACACAAGCAACTATGGCAAAGTCATCAGGATTTTTACTTTTTACACTGGATGCAAAAATTACACCTTTAGGAACTGTATATTGCAAGACTTGATTTTCTCCTAAACCTAAAAATTTCTTCATATCTGCCGTTAGGAAAAATCATGTGAATAGTTAAAGACTTGCCACCGTGATAAAAGCATAATTCATCAGATTTTAATCTGTGAAAATGCGATGGATTACTGGCTGTTAGTAAAAATAAAATATTGGACATTAAATTTCTATCTCTTCCGTCTGCTAATTTAATTTTTTCTTCTGAAATATAAGTTTCTTTAAAGTAGCCTCCCTCTGAATGTTTTTCTAATTTCAATTTTTCTACATAATATTTATAATCTTTCATAATTTTTCTCCTAAAATTTATATAAATAATTTTACCATAAATATCTTTTAATAAATTAAAATAGAAAAAATAAAATTTTTTTCTTAATTTCTTCTTAAAATCTTCTTTAATTTATTTATTGAAGAATATTTGATTATGTATTAAAATGAAATAGAAAATAAAATTTTGAAAGGATAAAAAATTGATTACAGCAAAAAATATTATAATTGACCCCCACGATACTTTGCGTACTCGTTGCGAAGAAGTAAAATCACCCATATCTCTTGAAGATAAAAAAATTTTAAAAAGTTTATTGGAATATGTAATAGCTTCTCAAGATGATGAATTATGCAAAAAATACAATCTAAAACCAGGAATTGGTCTAGCAGCTCCACAAATAAATGTTGCAAAAAGAATGATAGCAGTTCACATACCAGATGAGGAAGATGAAAAAAATACAATTTCATATGCCCTTTACAATCCAAAAATAATTTCTCATTCTTCTGCCAAATGCTATCTTGAGGGAGGAGAAGGTTGTTTATCTGTTGATAAAGAAATCAAGGGTTATGTTCCTAGATATTCAAAAATAAAAGTTATTGGCTATACTGAAAATGACGAAAAAGTTACTTTAAACTTAACAGGTTTAGCAGCTATTTGCTTCCAACATGAGATTGACCATTTAAACGGTGTTCTATTCTACGACCACATAAATAAAACTAATCCTTTTGACGTGCCAGAAGAATACGAAAAACTTTAATAAAATTTCTTGACAAAAAAATAAAATAAGAGTAAAATATTAGAAAATTAAATATAAAAATTTGATATAGACATATTTTAAAGTAATAAAATTTCAGAGAGAGTACATTTGCTGCGAGTACTTAATTTTATTTTTAAAATTCTACTATTTCCTATTTGCATAGGGTCAAATAAGTTAGCTTTTATTTAAAAAGAAGAGAGCCTGTATGGCTGAATTTGGGTGGAACCACGAAATACTCATCGTCCCTTGTCTTATTTTAAGACAGGGGATTTTTTATATTAAAATTAGGAGGATATTTTATGTTAGACATTAAATTAATAAGAGTACAACCAGACTTGGTTAGAGAAAAAATTGCTAAACGTGGCGACAATACAGAAGTAGTTGATAAAATTTTAGAACTAGATAAAAAACGACGTGAGTTACTTGTTAAAGTTGAAGATTTAAAAGCACTTAGAAATAAAACAAGTGAAGAAATAGCAATTTTAAAACGTAAAAAAGAAGATGCAAGTGAAGTTATTAAAGAGATGAAAAAAGTTTCTGATGAAATAACTAATCTTGATGTTGAAATAAGAGAAATAGACGAAAAATTACATGACATTGTATGTCGCATACCTAACCTAGTTTCTGATGAAACACCTAGCGGCGAAGATGAAAGTGAAAATATTGAAGTTAGACGTATTGGAGAAATTAGAAATTTTGGTTTTGAACCAAAGGCTCACTGGGATTTAGTAGAGGACTTAGACATAGTTGATTTTGAACGTGCTGCAAAAGTAAGTGGAAGTAGATTTTTATTCTATAAAAATGCCGGTGCTTTATTGGAACGTGCCTTGATAAATTTTATGATTGATACTCACGTTTTAGAACACGGCTACCAAGAAATGATGGTTCCTCAACTTGTAAATAAAAATTCTCTATTCGGAACGGGACAATTCCCTAAATTTTTGGAAGATGTTTATACGATAGAATCAGAAGGCTTAACTCTTATCCCAACAGCAGAAGTTCCACTAACAAATTATCACAGCAACGAAATCCTAGAAGAAGATTATTTACCAAAAGGACTTACTGGATTTAGTATTTGCTTCCGTTCAGAAGCAGGAAGTGCAGGTCGTGATACTCGTGGACTTATCCGCATGCACCAATTTGACAAGGTAGAAATGGTTCGCTTTGCAAAACCAGAAGAATCATACGAGCAGTTAGAAATTATGACTTCTCACGCAGAAAATATTTTGAAAAAATTACAACTACCCTACCGTGTAATTACACTTTGTACAGGAGATACTGGTTTTTGCAGTGCTAAAACATATGATTTAGAAGTTTGGTTACCAAGCTATAACGCATATAAAGAAATAAGTTCTTGTTCAAACTGTACAGATTTCCAAGCAAGACGTGCTAATATCCGCTTCCGTAGAAAAGATACAGGAAAAATTGAATTTGCTCATACATTGAACGGTTCTGGACTTGCTGTTGGTAGAACAGCGGCTGCCATAATTGAAAATTATCAAAATGAAGATGGCTCAATTACAATACCAGAAGTTTTAAGAGCCTATATGAGAAATATGGAAAAAATTACAAAATAATTTTATAGCAAAAAGGATTGGAAAATTCCAATCCTTTTTTATCCTTTATAAACAACTGATTCTTGATTATCAAGTATATATTCATAAATTAATTCTGATACTTTTTCAGTATTGTGGCGAACAATATTTTTTCTATTTTTATTACATCTTCATCAGAATTAATTTCTATTCCTAAATTTTTTGATTATCTTTTATATTTAATCAAGCTGTATCTCTTTCTAGTATAATAAATATCAATTATTCCTACTATAAAAATTAATATAAAAGAATACTTATATCCACTATATGCGATAACATACATTAATAAATATGATATAAACGATTGTAATAAAAATAGTATGGAATGTTTCTCGCTTATACTATTCCATTGAAATAAAGTGTATATGCTATAAAATATAAGAATAGTCAATATAAAAATTTGACTTGTAAAAAATATAAAAGGATATTCAATATTAAATTTTTGCCTGATTTCTGTAACTACAAGAAGTGAAGTTACAGTAAATAAAAATCCTAGTATGCCTGTATTGTATAAAATAATTTTATTTTTCATAGTAAACATCTCCCTTTAAAAGTTTTATAAGAAGTATTTACACCATAAACCGTAATATTATACATTGCCTACCATACAAATTACCTTTATTCAATTATTAAACTTACTTATATCCTTTACCTCTATTTATTATAACATATAAAAATATTTTTTCTAATTATTACTTTCTTTTTATGGTGTTTTTTATAAATTAACTTCTGTATTTTCTAAAATAAAGAAGTTAAGAATTTTCAACAAACTTATATATTACCCAACTAACAAAACAATAATTTTTTATTGGAGATTTAAACATTCTTCAATAGAAATTTTTTTAATGATTATTAGAAAATATAATAAATAATAATTTTACAGTATATATAATAAAACGCCGAGAAAAATTTTCTCGGCTTAGATTATTTATTATTTTATTCTTAAATAATCCTTTTTTATCCTTTATAAACAATTGATTCTTGATTATCAAGTATATATTCATAAATTAATTCTGAAACTTTTTCAGTATTGTGGCGAACAATGTTTTTTTCTATTTTTATTACATCTTCATCAGAACTTATTTCTATTCCTAAATTTTTTACTTCTTCATAATCTAATATAACCTTGTCTTGTTTCGAGAGCTTATAAAATTTCAAAACATTTTCTTCTATATCTTTTGAATTTGCTATTACCAAATCAAAAATATTTTCTCCTATGTGTTTATTTATTGCTTTTATGTGGTCGGACACCTTGTAATTATCAGTTTCTCCATTTTGCGTCATAACATTAGCAACATAAATTTTTCTAGCCTTACTGTTTTTTATTTTTTCTGCTATATTTCCAATAACCAAGTTGGGTATGATAGATGTGTACAAACTACCTGGACCCATTATAATATAATCAGCTTCTTCAATAGCTTTTAAGACATAATCAGTTGTCTTAACAGTTTTTGGAGTTATATATACCCTATCTATCACGCCACCATATTCAGTTATTGTTGATTCTCCTCTTACAATAGTATTATCTTTCATAACTGCATTTAATGTTGCTATATCGTTAGTTGTTGGTAAAACTGTACCCTTGACATTAAAAATTTTGCTCATAATTTTTACAGCTGTCGAAAAATCTCCATGAATATCTGCCATGGCAGCAATCATCAAATTACCGACTGGGTGTCCACTAATCTCTCCAATATCAAAACGATACTGAAACATTTTTTCCAAGTGTGGTTCTACATCAGAAAGTGCAGCTATTACATTTCTTATATCCCCCGGTGAGGGAATATTCATATCACTTCTTATTTTACCAGAACTTCCACCATCATCTGCAACAGTTACTAAAGCTGTTATATCTAATGGATAATTTTTAAGTCCTCGCAAAAGAACAGATAAGCCTGTACCTCCTCCAATAGTTACTACTTTTATCTCATTATTCATAATATTACCTGCTCATATTTATATCTCTATGTGAAATATAAGTTGTGTATCCTTCTTTTTTAATATCTTCAAACAATTTTCTAGCTATACTTACAGAACGGTGCTTACCTCCCGTACAACCAACAGCTATGGCTATCTTATCTCTACCTTCATACTGATATTTTTCAATCATAAATAAAATTAATTTTTTCAAATTATCATAAAATTCTTGACTTGTATCATCTGCCATAACATAATTATAAACATCTTCTTCCAAACCAGTTTTTTCTTTTAACTCATCTATATAAAATGGATTTCTTAAGAATCTTACATCAATAATATTATCAGCATCAATAGGAATACCATATTTATAACCAAAACTAGAAACTGTTACATGATACCTATCAAGTTTTTTGATACTAAAATCTTGAGAAATTTTTTCTATTAAATCTTTAACTTTTAGCTTGCTCGTGTCATAAATATAATTTGCATTGACTCTGATATTTTTCATCAGTTCACGTTCTGCCCTGATACCATCTAACAAGTTACTTTTTTTAGAAAGTGGGTGATTTTTTCTAGTTTCCTTGTACCTATTAACTAAAACTTCATCACTACAATCAATATAAATAATTTTTATATTAAAATTATCATCTTTTAAAATATTTTGCAACATTGTTCCAAGTTCTAATGAGAATTTTTTACTTCTTATATCTATACTAATAGCAGCCTTTGTTATATCTTTTTCTATCAACAATTTTAAAAATGCATCAACAAGTAGTGAGGGCATATTGTCAACACAAAAATATCCAAAATCTTCAAAAACGTCTAAAGCTGAATTTTTACCAGCACCACTCAAACCAGTAATAATAACTAAATCTTTTTTCATTTTATTTTCCTCTTAAATTATAATTTACAAAAATATATTTTACTTAATTATACACTATTTACAAATATAAAAAAAGTCTAGCTAGTTTTCTAGCTTATAATCTGTATTTTAAATTGAAATATTTTAAAATAAAATTCTTAAAATAAATTTTTTAAAATTAAAAAATATTTAGCATAGATTTTTATCCGCACTAAATATTAAAATAATTATTTTGCTTCATACCAGTTGTTGCCGTAAGAAGCATCTGCTTTTAATTTAACCTGCATATTAGCTGAAGATTCCATTAATTCTTTAACTATTTTTTCTAATTCTTCCCTGTCATCTTTATGCACATCGAATATTAATTCGTCATGAACTTGCAATAATAATTTTGCTCTTAGCTTGCTTTCTTTTAAATAGTTAGCAACTTTTACCATAGCAATTTTTATAATGTCTGCTGCACTTCCTTGTATTGGTGTATTCATGGCAATACGGCTATTTAAGTTTACTATCATTTTATTTTTATTGTTTATTTCTGGTAAATACCTACGACGAGAAAATAAAGTTTCTACGTAATTATTCTCTTTTGCAAATTGCACTATCTCGTCCATGTAGTTTTTAACACCAGAAAATGTTTCTAAATATTTTTCTATAAATTCTTTGGCTCTTTTTCTACTAATCCCTAAATTATTAGACAGACCAAAATCTGAAATACCATAAACTATTCCAAAGTTTACAGCCTTAGCTTCACGACGCATATTTTCTGTAACTTCTTCCAGTGCTACATTATTCACTTGACTTGCTGTTTTTGTATGTATATCTTCATCATTATTAAAGGCTTCTATCATAACTTTGTCATTTGCTATATGGGCTAAAACTCTTAATTCTATTTGCGAGTAGTCTATGGCTAAAATAAGATTATCAGCACTAGATGGTACAAAGGCACGACGAATTTTTTTCCCATCTTCTATTCTGATTGGAATATTTTGCAAGTTTGGATTGATAGATGATAAGCGTCCAGTTTGAGCCAGCGTTTGTTCATAGATAGTATGAATTTTACCCTCTCTACTTATATCCTTAATCAACCCTTTGGCATAGGTAGAATTTAATTTAGTAATTGTTCGATACTCCATAATAAGTGGAACAATTGGGTGTTTATTTTCTAAAAATTCAAGGACTTCAATAGAAGTCGAATAACCTGTTTTCGTTTTTTTCACAGCTGGCAAACCTAAATTTTCAAAAAGAACCATACCTAATTGTTTTGGCGAAGAAATATTAAATTCACTACCTGCTAGGGCATAAATAGAATATTCTAAATCTTCTGTTCGCTTATCCAAATCATAACTTATAAGCTCCAACTCTTTTTTATTGACATGTATTCCTTCAAATTCCATATCAGCTAAAACTTTAGATGTTGGTATTTCTATATCATGATAAAGAGAAAGCATATTTTGCTCATTTAGTAAATTTTCCAATACAGGTTTTAATTCAAAATTATATCTAACTATCTTGGCTAAGTAATTTTCAAAAATTTCTTTTGGAGGGACTGAACGTTTTACCCCCTTGCCATAAATTTCTTCATCACTTTCTAAAATTTTTCCTAAATAGTGATTTACTATCTTATCTAATTTGCCAGCAAGGGTTACATCTACCAAGTAGCTAGCTATCCTTGCATCGAATATGGTTCCCCTTATTTCTATTCCATAAAATTTTGCGTGATAGGCAACTTTTTTAAAATCAAAAATATTTTTGCTTTCTTCTGAAGATAGATAAGAAACTACATTTTTATTAGTAAAAAAATCTTCTTTAGCAAATAGGTAGATACTATTATCTGAGTAAACAGCAAGGGATAAAACATCGCTATTATGGTAGTCATCTGTATAGCATTCTAAGTGAATAGCTGAATTTTTTAAATTTAAGTCTGTCTTAGCGTCAGAATAAATAATTTTTAAGTTTACTTCTTCTTTTTTTGCTGGAGGCTTTTCTAATTTTTTTAGAAAGGAGCTGAACTCTAATTTTTTATATAAATTTGTTTTTTTATCAATATCTTCCGTAAAAGTTAAGTCTGAAATTTCACGCTTTATAGGTACCTGTGTATAAATGGTTGCCAATTTTTTACTAAGAATGGCACTATCCTTGCCATTTTCTAATCTCTCTTTTAATTTTTTCCCATTTATCTTATCAATATTATTTAAGACTTCTTCTAGGCTACCGTATTCAGACAATAATTTAATTGCAGTTTTTTCTCCGATACCTTCAATTCCTGGTATATTATCCGACTTGTCCCCCATTAAGCCTTTCATATCTATTATTTGCAAAGGGCTTAGCCCGTATTTTTTATTAATAAAGGCGGGTGTGTAATAATCAAGTTCTGTAACCCCTCGCTTAGTATAATAAATTGTAATCTTGTCACTTGCTAATTGTGTTAAATCCTTATCTCCTGACACTACTATTACATCATGACCCAAGGCTTGCGATTTTTTTGCATAAGTTCCTATAATATCGTCCGCCTCATATTCAGCATCTTCTTCATATTTTATTCCGTAACTATCCAAAAGTTCTCGAACATAGTCAAATTGCTCTACTAGTTCGCTAGGAGTTTTATCTCGTGTTCCCTTGTAATCTGAATAAGTTTGATGACGGAAGGTAGCCTTGCCCTTATCAAATGCAACCAAAGCAAAATCAGGTTTAACATCTGCCAATAACTTTTCTAGCATTAAAGCAAATCCGTAAACAGCGTTTGTATATAAAGCCTTTTTATTTTTTAAAAGTGGCATGGCGTGAAAGGCACGATAAGTTAAACTATTACCATCTAATAACATAATTTTTGACATAAATAATCCTCAATTTTCTCTATAATCATTAACATTATAACACAAAAACTACTCGCTTCATAAAATATAAGTTGAACTAGTAACTTATAAAATTTTAATTTCTATAATAAATAAAAATTTCCTGACATAAAATTTTCAAAATAAGATTTTAAAATAAAAAATTAATTATAAATATTATAAATTTTCTTAACTGCAAATATTTTTTATAAAAATAAAAAACCTGATAAAATTATCAGGTCTTAATGTATATCTCGTTTTTTAAAGTTAGCTCCACTAACTTCTGCAATATTCCCCATAGAAAGAAAGGCATTTTTATCTATACTTGTAACTATTTCTTTTAAAATTGATTCTTCTATACGAGTGATAACACAAAAAACAACTTTAGTCTTATCACCACTATAACCACCCTCTGCTATAAGTAATGTAACACCCCTACCTAATTGTTTCTGTATGGCCTTACTAATAGCGTCATAGTCTTTAGAAATAATCATAACTGATTTAGAATCGTTTAATCCTTCAATAACCGTATCCATAACTTTTGAAGCTATGAAATAACTTATCATTGAATAAAGGGCTGCTTCCCAACCAAAAATAAAACCAGAAATAATAAATATCCCTACATTAATAACTAAAACCATCTCTCCAACAGAAATTGGTAATTTTCTTGTAATAAAAATAGAAAACATCTCACTGCCGTCTAATGTTCCACCGCTACGAATAACTAAGCCAACGCCAATACCCAGTATTATCCCTCCAAAAACACAAGCTAAAAATGGATTTGTTACCAAAGGGGGGTAAGGGTGGAATAAGCTTGTTGATATAGATAGAGCTACCACACCGAAAATAGAAGCCAGTGTAAATTGTAAACCTATTTGTTTATAGCCTAAATACAAAAATGGAATGTTTAAAATAAATATAAAGATACCTAAGGGGATTTTTATATAGTGATAAGCAATAATAGATAAACCTACTACCCCACCATCTAAAATATTATTAGGTATTAAGAAAAATTCTAGTCCCGCCGCAAAAATTATAGAACCTATTAATACTACAAAATATTTTTTCAAATAATTTAATTTTGACAATTAAATTCTCCTTTCAAAAATTGTGATATTTATATAGTAACATAATAGTAAATATATTTAAATTAATAGGTGTTACTAAACATTTTAAAGTTATATAATAGTTTTTATCCTTTATTTTATATTTTTTATTTCAAACCTTTACTTTCCCCTAAAATTAGATTGAATAATATTTACTGCTTTTCTTAAAAAAGACTTTGGTAAAAATTTTACACTTGTAACTAAAATTTTATTTTGCAAACCAGGTAAAATTATAACTTTCTTACTAGACATAAATTTATCATAAGCATAATTTACAACTTCACTAGCTTCTTGCATTTTTACTCCACTGAAATTCACATCGGCATTTTTTTCAAAATTAGTTTTCGTAGGTCCTGGACATAGGGCTGATATTTTTATATTAAATTTGGTCAGTTCTTCAGCTAAAGCTTCTGTAAAACTTAAAACAAAGGCTTTACTTGCATAGTAAACACTCATTTTTGGCCCTGGCATAAAGCTAGCAACCGAAGCAAGATTTAAAATTTTTCCACTATTTTTATCAATCATTTCATTTAGGAAATAATGCGTCATTTGAACCAAACTTCTAACATTCAAATCTATCATATTTGTTTGTTTATCCAAATCACTATCTTTAAAATCTCCGAAATCTCCAAAACCTGCATTATTAATTAAGATTTCTACTCTTAAATTATTTTCTTTACAATATTCATAAACTTCTTTTGCCGCTGAATTTTTTGATAAATCTTTTACTAAAATAAAGACTCTAATATTATATTTTTTTTCTAAATAATTTTTTATTTCTAATAATTTATTTTCACTTCTTGCTACTAATAATAAATTATAAGTTTCCTTTGCATACTTGTAAGCAAACTCTTTCCCTAAACCTAATGATGCTCCAGTTATTAATACTATTTTTGTCATAATCTTCTCCTTAAAAATTTATTATTAAATTTTACTATATTTTAAATTAAAAATATACTTAAAATATTTGTATTATTTGTTTGCAAATTTTTAATAGTCTTATTTTTGAAAATAAAAAAGACAACCTTTCGATTATCTTTTTTAAGTTCATAAAATTTAATAATTAAACAAAAAGACACTTAGTTAATTTCCTTAATGTCTTTTTAGCTATCTTTACCAATTATTAAAGCCACCATTTTTTATTATTTTTGGATAATCTACAAATGACATACTTAAATCTAGTCTCCCAGGTACTCCGGCAGCAGAACCATCTGAAGTATATTGATGCATTCCATATGAAGAAGCAACATAAGTGTTAGGATCTTGAGTCCAGTGAGCTACCCAGCGATTATACTTATTTAAGTCGTTTGACATACTATTAAACCAATTTCTAGAGGCGTATACTCCACCTAAGTAACCATTTTCCTTGTAAATATCTATATGAGTTTTTATTATATTTTCTCTTCCTTGCCAAGAATTTGCTGGGTGATGTGAACCTTGTTTTTCTTTCCAATAATCAGCATCCTCCATATCAACAAATATTGGGTATTCTGGCTTATAGTTTTTAATTGTATTTAGAAACATATTTGCTTCAGCTTTAGCCTGCTCTTCATTAAGAGCGTAAGAGTACCAATAAAATCCAAATGGAATACCTTCTTTTAAGGCTGCGTTGGCATATTCTCTAAATTTTCTATCTTCTCTTACTGTTCCAAAACCAGCACGAATTATTAGCCCATCAACTTCATGTTTTAATTTTGAAAAATCTATATCAAGATTATGTTCGCTTATATCTGCTATTTTTTTAGGGGTAAATTTGTAGCTGATATTTTCTTTATTAACTTTGTTGTCTATGTAGTCTACATGGTAGCCGTCTGATGGCAAACTACTTGTTAGCATTGCTCCATTTACTCCTAGGTAGTAGTCTCCTATCCACTTGTTTTTTGCTAGGCTTCCGTCTGCTTCTAAATAATACCATTTTCCATTTTCTTGATGCCAGCCTGTTTGTTTTGTTTTGTTTGCTAGCCACTTACCATTTTCATCTACATAGTAGCCGTCTGGTGTCCAACTACTTGTTAGCATTGCTCCATTTGCTCCTAGGTAGTAGTCTCCTATCCACTTGCTTTTTGCTAGGCTTCCGTCTGCTTCTAAATAATACCATTTTCCATTTTCTTGATGCCAGCCTGTTTGTTTTGTTTTGTTTGCTAGCCACTTGCCTCTGTAGTCTACATAGTAGCCGTCTGGTGTCCAACTACTTGTTAGCATTGCTCCATTTACTCCTAGGTAGTAGTCTCCTATCCACTTGTTTTTTGCTAGGCTGCCGTCTGCTTCTAAATAGTACCATTTGCCATTTTCTTGATGCCAGCCTGTTTGTTTTGTTTTGTTTGCTAGCCACTTACCACTGTAATCTACATAGTAGCCGTCTGGTGTCCAACTACTTGTTAGCATCGCTCCATTTGCTCCTAGGTAGTAGTCTCCTATCCACTTGTTTTTTGCTAGGTTGCCGTCTGCTTCTAAATAGTACCATTTGCCATTTTCTTGATACCAGCCTGTTTGTTTGGCTTTGTTGGGAACCCACTTACCATTTTCATCTACATAGTAGCCGTCTGGTGTCCAACTACTTGTTAGCATCGCTCCATTTGCTCCTAGGTAGTAGTCTCCTATCCACTTGTTTTTTGCTAGGCTGCCGTCTGCTTCTAAATAGTACCATTTGCCATTTTCTTGATACCAGCCTAGACTTTGTGCTGATGCTATTTTTTCTTCCACTACTTGATTTACTATTAATGGACTAGTCATTACTGCTAGCATCATCAATATTTTTTTTGTCTTATTTCTTTTCATTTTTTCTCTCCACAAGATATTTTTTTATATTCTTTATGCTAGATTATTCTAACATATATTTTCTTTATTTATAATATCTGTAGAGTTTCTTTTTTATTACTTTTTGGTTACAAAAATAAATAATAAGTAAAATTTTTTTAATTTATGTCTTGGTTTTTTTGTAAACTTCTAATGCTTTTTTACCATAAAAATTACTGAATTTATACCAAGTATAAAGATATTCTCCAATTATCTTGCCCTTGTTTTCTTGATTTATTGCCCATAAAAACCAGTAAAATGACATTACAGAAATATAAGCAAAAAAGTGTCCTAACTCTTTGCCACTTGGTTTGTATTCAAGATAATCTGCTATTGTTTTCTCCACTTCTTCTAAATTAAAATCTGAACAAGAAATAAAAGTTCCTAAGTCTAATGCAGGGTCAGCCATTCCAGAATATTCCCAATCTATCAGATACATTTTATCTTCTTTATCAATTATAAAATTTGATGGATTCGTGTTGATATTACATAAAGTTTTTTTTGAATCCTTATTTTCTAAATATACTTTTAATTTTGCTATCATATCTTCCATATAAGACATATTATTAAAATCTGTTCTTTTATATTTAGACAAATGTTTTTTTAATTTATCTATTTCATGCCAAATATTAAATTCAAAAGATGTAGTTTCGCTACTATTATGAAGTTTTTTTAATATTTTAATAGCCTTTGATACATGTTCTTTATTCTTATAATCCAGACTTGTTGTGTCATACATAAAATAAGCTAATTTCCAACCTTCTTTTTTATCTACATATATGTATGACTTATCTATTTCCAATTTTTTAGCAATTTCTAAGGTAGCTACTTCACTAGCCCTATTAATATAAAGTTCTGTATCTATATCAGGATGCCTATAAACATAATTTTTCCCTAAAACTTTGAACTTAAATGAAGTATTGGTTGCAGTTGATTGTATAGGTTTTATATTGACTATATCGCTTTCTTTACAATCTAATACTTTGCAAATATTTCTTAAAATATCTGAGTTAGCATTATTAATATATTTTTCATCAAAACTTCTTAAATCTTCTAGTGAATCAAATTCTTTGATATTTGATTTGTCATATTTTCTTATAGATAAATCTAAATCTTTAATGTATCTAATATATAGGTCTTCCCACAATTTTTCTTTTGTAATTGAATACTTATATTCATTATTCAAAATTTCTACAAATTTATCACTAAAATTTTTATCAAAATAAACATGCCCCAACATTGTCCAAGAATCTTTTCCGCCGATAGTTACATCTAAAATTCTATTTTTTTTGTCATAGCTAACACAGTATTCTTCTGTTGAACCAGCTTCAAAAACACAAGAATAATAGGCGTGATATACATATTTTTCAAATGGATTTTCTACAAAATAATTATCTGAAGAACAAATATAGGTATTAGCTAATTTATGAGTTACAAGTTTTAATGATGAGCTATTATTATATCTATTATAGTCTGAATTAATAACTATATTTACATTAAATTTTTCTTCGAGATAAAACATTTTTTCTTTCATGTAACCTACTACTAGAGTAATATCATTTATTCCAACCTCTTGAAGTTGTTTTATCTGTCTTTCTATTAATTTTTCGCCCTTGACTATTAATAATCCTTTGGGACTTTCATAGGATAAGGGAGCAAATCTACTACTCATACCTGCTGCCATAATTACAGCATTTTGAACTTTGTAAGGTTCTAAAGATTTATAACCCTTCTCCGTAATACTTATATCTTCACTTAATAAATTTTCATTTTTTAATTCTGCTATTAAAGAATTTACTTTTCCTAATGATATAGATAACCTTTCTGCAATTTCTCTTTGCGATAAATACTTATTACCATTTTTTTCAATAATATTTAATAAATTAAATTTTGCTTCTTTCAATTTTCTCTCCAATGTTCATTTTTTTATTTTAATATTCCTTATTTGAACATACTATAAAATAATATCACAGTAACTATTATTAGTAAAGAAAAATTAAAAGAAATATGTTTATAAAAAATTTTTTATGATACTAACAAATATAAAAAATTAAAATTGAATTTATTATAAATTTTGACTTTACTATGTAAATTTTTGCTACTGTTTAAACAATAATTTTATGAAAAATAAAAAAGATATAAACTTTTTAAGTTATATCTTCTTGTTTAAAATTTTATAAATTACTAAAAATATATTTTAAATTGTCAACTACTGATAGTAAATATTTACAAATCATTTTAAGATTTATTACAAAAATTTTATATGTAGTCTATTTTTTTATTTTTTAAATAATATTTTTTCCAACTAAAGCCTTTAATTAATCCTAGCAAAGTTCCTAGTCCGTAAGAAAGATGAACTGCAAAAATTAAAAAGGGTAATAGTAAATTTGTCATAGAAAATTCATTCTTTATTATGGCTAAACTGCTTACTAAAATTATGAATAAAAAGTAAATTGAAAATAATATTACTAAAAAAATGCTACTGAAATAGCTAAGTAATAAGGAAGCTATTATGGCTAAAACAAATAATAAGGGAACAAAATGAAATATAGAAAAACATTTAGGATAAACATGGCTAACTTTTCCTATCCAGTCTCCATTAGAATATTTTTGTTTTAACATTCCTTTTAGATTTGGTCTTGTATATTGATAGGATAAAATAGAATTGTTGTAGGCTATCTTATAAGCATTTTTTCTAATTCTATAATGTATTTCATTATCTTCTACCCTGCCAACTAGTTCATCTAGCAAACCTACTTTTTCAAATACTTCTCTTTTGTACATACCCTGAAATACTGAAGAAACATATTTTATTTTATTATCATCGCTTTGTTTGCGATAGTTGGCAATTCCACTACCAAAAATATTTTCTTCTACCAGTAATAAAGTTTTTGAAAAACTATCTTCATTTTCTATTATACTCGGTCTAGGTCCTCCGCAAACTTGCTCACCTGATAAAATAGTTTTAACATTTTCTTCGATAAAATTTTTGCTTATGTGCGAATGACAATCTACTTTTAAAAAACAATCTCCACTAGCATTTTTTATACCAATGTTCATACCCACAGACAATATTTTTTTAGGGTTTTTTAGTAATAAAATATTATTAAATTCATTACTGCTTGCTTTAAATTTTTCTAGTATATTCCAACTATTATCTGACGACATACCATCTATAAAAATTATTTCTATTTTCTTTTTAGGGTATGTTTGGTTTTCTAAATCTTTAATTAATCTCGGTAAATATTTTTCTTCATTTAGTAACCCTATAATTACAGATACTAACATAAGCCACCTCTGTTTTTTCTAAAAAGGATTTGCATTAGAAACTACCTCTTTATTTGTAATATGAAGATAATTTTCTAATTCTTTCTCAATTACTGCTACTTCCTCTTTATATTTTTCTTGCTTATAAATTTGAATATTATTTATTGAAATATCAGGATTAAAATATTTTCTTTTCTTTATATGATTAGTAGAATCTAAATTTAGGTAAGCCTCTATCATTTTTATACTATTATCATAGTTAAAAATTAAGTCTTCAAATTTTATTCTTAAAACCTCATAATTATTTTTTCTTTCATTCTCTCTCATTTCTTTATAATAGCGACAAAATTTATAAACGTCTTCAGGATATAAGACTGGTACCCCATTTTTAACCCATACATATTTGTTCATGATGAAAACATCTCTGGGATCTCTTTCTACTATCACAACCTTAATATCTAAATACTTAGCATAATTATCCAACCTATATACATTGTGAGGCAATAAAAGTTGGTCTAATACTATATCCTTTTCACTATCTTTATTTAATTCCTCTACAAAATCTTCTATAAATTCTCCTGTATATTGATAAAATTTATCCTCTTTTATAAATGTGTACTCTATATCAAATTTATCTAATTTAGGTGGCTTATTAAAAAGTTTTAGACTTCTATTGATTATAGCTCTTTTATAAAGTTTAAAGCCCCTATATTTTTCATTATAGTACCAAACTCCACTAAAACTATCAAATTTAATTTTTTGAATATACTTATCTACTATATCTAAAAAGTTAGCCGATACATATTTTTTATAATTACCAGGCCACCAACCTCTTAAAGAATATAAATCACTAATTTTATTCCTAAAATTTTTAATGGCTTCATCACTTCTAAGAGCATTATTATTTAATAATAACTTATCTTCCAAGTCAAAAACTCCATCTGGCATATGTAAAAATATATATTCATAGTCTGCATTTTTTGTGTTTATCCCCTTATATTCACGCAGTATATCTGTTACTGCAGATGAACCACTTCCCATATAGCCTGTGGGTACAATAATTTTTTTACTCATATTATATCTCCTCAAGTAAATTAATTAAACTTGAAACTTGCTTTTCTAATGTATAATTTTCAACATGACCTAAACAAGATTCTTTTTTGATTAATCTATCTTTCTTATCTTTTTTTAACTCGCTAGCTAAATAATTTATTAACTCTCTATCGTAGTCATTAACAAAACCACACTTACCTAAATTAGATAATTCTTCTACTCCTCCTACATTTGTGCTAACAAATCCAACTCCTAGTGCTAAACCTTCAACAAAAACGGTAGGAAACCCTTCACCTTTTGAAGTCATTAAAATATAGGATGAAGATTTTATATAAGGATATGGATTAGATTTGTAACCTAATAAAATTACTCTATCTTCTAAAGAATTTTCTTTAATAAAATCCTCAACCCAAGACTTTAATTCACCTTCTCCTAATAAATATAATTTTTGTTTTATATCTTTTTTAACTAGTTCTAAGTAGATATTCAATAATCTTTTTATCCCCTTAGCTTCTTCTAATCTTCCTAAAAACAATAAAGAATCTTTTTCATACTCAACTTCTTCTTTAGAATTTTTAATTATATCTGAAAAGTCATAGCCATTATATATTTTTACTACCTTATCTTCATATTCAGGATAAACATCAACTATCGACTGCTGAGTTTTATTTGATATTGCTACTATTCTATCAATATTTTTTAAGGCCTTACCGTATTTTATTTTATTAAATTTTTCTTTTTCATCTAGTAAATTTTCAATACTTCCATGATTCCAGGCAATACTTTTTGTATTTTTATTTATTAAATAAGCAGGATAAAGATAATTAAAGGCTATTTCATAATCATATTTTTTTCGGCATCTAACCCTTTTATATAGATTAGGAACATACTCAAAGAAAAGTCTCTTAAAAAGATATTTTATTCTCCTATCATCAATTTTATTAAGTAGGGGCTTTAATAATCTTGTTTTTTCACCTAGATTAACTTTATGATTATTAAATTTTCCAACTTCTAAGACATCTATGTCGTATTTTTTTTCTAACTCTCTAGTTAGATTAGACAAAATTTTTTCAGCACCGCCACCCTCTCTGGTTGTCCATACTGTAAATAATATTTTTTTCATTTAATGTCCCTTTTATTATAAAAATTTTTGTAATATTTCTTTTATTTTTAATAATGATATTACTAACAATCTATTATCACTATATACATATTTTAAAATAGTCCTCTTCATAATATTTTCTTTTTGTAAATACTTATTATTTAGCCAGCTATGATAAATATTATTTACATAATCACGAAGTTCCTTTAAAACTTTAGAATTTTTATCAATTTGTATAATAGAAACGTAACTTACATATAGCATATGATGAATGTGTAAATATTCTAGTTCTGCATAATATGTATCTAAAATATTTTTTTCTTCAAAGTATTTCTTTAAATCTTTCATGACGATAAATATATCTTTTTTCTTTTCTATATCCTTATTTGTCATAATAGAGTTACTATTAATATAATATTTATATATATCAATGTCAAAACTACTTATGCTTTTTGCTTCGGTTAGTAATTTCGGACTTATGTTCAAATCTTCATATAATGTCCTATCCAAGAATTTTAAATTTGTATTTCTTATAAATTCTGTATTAAAAATAAATTTCCAAGAAGACGGAGCTGTTAATAATATTTTCTTATTATCTGATAGAATGAAATCTTTTTGCAAAATTATTCTATCTAGGCTTACTTGAATTTTTTTATTTGATATCTGAGTATAATTAAATATATTTATATCAGAATCTATCCTATCTAAAACATTAGATACAGCATCTTCTATTATTTCATCATCCACATCAATCATCCATAAAAATTTTCCCTTAGCATTTTCAACAGCATAATTTCTTACAGAACTTAATCCACCATTTTCTTTATTAATTAATACATAATTTTTAAAAATATTTGAATAGTTTCTTAAAATAACTTCACTATTATCTTTTGATCCATCATTTATTACTAATACTTCAACTTCTTTATTACCCTTATAATTTTCTATTGATTTAGAAATTGAATTTAAACAACGTTCTAAATAATTTTCTCCATTATAAACTGCAACAGCTATAGTTAAATACATAATATCTCCTTAATCTTTAATTATAAAATAGTATACCATATTCCTGATAGATATATTATATAAAATTTACCACAGTATTCAAATTATTACTGTGGTAAAATAAAAATCTTTATTTTTAAACTTATTTATGCAATTTACACAAAAATATGTAAATGTATATTTACTTCTCTCTTATAATAATATAAACTCCTAAAATTATTACAAATGAGCTAATAATTGTTCTTATAGTCAAATCTGTTCCTAAAATAATAAATGAAAATACTGCTGTCCAAATTACATAGGTAACATTTAGTCCCGTAGCTTTTGAAGCCTGCAAATAATTTATGGCAGCATAATATAATAGATAAGAAAGCATATTTGCTAAAACCATACCTACTACTATTAATATAAAATTACCTTTTGCAACAAAATTAAAATCTACCTTATTAAAAATTATTATTAGTAAATAGGCTAGAAAAGATGTAGTTTGACGTATAAACAGAGCCTCTATGGGTCTTAAATCATTATCCATCGCATAAGATGATAATACACTCTCACTAGCCCAAGACAAAGCACATAATAGACCAAATAAAATTCCTAAATATGTTCTTGCTCCACTACTTATTTCAAATGTTTGAGAAAACAAAGCTAGCACTATAAGAATTATTCCAAAAATAGTTTCTTTATTAACCTTATTTTTTAAAAATATTATTGATAAGACCACAGCTAAGCCAGGATATATGGCAGTAACTGACGAAGCAAAGCCTGCACCAAGATATTTAACGGCATATAAATTAAACTGCATACCTAAAGGACCAGCTAAAATAGCCGCAAGAACTAAGCTGTAATTTTTCATACTAGAAAATATTTTAAAATTTATCTTCCCATATTTTATAACTATTAATAGCCCTAAAAAAATAAGACTGAAAAAATCATGAACAAGCGAAACTAAAAATGGCGAAACATCAAAAATAGAAAATAATAAGCCGCTTAAAGTAAGACCCATCCCCCAAAATAAGCCAGAAAATAAACCTATATATACTTTACTTTTATTTTTCATATCTTGCCTTATACTCCTCTAAGTTCTTTAACATTCTTTCATATCTATCTCTCCCGTAAGTACCGAAAAATGTACCTTGTTCTTCTTTATAAACCGTCCACAAACTCCAAAGAATATCTTGCAAAATTTTATATATAAATATCTTTTGCTGATTTATAGGAGTTTTTTCAGTTTTATAAAAATTAAAAAATTCTTCTTCCTCTGATTTTATAAAATTAGATTCTAAAAATAGGGATGCTATATCCCACATAGGATCATTTACTGCACAATACTCCCAATCAATAAGATATATTCTACCCTTAGTATCTTCAATAAAATTTTCAGGAACCAGGTCTATATGACAATTTTTGTAATCAAGTCCTATCTTGTTTAATTCTTCCTTTAATTTTATTATTTCTAACTTAATTTCTTTATAATTTTTATAAGGTATAGAATTTTCTATCAAACTTTCATACTTTTCAATTTCAAAAAAAATATCAAATTTTGAATTAAATTGTGGTTTTGACAAATGAACTATTTGTAATATTTTAGATATAGAAGATAATTTTGTTTTTATTATTTTTTCATCATAAGTAATTGCATTTTCAATATATTCATTTATTTCTATACCTTGTTTTATATCAAATATATAATTATTAACATCAAGATTAAATAATTTTACTATCTCTAAATTTTTTTTCTCCAACTCTCTGCTAATTAATTTTTCTGTTCCCCTACCAAAAAATTTAAGTATATATTTTTTTTTATTTGTTTCGACTAAATAATTGTAGTTAGTCATTCCTCCTATTACTTCTATATTATTTACATCTTGAGAAAAATTTTTATCAAAAATCTTTATAATTTCTTTATAATTCAAATAACTCACTCTCCTAATAATAAAATTCTAAATCAAAATAATTATACCACAAGTAGACTTATATTTAAAATTTATTAACAAGTAATCAATAATGTGTTATAATTAATAAATATTTTTTAGGAGAATTAATAGTGAAGAATTTAAAAATAAACGCCCTAGCATCTGTTACAGTAAGAGTTTTAAATATCCTATCCCCCTTGATTACAGGACCCTATATTGCTAGAACATTATCAAAGGAAAATATAAGTTTATTTGATGCATCAAACACCATAGCTCAACTATTTATTCCTTTTGCCACATTTGGAATATATACCTATGGAGTTAGAGCTATAAGCAAGGTAAAAAACAATATAAAAAAAAGGAATGAATTATTTTCAGAACTATTTTTTTTGTCTGTAATATCGACCTTAATAACATCTTTGATATACTATACTTACGTAACAAATTTTTTAGATTATAAAAATAATATTCAAATATATGTTTATTCTATACTAGGTCTCCAAATATTATGTCAATTCCTATATATAGAATGGATAAATGAAGCATTTGAAAATTATACTTTTATTTTATACAAGACTATAGTAGTAAGATTAACAATATTCACATTAACCTTTACTCTCATAAAAGATGCTGACGACGTATTACCCTACGTTTCAATAATGACCCTAGCAGAAATTTTAAATATGCTAATAAGTTTTATATGGATAAAAAAAGAAGTTAAGTTTGTTAAAATTAAAATTAAAAACTTATTAAAATTACTATCCCCCCTATTTACAATTTTATTACTATCCAATCTAAATATGCTATATATCTATTTAGATAGAATATTTTTAACAAACTCTCCTGTATCTACAAATATATCAGACTATGTAGTATCTTATAATATAGTTATGCTAATTACAGGTGTTATAAGTGGTGCCATAAGTGTTAATATACCTAGATTAAGCTACTATTGGGGAGAAAATAAAATTGAAGATTATACCAATTTAATAAATAAGGGAAGTCAGTTTTTTTTATTTCTAATAACTCCTATAAGCTTTGGACTTATGATTTTAGGGACAGAAGCTACTCTTATTTATGGGGGAGATAAATTCTTATCAGCTGGAATAGTTACATCAATATTTGCAATAAGAGCATTAATTTTGGCCTTAGATAATATAATAGGTATTCAAATTTTATTTGTACAAGGTTATGAAAAAAAACTAGCTCTGTATATTGCCATTGGGGGTTTAAGCAATCTCGCCCTAAATTCTCTACTCTTCTATAATAATTTATTCTCACCTGAATACTACATCATGACAACCATAGTAGCCGAAATAATAGTTGTAATACTCTATGTGCAATTTATTATTAGAAAAAATATAATGAATTTAAAAAACTTACTTCAAAACTTTTTAAAATACACCATAATTTCTTCAACATTTTTTGTAGTATCATTAATTGTAGAAAAATTTATTCCACATAGTATTATCATAAATAAAATAACTATACTAAGTATTGCTATAAAAATAATTTCTTGTGGACTAATTTATTTCTTAATTTTATACATATCGAAAGATAAAATGCTTTATGATACTATATACTTTATAAAAGGTAAAATAAAAAGGCTGGCAAAATGAAAAAATTAGAATTAAATGAAATAAAAAAAATAGGATTAGACATATTAATTTATATAGATGGTTTTTGCAAAAAAAATAATATTGAATATTTTATAAATTACGGAACTCTTTTAGGAGCTGTAAGACATAAGGGTTTTATCCCCTGGGATGATGATATAGATATAACAATGACTAGAGAAAATTATAATAAATTTATTAAACTATTTAAAAATGATACTTCTAAATATAAAATACTTTCACTAGAAAGTGAAAAAAATTATTTTAATAACTTTATTAAAATTCACAACTCAGAAACTAAAATAATTTACAGTGATTTAACAAAAAGTTATGATTCTGGAATTTTTATTGATATATTCCCCCTAGACTATTTTGATAACAAAAAAGTTATTAATATAAGTTATTTCTTTGAAAGTTTAAAATATCTATCATTTATTAAAAAAGAAAATGTTACATACAAGGACAGTAAAATAAAAGATTTATGCAGGATTATTATGTGGTACCTAGTAAGACCTATCCATCCTAAATTTTTTGCTAAAGTAATAGAAAAAATAATAAAAAAATACACTTCAAATAAGCCCACTTTTTCCGCATTTATTATATCCAAAAATAAAGAGAAGGATATTTTACCTCTTAATACAGGAAGAGAATTAATAGAATTAGAATTTGAAAATCATAAATTCCCAGCCCCTAAAAATTATGATGAAGTTTTAACCTACTTGTACAATGATTACATGAAATTACCAAAAAAATCTGAACAAGTACCCCATAAATTTTATGCTTATTATACAGATAAAAAAAATAGTAACTAAAAATTTTAGTTACTATTTTTTTCAAATATATTAAGAAAATATTATTATATTATACAAGGATTTTAATTAAATATTATAATTCATAAGAAATTATACCTAATATTTTTTTATCAAAATTATTTAACTGTTGCAAGGCTTTTTCAAAATTTTTATATCTTGTGCTTCCATACTCTTCTACAAATATAGGATTTAAAATTCCCTCAAAATCACTTACAGATCTTAATAATTTTATATTATATCCTGCTTTTATTACTTTTTTATGTACAAGTTTATTTGTAGTTATAAGTGTAATATCATTAGAAAAATATTTAGTAACGACAGCTATATCTTTTGAAGAAGTAATATCAAAAACTTTTTTAACTTCCTTGTATCTATTGTAATCTCCTATTCTATTAATTGTTGGATTAAATATATATAGTAAGAAATTCACACCAGCAACAAATATTAAAGTCAATACCCCAATTAATGCTAATTTAATTACTAACTGTTTTTTACTATAAGTTATTTCCATATTTTCTGAACTTGATGAATTAGAATATACCGTATTTAATTTTTCAATAGTTACATCGCTATAAACGCCTGAATAATTTTTAATTATACTATCTATCTTACCTTCAATAAATAAATTCAATTCTTTATTAGGAGTAAGTATTTCTACTGAAACTCCCTTATTTTCTTCTAAAGGATTAATTTTTATTTTTTTTATCCAATAATCTATATTTGAATTTTTAAGTACTGTTGCATCACTTCCTAATGTTGCTGCATATTTTTTTAAGTCCTCTTCTTTAGAATCATTAAATAAATAAGCTCCATTAATGTTAGCAGATATTATTTTAGAATAAAAATCACTATATCCACCATAGACATTATTTATTTTTTTTTCAGAAGTGGTCTGTGGAGTAGATATTTTGTAAATGACGTAACTAGAAAAGTTGGAATTTACATTGCTTACAGTTTTAGTATTTATTGTTTTATAAATTAAAGGTAGAGCTATCAATAAATATATAATTAATGCTCCTATAATGTTTACCCTTAATTTTTTATATATATTAGCAAATAAATCTGCTAAAGAATAATTTTCAAACATTTTATTTATCTCCTTATCAAATAAGCCTTATTTTTCTTCAAAATATTAGACGTTAGTAATATTAGCAAAATTATAAACCATAAAGGAAGTTCCAACACATGAGAAAAACTAGCTGAAAAAGAACCTCTAGGTGTAAAAAATAATTCTGTTAAAATAACTAAAGCTAAAAATGATATTACTATTTTTCCAATGTATAATTTTCTTAATAAAAATACAAATATAAATCCTAAAATTATACCCATTAAAATTACTCCTACATAACCAAAATCAATATAATTACCTATGACATAACTGTCCCCTATGCCATGACCTTCTAAATAATATTTTTGGTAAACAATATAAGATAAATTATGAGCAAGAGAGTTGCTTTCTAAAGCTACTGTTAATCTATCAGTAGATGGAATATCTACCGAATTAAACAATAAATTCCCAATTTTTCCCCTATAAATATAATCTATTATACTGCCAAAAGTATAGTTTCTTAATTCACGATTAGGTAAGTCTCCTTGATACATATATCCCCAAGCAAGAACATTAAAACTACTTCCCTGCTTATAAATAAAATCTATAATAATATCAATAAAGCTAAGATTCCCTACGTTTTTCCCATCTCTAGTATAATTTATAATACTCATTATTACAATTATCGGTAGGGAGAAAATAGCCATTAAAACTTTTTCCTTATATCCTATCCATTTTCCTTTTTCTGTTTGATTTCTTACAAAATAATAAACAAATGAAAATATTAAGCTTAGTATAAAAGGATTTCTAGTTCCCGTAAGTAAAATTATAAAATTTGCAAATACATATAACAATAATACAATACTGGCATAAAGTTTTTTTGGTTTTGTCGCCAAATAAAATATTAATATAAAGAATGCAAAATTCCCTAAATAGTGAACTATTAAAGGAAGTTTACTTTCAAATGTAGCAAAATATAGATAATAATCATTTACTTTTATCTTAAATAAAACTTTTTCTATATTTAAGGCTAAATAGGCCGGATAGGTACAAAATAATAAAACTACGGCTACTATTCTAATAGTTTTAATGTAGTTATAATCGTATTGATATTCTACAAGCTTCTTTTTGCTATAATATCTATCTCCTATAAGACCACCGATAAAAATAGAAATGACAGATAGCATTATTATTTTTATACAAAATTCATATATATAATTTTGATAATTAGGTAAATAGCCAGTTTTAAAATAATCTATTGTTGGTAAAGATAGTAAAAATAAAAATATCAGCAAATAAAATATCAAGTGAATTATATAATTTTTTAAATTTTTAAAAGTATAGATTATACACGTTACTAACAATAAAATTGCACTTATTAATAAGTATATTACATCATCAGAATAAAAATAAAACAGGATAAATGCAAAAAATATGCTATAACTGAAAAAAGCAGCTAAACTAATTACTTTTTTTTCTATATTCAATATAGCACCTCCTTTTACTCTAAATTTAAATTTTTCATTTTTTCTTCTGAAAAATAATCTTCAGAAAAAGTATATTCTGCAACTTCAAATATTCCTATATCTAGTTTAAATATTTAAAATAGTAGTCTATATTAAAGATATTTTGATAATTATATATTGTTATATATTCATCAAATTTACTCATTAGATATTTTTGCCGTCCATTTAGATAAAAAGCTTGAAAAAAGGGCTTTAGGTAAAGTATTAGCATTTGAAGAATTATTTTTATATGATTAAATCTTGGATATCTTTCATAAAGCATTACATCATAATACTCTGCTATATTATGAAGTTATAAATTGAATAATCTAACCACCATTTCTTAAATAAAATTAAGCATAAATAATCAAAATAATTTATCTTTTATATTTTTCTGCATTAAGATTTTATCAAAATCAGAATTAACCATCCTCCAAAAAGATAGTTTGAAGGTAGGAATATTAAGACTTTTTCATAATAATTATTTATTCAATATCGTTCTTGATTTATATTTTTTATAAAGATATCTATAAAGTTTAATATTAACATTTAAAATTAAGACTGAAATTTTTAATTCTTTTGCTGCCTTGCTACTCTTTAATATTTTAGAAAAGTTATTTTTAAAATATTCTCTAAGCTCTATAAATTCTGGATAATTTTTATAATTATTATCAACTATTAAATGATTAAAGGTCGAAAGATAAGCATAAGTAAGACGAATAAAACTTTCTTCTGAAAACTGTGGGTATTCTTTCAATATGTAGTCATTAATAGTATTTAATATTTCTATAATATCTATTTGCTTGCTACTATATTTTTCAGTTGTAATACTATTTTCTCTGATGTAATAATAGTAGTAACATTTACTTGTTATAGCAATCTTGTCTATTACTTTAAACAAATCATAATTATAAAACATATCTTCATAATATTTCCCTACTGGAAATTTTAATTTTTTAGCTATATCTGATGATATTAATTTACACCAGACAGAACCATAAACTTTTTCCATACTTAGATACTCTTTTATATACTCATCTACCCTTAGTATATTACAAAATTCTTCTCCAGCATAATGAGGTTTTTCCTTATTACCATATACTCTAGTAACATTACACTCTGCTATATCAATATTATTAGTTTTTATTGTTTCATAAAGGTGCTGATACATATTTTCATGTATATAGTCATCACTATCAACAAAGCCTATATATTTTCCTCTTGCTTTTTCTACACCAAAATTTCTTGCATCTGATAGCCCCCCATTTTCTTTATGGTAGACTACTATTCTGCTGTCCGTTTTAGCTAGTTCTTCGCACATCTTTCCACTATCATCTGGTGAACCATCATCAACTAAGATTATTTCTAAATTTTTATAGGTTTGCAATAAAATTGAATTTACGCATCTTTCTAAGTACTTTTCTACTTTATATACTGGTACTATTATACTTATTAATTCATCATTCATATTTATCTTGCTAAACCTTTCATATATTTTTATATTATTTTATACAGATTAATTTTATTATTATACTCTTATTATTAAAAACAATAAATTTTTTTATTATACATTTCTAAAGTTTACACTCTAATACTTAAACTTAATTAATAATAAAATAACATACTTTTACATTTTATTATTAAATATCTCTTCAACTATATTTTTGTAAGTTTCTATAATATATTCTATTTCTTCATTTGTCAATCTTGTATTTAAGGGTAATGAAATTTCATTTTCAAAATATTTGTAGGCATTAGGGTAATCTTTTATATCAAAACCTTTATTTTTATATGCAGTTAGTAAGGGCAGTGGTTTGTAATGAACATTGACACTAATTCCCTTTTCTGCTAATCTTGTAATAATTTCATTTCTTTGTTCTAAGTTTGCCCCCTCAACATGAGTTATGTAAAGATGATGCGATGATAGATAGTCTTCTGTTTTATGTTTTAAGAATTTTATTCTTGTATTTTCAAAAAATTTGTCATACATATCCACTATTTCATATCTACGCTTAAGTAAAGCTGGATATCTATTTAATTGAACAAGACCTATTGAAGCTACTATATCAGTCATATTACACTTATAACCAGGTATTACTATATCGTATTCCCAAGAACCTGCTTTCATCTTGCTTAGGGCGTCTTTAGTTTGTCCATGTAGTGATAATATCTGAAATTTTTGATAAAGTTCTTCATTGTCAAAATTAGGATTTTCTTTCCAAGTAGCACTACCTCCCTCGGCAGTTGTGAAATTTTTAACTGCATGGAATGAAAAAGAACTAAAATCTGCTATATTACCAACTTTTTTCCCCTTATATACTGTTCCTAAGGCGTGGGCCGCATCACTAATTATAGCAATTCTTCCTAATTTTTCTTGGTAGTCGCTACTTGCTTTAAAGATATTTTTTTTCTCTTCTACTATTTCAAATAATTTTTCATAGTTACATGGTATTCCACACAAGTCAACAGGTATTATTGCTTTTGTTTTTTCTGTAATTGCTGAACTTAGTTTGTCATAATCCATCTCAAAATTATCTTTTTGGATATCAACCATTACAGCCTTAGCTCCAACATGATAAATTACTGAACAAGATGCAGTATAAGTCATAGCAGGAACTATCACCTCATCACCCTGACCAATTTCAAGAACACGAAGAATTAATTCTAGTGCGGCAGTTGCAGAATTTAAGCACACTGTTTTTGGGCTTTGTGTGTATTCTGACAATTTTTTTTCTAGTTCTTTTGTTTTTGGACCTGTTGTTATCCAACCTGATTTTAAGACTTCTGTTACCGCAGCAATTTCTTCATTTGAAATATCTGGTGGTGAAAATGGTATATTTAATTTTGTCATAAAATTTCTCCTGAAAATTTAAATAAGTATGATATAAAGTAAATTATACCATACTTAATGTTATAAATAAAAATTATTTATAGTAAATATAAAATTAAAATATTTTTTATTTCTTTCTTATGGCTATAAAAAATATTAAGAATCTTTCATGCCCATTTTTTTATCTAAATTATACATTATCTTAGCAATTTTATAGCCCCAAAGTGGGTCAGTAGCATAGTAGACATTCATACCAGATTTTTTATCTCCTAGGAATGCACCCCTAGCTGGAAAACCAGTATTAATTAAATATCTATTATTAATCCATTGTGCAGCCCCTAAAATTCCTGCATCAACATTATCAAAAGTTGTGGCTGATTGATAAGGATTTGTATCATAGGCTTTTATCCCAAAAAAGTTATTTTTATCAACAGCTATTCTGCTTTTACCCCACGCACTTTCCAATGCTGCGTGTGATAAAAGATATAAGGCATTCACTCCATATCTTTCTTCTGCTGCTTTAAAAGTTGCTCCCTTGTTTAAAAGTTTACTAGAAGAACCTCCCATTATAGCAATCATTCTATTTAAATCTTCAGCACTGTAATTAGTTTTAGTTTTTAAGTTCTTATATTGAAATACTTCAACACCTGACTTAGCTACATTATTATTTTTTGTTTGATTAGGCATCCACTTACCATTTTCATCTACATAGTAGCCGTCTGGTGTCCAACTACTTGTTAGCATTGCTCCATTTACTCCTAGGTAGTAGTCTCCTATCCACTTGTTTTTTGCTAGGCTTCCGTCTGCTTCTAAATAGTACCATTTGCCATTTTCTTGATGCCAGCCTGTTTGTTTTGTTTTGTTTGCTAGCCACTTACCACTGTAATCTACATAGTAGCCGTCTGGCGTCCAACTACTTGTTAGCATTGCTCCATTTGCTCCTAGGTAGTAGTCTCCTATCCACTTGTTTTTTGCTAGGTTGCCGTCTGCTTCTAAATAGTACCATTTGCCATTTTCTTGATACCAGCCTGTTTGTTTGGCTTTGTTGGGAACCCACTTACCATTTTCATCTACATAGTAGCCGTCTGGTGTCCAACTACTTGTTAGCATCGCTCCATTTGCTCCTAGGTAGTAGTCTCCTATCCACTTGTTTTTTGCTAGGTTGCCGTCTGCTTCTAAATAGTACCATTTGCCATTTTCTTGATACCAGCCTAGACTTTGTGCTGATGCTATTTTTTCTTCCACTACTTGATTTACTATTAATGGACTAGTCATTACTGCTAGCATCATCAATATTTTTTTTGTCTTATTTCTTTTCATTTTCTATCTCCACAAGATGTTTTTTTATATTCTTTATGCTAGATTATTCTAACATATATTTTCTTTATTTATAATATCTGTAGAGTTTCTTTTTTATTACTTTTTGGTTACAAAATAAATAATAAGTAAAATTTTTTTAATTTATGTCTTGGTGTTTCTATGAATTTCTAAATAAAAAATACGCCAAACTCCTTACAAATTTTTATAGAGATTTGCAATTAGCACCAAAAAATGAAAAAAATTCCCCTCATGGATTTGAAGCATACTAAAATAAAAAGTCATAGATAAATTATCTATGACTTTTTATTTTAAAACTTCTAAAAAGGTTCTTACCATTATTTTTACATCACTTGAAAAACTAAAATTCTCAAGATAAGCAAGATTATATTTCATCTTTTCCGGTAAGATTTTTTCTATATAAACTTGGTCTACACTCATGCCTTGCGAGGTATATTTTTCAATTTTTTCATCTTCATCTTTATATTCTATACTAGCAATAGACGTTACTCCAGCTGGCAAAAGCAGACTTGCATACATAAGATCAGAATACTTATCAACATATTTTTTCACCTCTGGGCGAGTCCCCACAAAACTCATATCACCTAGCAATATATTAATAAGTTGAGGCAATTCATCAATACGCAATTTTCTTAATTTTTTCCCTACTGAACTTATGCGGGGGTCATCTTGCAAGGTAACTAGAGAGCCTAACTTGTCAGCATTTTTTACCATGGTTCTAAACTTATAAATTCTAAACTCCCTGCCGTAACTTGTAACTCTAGCCTGTCTATAAAAAATTTCCCCCTCACTATCAAGTTTTATCCAAATTGCTATAAATAAAAAAACTGGACTAAGTAATATCAATAAAAATAAAGCGAGTATTTTATCAAATATTTTTTTTATTAACAAAGAAAATTTTTTTCTCTGAATTATTTTATAATAATATTCTACTGCTGAATTTTGAAATCTACTATCTAAATCTGAAAATTTTTTCATAAGGCTCCACTTTATAATTAATTTATTGACAATTATACCATAAAATTTTTAAAAATAATACTGTGTAAAATATATAATAAAAAAGATTAATAAAATTAATTTTATTAATCTTTTACTTGTATGACTAAAATAAATGAGAATATCTTTAATTCCCCTATTGAACTTAATATTTAAATTTATCTAAATCCATTTCTTCAAGTTTTACAAACTTAGTTTTCTTAATTAGTTTATGAGCTAAACATATAATAATTATTAGTACTGGTGGCAAAATATCATAGATTGCCACTGCAAAACCACCCTTAGAAAAGTCAGCATAAGTTTGTAATACAATTAAGGCTACAAATGCAAAGACAGCTAAATAAGAACCAAACAAACCAAATTTTGCTCTGTAGGGTAGAACTTCCTGTTCATTTTTTCCTTGTTTTCTTATTGCATTTCTTAATCTTATTTGTGCAATTATAGATATCGACCAAACACATACTACTAAAACTCCTACAAGGGCTAGCAACATGTAGTAACCAGCAGCGTTATATTTTTCAAAAATAAAACTTAATACTATAACCAACACACTTGTTAAAACTGCTAATTGCGGACTAGAATTAGTGCTTAACTTAGAAAATACTTTTGGAGCATATCCTCTTGTACTCAAAGAAAATAATTGTCTACTTGAAAAGTATATACCAGAATTTCCTGCTGAAAGTACAGATGCACATATTACAGCATTCATTACAGTGGCCGCAATTAACATACCAGCATTTTCAAAAACTAATGTAAATGGTGATGCGAGAATATTAGATGTATCTAGTAGTCTGGGATCACTTGCAGGAATTACTGCTGATATTATAAATATTGTTGCTACATAAAATATTAAAATTCTCCAGAAAACTTGATTAACTGCTTTTGGCATAGTTTCTGCCGGATTTTGACTTTCTCCTGAAGCTACTGCTACTGATTCAGTTCCTCCAAAAGAAAAGGCGGCTGTTGATAAGATAGCGAAAAATCCTAAAAATCCTTCTGCCCCACTAATTTTATTATTTGCAACAAAAGTATTTAAACCGTGTGCTTGCCCACCTAAAATTCCAAATATTAAAGCAAAACCTGAAATTAAAAATATAATTACTGTTATTACCTTAATAAAAGTTAGCCAATATTCTATTTCTCCGAATATTCTAACACTAGTGATATTAATTACACATAGTACTATTAAAAAGAAAATACATAGTGTAAATGAAGAAAACTGTTGGAAGAATGACCAAAACTGTAAAACTTTTGACAAAGTTATTATGTCTATTCCTGCAACTAAAATCCAAATAACCCAGTATAGCCAACCAACTGCAAAACCTAAAGATGGATCTATAAAACGTTCGGCATAAGAACTAAATGAACCTGATACTGGATAAAAACTTGCCATCTCTCCTAGTGATGACATCAAAAAATATATGAATACACCTATTACTAAATAAGATAAGACCGCCTTGTAAGACCCTGCTTGGCTAACTACGGCTCCACTAGCCATAAATAAACCTGTTCCTATTGAACCTCCAATAGCCATCATAGAAATATGTCTTGATCGCAGATTTCTTTTCATTTTGACTTCTGTCATAATATCACATCCTTTTTTAAAAATTTTAATCTTAATTATATACCCATTTCCCAAGCTTGTAAAGTGTTTTTAAAAAATTTTCTGAATTTAATCTTACTTTTAAAAAATATAGGTTTAACTATATAAAAAGACCTACCCAAATGAGTAGGTCCTTAAAATTACTATTAAAAAATAAAATCTTTATCTTCTAGTGATTCAACATTCATACTAACCACATAACCATCTCCCTTAACACTGAAGAAGTCGTGATTTTTAGTAGAAGTGTCCATAGCATTTTCAATAATTGGATTTAAGTCCTTGTGTTCAAAATATCCCGGATAACCTAAATTTGCCAAAGCCCTATTTGCATTATATTCTATATAATCTTTTACCTGCTCTGTTAAACCTATTTGGTCATACAAGTCTTTTGTATAAGCTAATTCATTATCATACAAGTCCAGTAATAGGTCATACATTTCTTTTTCTGCTAGTTTCTGTTCTTCTTGAGTTAGGCTTTTAAATATTTCTTGAGCGTCAAAGCCTGTAAAGGAACCGTGAATAGTTTCATCTAAAAGAATTTTACGAATAATCTCTCCAGAAGTTGTAACCTTACCTTGTCCAGCTAGATATAAAGGATAGAAAAATCCGCTATAAAAAATATATGATTCCAAAAATACCGATGCTACTCTTGCCATGTATAAGTCATAAGTTGACACTTCTGGCTTAAATAATTTCATATAATAACTTTCTATTCTTAAAGCCTTATACTGCAATTCCTTATTTTCTACTACCCACTCATCTAATAAATAATCAGTTTCTTTACTGGGTATCAAAGATGTAAAGATTGTAGAATAACTTTTAGCGTGCATCTGCTCCATCATTCCCATAAAGCTATATACTGCTTGTTTTCTCATATCTTCTGTGTGTAAAGACACCAAGGGCATTCCCTTGTCACCTTGTTGCGTATCTAAACCTGTCAAGCCTGCAAGAACTTTTTTATAAGTATCACGCTCTAAATCATTTAAGTCTTCTGTCCAGCTCTTAATATCCTTAGACACCTTAAACTCCGTATCAACCCAAAATTGAGCGATATTCTGACGCCAATACATAAATGTTAAATCGTCTTGTTTATTCCAATTTACTGCTTTCATCTAAAATTCCTCTTAATTCTATACAGCACAAGAAGTACATTCTTCTACTGATAATAATTTATTTCTAGTATAATATAGTGATTTTAAACCTTTGTGGTGGGCATAGATGTAGTATCTAGCCAACTGTCTAGTTGTAATATCCGAATTTACATACAGTATTACAGAAATACCCTGATCTACATGTTCTTGAATAACTGCCATTAAGTCTATCAATTTCATCTGGTCAATAGTAAAGGCTGATTTGTAGTACCATTGATTGCGGGCATTAAGATATGGCATAGGATAAAATGTTTCAGCATTACCATAAGTACGACGTTCTATCTTATCAACTATGGGTAAAACACTTGATGTTGAGTTCTGCACATAAGAAATACTTTGAGTAGGTGCTATAGCCATTCTATATGCGTGGTATAAACCATGTTCCCTTACCTTGTTTTTCAAAATATCCCAATCCTCTTTTGTTGGTATATAAATATCTTCAAATAAGGCTTTTACCTTATCTGTTTTTGGAAGATAGTCCTGCTCTACATATCTTTTAAAGTAATTTCCCTTATAATACTCAGATTTTTCAAAGTCTTTAAATGTTTCCTTACGTTCCCTAGCTATCATCATAGAGCGTTCAATAGTATAGAAATTAACCATCATAAAGAAGACATTGGCAAAATCTTTAGCTTCTTCACTTTCGTAGGCTATTAAATTCTTAGTTAAGTAACCATGTAAATTCATAGCTCCTAAACCAACTGAATGAAATTCATCATTAGCCTTTACAACACCAGGAGCATTTTTTATTTTTGTAGAATTTGATACAAATGTTAAAGCGTCCATACCAGAATAGACAGATTCTTTAATCTTCTTGCTTTCCATAACATTAACAATATTTAATGAAGCAAGATTACAAGATATATCACGTTTAATTATATCTGCTTCTCCATAATCTTTTATTATAGAAGTTTCTTGTAATTGGAAAATTTCTGTACAAAGATTACTCATTTTAACCTGACCTATTTCTTTTAGGGCATGATTTTTATTAGCATTGTCCTTAAACATCATATATGGATAACCTGATTGTAGCTGAGTTGAGGCTATTAAAGATAGCATATCACGAGCTGAGTATTTTCTCTTAATAACATTGTCATTAGCTACAAATTTATCATAATATTTAGCTATATCTATATCATCTAAAACCAGCCCATATTCTTCCCAAATAGAATGAGGACCGAACATATAAAAGTCCTTGTTTTCTTTTGCCAAATCAAAGAATAATGACGGCACTATCAAGCCTGTTGAAATTGTAGGCAAGCGTAACTCTTCATCAGCATTAACTTTTTTAGTATCCAAAAACTCCAATACGTCATAGTGGAAAATATTTAAGTAGACTGCCCCAGCTCCAGGTCTTTGCCCCAGTTGATCTGCATAAGAAAAACCTTGTTCTAAGGACTTAGCTACTGGTATAACCCCCTTAGCAACACCCTTTATACCCTTGATACTTTCTCCTCTGGCACGCAGTTTTGATAAATTTATCGCAACACCGCCACCAATTTTCGACAATTGCTTAGCCGTAGAATCAACATAATTGATAGAGTTAAGAGAATCCCCCACCTCTAATAAAAAGCAAGATACCAACTCCCCACGACGACTACGTCCAGCATTTAAAAAAGTTGGTGTCGCTGGTTGAACACGTTGCTCTAACATTGCTATAATAAGTTGCTTAGCCAAAGATGCATCACCATTAGCCAAATACATAGCTACAATAAATACGTGTTGATTATAATTTTCTAAATATTGTTTCTTATCATTTGTTTTCAAAGCGTAATCTTTATAAAACTTACTTGCAGCCATATATGACTTAAATTCAAACTTATAATTTGTAGCAAACTCTAAACAATCTAAAATTTCTTCTTCTATATATTTTTTAAAAATATTATCATAGAAATTTTCTTCAACTAAATATTTTAAACGTTTCATCTCTGAACTAAATTTCACAGTCCTATCATCAACTTCACGTAAAAATTCAGCAATAGCTTCCTTGTCTTTTCCTAATTTAAAAAAACCAGTATCATCTCTTTTTGTTACTTCATTATTTAATTCAATATGTCTGTATTCTTTCATTAATCTTTCATCTCCAAATAAATTTTTTTAAACTTTATCAAATCTTTAGTATTCCCATGCAACTCTATTTTCATAAGCAAGGGAACCTTATAGTCTTGACTTATCCTATCGGCGGCCTTGGCAAAACGATTTCCCCAATTCTTATTACCACTACCAACTACACCAACAAGATTTTTATGATTATTTTTCAAAAATTCACTTACATCATCTGGGATTTGACCAAAACCAATAGTAGGCGTAACTAATATATAATTAAAGTCTACTTCAGAATCAATTTCCCATAAATTCACCATATCTTCCTTTGGAATTTTGCACATATTTAAGAATCTTAAACAATTACCTGTCAGTGAATAATAAACTATTTTCATACTACTTCCCCTAATATTAATTCAGCCTAAAACAAAATCTAAACGAAAATTATTTTCTGGAAATTATTTTATATGCTAATAATTTTACACTTAAATTTTTACTTTTTCAATTAAAATAATCAAGCATTTCTTAAGAAAAACATTATTAATTATATTTTTAAAAAAATTTAATTTTTTATATTGATTTAATAAGAAGTTATAAAAAATTTATTTTTAAAAATTTTTATAAAATTCTTAGATTTATATATTAAAGTATATTAAAATAACTATTGTAAAATTTTACTAATTTTATAAAAATATTATTCTTATATCAATAAGAAATTACTTATTTCATTACAAATTTCTTATACATCATAAATTACAAAATACTTATTTTAATTTGCTAATATTTAGTATTTTAAAAACTGCTATAAGAATTTTTAAATTAAAATTTCTGCTAAGTTATATAAAAATAAAAATTTTTTACTGCTTTATATTATTTTTAACTATACAGAAAAATTTTATTATAGTTTTTTCTATATAATTAATTGATTTTTATTTAGAAATAAAAATATAATTTTAAATTCTATAAAAAAGCTATTAAGCTTGATATTTTAAAATATTTATATTCATATTTTGTTTTTTGGTGTTTTATTTTTGTTTCTTTAAAAAATTTTCTATATATTAAAACAATTAGCTTTGTTTTTTTTCATCATTACTAATTATTATAAAGGCTTTTTTTGTTTATACATAAAGAAGATAATCATTCAGTTTCGTTCTTTCTTTTTTGATAAATATACAAACTTTTATAACTTTTTTGCTATTTTGTTAATATACTTTTTATATTCTTATATTAAAATATTTTTCTTTTCATTAAGAATATAGACGGTTATATTCTAGCAAACAATTAAAATATTAAACAAAATAAAAAAGGCGAGTAAAACTCGCCTCTGCATGACCCGTACGGGATTCGAACCCGTGTTACCGCCGTGAAAGGGCGGTGTCTTAACCACTTGACCAACGGGCCAAAATAAAATGCCTCTAAGGCATTTTAATAATGAGCCATGAAGGACTCGAACCTTCGACCCTTTGATTAAAAGTCAAATGCTCTACCAACTGAGCTAATGGCTCATGGCTGGGATACCTGGATTCGAACCAGGGAATGACGGAGTCAAAGTCCGTTGCCTTACCGCTTGGCTATATCCCAATATGATTAAATGGTGGGAAGAAGTGGATTCGAACCACTGAACCCTAAGGAACGGATTTACAGTCCGTCGCGTTTAGCCTCTTCGCTATCTTCCCATTAAATGGTGGAGGTTAACGGGATCGAACCGCTGACCCCTTGCTTGTAAGGCAAGTGCTCTCCCAGCTGAGCTAAACCTCCAATGACCCGTACGGGATTCGAACCCGTGTTACCGCCGTGAAAGGGCGGTGTCTTAACCACTTGACCAACGGGCCAAAAAATGGCTCCACAGGCAGGACTCGAACCTGCGACCCTCTGATTAACAGTCAGATGCTACTACCAACTGAGCTACTGTGGAATCATAAGCCTAAAGCATTCGCTAAAGACTAAAGCCTGGCAACGTTCTAATCTCGCAGGTTCTAAGACCAACTACCCTCGACGCTAAAGAGCTTAACTTCTGTGTTCGGTATGGTTACAGGTGTGTCCTCTTTGCTATCGCCACCAGACGAAAACTTTATATATATTATATTATATCCAATCTACTTTGTCAATTCCAAAACTTACTTGATTAAGTCTTCGACCTATTAGTTTTAGTCAGCTCAATGTGTTACCACACTTACACTCCTAACCTATTCTCCTTGTCGTCTTCAAGGGGTCTTATACTACGTGGGAAATCTCATCTTGAGGGGGGCTTCATGCTTAGATGCTTTCAGCTCTTATCCCGTCCGTATTTAGCTACCCAGCTATGCCACTGGCGCAACAACTGGTACACCATTGATACGTCCATCCCGGTCCTCTCGTACTAAGGACAGCTCCTCTCAAATTTCCTACGCCCACGACGGATAGGGACCGAACTGTCTCACGACGTTCTGAACCCAGCTCGCGTACCGCTTTAATGGGCGAACAGCCCAACCCTTGGGACCGACTACAGCCCCAGGATGCGATGAGCCGACATCGAGGTGCCAAACCTCCCCGTCGATGTGGACTCTTGGGGGAGATAAGCCTGTTATCCCCAGGGTAGCTTTTATCCGTTGAGCGATGGCCCTTCCATTCGGTACCACCGGATCACTAAGTCCTGCTTTCGCACCTGCTCGACTTGTCTGTCTCACAGTCAAGCTCCCTTGTGCCTTTACACTCTCTAAATGATTTCCAACCATTCTGAGGGAACCTTTGAACGCCTCCGTTACTCTTTAGGAGGCGACCGCCCCAGTCAAACTGCCTACCTGACACTGTCTCTGAGTTTTCTATTCTCTAGGTTAGAATTCCAATACAGCAAGGGTAGTATCCCAACATCGCCTCCTCGTACACTGGCGTGCACGTCTCTTAGGCTCCTACCTATCCTGTACATACTGCATCAAAATTCAATATCAAGCTACAGTAAAGCTCCATGGGGTCTTTCCGTCCTGTCGCGGGTAACCTGCATCTTCACAGGTACTATGATTTCACCGAGTCCATCGTTGAGACAGTGCCCAAATCGTTACGCCTTTCGTGCGGGTCGGAACTTACCCGACAAGGAATTTCGCTACCTTAGGACCGTTATAGTTACGGCCGCCGTTTACTGGGGCTTCAATTCATACCTTCGCTTGCGCTAAGCACTCCTCTTAACCTTCCAGCACCGGGCAGGCGTCAGCCCCTATACTTCACCTTGCGGTTTTGCAGAGACCTGTGTTTTTGATAAACAGTCGCTTGGGCCTATTCACTGCGACCACATCTCTGTGGCTCCCCTTCTCCCTAAGTTACGGGGTCATTTTGCCGAGTTCCTTAACGATGGTTCTCTCGCTCACCTTAGAATTCTCTTCCCAACTACCTGTGTCGGTTTGCGGTACGGGCACCTCTTATCTCGATAGCGGCTTTTCTTGAGAGTTTGGTTTTAGCAACTTCGCTACTTGTTTTCGCTCCCCTTAACGCTTCATGATTATGCTTGGCGGTTTTTCCTACCTCGCTCACTTTGCGCTTAGACGTACTATTCCATCAGTACGATTGCTTAACCTCCTCTGTCCCCACTTCTCTCAATTGATATTTGGTGGTACAGGAATTTCTACCTGTTGTCCATCGGCTTTTCCTTTCGGATTCACCTTAGGTCCCGACTTACCCAGGGCGGACGAGCCTTCCCCTGGAAACCTTAGTCTTTCGGTGGATAGGATTCTCACCTATCTTTCGCTACTCACACCGGCATTCTCACTTCTAACCGCTCCACCTCACCTTCCAGTTCGGCTTCACCGCTGTTAGAACGCTCTCCTACCATATAACATTAGTTATATCCGCAGCTTCGGTTGTTTGTTTAGCCCCGGTACATTTTCGGCGCAATGTCACTCGACCAGTGAGCTATTACGCACTCTTTAAATGGTGGCTGCTTCTAAGCCAACATCCTGGTTGTCTGTGCATCATCACATCCTTTTCCACTTAACATACAATTTGGGACCTTAGCTGGCGGTCTGGGCTGTTTCCCTTTTGACTACGAACCTTATCACCCGCAGTCTGACTCCCGTTTATATTTATTTGGCATTCGGAGTTTATCTGAATTCGGTAACCCGGGATGGGCCCCTAGTCCAAATAGTGCTCTACCTCCAATAAACTTCTAACGAGGCTAGCCCTAAAGCTATTTCGGAGAGAACCAGCTATTTCCAAGTTCGATTGGAATTTCTCCCCTACCCACAGCTCATCCAAACACTTTTCAACGTGTCCTGGTTCGGTCCTCCATTCAGTGTTACCTAAACTTCAACCTGGCCATGGGTAGATCACTTGGTTTCGGGTCTACTCCATCATACTATTTCGCCCTTTTAAGACTCGCTTTCGCTTCGGCTCCATGTCTTCCACTTAACCTTGCATGATAGAGTAACTCGCCGGTTCATTCTACAAAAGGCACGCCATCACACTTATATAGTGCTCTGACTAGTTGTAAGCACACGGTTTCAGGTTCTTTTTCACTCCCCTCCCGGGGTTCTTTTCACCTTTCCCTCACGGTACTGGTTCACTATCGGTCACTAGGTAGTATTTAGCCTTGCCAGATGGTCCTGGCTGTTTCCAACGGAATTTCTCGTGTTCCGCTGTACTCAGGTTCTATCTCTTTTCAATTTGCCATTTCGTCTACAGGGCTTTTACCTTCTTTGGCTCGCCTTCCCATGCGATTTGACTATGGCTTTTCTCCAATTTGTTGATAGTCCTACAACCCCCTAAAGCATGCTTTAGGGTTTGGGCTTTTTCCTTTTCGCTCGCCGCTACTTAGGAAATCGATTTTTCTTTCTTTTCCTGCAGGTACTTAGATGTTTCAGTTCTCTGCGTTACCTCCCTTTCGGGTGACAGCTTTTTATTTCTGCCGGGTTGCCCCATTCGGATATCTACGGATCTTTGATTACTTACGTCTTCCCGTAGCGTTTCGTCGTTTGTCACGTCCTTCTTCGGCTCCTAGTGCCAAGGCATTCTCCGTGTGCTCTTTTCTACTTAATCGTGTAGCTTTGGCTTCGTTTTTTCCTTGAACTCTTTTTCTCGGTTTTTCTCTTGTAAATCTTCTTTATAATATATATTCTGTTTTCATTGTGCTTGAGTGTTTGAACACTCAAAACTAAAAGAAATTGTCAATGTTTTTCCTTTTTCCTTAGAAAGGAGGTGATCCAGCCGCACCTTCCGATACGGCTACCTTGTTACGACTTCACCCCAATCATCTACCCCACCGTGACCGGCTCCCTCCTTGCGGTTAGGCCACCGTCTTCGGGTGTTATAAACTCTCGTGGTGTGACGGGCGGTGTGTACAAGACCCGGGAACGTATTCACCGCGACATTCTGATCCGCGATTACTAGCGATTCCAGCTTCATGTAGTCGAGTTGCAGACTACAATCCGAACTGAGAATAGTTTTGTGAGGTTGGCTTGCTTTTACAAGGTCGCTTCTCTTTGTTCTTATCCATTGTAGTACGTGTGTAGCCCAAGTCATAAGGGGCATGATGATTTGACGTCATCCCCACCTTCCTCCAGTTTGTCACTGGCAGTCTATCTAGAGTCCCCATCTTACTGCTGGCAACTAGTTATAAGGGTTGCGCTCGTTGCGGGACTTAACCCAACATCTCACGACACGAGCTGACGACAACCATGCACCACCTGTATCAGTGTATTACCATAGGCAATAACAATTTAATCTCTTATCTCTTCACTGTATGTCAAGACTTGGTAAGGTTCTTCGCGTTGCTTCGAATTAAACCACATACTCCACCGCTTGTGCGGGTCCCCGTCAATTCCTTTGAGTTTCAGTCTTGCGACCGTACTCCCCAGGCGGAGTGCTTAATGCCTTAGCTGCAGCACTGAAGTCTTTTGACTCCAACACTTAGCACTCATCGTTTACGGCGTGGACTACCAGGGTATCTAATCCTGTTTGCTCCCCACGCTTTCGCGCCTCAGTGTCAGTTGCAGGCCAAAAAGCCGCCTTCGCCACTGGTGTTCCTCCTAATCTCTACGCATTTCACCGCTACACTAGGAATTCCACTTTTCTCTCCTGCACTCAAGTTTAACAGTTTCCAATGACCTTCCACGGTTGAGCCGTGGGCTTTCACATCAGACTTATTAAACCACCTGCGCGCGCTTTACGCCCAATAATTCCGGACAACGCTTGCCACCTACGTATTACCGCGGCTGCTGGCACGTAGTTAGCCGTGGCTTTCTGGTTAGGTACCGTCTCTACTGTATATAGTTACTATACAGTCATTCTTCCCTAACAACAGAGTTTTACGAACCGAAATCCTTCTTCACTCACGCGGCGTTGCTCCGTCAGACTTTCGTCCATTGCGGAAGATTCCCTACTGCTGCCTCCCGTAGGAGTCTGGGCCGTGTCTCAGTCCCAGTGTGGCCGATCACCCTCTCAGGTCGGCTATGCATCGTCGCCTTGGTAGGCTTTTACCCTACCAACTAGCTAATGCAGCGCAAAGCCATCTCATAGTGTCAGTTTTCTCCGACTTTTAATTTTTCTTCATGCGATTTTAATCTTATCCGGTATTAGCTACCGTTTCCAGTAGTTGTCCCAGTCTATGAGGCAGGTTCTTTACGTGTTACTCACCCGTTCGCCGCTAAAAGTTGTTGGTGCAAAGCTCCTACATCTTTTCGCTCGACTTGCATGTATTAGGCACGCCGCCAGCGTTCGTCCTGAGCCAGGATCAAACTCTCCAAATTTTATTTGTTTGTTTGATTAGCTCTTTTAAAGTTTTTTGTTGTCTTTTTTAACTTTTTTTGGAATTAACGTTGACTTTTTCTTTTAGTTTTCAATGTTCAAGTTGCTGCTTTTTTTACAGCTTTTATATTCTATCATTCTATTTTTTCTTTGTCAAGTTCTTTTTTGTGTTTTTTTTATTTTTTTTAAAATTTTTAAAAAATATTTAAAAAGCTTTTTTGTTTTATGAACTTTTGCTTGTTTTTTTCTATGAATTGTTGGTCTTTTAGGACTTTTTTATTCTAGCATTTGTTTTTGTTTCTTGTCAAGTGTTTTTTGGGTTTTTTAATCAGCTTCTAAAGAATATTATTCTATTTATTGGCTGTGAATAAGTTTATTTTCTTAGATGCTTAAACAGTATATATTTATAATCTTTAAGCCATATAGCATATATAATAAAATACTAGTGCTACTTTCTTTATAGTAAATTATATATTATTTTTTAAATTATCTTATCTTAATTCTTTTTTTACTTCCTAATAAACTTGTCTAATAATTAAAAATAAGCTCCTAGTTAATTATAATAAACTTGCATTTTTATATTTATTTTAATAAGTAATTTTCTATGAAATTAGAATTTTAAGATCTATCTAAGGATAAAATAAAAAATATTTAGACCAGATTTTTATCTAGCCTAAATATTTTTCTATATATTATCTTACTTTTAAATTTTAAAATTATAACTAATTAAAATATACATATTTTATGTTAAGTTCTAGTAACCTTATTATTTTATGTGAGTTTTTATACACTTACTTCTTCACTATATTCTTCTTCAAGAGTTTGTGTTCCCCTACCGTCTTTTAAATCATATTCAATTTCTAATTTCAGTTTATATTTTTCACCGCTTGTTAGATCCCTAAGAATATATGAAAAATCACTATTTCCTAAAGTTATGTTTTTAAAAGTAGAATCATCACTTGCTTTTTTAATTATAAGTTTTCTACTAGTAATACCCTCTCCATTAATATCAAAGAATACATTTAAAATACCGTCTTCTTCTTCAGGTTCAGTAAAACTAGCAGTTGGAGCTACTAAAGGTTCATCTTCCATAGCTATATTAGCTTGATTCTTTCTAACTAATTTAAGTTTTTTATCTTCTTTTTTTAATTCGTAATTTGAAGCATCACCACTTTTTTCATTAAATTCTATACTTGCATTTACCTCATCTAAATTACCACTTCCAACAGTAAGATATATTCTTTCATTTGATTCATCAGTTATTTCGAATTTTTGTGGATTAATTGACAGATTTAAGTTGCCACTTATATTATTTTTAACATTTATACTTGAATTTAATCCTAATTTTATTTTTCCACCATTTGATTTGATATTTCCTATATTCATATTAGTAGATGGTGCTACTTGGACACTATCATTGGCATTTTTCATCTCTAATGTATCAATATCTTTAACATTATTAGAAAAAGTTACACTTGAATTGTTTAATGTGATATTGTTTATCTTATTTTTAATATCTAATTTTTTATTACCATTTCGGTTTTTTAGTATTAAGCTACTATTGCTTGCATTGCTAGCATCAATATAGTTTATATCACTATTTCCTTCTAATGTTATGCTAACTTCTCCAGTATTCATATGATTTCCACTTGATAGACTTATACCCATAGGATTGCTACTTGATGTGTCGATTCTAGTATGAGCGTCAAGTTTTAGTTTTATTTTTCTGCTTGTACTATTATTCATATTAGCAGTTATAATTTTTTTAAAGGCAGTTCCCGTGTAAGATTTTCCATCTCTTCCTTGAGTGTGTTCTGTTGGAGCTGGTGAGTTTTTAAAAATAACAGTAACATCTTTTTCTGTTGCAACATCACTACTATCACTACCTACTACTAAGATAAAAGCATCTTGATTTTGAGTACCCATTGGTCTTGTTGTTACATTATCAAAGGTTACACTAGAGTGGTTAGTATAGATATATTGAGGGGTATAACCATCTTGCGTGCTAGATAGTGTTATGTTTTTTAGTACTGTTTTGTCTCCTTTAAATGAATAGCTTAGGTCTCTACCATAAATTGTATGTCCCTGCCCATCAATAGTTATAGATTTACTAGTAGTTAGGGTACTATTGTTCATATATGTTGATAAATTAACATCTCCCAGTAAGACGACAGCTTCCCCATCATTTGCGGCCTCTATCGCATCCATTAGGTCATTATATGGTTTTTCTTTACTTCCGTCTCCTTCTTCACTAGCACTGGTATTTACATATAACTTTTCTGTTGGTTCTGGCTCTGGAGCTTCTTCTTCCATGTCGTCAGTTTCTGGGGCTGCTGGGCTTGCTTCTGGAGCTACTGGGCTTGCCTCTGCCATATCTCCACCATTTTCTGGACTTGCTTCTGCCATACCCTCCTCATTTCCTGGTTGAGTTCTTACAACTGTTCCTGATTCTGGCATCTCTCCATTGTTTTCTGCTGGAGCCGCTGGGCTTGCTGCTGCCATATCTCCACCGTTTTCTGGGCTTGGTTCTGGGGCTGTTGGACTTGCTCCAGCTTCTGGTCTTTCTTCAGCTCCTGGACTTGCCGCTGGCATCTCATGATTTCCTGGTTGAGATTCTGCTGGAGCTGTTTCTGCTCCTGTTCCTGGGCTTGCTGCTGCCATATCTCCACCAGTTCCTGGACTTGCTCCAGTTCCTGCTGGTTCTGCTCCAGTTTCTGGGCTTGCCGCTGCTCCTGCGTCTGCCATTGGTTGAGATTCTGTTCCTGTTCCTGGACTTGCTGTTGCCATATCTCCACCAGTTCCTGCTGGTTCTGCTCCAGTTTCTGGACTTGCTTCTGCCATACCCTCCTCATTTCCTGGTTGAGTTCTTACAACTGTTCCTGATTCTGGCATCTCTCCATTGTTTTCTGCTGGGGCTGCTGGGCCTGTTTCGCCACTTCCTGCCGCTCCAGTTTCTCCCATTGGTTGAGATTCTGCTCCTGCCATTGCTCCATTATTTTCAGCTGGGGCTGTTGGACTTGCTGCTGCCATATCTCCACCAGTTCCTGGGTTTGATTCTGCTGTATTTTCTGCTCCTGCCATTGCTCCATTATTTTCAGCTGGGGCTGTTGGACTTGCTGCTGCCATATCTCCACCAGTTCCCGCTACTTCTGTATTTTCTCCCATTGGTTGAGATTCTGTTCCTGTGTTTTCTTCTGGGACTTCTGGACTTGCCGCAGTCCCTGCTTCTGGGGCTGCTCCTGCGATTGCTCCACCTGTTTCTGGCATTTCATGATTTCCAGGGTTTGCTTCTGCTGTATTTTCTCCCATTACTCCAGGGTTTCCTGCAGGAGCTGCTGGGCTTGCTTCTGGTCTTGCTGGGGCTACTTCACCTCTTCCTGCTGGACCTGTTTCTGCTCCTGTGTTCTCAGCTGGAGATTCTGGGCTTGTTGCTGGCATCTCTCCACCAGTTCCTGCTGGTTCTGCTCCAGTTTCTGGGCTTGCTTCTGCTCCTGTGTCTGGTTGAGATTCTGTTCCTGTGTTATCAGCTGGGGCTGGTTCTGCTCCTGGCATTGCTCCAGTTCCTGCTGGAGCTGCTGGGCTTGTTGCTGCTCCTCCCATTGGCTGAGATTCTGCTGGAGCTGCTGGGGCTGCTGATTCTGGGCTTGCTTCTGTTCCTGGTTGAGTTCTTACAACTGTTCCTGATTCTGGCGTTCCCTCAGCTTCTGGTTGTCCTTGACTTGGTGCAGTCTCTGCTTCTGGTGCTGCTGGGCTTGCTTCTGGTTGTCCTTGACTTGCTGGGACTTCTGGGCTTGCCGCTTGGATATCCTCCTCTACATCATAGCTTATTCGCACTTTATAGCTATCTTCCCCTGTTTGGGCTTCAAAGGCTAGTGTTTTTCTTACCAAAGCTGTATTAGGTAGTACTCTTTTCCCTTCTTTTTTTACTTCTATTTCTTCTTCTTCTTCTGCTTTAAGTTTTGCTATTTTACTTAGGTACTTATTGCCTTTTTGGTCATATATTTCTACACTTACATTTTCCACATCTTGCAGGGCTTTTGCTTTTAGGAATATTCTACCCTCTTTTTTATATAACACACCTAATATCGACTCGTCTTTTGTCTCGCCTATGTAGCCGTCTTCTTTATTATATTTTGTTTCTAGCCCTTTGGGTTCTTGGGCTTCTGTCTTTATATTGCTAGCTACTAGGCTTAAACCAACCGCTATTGACACTGCGCCTACTGTTAGCTTCCTTATAGCATATTTTTTCTTCTTGTCCATTTTTTCCTCCTATTTAACTTATATTATTTATTATAGTTTATTTATATATTATTAGAACTTTTATTAAAATTATTTTTAGACAATTTACCTATGTTTTATAAATTATAATATATTTTATTAAAATATGCTATAAAAATATCTTAAAAAATAAATATTTTTCCCTAAAATTATAAAATTTTATTTTATTAATAAAACTTCAAGAAAATATAGTAAAAAATAAAAAAGCCAGAGAAAAATCTCTGACTTTCTTACTTAAAATATATCTTATTAAAGAACAACTACATTTGCAGCTTGAGGACCACGATTTCCTTCTTCTACTAAAAATTCTACCTTGTCCCCTTCTTTAAGAGTTTTGAATCCTTCTTTAGTGATAGCTGAAAAATGTACGAACACATCTTTTCCACCCTCTACTGAAATAAATCCAAATCCTTTTTCTTCGTTAAACCATTTTACTGTACCTTGTTGCATAAGCTCGGTCTCCTTAAATTTTATTTTTTATCAATACCTATTTAATATAATTTTTGCTCCAAAGATAATAAATAAAAAATAAACCGCCGTTCACTTACATAACTTATACCTATATTACAATTATTACTTTAATACTTTATTGATTTTATATATTATACACTATTATTTTAAAGATTACAAGATAAAAGACCTAATTTTTAAAATTTAAAAACTAGGTCTCCTTTCTTATTCAGCTATATTGAAATAAACTTTTTTTGTGAAGTTTGTAGAATTTAATACTGTTCTTATGGCATTAATAGTCATACCTTTTTTACCTATTATTCTTCCGCAATCGTCTGGGTGGACACTTAGAACATAATGCTCTCTAGCATTTTTTATAAATTTTTCTATTTTTATTTCTTCCTTATGTTCTACAATTTCACTAACAATATTATAAATTAATTCTTCCATATTTTCTCCTTATTTTACTACCAAGTTTACTAATCTATTTGGAACTGAAATTACTTTTACAAGATTTTTTCCTTCTATTAATGTTTGAACTTCTTTATTAGCTAAAACTTGTTTTTCTAATTCTTCTTTTGATAAATCTTTAGCAAGTTCTAATTTTGTTCTCACCTTACCTAGCACTTGAACAACTATTTCTACTGTATTGCTTACGAGTTTGCTTTCGTCATAAGTCGGCCATGAAGCATAGGCTAAAGTTTCTGTATTACCATATATAGCCCACATTTCTTCTGCTAAGTGTGGTGCAAATGGAGCCAGTAGTTGAATAAATCCTAAAGCGTATTTTTTCGGAATAAATTCTGCCTTGTTACAGTCGTTTACGAAAACCATAAGTTGTGAAATTGCTGTATTGAATTGTAGATTTTCTATATCTTCTCCAACTTTTTTCACTGTGAAATTGTAACTTATTTCTAAATCAGTATTATCCTTGTCGACAATTTTTTCACTAACTTGATTTGTTTCTTCATTAACAAGCAAACGATAAACTCTATCTAGGAAACGGCGTGAACCGTCTAAACCATTTGTTGACCAAGCTATCGACGCATCAAGTGGCCCCATAAACATTTCGTAAACTCTTAGTGTATCAGCTCCGTGTGATTTTACAATATCGTCTGGATTTACTACATTGCCTTTTGATTTAGACATTTTTTCCGGTTTACCATTTTTACTTTCTGCTAAAATCATACCTTGATTGAATAATTTTTGGAATGGTTCTTTTGTTGGAACTAGTCCTAAATCGTATAAAACTTTGTGCCAAAATCTTGCATAAAGTAAATGCAGAACTGCATGTTCAGCTCCCCCTATATAAATATCAACTGGCAACCAATATTTTAATTTTTCTGGGTCAGCAAATTTTTCGCTATTATTCGGGTCTATGTATCTTAAATAGTACCAGCAAGAGCCAGCCCATTGAGGCATTGTGTTAGTTTCTCTTTTTCCTTTTTTACCAGTTTTTTGACAAACTACATTTACCCAATCACTTAGATTAGCTAGGGGTGATTCTCCTGTGCCAGATGGTTTTATATTGTCTGTTTCTGGTAGCAGTAAAGGCAATTCATCTTCAGGAACAGTCGTCATTGTTCCATCTTCCCAAGTAATTACTGGTATTGGTTCTCCCCAGTAACGCTGGCGAGAGAATAACCAATCACGCAGTTTATAAGTTACTTTTTTCTGACCTAAATTATTTTTTTCTAAAAATTCTATTGCTTTTTCTATGGCGTCAGCCTTGTTAAGTCCGTCTAAAAATTCTGAATTGATGTGTTCATTATCTTCTAAGTGGACAGATTTTTCAACATCTCCACCAGCTATTACTGATATAATCGGCAAATTAAATTTTTTAGCAAATTCAAAATCTCGCTCGTCGTGGGCAGGTACTGACATGATAGCCCCTGTTCCGTAAGACATAAGAACATAGTCAGCTATCCAAATCGGAATTTTTTTATTATTTATTGGATTGATTGCATAAGCTCCAGTAAATACTCCTGTTTTATCTTTGTTAAGGTCGGTACGTTGCAAATCAGATTTGCGTTTTACTTCTTCTAAGTATTTTTCAACTACATATTTTTGTTCAGGGCTTGTAATTTTTTCTACTAATTTATGTTCAGGAGCTAATACACAGTAAGTTGCTCCAAACAAGGTGTCAGGACGTGTTGTAAATACTGTAAATTTCTCGTCATGTCCAAAAATTTCAAAATCTACTTCTGCTCCCTCAGATTTTCCAATCCAGTTTCTTTGCATAGCTTTTAAACTTTCAGGCCAGTCTAATTCTTCTAAGTCTTGAAGTAATCTTTCTGCATACTCTGTTATTTTTAGAACCCATTGTCGCATAGGACGGCGTTCAACAGGATGACCTCCACGTTCTGAAACTCCGTCTACTACTTCTTCATTTGATAAAACTGTTCCCAAGGCTGGACACCAGTTTACAGGAACTTCATCAACATAAGCCAAGCCCTTATTGTATAATTGAATAAAAATCCACTGCGTCCACTTGTAGTAGTTAGGGTCTGTTGTATCAACTTCCCTATCCCAATCATAAGAAAATCCTAATTCTTTTATTTGACGACGGAAGGTGTCAATATTTTTTTTCGTAAATTCTCTCGGGTCGTTACCAGTATCCAGAGCATATTGTTCAGCCGGCAAACCAAATGCGTCCCAGCCCATAGGATGAAGAACATTATAACCCTTAGCTCTTTTATATCTACTCAATATATCGGTTGCTGTATACCCCTCTGGATGTCCTACATGCAGACCAGCTCCTGACGGATAAGGAAACATATCTAAGGCATAAAATTTTTCCTTAGACATATCGTCGCTTGTTTTAAAAGTTTTATTTTTTTCCCAATAATCTTGCCATTTTTTTTCTATTACTCTATGGTTAAACACTTTTTCACACTCCATTCTTCTTACATTGTTTACATTATAGCAATTTTTAAATTTTTTAGCAATGCTTTATTAAGTTAAGATTTTTCTAAAAAAATAATATTTTCTGTTTAGAATTTTTATTTTTTTAAAAATTTTTTCTTCTACAAAAATTAAAAATTATTTTATTTTTCTAAAATAAAAAACTGTAAAATAAATATTTTACAGTTTTATCTTCTTATTAATTTTAAAATTTTTCTGCGTAAAGGCAGACCATAGTCGTACATAAATTTATAAGTTTTGCTAATGGCATAATCAAACTCTCCATAATGTTCAACTACATTTGGATTAAAATGAGACTTGTAAAGTAATAATCCATCTTCAAGACTACCTTCTACTCCACCCATAGAAGTTTTTACTGCTCCCATTTCAAAAAATTTCTTCATTGTTTCTACATAGACCTTATATTGAGCAGGGATTTTTGAAAATTTACCGTTCATACCGCCATAAAGAATTTCTGAACTTAGGCCGTATTTAACTGATATGACCGAAGAAATTACGTGTCTTTCTTCATGAGTTTCTTCATATAAGTCTTCAAAATATTTTATTAAACCTTGTATTCCCTGCAAACTCTCTTCAAGTTTATATTTTTTCTTACGCATCTTCTCATTAAGACTAGCTATTTCTTCTAAAATTTCTTCTTCTTTTTGCCTGCACTTACTTAGTGAATTTTTAACATCCATATAGGCTGTATAAATTATACAGTCTTTGCCATAAATTTCAAAAAGATTTTCAAAATATTCCTTATTACGTAAAGTAATATTTTTTCTTTGCTCCGTACCCGATAGGGCAAACATCAAGTCATCTAAACCATTTTTATCCATACACTGTGTTTCAATTAATATTTTTTCTGAATTTTTTAATAATCTATGTGTGCGTTTGGGCAGTTCAGTTTCAAAATTTTCGTTCAAATAGGTTACAGCTTCAAATCTTGGTTGGATAGTATCACTCATTTGCAAAGTAAAACCCTTATGTTTGAATTTAGCCTTTTTAAAAATTGACATGATACTTTCTTTTTTACTATCTTCTTTAGCTTCAAGAAATTCTTTTTTAGGGGCATTTTTCAAGGGTTCAGGAATATCTATTTTTAATAACTTAGCCTTATTTTTTTTTGCATATAATTTTAAGTTTTTTAAAAAATATTCTAAAAGTTCTGCATTATTATAATCAAGAATGGGCCCTCTCGGTAGATACCATAGACCGCTTCTTGTTAAAATTTGTGCCGTCGCTAAAACGTTAGAATTGTCGTCTATGACAGCAAGTCTTTTATACCCCCAAGTATTTTTTACTTTTACCCAGCCAGGAGATTGAAAAATACTACAATTTATATTTTTTTCTACAAATTCATTATATTTTTCTATACTTATATCATCTATAAATTTCATTATATTTTTCCTTTATCAATATTTTGACTATCAACTTCTAAAATTTTATTACTTAAGTGAATTTTAAAATTTTATAAATTCTCAAAATAATTATGGAGTAGCTCGCTAAAGTCTACTCCAATATTATTACTATTCTTTATAACCGTCTGGATGTTTACTTTGCCAACGCCAAGAATCTTCACACATTCTTGAAATATCATATTCTGCCTGCCAACCTAACTCTTCTTTTGCCCTGCTCGCATCAGCATAGCAAGTTGCAATATCTCCGCTACGACGCTTAGCAATAACATAAGGCAATTGTCTACCTACGGCAATACTCATATTTTTTATAACATCAAGAACTGAATAGCCCTTTCCAGTTCCTAAATTATAAACAGATAAACCAGAATTAGCTGCTAATTTTTTAAGGGCTAGAACATGACCCTTTGCCAAGTCTACAACGTGAATATAATCACGCACCCCAGTTCCGTCATGCGTGTCATAGTCATTACCAAAAACATTTACTTTTTCTAATTTTCCTACTGCCACTTGTGATATGTAAGGAAGTAAATTATTTGGAATGCCGTTTGGGTCTTCTCCCATATCTCCACATTCATGAGCCCCTATCGGATTAAAGTATCTAAGTAACACAATATTCCATTCTTTATCAGCCGTATAAACATCTCCTAAAATTTGTTCTAACATTAACTTAGTTCGTCCATAAGGATTAGTTGCTGACAGTGGAAAATCTTCTTTTATAGGTACTGTATGCGGGTCGCCATATACCGTTGCAGAAGATGAGAAAATTATATTCTTACAATTATTTTTTTTCATAACTTCACACAAAACTAGCGTACCAGAAATATTATTGTCATAATAAGTCAGAGGAATTTGGCAAGATTCACCTACTGCTTTTAAACCTGCAAAGTGAATAACACCAAAAATATTTTTTTCTTTTTTAAAAATTTCATCAATTTTTTTCTCATCACGAATATCTGCCTTATAAAAAGTCAAATCTTTACCAGTTATTTTTTTTACTACTTCTAAACTTTTTTCATTAGCATTATACAAGTTATCTACAACTACAACTTCATAACCTGAATTTAATAATTCAACACAAGTGTGAGAACCGATATAACCAGCTCCACCTGTAACCAATATTTTTTTTGTCATAATCTGAAACACGTCTAATATAGACTTCTCCTTATTCCAATATATGATAATTCTATATTATATTAATTAGAATGTCAACAAAACCTAAAATTGTAAACTTAGTTTTAAACTTAATATAAAAAACCCAACACTACTAACTAAATTTAGATTAGTATGTGTTGAGTTAAAATTATTTATTTTTTCTTAGGTATTATAAATACTATTGACATAATTGCAAATATACAAAATGCTACGTTAGTAATTAATCCGTAAGTTGCTCCAGCTGTAAAATCTTTGCCAGATGCTAAACCATTATAAACTGCTGCTGATATCGTAACTCCGATAGCTCCACCTAATGAACTTGCCATTTTGTAAATTCCTGCTGCAACTCCAGCTTTTTCGTTTGGCACACTTGAAATTGCTGTATCTGTTGAAGGTGTTGCATAAATTCCAAGACCTGTTCCGAATAAGGCATAACCAATAAATACTAAAACAAAATAAGTTGAACCTTGAACCATTGTTAAGGCCATAAGAGCTATCCCGATAGCATTAATAAGAGTACCAATTAACATTGGTTTTCTTGAACCCATTTTTTGTAATAATTTTTCTCCGATACGAATAGTAATTAAAACACAAACTAGATAACCTAAAGACATCATACCGGCTTTTTGAGAATTTAAGCCACGACCTTGTTGCATGTAAGAATTAATTACGAATAATGTTCCAGCTACTGCATTAAGTAAAAAGTTAGAAATTGTTGCACCTAGATAACCTTGATTTTTGAATAAAGAAAAATCTATAAAAGAATTACTTTTACTAACTTCAACTTTGTAGAAAACATATAGACCAACAATTACTACTGCTATTAAACCTAGTGTTAGCGGACTTAAGAAACCTAATTCTTTTCCTTTAGAAATTCCGATATTTAAGGCTAGCATTGTTATTACAAAAATAGTTAATCCTACATAATCGAAACTTTGTTTTTTATCAGATTTAACTTTACTTTCTGGTGTTCCCATAATTAGTAAAATACTTATTACTGAAACAACAATCGAAATAATAAATACATACTTCCAACCTAGTGAACTAGAAACTGCCCCACCAAATAAAGAGCAAAGACCAGAACCACCCCAAGAACCGATTGACCAGTAACTAACTGCACGTTGACGTTCTGCTCCGTCATAATAAGTTTTAACAAGTGCCATTGTTGCTGGCATAATAAATGCGGCTGCAAGACCTTGCAAGGCACGACCTGCTATAAATAAACCTGAACCAGTCGCAACTACTAATAGGGCTGACCCTATAATATTTAAAACAAGACCTATTAAAGAAAATTTAACACGACCTAATTTATCAGCTAAACCTCCAGCTGCAACAATAAAAATTCCAGAAAATAGAGCTGTTATTGAAATACCGATATTCATAGCACCAGCTGAAATTTTTAAAGTTTTTTGTACGTCAGGTGCTATATTTAACATTGATTGGGCAAATAACCAAAAAGCTAAAACTGCTAGTACAATACCGATTAATAATTTATTTGTTCCCTTGTAATTTGTTTGCATTTTATTCATTCTCCTTTAAACATTCTAATAAGGCTGTTGCCATAGCTTTGGCAGATATTAATATTGATTTTTCATCAATATTAAATTTTGGATTATGGTGTGGATACATTACAGACCCTTCTTTATAAGCTCCTACATAAAAGAAACAACTTGGTTTTTCTTGTGCATAATAAGCAAAATCTTCTGACGGTGTTTGCTTAGGACACTCAAGAACATTTTTAACTACTGCTATTTTATTTTCTTCTAGTGATTTTTTTACTAGGGCTGTAACTTCATAATCATTTACCAAGACTGGATAATCATTTTTGTAATCAAGTTCATATTCAAGACCAAAGGCTGAACTGATACCTGCTAATAATCTTGTAAATTCTTTTTCGATAACATCACGGGCTTCTTCATTCATAATACGAACATCACCCTCCAAAGTTACTTTTTCTTTTATTACGTTAGCAGAACCCACTCCATCAAATGAACCAATAGTAACTACTGCTGTATCAAAAGGATTTACTCTTCTACTAATTATAGTTTGCACCGCAGTTACAAAATGAGATGCCGCAACTATCGTATCATTAGCAAGATGTGGCATTGAACCATGACCACCCTTTCCTTTTAAGGTAACCTTGAAATTTGCTCGTCCTGTTTGAATTGCCCCTGCCCTGTACTCAACATTTCCTGTTGGCATTGTACTCATAACATGAATACCTAAAACTGCATCTACATTATCAAGAACCCCAGCCTCAACCATAGATTTTGCTCCACCCGGTGGCACTTCTTCTGCTGGCTGATGAATTACCCTAACATTACCGCTTAATTCATCTTTTAATTCAATAAGTGTTTCTGCCAAAACCAACATATAGGCTGTGTGTGCGTCATGACCACAAGCGTGCATTACACCTTTTTTCTTTGAAGCATAAGGTAAACCTGTTTCTTCTTGAATTGGTAGAGCGTCAAAATCAGCACGAATAGCAATAGTTTTTCCTGGTTTTGCTCCCATAATATCAACAACTATTCCGTAGCCATCACCAACATTAGTTTTTATCTGACAATCCTTATCTTTATAAAAATTTTTTATATACTTTGCCGTCTCAGTTTCATAAAAAGATAATTCTGGATTTTCGTGCAGATAACGACGAATTTCTATCATGCGTTCTTCTTTTTCTTCTAAAATTTTATAAATTTTATTTAAAAGATTATTCATAATTAATACTCCTTTTATTTTTCTTAACTTAATTTTAATAGACTTAAAATTTCTTGTAAAATTCCTTTTAAAATAAAAAACATAACCAAATAGTTATTTTAAAAATTTAATAATTATTTAAAAGAAAAATTAAATTTATTTTATTTAATAGCTTTTATAGAAATTTTTCTGTATAATATCTATATCAACTTGTTATAATACTAATAAATTATAAAATTTTTAAATATAACTAAATAGAATTTTTTTTATAACTCTTTAGTTATTTACAGGAGCTTATATGGATAATAAGAGAAAATTAGACTATCTTACTAAAATTATTACAAGTAAAAATATTACAAAAGCAGCTACTGAACTTTTTGTATCACAACCCTACTTGAGTAAATTTATTAAAAATATTGAAGAAGAATTAGAAATTAAAATTTTTCAAAAAATAAATGGGCAGATAAATTTAACTTTTGCAGGGGAAAGATACCTTAACTATCTGACTGAAATAGATAAGTTGGAACAGAAAATGCAGAGTGAATTTGACTTGATACGTAATAACAAAAAAGGAAAAATTCGTCTGGGTATAAATCCAGCTTTGGCAACGGCTATGTTATATAAGGTTATACCCCAATTTAAACAAACAAATCCTAATATTATGATTGAATTATTTGAGAAAAATCAAAATATTTCCGAAGAAATGTTAGAAAATAACCAGCTCGATGTTGTTATTGGTATGTCGCCCATATTCAATGAAAAATTATCCTATAATATTATCTATACTGAAAATATGTATTTATTCGCTCACAAATCTAGCAAATTATATAATGGTAAGATAAAGGATATTACAAAATTTTCTAAGTCCCTTGCCCTCTTAAATAATGAACCTATAATTTTAACGCCCTTGCAATACGGCATAGGAAAAATGGTAGAAAATTTTTTCAAAAAAAATAATTTAGAATTAAATACTTCTATTACGACAAGTACCGTACCAACAGCAGTCAATCTTGCTAAATCTGGTATGGGCTGCACCTTTATTCCAGAAAATTTAATTAATAACTATCTTGAAGAAGACGCTACAATTTATAGTTTTAAAAAAACTGATATTAAGGCTGAATATATAGCAATCTTTAGAAAAAATGAACAGCTACCACAAATAACTATAAATTTACTCAATACCATTCTTGAAAACTTAAAAAAATAAAACTTACAGTTACTAATTTCTGTAAGTTTTTTATTTTTAAGTTTTAATTGAAATTTGTAGTTGGTTTTGAGTAGAAAAAAGATAAGAAAATTTTATTTTTTTAAAATTTATTTTCTTTAGTGTCTGCTTTTTTTATTTTACAATGTTTTATACATTTACTCTACAACTTTTATTTTTAAAGAGTAAAAATTTATCACGGTTTGATTATTTCTTATCTTTTTTAAAATTTTATTTTTTATCTTCTGAAATTGATTTTGTTACATCACCAATCAATTTTCCAAAATCAATAGCATTTTTTGATGTTATTACAGCTTGCCCTGTTTCTTCTTCAATTTCTTTTCTAGCATTACCTGCAATAGAGCCACCACGTTTTGCAACTTTTTTATTTTCTTCTAAGCCTTGGGGGTTGGTTGCATTGGCAAGTTCTGTTGTTGTAGCTTCTGCTAGCATATTTAATACAAGTTCAAGTGTAGACATATTATCTCTAAGGTTTTGTTTTTTTAGTCCCTTGTAATCTTTGTACTCTCTTGTTGTCATACCTGTCCAAGCCTTAGTAATTTCATTTGTAAGAATTGCATACTCTCTACCCTCTCTTACTCCGTGGTCTTGCCAAGTATCAGTTAATTCTTTTCTAACTTGAATAGCTTGTAGTCTTTGGTTAATCCATTCTCTTGTATAGCCTTTTTTTAGATAAGTTTCTAAGGCTCTGTCGATTGTTAGTTCCGGGTCAATTATTTCATCAATTCTTTCTTTTCCTACTTGGGCTAGCCACATCTTAAATGGTTCAGCTTTTGGAGATGGAATGGATTGTATGATACGGAAAATCCCTTGCATATCGGCAACGTCAGTTTTATACATTTTACCGTCTTTATGCGACTTTAATTTCAGTGCGTGACAATTTGTCACGACCTCGCTAGCTTCTTCTTTTAATCTTTGTTTTAATTTTCTCCAATAAGCTCCAGCATCTTTACTCTCCGTCAAAACTGCGACAACATCAATTATGCTAAAATACCAGTCTTCTTTGTCCCTATCCCAAATCGAACGTATCTTATTGCCCTCAAATAATTTTATTTCATTATTCATATTTTATCTCCTTATATTTTTTACTTCCTCTTCACAACTTCTTTAGTTGCTTGAATTTTTTTATCAGCGTAAAGTACCACGTCTTTAATAACTAACTTCTGTACGGCTGATATTAGGGTATTTATAAATTCAAAATCAATTTCACCGTTTTTGGTTGGGAGTTGGATAAATTCTTTTTTTACTTTTTCCCAACCTGCTTTATCTGTCCAAGCAAAATTACCATATATAGATTTCCTAATTGCACCTGTTAAAAACAAATTATGATTGTCATTAAGTGAAAAATCTAACTTGCAAGATATTGCATAAGCATCTTGTAACACTGTAAATTCTTTACTTTGATAAAATGTTGCACCAGTATTTGCTCCATTAGCAGATATTGAAATTACATTTTTTAATATAGTTGCATTTGCTTTAGGAGCGTAGTTATTAAGTCCTTGATTTTCAATTCCTGCGGTTAAAACTGGAAGATTGAATTTTTCTGTCTTTCTAGGAGATAAATCTCCTACTTTCATTTTTAAATTTTTTGTTTTGATTTTCTCAAACAAATCTCCAATCCTAAACTCCGCCCAAGTAAGTTTATCTGCTAAGACAAGGTCTAGTGCCTCACGCTCAAGAGTGGATAACTTATAGTTATCCAAGCCGCTTACTGTCAAGTAAGCGGCTAGCTCGCTTATACGCTCCTCTTCTAGCTCGCTTATATAAGCGTCCATAAATTCAAAATCAATTTCTCCATTTTTGATTGGGAGTTTTAGAATAAATGAATTTATCCATTCTTTAGTAGAGCCTGTCCCCCAGCTAAAATTACTTAATAAATGTTTAAATATTCCTACAAAGAATATTCCAATACTTTCATTAAATTCAGAAAATTTAGGCACAAGTATTTTAACATTATTTCCTGTAAAATATTTTTCCTTTTGGTAAAAAACCGTGAATGTGTCTTGTGCAAAAGATAATGTATTTTTAGGATTTAAAAATTCTTCACTTTGTTTAATATACCCTCTAATTCCATTTTCTCCAGTTTTTCTAACAACATAAGGATAACTATCTAATATTTTTTCTTCCATAATCTCTATATTGTTAGCGTGAAAAATTTTTTTCGATGATTTAACCTCAAACAAATCCCCAATCCTATACTCGCCCCACTGAATATTTTTTAGTTTTTTATCCAGTGAGGCTTTTATTTTTTTGATTTTGCTTCCTCCTGGTCTGTATTTTTTATAAGGTTTGCTACTTCCCAAGCCAAATAATCTGCCACGGTTTTTTTAAAGTCTTCTAGTTTTGGTCTTGTGTCTATTGGGGCTGACTGGTTCCAGTCTGCTCCATTGTTTGGGTCGATATGTCCTTCATAGTATTCTTTTTCTGTAAAGATATTTAGTTTGCTTTTGCCAAAGCGGACTAGGTTTGTTATTTCTTCGTATCTTTCTTTTGCTCTGTCGGTATCTCTTAGGTTGTTGCTTGCTTTTTTTCTGTTGCTTCTTGTGTAGCCGTCATTTGAAAAGTCTATGAATTTTACTATTTCATCTTTTTGGTGTCTTTCTCCTACTCTAAAGACGTATATGTTGGTTTGGACGCTTGATTTGCCGACAAATAGGTCTATTGGCATTTTTATGCTGGCTAGTAGGGTGTTTTTTTCTAGTATTTTTTGGTTTATTTCTTTTGCCTTGCCACTTCCTGCTGAGTTTTGTATGATGATTGCCGCATAGCCTTTGTTCATCATTGACAAGGCTTTTTCTACAAAGACCATGCCGTTGCCTTGGGCTGAGTAGGGTGGGTTTAGGATAAAGGCTGTGGCTGGGAAGGTTTCTTCTGTTTTGCCAAAGCCGTATTTGCCGTCAAAGTCTGTTAGTGAGTCTTTGTTTAGTATGTTTGAGCTACCATCTCCCATTAGTATCATGTTTAGTATGGCTAGCATGTAGATGTTTGATAGGACTTCTAGTCCTAGTAGTTGTTCGGCTTTTATTTGGAGTATTTTTTGTTCTAGTTCGGCTGGTGATTTTATTTTTTCTTTGGCGTCTATTATCATTTCGTTCATTGCGGCTACTAGTAGTCCGGCTGAACCTGTCGCAAAGTCCCAAACGTAGCTGTCTTTATCTACTCTGGCTAGTTTTACGAGTAGGTTTGCTACATAAGAGGGTGTTAGGACTACATCGTTTAGTTTGTCTTGGGTAAATCCTAACCAAGAGTACATTTCATTAAATAGTTTTCCTGTGAAGTCTGTTGTTAGTCCTATTTTGTAGTAGATGCCTAAGTCGTCTATTATTTTTGCAAATATTCTTTTTAGTTGGCTTTCTCCGTTTACTGCCTTGTTTATGTTGTCTGAAAGTAGGGTGTTTTCTAAACTTCTTACTATTAATTTTTGTTTTGTATAGGGTAGGTTTTTCTTTTTTAGGAAGGATTTTATTTTTCTTATTATGATTTCTCCGTCTGTGTTGCCTTCTTCTTGTGATGATTTTAGGTCTGATTTTTCTAGTGGGCTTACTTCTCCAGGTATTCCTAGGTTTGCCATTATACTCGCTGATACTAGGTATACTCTGTCGTTTTCGCTAAGTCCTTTTTCGCTTGCGTATATGTCGTTGTTTAGTTTTACTAGACTGGCATTGATTTCTTTTTCTCTTTTGTCTTTTAGGGCTTCTAGTTCTTCTGTTGTTAGGGATAGTTCACTTATTTTTTTTATGAAGTCGTCAAAGTTTTCTTTTCTTAAAAATGATAGGTCTGTGTATTTTCCGATTTCTTGACCTATTCCAAAGTTTTCTTTTGATACGTAGTAGACTCCTATTGTGTGTTTGATTTCTTCTTTGTCGTTTTTATAGCCTGTTACTCCTATAGCTATTACTTGGGTGTAGCTTGTGTAGTGTAGGATTGCATTGGCGTAGTGGACTGCTCCGTTTACTGCATAGTCGTTTATGTTTTTGTAGTTGGGGGAGTTTTTGCTGTTTCTGTTGTCTACATTTCCGTTTTCGTCTAGTTTTATGAGTTTGTCTTTGTAGCCTTTGTATTCTATTAGGACGGGGTAGTAGTTTAGGTTTTTGTCTTGTAGTAGGAGTTTGGCATCAGGTCTGTTGCCTCCACTTCCTCCATTTTTTGATTTGTATTCGTCTAGTGCCTTGTCTATTTCTGCATTTAGGCTTTCTTGTTCGAGTTTGTAGTCTAGCTTGTAGTTTTTTAGCCAGCCGTTTACTAGGTCTGCTATGTTGGGTTCTATTGATTTTATTTTTGCCATCTTGGGTTCCTTTTTGTGTTTTTTTAGTTTTATTATACTATATTTATATTTGTTAGGTCTATGTATTTTTTCTTGTTTTTATAATTGTTTTGAGTTTAATTTTATTTTTTTAAATATTTTATTTGGTATAGTTTTTTGTGGGGCTGGTTTTGATTTTTACAACTTGACTTATTTTATTTTAATTTTTTGAGCTTGTTTTATAGTTTTTGTTTGGCTTCTAGTTTTAATTTTTTTAGCTTGTATTATTTTGATTTTTGATTTTATATTTTATTTGAAATTATTTAATAATTTTTTTTCTAATTATTTTTATTTGAATTTGTTTTATAGTTTTTTTCTTTTTGTATAAATTTATTTTACTAGGTAAAATAAAAAATCTTGTAACAAAAGTTACAAGATTTTATTCTTTTCTGATACGTTCATACATTATAATTCCAGCTGCTACTGACGCATTAAGACTTTGTGTTTTGCCCAGCATTGGCAGGTGATAAAGAAAATCACAAGCCTCGCTTACACTCTTGCTAATTCCGTAGCCCTCATTACCAATGACTATTACTAGGGGAACATCTCTTGCTATCTTTGTATAATTTTCGGAATTTTTTCCTAGGCTTGTGCCGGCAATCCAAAATCCTTTTTCCTTTAACTTATTTATACTGTCCAAAAGATTACCCACCCTGGCAACTGGCATATATTCTATTGCTCCGGCAGATGATTTAACGACGGTTTGACTTACTACTGCCGCCCTACGTTTTGGGATAATTACACCCTTTATTCCACTCGCTTCTGCACTCCTAATAATAGCACCCAGATTATGCGGATCTTCGATATGGTCTAGTAGTAATAGGGTAGTATCCTTATCAATAGTACCCAAAGAATTTAGCATTTCATCTAATTCATAGTAGTTATAGGGAGCGACAAAAGCGACAAGACCCTGATGACGTTCAGTAGTTAAATTATCCAGCTTTCTTTTAGGGACTTCTTGGCAAATAATTTTCTTTTCATTTGCTATGGCAAAAATACTTTTTAAACGCCCCTTTTCTATCCCCTCTTGAAAAAGAATTTTATTTATTTCTCGTCCAGCATTTATGGCTTCCAAAATGCTATTACGTCCAGCTATAATTTCTTTTTCGCTACTTTCATCTGAAATTTTGTATGAATTTTCCTGTTTTTTAAATTTATTCAAATTGAAATCTTTATTATTTTTAAATTTTTTCTCCTGATTTCTCATATTCATTTATAATGTAAGTAAATACTTGCTCCAATCTCAAAAAATTTTTTTCTAAATACCAATAACCAAAAACCGCTTCTAAACCTGTTGCCAACTTATATTCCATAATACTGGCATTCTTCGCCTTAGAGTTATTTTTTTGATTTTTTGCCCTCTTATAAATGGCAACTTCTTCTTCCGTCAGAATATTATTTTCCAAAATAGATTGCATAAATTTAGCCTGCGCCTTGGCAGACACCATGCCCGAAACCAATTTATGCAAATCATTTATTTTTCCTATGTGGTAGGTCATCATATATTCACGGCTCATAATATCATAGATACTATCTCCTATGTAGGCTAGGGACAAGGCTTGGATATTAGCAGAATTTTTTATATTTACCTTTTGAAAACTAAATTTTATATTCTCTTCCATCTAACTCCTTGTTTGGTATCTTCTAAAATAATTCCTTGTTCCTTTAAATCATCTCTTATCTTATCAGCCAAGGCAAAATCACGATTTTTTCTTGCTTCTTCTCGCTTATTTATCAAATTGTCTATTTTTTCATCTTCCATATTTGCCTTATCATCTACTAGGCTAATTCCTAATATTTCTACATAAGTTTCAAAAGTTGCCTTTAAGACTTCCAAAGTTTCCTTATTAACTTCATCACGTTCAGTATAAACGTTAGTAATTCTTACTAAATCATACCAAGAAGACAGGGCATTAGCAGTATTAAAATCATCATTCATCTGTTCTTCCAAGTAGCTAATATTATCCGAGGCTTCATTGACAACATCATCATCTAACCTTTGCTGTGTCATAGAATTAGCAAGCCTAAATAATAAATTTTGATATGAAGTTTTGATTTTATTATAATTAGTTTTTGCTAGTTCAATAGTTTCTAAGGAATAATTTATTGGTGTTCGGTAGTGAACACTTAGCATAAATAGCCTAATTACCATAGGTTCAACACTTTTTCTAATATCTTTTAATAGGGTAAAATTACCCAGCGACTTACTCATTTTTGTTCCGTCAATATTTATAAAACCATTGTGCATCCAATAATTACTAAACTGGGCGTGATTATGGCATTCAGACTGGGCTATTTCATTTTCGTGGTGAGGAAAAGTCAAATCCTGTCCCCCAGCATGAATATCTATGGTTGTCCCCAAAGTTTCTTTTGCCATAACAGAACATTCTATATGCCAACCAGGTCGCCCATTGCCAAAAGGACTAGCCCAAAAAACTTCACCAGCCTTTGCCGCTTTCCACAGGGCAAAATCTAGTGGGTCTTCTTTTTGGTCGTTGGCTTCTACCCTTGCCCCACTTATTAAGTCCTCTATTGATTGCTTACTCAACTTACCATAATCTTTTTTTCTACGAGTTCTAAAATAAACATCACCATTTACTTCATAGGCAAAATCTTCATCTACAAGTTTTTTTATAAATTCAATTATTTCTGGTATATAGTCGCTAACACGCGGATTACTATCAGCACGCTTGCAACCCAAGGCGTCATAATCTTCATAAAATGCTTGTATGTACTTATCCGTCAAATCTTTTGTCGGTATTTTTTCCTCCTGGCTAGCCTTAATAATCTTGTCATCTACATCAGTAAAATTCGACACATATTTTATATCATAGCCTGCATATTCAAAGTATCTTCTAACAACATCAAAAGAGATTATGGGACGGGCATTACCTATATGAATATAATTATAAACAGTCGGTCCACAAACATACATTTTCACCTTATTATCTTCTATGGGTTTAAAAATCTCTTTTTTTTGCGTTAGAGTATTATAAATTTTTATCAAAACTCTTCTCCTTATTTTACAAAACTTTTCACAACTTATTTTAACACAATATAAGGATAAACAATAGTATTTTACCATATTAATAAAATATCTTTTTATAGAACACTTAAAATTTTAAAATTAAAAAACGAAATTTCTTGATAAAATTTTAATTTAAAAAATATTAAATTGCTAAAATAATTTACTTAACAATTACACTAAAGCTACAAATTTTTTATTTACTCCTTACTAAATTTTTTAATTTATAAAAAAATAACTAGTAATATTTTTTCTTATTACTAATTATTTTATAGAATAAAAATTTTATACTTTAACTTCTTTACACTACTTTTAATTTTGTATCTTGATTTTTGTTATTTTAATTTTATAATCAAAATAATTTAATCTTGCAAGTATTATTAAGTTATTAAAATAAAAATATTGGCTATTTGTCAACAAGTAATTATAAAAAATATTTATCTTACAAAAATTCAAAAATATAGAAATTTCACTATAAATTATTCTTATTTTTCTTTATATTTTTTATGTTTATTTTTAATTGTGTATTTTTTACATACTTAAATAAGCCTAATTGTTTTATTTTTTGATTTTTATCATTATTACTAATTATTATAGAACCAAATTTTAAAATAAATTTATTTTATACTTATTATAAAAAATTTTTCTCTAGCTAAAATTTTTAAAATTAAGAGGCTAACTATTTTTTACTGACCTAAATTTTATAAAAATAAAAAAAAGACTACCGCCTATAAGTAATCTTTTAAAGTATAATTAGAATTTGTAAATAGTTGGGACAAAAGCGTATCCTAGTTAAATCATATAACCAGGATACTGGCTAGAGCTAGACGACGCAAATAATATTTACGCATTTCAAGCACTCTTTTGACCAACAAAGTTAGTTTAATAATTTATTGTTGTATGTTGTTGTGTTGTATTGTGTATGTAGTATGTTATTTGTTGTATGAAAAATTTTATATTAAACTAATTCGATAATTGCAGTTTCTGCTCCGTCTCCACGTCTAGGTCCTACACGTAGAATACGAGTGTAGCCACCATTACGGTCTGCATATTTTGGTGCAACTTCTTCAAATAATTTTTTAAGTGCTAATTGGCTTTTACCTTCTGCTGTTGCAACAGCTACTGGTTGCATGAATTTAGCTGCGTTACGTCTTGCTGCTAAGTCACCTTTTTTACCAAAAGTAATCATTTTTTCTGTTAAAGAACGAACTTCTTTAGCTCTTGTAACTGTTGTTTCAATTCTTCCGTGAACTATTAGAGCAGTTACTAAATTTCTTAACATTGCCTTACGGTGTGCAGATGTACGTCCTAATTTTCTGTAACCCATAGTATTCCTCCTTATTATTCTTCTCTAAAACCTAAGTTTAAATCTTCTAATTTAACACGCACTTCGTCAAGTGATTTTCTTCCTAAGTTACGTACTTTTATCATTTCTTGCTCAGATTTATTTGCAAGTTCTTGTACTGTATTTATTCCTGCACGTTTCAAGCAGTTGTAACTACGAACTGATAAATCTAATTCTTCTATTGTCATATCTAACATTTGTCCAGAAGCATCTTCTTCTTTAGCAATTAATACACTTGTATTAGCCGCTTCTTCAGACATTTCCATAAATAACTCTAAGTGAGATATTAGGATTTTTGATGCTAGACCTAAAGCATCTTGGGCCTTTATAGTTCCATTTGTGCTTACTTCTATTGTAAGTTTATCAAAGTCTGTACTTTGACCTACTCTAGTTTTTTCAACTGTATAGTTTACTTTTTCTACTGGTGTATAAATTGAATCAATAGCTATTACTCCTATTGGTAAATCACGACGTTTGTTGCCATCTGCTGGAACAAAACCACGTCCTTTACCTACATAGATTAACATTTCAAGTTGTCCATCTTCAGCTACTGTTGCTATATGTTGGTCTTTATTAAAAATTTCAACATCAGAATCAGCCATAATATCTTCAGCTCTTACTACTTTTGGACCCTTAACGTTAATTGATACAACTTTTTCTTCTTCAGAATGTAATTGGAAGGCAATATTTTTAACGTTCATAATTATTTCTGTAACGTCTTCTACTACTCCTCTTATTGCAGAAAATTCATGTTGAACTCCTGTAATATCTATACACCTTGCAGCTGCACCTGGTAATGATGAGATTAACATTCTTCTCAATGAATTACCCAATGTAGTTCCGTATCCACGCTCTAATGGTTCTACTACAAAGCGACCGAATTTTTCATCATTTGATAATTCAACGATTTGTATTTTTGGTTTTTCTATTGCTAACATTATGTTAAACCTCCTCTAAATTTTGTCAATGTCAATACTATTATACACGACGACGTTTAGGTGGACGGCAACCGTTGTGGGGAACTGGTGTTACATCTTTTATTGATGTTACTTCCAAACCTGCAGATTGTAATGCTCTAATAGCTGCTTCACGTCCAGCTCCTGGACCTTTTACAGTTACATCTACATATTTCATACCATGCTCCATAGCTGTTTTAGCTGCTGCTTCACTTGCCATTTGTGCCGCGAATGGAGTTGATTTTCTAGAACCTTTAAATCCTAATGCTCCTGCACTTGACCATGCTACTGCATTACCATGCTCATCAGTGATTGTTACTATTGAGTTATTAAATGTTGAACGAATGTGTGCTACACCGTTTTGTATATTTTTTTTCACACGACGTTTACGTGATTGTTGTTTACGAGCCATAGTGTTTATTCTCCTCCTATTCTAATTATTTTTTCTTGTTCGCTACTGTTTTCTTAGGACCTTTTCTTGTACGAGCATTATTTTTAGTATTTTGTCCACGTACAGGAAGCCCACGACGATGACGAATTCCTCTGAAGCATCCAATTTCCATTAAACGTTTAATATTTAATGAAACTTCACGGCGTAAATCACCTTCTGTTTTGTAGTTATCTACTATTTCACGAATTTTATCAAGTTCTTCACCTGTTAAATCTTTTACTCTTGCATCTTCAGAAACTCCTGCTTCTTTTAAGATTTTTTGAGAAGTTTTCAAACCTATACCATATACATATGTTAATGATATTACTACTCGTTTTTCACGAGGTATATCAACACCTGCAATACGTGCCATTAATTTTGCACCTCCTATTATCCTTGTTTTTGTTTATGTTTTGCATTTTCGCAAATCACTAATACTTTACCACCACGACGAATTACTTTGCATTTGTCACAGATTTTTTTAACTGATGGTCTTACTTTCATCCTTATATTTCCTCCTTGAAATTATAACTTATTTGAATCTATAAGTTATTCTACCTTTAGTTAGGTCATACGGACTCATTTCAACTGTAACTTTATCTCCAGGTAAAATTCTTATATAATTCATTCTAATTTTCCCAGAAACATGCGCTAAAATAACATGACCATTTTCTAATTCTACTTTAAACATTGCATTAGGCAAGTTTTCTACCACTAAACCTTCTACTTCAATGACATCTTTTGCCATATATTCCTCCCTGATTATTTAAGTGTATCTAATATTTTTTTGATATCTGAAAATACTACTTGAATATCTCTATCTCCGTCAATACTTTGAACTACACCATCTTTTTTGCTATAAAAATCTAACAATGGTTTTGTTTGTTCAATATTAACTTCTAATCTATTCGCAACAGTTTCTTCATTATCATCACTTCTTTGATATAGTTCACCTTGGCAATTATCACATTCACCTTCTACTCTTGTAGGGTTGAAAATTAAATGATAGGTAGCTCCACAAGAACGACATATTCTTCTTCCTGTTAAACGAGGTAGTAGAATACTTGGTTTGACATCTATGTTTAGTACCTTTTCAATTTTTCTAGCTGATTTTACCAAAATTTCATCAAGGGCTACAGCTTGTTCTACTGTTCTAGGAAATCCATCAAGTAAAAAGCCTTCTTTTGCATCTTCTTGATTTAATCTTTCTTCTACAAGTCCAATTGTTACACTATCGGGTACCAACTGTCCCTTGTCAATATAACTTTTTGCTTCAACTCCTAGTGGCGTTTGATTTTTTATCGCTGCCCTAAACATATCTCCTGTTGATATGTGTGGCAAGGGATAATTTTCTTTTATTTTTTCTGCTTGTGTTCCCTTACCTGCACCTGGCAGTCCCATTAATAGTATGTTCATATTATTACCTCTTATCTTCTTCTAGATTTCATAAATCCAGTATAGTGTTTTTCTGTTAGTTGAGTATTAAGTTGCTTAACTGTTTCAAGTGCTACACTGACTACAATCAATAAACTTGTTCCTCCAATTTGCACAGACGCTGGTAATTTAGCCAATGTGGCGAACATTGTTGGAAGGATAGCAATCGCCGCTAAAAATATTGAACCTACAAAAGTTAATCTATACAAAACTTTTGTAATGTATTTTTCAGTTTCTTTACCAGGTCTAATCCCTGGTACGAAACTCCCTTGTTTTCTCAAATTATCAGCCATTTTTTCTGGATTGACTTGTACCATGACGTAGAAATATGTAAAAGCAATAATCAAGACTACATATAGTGTCATTCCAGCCCAATGACTTAAATCGAAATAACTAGCAATTTTTTGTACTTTTTCATTATGCCAAAATATTGCGATAGTTCTTGGCAACTGTAAGAATGCCACTGCAAAAATTACTGGAATAACTCCTGCACCATTTACTTTTAATGGTAAATATGTTGAACGTGCTCCCAACATTTTTCTTCCTGCTCTAGCTTGTGAGTATTGAATTGGTATTTTACGCAAGGCTTCTTGTACATAAACTACACTCATTACTACTGCTAAAACTACAAGTATTACTACTCCTATTTTTAAAAGTGCCAAAGTTAAATTTTCTGCACCTTTTATCTGACTTTCATAAATTTGTATAAATCCTTGTGGAAGTCTTGCTATAATACCAGCTAAGATTATTATCGAAACTCCGTTTCCTACTCCGTATTGAGTTACTAAGTCACCCATCCACAGTAGTAAAGCTGTTCCTGCTGTAAGTACTATTGCAATAGTTAAAAATCCTAAAATAGATGTATCTTTAACCAAGCCTGTATATGCATTATTAAATCCATAAGACATTACTATGGATTGCACAAAGGCTAAAATTATTGCCAATACTCTAGTTAATTTTTGCGTTTTTTTCTGACCCACTTCACCTTGTTTTGACCACTCAGTTAGGGTAGGTATAATATCCATTTGCATAAGTTGAATTACGATAGATGCTGTAATGTAGGGAATAATACCTATAGCAAATACAGAAAACTGTTGTAAAGCTCCTCCTGCGAATGTATTAAATATACTAAATATTCCTGAATCTTCTGCTTTTAATACCGATGCATCAACACCTGGTATTGGCAAATATGACCCTATACGAAATATTGTAATAATAAAAAATGTAAATAATATTTTGTTACGAGTTTCTTTTACTTTAAATAAGTTGAATAGTGCTTTTAGCATTACTATAGCACCTCACAAACTCCACCAGCTACCTCAATTGCTTCTCTTGCTGAAGATGAGAATTTATGAGCTTGTACTGTAAGTTTTTTCTCTAACTTACCTGTAGCTAATACTTTTACACCTGAAAGTTCTTTTTTAATAACTTTTGCTTCTAATAGAGCGGCAGGGCTAACTACAGAACCATCTTCAAATTTGTTTAAATCTGCAAGATTTACAAGAGCGTAATCTTTTCTATTTACATTCTTAAATCCACGTTTTGGAATACGTCTGAATAAAGGATTTTGTCCCCCTTCAAAACCTGGGCGAACTCCACCACCACTACGTGCTTTTTGACCTTTGTGACCACGTCCACTTGTTTTTCCGTTTCCTGAACCAATCCCACGACCTACTCTATTACGTTCTTTTCTAGAACCTTCAACTGGTTTTAATTCATGTAATTTCATTTAGACGAGCACCTCCTTATTTTATTTTTCTTCTACTGTTACTAAGTGTGATACTTTATTAATCATACCACGAATTGCAGCATTATCTTTATGTTCTACTGTTTGGTGCATTTTTCTAAGACCTAAGGCTTGAACTACTTTTCTTTGTTTTTCTGGACGTCCTATCGTACTACGAGTTAGGGTTACTTTTAATGTCATGATCTATTCCCTCCTCTTATCCTAATAATTCTTCCACAGATTTTCCACGTAAAGCTGCTACGTGTTCTACTGTTTGTAGTCTAGTTAATCCTTCAACTGTTGCACGTACCATATTAATTGGTGTGTTAGAACCTAAAGATTTAGAAAGAATGTTTGAAATTCCTGCTAATTCTAATACGGCACGAACTGGACCACCAGCTATAACCCCAGTACCAGGCGCTGCTGGTTTTATTAATACAGAACCTGCTCCAAAGTTACCGATAATTTCGTGAGGTGTTGTTCCGTTCACAATTGGTACATTTATTAAGTTGTGTTTTGCAGCTTCTACTGCTTTTTTAATTGCATCTGGTACCTCTTGGGCCTTACCAGTTCCAAATCCAACACGTCCATTTTTATCACCCACTACTACTAAAGCAGAGAAACGGAAACGACGTCCACCTTTAACAACTTTAGCTACACGACGAATAGCAACTACACGTTCTTCAAATTCTTTTTTGATTTCTTCTTGGCGCATCTTGTCTATTTCCCTCCTTATTAGAATACTAGTCCGTTTTCACGTGCTGCATCAGCTAATGCTTTAACACGTCCATGGTATAAATATCCTCCACGGTCGAAAACAACTTTAGTAATTCCTTTTGATTTTGCTGCTTCAGCAATTAATTTTCCAACTTCTTTTGCTGCAGCTACGCTTGATTTAGATACTTCAGCTAATTTTAGTGATGAAGCAGATGCTAATGTTACACCTTTAGCATCATCAATAATTTGTGCATAAATATTTGTGTTTGAACGATATACGTTTAAACGTGGTACTTCCTTAGTTCCTTGAACTTTTACACGTACTCTTGCGTGTCTTTTTTTACGAACTTTGTTTTTATCAAGTTTCGTAATCATATTTGAAACACTCCTTTCTTTTATCTATTATTTACCAGTTTTTCCTTCTTTACGGCGTACATATTCCCCAACATAGCGAATACCTTTTCCTTTATAAGGTTCTGGTGGGCGTACTGCACGAACTTTCGCCGCATATTGCCCTACTAATTCTTTGCTAATTCCTTCAATACTTACTTTAGTATTTCCTTCAACACCTAGTTTAATTCCTTCAATTTGTTCAAATTCTACTGGGTGAGAATAACCAACGCTAAGCACTAATTTATTTCCTTGCATTTGAGTACGATAACCAACCCCGATTAATTCTAGTTCTTTTCTAAATCCATTAGAAACACCTTCAATCATGTTAGCTAATAATGCACGAGTTGTTCCATGTATTGTACGATGTCTTTTTGAATCGCTTGGACGTACTACTGTTATTTCATTACCTTCAACGTTAAATGTTAATTCAGCGTCAAATTGTTTTGTTAATTCACCTTTAGGTCCTTTTACTACTGCTAAGTTGTTATCTAACTTAACTTCTACTCCTGCAGGTATCGTAATAACTTTATTACCTATACGAGACATTAATTGGCTCCTCCTTCTATTATTACCAGATGTAAGCTAATACTTCTCCACCTGTATTATTTTTACGAGCAACTTTATCAGTTACAACTCCATTTGAAGTTGAGACGATTGCTATACCTAATCCGTTTAATACTTTTGGAAGCTCATCAGCTTTAGCATATACACGTAAACCAGGTTTTGAAATTCTTTTAATTCCTTTAATTACTCTTTCTCCTCTTGAGTATTTAAGGAAGATTTTGATTATTCCTTGTTTGTTATCTTCGATATATTCTACATCTTTGATAAAACCTTCTTGTTTTAAGATTTCAACTATTTCTTTTTTTATGTTTGATGCTGGTACTTCTAGTGATTCGTGTTTTACCATATTAGCATTACGAATACGAGTAAGTAAATCTGCGATAGGATCTGTCATTGTCATTAGGATAAATCCCCCTTTCTATTTTTATATTACCAACTTGATTTTTTAACTCCAGGTATTTGACCTTTATAAGCTAATTCACGGAATTTAATACGTGAAATTCCAAATTTACCAATGTATCCATGTGGACGTCCCGTAATGCTACAACGATTACGTAGTCTTGCTGGCGCTGAATTTTTTGGAAGTTTGCTTAATCCGATGTAATCACCTTTAGCTTTTAATTCTTCTCTTTTAGCTGCATATTTTTCAACTAATCTTTGGCGTTTTAGTTCACGCTCTACCATTGATTTTTTAGCCATTATACTACCTCTCTAATATTATTTTGCAAACGGCATTCCACAAAGTGCTAATAACTCACGAGCTTCATCATCTGTTTTAGCTGTAGTTACAACTACTATGTCCATACCTCTAACTTTACTTACTTTATCATAGTCAATTTCTGGGAAAATTAGTTGCTCTTTAACTCCTAGCGTATAATTCCCACGCCCATCAAATGCTTTTTTAGAAACACCATGGAAGTCACGAACACGAGGAAGTGCTACTGTTACTAATTTATCAAAAAATTCATACATTCTTTCTCCACGCAAAGTAACTTTAGTTCCAATAGGCATCCCTTCACGTAAACGGTAAGTTGCTATTGATTTTTTAGCTCTTGTTACTAGTGGTTTTTGTCCAGATATTAAAGTTAATTCTGTAACTGCATTGTCTAGGTTTTTAGAGTTTTGAACTGCATCTCCTACACCCATGTTAATTACGATTTTTTCAATTTTCGGTACTTGCATTACACTTTTGTATCCGAACTTTGTCATTAATTCTTTTGTTATCTCTGTTTTAAATTTATCTCCTAAACGAGCCATCTAAAATAGTGCCTCCTTTCTCTACTATTAATTAAATTTCTTTTCCTGATTTTTTAGATATACGTACTTTTTTACCATCTCTCACTTCAAAACCTACTCTTGTTGGTTTTCCAGTTTCAGGATCTTGTAACATTACATTAGATACGTGAATTGGTGCTTCAAATTCAACTCTTCCACCTTGAGGTGCTGCTTGAGATGATTTTGTGTGTTTTTTTACAATATTAACACCTTCAACAACTACACGGTCTTCTTTTGGTAAAGCTTGTTTTACTATCCCAACTTTACCTTTATCTTTTCCGGTAATTACTACTACTTTATCACCTTTTTTAATGAACATGTCTTGCTGGCCTCCTTCTTTATTTCTACTTTTTAAGTGATTATAATACTTCTGGAGCTAGTGATACGATCTTCATATAGTTACCGTCTCTTAGTTCACGAGCAACTGGACCAAAGATACGAGTACCACGTGGACTCTTATCATCACGGATAATTACACAAGCATTTTCATCAAATTTTATATATGACCCATCATTACGACGAGCTCCTGTTTTTGTACGAACTACTACAGCTTTAACTACATCACCTTTTTTAACAACTCCTCCTGGTGTTGCTTTTTTTACAGAACATACAATTACATCACCAATATTAGCAATTTTACGTCCTGAACCACCAAGAACTTTGATTGTTAAAACTTCTTTTGCTCCTGAGTTATCAGCTACTTTTAAGCGTGTTTCTTGTTGAATCATGCGCTTTTTGCCTCCTTATTACAGTATATTTATACTTTTTTAGATAATTACTGCTTCTTCTACTACTTCTACTAAACGGAAGTGTTTTGTTGCAGATAATGGACGAGTTTCCATTATTTTTACAATATCATTAATTTTTGCTACATTATTTTCATCATGTGCTTTGAATTTTTTTGAATATTTTACGCGTTTCCCGTAAAGTGGATGTTTTTTGTAAGTTTCTACTAAAACTGTGATTGTTTTATCCATTTTAGTTGAAACAACTTTACCTACGTAAACTTTTCTATCATTTCTTTCAGTCATAGTTACCTCCTATTTTATTTATTCGCTAATTCTCTTTCGCGAATAACAGTTTTCATACGAGCGATTGATTTTCTAACTTGACTAATACGAGCTGTATTTTCTAATTGACCTGTTGCCAATTGGAAGCGTAAGTTGAAAAGCTCTTCTTTTAATTCTTTAATTTTTGTTTCTAACTCTTGTGAAGTTAATTCTCTAATCATAGATTTGAATTCTCTTGTTTTCATTATGCTTCACCACCTGTTTCTTCACGTTTTACAAATTTACATTTAACAGGTAATTTGTGAGATGCAAGTCTTAGAGCTTCACGAGCAACTTCTTCACTTACTCCAGCAACTTCAAACATCACTCTACCTGGTTTAACTATTGCAACCCATCCTTCAACTGCACCTTTACCAGAACCCATACGAACTTCTAAAGGTTTTTTAGTGTAAGGCATGTGGGGGAATATTTTAATCCACACTTTACCACCACGTTTCATATAACGTGTCATAGCAATACGTGCTGATTCTATTTGACGAGAAGTAACTCTTGATGCTGTTGTAGCTTGTAATCCGTATTCTCCGAAATCTACTACTGTGCCAGCTTTTGCTTTACCTTTTGTTGATTGTCTGTGTTGACGACGATATTTTACACGTTTAGGCATTAACATAATTAGTTACCTCCTTTTTCAGATTTTTTAGTTGGTAATACTTCACCACGGTTAATCCAAACTTTAACTCCAAGTTTGCCATAAGTTGTATCAGCTTCTTCATGAGCGTAGTCAATATCAGCTCTTAATGTATGTAGAGGTACCGACCCTTCTGAATATCCTTCTGAACGAGCCATATCTGCTCCACCAAGTCGTCCTGATACTTGAGTTTTAATTCCTTTTGCTCCACCTCTAATAGCTCTTTGGATAGCTTGTTTTTGAGCACGACGGAATGATACACGAGCTTCTAATTGACGAGCAATATTTTCTGCAACTAGTTTAGCGTCGATATCAACTTTTTTAATTTCCACAACGTTTATGTGTACTCTTTTTCCAGTTAATTTATTTAACGATAGTCTTAATTTATCAATTTCAGTTCCACCTTTACCGATTACCATACCAGGTTTGCCAGTGTGTACTGAAATGTTTACTTTTTTATCAAATCTTTCAATTTCTACTTTAGAAACTGATGCGTCTTTTAATTGTTTACTTATAAATTCACGTATTCTAAAATCTTCGTGTAAGTTTGTAGCAAAATCTTTTTCTGCATACCATTTTGAATCCCAATCACGAATAATTCCTACACGCAATCCTATTGGATGTACTTTTTGACCCACAGTTTAGCCTCCTTTTGTTTTTTAGATATACTAAAATATTATTTGTTGTCGCTTACTACGATAGTAATATGACTTGTTCTTTTGTTAATTGCACTTGCAGATCCTTTTGCACGTGGACGGAATCTCTTAAGAGTTGGTCCTTCGTTTGCAAAAGCTTGTGATACTACTAAGTCTTCTATATTCATTCCGTAATTATGTTCAGCATTTGCAGTAGCTGACTTGATAACTTTAGCCACTGGTAATGAAGCTGCTCTAGGTGTGAATTCTAAAATTCCTAATGCTTCGCCCACTTTTTTGCCACGTACTAAGTCTAATACAAGTCTTACTTTACGAGGTGCTATGCGGACTGTCTTAGCGATTGCTTTTGACTCCATGAGGTGCCTCCTTGATTTTATCTATTTATTATCTTCTTCTTGTTTTTTTATCGTCTGCTGCGTGACCTTTATATGTTCTTGTCGGTGCAAACTCTCCAAGCTTATGTCCAACCATATCCTCAGTTACATAAACAGGTACATGTTTTCTTCCGTCATATACAGCAAATGTAATTCCAATAAAAGTTGGGAATATTGTTGAACGACGTGACCAAGTTTTAATTACTTGTTTTTTCTCTTGGCCATTCATTTTTTCTACTTTTGCTAATAAGTGGTGATCAGCGAATGGTCCTTTTTTTAAGCTACGAGCCATTGTGTTATCTCCTTTCGAATGTTGTATGCTGTGTTGTTGGTAAAGAGCTTTTGCTCCTTACCAAGTCCAGCTATTTTCCTATTTGTTACGAGCACGTACAATGAATTTGTTTGAACGAGCTTTTTTAGAACGTGTTTTCTTCCCAAGTGTAGGTTTACCCCAAGGCGACATTGGTGATTTGCGTCCGATTGAAGTACGTCCTTCACCTCCACCGTGTGGGTGATCGTTAGGGTTCATAACAGAACCACGAACTGTAGGTCTTTTACCTAGCCAACGAGTTCTTCCTGCTTTACCTATATTAATTAATCCGTGTTGTTCGTTACCAACTTCACCTATTGTTGCACGGCAAGTCGCTAAAATCATTCTTACTTCTCCTGATTTAAGACGAACTAATACGTATTTACCTTCTTTACCTAATACTTGAGCACTTGCACCAGCAGAACGAACTAATTGTCCACCTTTACCTGGTTTAAGTTCTATGTTGTGTATTAAAGTACCTACTGGAATATTAGCAAGCGGTAAAGAGTTACCTACTTTAATATCTACTTCTTGCCCTGAAACTACTTCTTGTCCAACAACTAATTCTTTCGGTGCAATTATGTATCGTTTTTCACCATCAACATAGTGTAACAATGCGATATTTGCAGAACGATTTGGATCGTACTCTATTGTAGCAACTTTTGCTGGTACATTGTCTTTATTTCTTTTAAAGTCAATAATGCGGTATTGTTTTTTGTGTCCTCCCCCATTGTGGCGAACTGTTATTTTACCTTGATTATTTCTTCCCGCTTTTTTCGGTAGCGGCGCTAATAATGACTTTTCTGGTTTTGTTGCAGTTATTTCTGCAAAATCTAATGATGTCATATTACGACGACCATTAGTTATAGCCTTATATACTTTAATAGCCATTTGTCATTTCCCTCCATAGTGGTTTTAATTTCTTATTAAGCAAATAATCCTTCGATTGTTTGTCCTTCAGCTAATTTTACAATAGCTTTACGTTTTTTATTTGTAAATCCTGCATGTCTTCCAACACGACGGAATTTAGCTTTATAATTCATCACGTTCACTTTTTCAACTTTAACTCCGAAAATTTCTTCGATAGCTTGTTTGATTTGAGTTTTGTGAGCACGTGTACCTACTAAGAAAGTATATTTATTTTCTTGCATTAATAAATATGATTTCTCAGTTAAAACTGGGCGTTTGATAATATCGCGAGCTTCCATTATGCTAATACCTCCCCAACTTTTTCTACTGCATCTTTAGTGAATACAACTTTATTGTGTCCTAAGATGTCTACTACATTTAATCCTTCAGACTCAATTATATTGACTCCTGGGATATTTCTTCCTGATAATAAAGCATTTTCTTCATATTGAGATACTACGAATAATACTTTTTTATCCAAACCTAAGTTTGTCATCATTTCTTTAAAGTTTTTAGTTTTGATTGCATCAAATGATAATGTTTCTAATGCGAATACTTCATTAGCTGCAACTTTAGAAGATAAAGCAGAGCGTAATGCTAGCCTACGCATTTTTCTTGGCATTTTAAAGCCATAATCACGTGGTGTTGGACCAAATACAATTCCTCCTCCACGCCATTGTGGCGAACGAATAGACCCTTGACGAGCACGTCCTGTTCCTTTTTGACGCCATGGTTTGCGACCACCACCTGATACTTCAGAACGTCCTTTAGTTTTGTGAGTACCTTGACGTAAAGAAGCTCTTTGTAAAGTTACAGCTTGGAATAAAACGTGTTGATTTGGTTCAATTCCAAATACTGCATCATTAGCTTCAACTACACCAACTCTAGTACCATCTTGTTTAAATAAATCTAATTGTGTCATGTGCTAATTTCCTCCTTCCGTATATTTCTTATTTACCAGATTTAACTGCTGATTGGATTTTTACGAAACTTTTCTTAGAACCTGGGATACAGCCTTTGATTAAGATAACTCCGTTTTCTACATCAACACCTACAACTTCTAAGTTTTGAGTAGTTACTGTAACTCCACCCATTTGACCTGGTAGTGCTTTACCTTTAAATACACGGTTAGGTGCTACAGGTCCCATTGACCCAGGGCGACGGTGGTAACGAGAACCGTGAGCCATTGGTCCACGACTTTGCCCGTGGCGTTTGATTGCCCCTTGGAATCCTTTACCTTTACTTGTTCCTGTTACGTCAACTAAGTCTCCTGTTGCAAAAATATCAACTTGGACTTCTTGACCTACTTCATAATTTGCTACATCAGCATCTCTAATTTCACGAACAAAACGTTTTGGAGCAGTGTTTGCTTTGTCAGCATGACCTTGCTCAGGTTTGTTAGCTACTTTTACTAAACGGTCTTTACGTTCTTTGTCGTAAGGACGTTTGTCATCAAATCCTAATTGGATTGAGTTGTATCCTTCTACTTCTACTGTTTTCTTTTGTAGTACGACGTTGCCTTTTGCTTCTATAACTGTTACTGGGATTAATTCACCGTTCTCAGCAAAAATTTGAGTCATACCAACTTTTCTACCTAAGATACCTTTAGTCATCGAAAGTCACCTCCTGATTATTATAATTTTAATTCGATGTCAACACCTGATGGTAAGTTTAAGCTGATTAAAGCGTCAACTGTTTTTTGTGTTGGTTCAATAATATCGATTAGACGTTTGTGAGTACGTTGTTCAAATTGCTCACGACTATCTTTATAAACGTGAACTGAACGTAAGATTGTGTACACAGCTTTTTCTGTTGGTAACGGAATTGGTCCAGACACTTTTGCACCAGAACGTTTTGCTGTTTCAACAATTTTTTCTGCACTTTGATCTACTAATCTGTGGTCATATCCTTTTAGACGGATACGTATTCTTTGTTTTGCCATCATTTCTCCTCCTGTTTGTATATTCGCCATCGTCTAGCAATGACTTCTCCACGAAAGTTATCCAACTACGTTATGCCATGGCAAAGCGGCCTGGCGTGTCGGTAACCTTTCGCTTCAACGCAAGTCTTTAATAAGACCAACATTACTATTATACATACTTAAAAATAATAATGCAAGTATTTTTTAAATATTTTCTAATTAATTTTAGAATTGTAAAACTGCATATTCTAAAATGAAATTAGCAATAATAATATGCAATCTATGAAGACAAATAATTAAACGTTCTTTAGAATATTTATCAAGTTCTAAAATAAAATTAACCAGCTAAAGATAATAAAAAACTAAAATTTTTAATTACAAAAATCTTAGTTTTTATTTTTCTATTTATTTTTTTCAAACCATTTTATAGCGTAAGAGCAAGTGGCGTCTAATTTAATATTATTTTCTTTGGCATAGGTAACTACTTCTTGCATTAGTTTGCCTGCTAAGCCTTGACCTCTGTATTTTTCATCAACAAAAACTTTTGTTATTGTTTGGCTACCGTCTGGATTTTTGGGAAAAACTAAATAACAGATAGATGTTTTTTCATCTTCTCCGTAATATAAAAAATCTTTTTTGTCGTTAAGTTGAAATTGCATAGTAATCTCCTTTTTTAAAAAAAATATTTTTAATTATTAAATTTTTTTCCTGTTAGTAAAAATTGTTCTAATTTTTTTCTGTCTTTGGCACTTATTCTGATATTTCTATTTTTAATTCTTGTTTCATTGTGTTTTTTTATGTATTTTGACATTTGATTTTTTCTGTCATACAAATCTTTTATAAATCTATGGCAATCTCTAAGGATAGCTCCATATCCTAAAGCACTATCTCTTTCATCCCTGTCATCACTAACAACTATTACGTCGACAAAATGATTTATGTAGAGTTCTTTTGTTTTTCTTTCTATCCATCTGTCAGCATCTTCCCCGTTTTTAGTGTAGACTATATAAATTGGATTTTCTTCTTTTATATATTCCTTATTACCATTTTTGTAGGCATCAAAAACACAATAAACTTTGTAGTTGTTGCCAGAAGCATATTCTTTTAGTATTTCTATAAGGCTATCTCTTTCTGTTTGAAAGGCAGAACTTTTTATTTTAGAATATTCTTTCAGCTTGAATAAGAGGTTGTAGCCGTCTATTATGAGATATTGGTTTTTCAAAAAATTCTCCTTTCGTATTTTTTCCTCCATAATATTATAGCAAAAAATTTTAAATTTTAGAAAAATTAAATTTTAATTTCTTGTTAAAGCCTATACAGTATGTTATAATTAGAAATAAGGGAGTCTGTGAACAGTCTGAGAGGAACCTTGTAGGTTCGACCATACCTGATCTGGATAATGCCAGCGTAGGAAATTAATTTAGTCATGAATTTGACTGTTAATGGGTCATAAAATTAGATAAAACACAACTTCCTAAAATAGAGTACTTGTACTTAATATTGAGGAGGTTTTTTATTTTGCTAAATTGTAGCATTGCTTTACAAATTTTACCACTTGGTAGGGAGGATAGGATAGAAATTATTGATAAGGTCATATATTTTTTAAAAAGTAGGCATGACAAGATTGTGGTTTCTCCTTTTGAAACGGTTATTGAGGGGGAATTTAATTATCTCATGGATAGCTTGAAAATGGCTATAGACTTAGCTGGGAAAGAACATAAAAATATATTTGCCAACGTGAAAATAAACTATGGAGAGATTATGACGTCTTATGAAAAAATTAAAAAATTTGATAAATAGACATATTAGTCTAGTTACATTTTCTTTAATTATATTTATTTGGCAAATTTCTGGAAATCTTGGTTTATTACCAAAATTTATTATACCTACACCATTAGAGATAGCCAGAGCCTTTATAAAAAATTATAATCAATTATTATTTCATAGTAAAATAACAATAATAGAAGCTTTTATAGGGCTAAGTTACGGTATATTAATAGCTTGTCTTTTAGCTGTTTTAATGGATACTTTTAACTCTTTTAATAGGGCAATCTATCCCCTACTGATAATAACACAAACAGTTCCCACTATTGCCATAGCTCCTATACTGGTTTTATGGTTAGGCTACGGTATGGCTCCAAAGATAGTTTTAATAATAATAACAACTACTTTCCCAATAATAATTAGCATATTAGATGGTTTCAGAAATGCTGATGAAGACACGATACAACTTTTAAAATTGATGAAGGCTAATAAATGGCAGATAATGAAGCATGTTAAGATTCCAAATTCTTTAAGCTATTTCTATGCTGGTTTGCGTGTCAGTGTATCTTACGCCTTTATAGCGGCGGTTGTTTCTGAATGGTTGGGAGGTTTTGAAGGTCTTGGAGTATATATGATTAGGACAAAAAAACTATTTCAATACGACACAATGTTTGCAATAATTATTCTGGTATCAGCAATTAGTTTATTAAGTATGAAAATTATAAAAATTAGTGAAAAGAAACTTATTAAATGGAAATATATAGGAGAAAATGATGAAAATAATTAAAAAAATACTTTATAGCATTCTGTCACTTATTATGATAATAAGTATTACAGCTTGTGCAACAAAAAAAGAAGAAACTACAAAACTTAAAAAAGTAGATTTTATACTAGATTGGACACCTAATACTAATCACACTGGGCTATATGTAGCTAAAGAAAAGGGATATTTAAAAGAAGCTGGGATTGACTTAGATATAAAATTACCCCCAGAAGATAGTTCTTCAGACTTGGTAATAAATAACAAAGCTCCCTTTGCCATATATTTTCAAGATAGCATGGCAAACAAACTAGCAAAAGGAGCAGAAATAACTGCTGTCGCAGCAATAATAGAACATAATACATCAGGAATTATCTCAAAAAAACAGGCAAATATAACTAGACCAAAAGATTTGGAAAATAAAAAATACGGAACTTGGAATGATCCAATAGAACTTGCCATGATAAAAAATATTATGGATAAAGAAAAAGCTGACTTTAAAAAGTTAGAATTGGTTCCTAATACGGATAGCAACTCTGTTACGGCTATTGAGAATAAAGTCTTTGATGCTGCATGGATTTTTTATGCTTGGGACGGACTACTGGCTAAAAGTATGAATATAGACACAAACTTCTTTTACCTAAAAGATTTTGCCCCAGAACTTGATTATTATTCACCAGTAATAATTGCAAATAACAAGTATTTAAAAGAAAATGGTGACGAAGCCAAAAAAATAATTCAAGCAATTAAAAAAGGTTATCAGTATGCAATAGAAAATCCTAAAGAAGCTGCTGAGATACTTATTAAGTACGCTCCTGAACTAAAGGATAAAAAAGAGTTTGTTATTGAATCACAAAAATATTTAGCAAAACAATACGCTACAAATAAAGATAAATGGGGAGAAATAGACCCTGCAAGATGGAATAAATTTTATAAGTGGCTTAACGAAAATAAAATTACAGAAAATCCATTAAAAGAAAATGCTGGCTTTACGAATGAATACATAAAATAATGAAGATATTAGAAATAGAAAATTTAACTTATACCTATCCTAACAATCCAGTATTAGAAAATATAAATATGTATGTTAAAAAAGGTGAAGTCGTTTCGATAATCGGAACAAGCGGTGTAGGTAAATCAACTCTTTTTAACATCATAGCGGGAATTGAAAAATTACAAGCTGGTTCTATAAAAATAGGACAAGATAGCAATTTTATCGGAAAAGTAAGCTATATGCTCCAAAAAGATTTATTGCTAGAGCATAAAACAGTTATAAGAAATATTGCCCTACCCCTTATTATAAGAGGGGTGAAAAAAGAAGAAGCCCTTAAAGAAGCAGAGGAGAAGCTCATTCAATTCGGTTTAGAAAAATATAAGGACAAGTACCCAAAAGAACTAAGTGGTGGCATGCGACAAAGAATAGCTCTACTAAGAACCTATATGTTTAAGGAAAAATTATTTTTACTAGATGAAGCCTTTAGTGCCTTAGACGCTATTACAAAAAGAGAGCTACACCAGTGGTATTTGGATATTCATAAAAAATTAGGGCTAACAAGTCTAATAATTACCCACGATATAGAAGAAGCTATAAATCTAAGCGATAGAATATACATTTTAAAAAATAAACCAGGTCAACTAGTTGATGAAGTAGTAATAACTTTCGACGAAACAGAAGATATAGACTACCAAAAACTAAAATTTAAAAAAGCAATATTACAAAAATTAGGAATATAAAAAAAAAGTATTGATTAGAAAAGCTAATCAATACTTTTATTTTTAAAATTTTAAAAGGAATAAATATTTCTTTGGAAATACTTGTTATAAAGTTTACTTATCTAGTTTATTACATATTTTAAAAATTTTTCCGAAAGAAAAACAATAAAAAATTAAATTTAGAGCAATTTATAATTTATACTTTTTAATATTTATTCCCTTCCTCATCTTATTAAATTCAAGTAAATGATAGAAAAACAAAAATAATAATAATATTAGGTCTAGTCCTAAACTTAGAAAATAATATCTCGCTTCTTTAGTATCTGTTCTAAGACCTTCTATATTTTCATATAGCATAGCCTTAGCTAAAAATACGTCAATAATATTACTATTTCTATATGATAATCCATAATTACATTTTGTAGTTCATATTTTTTATCTTCAAACGAAACTGTGATCTTATATTCGGTAGTTCCCCCTATTTTTTATAATAAATTCCCTCTACTTTTTTACCCTTGATTTTACGGGTTTAAATTCTAGATTTGTATTATAAGTTTTTGCCCATAAATAAAATGAAATAGTTAAGCCTAGTAATAAGAATATAAAGCTAAAATAGACTTTTAAAATTTTTTTATTTTTTTCATTTTTATTTTATACCTATAAATATTTTCTTATTATTTCTAAATTTAAAGTATATTTAATTTTGCTTATTTTCTGTAATACTGATTAAATATTTTAATTATTTATTTTTTAAATTATATTCATACACACAAGAATCTAATTCAATTTCAAAAAATTAATTTTTTTAGCTCCTACTAATTCAAATTTTTCATAAAATTTTCTAGCTTTATGGTTTTGAGATAAAATTAAGACTTTAGTTTTCTTATAATCTTTTAGCAATATATTTAAGGCTTTTGAAATAGCTGATGTCCTATATCCCTATTTTGATATTCTTTAAGAATATATAACATAAATTTCTCCATCATTTTCATTTAGCCTATATTTTCCAAAACTATATCTCCTACTTGCGCCACATAAATATTCGCTTTTTTATTTTTTATAATATTTTTATTAGCTTCAAGCACATATCCCCACTTATATTAGCCAGCTTGTCTTTAGGAATTAAGTATTTATATGTATTACTCCATTCTCTAGCATGAATTTTACTTATTTCTAGTACTTCATCAATATTTGCTATTCTTATTTCCGTAATATTTCTTCCATAAATTTTATTTATATAGGATTTAATAATTAGTAAAATTTTTTTGAATATTTTTATAATAAATTAACTTTATATAGTTATAAATATTTTATTTATTAATAAATTTTAACATTTCTTCAACATATTCTTTATTAGTATCATGTTTTTTTAGATGATTAAGGACTGCTATAGCTGGTTCTGAAACGTCTGCTAGTTTTAATCTTGTTTGGTTAATTACTGCAATTTCATCTTCTGTTAGTAGTAATTCTTCTTTTCTTGTTGAACTTTTTGCAAAATCAATGGCTGGATAAATTCTTTTTCTTGCCAAGTCTGGAGAAAGGACTAATTCCATATTTCCTGTCCCCTTAAATTCTTCAAATATTAAATCGTCCATACGAGAACCAGTATCTACTAAAGCCGTCGCTATAATTGTTAGACTTCCGCCACCTTCTACATTACGGGCTGCGCCAAAAAATGATTTTGGTTTGTGCAAGCTATAGGGGTCAACTCCTCCAGAAAGTACCTTGCCACTGCTTGGCGAAACTATGTTATAGGCTCTTGCTAGTCTTGTTATACTGTCCATTAATATTATCACATCTTGCCCAAGTTCAACTCGTCTTTTGGCGTGTTCAATCACTAATTCTGCAACTCTGACATGATTTTCTGGTTTTTCATCAAAGGTAGAACTTACAACCTCAGCCCCTTGAACAGAACCTTCCATGTCTGTTACTTCTTCAGGTCTTTCATCAATAAGTAAAATAATTAATTTTTTATCGGGATAATTTTTACGAATTGCGTTGGCAATTTCTTTTATTAATGTGGTTTTTCCAACTTTTGGTGGTGCAACTATTAAGCCACGTTGTCCAAATCCAATAGGGCTTACCAAGTCTATAAATCTAGTAGATAATTTTTCTTTTGTTGTTTCTAATTTTATTTTTTGATTGGGGTAGATAGGAGTAAGGGCTTGAAAATGGGGACGTGATTTTATTTCTTCAGCATTTACACCATTTATAAAATCAACTTGAAGAAGACCGTAGTAGCGTTCATTTTCTTTGGGCTTACGAACTTTACCAGTAACTTCATCGCCTTTTTTTAATTCAAAGCGTCTAATCTGTGATGAAGAAATATAAATATCAACTTCGCCCTTATTGTAATTTACCGTTCGTAAAAATCCAAAACCTTGTTCCTGGTGAATATCATCTAAAGCGCCTGTTAAGTAGTAGTTGCCGTCTTTTTCCATTTGTTTTTCTAATATGGCAAGCACCAACTCTTTTTTATTTAATGTTGAATAACGTTCTACTTTCAAATCTTTGGCAAGTAGGGTCAATTCTTTTGTTGTCATAGTCTTGTATAAGTCATCAAAACTTTTATAGTCCATTTTTTTCTCCTTAAAATTTTTATAAAAAAAGAATATTAGCAAATACTAATATTCTCATCGCTATCTATATTTTATTAATTTTATAATATTATTGCAAGTAAACTATTTTTTGTTAAGTATGAGTACCGATGATAAAATAATTACTATTCCTAATATGTCATAAAAAAAATTTTTTTCTTCCTAAGAGGATAAAAGAAAAAAATAATAGCAACTATGGCTTCAAAGCAACTAACTATGCTTCCTCTAACTGCTCCAATAAGTTGAACAACTTCTAGGTATATTGAAAATAATAGTATCTTACCAAAAACTATAACTCCGAACATGGCAAAAAATCAATAAGATTAAATCCTGCTGGAATATAAAAACTGCCAGTTGCTATTTGAATAACAAGACCAGCAATAAAAAATCCCCAAGCTACTGTTAAGATAGAACCGTATTTTTTATTAGGTCTATTGATAAAATATTATAAGATGCCAAGCCGAGTGCAGAAAATATTCCCCAAAACAGCCCCCAAGGAGATATTATAATATTATAAAAATTTAGGTGAGTTGCTATAAAGTACCAAAAAACGATAAAAAGATAGCAAGCAGTTCATTCAAAACTGGCAATCTTTTTTAGCGATGCAATAATAGAACATAATCATTGTAGGTCCTAAATATTGCAGGATAGTGGCTATTGATGAGTTAGTATATTTTATTGATAAAAAATAAATTCCTTGACAAATAAGCAGACCTAAAAAAGCAAAATTTATTAATTTTATTACATCTTTTTTGTTGGCAAAGGGACTAAAAATTTTCTTTATTTTCTTTGGTGTAGAGAATAAGTAACATATAAAGCCCGAATAAAATATGCGATTGCTTATTGTCCAAGTTGAATTAAGTTTAGAAACATTGAGCAAGTATTCTCCTAAAACTCCAGATAGTCCCTAAAAACTTGCACCTAAAAGAGCATAAATAATTCCTTTTCTATAATCACTTAAAATTTTTTCATTTTCTAGTCATTACCTTCTAAGTCTTTATTATCAAATAATTTTAAATTTTTGGCTACCAAGTCATCACTATTTTCGATAATATCTTCATAGGTCATTAAGTCATTTACTAAAATTGTTGTGAATATGGTAATGATTTTTTTGAAGGACACAATCATATTGCCACAAGTATAAAAATTAGCTTCTAAATTATGATTTATAAAACCAAATGGGGAGTACCAAAAACCGTAACCTATATTTTCTCTTTCTTTTAAAAATTTTTCTGTTTCTTCTTTGGGATAACCCTTTATTATTGATATTGGATAGAGTAAACTCAGTAATTTTATGTCTTTTAGGGGCTTATTTCCTTTTGTTCTGCATACAGAATAAATATCCAAGGCCTTGCCGGTTAATATTTTATCCTTAAAAATTTCAAAAGTGTAACCAGTTTTTTCTTCTAGTTCTTTTTTGTAATTTTTTTCTATATCTTCTTCATCAAAATCTATGGAACGACGACCATTAAATAAGTTTTCTTTTTGCAAGTATAAATAAGCCTTTAATTCCTCTTGTGAGGTTGATAAGGATAGCAAAGGATTACTGGTGATAAAGGAACTTTTCTTAGATTCAAAGGCTATGAAATAAAGTTTTTTCTTGGTAAAATATTTTACAATTTTTGCCAAAGAAATTTCTTCATCTAAGACTATTTGATTCTTTCTTGACAGGGCTATTCTTTTAAAAATATTATTTTCTATTTGTTCTAAGGCTTCTTTTATGTTATCTTGCCAAACTTCTGGATATATTTCTCTTACTGATTTTGGCTGGATTAATCTCAAGGGTATAAATTCTTTATTTGCAATTTTTCTTAAAAATACTATTCTATCTTGCCATTGTTTAGAAAAATCTACATCTTTTTTGTTTTTAAAAAATAGTGTAAATAAAATTTCTTCATCCTTAAAAACTGCTAGTATGCTGGGTATCACAAAAATAGTGTCGCTAAAATCTATCCACTCTTGTGATTTTTTATTATTACCAGCAGAAACACCACCATACATGCCAAAATAATCGTTTGAAAAATCATCAATATTTATTTTGCTTGTTTGGGACATTAGATTTTCAAAATCTGATGTTATGGTATCATTTTTATAATTGGTTAGAAAATCATTAGAATCAAAATTCCAAGTATATTCATGCCCTATTCCTATAATCATATCCTTGGCATTGGGTCTTTTAATGGCAAATCTTTTTCCCTTTTTTTCGTAAAATATGGTTAGAAAGTCGTAGGCTGTTATATTATTTTTTATTTTAAAACTAACTGCTACTGTATCTTTTAGGTCAAGCTTGCTAAAATCGTAATCAATTATATGTTTATAGTCATTAATATTATTCATCTTCCTTAGCTATGTACTTCTCTACTTTCATTTGTTCTACTAATTCTTTTTTCTTGCGTTGTTTTTCTTTGATTAGCTTATTCACTTCCTCTTCTGACTTATAACCCGCGTCCTTATCCACAAAGATAGTTAAATTTTTGTGATTTTTTAATAAAGAGATTGGGCTTTTATCTTCATTTTCTTCAAAGATATTAGCAACATATTCTTTTTTATCACTGCCTATGGCTATTAAAAATATATTTCTTGCTGACATGATATTGTCATAACCCATAGCTACTACCTTATCACTATTTAGCTTGAAACCATATTTTTCTATTAAATTATTTTTTTCATAAGATGATAATTCGTAAATATGCACATCACTATTTTCTTCTGTTACCCTGTTATAATTTAAAATATAGCCTGCCTTGTCTATAAATAAAATTGCTACATCAATAGGATTTTCTTTGAGTATCTCCTTGTATAAATATATATCTTCTTCTTTTTGGTATTCAGGTGAAAATATATTTTTATAGTCCACTTCAAGAGGCTTGTAAAGATTTTTTCTCATAAGTCTATACAGACCAAAATCTTCTTCCTTGTCCATATTAAGAAATTCTTTTTGACCGATAAAAATAACATGATTGTAGTTGTATTTACCGTTAATATGTTCATCTACTATTCTTTTTTCAAACTGACTACCCAATATTTTTTCAGAAAAAGAAAAAACTGCACCGGCTTCTATAAATTTTTCTAATTCGTCATAAACTCGATTAAAAACAGCTTGCTCACTATTACATACTATATATTTCAATTTTTTTCTCCATTTATTTTATTTTACACTTAATTATATCATATTTTTTAGCCCTAGTAGCTAACCTACAAAAACTAAATATTTTTTACAAATATCCACAAAAAATTCTTTATAATTACCTTCGTCCAATAAACTTTTTTGAAATTCATCAACTATATAATCACTATCAGCTTCCATAAGCCCTATTAATCTTTCAAAAGTATCCAAAAAATGTTCTTCTGGAGCATTGATTATGTAATTAAATTTTTGTTGGGCAAAAAAGGGTGCAAAAACTTGCTGAAATGCCCCCTGTTTTATCTTATAAATTAATTTTTTCCCAGCCACTTCAAATAAATCCTTGTTATCTTCAACAAAAATTCTAGCTTTTTCATAGTTGGTAAAAAATTGAACTGCTACACTTCCCTTGTATTCTCTTATTAATGGTAGGTGATAGCCATTTTGTTCGTAACTTGCCTTATCAAGCACTATAAAATGTTCCCCCATATTCCAAAATTCTCTTGCTATATGATAAAATGCCAATCGCCAAGCATCAGAACCCAGAGGAATTTTTTTAAAACTGCTTATTTGCTCAACTATTTTTATATCGTCCATTATTTTGCCTCCTAGTTTCTTATTTTTTCAACTCGATTACTGTGGCTATTCTTTTTTCTGTTCCCTTGTCTTTTCTATAAGATAAAAATTTATCATTATCTGCAACAGTACAAAAACCACTTGAAGAAATATTTTTTTCCAAAATACCAGCTTTAATTAAAAAATATTTATTAATAGTTTCTAAATCTAAAAAATAAGAATTTTCTATTCTTTTATAGTAGTTCTTGATATTAAATTTAGAAAATTTTTCTATAAGTTCAAGTGATACTTGATAATTATTAATACTGATATGTGGGGCAAGAAAGACTTGAATATCTTTTTCAGAAGATGTGTAAATATTTTTCATTTTGCTAACTACTTGAGAAGCTATTTTGTCATAAGTTCCCCTCCAACCTGCATGGGCTAGGGCAACAACTTTTTTTGTTTTGTCATAAAATATAAGTGGCAGGCAATCTGCTGTGAAAATTAGTAAAGGGGTATTTACTTTGTCAGTTATTAGGGCATCGCACTCTGTTGAAAAATTAATAATATTTGAATTTACCAACTCTACTTTAGAACCATGAACCTGTTTAGCATAAGATAATTTATCAACATTAAAACTATACTTACTCAAAACTTTTTTTATATCTTCAATATTTTTTCCGTCAACTTCTCTTTTTGTAAAAGCAAATTTTACCCTCTCATCTTCATACAAATACAAATATTTTTCTTCTCTCATAAAATCCTCTGTTTATTTGAATATTAACTATATTATAAACTATTCCTAAGATAAAAGTAAAATTAATTGTAATTCTTGAGAAAAAATAAATAAAATATTATTTTAAAAATTTAAATTTAATATTTATATAAAAAATACATACTAAGCTACTGAAAAATTTTACTTGCAAAATATTTTATTTATAGACTTGACTTGATAAAAAATATTTTATCTTTTCTAACTAAAATTGTAAATAATTTACAAAAAAATATTTAGTGAGAATTTTTATCCCACTAAATATTATCTAGCATTTAATTTATTTGATATTTTTAAAATAATTCATCGAAGAATGATAATTGTGCTTTTTCTGGTAGTCCTTTAAAAGTTCCTAAGTCTTTTAAATATTCCATTATAGTTGTAGAAACTCCGCCCCTTTTAGAAAAATCTTCCACGGATAAAAAGGCTTTTTCTTCTCTAGCTTGAACAATTCTTAGGGCGACACTTTTACCGAGTGAAGGAACTATTGAAAATGGAGGTATCAGTGTATCACCTTCTATTACATAGTCAAAACTTTGAGATTTTTCTAAATTTATTCCTGCAAATTTATAACCACGTTGCAACATTTCATAAGCTAGTTCATAACTTACTAAAGAATCCAAATCTTTACCAGAAACTTGACTTTTATCTGTTTCTTTTATTTCTTTTATTCTTTTAGCTAAAAATTCTTTACCCTTAACTACTGTTTTTATGTCATAATCATTTGCTCTTACTGAGAAATATGCACAGTAATAAATTATTGGGTGGTAGACTTTAAACCAGGCAATTCTAAGTGCCATTAGTACATAGGCTGCGGCGTGAGCCTTAGGGAACATGTATTTAATTTTTTTGCAAGAATTTATATACCATTCAGGAACATTATTGGCACGCATAGCTTCTTCCCATTCTTCTTTTAGACCTCTGCCCTTACGAACACTTTCCATAATTGTAAATGCTAAACTTTCTTCTAATCCTGCATAAATTAAGTAAACCATAATGTCATCCCGACAACCTATAACTTCTTTTAAAGTACAAATTTCTTTTTTTATAAGTTCGTGGGCATTCCCCAACCAAACATCTGTACCATGCGATAACCCTGAAATTTGTACCAATTCTGAATAAGTTGTTGGTTTGGTATCTTGAAGCATTTGAATTACAAAACCTGTTCCAAATTCTGGAATACCTAAAGTTCCTGTTGCACAACCTAAATCTTTACTTGTAACACCTAAAACATCAGGAGAAGAAAAAATCTTCATAACTTCTTTATCAGAAACATCAATTTCAGTAGGAGTAATTCCTGATAGGTCTTGTAATTTTCTAATCATGGTCGGGTCATCATGACCTAAAATATCAAATTTTAATATGTTGTCATGAATAGAGTGAAAATCAAAATGTGTCGTAAGCCAAGCACTGTTTGCATCATCTGCTGGATATTGATATGGAGTAAAATCAAAAATTTCCATATCATTTGGCACAACCAAAATTCCTCCTGGATGTTGCCCTGTAGTTCGCTTAACTCCTTCACAACCAGTAGCTATTCTTTCTAAATCGACATCGCGTTTTTCTATATCATTTTTCTCAAAATATTCTCTTGTAAATGAATAGGCTGTTTTTTTTGCAACTGTTGATATGGTTCCTGCTCGATAAACATAATCTTCTCCAAAAATTTCTTTTGTAAAATTATGTGCCGTCGGTTGATACTCTCCTGAAAAATTCAAATCAATATCGGGTACCTTATCTCCTTTAAATCCTAAAAAAGTTTCAAAGGGGATATCTTGTCCATCTTTTTTCATCTTAGTTTGACAGTGAGGACAATTTTTATTCGGCAAGTCAAAACCAGATGCGTATTCACCCTTTAAGAAAAATTCGCTGTGCTGGCATTTAGGGCAAACATAGTGAGGTACTAAGGGATTTACTTCTGTAATATCCATCATGGTAGCGACCAAAGAAGAACCAACAGAACCCCTAGAACCTACTAAGTAGCCATCGGATAAAGATTTTTTTACTAATTTACTAGAAATTAAATATACAACTGAAAATCCATTATTAATTATAGAATTTAATTCTTTTTCTAATCTTTTTTCTACTATTTCTGGCAACTTGCCCCCATATATTTTTCGAGCTTTTTCATAACTCATATTTCTTACTTCATCTTCTGCACCCTCAATTTTTGGAGTGTATAACTTATCTTTTAAGGGAACAACTACATCAATCATATTATTAATTTTATGGGTATTATTTATTACAATATCCTCAATTAATTTTTTATCATTTAAAAATGAAAATTCAGCCAACATTTCATCAGTTGTTAATAGATTAGAAACTGGCATAATATCTCTTGCGGCAGGATTATTTTTAACCGTAAGTCTTAGAATTTGGCGATAAACTTGTTGATAACTATCAAGATAATAAACATCGCCTGTGGCAACTACAATTTTGCCTTGCTGTTTAGCTAAATTTATTAGTCTTTTTATCTCATTTTTTAATTCTTCTTTATCAGCCAAACGTTCTTCATTTATAAATCTTTCGTAATGATGCAGGGGTTGAACTTCTATATAATCATAAAATTTAAGGGTTTCTATAATTTTATCCTGGCGTGAATTTAATAATTCTTCAAAAACTTCATTGGCAGAATTGCCACTTCCAATTAAAAGATTTTGGCGATATTTTTCAAGTAAACTACGGGGAATAGTTGGTTTCCCTGAAGATAAAAATTGTGTTGAACTATAAGACACCAATCTAAATAAATCTTTTAGCCCTTGAGAATTTTTTACTAAGATAGAACAAGGAAAAGCACGAGATCTTTTATGGGCAGTTTCCAAATCAATAATAGTATCTATCTGGCTATGTTTTTTTATGCCAAGTTCATCTAATTGATTTAACATTTTAACAAATATTCCTGATGTTGTTCTTGTGTCATAAATGGCTCTGTGGTGTTGAAGCAATTTTACTTTATAAAATTTTGCCAAAGGGCTAAGTCCATGACGACTTGTTTCTTTATTGACTGCACGAGAAATAAATAGGGTATCTATACTTGCATAATGTAAATCTTTCATTATACCCAGTCGTTCAAAAGATTTCCCTATCATTCCCAAATCAAATTTAGCATTGTGAGCAACTAAAATATCATCATCATCTAACCACTTATAAAAATTTGTCATTACCTCTTCTTCAAAAGGTGCGTCTTTGACATCTTCATTACTTATGCTTGTTAGTCTTGTTATAAATTCTGAAATATTTCTGCGTGGATTAATATAAGATTCAAAACTATCAATTTCTTTTCCGTCCCTGACCTTAACTGCCGCTATTTCTATTAACTTATCACGTTCAGCAGATAGCCCAGTCGTTTCAACGTCAAACACTACATAGGTTGCATCCTTTAATAGAATATCTTTTTTGTTTGTTGTTGCTCGGATACCGTCATCTATAATAAAGGCATTCAGACCGTAAATAGCTTTTATATCTTTGCCCTTAGTTGATAAACAAATTTCTGGATAAGCCTGAACTCCGTAAGTGTCGGTAAAGGCTATGGCAGCATGCCCCCAAGTCAAAGCTCTTTTAATATAATCACCAGCAAAATCTACTCCATCTAGTGAGGACATTTTCGTATGAAGATTTAATTCGATACGTTTTTTCCCTTCATGAGTATCCATTTTTTCTTCTTTAGTTGCCAGTTCAATAGCTCGAGGTTCTATTACCGTATCATTCAAATAATTATCGTAAGATACATTACCTTCTAATTTTATCCATTGCCCCTCTTTCAAAGTGGAAATAAGCTCTATAAGAGCATTTTTTCTTGTACTCGTCTTAAATTTTGCATTATCAGCATTGAAAAAAATACGCATAATTATCGATTCTGTATAGTCTGTCAATTTAATACGATATTGTCCGCCACCCTTTCTAAATTCTATTTTTTCTATTTCAAAAATTTGACCAAAAATATTTGCTGACCCCTTATATCCTATAATATCTTTTATTTCTTGTATTTCTTCATCTGAAATAGCTTTACCAAATTTTGCTACATTAATTTTAGCGACTTCTTCTTTAACTTCTTGTTTTTTTTCATTTTCTAGGTCTATTTTTTCTAATCTAGCCAGTTCATTATTTATTTCTTCTTCTTTTTTAGTAATAATTTTTTCCAGTTTGAAATTTGCTTTTATAGATATAAGGTCTATTCCTAATTTTTTATAGATTTTTAAAAATTCTACTTCATTACTTTCTATATAATTATTCCAAATTATCGGAGTTAAAACCTTGATAATTAATTCCTTATTTTCTATTTTTGCAGTGTTAGATAAAATTAATTCTACTATTTTTTCATTTTGCAAATCAACAAATTTTTCTGCGACAACAAATGGCCAGTATTCTAAAATTTTTTCATCTGAAATAAACCCTTTAATTTTAAAATTATAGGTTACTGAATAATCTTCAAAAAAACTTTCTCTAAATTTTTTTATAAAAATTATAAAGTCATTTACGTTTGGTAAGCTCTTAACTTCAAAATTAAAAGTCCATATTTTATTTTTCTTGTCTTTAAAAATATTTTCAAGAATTATACTTGCAAAATCTTCTTTTTCTAAAAGATGATTAAGGTCTAAGGTTTTTAGTAATAAAGAAAAATGTTTATTAGTCATTTTTTATCCTCTATTTTCAATATAATTTTATCCTATCTAGTATAACATATTTCTAGTACAAAAACTAAAAGAGTAGCCAGAAAATTTAATTTCTAGCTACTCTTTTTTATTTTTTATGCGTAAAATTCTTTAATGATTTCTAATATTTTATCTGTTGAATACTCGACTTTTTCGCCCGTTTTTCTTTCTTTGATTTCAACTATATTTTCTTGAGCTTTTTTACCTACAATAATTTGTAGTGGTATCCCTATTAGGTCGGCGTCATTAAATTTCACTCCAGCACGTTCATTTCTATCATCGAATAAAACTTCTATTTTTGCATTGTTCAGTTCTTTATAAATTTTTTCTGATAGTTTCACTTGTTCTTCTTTTTTCATGTCTAAGCAAAGTAAATGAACTTGATATGGTGCTACTTCTTTTGGCCAAATTATACCGTACTCGTCATTGTGTTGTTCTATGACTGCAGATAGCAGACGTGATACTCCTATTCCGTAGCAGCCCATATAGAATGGTTGTGCTTTACCCTTGGCATCTAAATAGTTAATACCCATTGATTTAGAATATCCTTGTCCAAGTTCAAAGACTTGACCAATCTCTATACCCTTAGCAAATTTCACTTTACCTGATAAGTCTTCTGCTAAATCTCCTTCTTCTATCATACGCAAATCATAAAATCCATCTACTTCATAATCTCCTGGATTTACGTTGATGTAGTGGAATCCTTTTTTGTTGGCACCACAACTATGATTGTACATATATTTAACTGCAATGTCGGCAATCACTCTACAGTTTTTAATACCGAATGGTCCCATGTATCCCACTACTGACCCCATTGATTCTATTTCTTCTGGGCTTGCCATTTCAACTTCACTTGTTCCAGTTACTTTTTTAAATTTCAAATCATTTAATTGGTCATTACCTCGCATTAAAACTAGGTAAAGTTCTCCGTCAGCTTTTAGGGCTAAAGCTTTCATTGCACGATTAACTTCTACACCACAATAGGATGCAATTTCATCAATAGTTTCTTGGGCTGGAGTTTCTAAAAGTGAACGTTCTTTTTTCTCATAAACTGGCATTGTGTAATTTTCTTCTACAACTTTTGCAGTTTCGATATTTGCTGCATAATCTGATTCATCAGTGTAGGCTATTGTATCTTCTCCTACATCAGCCAAGGCTTGAAATTCGTGAGTGTAAGAACCACCAATATTACCTGAATCTGCCTGAACTGCACGATATTTTAAATCCATTCTATCATAAATTTTACAATATGCATTGAAGTGATCTATATAACCTTCACGCAATGACTCTGAAGAGTCGTGAAATGAATATGAATCTTTCATAATAAATTCTTTACAACGTAATAGTCCTAACCGAGGGCGAACTTCGTCACGGAATTTTGTTTGAATTTGGTAAAGTGTTAGGGGTAGTTGTTTATATGACGTTAGCATATTCTCTACCGTCTGACAAACTATTTCTTCAGAAGTAGCCTGCATGGCATAGCCTGCACCTTTTCTATCTGTAATACGCATAAGTTCATCGCCCATTTTATTCCAGCGACCTGACCTTTGCCAATATTCTTGTGCCTGTAATAAGGGCATTACAATTTCTGCTGCGTCGATAGCTTCATGTTCTTCACGAATAATTTTTTTAATTTTTTCAACAACATTGTTAGCTAAGGGCAGATAAGTATAAACGCCAGCTGAGACCTGCTTAACCATACCTGCTTTAATTAACAATTTATGACTTATTGCTTCTGCACTAGCTGGTATTTCTCTTGTAGTTGGAATGAATGTTTTCGTTTGTTTCATAATAAAATACCACCTTTTAAATTTAAATATAGCTAGATTATAACATAAATAATAAAAAAAATATATTTTTTATTAAAATTTTCAAAAAATTTTAAGCTTGTTATACATTAAAAAAACTATAAAATATATTTTTTATATTTCATAGTTAATTTTTCTTAAACATTATATTTTAACAGCTTAAATTCAGAACCGTTATATTCTAATTCATTAAGTGATGTGTTAATAATATAATTTTTATTAGGTCTTAGATTTTTACTTTCTAAAAATATTCTAGTACATGCTCCATGACAGACTACTAAAATGGTTTCGTTTTCATGAAGAACATACTTTTCTTTTAAAAATTCTTCTACTCTTTTGGCAACGTTAGTATCTAATTCTACTGAAGATAGGTCATTATTCTCTCGTCCTTTACGCCACTCTTCATAAGTTGCACCTTCAAATTTTCCATAATTTTTTTCTATCACTCTAATATCTTTTGTTATTTCAATATCAGCATTATTAGAATTATCTAGCATGTATCTGCAAGTATCATAGGCTCTATCTAAAGGACTACTGTAGGCCCTTGCTATTTTATAATCTCTTATTTTTTCTGACGCCTTAATGGCTTGATTTATCCCCTCTTGATTTAGGGGAATGTTTGTACTTCCTTGTACCAAATGATTTTTATTATAATCTGTTTCTCCATGACGGACCATTAAAATTTTCATATCCTGCTCCTTAATAATTTATTCTATAAAAATATAGCCACGAAATGTCGTAGCTATAATATAATTAAAATTCTTCTTCCGAATCAACACTAAACTTAGATACTATTTCATCTCTTCCATATTCATTATATAGGTCTTCATCTTCTTCGTCTTCTTCCTCATCTTTTAGAAGCTCATCAACTTCATCAGTAATTTCTTCTTCATATTCTTCTGATAAATCGAAATCTTCTTCATCTAATGAGTAAGTGCTTATACTCGGTTCTGTAAAATTTTGTACATCTTCTAAAGATAATTTTTCTTTTAACATCCAGTTACCATCTTCTACACAGACAAAACGTCCGTCAACATTTAAGTCAGTATAGAAATAAGACATTTGTGATATAAATTCTTCCTCTGATAAGTTTAATTGTGGTTTGATATAATCAAAAAAGTCATAAATGTTTAATCTTTTAATATCATTTTCTACAATATATTGATAGCATTGTTCTGTGATTGATAAACTATTTACTTTTTTTAATTCTGTCATTCTTCTTCTCCTATTACATTTTTTCTGGAGCATTAACTCCTATTAATTCTAAAGCATTTTTAATTGTTATTTTTACAGCTTTTATTAGGGCAAGATAACTAGCTGTTTGTTCTTTGTTGTCAGTAATTACCTTCTTGTTACCATAAAACTTGTGGAGGGATGCTGCAAGATTTTGCATATAATTACATACCCTGTGCGGTTCATAACTTTTTGCAGCCTGAGCTACTACTTCTGGGAAATAGGCTAGATTTTTTAATATTTCCACAGAATAATCATCTGTTAAAAGTTCTTTATTATATTGTCTAGCTTCTATTTTTTGTTCATCTGCTTGACGCAAGATTGAACATATACGAGCGTGGGCATATTGAACGTAGTAAAGTGGATTATCACTACTTTGTTCTTTGGCTAAGGTAAAATCAAAATCGAGATGGGCATCTGCACTACGCATAACCAAGAAATAACGTGCAGCATCTACTCCAACTTCATCAATTAAATCTCTTATGGTTATTGATTTACCTGTACGCTTACTCATTTTTACTTCTTGACCATTTTCAAGTAATCTTACAAGTTGCATAATCAAAATTTCTAAATTGTTTGAATTATAACCAGTTGCATTTACAGATGCTTTAAGTCTTGGAACATAGCCGTGATGGTCGGCCCCAAATAAATTTATTAATTTTTCAAAACCTCTGTCGAATTTATCCTTGTGATAGGCAATATCGGGTGTGAAATATGTATAGGCACCGTCTGCTTTTATAAGAACTCTGTCTTTATCATCTCCTGTTAATAATTCAGTAGTTCTTAACCAAGTTGCACCGTCTAATTTATATAGATGCCCTAGTTCTTCTAATTTTTCTAGCGTTGCTTTTACCTTGCCACTTTCGTACAAGGAAGTTTCACTGTAAAAATTATCAAACTCTACCCTAAAATCTTTCAAATCATTTTTTAATTTTTCTAGCTGATAATTTACTGAATATGAACGCAAGAATTTAAGATATTCATCTTCTTTTTTACTTAAAAGACTATCTCCATATTCTTTAGCCAAAACTTGCCCTAATTTTACAATATCTTTTCCATTATAGGCGTCTTCTGGCATTTGTACATCAAGACCTAGAGCTTGTTTGTATCTAGCGTCAGCTGACATGCTTAAATTCTTAATTTGCTTACCAGCATCATTGACGTAAAATTCTCTTGTAACGTCATAAGAAGATTTTTTCATAATCCTAGCTAAAGAATCTGCTACCGCTCCATTACGAGCATGACCAACGTGTAAATCTCCTGTCGGATTGGCTGATACATACTCTAATAAAATTTTCTCATTATTTCCTGTTTGATTTTCTCCAAAATTTTCATTTTTTTGAAAAACTTCAGAAAGAATATCAGCAAGATTAGATTTATTTACAAAAAAATTAATAAAACCTGGACCTGCTATTTCAATTTTTTCTACAAAACTATTTTCTTCAATATTATTTATTATTTCTTCAGCAATAATTCTAGGATTTTTTCTTAGAATTTTTGTAAGTTGCATTGCTATATTACTAGAAAAATCTCCATTACCTATATTTTTTGGAGTTTCTACATAAATATCAATATCTGCTGCACCTATTTTTTCAACAGATGACTTAAGTAAATTAATAATTTTTGCTTTCATCATTTCTCCTTGATATTTTAGTATAAAAAGCATGGGTAATAAATTTATATAGTTTACTATATCTTTTCAAATAAAAATTATAACATAATTTATTATTTAATTACATAGCTATATTACTTTTATTTAATAAATTTTTCAATAGAAAATAGCATAAATTTTAAAATTTTTTTATTTATATCTTAATCTTTCATAACTTATATTTTTATTTTTAAATTAAGCAATAAAAATAAAATTTTAAATTTTAATATTTAGGTTTAAAAATAAAAAATTCTTGCCTGAAATAAATATTTCAAGCAAGAATTTTCTATAATTGTTTTATTAATTCCGTAGTTAGTTTAGAAGAATTTTCAGCTGCAATTTGTAAAAACTCATCAAAGGTAATTCTACTTCCTTCTTCTGCCTTGTCGCTAACACTTCTACATATTATAAACTTCACGCCAAAGTTATAACAAGTTTGGGCTATGGCTGCAGCCTCCATGTCTACAACCAACATTTTTGGAAAATATTTTAAAATTTCTTTTTTTCTATTCTCATCAGAAATAAAAGAATCCGATGTGCCAACTAGACCAAAGTGAATATTGTTATTTGATAAACTAATATTTTCAGCTTTTTTTACTAAGTCAGTAGCACTTTTGTATGAAGCTGGCATCTGGGGTACTTGTCCAAATCTATAACCGAAATGTCTTGCATCAACATCAAAGTAAGATATTTCTGTTCCCACTATCATATCGCCAATTTCTAATTTATTATCCAAAGAACCACAAGAACCAATATTTATAACATAATCAATATTATAGTTATCAAGTAATAAAGAAGTGGCAATAGCTGCATTTACTTTACCCGGTTTAGAAAGCATAAGTATTATTTCTTTTTCTAAATATTTTCCCAAATAAAATTCTACATGGGCTTTTTTTTCTATGCTTAAATCTTTTATTTCAGATTTAATAATAGCAACTTCTTCTGGCATTGCACCAATTAAAGCTATCATATAATTACTCAACTTTCAAAATTTTAATATCGATTGAATCTTCTGGACCAGTAGGTAGAGAAACTTTTACCACATCGCCAACTTCTTTACCCAACAAGGCTTGAGCCACTGGAGATTCATTAGAAATTTTAAATTCAAAAGGATTTGCTTCTGCACTACCCACTATCTTGTAAGTTTCTTCTTCACCATTAGGTACTTCTACATAAGTTACCGTATGACCCAAACGTATTGTATTTGATGATGTATCAATTTCAATAATTTTTGCATAACGAATCATTTGTTCCATTTCAAGAATTTTTTGCTCTATAAATCCTTGTTCGTCTTTTGCAGCATCATACTCAGAGTTCTCAGACAAGTCTCCAAAACTACGTGCAATTTTTATTTTTTCTATAACTTCTGGCCGTTTTACTTTTTTATAGTGTTCTAATTCTGCTATTAACTTGTCATAACCTTCTTGTGTCATTTGATATTCTAAATTTTCTTCTATTGCCATGTATTATCTCCTTTTTATACTTTCTAAAATTTAGTATACACTTTTTTATATTATTTTTCTAGTATTGATTTAATTTTTGTTATTAATATATCTACTGCTATGTCGTTATAACCACCATCAGGAATTATTATATCTGCATATTGTTTAGTCGGTTGTATATATTGTTCGTGCATAGGTCTTACTGAAGTTAAGTATTGATTAATTACAGATTCAACACTACGACCTCTTTCGTTCATATCTCTAAGCAAGCGACGTAATATTCTTATATCACTGGGTGTATCTACAAAAATTTTTATATCTAAAAATTCTCTTATAGTCTTTGAATACAAACCGAATAAGCCCTCTAAAATAATAACTTCTTTTGATTCTTGAATAACTGTTTCTTTACTTCTTGTGTGATTTACATAATCATATCTTGGCATTTCAACAGTTTTTCCTGCAATTAATTCTTTAAGTTGAGAACATAAGTATTCATTATCAAATGCATCTGGGTGGTCGTAATTAGTTTTTATTCTTTCTTCCATGGTCATATGACTTTGGTCTTTGTAATAATAATCTTGTTCAATTAATACAACTTTATCTTTGGTTAATTCTTCTATAATTCTTTTGGTAACAGTAGTTTTTCCGCTACCACTTCCACCAACTATACCGATAACTAAAGGTTTATTCATAATTATCTTGCTCCAATTTCTTTTCTCATCATATTTTGCTTGAATACCCTACTATCAATTTTTGTTCTGATAATTTGTAGCGGGTGTCTTGCAGCGTCTATCAAGTCGCCATCTTCGTCATAGATTTCGCCAATAACCTGTTCAAAACTTTCTATCTCGGGGCCAAAAAATTCTACCCTATCACCAGTTTTGAAATGATTTCTTTGTTGAATAGTTGCTATTCCACTACTTTCATCATAGTGTAAAACCTGTCCTACGAAATCAAAATTTGTTTTCTTGCCACCTTGATTACCAAACATTTGTTCTTTGTAAGTTGGTATATTGTAGAAAAATGATGAAGCTGTATCCCTGTTAGCACATTTATACAATTCTAATTTGTAGGCTGGTGTCATTTCAAAATTATCTGGATCGGCACAGTAATCATCTATTAATTTTCTATAAACACTAGCAACAGTTGCAACATAGTGTATAGATTTCATACGCCCCTCTACCTTTAAAGAATCAATACCTAATTCTATAATTTCTGGTATACTCTCTATTAGAGTTAAATCTTTTGGACTCATGGCGTAAGGGTCGGAACCTTCTGTATAAAGTGCTGTATCTTCTGTCTTATCTTCTTCATACAAGTCATAATTCCAGCGACACGATTGACAACAACCACCCCTGTTACTATCTCTAGCCGTCATATAATTACTCAAGGTACATCTGCCCGAGTAGGCTATACACATAGCACCATGTACAAACATTTCTATTTCTACATTTGTTTTTTCACGAATTTCTTTAATTTCTTCATAACCAGTTTCTCTTGCTAAAACTACTCGGTGAACATTTTCACTTTCCCAGTATTGCACTTCCTTATAATTAGAAATTGATTGCTGTGTGCTTATATGTATTTCTACATTAGGAGCAACTCTTCTACAAGTTTCTATTATGTAAGGGTCAGCTACTATTATTCCTCTAACACCTGCATCTTGCAAGGCTGATAAAAATTCTTCTAAGCCGCCAAAATTTTCATTGTGGGCTATAATGTTTGCTGTTACATAAATATCTGCTCCGTAACCCTTAGCAAATTCGCAACCCTCTTTTATTTCTTCGATAGTGAAATTATCTGCATTACTTCGCAGACCAAATTCTTGACCACCAAGAAAAATTGCATCAGCTCCATAGTGAACTGCAACCTTTAATTTTTCCAAATTACCTGCTGGCATTAGTAATTCTGGTTTTCTCGTTATTACTCTTTTTCCATTAATTATTTCTGAAATTTTTGGTATTGCCATAAATTAGGTAGTCATATTCAAGTATGACCCTGCCTCCTTTTAAATTCTAAATTAGAAATTTTATTTAAGTTTTTTACTTAAAGCATTATAATTTTAAAATATTTTTAATAAAAAATATTAAACAATCTAAAATTATTAATCAATATATAGTTTTTTTATTGAAAAATCCTAAATCTATGTTTCTATACTTAGGTTTTATTCTTTCAATATCGTCGTAAAAATCTTTCTTTTCTTCTTGATAAGATTCTTCATCTTCATAGTATAAGTCAATAGCATCACGATAAATTGTTGTTACTTCTGTGATGTAGTCTTCACTTTTTAAAATTCCGTCAATTTTTAGGGCTGTTACCCCCGATGAAATTAATCTATCCAAATATTCAATCGCACAAATATCATTGGCACTCATAATATGGGTACCGTTGGAATCTTCAAAAATTGGATAGCGTTCATTTCTGTCTTTACTGTATAAAAATAGTTTTTTAGAGTTAGAATATTTTTCTATATATTCTTCCTTGTCGCTATACAGAAAATAATTATCCACTAAACTTCTTATAGACTGAAACATACATAACATTCCTTGGACTTGCACTTCAAGTTCATATTCTGACTTGACAGCTATTTCTTCAATTTCTTCTATTGTAAGTTCTTTAGATAGACAAGTTCTGTATGCTCCTCGCTTGCCCCAATAATTGCAAGAAAAAGAATTTGTTGCTAGAGTATGGGGATCCCACTGCAATTTGAAATTTAATTTTTCTTCTCTTACTATAGTTATTATAGTTGGTTCGCCGTATATCACTGCATCAGGACTTAAAGTATCTACATATTTTAAATAGTCTACAAGTTCTTCTAAATGTTTATTATGAAAAATTGCATTTGCACTGACGTATGCTTTTTTTCCTGCTTGATGTATTATTTGAATAGCTCTTTTCAAATCTTCCCTATCAAATTCACCAGCTAATCTTAGACCAAATTTTTCTTCACCAATAACAAATGCGTCTGCTCCAACATTTATTAATTCGTAAATATGGTCAATACTTTTAGGTGTTACTACTAATTCTACTGTCATAATTTACCTTTCAATAATTAAAAAATAAAACTAAAAAAATGAAATTATTATACCATAAGATTTAAGTTAAAATATTTTTACTACTAACTTCTAATAGTAATAGCTATTCCATCTCCAAAGGGTAAAATTACCGTTTCATAATTTTTATTTTTCATTAGCCACTCATTATAATTATTAATTTTTCTTGATAATTGTTTTAAATCTCTACTCTGTTTAATAATGCTGGGGTCTGCTACCATCCCCTTAAACAAAACATTATCCGTAATTACTAGCACATCTTCAGAAAAATATGGTTCATATAATTCAAAAAATTTTCTACTTTGACTTTTTGCCCCATCAATAAAAACTACATCATAAGGAGAATTTTTTACTACTTCTTCTGACAATTCTAAAGCATCGCCATAAATCAAACTTATTTTATTTAGTAGATTTCTTGCAGACACATTTTTTCTTGCCAAATCATACATTTTTTTATCACGCTCAATAGTTGTAACCTTACAGCCAACTTTTTCGCATAAATTTATAGAACTGTAAGCAATAGCTGTGCCAATTTCTAAAATATTTTTAGCTTTTTTTATTTTTAATAATTGAACTAAATATGCCAAGCCTATCTTATCAATAATAGGAACATGATTTTCTTTAGCAAATATTTCTAATTCTTTAAAAAATTTCTCACTATCTGGTAGTAGATTTTCTACATATAGGCTATCTTTAGATTCTATTGCAACCATTTTTTCTCCTGTAAATTTTTACTAGACATATAAAATTTAAAAATATTATCTTAACATAATAACATATCCAAGCAAAAAAATACAGTAAGATATTCTAGCAATCTCACTGCACTTAGAGTTTTTAAAATTATATTTTAATAAAAAAATTATGTTTCAAAAAATCAAAACATAATTTTTCTAATATATATTTTTTGTTTAATAGCCTAAGTAATTTTTTAAAAAATAATTAAAAATAATTATCCTATTTTACTTATTTTTCTCCAGTATTTTTTTTATTTTTTTGTTAAATTCTCTGCGTACCATCATTATTGAATTATCACACTTTAAGCATTTAATTTTTATATCTGCTCCCATCCTGGTAATTTGCCAACGATTTGTTCCGCAAGGATGTTTTTTTTTCATTTCGATAATATCATTCAAATCGTAATCCATAAGCTCCTCTTATTAACCTTTCAATCTGCCTTGAAATTTATTATAAAAATCTTTTCTTAGTTTTGTTTCTACTAGACTAGATTTATTTAATTTGACCTTAACCCCTACTTTAATACTAGCAATATTATCTTCTATTTTTGTAATAGCAGTCAATATTATTTTTTCTTTTTTGTAAAAATATTTATTGTAGTTATCACTTGAATTTAATGAATCTAGTAAGCTATTTATTTCCATTTCTAATTTTTCTAAACTTTCTGTAATTAAAATAGAAAATTCTGCTGTAGCTAGATTATAAGTTTGAGAATAATTAATAACTTGATTAATGCTACTATTGGGAATAAAATAAATTTCACCACTATTAGCGAGTATTTTTGTTGAACGTAAACCTAGGGCAAGGACACTTCCTTCGGCTATAAAAGCAGATTGATTATTTATTTTTACATAATCCCCAACATCAAACTGACCTTCTAATATCAAGAAAAATCCTGTAATTACATCTTTAACAAGACTTTGAGCTCCAAATCCAATGGCAACACTGACTATCCCAGCACTTGCTAAAATTCCTGTTGTGTTTATACCGAAAACAGAGAGTATCTGAATAGAAGCTATAAAGTATATCAGATATTTTATTAGGTTATTGATTAATTTATGCAACGTATCGGTACGTTTTATATTAGCCTTAATGCCAAATTTTTCATTAGTTTTTAAACTTGTTAGCATTATGTAATCAGAAATTTTTAAAATTATTTTGGTTGTAAGGCTGGCTATAACTGCAATTAATATTATTAATAATATTTTCTCTAAAAGAATTTTGTACAAATTTTCATCTGTTATTATATTTAAAAATTTATTTTTTAACACTTCCATTTTTAGTTCCTAAATAATCCCACTATTCTGTCAAATTCTTCATTATCATTAAATTCTATTTCTATCTTACCTTTTTTATTACGACTTTGTTTTATCTTAACTTCCGTCCCCAATAATTTTTTCAAAATATTTTCTTGTTCTTCAATAAAAATATCTTTTTTGATAGTTTTTTTTATAATTGCAGGATTTTTAATTTTAGCTATATAGTCTTCTAAATTTCTAACTGACATATTTTCTTTAATAACTTTTTGTGCAAGAATAGGAATTTCTTTTTCTACTTTCAAGCCGAGTAGAGTCTTTGCATGCCCTGCAGTTATTAAATTATTTGCCAGCATTTCTTTTACAGACTGGGGTAATTTTAGTAAACGTAAGGTGTTAGTAACATAGGGTCTACTCTTACCTAATTTTTTAGCAAGCTCTTCTTGCGTTATTTTTAAACTATCCATTAATTGTTTATAACTCAAGGCCTCTTCTAAAACTGATAAGTCTTCGCGCTGTAAATTTTCTAAAATGCCAAAAACCATCATCTCTTCGTCACTAAATTTTTTTACTATGGCTGGAATTGATTTCTTTCCTAATTTTTCAAATGCCTTAACCCGTCTTTCCCCTGCAACTATATAGTAGCCATTAATAGATTTTTTTAAAATTATGGGTTGCAAAAGACCATTTGTTTCTATTGATCCTGCTAATTCTGTGATTTTTTCTTCATTAAATGTTGTTCTGGGTTGATAAGGATTTTTTTTAATTTTTTCTATATCTATTTCTTCAATTTTTACAAAGTTGTCATCTATTTGTTCAACATTTTCCGTTTGAAAAATAGCTCCTAGACCTTTTCCTAATCCTTTTGATTTAGCCACGACCAATCACCTCTTTTGCCAATGCTAGATATTGTTTTGCTCCAGTAGAAGACTTTGCATATTCAATAATAGGTTCGCCAAAACTTGGAGCTTCACTAAGTCTTACCGTTCTTGAAATTATGGTATCAAAAATTTTTTCTTTAAAATATTTACGCACTTCTTCTGATACCTGACTAGAAATATTGGTTCTGCTATCTGTCATTGTCAGCAGAACACCAAAAATTTCTAATGTTGAATTTAGGTGTTTTCTAACTATATTAAATGTATTCATCAGTTGACTTAATCCTTCTAAGGCGTAATATTCTGTTTGTACAGGAATTATTACTCCGTCAGCAGCCGTCAGTGAATTTAGTGTAATAAGACCCAAAGATGGAGGACAGTCTATAATTATATAGTCATAAGAACTTTCTAATTCTGATATGGAATTTTTCATTCTTTGTTCACGACTGATTACAGAAACAAGTTCTACTTCTGCACCAGCTAGTTCTATACTTGATGGAACTATATCAAGATTGTCATAAGACGTAGGTTTTATAGCTGTATTTATATTTACTTCATCAACAAGTACGCTATAAATTGATTTTTCTACATCATTTTTATCAATACCGATACCACTTGTCGCATTGGCTTGGGGGTCTGTATCTATCATTAATACTTTCTTCTTTAAACTTGCAAGTGATGCTGCTAAATTTATAGCCGTTGTTGTCTTCCCCACACCACCCTTTTGGTTGCACACTGCTAATACTTTCATTCCTTCTCCTTTATTGTTTATATCTAGGTACTCTAACTGTTAGAACCACAGCATTCATTTCTTCATCTTCTTCTTTTGACAAGTCTACATCATATTTTTCTTCTAGCTTAGAAATTTCTTTGAGCAACTTTGCCAATATTTTTTGAGCATCATAATTTATAATATTATCAGAAGTCTTATTTTCATTTTTTAATTCTAAGTAATTATTGATTTTTTCTTCTGTCTGAACAACATTTAGATTTTGAAGTAGAATTTGTTGCAATATTTTTTCTTGAACATTAGTTTCTAATTTAACCATTGCCCTGCCATGTCTTTCAGTAATTTTTTTTGTACTAATTGCATCTACTACTTTGGGACATAATTTTAACAATCTAATTTTGTTGGCAACAGTTGCCTGAGTTTTTCCTAATGATTTGGCTAACTCTTCTTGCGTAATATTATTTATTTCTAATAATTGCTGATAGGCATTAGCTTCTTCTATGGGACTTAATTCTTCTCTTTGAATATTTTCTATTAAGGCTAAGGTTGCCATCTGTTCATCAGTCAATTCTTTTACTATTGCCTTGGTTTTTGTTTCGTTTAAGTATTTTAAGGCTCTAAGTCTTCGTTCCCCAGCAATAAGTTCATAATTCCCGTCTGCTAACTCTCTTACAGTTATTGATTGCAACAAACCATTTTGTTTAATTGATTCTGCTAATTCTATAATCTTACTATCATCAAATTCTCGTCTAGGTTGAAACTTACTCGGTACTATTCTATCAACATATATTTCCTTTAGCACATCTTCGTCAGAAATTCCTACCTTGTCTGCCCTATGTGTTAGGTTATATAGTTTACTAAATGGCTTTGCTGTTCCTACCAATAAAATCACTCCCATCTTTTTACATTATTATAAAATAGAATATCATATCATGGCTGATAAGTCAAAATATTTCCCAAAGAAATTTTAATAAAATATCTTTATCTAATGCTAAATTTAATATTAATTTCCCAAAAACATCTTAAATTCTTTTTAAAAAATTAAGATGAAAATTTTATTCTATACATTTTTAAAGAAAATTTTTATAAACTTATTTTTTACTACTTTATTATTAAAATTATTTATTAAAATTAGTAATCAATAATTTTTTATTTTTTATTTTAATATCTAAATAAATAGAATTTAATTTCTTATTCGTTTTTACATATAATTTTAAAAATTCCCATTAATAATTTTAAAATAAAAAAGTATGACAAATATTTGTCATACTTTTTCTAATTTAATTCTGCTACTTTTAAACGTGCTAGAGCTTTTGCTAAAGCTATCTGAGCTCTTTTTACATCATAGTTCGTATCAGAGGTTAATCTTTCTTCTGCTCTTTGTTTTGCACGTTCCGCACGGTCCTTATCAATAATATCAGCTAATTCAGCAGTTTGAACTATAATGGTAACTTCTTTGCCATGACATTCTGCAACACCTTCACTTACTGCAAAATAGATATTTTTATTTTTATCGTCTACAACTTTTAAAGTGCCTATTTTTAATGTTGTAACTGTTGGTTCATGTTTTGCCATAATGCCCATACTACCATTATGTGTTTCTATTGTAACCATTCTGATATTCTGCTCATTATAAACTTCTCCATGAGGGGTAGCTATTGTTACTTTCATAGTATTCATATATATCTCCTATTTTATACTTCAACTCCAAGTTTACTAGCTTTTTCCAATACGTCTTTTATTCCTCCAACTAAACGGAAACAGTCTTCTGGAATATTGTCATATTTACCATCAAGTATATCTCTAAATGCTTCTACCGATTCTGATACGGGTACGTATGAGCCAGGTTGCCCTGTAAATTGTTCAGCAACATGGAAATTTTGTGATAGGAAGAATTGAATACGTCTTGCTCTTTCAACTGTTTTCTTATCTTCATCACTTAATTCATCCATACCTAGTATTGCAATAATATCTTGTAGCTCACGATATTTTTGTAGTGTTCTTTGTACTCTTGTAGCAACATTGTAGTGGTCTTCTCCTACTATTTCTGGAGAAAGTGCTCTTGATGTAGAAGCAAGAGGGTCAACAGCTGGATAAATACCCATTTCTGTTAAGGCACGCTCTAAGTTTGTTGTTGCGTCCAAGTGAGCAAATGTTGTTGCTGGTGCTGGGTCAGTATAGTCATCTGCTGGCACATAAATTGCTTGAATAGATGTAACCGAACCTTTTTTTGTTGATGTAATACGTTCTTGTAATCTACCCATTTCAGTTGCTAATGTTGGTTGATAACCAACGGCTGACGGCATACGTCCTAGCAAGGCAGAAACTTCTGAACCTGCTTGAGTAAAACGGAAGATATTATCAATGAATAATAACACGTCTTGCCCTTCTTCATCTCGGAAATGCTCTGCCATTGTTAGTCCTGTTAATGCAACACGCATACGTGCTCCAGGTGGTTCGTTCATCTGACCAAAAACCATGGCAGTTTTATTGATAACTCCTGAGTCGCTCATTTCATAGTAAAGGTCGTTCCCTTCACGAGTTCGCTCTCCAACTCCTGTGAATACAGAAATACCCCCATGTTGTTGTGCAACGTTGTTAATAAGTTCCTGAATTAAAACTGTTTTTCCTACTCCAGCTCCACCGAATAAACCTATTTTCCCACCCTTGATGTAAGGCGCTAACAAGTCTATTACTTTGATACCTGTTTCTAATACTTCTACTTGTGTTGATAAATCTTCAAAAGTAGGTGCTTCTCTATGAATAGCATCTTTTTTAATTTCTGCTCCAGCAGCTTCTTTATTATCAACTGGTTCCCCTAGTACGTTAAATACACGTCCAAGCGTGAAATTTCCTACTGGCACTGATATAGGAGCACCAGTATCAAAAACTTCAGCCCCCCTACTAAGTCCATCTGTTGATGCCATAGCTATAGTTCTTACTGCATTATCCCCTATGTGTAGAGATACTTCAAGAACTAATTTTTCTTTATTTCTATCGCCCTTATCAATATACACTTCAAGTGCGTTTAATAAATCAGGCATTTGCCCTGCTTCAAACTGTACGTCTACTACAGGTCCCGTAACTTGGAGAATATAACCTTTGTTCATTATGTTCTTTGCTACTTATGGTAGCTTCTCCTTTCATCATTTTTTAAATTATTGAGTGGCAGCTGCACCGGCAACAATTTCTGTTATTTCTTGTGTAATAGCTGCTTGACGTGCACGATTATATTTAATAGATAGTGTATCAATAATAGCTTGAGCATTGTCTGTTGAATTTTTCATAGCAGTTTTACGCGCTGAATGTTCACTTGCTTTACTATCTAAAATACTTCCATAAATCATACTTTCAGCATATTGAGGTAATAAGACACTTAAAACTCCAGAAGGATTAGGCTCGAAATTATACATACCTAAAACTGTTTCTTTAGAGTCCGTACTCATTAACTCATCTTTATTTTCTATTGGTAATACTTGTGTTTCTGTAACTTCTTGAGAAATCATACTTATAAAGTGGTTGTAATGAAGATAAATTTTATCATATTTTTTATCTTCATAGTAACCAACAACCTTACTCGTAATTTCTTTAACCTGAGAAAAACTCGGTTCGTCGGGTAAATCTCTATAGAAATCTATAAGTGGAAAAGCATTTTTTCTAAAAAATTCTGTCCCGTAATTTCCGATAGATACTATACCGTATTCGTCATTGCTAGCATGTCTACTTGTTACAGTATTTACAAGATTTCTTATTATATTAGAATTAAATCCTCCACATAAACCACTATCGCTAGTGATAACTACATATAATGTTTTCTTAACCTCTCTTTTTACTAACATTGGATGTTTCAAAGTCTTGTTATTAGAAAAGATTGTAGCCATTACTTCTTGTATTTTTTTCATATAAGGGGTAAATCTAACTGCATTAGATTGTGCCTTCATTAATTTAGAAGTAGATACCATTTCCATAGCCTTAGTGATGTGGCTTGTTTTTTTAGTAGAGTTTATTTTATTTTTTATATCTCTAAGTGATGCCAACTAATTCACCGCCTTTTCTAATTACATTTTAAGAGAAAGTTTTTTTAAATGCTTCTATGACTGAATTCATAACTTCTGCTTCTGGTAAATCCTTAGTTTCTTGAATATATTTTATCGCTTCATTAGGATTAGCATCTAAGTAAGAATATAATTCTTGTTCAAATCTATGAATATCTTTTACTGCAACATCATCTAAATAGCCCTTAGTCAAAGCATAAAGTATCATAACTTGTTTTTCTACTGGAATTGGTTTATGTAAATCTTGTTTTAATACCTCAACTGTTCTTTGTCCTCTATCAAGTTTTGCTCTTGTTGCAGGGTCTAAATCTGAACCAAATTGCGCAAAACTTTCTAACTCTCTATAAGAGGCTAGGTCAAGACGTAAGGTACCAGACACTTTTTTCATAGCCTTAATTTGTGCAGAACCACCAACTCGTGATACTGATAACCCAGCATTAATAGCTGGTCTTACTCCAGAGAAGAATAGGTCTGACTGCAAGAATATTTGTCCGTCTGTTATTGAAATAACGTTTGTTGGTACATAAGCCGAAATATCTCCTGCTTGAGTTTCAACAAATGGTAGAGCTGTTATAGAGCCCCCACCAAAATCTTCATTAACACGGGCTGCTCTTTCTAATAAACGACTATGCAAGTAGAATACATCGCCTGGATATGCTTCACGTCCTGGTGGTCGTTTAAGTAATAATGAAAGCTCACGATAAGCGGCCGCTTGTTTAGACAAGTCGTCATAAACTATAACTACATCTTTACCGTTAAACATAAATTCTTCTGCCATAGCTACCCCTGCATAAGGTGCTATATAAAGAAGAGGTGCTGGTTGTGAAGATGATGCTGTTACTACAATCGTATATTCCATAGCACCATGTGCTTTTAATGTTTCAACAACACTACGAACAGTAGATTCTTTTTGACCAATAGCTACATAGATACAAATCATATTTTGTCCTTTTTGAGCAAGAATTGAATCTATTGCAACAGATGTTTTACCTGTTTGTCTATCTCCAATTATAAGTTCGCGTTGCCCACGTCCGATTGGTACTAGTGAATCTATGGCTTTAATACCTGTTTGAAAAGGAACAGATACTGATTTACGTCCCATTACCCCTACCGCTGGTGATTCTATTGGACGACGTTTGGTAGTTTTAATAGCTCCACGTCCATCAACTGACTGCCCTAGTGGATTTACTACACGTCCGATCAGTTCTTCTCCTACGGGTACATCCATAACACGACCAGTCCTACGTACTTTATCACCTTCAACAATATTTTTTGTAGAACCTAAAATAACTATACCTACATTAGTTTCCTCTAAATTTTGAGCTAGTCCCATTACTCCTGTTTTAGGAAATTCTACCAGCTCTCCGCTCATAATTTCATTAAGACCATACACACGAGCTATACCGTCTCCAACTTCTATTACTGTTCCGACATCTGTTGACTTTAATTCAAACTGATAATCTTCTATTTGAGATTTAAGTAGTACACTAATCTCTTCAGCTTTAATAGCCATCTATGTCCCTCCTTAATTTTTTATACTAAATGTTAGCCATTTTTCTTTGAATATCCTTAATTCTTGTCTTAATTGTGGAGTCTATTACTTTACCCTTGTAAGATATCTTTAGTCCTCCAATTAAACTTTCATCAATAACATTATCTATTTCTACTTTATTAACATTTAGTTTCCCCTTAATAGTATCAGCTAATTTAGTTAGTTCTTCAGAATTTAGTTTATAAACAGATTCTACTTTTACAAAAGTTGTATTGTTGAATACATTACTTATTTCTGTATAAACTTCTACTACATCTCCTATTAAAGTTATTTGTAAATTATTTGCCAAAATTTTTATAACATTCACAACGTATTTATTAACACCACTAAATGCTTTATCAATTATTTGACATTTTTGTTCTTTACTTATATTAGGGTTATTCATCAAAGTAATGAAGCTATTTTCTTCTAAAATAGCTTTTGAGCATTGTTTTAAATCATTATCAACTATTGATAATGTGTTGTTTGCTTTAGCAATGTTAAATAGTGTTTTTCCTATTTTAGCAGCTAAAATCGATTTACTCATTACTTATTCCCTACCTCTCTTATAATTTTATCTACAAGTACACTTTGAGCATTAGCATCTAATTCTTTTTCAATAATTTTTGATGCTACCAATACAGATAATTCTACTATTTGCTTGCTTATTTCATCTAGTGCTTTGTTCTTCTCGTCTTCGATGTCTCGTCTAGCATTTTCTTTTATTAGTTCTGCGTGTTCTTTTGCATCATTTAGAATTGTGCGTTTTTCAAGTTTAGACTGTTCGCGAGCTTTTTCCATCATATCTTTGATTTCAGCTTGTGCATTGGCTAAGTTTTCTTGATTTTTTTTTAATAATTCTAAAGATTCTTTTTGGTTTCTTTCAGCTTCGTCAAGTTGATTATTTACTAAAGCTTGACGTTCATCAAGCATATTTAGTAGTTTACTCCAAGCAAATTTATAAAGTGCCCAAAAAAGAATTAATCCTGCAATTACGTTTACTATTATATTTGCTATATTAAAACCTTGTTGAGAAGAATGTTCTGTAGCTAAAAATATTAATTGTCCCATATTTAACATCCTCCTATCTTAGTATTCTGGTAGTTATCTATTATTTATATATAAGTATAAACGCCACTACGATACTAAGAATTGGGAAACCCTCTACTAAGGCGAACATCATTAATGCACTAGATTTGAATTTTGGTTCTAGCTCTGGTTGACGTGCTGATGATTCCATATATTTTCCAAATAAAAATCCATTGCCAATACCTGCTCCTAAAGCAGCTAAACCTGCCGCTATTCCTGCTCCTAATAATCCCATAATTAATTTTTAACCTCCGTAAATTTTTGTATAATAATTATGTTTTTAGTGTTCATCTGAAACTTTATGTGAAATGTAGGTATACACCATTGTTGTAAATATATATGCTTGGATAAAACCTATAAATAGTGAGAAGCCTTTCCATATTACAAGCCCGATAATTCCTGGTATGAAGTATAAAACTCCGCCGATAGTAGCTAGGGAAACTAGCATACCTAATAGAACTTCACCTGCGAATATGTTACCAAACAAACGCATTGATAGAGTAAGTATATTTACAAACTCTTCTATAATTTTGAAGGGTGTTAGCCATACACCGTTCGAAGCAAAAGTACCCAAGTAAAACTTAGCACCCTTGTTTTTATAACTATAATAATGAGTGAACAATATCATGATACCTGCCAACGTAAAAGTAAAAGTTGGATCTGCTGTAACAGAGTTTATATATAATACATCATCATAGCTAATTTCTAATAAAACTCCAATGGTATTAGCAACTACTAATAATGTTACTAAACTTAACCCCATAGCCCATAAATTTTTTCCATACTTAGCCCAAGATATATTTTCTGAAATAACTTTTCTTATTAAGTCTGCAATTATTTCAATCATATTTTGCCGTTTACTATCTGGTCTTAATTCTACTCTCTTTGTGAAAAACATAACCATAAAAAATGTTATCAAACAAGTTAAAATAGTACCTATGGCACTAGGTATATTTAAAGTAATATCAGTACCAAATAATTTCGTGATGAGATAAGTTTGCTCATGCATTTAATCTCTCGCCTCTCTTTTTAGAAATTAGTTTTGTATATCATCTACTGTCTTAACATATTAGACGTACAGTTTACATTATATTATTTTTTAATTTATGTTTCAAGTAATTTTAGTTTTAAAATACCCATTAAAACAATTTTAATATTTTACTTAGTTCCAAATATTCTATCTCCCGCATCACCAAGTCCTGGAACAATATAGCCATGATCGTTCAAATGACTATCTAAGCCTGCAATAAAAATTTCAATTTCAGGATGAGCATTTTTTAGTGCTTCTACGCCTTCTGGTGCTGCTATTAAACACATAAATTTAATATCAGTAACCCCTCTTTGTTTTAAAGAGTTTATCGCCGCTATGGCAGAACCTCCAGTTGCTAACATTGGGTCGACTACTATAAATTGTCTTTTTTCTGGTTCGTTAGGTATCTTTACAAAATATTCGTGTGGTTGCAAAGTTTCCGGATCTCTATACAAACCAACATGCCCAACTCTTGCAGATGGAATTAAAGCCATTAACCCATCTACCATTCCTAAACCTGCTCTTAAAATTGGAACAAAAACTATTTTTTTTCCTGACAATCTTTTGCAAGTTGTAGTTTCCACAGGTGTCGTAACTGTTACTTCTTCCAATGGTAAATCCCTAGTTAATTCATAGCCCATTAACATACCAACTTCATTAGTTAGTTGTCTAAAGTCTTTAGAACTTGTCTCTATATCTCTAATGAATGATAGTTTATGCTGAATTAAGGGATGATCAAATACATGTACCTTTGACATATTCTATACTCCTTTAAAATAATTGTTATAAAATAATTTTACTCTAATTTTTAATATTTAACAAGTTATTTCAGAATAGATGATCATAATAAAATTTAAAAATAAATTTTTGATATTTCATTTCAAATAAATTTATTTTAAATTTGATTTGATAACTATTTATTGTATTTTTTTTTTATTTGTGTATAATTATATACATTAAATTTTAAAAATGATTTCAAAATTATTTTTTATTATTTTTTACTTTGATAAAGAAAAAATATATTTTCGACAAAAGGAGGTTAATAATGACCTTTAAACATTTATTTGGAATGTTTTTAATTTTTTTAGTTAGTTATATAGCTATACCTATCTTAATACTTAGTTATACTACGAATAATTTAGACAAAGCAGCCTTTGCTATTATGCTTATTTTAGCATTTTTATCTTTTGCTCTAAATTTATTTTTCACATACAGGCTAGGCAAGGAAATACAAATACCTTTTTTATCTGCCATGTGTAGTGCAGGCTTATTTTTTATTTATAATAATTCTGTTATTGTAGTATTTCTTATAATTTTTATACTTTCTTTTGCTGGATATTTTATAGGTGCATTAGTTACTAAGGAGGACTAGTTATGAATAAAAAGTTTGAAAAATTTAGATTGCTTTTCTTATTTTCTATTTACTTATTTTTTTATTTTTTTCCTATGCTAACAAATCCGTTTGTTCCTGCTAATATTATAGAAATAATTGTGATTTTGTCATTAGCACTTCTAGGATTTTTAGTAATATATTCTCTTATAATAAATCAGAATATTAATAGGCAAACTGTCAGCAATGTTCAAAGTGGAATTTTTATTTTTATGATAATTCTACTGGTATTTAATCCTTTTGGTTTTGCTAAAAATTATAATTTTTATATTCCTCGAATAATTTGTATAGTCATAATACTTGTTTGGCTTCTTGCAACTATGTACCTAGCTAAAAAATTTAATGTGAATAAGGCAGTTCCTTTAATTATATTTGTACCGTCCTTAATTCAGGCTATACTTATGAGTATAAGTGTAACTGCAAAAATATATTTAGCCTTTCCTTACTTAACGGCAATAATAACTATTATAGGAATATTTTGGTATAGAAATTATGAATCAAGAAAATAAAATTATAAAATCAGCAGGAATAATTATTAGAGATAGAAAACTTTTAGCCCTAAAAAAGAAAAATAATGCTAGTCATTTTATTTTGCCAGGTGGAAAATTAGAAGTTGATGAAACAAAAGAAGAAGCTCTTATCAGAGAGTTAAAAGAAGAATTGAATATTAGTGTAGATGAAAATAGTATAAGATTTTTAACAACAATAAATTCAACAGCTCAGTTTGAAAATATACCTATCACATCTTATATTTTTATGGTGGACTATAAATATGATTTTGCAATAGCAAATGAAATATCTTCTTATGAGTGGATAGATATTTATAAGCCTGATAAAAGTAAGTTGACACCAACATTAATTGAAGTTATTAAATGTTTAAAAATAACTGGCTACACTAAATAATTATAAAATACTTAGGAGGTATCTATGATACAAGCAGATAATATTTGGATTTTGTGGGCTATAATTTTATTTATAGCCGCATTTAGTATATATTTAGAAGATAAGTTTACATGGGCAAAAAAAATCACCGGTGCTATTATTGCTATGATAATAGCTGCGACACTAGGTAATTTAAAAATAATTCCTACAGAATCTGAAGTTTATGACAGTATTTGGTCTTATGTAATTCCATTAGCCATACCCATGTTACTTTTTCAATGTGATATTAAACAAATTTGGAAAGAAAGTGGTCGCATGACCATAATATTTTTAATTTCTTCTCTAGGTACAATATTAGGAGCTATGTTAGGTTACATATTACTACATAACCACATACCAGTTTTAAATCATATAGCAGGTATGATGACAGCTTCATACATAGGAGGTAGTGTGAATTTTGTTGCTGTAACAACAGCCTTTAACACTCCATCTGATTTGGTATCAGCCGTTACAGTTAGCGACTATTTAATTACAGTTATATACTTCTTTATATTAATCGCTATACCTAGTTCTAAATTTTTTCAAAAACATTTTAAGTCAACCTACAATCACCAAAATCAAAATGAAATAAAAAAAGAAGAAAAAAATCTTAACACTTCAGTCAGAGATATTGCCTTTTCTTTTGCAAGCTCTGCTGTGATAGTGGCTTTAAGTTTTACCCTATCAGAGCATTTAGTAAAGCTAGGAGAAAATCCTATCATGCAATTTATTTCAAATAAATATTTAATCTTGGCTACAATAACCGTGATTTTAACAAGTGCTTTCCCGAAATTTTTCCAAAGTATAAAATCAAGTAATGAACTTGGAACATTTTTAATCTACATCTTTTTTGTAGTAATCGGTATTCCTGCTTCTATTACTTCTATATTAGAAAAATCACCATTGATAGTAGTATTTTGTGCAATAATAGTTCTTGTTAATATGGTAGTTACTTTTATTGGTGCAAAAATTTTTAATTTCACTGTTGAAGAAGCTATCATAGCTTCAAATGCAAATATTGGTGGACCTACTACCGCTGTGGCCATGGCAATATCTAAGAGCTGGCATAAATTTGTTGCTCCTGCCATGCTAGTAGGAACTCTCGGTTACATCATAGGAACCTACTTCGGTCTGCTTTTAGGTCAATACTTAGGATAAATTATATTCAAAAGAGAATTTTTAGTAATAGAAATTCTCTTTTTTATTTTTATGTCTTAATGATATTAACTATCATTGGCTGGTAAAGAAAAAATTAACTTGTATGATGTAAAGAGGAGGAATAATTATGAACACACTAACAACAAATTTTCATCATACTAAACATTATAAAAATCAAATTAAATCTTAAAAAACTATTTACATAAGTATTATAATAACTCTTGCTTTTGCCTTATTAGAATTATTTGGAGGTATTATATCTAATTCTCTAGCCCTAATCGGAGATTCTTTTCACATGCTTTCTGACGTTTTAGCCTTGGGAGCAAGTGCTATTGCCATATATTTTTCAGCAAAAAAGCCAACAGATAATTTTACATTCGGCTATCTGCGTTTAGAAGTTATCACAGCATTTGTCAACGGCTTAGTCCTTATCGCCATTTCTTTTTACATGATAATCGAGGGTATTTTGTCTATTATTTATCCTCGTGAAATAGAATTAAAAACTATGCTAGGAATTTCTATAATCGTTTTGATATTCAATATAAGGATAACTTTGGTATTGCATAAAAGTCTTAAAGAAGAAAATAATTTGAATGTGCAAAGTGCAATTTGGCATTTTATCGGAGATTTAATAAATTCTATCGGCCTTATTATTTCAGCTATTATTATCTATTTTACAGGCTACAAAATAGTTGATGTTATTATGAGTATTTTTATAAGTTTTGTCCTTTTTAAAGGGGGCTATAAAATTACCAAAAAAGCATTTTTAATATTAATGGATTATTCTAATATTAATATCAAGGATATTGGTAATGATATCTTAAATATTTCTGGTGTGGATAATGTTCACGAAAGTCACCTGTGGAATACCAATGACGAAGAAAAAACAATAACAATGCATGCCCTTATTAATTCTAATGAAATAAATTACAGAGCAGCCAATCAAAAAATAAAAAATATTCTTAAAGATAAATATAGTATAGAACATAGCTTTATTGATATTCACGAAAATTGTAAAAATCATGTATAATCATTAAAAAATAAAAAATTAATTTCTAAATTTTGACAAAAAATCTTAAGAGGGCTATACTTAATATAGATTATTATTAATAAGGAGTTTATATGTTAGAAAATAAAGATGATTTAAAGAAAAGAATTGGCGAGTTAGCCTACGAAGTTACACAAAACTCTGCGACAGAAAGAGCATTTTCTGGGAAATATGATAACTTTTTTGAAAAGGGTATTTATGTCGATGTCGTGAGTGGTGAAGTCTTATTCTCTTCACTTGATAAATTTAATTCTGGTTGTGGCTGGCCTGCCTTTTCTAAACCCATAGAAAACAAGATGGTTACAAATCACGCAGATTTTTCTTACGGTATGCACAGGGTAGAAGTACGCAGTAAAGAAGCCAACTCTCATTTGGGACATGTCTTTAGTGATGGGCCACTTGATAAGGGCGGACTTAGATACTGTATAAATTCTGCAGCCTTGAAATTTATAGCCTATGAAAAATTAGATGAAGAAGGCTACTCTAAATGGAAAGAAATTTTTGAAGAAAAATAAAAATACCTTGTCTTTTGTCAAGGTATTTTTATTTGTTAATAAATGTTGATAACAAATATTTATTTTGGATTTCAGCTATTTATTAATATATGTGAATAAAAAATTAATAAAAATATTTGTTTAGAATTTCATATCTTTACTAATGTCTGTCGCTAAAAAGGAATAAAAATATCTGCTTGAAATTTCTACTCTTTATTAATATATGTTGCTAAAAATATTCATTTGAAATTTCAGCTTTTTATTAATAGATGTAGGTAAGAAAGTAATAAAAAATATTTAGTGCAGATTTTTCTTAGCCACACTAAATATTATATATTTTTTATGAAATTTTAATTCTCAAAAAATTTTTAATGTTCTTAAAGATTATTTCTCCATTTAACTAACTCTTCTTTGTCTTCTTCTTTGATGTAGCCTTGCTTACTCGCTTCTTCTATCAACAAGTCATAGTTAGTTATTGTGAAATATTTTACATTTGCTTCTTTAAATGCTGCTAGAGCCTTAGGTAAATTATAACTATAAATTGCTACTACTCCTAAAACCTCACAACCTATTTCTTCTAATGCTTTTACTACATTTATTGATGATAGTCCAGTAGAAATTAAATCTTCTACTACAACCACCTTATCATTTTTTTTCACTAAACCTTCAATTTGGTTAGTTTTTCCATGTTTTTTCTTAGAGTCTCGAACATAAGACATTGGCAAATCTAGTAGCTCACTAACCCATGCTGCGTGAGGTATACCAGCCGTAGCTGTTCCTGCTACAACCGTAACTTCTGAAAAGTTTTCTTTGATAAGTTGAGCTAAGCCATTAGCTATATTGCGACGAACATTCGGATAAGACATAGTCAGCCTATTATCACAGTATATGGGTGATTTAATTCCTGATGTCCAAGTAAAATAGTCGTGGGGTCTTAGTTCCACTGCCTTGATTTCTAATAAATTTTTTGCTACTTCTTGAGCAAGATTCTTAGTCATTATATTATCTCCTTCTTAATTTTTTAAAACTATTTACAAAATTTATTGCCCTAAAAATTCTTTCTTAAATTTTTTATAAGCAGCTACCGGGTCTTCTGATTGTGTTATGGGGCGACCTACTACTATATGTGTAGAACCCATTTCTCTTGCACGCTTGGGTGTCGCAATTCTTTTTTGGTCGCCGTCCTCATCAGTTGCAAGGCGAATACCTGGTGTTACTTTTAAAAATTTTTCCTTAGTAACCTCTTTTATTTTACTAACTTCAAGAACAGATGATACCACACCATCAAGCCTTGCTTTTTCTGCCAGTTTTGCATAATTCAAAACACTTGCTTCTAAACTTTTTTCTATCAGCTGTTCTTTTTTCATATTTTCTTTTGATGTTGATGTTAATTGTGTAATTGCAATTACCCTTGTCTTGAAACTTCCACCAATAAGCATACCTTTTTTAGCAGCTTCTAACATTTCTTGTCCACCAGCAGCATGCACTGTTAAAATATCAACAGAAAATTTTGCTAGCCCCTTGCTTGCTCCGTAAACTGTATTGGGTATGTCATGAAGTTTTAAATCTAAAAATATTTTATGCCCTCTTTTTTTGATTTCTTCTAAAACTCTAGGTCCATTTTGCAAATACAATTCCATTCCTACCTTAACAAATGGTTTTTCATCTTGAAACTTATCCAAAAAATCTAGGCTTTCTTCTAATGTTGGAAAATCTAATGCTATTATTACATCATTTTTCATAATTTTCTCCTCAATAATCTATATTATTCTCAATCAAATAATCTTTATAAGATTTGTAGTCGTCCTTACTTTAAAAAATCAAACCAAGCCTTATAATAAATTCTACATTTAATTATACAATTTACATGTTTTTTCTAATTTTTTAATATTTTTAAAAAGTTAGCTAAAAGATTTATAATTTCTAATTTTACCTCTTTAGGTGCAGTATAATTTCTATCTAAAATTAGCCAGATAATTCGTATAGAAATCTATATTATTTAACAAACTCTCGCATTTTACTTTCAACACTTGCAAATAATTTTCTTTTTAAAAATTTATCGGTAAAATCATAACATTATACATTTTTTACAAAAATTTGTGCGTAATCTAATAAATAATTATTTTTTATTGCCTATTAAAAATTTTAATGCTGTTATCTAAAATTGTATATATATTTTTAATATTTGAAAAGCTATAATAAACTAGGAAAATATTGAACTTTATCAATACTTACTTCTTCTTGATAACTCTCTAATTATATTTTTATTAAGTAAACATGACTTGGATTTTTACAATTTCTAAATATTCTTTAAATATTCTTTTATCTAAAGGCTCTTCCCTGTAAATCTAAAATGTGATTTACTCCTAATTCATCAAGAACTTGAGGTAATTTTTCTATTATTTTTGGACATACATAGGGGTCGGTGAAATTTGCAGTTCCGACTGCCACAGCTGAAGCTCCAGCTGAAATAAAGTCTATAACATCCCATTCATTCATAATTCCACCCATACCAATAATTGGAATTTTTACAGCCTGTGCAACTTGGTAGACCATACGAATGGCTACTGGTTTTATAGCAGGACCTGACAAACCACCAGTTAAATTTGCTATAATTGGTTTGCCTGTTTTTTTATCCAATCTCATACCAACTAGAGTGTTTATCATAGTTATTCCATCAGCTCCACCTTCTTCAACTGCTTTTGCCATTGCTACAATATCAGCTACATTGGGAGAAAGTTTTACATAAACTGGCACACTTGATACTGCTTTTACTTTTTTCGTTAGATTTTTTGCAGTTTCCGGGTCTGTTCCAAATTGTATTCCGCCATGTTTTACATTGGGACAAGAAATATTAAGTTCCAAGGCTTTGACATTAGGAGATTTTGAAATATGTTTTGCTACATAAACATAATCATCTATCTCACTTCCAGCGACATTGGCAATAATAGGAACATCATATTTTTCTAATTGTGGTAATTTCTCTTCTATTATCCTGTGAACTCCTGGATTTTGAAGCCCAATAGCATTTAGCATTCCACTCGAAGTTTCTGCAATTCTTGGCGTTGGATTGCCATTTCTTTTTTCTTTTGTCGCTGCCTTTATCATGATTGCACCTAATTTTGATAAATCATAAAAATTTGCATATTCTATTCCAAAAGCAAAGCAGCCCGAAGCGGGAATAATTGGATTTTTTAGGTCAAGTCCCGGTATTTCTACTCTTAATCTATCATTCATAATAACCTCCTAAAATATAACTTGCTCAGCCTTGAAAACAGGTCCGTCATAACAAACTCTAGCCGTATCATCAAATTCTGTTTTGCAGACACAGGCATAGCATGCACCAACTCCACACGCCATTCTCTCTTCTAAAGAAATATAACCTTCCTTATCAGGATTTAAATTTTTTAAGGCATTTAACATTTGCAGCGGTCCGCAACTATAATACTTGTCATACTGTAAATTATATTTTTTAATAAGATCAGTTACAAAACCTTTTTCGCCATAACTTCCATCTGCTGTTGCTACATAAGTATTACCCAATTTTTTAAATTCTTCTTCATAAAAAACATCACCTTGATTATTAAAGCCTAGTATGTGGATAGTATTTATTCCTGCTGCCCTAAATTTTTTTGCAAGTTCATAAAGGGGTGGTACTCCGATGCCACCTCCAACAAGCAGAGCAGTCTGACCTTTTTTTAAACTTGATATATCATATCCATTACCGAGAGGTCCAAGTATATCAACCACATCTCCTTTTTTCATTTGAGAAATAATTTTTGTTCCAGCACCTTCTGCACGATAAATCATCACAAAAGTATTCTGCTCCTTATTAATTTCACATATAGAAATTGGACGTCTTAACAAGTATTCATTTGAATTATTTATCCTAATATTTACAAATTGCCCTGCTTGGTTCATATTTTTTACTATATCTCCCTGCAAGGTTATTTTAAAAATATTATGAGCAATATTTTTATTCTCGATAACTTTTGTTAATTCTACTTGCATTTTTTCCTCCTATGATTTTTAATTTTAAAATCAAATAATAAGTAGCTATATAAAATATTATACTTAAGTTAAAAATATTTTTTTTTATTTTAAAAATTTATATAAATAATTTTTTTATTTTTTAAATTTGTAAATAAATTATTTGTATAATATTTTATATTTACTTAGTTTATATTTTTAAACTTCTGCTATTGTAAAACTCATTGATTCTAAGACACTGATTAAAGCATTAGCCGTATCTAGTGAAGTTAAACAAATAACATCTTGCTCACTTGCTGCCCTTCTTATTTTAAAGCCATCACTCGTGCTACGTTTTTCTTTTGATGTTGTATTTATTATCACATCTATCTTGCCACCATAAATTGCATCAAGTACCGTATTTTCATTTTCTGTTATCTTGTTTACTCTTTCTATTCTCAAGCCATGTTCAGATAAATAATCTGCTGTTCCTTTTGTTGCGACTATATTATAGCCTATATCTGCAAAACGTTTTGCTAATTTTAACGCTTCTGGTTTAGCATCTTTACTTACTGTAAATAAAACATTACCACTATCTTTTATCTTAATTCCAGCTGCAACCAAACCTTTGTATAAAGATTTTTCTAAAGTTTTATCAACACCCATTACTTCTCCAGTTGATTTCATCTCTGGTCCTAATGTTGTATCAACATCTTTTAATTTTTGGAAACTAAATACGGGAACTTTTGTATATATTTTTTCCGCTTCTTTAACAAGTCCAGTAGTGTAGCCCTTATCTGATAATTTTTCTCCTAAGACTGCCTGCATAGCAAGTTTTGCCATAGGAACATTTGTTATTTTACTCAAGAATGGAACTGTACGAGAACTTCTTGGATTTACTTCTAATACAAAAACTTCACCTTTGCTAATAACATATTGAATATTTAAAAGTCCTACAATATTTAATCCTTTTGCCAAACGAATTGTATAATCAATTAGTGTATTTATTTCTTCTTTGTTTAAACTTTGTGGTGGATAAACTGCTATTGAATCTCCAGAGTGAACTCCTGCTCTTTCGATATGTTCCATTATTCCTGGTATAACGACTGTTTGTCCATCGCATATTGCATCTACTTCTATTTCTTTTCCGACCAAGTATCTATCGACAAGAACTGGATGTTCTGGCGAAACTTTTACAGCATTTTGCATGTAATGGCGTAACTCTTCTTCTTTATATACAATTTCCATAGCTCGTCCTCCAAGCACATAAGAAGGACGAACTAAAACAGGATAGCCTATTTCTTTTCCATGTTGTACCGCTTCTTCTGTTGTGAATGCAGTTTTTCCTAAAGGCTGTGGAATTTCTAATTTGCGTAATAGGTGTTCAAACTTATCACGATTTTCTGCATTATCTATTTCTTCTAGGGGCGTTCCTAAAATTTTAACTCCTTTTTTAGCTAAACTGTCTGCTAAATTTATGGCAGTTTGTCCACCAAATTGCACAACAACTCCCATAGGTTTTTCATGTTCAATAATTTCCATTACATCTTCTGTTGTTAATGGTTCAAAATATAATTTATCAGAAATAGAAAAATCAGTTGAAACTGTTTCTGGATTATTATTAATAATTATTGCTTCATAACCTGATTCTTTAATAGCCATTACCGTATGAACAGTTGCATAGTCAAACTCTACACCCTGACCAATTCTTATTGGACCAGAACCAAGAACAATAACTTTTTTCTTATCACTAACTATTGATTCTTGTTCAAATTCATAAGTTGAATAGAAATATGGTGTTGATGATGTAAATTCTGCCGCACAAGTATCAACCATTTTAAACACTGGTTTTATATTTTTATCTTTACGCAAATTATAAATTTCTTCTTCCGTCATATTCCATCTATGAGCAATTACCTTGTCTGAAAATCCATAACGTTTAGCGTAAAGTAATAAGTCTATATCCTTAGAATTATTTTTTAATTCATGTTCAATATTTATAATATTTTGCATTTTATCCAAGAAAAACATATCGATTTTTGTTAAATCATGTATTTCTTTAGTGCTTACTCCCCTTCTTAATGCTTCTCCTATAAAGAATAATCTTTCATCTCCAGCTTGCTTGATACGTTTCATTATGTAGTCAAGTTCAAAATCATCTCCATTAGGTAAACCTAAATGATGAACTCCATACTCTAATGAACGAATAGCTTTTAGTAAAGATTCTTCATAGGTTCTACCCATTGCCATAACTTCACCAGTGGCCTTCATCTGAGTTCCTAATTTTCTGTCTGCATGCTCAAATTTATCGAATGGGAAACGTGGAATTTTACTTACTACATAATCAAGTGCCGGTTCAAAACAAGCGTAAGAAACTTTCGTAACTGGATTTATAATTTCATCAAGAGTTAAACCTACTGCAATTTTTGCTGCAATTTTTGCTATTGGGTAACCAGTAGCTTTAGACGCAAGAGCCGAAGAACGAGACACCCTAGGATTTACTTCGATAATATAATACTTAAATGATTCTGGGTCAAGAGCTAATTGAACATTACAACCACCTTCAATTTTTAAGGCTCTAATTATTTTTAATGAAACATCTCTTAGCATGTGATATTCTCTATCCGTTAAAGTTTGTGATGGAGCTACCACAATAGAATCTCCTGTATGTATTCCTACTGGGTCAATATTTTCCATATTACACACTACAATAGCTGTGTCGTTAGAATCACGCATTACTTCATATTCTATTTCTTTGTAACCAGCAATAGATTTTTCTAGTAGACACTGATTTACAGGTGAATAGTGCAATCCATTTCCTACTATCTCTTCTAATTCTTTTGGATTATGGCAAATTCCTCCACCTGTTCCACCCATTGTAAAGGCTGGACGAACGATTACTGGATAACCAATTTTTTCTACAAACTTATAAGCCTGCTCCAAATTATTAATAATTTCTGATTCAGGAACTGGCTCATCTAGTTCATACATTAAATCTCTAAATAATTCCCTGTCTTCTGCTTGCTCGATAGAAGATAATTTTGTTCCTAGCAATTCTACATTATAAGTTTTTAATACTCCTCTTTTGTGCAACTCAACTGCCATATTAAGACCTACCTGTCCTCCTAAAGTTGGCAATAAGGCATCTGGTCTTTCTTTATGAATAATTTTTGTAATAAATTCTGGAGTAAGGGGTTCTATATAAACCTTGTCTGCTATTTCTTTATCTGTCATTATGGTAGCAGGATTTGAATTTACCAAAATTACCTTGTAGCCCTCTTCTTTAAGAGATAGGCAGGCTTGTGTTCCTGCATAATCAAATTCTGCTGCTTGTCCAATTATGATTGGACCTGAACCTATTACTAGAATAGTTTTTATATCTGTTCTTTTTGGCATTTTTCTTCTCCTTACTTATTACTTTCTTTAAAATTTTTCATATTATTTATAAATTCATCAAATAAATAATTTGGGTCGTGTGGTCCCGGTGATGCTTCTGGGTGATATTGAACTGAAAAGACTGGATATTTTTTGTGTCTAACTCCCTCACACGTTCCGTCATTAACGGCTATGTGAGTTACTTCTAAGTCCGTATCTTTTAATGATTCTATATCAACTGCGTAACCGTGATTTTGAGAAGTTATATCAACCCTACCAGTCAAAATATTTTTTACTGGTTGGTTAGCTCCCCTATGCCCAAATTTTAGTTTATAAGTTTTTGCTCCACTCGCTAGGGCTATAAGTTGATGTCCCATACAAATTCCAAAAATAGGAACTTGTGGTATTAAGTCTTTTATTGTTTCTATTGTTTCTGGTACATCAGTTGGGTCGCCTGGTCCATTACTTAACATTATACCGTCTGGTTTTTGACGTAAAATTTCTTTAGCAGTAGAGTTGTGAGGCATGACTATAATATCACAATCTCTTGCGTTTAGTTCTCTTACTATCCCAGATTTTGCTCCACAATCAAGAAGTACAACCCTGTATCCTCTACCAGAAGACATGAATGATTTTTTTGTAGAAACTTGGTTTATTTGGTCTGTTGGTAAATCCGTAGAACGTAATTCAGCTAAAACTTCATCACTATTTTTTTCTATTGTTGTGATTACCCCTTTTATAGTTCCTGCTTCCCTGATTTTTCTTGTTAAACTTCTAGTATCAATTCCTGCAATACCAGGTATGTCTAATTCTTTTAAAACTTCATCTAAAGTAAATTCTTGGCGGAAGTTTGAGGGCTTTTGACAAATTTCTCTTACAACCATTCCTTTTATTGTCGGATTGATAGTTTCATAATCATCTCTATTTATTCCGTAATTACCAATTAATGGATATGTGAATGTTACAATTTGTCCATTGTATGAAGGGTCAGATAAAGTTTCTTGATAACCGGTCATGGCAGTATTAAAAACTACTTCACCTTTCATTTCTGTTTCGGCACCAAATCCATAACCCTTATATATCGTTCCATCTTCTAATATTAATTGTCTATCTTGCTTATACATCTTTTCCTCCGTATAATTTTTAATAATGTAAAAATATTTTTTAGTAAATTGTGCTAACCTATATTTTATTTAAAAATTTCTTCATCACAGTAAGCTATTTTCCCAGCTACAAATGTTAGTTCAGGTATGCCATAAATTTCTTGATTTGTATATGGCGTGTTGCGTCCTTTTGATAAGAATTTATCTGGGTTAATTTTTTCTTTACGTTCTAAATCTATTACGACTAAATCAGCTAGTTCATTAGCTTCTAATTTCCCATAAGGTAAATCAAATGTTCTTGCCACCTTGCTAGACATCATATCTACAAGTTGTTCCAAAGTGAAAATTCCCGTTTTTACAAAGTAAGTATAAAGTTGAGAAAAGGCTGTTTCAGAACCGACAATTCCAAATGCTGACTCTGCCATCGGAACTTCTTTTTCATGTGGTGCATGTGGTGCATGGTCTGTTGCTATAATATCTATCGTCCCGTCCAAAACTCCAGCAATTAATGCTTGTCTATCTTCGCTAGCTCTTAGAGGTGGATTCATCTTCCACATTCCTATTGCTTCAGGAATATCATTTTCATCGCTGATTAAATGGTGAGGACAAACTTCACAAGTAACTTTTATTCCGGCTAACTTAGTATCTCTTATTACCCTAACAGACTCTTTTGTTGATACATGGCAAACATGGTAATGGCAACCTGCCGCTTCTGCTAGTAAAACATCTCTAGCTATCTGCACAGATTCACAAACAGATGGAATACCTTTTTGCCCTAATTCTTTACTTCTCTTACCACAATGCATACAACCACCCAGTATTAAAGAATTATCTTCACAGTGAGCAACTATCGCCTTGTTTAACTTGGCTGCAATTTTCATTGATTGGTACATCATATTTGCATCTTGAACTCCACGACCATCATCAGAAAATGCAAAAACATAATCATTTAATTCTTCAAATTCTGCATAGTCTTGACCCAACTCCCCCTTGGTAATTGCTCCGTAAGGTATGGCTCTGATTACACTATCTTTTTCTATAATATCTAATTGCTGTTTTAGGTTTTCGTAACTATCTGGAACTGGATTTAGATTTGGCATAGGCATGGCTGTTGTAAATCCACCTCTTGCGGCTGCTCTTGATGCTTGGTATATTGTTTCTTTATAAGAAAAACCCGGTTCTCGCCAATGAACATGAACATCAATAAAACCTGGTGAAATAAATTTTCCGTTTAGGTCATAAATTTTTTCTGAACTTTCATTAATTTCATCTGCAATTTCTTTTATATATTTTCCGTCAATAAGAATATCTTTTTTTACTAATTTCCCATTTTCTAATATTTTTCCGTTTTTTAAAAGTATCATTGTAAACTCCTTATAAATTATTATCTCTTATTATTTTTTCTAAAATAGCTTGGCGAACATACATACCATTTTTCATCTGTTCAAATATTAATGATTTTTCTGCTTCTACAAGTTCATCAGCTATTTCTACTCCCCTGTTTACTGGAGCCGGGTGCATTATTATTACACCATCTTTTAATTTTTTATATCTTTCAAGCGTTAGGCCGTAACCTGTGTGGTAACTTTCTTTATCGAATATTACTTGTCCGTCATGGCGTTCGTGTTGCACTCTTAGCAACATACAAACATCTACTTGAGAAATTATTTCATCAAAGTCTACTACTTGACCTAGCGTCTTATCGACAAAAACTTCTGGGCATACAAAATTTACTTTTGCCCCAAGCCTAGTTAAAATATTATAATTTGAACGGGCTACTCTGGAATTTTTTATATCACCCACTATCACAACATTCAAGCCTTCAATTTTTCCAAAACGTTCATACATGGTCATCAGGTCTAGTAAACACTGGCTCGGATGTTCACCGCTACCATCCCCACCAGATACAATAGGAATGTTTAATTTTCTTAAATTTTTATAATACTCACGTTCTGGGTGTCTAATTACCAAAATTTTACAATCTATCATTTCCAAAGTTTTGCAAGTATCATATAAACTTTCTCCCTTATTGATTGAAGATGTTGAAGTTTCAAAATTAATAACATTTAACTTTAATTTATGTTCTGCAACTTCAAAACTATGTTTTGTTCTAGTTGAATTTTCAAAAAATAAATTCCCAACAAATAAATCTTCTCTTGCTAGAGGCTTAGCCCCATTTTTTAATTCCAACCCCCTCCTTATTAATTCGTAAACTTCTTCATTTGATAAATCAGACATGGCTACTAAATTTTTTGGCATATATCATTCTCCTTTGACTAAATTATTATACAAAATAAAAACACCTCATCTGCTCTAGCAAACAAGGCGTGATAAATAGACTTACCCTAGTAAATTCTATAAATCTCTTGTTAGCCTCACAGGGCTACCCTTAAAAAGATATTGTATTAAGTTATGAGTACAACCATATCTTTGTCATCAACTTCTTTTAGTTGTACTTTTATATTTTCTCTGCTTGAAGTAGGAATATTTTTCCCTACATAGTCTGCACGAATTGGTAGCTCCCTATGACCTCTGTCAACAAGTATGGCTAAACGAATAGCCTTTGGGCGAGCTACATCCATTATTGCATCTATCGCTGCACGAACAGTACGACCCGTATATAATACATCATCAACTATAACTACTATTTTATTAGTTAAGTCAAGTTTGAAATTTGTATTCTTAACCTTAGGTTCACTAAAATCTTTTTCCAAATCATCACGATAAAAAGTTATATCCAAAGTTTCAATAGCAACATTAACTCCGTCAATAGCTTTTATTTTTTCTTTTAAGCGTTTGGCAAGAAAAACACCACGAGTTTTTATTCCAACCAAAACAAGACTATTTACTTCATAACCTTTTTCCAAAATTTCGTGGGCAAGGCGGCTAATCATTCTTGACATTGTATCTTCATCGAATAAAATTCTCTTCTTCATTTCTCACCTCAAAAAAATACTCCGACCTAAGTCAGAGTAGTAATTTCATCTTCATTAATAAACATAGCAAGCCATGTCTTAAAATATTTCCTTACTAGCCTCTCTGGACTATTTAAAAGAATTTTTATTATTTTTATATTAATATAATTATAAATTATAAAAAAGATATTGTCAAATAAAATAATAAAAGAACCTTATATAAAAAATAGATTTTTAAATAAATTATTTTACAGCTATCTTGTAATTTTATTAGTAAGTAATTTTTATTTTAACAATAAAATTTTCTAAATATATTTTAAACAAATGTATTATTAAAAAATTTTTTATCCCTTTATTTTCATATTGATTTTAAAATTTTTGTATCTTATTTTTATATTGAAATAACTATAATTTTTTAACTTTAAATAAAATTAGGAAAGTTATATAAAAAAACTTATTCTAATAACTGTAATAAATATAATTTTCTGAATAGTAACTTCTTTAGTCTTTACACCACTAGTAAATAAATACATAAAAATATTAGAAAAAGAAAATCACAAGACTAATTAATAAAAAATAAATTAAAAAATAGGACAAGTAATTATGGAAAGAAAAAAATCAAAAATATATTTAGTCATAATATGTATTATTACATCAGCAATAATACATGGACTTATCCGACTATTGAAAAACCATAACATAATAGATAATACACTATTGGTATTACTGTCATCGTTAAATAGTTTAATAACTCCTATAATATTTTTACACATATACAATAAATATATATCTAAAAAAGACGACTAGATAGTCGTCTTTTTTCTTCAAAATATATTTTAAAAATTTAATAGTCTATAAAGAAAAATTATTTTTTATAACTTATATAATTTTATAAGAATAATAAAGCTGCTGCATAAGCAATTACTACTGACAGTGGTCCAGTTATTAATCTTGAGTAGAATAGAGCTGGAACCCCATGTTCGATTGTTTCTGCTTCTGCTTCTCCCAAACTTAAACCTACTGGTACGAAATCACAACCTACTTGTGAATTGATAGCAAATAGTGCTGGTAAGGCTAGGTAAGCTGGAATAACTCCTAAACCAATTTGTGTACCGATAAGAGTACCAACTACTTGAGCAATAACTGCACCTGGTCCTAATATTGGAGATAGTAATGGAATAGCACAGATAATTGAAATTCCAACTAGACCAAAAATATTTCCAATAAATGGTGATATTCCTTTTGCAATTAAATCACCAAGTCCAGATGCTAGTATTAGTCCCATAAGCATACTTACAAAAGCCATAAACGGTAAAACACTTCCGATTACAACATTTATAGTTTCACGTCCAGCTTCATAAAATTTAGCGACAACATTTCCTACTCCTTGACCAAGTTTCATAATAAAACTTCCACTAACTTGTTCTTTAGCTTGACGTTTAATTTCATCATAATTTTCAGGTTTTTTAACTCCTGTATTACTCACAACTGCTTTTTTAGGAGCTGGTGCATCTGCTCCGTCAGTTACTGTAATTTGTTCAAGACCAACAGCTGAAACGTAAAGCTCTTCTGTAATAAATTGAGCTAGTGGTCCAGTTTTTCCAGTTGGTTTTACGTTAACTGTAAAAATATTTTTCTTAGGATAAACACCACATCTTGCAGTTCCTCCACAATCAATAACAGCTACTAAAATTTCACTATCATCAACTCCAGTTTTAAAACCATCAACTATTCTACAATCTAACAATTCTGCTAATTTTTCTGTTACAGGTTCAATACCTGCTGAAGTCATAGATAAAATTACATCTTTTCCTTCTTCTTTTCTTATTCTAAGTGGACCTCCCCAACCAGAAGGACCTTTTTGAATTAAAACTTCTTTCGCCATTTTCTCCACCTCTTATTTTTTAGATTTACTTGCTAAATATTTGTAAATTTTTTCTGTTACCATTCCTCTAATAAAGATTACAACTAATCCTGTTAATAAGTATACTAGGGCTAATTTAGTAGTTGACTGCCCTAGAGTTGTAAGTCCTGCTGAAATACCCAACCATACAAAAAGTTCTCCAGGATTTGCATGTGGGAATAATCCAGTTATTGGATGTACAAAAGATACAGCAGCGTCGTAGTAACCTGGCTTGTGTTCTTCTTTTAAAAATCTACCAAATGTGTAGCACATAGGGTTAGCTAAACAGAAAACTCCTAAAAATGGTAAAACCAAATAGCGTGCAAATGAATATTTTGATATTTTTTGAGCAAATCTATCAACACGAGATTCACCAATAATTTTAATAATAGAATTAATAGCAACCATAAGTACTATTAAAGTTGGTAAAATTCCTGTAACTAAACCTACAAAAGTTTCACCACCAGCTTTAAAAAGACCTATAAAAGCTTCTATACCATGTGTGATTTTATCTAACATATAATGTTACCTCCTAAAAATAATTTGTTTACGATTTCATTATAAGTATATTATTTTTTTAGATAAATACATATTTTTTCATCGCAAATGGAAAATTTATGTATTTATGATTTTTTTTATTAAAAGTACAATAAAATTATAAATTAAATAGCAGGGAGGAATTTTAGATGAAATATAATTCTGAAGTGGTTAATATCGGAGGTGAGGCTCTATCATTATATGAAGGAATTAAAAGTTTAATTCTATTTAATGACAGTGTCCTAGATGAATCACTCAAAGATATTGCCTTAGTTCACAAGTCATCTCAACTATTAGAAGATATAGCTGTCGGTGATGAAATAAGAATTGGCGAAAATGAATTATACGTTACTGCTGTCGGTGATGTCGCACTAGAAACTTTTAAAAATATCGGTCATTTAACTATGCGTTTTACAGGAAGTGGTGAAGTTAATTTACCAGGAGAGATAGCAGTCTTTGGCGAACTAAAAAATATTAAAATCGGAGATAAATTTACTATTAAATAATCTAAAAAATAAAAACATTATTAGGAGGAGAAAAAAATGTTTGGTTTAAATAGAAAATTAGCTGAACTAGAAGCTAAGGGAGAAAAAATTCGTGTTACTCTAGTTGGTGCAGGTCAAATGGGTAACGGTATGGTTAGTCAAATGGCAACTATGAAAGGTATGGAAGCTACAATAGTTGTAGATATAAATATAGAAAATGCTAAAAAAGCATTCACTGATTCTGGAGTTGACCCAAGTCAAATAGTAGAAGTAAATAATGTAGAAGAAGCTAATGCAGCTATTGCAGGCGGAAAACGTGTTGTTTGTAAAGATTTCTTAATTGGATGCAAGGCTGAAAAAATTCAAGCAGTTGTCGACGCAACTGGTGGGGTTGCTCTTGGAGCTGAAATAGCATTTAATACTATTCTTAATAAAAAACATATCGTAATGTTAAATGCTGAAACTGATTGTGTTGTTGGACCAATACTGAAAAAATTAGCTGACGACGCTGGAGTTATTTTTACAGGTTCTGCCGGTGATGAACCAGGTGCTGTAATGGAATTATATGATTTTGCAGACGCAATGGGATTTGAAGTTCGTGTAATTGGTAAAGGAAAAAATAATCCCCTAGACTTTGACGCAAATCCAGATTCAGTAAGAGAAGATGCCCTAAGAAGAGGGGCAAACCCACACATGATTACTTCATTTAAAGAAGGAACTAAAACAATGGTGGAGATGGCTTTAATGTGTAATGCTACTGGAATGGTACCAGATGTTCGTGGTGCTCACGGTATCGTATCTGACGTTAAAGACCTACCACAAAAATTCTCACTGAAAGAAGAAGGTGGAGTATTAAATAAATACGGAGTTGTAGATTTTGTAAATGGTATTGCTCCTGGAGTTTTTGCAATAGTTGCCCACAAATTACCATCAGTTAATCATGAAATGAAATATGTAAGTATGGGAGATGGACCTAACTATGTACTCTATAGACCATATCATCTTTGTTCATTAGAAACTCCGCTATCAGTTGCAATGGCAGTTTTAGAAAATAAACCAACTATTGTTCCTAAGGCTGGACTAGTTGCAGAAGTTCTTACTGTTGCTAAAAAAGATTTAAAAGCTGGAGAATACATGGACGGATACGGAGCATACACTTGCTACGGTTTAATAGATACATACGAAAATGCAAAAGAAATGAATGCAGTACCTCTTGGTTTAGTTGACAAGAAAACAAAAGTTCTTAAAGATATTAAAAAAGGTGAAATCATAACTTATGATATGGTAGAAATAGATAAGTCTACTACTCTATACCACCTAAGACAACTACAAGAAAAATTATTTTAATAAAAAATATATTACATTAAAAATTAAAACTTGATATAATCCAGTTATATTATATATTAGTATACTTCTGAAAGGAGGAGCATTTATGCAAATACCAATAATTGACAACAAGGACTTAAAAATTATTAATTTGCTAGCAGAAGAGAGATTTATTCCAATCAATAAATTATCTCAAGAGCTAAGTGTTTCTGACAGAAGTATTCGTAATTATATAAAAAGAATTAATGAAGAACTTGTAAATATTATTTCGATAGAAGCTCACAGAACAAAGGGTGTGTATCTTAATATTTACGACAAAACCTTGTTCAACAAATTTTTAAAAGAAAACAATCAAAAAAATCTAGCTTTAAACAGCAGAGAAGATAGAATAAAATATATTATTGATTATTTTGTTAAACTTGACGGTATTGCCACATTAGATGAGTTAGCCTACCAAATAAATATTGGTAAAACTACACTAATTGGCGATATGAAAGAAGTAGATAAAATTTTAAAGAAATTTAGTTGTAAAATAAAAAGTAAAAAAAATATAGGTAGCTATCTTGACTATAATGAAATAGATATAAGATTATTAATATTAAATTACTGTTGTGAAAATTACAAAATAGAAATGATTAATGACAAATATCTCAAATTAGAAACTCATATTATTAAATCACTAAAAACAGATATTTATAATTTTCTTACAGAAAATAATTATAATACAACCAAATTAATACTTGATGAAATTATTAAACACATACTTATTATGCTTTATAGGGTTAAGAAAGGTTATATTATAAATCATATCGAGAAAAAACATTCTGTAATAACTAACCACCCTTACTTACGTAAATATACTGATAGTGTTGGAGAATTAATAGAAGAATATTTTGATATTAAGGTAAATGAAAATGGTAGAATTTATCTATCAATTCCATTTTTGACACGTAATGCTGCAGTGAGTGAAATATATGACGAAGAAAATATTGATAACTTTGTTATTAGAATTATGGACAAGATATGGTTGAAAATTAATCAGGATATAGGTTTTGTAATAAATGATAAAAAATTATTAAAAAATCTTGCCCTACACCTAAATTATTCAATTAATCGCATAATATTCAATGTTCAAATCAATAACACTAGCACTTACGACATTAAAAAGAAATATAAATTTGCCTATCGTCTAGCTGAGTTATCATCAAAAATAATAGAAGATGAATTAGGAGTTAATGTATCAGAAAGTGAAACTGCCTTAATTGCAATTCACTTTGGAGCCTTACTAGAAAATAACAAAGCCAAAGTTTCTAAACTTAAAAACTTTGCCCTAGTTTGCGAAAATGGTTTGGGAACTTCTATGCTTTTAAAAGCTAGATTAAAAAGAATGCTTAGCTCTGACAGTAAAATTGATGTTTTTTCTATCTATGAATTTGCCAAAATAGACCATAGCGAATATCAGATAGTTTTTACAACCATATCTCCCAATACAAAAGTATTTCAATCTATATCGTTACCTATTATAAAGATAGATACCTTATTTAACGAAAACGAAATACTTAATCTTATTGAAAATACTTTGTATATAAATAATTTTAACGATAATGAAGATAATAATTCTTTTATCTTAAAATTTATTCAAGACAACCATATTCATTTTTATGAAAGTAGTGATTACAAAGAAATTCTTGTAGATATGATTGATAGTTTAATAGACTCTAACAAGGTAAATGAAAAATTTAAAAAATATATTATTGATAGAGAAGAAGTTAATCCTACTATTTTTGATAATGGGATAATGCTTCCCCACTATACGAGTGAATTAATACAAGAACCGGTAATAGCTATTGGTGTTTTAAAAGAGGAATGTTATCATTGTAATAAGATAGTAAAATTTATTATTTTAACTGCCTATCCAAAAGAAGAAATGATAGACCCAGACTTAATAATAAAAATTTATGATGATATAATGAATATAGGTCAAGATGTAGAACTTATGAACTCTCTTATAAACACAAATAGTTCTGCTGAATTTAAACAAATAATTAGGAGCTTATAAAATGAAAATACTGATAGCCATAGTAATAGTTTATGTTATAAATATTTTTCTATCATTCAAACAAATGAAAAAATATAAGGAAAAAACTGCTAGACTAAAAAAAGAATATCCAACATCTTACATTTCAACTGGTAAAAATCAAAAAATTCTAAAACAAGGTAGTATAGCAATATTAGTTATAAGCAAAACAGGAAAAATAGAATACGGAGAACTTATGAAGGGGCGTACAGTATTTGCTAAATTTAAGAAAATAGAAAATATAGACGGACTTTTTATTAAAGAGGCTAAAGAAAAATTTGCCCACGAAGCTGCAATTATAAATGCTATATCATTCTATGAAAAAATAAAATAAAAAGGAGAAAATATGACATTAATAAACGTAAAAAAAGCATTTAATCATGCTGATAAATATAATTATGCAATACCTGCTGCAAACTTTATAAACCAAGAAATGTTAGAAGCATACATTGCAGCGGCAGAAGAAACTAACAAACCACTAATAATTGCTTTTGCAGAAGCCCACTCTGAATATATAAGTATGGAAAAAGCTGCCCTGCTAGGAAAATTTTATGCAGAAAATAGCAAGGCAAAAATAATATTACACCTAGACCACGGGCAAAGTTTAGCAAGTGTAAAAAAAGCTATTGATTTAGGTTTTACTTCTGTAATGATAGATGCTTCAGAAAAAGAATTTGCTGAAAATGTTAGAATAACAAAAGAAGTTGTTGACTATGCTCATAGCAAAGGAATATTTGTTGAAGCAGAAATTGGTCATGTAGGCAGCGGAGATGTCATCGGAGTTGAATGTGCTGTTGGTAGCGACGGAAATGTTTATACAAGTGTAGAAGAAGCTAGAGAATTTGTAAAACAAACTGATGTAGACTCTCTAGCAATTTCTATTGGAACAAGTCATGGAACTTATGTAGGTGAACCTAATATTAGTATCGAACGCTTAAAAGAAATAGATGCAGCAATAGATACACCTCTAGTCTTACATGGTGGCTCATCATCTGGAGATGAAAACTTAAATAATTGTGCAACTAATGGTATAAGAAAAATTAATATCTATACAGACTTTTTAAAAGCTGCACACAAATCAGTTGTCAATTCAAAATCTAACAACTACTACGAACATAAAGAAGAAGTGAAAGAAGCTATTAAAAATACCTTACTACACTACTTCAATGTTTTTGAAACTAAAGGAGAATAAATATGGGATTAAGAGTACCTTACCTTGTAATAAATCCAAAATCATACCTGTATGGTGAAGAATTATTAGACTTGGCAAAATTTGCTGACCAAAAGGCAAAAGAATATGATGTAGATATTTTATTTACTGCACCTTATGTAGAACTTAAAACAATAGCAGAAAATACTAAGTATCTTACTATAACAGCTCAGCACATGGACGGAATATCACCGGGACGTGGTATGGGAAGAATAGTTGGAGAAATGCTTTATAATGTTGGAGTTCGTGCTACATTCTTAAATCACGTTGAACACAAAATCACCGATGAAGAACTAGAGCAATCTATGGCAAAATGTAAAGAGTTGGGTATACAATCTGTTGTTTGTGCTAACGGAATTAACGACGCTAAAAAAGCTGCAAGACTCGGAGCAGATATTATTATTTGTGAGCCAGATGAATTAGTTGGAACTGGACAAACAAGTTCTGATGAATACATGATAGAAACAAACAAAGCCGTAAAAGAAGCAAATCCTAATACACAAGTCTTACAAGCAGCGGGTGTTTCTACTGCAGAAGATGTATACCGTGCTATCTATTTGGGAGCTGACTCTACTGGAGGAACAAGTGGTATCATAAAAGCAAAAGACCCTAAACAAACCGTAGACGACATGTTACAAGCTATGCTTAAAGCCTACAAAGACAGAGAAAATAAAAAATAAAGAAAGGAAATCTGAATTTTTCAGATGGTATAAAAAATGAAATTTCATCACGAAGATATTAAGGTAACTACTGTACAAAATCGTGTATCTTATCATGATATTACTCCACAAGCAAAAGAAATAGTTGCTAAAAGCGGTATTAAAAATGGGATAATCACATTAACAAGTTCGCACACAACTTGTTCATTATATTTTGAAGAATATATGCACGATAAAAACTACTATGGAGATGAATATTTACAAGTAGATATTAGCAATGTAATGGATAAAATCGTTCCTAGATGTACAACTGAAACTCAATACTTCAGTCCTGGTCCAGAACATATAGAATTTGGTTTAGGCCTAACAAGTCCTAACTATCCACCAGAAGCATGGACTATGCTAAACACAGATGCCCACATCAAATCATCTATTTTTGGAACAAACTCACAAACAATTATCGTAAAAGATGGACAGATGCAAATGGGTTCTCTTGGAAAAGTATATTTTGCTGACTGGGATATGCTAAGAGAAAGAAATAGAACTATTAATGTTCTTGTAATGGGAGAATAAAAAATAAGAGATAGAAAGAAATCAACTCAAAATTAAGAGTTATTTCCGTCTATCTCTTTTTTAATTTCTATTAACAAGAATTTTTAATTTATTATCTTGTTTGTCAGTGTCAGAAAAATATATTTTATAATCTATCTCAAACTGTATAAATTTATTTTTTTCTAGGATATTAATTTTTTGTAAATGGGTATTAAAGGATACAATACCAAAATCAGTTTTATAGTTTGTTTTTTGAAGTTTTTTACTAAGTGCTAGAACTACTCCGTCTTTGATAATATCAGCCCTGCTCGCATCCTTAGCAATTTTAATTTCAAAATTATTTTTTTTACTGTCTTGATAAGTTAGGATATAATTTTTTTCATTTTCTACTAAGTCTCCCATATTTTTTTCGAAGAGTAGCTTTTCATTATCTATATATGTTGTTATATTTATTTTCATCATAAGCTCCTATGAGATTAAAACTATAATTTTAAATTTTCCAATTCTTCTTCTACTTCTAACCAAGTAGTATTTAATTCTTCTAGTCTTGTGTTTATATCCTGCAAGATATTATTATATTCTTGAGTTTTCTTTGCGTCTGTGTAAACTTCTTCTTTAATTAGTTCATTGTTTACGCTGATAATTTCTTGTTCTAAATTTTCGATTTGTGAAATGAGATTATCTCTTTCTCTTTCTAGTTTACGAACTTGTTTTTTTTCTTCTTTGCTGATTGTGTAGTCATTTATTTCTTTTTTTTGATTAGGATTAGTTTTTTCTGTCTGGGTAATTTTTTCTAGTATTAATTCTTGCTCTTTTTTTTCAAGATAGTAATCAAAATTACCAAGATAAATATTAGAACCTTGTTCATTTATATCCATAAGCTTGTTAGCAATCTTATTAATAAAGTACCTGTCATGACTAACAAATACTATTGTTCCCTCATAGTTTTCAAGTGCCGCTTCTAAGACCTGCTTGCTGGCTATATCAAGGTGGTTGGTCGGCTCATCTAGGATTAATAAATTATTTTTTTCAAGCATGAGTTTAGCGAGTTGCAACCTAGCTTTTTCTCCTCCTGATAGGTCGCTAACTATTTTTAGTACATCTTCTCCCGGAAATAAAAATCTTCCCAGTACACTTCTTACGTCAGCTTCTTTCATGGTCGGATATTCGTCCCACAGTTCTTGTAAAACTGTTTTTGATGATTGAAATTCTGCTTGTTTTTGGTCGTAATAACCTAATGACACCTTACTTCCATAATAGATATTTCCAGCTAGGGCTTCTTGTTTTTTGGCTATTGTTTTTATTAGAGTTGATTTGCCGATACCATTTTTACCGACAATAGCTAAACGGTCGCCCTTGTACACATCAAAATTATAATTTTTTGCTATTTGCTTTCCGTCGTAACCTACTTTTAAATCTTCTATTCTAAGAACGTCACGTCCACTTTGTTCACTAATTGTAAATTCTATGTTGGCTGTCTTGTCATCTTTGCGAGGATTATCTAGGCGTTCTATCTTATCTAAAATCTTCTGACGACTTTTTGCCATACCGCTGGTAGAAGCTCTTGCTATATTTTTTTGTACAAAGTCTTCTAATCTTTTTATATCCTTTTGTTGACTTATATATTCTTTTAGGTGTTTTTCAAAATCTTCTTCATACTGAATTAAAAATTTTGAGTAGTTGCCGATATATTTTTTACAAGTAGCAAATTCAACATTATAAACAACATCAACTATCTTATCAAGAAAATAACGGTCGTGGCTTACTATAATTACTGCACCCTTATAGGCATTTAAATAATTTTCTAACCAGGCTACATTTTCCATATCCAGATGGTTGGTCGGCTCATCAAGAATTAAAACATCGGGTTCACTAAGTAATAATTTTGCCATGGAGATACGAGTTTTTTCTCCACCAGAAAAATTAATAATATTTTTATGCAGATCATCTTCGCAAAAATCTAAACCGAACAAGACAGATTTAATCTTGCTCTTGTAGTGATAATCCTTATGATTTAAAACCATATTTTGTAAATTGTCATATCTATTTAATAAATTTGGGTCTTTTTCTATATTTTCATTCGTTAGGTTGGCTGCTGATTTTTCTAAATCACTTTCTAGGTCAATTATCTCTGTAAAACAGTCAAGCATTTCTTCATAAATAGTTCTTTCTTCTTTTACAATAAATTCTTGGGATAGATAACCAATTTTTGTATTTTTTGCAACCATTCTTTGCCCACTATCAAAACTTGTCAGCCCTGCTATAATCTTTAATAGTGTTGATTTACCCGCACCGTTACGACCGACTATGGCAATTTTATCTTTTTCATTGACTTCTAATTTAACATTTGAAAATACTTCTGTAACAACAAAATATTTACTAATATCATTTAATTGAATTAGCATAAGCTCTCCTTTCTAAATGATTTATTTTTATAAATAATTTTCAAAATAAAAATTGTAAAATTAAAATTATTTTTTAATAAACATTACTATAAACTATATTCATAACACCTAATTATAACAAAAAAAATATATTTTTACTAGTTGAGTAAAAATTCAAAAATAAGATTTACTTAACCATTAAATTTTGTAAAATAAAAATTATACAACACATTTATCTATAATCATTTCGCTAACGCACTACTTGAAGGAATTAATGATAAAATTAAAATACTAAAGAGAAATTCTTATGATTATCATAAATATTCATATTTTAGAAATCGTATTTTATTAATATGCAAGTTATATGTGTCATATACAGCATCATCTACTCCACAAATTGCTTAATATTTTAAGCACAAACCTACGTGAGAATAACTCCTTTCTCTTACAACCTAGGGGAAGATAAATGTATAGTGTCCATTTCGGTAAATTATACATAAGCTGTACTTAAAATAAAAATGTAGTGACTTAACTAATATTAAATCACTACATTTTATTTTAGCAATATCTTTAAGCCACAGTATCTTAAATACCTATAGCAATATAAAGACATTTAGCATGTCAGAAATTATTTCTACCATATCATCACTTGCAATAGTTTCTATATAACTATTATTTTCATAAAATTCTTATTTTACATCATTAATAACCAAAGTAATTTTATCAAGTTTTTTGAATAATAGCTATATCTTTTTCACCATTTTCCAAAAGTTCTATCACTGGCAAAATAAGACTTTTGATTTTTTGAACAATAAAAGACTGGTAATAATCATCATTAACAATTTCTTTTAATAGTCTATATTCTTTATCAAATTCTTTTATGTAAATGACTCCACAAGTTTATTTATTAATTTAAAATTATTTATAATAATATCTGGTTTTATATTTTTTACAGACATACTCATAAATAATTTGACTCCTTAATATAATATTTTTCAAAATTATAATTAAAAAATTTCTCCGTCAATTATTTCAGCATTACCATTTAAAAATATGCATAAATTTTATACCTTCTAAATTATCAGAATTTGCTATTTCTTCTTTATAAACTTTCATTACAGCTTGATAAGTATTGTTTACCATCCATAATCATATATATAACAATCAATCTAAACTATTTTTATATATAAATTTAGTAAAGCTGTGTTTTAATTTGAATGTTTTATATTAGACACTCCTACCTGGTAACAAACTTACGGGTAGAAGATAAGATTTTTCTAAACTTGAACCCTCAATTTTTTGCAAAAGAAGATCTACCATGAGTTTAGCAATATCTGCTAGCGGTTGTTTGATGGTTGTCAGTTGGGGATAATGTGTTTCGATGAAATAAGTCCCATCGTAGCCTATAAGTTTTAAATCTTGTGGAATAGATAATTTCAAGGATTGAATTATATTCCATACTAGTATGGCAGTCAAATCATCTGAAATAAAAATACCGTCTGTTTTGGTTGTTTTAAGAATTGTTCTGATTTCTATTTCTTTGCGAGCAGGGGAGAAATCACTTGAGATATGGTAAATCTTTGCTTTTGGAAAAATACTAGAAAATCCTCTTTGGCGAAGACCAGTAGGAGAGTTGGAATTGTTATTCCCTGTAATCATAATTGGATGAAGGCATCCTGCTTTTTTAAGTGTTTTAGCTGCTAAAATACCTCCGCTGTAGTTGTCAGATGAGACAATTGGTGTAGAAGGTGATAAATTACGGTCAAAGGCAATAATAGGAGCTGTAACTAGGTCATAATCTTTAATTCCTAGGTTATGACTTCCTGAAATAATACCATCTACTTGATTGGCAGTTAGCATTTCTAAGTACTCTTTTTCTTTGGCAGAATCCTGCTGACTGTTGCAAATAATAGTTTTGTATCCTCTATTGAATAATTCCTTTTCTAGGTAAGCAATCAATTCTGCATAGAATATATTACCGATGGTTGGAAATATGAGACCAACTAGTTTGGGAGATTTCCCTTGTAAACCTCTAGCTAGATTGTTTGGTTTGTAGTTTAACTTTTGCATAGCTTCGATAACATTTTTTATCGTCTTCTCAGACAAATATCCTTTTTTATTAATGACACGAGAGACGGTTGTAGGACTTACTCCAGCTAGTTTTGCGACATCAGTTAGTTTTGCAACCATAATCTAATGAGTAGTAATTTCCAGTTGCTTTCCCTGCTAGAATAGTTATTCCCGTCTCTCCCTGGCAAGGGAATATGCGTCCAGAAAATACTTTTTCTCCTTTATTAATAAAAATTTCAAATACAGACTTATCTACGAAAATATTAGTTGTTGTTAGCTTGTTGTCAATATGGCAATGGCGTTTTGTACCAAATTCAAGGGCAAAAGCTTCTCCGCAGTTCTTGCGATCAACCGATACCTTTTCATTTGCAGGGTCAATAACTAGTTTTAGCCCTTTTTTGTTTAAATCTGAGAAGAGAAGCAGCTCAATATAACCATCTTTTTCTACAGTTAATTCCAATTCGTATACATTATTAGTTTCTTTTTTTTCTTTAAAGACTTGAGAATCTTTACGGAGACTAGTAATAGCTTCAACAGGGTATTGGTAGAGTTTACCATTATTTATTTTCAATTCTTTGACCAAGGATAAGCAACCAAGATAATCATATCTTTCCGTAGGGTACTTAATGTCGGGTAGCCCAAGCCAGCTGATTGCAAGTACTCGTCCGTCGGGAGCATTGATTGCTTGAGTCGCATAACATTCAAAGCCGTAATCCAGCTGTTCAAGTGGACCAGGATTGAACACTGTAGCTGTTTTTGGATCAAATGATTGAGCTATTTTGTACATATTTGGATAGATATTGTCGTATTCAAGAATATTTTTATCTAGTCCTTGTGGGCAATAAAGTAGAATAGGTTGTTCATTAATAAATACAAGGTTTGGACATTCTATCATATAAGATGTCAAATCATTATCAAAATTCAAATCATTAATATAGATCCAGTTTAAATAATCATTATCTAAAGCTTTGTATAGTTTGATGATACCTTTTTTATTAATATTTTGAGCACCAATAATAGCATAGCAGTTGCCCTTGAAGTTGAAAATCTGCGGATCGCGAAAATGATCTGTTGTGTCGTCTGGTTTATCAATCAAAATCTTATCAATTTTTTGAATTTTCCCATTTTTACTCATTAGGGCCCCAATTTGATAAGAGTGGCGAAGCCAGTTTTTATCACGTACATTTCCAGTGTAAAAGAGAAAAAGCTTGTCTTCAAACTGCATGGCGGATCCAGAATAAACACCTTGGCTGTCGAGCCTAGTGTCGGGGTATATCATGACCCTTGTAGGTTCGAAGTGGACAAGATCTGTTGACTGAGTATGAAACCATGATTTTAATCCGTGAGCTACACCAAATGGAAAGTATTGATAAAAGAGATTCCATTTCCCATTAAAGTAAGAAAATCCGTTTGGATCGTTTAAAAGACCGTGTGGAGGTTCGATATGAAAGCTTGTTCTCCAAGGAGAACTCTCCGTATTTTTGGTGATTTTTTCAATATGTTCTGTTGACCAATCTTCATAAGGACGGTATCGTTCTTCATTTGTTAAGAGCATGTTTTCTCCTTATTTCATTTTTAGTTATTTTTCTATAAATATAGTTAATATAGTAAACTTTTTCTTGTAAAAAAGCAAGATTTTGTACTTAAATTTTAAATTATTAAAAAATATATTAAACGTTTGACATATTAAGGAAAAAGTTTATAATAAAAAATATATACGTCTTAAAATGCTTTTTAATTCAATAAAGAAAAAATTTAATAAAGGAGATTTTTACAATATGAACAATACTGAAATTGCAAAAAATGTCATAAAAGCTCTAGGTGGATGTAATAATATTAATAGTGTAGCCCACTGTGCAACTAGGCTACGTGTCATGGTAAAAGATAAAAATAAAATTGACCAAACTCTTATCGAAAATATAGAGAAAGTACAGGGAGCTTTTTTCAATTCAGGACAATATCAAATAATCTTTGGCACTGGAACCGTTAATAAAATTTATGATGAAGTTGTTGCACTCGGCCTCCCAACTTCTTCAAAAGATGATATGAAAGCAGAAACTGCTAAACAAGGTAATTCATTTCAACGTGCTATTCGTACATTCGGTGATGTATTTGTTCCAATTATACCCGTAATTGTAGCAACTGGTTTGTTTATGGGCTTGCGTGGATTACTTGCTGCTTTAAGTATTACGCTACCTCAAAATTTGAATGTTTATTCTCAAATTTTGACAGATACAGCCTTTATTGTTCTGCCAGCACTTGTAGTATGGTCAACCTTCCGTGTATTTGGAGGAAATCAAACTATTGGTATCATACTTGGTATGATGCTAATATCTGCTTCTTTACCAAATGCTTGGGAGGTGGCTAAGGGCGGTGATGCGACACCAACTATTTTCTTTGGATTTGTTCCAGTAGTTGGCTTGCAAGGCTCAGTTCTCCCAGCCTTTATTATCGGTATAGTTGGTGCTAAATTTGAAAAATTTGTACGAAAGCATGTGCCCGAAGTATTGGATCTTTTAGTAACACCATTTGTTACATTGTTTGTGATGTCGATCCTTGGTTTGTTTGTTATTGGCCCAGTATTTCATGTTGTTGAGAATTATATTCTTGCAGCTACCAAAGCTCTTCTTGCTCTTCCATTTGGTCTTCCAGGCATCTTTATTGGTGGGGTCCATCAGGTTATCGTTGTTTCTGGTGTTCACCATATCTTCAATTTGTTGGAATCTCAGTTAATTGCAAATACTGGTGCAAACCCATTTAATGCCATTATTACTGCGGCGATGACAGCACAGGGAGCGGCTACAGTAGCAGTTGGTGTGAAAACTAAAAATCCTAAATTGAAAGCTCTTGCTTTCCCTGCATCTCTTGCGGCTTTTCTGGGAATTACAGAGCCAGCTATCTTTGGTGTGAATTTACGTTTTCGTAAACCTTTCTTCTTTTCATTGATTGCAGGTGCTATAGGCGGTGCTCTCGCTTCTATTCTAGGGCTTGCAGGTGTTGGATTCGGTATTACTATTATACCAGGGACACTACTTTACTTGAACGGACAACTTCTACCTTATTTATTAATGGTAGCAGTATCCTTCATAGCTGGTTTCACATTGACTTATATGTTTGGGTTTGAAGATGAAGCAGTAACTTCTGAAAAAAATTTTAAAGTAGCATCAACTACTGAAGTAATAGATAAATCTTCAAATCCACTTGTTAAAGAAGAAATATTTGTTTCACCTCTTTCAGGTGAAGTTGTTGCTCTTGAAAATGTTAATGATCCTGTTTTTTCATCAGGTGCTATTGGACAAGGTGTTGCTGTCAAGCCATCTGAAGGTCTTGTTTATTCACCAGCAGACGCAGAAGTTACTATTGTATTTGACACAGGGCATGCTTATGGTTTGAAGACAGCAAGTGGGGCTGAACTACTTATTCATATCGGTATTGATACTGTATCAATGAAAGGTGAGGGATTTGAGAAATTAGTTGCAGTAGGTGATAAGGTTAAAGCAGGAACGGCTATTGCTAAGTTTGATTTAAGCAAGATTGTATCTGCAGGTCTTGATGATACTACTATGGTAATAGTAGTAAATTCATCAGAATTTAAAGCAGTTGAAGCCCTTGCAAATTCTAGAATATCACATGGTGATGCCTTATTTAAAGTACTAAAATAAGCATATAAAAAGTTTTAGCTCTTAAAATTAAGTTATATCTACCATATGCAGTGTCATCTACTCCACAAATTGCTTAATATTTTACATAGATAGAATTTTCTTTTTAAATATTTATAAAATTTAAACCCTATTTTCTTCATATAAATATTTTATATATAACAAAAATGCAGTCCAAAGACTGCATTTTTTATTGAAAGTTGATTGAGAGTTACTTTAATTAGATTTTTTCTACGAATTTTTTCTCTCCGTAGCCATACCATGCCGCTTCAAACATTTCTTTCATATCACTAATCATCGCTAAACGAGGGTTAGCTGGCGTACATTGGTCTTCATAAGAGTCGAAGGCAAGTTTTGTTAGTGAAGCTAAAAATTGTTCGTGAGTATAACCACCTTTTGTGAATGAACCATGTTCTTTGAATGCCATTGGACAGCCTACTTTTCTACCTAGTTCGTAAACAGCTTGTGCATAAGATTCAACACCTTCTTCTGGTGTGCTAGCTTTTAGTCCTAGCATTCGAGCAATTTCTTGATATCTTTCTGCTGCTTGGTAGTGTTCATATTTAGGCCATAGTGAAACTTTTCCTGGACGAGTACCGTTATATTTAATTACATAAGGTAATAAGGTCGCATTATTTTCACCGTGAACTGTATGGAATTTACCACCTATTTTGTGTGACATTGAGTGGCAAATTCCTAAGAAGGCGTTAGCAAATGCCATTCCCGCCATACAAGATGCGTTGTGCATTTTTTCACGGGCGTCTCTGTCAGCAGTTTTTACTGATTTTTCTAAGTTATCAAATACTAATTTTATAGCTTTAAGAGCTAAACCGTCAGTATAGTCGTTAGCTAGAGTAGCTACATAAGCTTCTGTTGCGTGAGTTAATACATCCATACCAGTGGCTGCTGTTGGTCCTGCTGGAACTGTTAATACTAGATTAGGGTCTACTATTGCCACATGAGGAGTTAGTGCATAGTCAGCTAACGGATATTTTTTATCATTTTCTTTGTCAGAAATTACGGCAAATGGAGTAACTTCTGAACCTGTACCTGATGTTGTTGGAATAGCTATAAATTTAGCTTTATTTCCTAAGTGTGGATATTTAACTGTACGTTTTCTTATATCTCCGAATTTTTGTACTAATTCAACAAAGTCAGCATCTGGTCTTTCATAGAATAACCACATTATTTTAGCTGCGTCCATTGGAGAACCACCACCAAGTGCAACTATCGCATTTGGTTTAAAGCTATTCATTAAAGCTGTACCAGCTTCTACAGTTTTAATATCTGGGTTTGGTTCTACTTGGTCAAAGATTTGAATTTGTACCTTGTTTGCACGACCTTGTAATTGGTCAATAACTTTTTGAGCGAATCCTAGTTTAACCATTGATTCGTCAGTTACTATCATTACTCTTTCCAAACCCTCCATCTCTCTTAGGTACTTTATTGAATTTGGCTCAAAATAAACTTTTGGTGGTACTTTGAACCACTGCATATTATTGTTTCTGCGTCCAATAAGCTTTACGTTGATTAGGTTAATTGCTGATACGTTTCCTGATACTGAGTTGCGTCCGTAACTACCACAACCTAATGTTAGAGACGGGATAAATGCGTTATAAACATCTCCAATTCCTCCGAATGTTGATGGAGAGTTCCAAACAATACGGCAAGCTCTTACTAATTTACCAAACTCTTCTGCTACGTCAGCATTTTGTGTATGGATAGCTGCTGTATGTCCTAGCCCATTAAATTCTACCATTTGACGTGATTTTTCTAATCCATCTTTTGTATCTTTTGACTTAATTACTGCTAATACTGGAGATAATTTTTCTCTAGTTAGTGGTTCGTTAATTCCTACCTCACTACATTCAGCAGCTAAAATTACAGTTCCTTGTGGCACTTCAAATCCTGCTAGTTTTGCAATTTCTGTTGCTGGTTTACCAACTATTACTGAATTTAATTTTGCTCCAGCACAATCTTGTGATTTAGCTTCTACTCCAAATAATAATTTTTCTAAAAGAGCTTTTTCTTTTTTGTTTACAAAGTAAACTCTGTGTGATTTCATTATAGAAATAAATTCATCGTATAATTCTTTATCGACAATAGCCGCTTGTTCTGATGCACAAATCATTCCGTTATCAAATGCTTTACTTAAAATAATATCATTTACCGCTTGTTTAAGTTTTGCATCTTTGTGTACATAAGCTGGCACGTTACCTGCACCTACACCCAAGGCTGGTTTACCACAAGAATAAGCTGCACGAACCATCGCATTACCACCAGTTGCTAAAATTGTTGCAACTCCATCATGTTTCATCAAGGCATTTGTACCTTCCATTGATGGTTTTTCGATAAATTGAATACAGTTTTCTGGCGCTCCTGCTTTTATAGCAGCATCTCTAACTATTCTTGCCGTTTCTTTAGAACACTCATTAGCAGATGGGTGGAAGCTAAAGATAATTGGATTTCTTGTTTTCAAACAGATTAATGACTTGAAAATTGTTGTTGATGTTGGATTAGTAGTAGGAACTACACCACATACAACTCCAACAGGTTCTGCTATAGCAGTCAAACCATCTACTTCATCTCTGTCTATAACACCAACTGTTTTAACTCCACGCATGCTATTTACTATGTATTCACAAGCATATAAGTTTTTAGTTGCCTTATCTTCTATTACACCACGTCCTGTTTCTTCAACCGCTGCTACCGCAAGAGGCCCGTGGGCTTCTAAAGATGCAACTGCGGCCGCTTGAACTATCGCATCAATTTTTTCTTGGTCTTCTATTTTCAAGAATTCAGCTAGTGCTACTTGCCCTTTTGCAACAAGCGTGTTCACTTCTTCGATTGGGTCTAATAATACTTCTTTTTCTTTTGCCATGATTATGACTCCTTTTAAAAATTATTTAAATTTTCATAAGTAGACAAATTTTAAAATAAAAATTACAATAATTGCTAGGCATTATTTAATTTTATTAGTTAATTTGCCCCTTAATTTATTACACCTAAAGTTTAACACACAAAAAAAAATTTGTAAATATCTGTTATATATCTGTTTTGAATATAAAAATTAATTTATTTTTATTTTTATTCTTATTTTTATAAATCAAGATATCATTTTTGAAACATATAAAATAAAACAGTGAAACAGAATATTTCATTTTAAAAAATGGTGTTTTACTTTAAAATTTATTTTTTAAATAATAATTGTTATATATCTATTTATCTTATTTAAAAAGACAAAAATAATAATAAAAATATTTTTAAAAATTTATTGACTTTTCTATTTTGAAAAATATTTCATTTTATTAGATAACAGTTTTAGGAGGAGTATGAAAGATTTTAAATATGACTTAATTATTATTGGAGCTGGGATTAGCCCTCTTATGATAGCAGATAGATTAAATAATCATAAACTTAAAATTTTTCTACTAGAAGAAAGAAAAAGAGTTGGCACAAAATTATTGATGACTGCCAATGCTTGATGTAATCTTTTATCTAGCGACACACAAAATCAGTTAGAACTAGCCATACATAACGGTAGATTTTTACGCAGTGCCTATCATAAATATAAGCTCCATGAATTTTTTAAAAATCATAACCTGCCTTTAAAACAAGAAAATAAAAGCCTTTATCCAGCTAGTGAAAAAGCTATAGATGCTGTGAATTGTTTTAAAATTAATAATGCAATAAAAAGAGAGCTAGATCTCCATATCTAACCCTCTTAAAATATTTATTAGGAAGTGTCTTTTTTTAATATGTTATACAAATTGTGGTTGAATTATAAAATCCTATAAATTAATTATATTAATTTTTATATAAAATTTTTAAGTTTTTCTAAAAGAACTTTATTAAATTTATCAAGTTCTAAATTATATTTTGATATGCTGATATTTAGATTTATTTTTATACTAAAACCTGACCAAGTATTTAATTAATATGATTTTTATTTGTTTCATAATAATACTCTTTAGGGAATATGTATCTTTTTACATATAATTTATTTAATATTTTTTATTATAGGTTTGAAAATTTTTCTACTAATTCTTCTGTTCTTTTTTTACAATCTTCTTGATTTAATATATCTGATATTACACAGATTCCATCCACCCCTATATCTTTAATAACATCTAAATTTTCTAACTTAATACCTCCAATTGCTAAAATTGGAATATATACATTATTTTTAATATCCATAATAGTCTCTTTAGATATTACATGAGCATCAGGTTTAGTATTTGTAGCAAATATAGCACCGACTCCTATATAATCAGCTCCCTCTTTTTGAGCTTCAAGTGCCTGTGATACAGTTTTTACAGAAACTCCTACTATTTTATTATGTCCCATTAATTCCTTCACTTTTTTTATTGGCATGTCAGATTGTCCTACATGTACACCATCCGCATCTACAGCAATAGCTATGTCCAATCTATCATTTATTAATAATGGAACATTGTATTTTGCACAAATTTCTTTTATCTTTATGGCTCTATTTAAAAAATCTCTAGTAGCTAATTTTTTTTCTCTAAGTTGAATAATCTTAGCTCCACCTTTTATGCATTCCTCTATAGATGTATAAAGATCTTTACCCAAGCATGCTTTTTCATCTGTAATTACATACATATCATATTGATATTTCACTTTTTCATAAGATATTTTAGCGTTTTTTATTACCATCTCTGGATTGAAGTTGAAAATATTATTCATCACCTCTTCTTTATAAGCGGCAATACCCTTAGTTTCATTATTTGCTATTTCACCAGATAGACTCATAGTCAAGACACCTGCAACTGAACTAATTAATGGATTTTTATTAGCTCCAACATAACTTCCTATCAATGAAGCAATCATACAGCCAGTTCCTGTAATGTAGGCTAAAGAATCTGATTCATTTTGTATTTTTATAATATTTATTCCATCTGTTATAATGTCAACTTTTCCAGTAACAGTACATACACATCTATACTTTCTAGCTATAAAAATAGCTGCGTCTATTGCTTCAGTACTTTCTACACTTGAATCTACTCCTTTGGTTTTTACATTAACTCCTGCCAATGCCATTATCTCAGAAGCGTTACCTTTAATAATACTAACGTGCACTTGATTTAAAAACTCTATAACCGTTTCATTTCTAAAAGGAGTTGCACCTATGCCTACTGGGTCAAAAACTATGGGTATATTATTCTCATTTGCAGTCTTTCCTGCTTTTATCATTGTTTTTAATGATTCAGAACTAATTATTCCAAAGTTAAGTACCAGTGCATTGGCTATTTTCGTCATTTGATCTACTTCATCATACGCATCTCCCATTACTGGTGATGCCCCAATAGCTAGTGTAACATTTGCACAATCATTTATTGTAACATAATTTGTAACTTGTTCTATTAAAGGTTTTGTTTCCCTAACCTTTTTAATTGCTTTACAAATTTCTTCTATAATTATATTTTTATTCATGTTTTTAATCTCCTTTATATTTTAGGTTTAAATCTTTATATATTTGTCCCATAGGATTTGTAGGTCCACATCCACTACCTATATTTAAAGAATTTTCAATAGCCATAGTTATAAATTTTTTGGATTTTTTTACAGCATCAATCATTTCAAAGCCTAAAGCTAAATTTGCAGCAATTGCTGAAGATAATGTACAGCCTGTTCCATGTGTATTTTTAGTCTTTATTCTATTATTAGTAAAGTAGTGTTCTTTATTATTAATATCTATTAAAACATCACATGGATTTTCATCAAGATGCCCTCCCTTAATGAGTACATACTTTCCTGTTACTGTTTGTATTTCTTTACCAACTTTTACCATTTCTTCTACCCTAGTTATATTTACTTCTATGTTAAATAATAATTTATATATACACTTGGCTTCCATTATATTGGGAGTAATTATATCAGCAATAGAAAAAAGTGTATTTATTAATTTATTTTTTGCCGCATCATCTATTAAATCAAAGCCTGAAGTGGAAATCATAACAGGGTCTAAAACTATATTATTAGTTTTATATTTTTTTAAACCGTCATAAACCGACTCTACTATATTTGAATTTGACAGCATTCCTATTTTTATAGAATCAACTTCAATATCTGTAAAAATAGCTTCTAGCTGACACGTAACTCCTTTTGAAGAAATATCTTCTATATAATTAACCCCCATTGTATTTTGTGCTGTTATTGATGTTATAACACTCATACCATAAACTCCATGTGCTGCAAATGTTTTTAGATCGGTTTGAATCCCAGCTCCTCCACTTGAATCAGAACCGGCTATTGTTAATACTTTTTTCATTATTTACCCTCCATATATAATGTTTAATTAAATATATTAATCTATTTTCAAAAAAGTTAGATGCTAGCTCAATATTTAATAATATAATTTTATTATTTTTAATAATTTTTAAGTAAATCCACTAAAAAAGCATATATCTACGGATATATGCGGCGTCAATTAAATTCCTACGCTGGCATTACCCAGATCAGGTCGAAGGTCAAGAATCACATTCTTATCTCAGCCGATTTATCAGCCCCCTTTTATAAGATAATTTATTATTTTTAACAATTTTTAAGTAAATCCACTAAAAAAGCATATATCTATGGATATATGCGGCGTCAATTAAATTCCTACGCTGGCATTACCCAGATCAGGTCGAAGGTCAAGAATCACATTCTTATCTCAGCCGATTTATCAGCCCCCTTTTATAAGATAATTTATTATTTTTAACAATTTTTAAGTAAATCCACTAAAAAAGCATATATCTGCGGATATATGCGGCGTCAATTAAATTCCTACGCTGGCATTACCCAGATCAGGTCGAAGGTCAAGAATCACATTCTTATCTCAGCCGATTTATCAGCCCCCTTTTATAAGATTAATTTATTTCTTATTTCATATTAGCATAAAAATTTTATTTTTTCAATAAAAAGAGTTATATATTATTATTTGTATTTAATTTTCACTGGAAATAAAACAAACAATTTAGAAAATAAATATTAACTATACCTGAAATAATCATTTATAATATTCTTGTTTTTGCTATAAATATTCTTGTAAAATATAAGAATATTATGTTTTATTTCCTTGGAATTGGTGAAATCGAAAAAAGGCATATATTAAAAAATGATTTCATCCTAGATTTTAAAAATAAAATTTTCAAGTCTACTGCTATATAGAAATATAAGATTAGGAGAAGTAGCCATAATTTCTAGTAAGAAATTATCTGTTTTTATTGAATATAATAAAAATAGGATTAGAAACTTGTGATTTAGATGCTAATTGTACTATATTTTAGTAGTGAGAAAAGATGAATTATATATTATATATTTTTATCCCTTATGAAAACATCTGATTAAGTACTTTCTACCATATTAAACCTAGCAAGATTAAACATTATTATTAAAGACGAATTGCAAAATTTTAGTTATCATATACACTTAATTAAAGCGACAATAATGGTGTTATCATAGATTATTACCATATTTATTATTTATAATTTCAATGGCTTTAGTTATATAGAATTATTTATTAAATACTAGTCCTCTTATATATTGGAAAATTAGGAACATTGGCTTATACAAGTCATGTTAAATTGATAAAAATTTAAAGAACTAACTGGCATATCATGGTAGCCCAAGTTGCCTAGAAGTTTTAAAATAAATATTTCCAAGTCTTGTTAGGTTTTAAATGATGCTTATATATTTTTTATTGGGAGATGGGAGATTGTAAATAATTATGGATTTTATGGGTGTGATTGAAACATAGAAAGTTAGAAAAAATCTCAACTTAGCTTCAGAATTTTTTTATTTTTCTAATATATCTACTTGTGGGATAATCCGAACTGTCTAGCAACTCCTCTTTACCTACTGCAAGCATGGCAAGATTATAAGCAATTATACCTCCAGTAGTTAGACCAGAAGAGCCTAGACCACTTGCTACAAAAAGATTTTTTTCGCCTGGAACTAGACCGTAAAAGACAGAAAAATCATTTGTATATGCCCTAATTCCTACACGCTCATTTATTACCCTTGCTTTTTTTAATGTAGGTAAAAAATTAGTCGCCTCTTCTTCAAATTTATTTAATAAATCTTTGTCAACACTTAAATCAAAGCCCATATTATTTTCGTGACTTGCTCCCATACTGAGAAAACCATTTTCAAAAGGGATTATATCTAACTCACCTTCTGGCATAATTACGGGATAAGTGCCACTCTTAGAATCTGAAATTTGATAATCTCGAAGTTGTCCTTTTTGTGGGCGAACGTCTACTTCAAAATTAAGGGGTTCAAGTATTTCTTTAAGCCATGCCCCTGTACATAAAATTACCTTGTCAAATTCTTCATTATCAACAATATATTTGTCTTGCTGAATTTCTAGTGTAACTTTTTTATTTATTACTTCAACCTTGGCAGCTTCGAGTAGTGTTTTTACAAAAAGTTCTCCCTCTATTCTCCCCCCACCACTTGCATAAAGGGCGTAATTAGCACCTGTAAAATCTGGAATATTTTTTTTGATATCCTCCTTAGAAACTATTTTTAAATCCCCTATCATAGCAGAAACTTCTCTTCTACTTTCTGCAAGACTTAATAGGTATTGTAATTTACTTTCATCTTTTTTTAGGATATAAACTCCAGTTTGCTTGTAAAAATCTGTGCTGTAACCGTCATTTTTTAAATCTTTTACCAATTTTAAATAAAATTCAGCCCCCATTCTTGCCATCTTGTACCAGGCCTTGTTACGACGTTTAGAAAACCAGGGGCTGATAATTCCTGCTGACGCCTTTGTTGCTTGCCCCAAGCCGTAATCAAAAACCTTTAGTTCGACATCTTCTTTTGACAAGTAATAGGCACAAGTAGCTCCAACTATGCCAGCACCAACGACTGCTATTTTCATATTAACACCTCTTTCTTATATACTTATTTTATAGCACTAAAAAACTATATTCAATTATTTTTATAATTTATTTTTTAATTTTATATTTCAAAATAAAAAATACTTTGAAATATTTAAAATCTCAAAGTATTTTTATTAGATACTATTTAAAAATTTTTATTTTTACCATAAAAGCAAATTAAAACACTGTCTTAACTTAATTAATTAATTAATTTTAATATTATATTATTCTCCAAATCATTTATATTATAAATATTTCTAGTTATATTAAAAGTTTCTTCTAAATTCTTCTTAGCCTTGTTCCAACCCTGACCGTCAGTAATCCAAATAAATTCAAAATTTTCTATTTTATTACATACTTCAAATAAATTTTTATAACTTCTTGCAATTTCATTCAATTTAGAATCACCTCTGGAGTAAAAATTTGTTTCTATGGCATAAATTTTATTATTGGTTTTTATTACAAAGTCAAAACGCTTTTCTGTTTTACCACTATTTCCTAGCTTTGATAAATCTATTCCCCAATATTCTTCTATCTTACTTTTATTTAGTTCTTTAAAATAATTTACATTTTTAACTAAACCAGAACTTAGCAGATACGATTCAACTAAATCTTCCATTAAATGTCCTGTTCTATTTTTCCTAGCATTAGAATCTAATCCTACTTCTATTCCTGTAACATAATCATATAAATTGGAAATTATATGATTTTCTAAAAGGTTAAAAATTCCTGTTTTTCTCATAAACAAAATATAATCTTTAATATCATAATTCTGTTTCTTAAAATTAAATTCATAATCACATTTATTGTCTTTAATTATTATCTTGTTTTCTCTTTTAGCTATTAATATTGGTATTGCATTTAAAATATTAGGATATTTTTCTACTAAATTTTTAAATTCTACTTCTATATTCTTGCTATTAATTAGCGTGTTTAACAAATTTAACTCTATTTTTATGCTATCTATATTTTTATACACTTTTTCAAAATCTGTATACCAAGACCAACTAGCTATAGAATTAACCATTTTAGATAACCATATATCAAAATTTCTATCCATATTTACTCCTTAATAATTTGTTATTATAATTTCTTTGCCTACTCTATTTGATGCATCGCTATTGACTGCCCTTTTAACATCAAGAAGTTCAATATGATACTCTTTATATAGCTCTCTAATTAATTTTGTATTATGATTAGTTAGCATAAGATATACCCCTTTACCATCTAATCGTTTAAATTCTTGAGCTAATCTTTTATGGTCATATTTTGTAAAACCTGTTTGTGTATATGAATTAAACGTAGTTTCATTTAAAGGTGCATAAGGACTATCAAAAAATACAAAATCACCTTTTTTTACAGTCTTTAGAAGATTTAAAAAATCACCAGATTTTATAGTGGCATTTTGTAACTTTTTAGAAATAGCCTTTAAATTATCTAACTCATAAATTTTAACCTTAGTTTTTTTATTCCAAGGAACATTGTAAAGCCCTTTTTTGTTGACTCTATATACACCGTTAAAGCAATATTTATTTATAATCATAAATAAAGCTGCACACTCTAAGTCTAGCTCTTTATTTATTATCTTGTCATTGTATAATTCTCTTAATTTTTCATACCTAATGGAATTAACCTCTTCACTGTTTAAACAATCTATTTGGTATGCAAGTTCTTTGTAATTATTTTTTATTTGATGATAAACATTTATTAATTGTTCATTAATATCATTAATAAAAATATTTTCAGAATTAATATTAAATAATACCGCTCCGCCTCCAACAAAAGGCTCGTAGTAATCATTAAAATTTGAAGGTATTTTATTTTTTATTTTATCTATTACCTGTCTTTTCCCACCAACCCACTTTACAAAAGGTTGTGGATAAATAACATTATCATTTTTCATATATCTCCTAAATTAATATACCTTGATATAATTTTAATTTAATAAAAATATTTCATAAATATAATTAAAATAAATTTTATTTATTCACTTCATCAGTCAAGCTGTACAACTGGTCTACTAAATATCCTACATAGGCAATTGCTTCTTTTAGTGGTTCTTGCGTTCTTACATCACAACCACCTAAAGTTGCCAAGTCTTTTGCTGACATACTGCTTCCTTTTGTTAAAGTGTTTAACCAAATTTGAGCGGCTGAAGTGTCCTTTTCTATTTTATTTGCTATGGCTGTTCCTATTGTCAGTCCTGCTGAATAAGTGTATGGATATAGTCCCATGTAATAATGTGGCTGACGCATCCAAGTTAATTCTGCTCCCTCATTTACTCTTAAACTATCTCCAAAAAATTCTTCCATTACAGAGCCTTTAATATCTGATAATATCTCACCAGTAAGCATTTCATTATTATCAACTTTTTTATAAACCCTGTCTTGATAAACAGCTTCTAGGTAGTGAGTTACCATATTGTGAAAATATGTACGACTAATCATATTAGAAATTACCCAGCGTTTAAATCTTGCGTCCTCACTTGTTTTTAAAAGATAGTTAGAAACTATTACTTCGTTACAAGTTGACGGAGCTTCTACAAAGTAAAGAGGACAGTCATAATTTAACATTGTTTGGTGCTTACCTGTACTCATAAAATGAAAGGCATGACCTAATTCGTGAGCAAGAACAAAGACTTCATTCATTTTACCTGTCCATGATAAGAGAATATAGCTAGCTATATTTGGCACAGTAGCACAAAAGCCACCAGTAGATTTTCCCTTGTTCTGTGGAAAATCTGTCCAACGCTTGTCATAACTTTCATCAATTAAGTCTAGGTAATCTTGCCCTAAAACTCCAAGAGCCTTTTTCAAATATTCTCTTGACTCATCAACTGTCATGTCAACTTCAAACTCTGGGTCAAGGTTGATTTTGCAATCAGCAAAAGTCATATCTTCTATCTTGTGTTCACGAGCAAGTAATTTTATGTAGCGACGAATGTGGGGTGCTAAATCTTCCATTAAAACTTTAATTTGTCTGTCATAAAGTTCTCTATCACCGTCTTGTCTATCTAATAAATAATCAATTACACTTTCGTAACCACGAGCAGTGGCTATGGCTTTTTCTTTTTTAATGTGTGATATATATTCGGTAGCTGTTGTATTTTTATATCGGTTCAAAGTTTCATAAAAACTTGCCGCTGCATTACGTCTTACTTCCTTGTCATTATCCATTTCATGTAGATTTTCATAAAGAACATAAGAATTTTCTAAAGTTTTTCCATTTGCTTCAAAAGAATCAAATTCCATATCTTCAAATTTTGTAACTTCATAAAGATTGTAAAAGCTCGGTAAACTTTCTAGGCTTGCTAATAATTGTTCTGTATCTTTACTTAGCATATGTTTTTTATCACGCAAAACTTTACTGAAAAAATATTCTAGGTCGGGGCGTTTAGAACTTACAAATTCTTTAATAAAATCTTCTTCTAAAGTAGCAAGTTCACTACTAAAGAAACTTGCATTACTTGACCAGATACTCACAAAATTTTCAAACAAGCTATAATTTTCAATAACTTTATTATTAAATCTGTCTACCGTTGTTGGCAAGTAGGCGTAATGTTCTAACTTAGTTAAATCGAACAATAATTCTTCAAAAGTTTTAATAGCCCTATCTAAAATATTTAAGTCGGCTAATTTATTTTCAAACTCTGACTTAAATTCAATAATATTTTTTTCTAGTTTTTTTAATTCTTCCTTATACTCTACATCATCTTTGTAAATTAAATTAATATCCCATGTATATTTTTTATCGACATCTTTTCTGTCTACTAATTTTACTTGGCTCATAATAATCTCCTTTAGCTATAATTTTCGTTAAAAATTTATTTAACTTGTATATTATAAAATTATAAACTATTTATTAGAAAATTGCCATAGTAACTTTATTATGATATATTTAAGAAAAATAAATTTAAGGAGTTTTTATGGATACTTCATGGAAAAAATTTTTTAAAAATTATCCTAAACGACAAGACCTTGGCAATGTGCTAGATGAAATAAATAAACAAAGGGCAAAAACAACAATCTTCCCTCCTCAAAATGAAGTATTTAAAGTTTTTAATTTAGCCCTTGAAGATATAAAGGTGGTAATACTGGGACAAGACCCCTATCACAATGATAATCAGGCTTGCGGTTTAAGTTTTTCTGTAAAAGATGGCCTACCTCTACCCAAAAGTTTAATAAATATTTACAAAGAACTGCATGACGACTTGGCTATAGCTCCTAGAAAAAGTGGCAACTTAGAAGCCTGGCACAAGCAGGGAGTTTTTTTGCTTAATTCTGTTCTGACGGTTGAAAAAAATAAGCCAGCTAGTCATTCAAATCTTGGTTGGGAAGATTTTACAGACTACATTATAAAAGAAATATCTAATGAGTGTAATAATATTGTTTTTATTCTTTGGGGAGGTTTTGCTCGTAGCAAAAAGAAACTTATAGACGTTAAAAAACATTATATTATCGAATCAGCCCACCCAAGTCCCTTGTCTGCTTATAGAGGATTTTTCGGAAGCAAGCCCTTCTCAAAAACCAACGAATTTCTAAAATCTGTAAACAAAGAAGAAATAAAGTGGTAGCGACAATAAAAATTTTACAAAATATCTGAAAATAAGAGAGCAAAACAAAAAGATTTAAAATAATTTTAAGTCTTTTTTCTTGTCCTATTTCTTTTCTTTAAAAGCTAAATTTTTGATGTGTTCTTCAGTCTTTTTAACACTCACTGCTTTCTTATCTTCAGTAAGTATATTTTCTGGAACAATTTTTCTAAACTTGCTTATTAGGATAATTATTTATTTTTAAATTTTTACATATCTTCGTAAAATATCTTTTCCCTTTAAATAAAAAAACTACCTAAATTTAGGTAGTTTTATCTTATTTTTTTAAAATGTTATGGCAACGTGGGCATAAGCCGTCTTCATCTACTTCATCAACTATTGTCCAGCAACGTTGGCATTTATAACCCTCTGCTCTTGTTACGCTCACTGCTGTATAGTCATATTCTTTGCCGCCATTTTCCTTAACATCTGCCTTACTTACAATAAATAATTGATGTAAATTATCTACTGATTTTAATAGGTTTACTATTTCTAAATCTTTTGCATAAATTTCTATTTTTGCTTCTAGTGATTTACCGATTACTTTTTCGTTACGGCTTTCTTCTAGGGCTTTAAGAACGTCATCACGAATTTCTAATAATTTATCCCACTTAGCCTCTAGTTCTTTGTCGTCGATAAGGTTTTCGGCTGGGAAGTCTGTTAGGTGTACCGAGTCAGCTTCTTCATAAGGCATGTTGTCATATACTTCTTCAGCAGTAAATGATAGTATCGGTGCTATTAATCTTACTGTTTTACTTAGGACTGTATATAGAACTGTCAGCATACTTCTACGAATGTGAGAATCTTCTGACTCGATATAAAGAATATCTTTTCCGTAATCTAGGTAGAAAGAAGATAGTTCGATATTAAAGAAGTTTGTTAGCTCGCTCATTACATAGTTGAACTGGTAATTTTCATAGTATTTTAGCATTTTACTAACAACTTGTTCAAATTTTATCAGCATATACTTATCTAATTCTAATAAGTCTTCATAGGCTAATAGGTCTTTTCTGTTATCAAATTTTCCGTTGAATAAATTTCCTAGTAAGAAACGGTATGTGTTACGTAATTTTCTATAAGATTCTGAAACCTGTTTTAATATGTCATTTGAAATACGCACGTCTTGTGTGTAGTCAACACTTGCTGACCATAGACGGATAATTTCTGCTCCTAGTTGTTTTCCTACATCATTTGGAGAAATAACATTTCCTAGAGATTTACTCATCTTATGGCCGTTACCGTCCACAACAAAACCAGCAGAAACTAATTCTTTGTAGGGAGCTTGTCCAGAGACAGCAACAGAATTTATTAGTGATGAGTTAAACCAACCTCGATATTGGTCGCTTCCCTCTAGGTAAAGGTCGGCTGGATATGTTAAGTCTTCACGCACTGCACAACAGCCTTGGTGTGATGTTCCAGAGTCGAACCACACGTCCATTATATCCATTTCTTTTGTGAATTTGCCGTTTGGGCTGTCCGGGTGAGTGTAGCCTGCTGGTAGTAGTTCTTCGGCTTCTTTATTAAACCAAACATTAGAACCCTCTACTTCAAAGATTTTTGCAACGTGTTCGATTAGGTCGCTATCTAAAATTGGTTGTCCGTTTTCTGCATAGAATACTGGAATAGGAACTCCCCAAACTCTCTGACGAGATATTACCCAGTCTCCACGGTCGCGAATCATGTTATAAAGACGAGGTTTCCCCCATTCACTATAAAATTTGGTTCTGTCGATAGCGTCTAAGAGTTCTCCACGAAAGGCATCGACCGAACAGAACCATTGAGGTGTTGCCCTGAAGATAATAGGTTTTTTACTACGCCAGTCGTGCGGGTATGAGTGGGTAATAGTTTCTTGTTTTAACAAGGCGCCTAAACTCGCTAGATGTTCAATAATATCCTTGTTGGCATCAAAAACAAATTTTCCAGCAAACATTCCTGCTTCTTCTGTGAAAATTCCTTGATTGTCAACCGGAGAAATTACGGGTAGTTTGTATTGTAAAAAACCTACATTGTAGTCGTCAACCCCGTGGCCTGGTGCAGTGTGAACAAGCCCCGTCCCTGCTTCGAGCGTAACGTGGTCGCCTACTATTAGCATTGATTCTCTATCCAAGAAAGGATGTTTACATAGTAGGTATTCTAGGTCTGCACCGTTTACTTCATTGACTATTTGGTAACTTTCCCAGGCAAATTCTTTTGCTAACTTATCTAGCAAATCTTTTGCCACTAAATATTTTTGGTCATTAACGGCAACTACTTGATATAAAAAATCCTTATTTACTGCAATGGCAACATTGGCTGGCAAAGTCCAAGGCGTAGTTGTCCAAATAAGAAACTTAGTTCCCTTGTCAACAAGTTCAGTATCGCTGATAAGTTCAAAACCTACATAGATTGACGGCGAAGTGTGTTCCTTATATTCAATTTCCGCTTCTGCCAGGGCAGATTCAGAAGATGGCGACCAGTAAATAGGTTTTAGTCCCTTGTAAATATAGCCCTTGCTCACCATTTTTCCAAAAACTCTAATCTGCTCAGCTTCAAATTTTGGATCCAAGGTTACATAAGGATTGTCCCAATCTCCGATAACACCTAATTTTTTAAAGTCTACTCTTTGCTTATCAATTTGCTTTAGGGCATAATCTTTACACTTGTTTCTAAACTTGTAGGCTGGCATAGACTTTCTATCAACGCCATTATTTACCAAAACTTGCTCGATTGGTAAACCGTGCGTATCCCAACCAGGAACAAAGTTCGATAGGTAGCCATTCATATTTTTATACTTCACGATAAAATCTTTTAGGATTTTATTCAGAGAATGTCCGATATGAATGTTACCATTTGCATAGGGTGGACCGTCATGTAAAACATATGTCGGTTTCCCCTCATTTTTCGCTAAAACCTTTCTGTATAAGTCCATTTCGTCCCAACGTTTTAAAAATTCCGGCTCCTTGTTTGGTAAATTGCCTCGCATTGGAAAAGCTGTTTTGGGCATAAGTAGTGTGTCTTTAACTTCCATGTCCTATCTCCTTTCAAAATAAAAAACTCCTAAAATAAATCAGAGGGCGAAAAAATCCACGGTACCACCTCTATTAACTCACTTTAGGAGCAGCTCTTTTAATTATTAATTTTTTAAATAAAGTGATAATTTTTAAATCTTGTTAAAACTTTGCACCAACCAGTTTCTCTCTATAAACATAATTTAAAAATCTTGTCTTTATTAAATTTATTTAATTATATTATATTTTCTAAAAATTAGCAAGTGATTAGTGAAAATTTAAAATATAAAATTGAAAAAATATTTTTCCCAGTTGAAAAAGTTTTAAAAATTATTTGACAAAAATTTATAAAAAATATTTAAGCTGGCAATTAAAAAATTCAGACCAACTTTCTTAAAAATTTTTATCTAGTAAAATTTAGATTTTAAAATTTATAATAATTCTTTGCTAATAGATTTTATAAAAATTCACAAAAAATATTTAGGTTGGCAGTTAAAAATTATAGACCAACTTTCTTAAAAAAATTTTTATCTAGCAAAATTTAGATTTTAAAATTTATTTGATAAAAAATTTTATCTAGTAAAACCTAGATTTTAAAGTTTATAATAATTTTTTGCTAATAGATTTTGTAAAAATTCACAAAAAATATATAAGTTGGCAATTAAAAATTTTAGACAAACTTTCTTGAAAAAATTTTTATCTAGCAAAATTTAGATTTTAAAATTTATTTGATAAAAATTTTATCTAATAAAACCTAGATTTTAAAGTTTATAATAATTATTTGCTAATAGGTTTTATAAAAAATATCTTGCCTTTGGCAATACAGCTAATAAAAACTAGCAAAAATATTTTATAGTAAGTAAATTTATAAAAAATTTAATTCCCCTGTCCATATTAAAAAAAATTTATTCCCAGCCCTAATATTAATCATTTATTTTAGAAAATAAAAAATAATCTTAGACAAGTTTATCTAAGATTATTCTATATTTTAAAGATTTTGTATTTTGACTTGATTCTTTTAGGGTATATCTCCCATACTTGCGAATAGAAATCATATCGCCAATCTTACAATTTTTTTCGCCGTCAGTAACTAGGGTGTGATTTACTTTTACAAATTCTTTTTGCAAGACTTCCTTTGTTTTACTGCGACTTTTATTTATAATTTTTGAAACGATAGAATCCAGCCTATGCGATGAGCAAACAATACTAAGACTTTGATATTTTTTTTCTATTTTAATAGCAGCCAGATTTTCCTCTATGCTAAAATTTAAAACAGCCCTACCGATTTTACTAAAATTCATTATTAGATATTCGGCAATACCAGCGTCAACAAAAATAAATATCTTGTCATCTTCAACAATAATATCTCCGATACGGTTAAAATTTAAGCCTAGATTGTGGACTGCTCCTAAAACGTCCCTGTGTCCTATCTTGTGAAATTTAGTATTAAAATTTGCTACTAAACAGACTATATTATAGTCAATATCGTAGTTATCATTAATAAGCAGTTTGGCACGTTTACGCTCGTTATCTAAAGTTCCACCAAAAAAATCTAATTTTATATTACTATAAGAATAATTTATAATTTTTTCTAAAAGTTTTTGTTCTACCTGACTTAAAAAAGGAGAAATTTCATTTTTACCACTCTTTAAATTTATGGTATTTAATAAATCTTTTGCTATCTCCTGCTCTTCTTTGGAAAAAATATTATTATTAAATAAATTTTTCATACTAGAAAATTGACACTCCAAAGACAAGAGCATATATTAATCTTTCTATAAATCCTAGGGCTATAAAGGCTAGGATAGGAGAAAAATCTACCATGGCAAGTGGAGGTAATATTTTTCTAAATAATTTTAAGTAGGGTTCACAAATATCTTCTAAAAATCTGATTATTATATTTTCTCTTGAGATGGGAAACCAAGACGAAAAAATATAGATTAGTAAGGCTCCCTCATAAAACCTAAAAGTGTAACTAATAACCTTGTATATCCAAATGTAAAAACTACTATCCAAATTAATATTCTCCTTCTGAAAATTCACCCTCTACGTCTACTCCGTGAGGAACGCAAAGATATATTTCATCACCGATTGTTTTTAATTTTGCATCCATGGCATAAATTCCACCAGATATAAAATCTAATAACCTGTCTGAAGTTTCTAAATCTAATTTTGTTAAATTTAAAATAACTACCTTATTAGCCTTAATATCGTCAAGAACATCTTTGCTGTCTGCAAAAACTAAGGGCTCTACTAAAACTACATCACCTTTTTTCGCCATACCTTGTGAGATACCTACTTTTCTACTTGATTTATTATTTTGCACTCTACTAATTTCACTTTCCTTTTTTTCTACTATTTCATCTTTATCTAGTTCATCATATACTTGGTCTTCTTCATTTTCTAAAAGACTACTGAATTTTTTCAATATACTCATAGCTATATACCCCTATAATTTATATATCATCTCATTATAGCACATAAAAATCAAAAAAACTAGAAACAATACTAATTTAAAATTTTTATAGTAAAAATTTTACAACTAAATAGCAGGCTATCATCAAGATGAATGAAGAAATAAAACAAGCTCCTAAAACTCTACCGCCTTTTTGGCGTAAAACTTTAAAATCAACATTCATTCCCAAAGCTGCCATTGCCATACCCAGCAAGATATAGGCTGTATCGACCAAGTAAGGACTTAGTGGTTTTAAAACTGTAACATAGCTACCTATAAAACTCATAGCGATAAAGCCGAGTATAAAATAAGGCAAGGGTGCTTTTTCTTTACTATTATTTTTTTTAAATATAGCCAAGGCTAAAATAACCACAACAAGCATAAGAACTCTTGAAAGTTTCATTAAGATTGAAGCCTCTAAGGCTAGTCTACCACCTGCACCACCAGCAGCAACTGCGTGGGCAATTTCATGCAAACTTGCTCCAGTAAAAGTTCCATAACCTGCATCAGTTAAATTTAAATATGGTTTTAAAGCTACCTCGATAAGAGTAAAAACTGTTCCCAAGATGGCAACCACTGCAACGGCAACTACACTATCTTCTGTTTTTGCCTTGATTTGTGAACTCACACCCATTACTGCGGCAGCTCCACAAATACCACACCCACACGAAGCAAGTATGGCTAAATCATTTTCGATTTTAAAAAATTTACACAGTAAATAAGTTAAAATAATCATAAAAAGAACTATTAAAAATGCCATTAATATAGTAATTTTTCCCTCAGAAAATAATTTATCTACCGACAACTTAAAACCTAATAAAATAATTCCCACTCTTAAAAATTTATTACTTATAAAAGCTGTACTTTTTTTTATGGTCTTTAGGTTATCCTTAAGAATTATTTGAAGTAGCATACCAAAAACTAGGGCTAAAACTAAATGACCGAATAGTTTTAAATATGGTAGCTTGGCTAAGTACATAGCACAAAGTGATACTATAAAAGTTATAGTAAATGATATATAAAAATTTTTTTCTTTAAACATTATTTCTCCCCCTTTTTCTTTATTATACACCCATATACTAAATAAAAAAAGACGATTATAAAATTTATAATCATCTTAAATAATATTCACTAATTTTTTATGCTTGTAGTTTTAATGGCGACAGTTAATTTTTTACTTCCTCTTCACAACTTCTTTAGTTGCTTGAATTTTTTTATCAGCGTAAAGTACCACGTCTTTAATAACTAACTTCTGTACGGCTGATATTAGGGTATTTATAAATTCAAAATCAATTTCACCGTTTTTGGTTGGGAGTTGGATAAATTCTTTTTTTACTTTTTCCCAACCTGCTTTATCTGTCCAAGCAAAATTACCATATATAGATTTCCTAATTGCACCTGTTAAAAACAAATTATGATTGTCATTAAGTGAAAAATCTAACTTGCAAGATATTGCATAAGCATCTTGTAACACTGTAAATTCTTTACTTTGATAAAATGTTGCACCAGTATTTGCTCCATTAGCAGATATTGAAATTACATTTTTTAATATAGTTGCATTTGCTTTAGGAGCGTAGTTATTAAGTCCTTGATTTTCAATTCCTGCGGTTAAAACTGGAAGATTGAATTTTTCTGTCTTTCTAGGAGATAAATCTCCTACTTTCATTTTTAAATTTTTTGTTTTGATTTTCTCAAACAAATCTCCAATCCTAAACTCCGCCCAAGTAAGTTTATCTGCTAAGACAAGGTCTAGTGCCTCACGCTCAAGAGTGGATAACTTATAGTTATCCAAGCCGCTTACTGTCAAGTAAGCGGCTAGCTCGCTTATACGCTCCTCTTCTAGCTCGCTTATACGCTCCTCTTCTAGCTCGCTTATATAAGCGTCCATAAATTCAAAATCAATTTCTCCATTTTTGATTGGGAGTTTTAGAATAAATGAATTTATCCATTCTTTAGTAGAGCCTGTCCCCCAGCTAAAATTACTTAATAAATGTTTAAATATTCCTACAAAGAATATTCCAATACTTTCATTAAATTCAGAAAATTTAGGCACAAGTATTTTAACATTATTTCCTGTAAAATATTTTTCCTTTTGGTAAAAAACCGTGAATGTGTCTTGTGCAAAAGATAATGTATTTTTAGGATTTAAAAATTCTTCACTTTGTTTAATATACCCTCTAATTCCATTTTCTCCAGTTTTTCTAACAACATAAGGATAACTATCTAATATTTTTTCTTCCATAATCTCTATATTGTTAGCGTGAAAAATTTTTTTCGATGATTTAACCTCAAACAAATCCCCAATCCTATACTCGCCCCACTGAATATTTTTTAGTTTTTTATCCAGTGAGGCTTTTATTTTTTTGATTTTGCTTCCTCCTGGTCTGTATTTTTTATAAGGTTTGCTACTTCCCAAGCCAAATAATCTGCCACGGTTTTTTTAAAGTCTTCTAGTTTTGGTCTTGTGTCTATTGGGGCTGACTGGTTCCAGTCTGCTCCATTGTTTGGGTCGATATGTCCTTCATAGTATTCTTTTTCTGTAAAGATATTTAGTTTGCTTTTGCCAAAGCGGACTAGGTTTGTTATTTCTTCGTATCTTTCTTTTGCTCTGTCGGTATCTCTTAGGTTGTTGCTTGCTTTTTTTCTGTTGCTTCTTGTGTAGCCGTCATTTGAAAAGTCTATGAATTTTACTATTTCATCTTTTTGGTGTCTTTCTCCTACTCTAAAGACGTATATGTTGGTTTGGACGCTTGATTTGCCGACAAATAGGTCTATTGGCATTTTTATGCTGGCTAGTAGGGTGTTTTTTTCTAGTATTTTTTGGTTTATTTCTTTTGCCTTGCCACTTCCTGCTGAGTTTTGTATGATGATTGCCGCATAGCCTTTGTTCATCATTGACAAGGCTTTTTCTACAAAGACCATGCCGTTGCCTTGGGCTGAGTAGGGTGGGTTTAGGATAAAGGCTGTGGCTGGGAAGGTTTCTTCTGTTTTGCCAAAGCCGTATTTGCCGTCAAAGTCTGTTAGTGAGTCTTTGTTTAGTATGTTTGAGCTACCATCTCCCATTAGTATCATGTTTAGTATGGCTAGCATGTAGATGTTTGATAGGACTTCTAGTCCTAGTAGTTGTTCGGCTTTTATTTGGAGTATTTTTTGTTCTAGTTCGGCTGGTGATTTTATTTTTTCTTTGGCGTCTATTATCATTTCGTTCATTGCGGCTACTAGTAGTCCGGCTGAACCTGTCGCAAAGTCCCAAACGTAGCTGTCTTTATCTACTCTGGCTAGTTTTACGAGTAGGTTTGCTACATAAGAGGGTGTTAGGACTACATCGTTTAGTTTGTCTTGGGTAAATCCTAACCAAGAGTACATTTCATTAAATAGTTTTCCTGTGAAGTCTGTTGTTAGTCCTATTTTGTAGTAGATGCCTAAGTCGTCTATTATTTTTGCAAATATTCTTTTTAGTTGGCTTTCTCCGTTTACTGCCTTGTTTATGTTGTCTGAAAGTAGGGTGTTTTCTAAACTTCTTACTATTAATTTTTGTTTTGTATAGGGTAGGTTTTTCTTTTTAGGAAGGATTTTATTTTTCTTATTATGATTTCTCCGTCTGTGTTGCCTTCTTCTTGTGATGATTTTAGGTCTGATTTTTCTAGTGGGCTTACTTCTCCAGGTATTCCTAGGTTTGCCATTATACTCGCTGATACTAGGTATACTCTGTCGTTTTCGCTAAGTCCTTTTTCGCTTGCGTATATGTCGTTGTTTAGTTTTACTAGACTGGCATTGATTTCTTTTTCTCTTTTGTCTTTTAGGGCTTCTAGTTCTTCTGTTGTTAGGGATAGTTCACTTTTTTTTTTATGAAGTCGTCAAAGTTTTCTTTTCTTAAAAATGATAGGTCTGTGTATTTTCCGATTTCTTGACCTATTCCAAAGTTTTCTTTTGATACGTAGTAGACTCCTATTGTGTGTTTGATTTCTTCTTTGTCGTTTTTATAGCCTGTTACTCCTATAGCTATTACTTGGGTGTAGCTTGTGTAGTGTAGGATTGCATTGGCGTAGTGGACTGCTCCGTTTACTGCATAGTCGTTTATGTTTTTGTAGTTGGGGGAGTTTTTGCTGTTTCTGTTGTCTACATTTCCGTTTTCGTCTAGTTTTATGAGTTTGTCTTTGTAGCCTTTGTATTCTATTAGGACGGGGTAGTAGTTTAGGTTTTTGTCTTGTAGTAGGAGTTTGGCATCAGGTCTGTTGCCTCCACTTCCTCCATTTTTTGATTTGTATTCGTCTAGTGCCTTGTCTATTTCTGCATTTAGGCTTTCTTGTTCGAGTTTGTAGTCTAGCTTGTAGTTTTTTAGCCAGCCGTTTACTAGGTCTGCTATGTTGGGTTCTATTGATTTTATTTTTGCCATCTTGGGTTCCTTTTTGTGTTTTTTTAGTTTTATTATACTATATTTATATTTGTTAGGTCTATGTATTTTTTCTTGTTTTTATAATTGTTTTGAGTTTAATTTTATTTTTTTAAATATTTTATTTGGTATAGTTTTTTGTGGGGTTTGTTTTGGTTTTTACAACTTGCCTTATTTTATTTTAACTTTAATATTTTATTTGAAATTATTTAATAATTTTTATTTCTAATTATTTTTGTTTTGGATTGATTTATAGATTTTATTTTTCTTTTAATATTTTATTTTATATTTTTTGTGGGTCTTCTTGTCTTTTACAACTTATCTTATTTTTTTCTTTTTGTATAAATTTATTTTTACTAGGTAAAATTAAAAATCTTGTAACTTTTGTTACAAGATTTTATTCTTTTCTGATACGTTCATACATTTAAAATATTTTACGCTTCTAAGTCTACATTATGGAAAACTTGTTGAACGTCATCACAGTCGTCTAACATATCAAGCATTCTTTCAAATTTAATCTTGTCTTCTGGACTTAAGCTTACTTCATTTTGTGGTAACATTGAAATTTCTGCAATTTCAAATTCTTCTATGCCTGCTTGTTTCAAGGCGTCTTGTAGTTCATGGAAATTATCTGGCTTGCCGTATATAATCGTCATGCCGTCTTCTGCGATAATATCACGCACATCAAGGTCAGCTTCCATTAAAATTTCTAAAAGTTCATCTTCTGTTTTATCAGCCACACCAATTACAGCTGTATTGTCAAACATGTAATTAACAGAACCTGTAACTCCTAAATTACCTCCATTTTTTCCTAGGGCTGTTCTTACTTCTGCGGCTGTACGATTTACATTATTTGTTAGCGTGTCGATAATAAGCATTGTACCTGCAATACCAAATCCTTCATAACGTAATTCGTCATAATTTTCTTCTGAGCCGCCTTTTGCTTTTTCTATGGCCCTATCAATTATATTTTTTGGCACACGATAAGTTTTGGCTCTTTCTAAAACCAGCCTCAAATTTCTATTTATTTCTGGGTCAGGTTCTCCAGATTTTGCGGCTTGATATATTTCACGTCCGAATTTTGCATATATTTTACTCGTGTTTGCATCTTTTGCTGCTTTTTTTTCTTTTATATTATTCCATTTACGACCCATTTTAACTCTCTTTCTTTGCTTGTTACGCTAATTTAAATTTATTTACCCTATATATTAGCCTATTTCAAGTATATTTTCAATACTTAAAATAAAAAACGAACATAAAATTTAATTTTACGTTCGCTTTTGTTTTATTAAGGTCTAGTTATTATTTTTATTTGTTGTTTCAGGTTTTTTCCCTTCGAATATATCCACTGTCCAACCTGTAACAGCCCCTTTCGAATCTCTAATTCCCCTGATTACATATTCCATATATTTCTTCTCTGCTCTTGACCTACGCACAACTTCTTCCTTAGCATAATCGTGGGCTTCTGCTTGACTTGTAAAAACCTTTCCTGTATTGCCTGCCCCGTCAGTGCTACCTGTAGCACTAGAATTATTTTTTACTGGGCTGTTGGGGCTAGTCGGTTTATTTTCATTTGTTGAACTTGTATTTTTGTTTGTGTTTTGCTTGGTGTTTTCTTTATTTTGGTTTGTAGTTTGACTTGTATTTTTATTTGTATTTTCTTTATTTTGGCTAGTATTTGAGTTGCTTGTAGTTGATGAGCTATTGGTATTTTGCTTGCTTTCTTTTGCCGATTTTGTATTAGCCTTTTTATTTTGGTCTGTGTCCTTGCTAGAATCTTTATTGCTTGTAGTTTGATTTGTATTCTGGTTTGAATTGTTTTTTGCTTTTTTATCCACAGAAGTGAAATTCAAAATCAATATAACCATTACTGAAAAAATAATAACCCCCACCGCTGCAAAGATAAGCATTTTTAAAAATTTTTCTGATTTTTTCATTAACAATTCCTCCTTAATATTAGTTACCTATATTATACCACTAAATTAGAAATTGTACAGTAGAGACTTATATTTACTTTTTATACTGGCAATTAATTCATAACCCTTGCTTTTGGAAATATTGAGTTTTGAAAAAATAATTTTACTGTCTAGCCCCTGCTTTAGCAAGTTGTAAATTTTATATTCTTCTGCTGTTAATACAGATTTAATACTATTTTCTATTTCTATACTTGCTAAATTATTATCACTTATTGCAAATACTTTTGTATTGTCTACTTCTTCAAAGCAAGAAAGCTTGTATCTGCTCCGTCTTCTTAATTCATCTATTATTTTTCTTTTCATTGTAGCAAGGGCAAATCTGTCAAAATCTTTTTCTGCAATATCCCCCTTTTTCAAAATTAAAAAACTTACCAATAAACCCTCTAGGGCATTGCCATAAAATTCATCATACTGGCGATAAGCAATATTACACTTGTAAAGAGCCAGATTAATTTTATCCTTGTAAGTAGCAACTAATAAATTAAATTCTACTTCTTCTTCTGCTGTTAATCTATAATCCATAATTCTATCCTCTGTAAAAATTTTAGACGTCTAAGTATATTTTATGGGATAAAAATATTTTTACAATAAAAGCCTAAGATGACCATACTTTTAAGACATATTTATTAAAAAATATATTTTAACTTTTTAAAGGGTTTTGGCTTTTAAAATCTTCTTAGTAGGAAAAGATAAGTAGGAGTTTTTAAATAATTAATTGGGGAGTAAACTTTTTAATAGGCTGAGGTGTTGAAAATTTTCTTGAAATTAAATTTTTAAAATATTTTTAGTAGGAAAAGATAAGTAGGAATTTTTGAATGTTGAAGTGAAGTTTAAACTTTTTAATAGTTTTGATTGTTGAAAATTTTTCTTTTAATAAAACTTTGAAAATAAAATTTTATTTCTAGCAAAGATACAAATAAAAATTTTTATAATAAATTGGGAATAAAAAACTAGAAAATAATTTTCTAGTCGTATTTAACCACTAGCAACTAGTTCTTTCATAGGGTGTATGCTAGCAATATTAGTATTTATATTTTCTAATTCTTCAAAAATATATCTTCTTTAACTCCAGATTTTGCTTTAAAATTAGTAAAAATATTATGTTTTTCTAACCATTGATTAACATAGTCTATTTCAAATGATCCTGAACCAGCTCTTCCAGAAATAATATTGTAAAACACTTGATTTTTGAATTTAATTATTTCCTCAATTTTAATTGCTTCAATTTTTTCTCCAAATATATCTGGAATTACCATATCATTTTGAATCTTAAATTTTATTACTCCACTTTTTTTCTTTGAAATAATACTTTCAACAGAAAAAATATTATTAGTAATAAGGTTTAATTTACAATCAACTAAGTTTAATTTTCTATTAGCTAATAAGTAAAAAATTGAATATAATTCAGACCATTCCCCTTTATTGAAAGCCACCTTTTTCTCCTTTGCCATAAAATTCATCCAATCTCTCTATCATATATTCTGCCATACTTTCTATAACTGGAATACATACAGAATTCCCAAATAACTTATACTGTTGGCTGTTACTTATACTCTTAGGAAATTCAAATTTATCAATACCATTTTCCATAAAAGCATAATTTACAAAACCTTGTAATTTTCCCCATTCTTTAGGGGTCATATACCTAATACCCTCTGAATTAAGTTTTCCTTTTTTTGCCCCTATATTCTTTAATCCAATATAATCTTCTTTATACTGTCTTATTAAATTTCTCTCTTTACCAGAACCGCCAGTAGCCATTATAGTATTTGCTATTGGATTAGGTTCATCATTTACAACAATATAACCAAAACCTGCTTTATTTGATTTATGTCTATCTTTATGTCTGTTAAGTGTATCTAAATATATTTGAGATAAATAGTATTTAGGTTCTACTACTTCTTCTATCAAATCGTTTAAGTCTTTATAAATATTTAACTCTCTACCCCTTGGTAGCATAGGAAATATATATCCTTTGGGAACAATATCTTTTCTAAAACCCATAATAAAAACTCTTGCCCTCCTTTGTGGAATACCAAAATCATATGGAGTTCTTACAATATTTTCTCTTTTTGCAGAATATTTTTTACCAACGAGTGTTTCTTCTATATCAACACCTACTAGAACATAACCAAGTTCATCTAATGTTCTTGCAATTACATTAAATGTATTTCCTTTGTCGTGCTTTAAAAGTCCTTCAACATTCTCTAGCATAAATGCCTTAGGTTTAGACATGTTTATTATTTTTGCTATATCAAAAAATAATGTGCCTCTTGTTTCATCTTCAAATCCCTCTTTTAGGCCCGCTATCGAGAATGCTTGACAAGGAAAACCACCTAGAAGAACATCATATTCTGTACTTTTAACTAACTCTTTAAATTCTTCTGATCTTACATCATTATAAGGGTCATCTCCATATAAGAATTTATAAGATTCACAGGCATATTTATCTATTTCAGCTGATAAAACATTTTGAAATCTACCAGTATTTTCATAACCTTTTCTAATGCCTCCAATCCCTGCAAATAAATCAATCATTTTGTATGTCTTATCCAAGAATATTTCCCTCCTCTTGATTTAAATTAATTATTTAAACTACATCTTCAAGTCTGAAATCCAAAGCTATACAAATTTTTTCTATTGATGCAAGATTTACATAGTTAGCTTTAATCATTATTAGAATAATATTACTTCTTATTCCACTTTCTCATTTTAAATCTTCTTTATTCATTGCTTTTTCAGCTAATAAGTGCCATAAAGGTTATAACTAATAGCCATTTATTAACTCAGTAATTCGTTTAAAATATTGCTTTTATTATAGCATAAATAGCATTAAAAAGCCCTATTTTTAAATATTAGCTTTTGCCTGCCTTAGCAATTATTGAGATAGTCTGTTAGTAACATCTTTATAATTTACATATTTATTATCTAATAAAAACCTGCCCTAATATATAAAGATAATTTTTTATTCATAGTTTTCTTACTTCTCCTAATCTTATATTAGCAATCAGTTTTTCCACCTTTTTATTAAAAAGACTGGTTTATTTTCCTGTATTTTTTATGATAATTTTATATTTCATTTTTGTTGGACTTTTTTCCTATAATAACTTTTATATGAATTTTTGCTTTTTGTAGTTTTTCCTTAACTTTTTAACACTAAAATTTTTTATTATATCATATATTTTTTATTATAAGTATTGTTTTTTTATTTTTTTGTGCTAATATAAAATTGTAGATTTAAGTAGGTGTTTTTAAGTTGATACCTAGTTCGAAATAGTTATTATGTATTTTATTAATAAAAGGAGGACAAAATTATGAATAAAAAAATTAAAGTTACTAGTGTAATATTAACTTCTAGTTTATTATTTACACCAATTATAGATGATATTTTAAAAATTAATATAGCTCAAGCTACAAACCAAGCAATCTCAAAAGCTATAGAAGAATATGATAAGGAAAATATAAATTTAAATAATCTTTCAGAAAAAGATTTTAAGGATATAAAAAAAGAATTTAATAATAGATTATTGTATGATAAAAATTTTAAAAATAAAGGTATATTATTTGAAGAACGTGGAATTAAATATCAAACTGTAAAAATTGCTGTAAAAGCTATGAAAAATAAATTAATAGCTATAGGAAAAGAGGCTTTTGAAAAAAATATACCTAAGTGGCTCAAAGCTTATATAAGTTACCAAACAGTTATGAAAACATTAGATGTAATAACAGGATTTGAAGGTGAATTAGAAGATATAGTTACTAAAGGTTATATTAATTTAGGAATTAATCCCTATGTAGCTGGAGTAATAGCAAGATTATCTATTGCTATATTACTATAATAAATAAATGAATATAAAAAAAAAAATAATAATATATATTTTTTTAGTTACACCTATGCTTTTCCCTAAAAATTATATTGACTATTTCACAAATATAAATATTATTTGCAGAATAATTTACAATATTTATAAATTTATTTTTGTAATATTTTTTGTAAAAATAATCAGCAAATTTTTTAAAAAAAAGACGACTAAATAGTCGTCTTTTTTCTGAATATTTATTATTATTCCATTTATTAGTTATTAAGCAATACCACTAAATTTCATCTTTAAAGTAATATTCTTCAAGTTCTCCTTTTTTAATTTTTCTCTAGCAAGTTTAAAATCTTCTTAAAGATTTTATGATAGGAGAATCCTTATAATTATTTTTTATTTTAAATAATTATAAAAAATTTTTCTCTTGTTTATATTTTATTTTTTAAGTGCAAGCTTTCTTTTGCTAATATTTATACATTATTCATTTTTCAAAAATACCCACATTTTTTATATGGTAACCTTATAAATAATTGGCTTTTATTTTGTTCTTCTAATAAAAATTTTTATGTTGATCTAATAATTTGGTAAATTCTAAAATATGCTTATCTTTTCCCTTAACCTGTTCTTTTAAAATATCTGTATAAAAATTGTTATCAAATTTAATTTCAATCTCTTTTTTCATCTATATTAAATAAAATATTTTTTACATGCCCTAATATATTTAAATCAACTGCCTTTGCTTTTTCCAACTCATCTCTTTATTTTAATTTTAAGCTTAAATTTTATATTTCTATTAGCCTAAAAATCTCCTTTATAAATAAATGTAGAATTTTTTATTCAGTTGTCATTGTCCCTCTGATGTGGTAGTCTACTTAATTCTTGTATTATCAATAAAAATAAAAAATAATTAGTAAGGATGCGAAGCATCATTACTAATTATTTTACAAGGCAAAAATCCCTATAATTCGGATTAAAAACAGGGGTAACAGGAATTGAACCCATACCGAAGGTTTTGGAGACCTTTGTTCTACCCTTAAACTATACCCCTTAAAATAATGGTGGGAAGAAGTGGATTCGAACCACTGAACCCTAAGGAACGGATTTACAGTCCGTCGCGTTTAGCCTCTTCGCTATCTTCCCAAATATAAAATGCCGGCCAGAGGACTTGAACCCCCGACCTACTGATTACAAGTCAGTTGCTCTACCAACTGAGCTAGACCGGCAAATAATGGTGCCTCGAGACAGAGTCGAACTGCCGACACATGGAGCTTCAATCCATTGCTCTACCAACTGAGCTATCGAGGCTCTAAATATATAATAATGGCGGTCCCGACGGGAATCGAACCCGCGATCTCCTGCGTGACAGGCAGGCGTGATAACCGCTACACCACGGGACCAAAATAAAAAATTGCGGGAGCAGGATTTGAACCTACGACCTTTGGGTTATGAGCCCAACGAGCTACCAGACTGCTCCATCCCGCGTTAATAAAATGGAGGAGGAAAGGGGATTCGAACCCCTGCGAGCTTTTACACTCCTGTCGGTTTTCAAGACCGATCCCTTCAGCCAGACTTGGGTATTCCTCCATATGGTGGACTCTGTAGGACTCGAACCTACGACCGATCGGTTATGAGCCGATAGCTCTGACCAACTGAGCTAAGAGTCCAAAATTCAAGATAATATTATTGGTGGCGGCAGAGGGGATCGAACCCCCGACCTTACGGGTATGAACCGTATGCTCTAGCCAGCTGAGCTACACCGCCAATAAAATTTACATACTTATTTTCAAAATGGTGGAGCCTAGGAGGATCGAACTCCTGACCTCCTGCGTGCAAAGCAGGCGCTCTCCCAGCTGAGCTAAGGCCCCTTTTTTAGGTTATAAATGGTCGGGAAGACAGGATTCGAACCTGCGACCCCTTGGTCCCAAACCAAGTGCTCTACCAAGCTGAGCTACTTCCCGAATTTTTATTCATACGCGCCCAAGAGGAGTCGAACCCCTAACCTCTTGATCCGTAGTCAAACGCTCTATCCAATTGAGCTATGGGCGCTAATATAATGGTGCCGAGAACCGGAATCGAACCGGTACGGTATTGCTACCGCAGGATTTTAAGTCCTGTGCGTCTGCCAGTTCCGCCACCCCGGCATTATATTAGAAAAATGGAGCGAAAGACGGGATTCGAACCCGCGACCCTCACCTTGGCAAGGTGATATTCTACCCCTGAACTACTTTCGCATTTTTAAATGGTGCGGGTGAAGGGAGTCGAACCCCCAC